>JBGAFN010000006.1:0-352670 GCA_044227235.1 Marmoricola sp. | reverse complement strand
TGAGAGAGTTTCACCTCAGAGATGCCCTTGCTGTTGGTGTGAATCGTTGCCTCAAGAACTCCGATTCTCCCGCCCAGCAAGGGCATTCTCGTTCTACGCCACGCTCACCCACCCAAGCTCATCGGTGGATCCGGGCTAAGGCGTACTTGGGCGGCCTTAGTTCCGAAGGCGACGGCCTCAGCGGGTGTCAGGTCGTCGAGTCCGACGGTTTCGAACGACGTCGGGTCGATGTTTTCGGTGTAGCCAACCGGGCGGGTCGTGATGACGGCAAGTAGGTCGCATCGGTCCCCCTCTGCGTTGTTGACGAACTCCACGACGCGCTCGATCACCGTGCGCCGCGTCTCTGGCTCGGTGACCTCGTCCAGGCCATCGAATACGACTAGCCAGGGCCAAGCGCGCAGCCAGGAGGTCAGCGTGGCGGGAGTGACGGTGCCATGGTTCGACTTCTTGCTGATGTGTTCGGCCACGTATCGCATCAGCGATTCGTCGAGCTTGTGGCCTCGTTCCTCCGCGTAGCCGGCGAGGTCGATGCGCAACGGCCAGCGCCGGTGCCGCGGGAGTTGGTGCCCCAGCCTCCGCAGCACGTCCTCGGTCCCGGTGATCACGGTGTCGTGGTTGGCCGCTAGTGCCGTGGAGCCTTTGAGCGCTGCAACCCGGTATGCCTGCACGATCAGCTTGGAGATCGTGGTCTTCCCGTTGCCCGGCTGGCCGGTGAGGACGATGTGGCGCGGCCCCTCCACAGCTGTGATGTCTCGGGCTAGGAGGTTGTCTCCCCGCTCGAAGACATGCCGCAGCACGGTGCTCCTGTGGCCTCCGCCCGGGAAGGTCACGGGGAGATCGATGGCGACCTCGTGCACCGGGATGCCGCGGTTTTCGCGGTCACCGGCGTCGTCGAAGTACACCAGCCCGTCGGAGAGGAGTTCGGTGCGTGCCTGGTCGAGCAGAACCGGTTCGCTGTCCTTAACGGCGATGTTGCCCGTGAGCTCAGAGATGAAGGTGAAGACGTCGCTGGCAGTCAAGAAGGCGTCGAACCGGCGGCGCACGCCTTCCTGCGTGCTCAACAGAGCATCGAGCTGGTTGCCGTCCCAGAATCGGATCGTCTTGATGTGCGCGATCCGCTTGCGCCGCTGGACCGTATCGAGAATTGCATCCTGATCGTCGATGTCGCGGCTGGGGTCGTTGAGCCTGTCGCGGTAGGCCCTGATGTTCCTGCGGATGGCGTCGTGGCCGCCCGTGTTCTGAACGGGCGTGAGTGCGACGTTGGTGATGAAGACGAGCTGATCGGGCAGGGGATCGCGCGGGTCCTTCTTATCCCACTCAGCCCAGGCGTCGAGTTCCTTCTTGACCTCTCCCCACAACCACGAGGCATTGGTGGTCTCCGAGTCGGAGATCTTGTCGTGGTGCTTGACCTGGAAGACGGTGTAACCGCTGAAGGTGTCTGCTGAGGACTCGAGTGCTGAGGTGAACTTCAGGTTGCCCTCGAAGTACAGATCGCGGCCGCCGTCCTTGCCAGCGCCCATGACCTGGACACCTGGGCCGAACTCGGCGATCGCCAGCGCAGCGGCCATCGACTGAAAGGCACCGGGGCTCAACAACTGCAGCTGGTGCTTCACGGACGACTCCACTGTTCGACGGACGGCTCAAGGTAGCAACGCGCAGCGACACGGCGTGGTCGAACCGCGCGGTCACCCGTCCGCCTGTCACCAGGGCGCTGCCGCGGAGCGCATCCCTACCGGTTCGGTGTTGAGGAGGTAGGTGCGTCGCGGTTGGAAACGTTCGGCGCGTCTCGACAAACAGGCCTCGCGCCACCCTGGTCAAGAAGTTTCTGCAACTTTCGGGGGGACGCCCTCTGACCTGCGGAAACGGGCGTCCCCCTCTGCGTCCCCCCTCCAAATCAGGGGTTTGGGGGGACGGATGCGGGGACGCCCGCTCGCGACCTTTCTGCCGTGCACAGCCACGGACGAAAGGAGCGAGTGCGATGAGTGTGGGTGACCAACTCGGCCTCGACGACAACAGCGAACTGCTCGACCAGGCCCGCCAGAAGTGGCCGGCCTGGGTGGCCGCGGATCCACGGCTTGGAGTCGTCGAGGAGTTCGACGACCTCCGGTCCTGGCTGCCCTCGGTGGGCAGCGCAGCCTCTGACGAGGTCCTCTTGGCGCTGGCCATGCTGGCGGCTCCCGATGGCGGCGACGACATCGCCGCTGCGGCCGCGCTCGCCAAGTGCCTACTGCCCGGCGCGTGTCGGCTGGCCGGCTGGCTGAGCACCCTCCCTCCCCGCGAGGTCTTTCGCGACAGCCAGCCCGTCGCGGCAGGCTCCTGGTCGGCCGTCGAGCGGATCGACGAGCTCGTGGCCTCCCAGCTGTGGATCGAGGTCCGGACCTTCAAGTGGCGCCGGCTGCGCAAGGTTGCCGCGAACATCCTGATCAACACCCGCGTCGGCGTCCTCCGCGAGGTCGGTGACTTCTTCTACGTCTCCCGGGCCGACCGCACGTGGGCGAACACCACCCTCGTGGAGTCCTTCTCGTCCGGCGATTTGGCCGACGGCGACGCAGGAGCGTGGAGCGCCGCCGCGATGCCGACCGAACGGGTTGCCGGCGCCCTGTCCCACCGTCCCGAGATCCTCGCCGACGCCGGTCCCGAGCAGGAGGAGCCGTCGGCTACCGAGGAGCTCCTCGAGCTGTTGGCGTGGGCCTGCGAGAACCAGGTGATCAGCCCGGCCGACCGATACCTGCTGCTGTGCCTGGTCGACGAGGCCGACCGAGTCGAGACCCGCAACCTCGCTCGCGGCTACGGCGGCCTGCTCAGCAACGAGGTGTCCAGCCGGGTCGCGCCGCGGGTCGGGGTGTCCGAGGCAACCGTCCGTCGCCACGGCTCGCGCAGCATGCGCGCCCTCGCCGCGGCCGTCCCGAGGAAGTTCGGCCATGACGAATGACCGCAACCGTGATCGCTCCCACGGCCCCACGACACATAGGCGACTGGAGGTGGTGAAGCCCATGACAAACACCCACGACGACGGCGAGTGCCGGACGCCGGAGAAGATCGCCTCGCTGTTCGCGATCGCCGGCCGCGAGATCGAGGCGATCGAGCAGCTCACCGGCTGCGTCGCCCAACTGCACGAAGTCCAGGCCGCCAAGGCAGAGCTGGCAGGCCTGACACCGGCTGAGGTCCGTGCCGCGCTCGAGTTCCGCCGCGGCGGTATCGGGGAGGCCAAGTGAGCACCCAGACCTCGAGCCGCCCGGTCGGCGTCGACGAGCTCAAGCGAGCCTGGGACGCCGTGAACGCCGGCGAGTTCCGCGCCGGCGCCGGCGCCGGCACCGGCACCGGCAAGGGACCCCGCGGCCGCGGCACCGCCGCCGTGGGCGACTGGTCGCCAGCCGCGGGGGAGCACACCATCGCCGTGTTCGGATGCGCCGGGTCGGTGGGAGCCAGCACCATCGCCCTGGCAGCCGGCCTGGCCGCCGCCGCCCCGGTCCGGGTGATCGAGTGCTGCTCGGTCACCGCCTCTGGTCTCGCCGCGGCAAGTACCGCCGAGCTCGGCCTTCACCCGACCGACTGGCGTCAGGGCAAGCGCGACCACGTCCTGCTCGAGCGGGCCAGCGAGGTCCTCGCCGGCGTCGACGAGATCCCGCTGCCGATCGACGCGGAGAACGAGACCCAGCTGACGATCCTCGACGTCGGCTGGGAAGCCGGTCAGCTGCTGGCCACCGACTGCTGGCTCGCCGAGGCCGTCCGCACCGCCGACCAGGTCGTCCTGGTCACCACCGCCACCGTCCCCGGGATGCGCCGCGCCTCGGTCGCGCTCGAGCTGCTGGCTAACCACTGGCAGCCCGAGCAGATCGCCCTCGCCGTGCGTGGGCCGCGCCGCAAGAAGTGGCCCCGGGGCCTCGAGCACGCCGGCGGCTCCGCCGTACGTCGCGCCCTGGTCGCGGACCGGTGCGTGGAGATCCCCGAGGAACGCGAGCTCGCGGTCAACGGCCTGGACTCCCGGCCCGTCCCGGCCCCCCTCATCTCGGCAGCCCGTCAGCTGCTCGAGCCCGCCCACCTGCCCACCGACACCAGCGAAAGCGCCTGATCCGCACCGGGTCAGCAAACCCAGAAAGGAAGTCCACCCATGGACGTCATGACCGCTCTCCTTCCGATGGCCGCCATGGTCTGCCCGAAGGCGCCGCCGGGTGCCGTCGGACCCACCAACGAGATCACCAGCTACGTGCTGTGGGGCGTCATCGTCCTGTTCGGCCTCGGCATCGTGATCGCCATCGGCGCGATCATCGCCGGCCGCGTGTTCTCCCTGCCGCACGCCTCCAAGGTCGGGGTGATCTCGGTGGTGGTCGTGTTCGCCTGCGCGATCGCCTACCTGGTCCTGCCCGGCATGCTCAACGGGATCCTCGGCAAGGGCTGCATCTGATGCGGCGCGCAGCCACGAAGAAGGCCGAAGGCGCCACGGAGTGGAGCCGGCGCCGCCTGCTCGGAATCCTGGTCGCCGCCGCCGTCGTGGCTGCGCTCCTGCTCGGTGGCCTCGGCTACGCGGTCTACCTGGCCGTCGCCGGGATCGGCGAGGAAGCCAGCGCCAACACCGACGTCGCCACCGGCGAGACCGATCGCTCGACGGTGGCCCAGGGTGCCGTGCACCGCGACGAGGTGGCGGCCCAGCCGATGCTGGCCGTTCCCGAGAGCGCCGCCTTCCCGGCCGAGACCACCAGCGCCAAGGCGCCCGTCATCAAGGTCCCGGCTGGCACCGGTGTGAACGGACCGGCGTTCGTGATGACCGGGTTCCCGCACACCCCCGAGGGCGCGATCGGGCAGCTCGCGCAGATCGACCTCGCGGTGCTGCAGTCGATGAGCCTGACCACGGCGGCGGAGGTCTACAACGCCTGGGCCCTGCCCGGCGGGGTCCGCGCCGACGAGTGGTGGATCACCGCCAGCGTCCAGGCCTTCTTGACCAGCACCGGAATGGGCGAGGTCAAGGACCCCAGCTCCTCGGTCTCCCTCGAGCCGGCCGCCGCGCTCGTTAAGGGCACCGACGGGCCCGACTGGACCACCGTCTGCGTGCTGATGAAGGTCACCGCCTCCTACAAGCAGGAAGGCCAGATCGCCTTCGTCCACTGCGAGCGCATGCAGTGGGTCGGCGGTCGCTGGATGGTCGCCCCCGGCGCCCCGCCCGCACCCGCCCCCGCGACCTGGCCCGGCACGCAACTGGCCCACGAGGCCGGCTGGCGCACCTGGTCGACCGACGACACCACTGACCCTGACCACATCGAAGGGGACCACTGATGAAGAATCTGACGACCGGCAACGACGACTCACGGGCCACCCTGGTGCGCATCGGCATCCTGGTGGCGATCGCCTGCATGGTGGCCACCGTCGTCTGGCTCGGTGCTCGCACCCGGGCCGACGACGAGTCCGGCGGCCCCGACGCCACCGGCGGGGACAACTCGAGCCAGACGGTCGGGAACGCATCGGTCGAGCAGGTCGCACCGGACACCGCGCCGGCCGACGGCGTCGTGATCCCGACCGGCGACGACCAGGTCGACGGCTACCCGACCGGATTTCCGGCCACCGACCTGGGCGCCGTGGCGCTTCAGGTCGAGCTGGCCAAGGCACAGCTCGGGTTCGACTACGACCAGGCCGTCACCGTCGCCCGCCTCTACGCCAACCCCGAGGACAAGGCCGTCTTCGAGGAGCGCTCCCGCGCCGCAGTCGCGCTGCGCCGCCAGCAGGCCGGCGTCGCGAAGGAGGGCGACGTGCCCGCCCCCGCGTCGTACGCCGTCACCCCGGTCGCCTACACCCTCGAGCAGCTCGACACCGGCTACTACGCGGTGAACCTGCTCAGCTACGTCACCCTCACCACCGCCGACGGCCAGGTCAAGGACAGCCTCTACGCCGGCACCCAGCTGATGCGGTGGCTCGACGGTGACTGGCGACTGGTCCAGGGCAGCGAAGCGGACATCGAGCACCTGGTCTCGGAGGGTCAGCCGCAGGCGGTGGCGCCCGGCACCCCCGAGTTCGAGAAGGCCGGCTGGATCCGGATCAACGGAGCTCCCCAGTGAACACCGTCATCACCGCCGTGCGCCGGGCGAGCCGACTCGGCATCGCCGCCCTGGCGCTCCTGGTGCTCACCACGCTCCTCGGAGCTGCCTCGACCCTCCAGCCTCCCGCCGCAGCGGCCAGCGAGCCGGCCGCCAGCACGGCGCACCTCGCTCCAGTCGCCCCGGTGGCGACCAGCGGCACTTTGCCGGCCCGCAACCTCAAGATGGGCTGCCCGGGGCCCGACGCCCTGTGCGACCTCGGCGGCGACGCCGTCGACTGCGCCAAAGACCCGATCGATTGCGGCAAGGACGCCGCCGGCGATGTGAAGGACGGTGCCGGCGACCTGCTCGACGGCGCGGGAGATCTGCTCCCCGACGGCTGCGGGATCCTCGACGCGATCTGCGGCAACATCGGCGGACTGCCCGGGCTTCCGGGTGTCCCTGGGCTGCCCGGGATCCCCGGTCTGCCGAACGTCGGTGACCTCTTCGGCGGCGGCATCCCCGGGCTAGGCGACATCCCCAACCCGTTCGAGGCCATCGGCGACGTCATCGCCAAGGCCGCGGCCGACGCATGGACCGCGGCCATGCTCGCGATCTGGAACTCCGGCCTGTTCGTGCTGCGCATCGTGCTCACGTTCAGTGAGCTGTTCTTGACTCCGGACCTGAGCGCCGACGGCCCGGGCAAGGACGTCTACGCCTTCACCCTGTGGCTGGCGCTGGCCCTGGTGGTCATCTTGGCGATGATCCAGCTCGGCGCCGCGGCCTTCAAGCGCGAGGGCAAGAGCCTCGCCCGGGCCTTCATCGGGTCCGGCCAGTTCGTCTTGGTGTGCGCCTGCTGGTTCGGGTACTGCGTGATGATCATCGCGGCCTGCGGGGCGCTGACCAAGGCGCTGATGAAGTCGCTGCTCAAGGTGCAGACCTGGCCCGACTGGGACCCGCTCGGCGGACTCGGCATCGACGACATCACCGACGCCGGCGTGGCCACCGCTCTTGCCTTCCTCGGGATCTTCCTGTGGCTGGCCGCCATCGGGCACGTCCTGGTCTACCTGGCACGCGCGGCGTCCCTGCTGGTGCTCACCGCCACCGGGCCGCTCGCGGCCGCCGGCCTGGTCTCGGAGTTCACCCGCTCCTGGTTTTGGAAGTCGCTGCGCTGGTTCCACGCCGCGGCGTTCACCCCGGTGCTGATGGTGATGGTGCTGGGCATCGGCGTGCAGTTCGCCAACGGAGTCGCCGCCCACCTGGCCGAGGACACCGCCAAGGCGTTCGGCACCGCGCTGCCGGCCGTGATCACGATCCTGATCAGCGTCGTCGCCCCGCTGTCCCTGTTCAAGCTCCTGGCCTTCGTCGACCCCGGCACCCCCAGCGGCGCGTCGTTCCGCCAGGGCATGGCCATCCAGGGCGGCCTCCAGGGCCTGCTCAGCGGCGGCGGCGCAGGTGGCGGCTCGTCGGCTGCGTCGAGCACCGACGCCAACGGCCGTTCCTCGGGCGAGCAGAGCGCCGAAGCCTCGACCGGCGACCGGTTCAGCAAGTCGACCCAGGGCGCCCTGGGCAGCTTCGGCCCGGTCGGCCAGGCCCTGTCGACCGGCATGGGCTGGATCAACTCCGCCGGCGCGAAGGCGACCTCGCTGATGTCGGACGAGACCAACCAGGCCGGTGTCGGCCAGAGCACCTACGGCCCCGACTTCAGCGGCCTGGGTGGACGGCAGTCCGGTGGCCAGTCCGGCGGGACCCACCCCGGGTCGCAGAACGGCGACCAGAGCGACAAGGACTCGTCGATGCCGACCCCGCCCACGCCTCCTGCGCCGCCCACCCCGCCGACGCTGCCCACCGGCGGCGGACCCGGCGGCGGTTCAGGCGGCCAGGGCGGCGGAGGAGCTGACGCCGCTCCCAAGACCCCGCCCGCCGGCGGCGGGGGAGCAGCAGGAGGTGCCGGCGGCGCCGGCGCGGCAGCTGGCGGCATCCCACCGGTGGCGGTGTAACCGATGCGGCGACCGCCCCACCTCGAGCGCCGATCGACACCCACCGACCTCACTGACCAGAAGGGAAGCCGACGATGACCACCTACGCCGACTACCAGCGCGACCGCATCGGCTGGTTCTTCGGCCTCTCCGGAGGCCAGCTGATGTTCCTGGCGCTGGCCAGCTTGCCGGCGTTCTGGGCAATCAGCCGCGGAGCGTGGTTCTCCGCGTTTCTGTTCGCCCTGGTCTGGGTGTTCCTGCTGGCCATCACCGTGATCCCGGTGCGCGGCCGCTCGGCCACCGGCTGGGTGTTCGCCTCGACGATGTACGCCGTCGGCGGCCTGTTCGGCTGGACCTCGTTCCGCGCCAAGGCCACCCAGGGCCGCGGCGACGACCTCGACACCCCGGACCTACCCGGGATCCTCCAGGGCGTCCAGATCCACGACGGGCCGCCGCACGGCTCGCAGCTGCAGCGCGTAGCGATCATCGAGGACCACGCCATGAAGACCTGGGCGGTCACGGCCTCGATCGTGCACCCCGGCATCGGCATGAAGGACACCGAAGAGCGCGCCCGCTACGGCGAGGCCCTGGCCGGGCTGCTCGACGTCGCCGGTCGCACAGAGAAGGTCGACGAGATCCTCTTCCTGGTGCGCACCGTCCCCGAGGACGGCGCCGAGCGCGACCTGTGGGTCAACCGCCACCGCCGCCCTAACGCCCCGGAGCTGTCGGAGGTCGTCAATAGCGACCTGGCCCACGGCCTCACCCAGGCATCGGTGCGCACCGAGCAGTTCGTGACGATCGTGATCCCGGAGACCCGGATCGCGAGGTCGGCCAAAGAGTCCGGGGGCGGCTTCGAGGGCCGCTGCCGCGAGCTCTACCTGCTCATGGCCGAGATCGAGGCCCAGCTGCGCGGCCCGATGGGGATGACGACGGTGCGCTGGCTCACCAGCCCCGAGCTCGCGCTGGCCTGCCGGACCGGATTCGCCCCAGGCGACCGCGCCGGCATCGTCGAGGCCCTCTCGCTACGGGAGAAGGACCCGAGCGTCAACGCCGACGTCCCGTGGGCGATGGCCGGCCCCTCGGGTGCCGACGCCACGGTGCGGCACTACAGCCACGACGCCTGGAACTCGCTCAGCGCCACCATCAAGCTGCCGACCCGCGGCGTCGCGATGGGTGCCCTGGCACCGATCCTCACCCCCAGCGAGTTCGGTGAGCGGCGATCGTTCGTCGTCGCGTACCCGATCGTTTCCCAGACCAAGGCCGACCGGCAGTCCGGCAACGCCGAGTGGGCCGCCGACCTGGCCGAGGGGATGAACGAGAAGCTCGGCCGCAAGACCCGCGCCAAGCAGCGCGACGAAGCCCACAAGGCCCGCGGCCTGGACGCCAAGCTGGCCCGCGGCAACTCGCTGACCCGGCCCTACGGCGTGTGCACGGTCACCGTCCCCAAGTCGATGCGGATCTCCGAGTTCGGCCGCCGCCTGGACGCCTCGGTCCGACGCGCCGGGTTCGCACCGCTGCGCCTCGACCTCGCCCAGGACGTCGGGTTCGCCGCGTCCACCATCCCCCTCGGCACGAGCCTGACCCGGAGCGGAGACGCCTGATGACCACCACCCGCCGGAACCGCCGTGGCGGCCGCGACATGGCTGCCCTGCTCTCCGACTTCGGGCACGACCTGCCCACGATCCCCACGCTCGCCCCGGAGGCCAAGGAGCCCCGGCTCTTCCGCTACGCGCCGCGCCGCGGTGCCACCCGCCCCGGCCGAGGCTGGGCCGCCGCCACCGCCCCGGCGATGGCCTGGCGGATGACCAGCGACCAGGCCCCGGTGTTCTGGCCCTTCGTCTCCGCTCCCGCCCTGCCCCCGACGGGCGCCCAGATGGGCGTCGACCAGCTCTCCGGCGGCAGCTTCTACTGCGACCCGTTCGGTTGGGTGCTGCGCGACGACGTGCCCGCGACCAACCCCAACATCTTCCAGTTCGCCAAGCCGGGAAGTGGCAAGTCCGGCACCACCAAGGCGTTCTGCACCCGGATGATGCCGTTCGGCTACCGCGCCCTGGTCACTGGCGACGTCAAGGACGAGTACGAGTCGCTGTGCCGCGCGCTCGGTGTCGAACCCTTCGTCATCGCCCCCGGCTTCTGGGCCCGGGTCAACCCGCTGTCCATGGGGCCGCTCGGCGACGGGTGGGAGAAGCTCTCGGCCGAGGAGGCGCGGCGCCGCGCCACGATCATCTTCAAGCGGTGGCTCGTCCTGGTCCGAGGCCTGGTCGGCAGCATGAAGATCGACGACGAGCGCCGGGTGCCGTTCGGCCCCGACGAGAGCGACGTCGTGCGCAACGCGCTGGCGATCCTCACCGGCTACGCCGCCGGCAACAGCGTCCTGCAGGAGACGACCATCTCGCGGCTGTGGGACCTGCTGCGCAACCCCACCGAGGAGCTCGTCCGGGCCTGCGAATACGCGAACACCCGCCAGTTCCTCGACGAGACCCGGCTGCTGCGCAACGCGCTCGGCGAGCTGGTCACCGGCACCCTCGCCGGCCTCTTCGACGACTTCACCAACATCGAAGTCGACTGGCGGGCCCCGATCCAGTCGTTCAGCCTCTCCCGGCTCGACGGCCTGGGCGATGAGGCCGTGGGCATCGCGCTGCTGTGCATGAACTCCTGGGGGCGTGGTCTGCGGGAGATCGCCGAGCCAGGCGACCTGCGCATCGTGGTGCGCGACGAGGTCTGGAAGCAGATGCGCCTCGGAACCGCCGCAGTGGCGAGCTTCGACGCCGACCTGCGGCTCTCACGCGGCATGGCCGGCAAGGGCGGCGACATCCAGTTCTGCAACCTCCACAAGCCCTCCGATCTGCTCTCGGTCGGCGACGCCGACTCCCAGGCCGCGATGATCGCCAAAGACCTCCTCGAGCTGGCCGACATCAAGATCCTCGGTGCCCAGAAGCCCCGTGTCGCCCGCGAGCTCGACTCCATGCTCGGGCTCGGCCCGATCGCCCAGGACCTCGTCTCCGGGTGGGCCATGCAGGACAAGGGCCGCGCCCTGTGGTGCATCGGCGACGCCACCTACAAGGTCCAGACGGTGCTCCACCCGCTGGAGAAGAAGCTCTACTACACCAACGAGGCCATCGAGTCCGCTCTTTAGAAGTTCGCGCGTATTTTGACGGTTCTGCGACGAACCTGAGCGTACGCAACGGCCTCGACCCGAGGAGCACCCTCAGGTTCGAAGAGTGCGTGGGGGAAGCGTCTCGTGTCCCGGATATGCAGCCGTCACCGGGAACCCCTCCGGGCGGGGCATCCGGGACGCATGAGGAGCGACGGGTGTGCCTGGCCTGCGGCTTCACCGTTGCGGGTTCGCCAAACGGGGACGTCTAGACATGCCGGCGAGCGGGAGCAGCCAGGATGTCGTCGCAGCGAGAATGGGCCCTCGCTCGGTCAGTGCCCGTAACGTGGCTTATCAACCGATTGACCAATCGTGTCGACCGGCGTCGCCTCGGCCGGTGTCGCGATTTCGTCAGGTGCCGAAGGGTGGCGCAGGTAGATCGAGCACCTTCGAGCGGCGCAGGCGGTGGCTGAGGTAGGCCAGGCCGAGGCGGGCACGACCGAACCCGTCGAGCGGGTCGAAGCCCAGGGCAGCGGAGATGACATCCACCCGGGTGCTCAGCGTGCTGTGGTGTACTCCAGCCCGGCGCGCTGCCTCGCGCACCGACTGGGTCGCCAAGATGGCAGCCACCGTCGTGAGACCCCACGGGTGCTTCGCCACGTCATCCATCCGCGCGACATCGGGCTGGTGAGCGTCCTCCGGGGTGTCGGCCAGCATGTCGATCAGTCCGCCGTAGACGTCGGCGCAGACGAGGCCGTCGTGCGGTGGTGCGCACAACCGGAGCGCGACCATCGCGGTGCGGAACGAGTGGTGGAGCTCGTCGACCGAGCTGACCATCCCGACCCCGCAGGGACTGGCCTCGAACGCGTCGTAGGACTCGGGCAGGACGATCGCGTGGATGGGCCCGTGCCGGGTGGGAATGACGTCCTCCGGACCGTCCGGGTGGCGCACCCACACGGCGAACAGCGGCGCGGCCGCCACGCGGTAGCGACCGGTGGCGCTGAGACCGAGGGCGACCGCCGCGGCGATCCTCTCCTCCGCGGCCACGTCGAGGTCGGTGAGCAGCCCGAGGTGGCGCCGGTTGTCGTGGTCGCGCCGACCGCGACCGTGCCGAATCCGGACAGCCAGCGCGAGCCGTTCAAGTGTGATCGCGTCGTTGGGCAGCGCCTCACCCTCGCGCTCGAGCCAGACGACCAGGCCGTCCGAGGCGGGGGCCATGAACTCGGCGTCGAGCTCGGGCGGATCACCGTCCACCACGCTCCCGCGCGGACTCACGCGCAGCACCCGACGCGGGTGCTCCTGGCGGAAGCCGGCCGAGCACCCGGCCAGCGATGCAGCGGCGGCGAGGAGGCCACGCGTGTTGACGTTGCCGACGACCAGCTCGTCGAAACAGGCGATCACCCGCAACCCCAGACTGGCGCTGGGATCGAGACGCGCGATGCGGCCCAACAGCTCCTGCACGTCAGCTCTTCTCCCGCTCAGTCACCGAGGATCTTCTCCACCCACGTGTCGCGCGCCTGGATCATCGAGCGCCCGACTGCTGTGTGCGGGGCGAAGATGTCGCAGGCGTGGAACGCGCCTGCCCACACGTGCAGCTCGGCGTTGCCGCCGGCCCGCCAGATGGCGTCGGCATAGTCGATGGCCTCGTCGCGGAAGATCTCGGCGGCCCCGACGTCGATGAAGGCCGGCGGGAGCCCCGACAGGTCGTCGGCCCGCGACGGTGCGGCGTACGGCGACACCTGATCGCCTCCTCGCTGCGCCCCGAGCAGGGCGCCCCAGCCGGTCTCGTTGCTCACCCGGTCCCACACGCCGATCCCGTCGAACTGACCTGTCGACGCTGTGGTGCCCCGGTCGTCGAGCATCGGATAGTCGAGCACCTGGCCGCACAGCCGCGGTCCCCCACGGTCGCGTGCAGCGAGGGCGAGGCCGGCGGCCAGCCCGCCACCGGCACTCGCTCCGGCCACGAGCAGCCGGTCGGAGCGGATCCCGAGGTCCTCGCAGTGGGAAGCGGTCCACTCGAGGGCGGCGTACATGTCCTCGCGGGGATAGGGATCGGGGAACTCGGGGGCGAGGCGGTATTCGACGGTCACCATGACCACGCCCAGCCGGTCCACCCAGTCGAGGACCAGGTCGATGCCGCTGAACCGGTCGCCGAACATCAGCCCGCCGGAGTGGGCGTAGAGGACTCCGGGGCGACCGGAGGTGGCCCCGGCCGGTCGCAGCACCGAGACGGCCAAGGCAGTCCCCTCGTGCCCCGGCACCTCCAGGTCGACCCGTCCGATCCCGCGCTCGGCGAGGAGGTCGTCGAGTGGGGCCGAGGCGTAGGACACCCGCATGAAGTCGATGAGGTCGGGCGTGATCGTGGGCGGGAACATGCCCCCCACGATGGCCAGTCCGGCCTTGAGCTCGGGGTCGAACTCGGGGCGTACGACGTTCGTCACCCTCGTCACGCTAGCCCCGGACGGACGTCCGCGACAGGGGTCGACCCGACGAATGTGCAACTCGCGAGATGCGACCCGCCAGATGGCGGTCCGAGCACACCGAACTGCGTCGCGACGGCGGTTCCCTGCGCGCCGCCGGAGGAGCACGGTGAGCCACAGCGACCGGTAACGCCGGCGCCCACCACGAGGAGGACGCATCATGACGAGGACCATCGACGGCGCGGCGATCGACGCCGTGCTTCGGCAGGGCGTGGACAACGGGGCGGTGCCGCACGTCGCCGCCATCGCCGCGGATGCAGACGGCGTCTTCTACGAGGGTGGGGCTGGCGTGCGGATCGCCGGCGAGTCCGACGACCCGGTCGGGACATCTACCCAGTTCCGGATCATGTCCATGACCAAGATGGTGTGCACCACCGCCGCCCTGCAGCAGAAGGAGCGGGGCGACCTCGACTTCGACGCCCCCGTCGCGGACTACGTGCCGGACTTCGCGGACGTGAGGGTCCTTGAAGGCTGGGACGGCGACGAGCCGATCCTGGTCGCTCCACGTACTCCGCCGACCGTCCACCAGCTTGTGACCCACACCAGCGGCTTGGGCTACTGGTTCTGGAACGACGACCTCGTGAAGTACGAAGCGGCGACCGGGATCCCCAACGTGGTGCCGGGCTCGATGGACGCCTTCAAGGCGCCCATGACCGCGCACCCCGGCGAGAAGTTCGTCTACGGGATCAACACCGACTGGCTCGGCCGGGTCGTCGAGGCGGTGGCTGGGAAGCAGCTCGATGCGGTGATCGAGGAGGGCATCGCCGGCCCCCTGGGCATGAGCAACACGACCTTCCACCCCAGCGACGCCCAGCGCGACAACGCGGTGACGGTCCACGTCAAGGGCGAGGACGGGTCGTGGGGCTCGGCCGGCAGCATCCTCAACCCCGAGCCCGACTGGTGGGCCGGCGGCCACGGCCTCTACTCCACCCCGCGCGACTACATCCGCTTCGAGCGCGCCCTGCTCCGCGGCGGGGAGCTCGACGGCACCCGCATCCTCGAGGAGGGCACCGTCGACGCGGCGTTCAGCAACCAGATCGGCGACCTCGACTTCCCCGCCGAGATCGCAACCGCCGACCCGGCGATCACCGACACGCTCCACGCCGGTCCCGGCTGGAAGTGGGGCTACGGCCTGATGCTCAACGGCGCCGACTCACCCGGCGGCCGCAAGGCAGGCAGCGGCGCCTGGGCCGGTCTGTTCAACACCCACTTCTTCATCGACCGGAGCACCGGGATCTGCGCCTCGATCTACACCAACTCGCTGCCCTTCATCACTGAGCATGAGGCCTGGAAGCTCTACGGCGACTTCGAGAAGGCGTTGTACACGGCACTCTGACCACCGGCTGAGTCACGCCACCGCTGGAGTCGTGGGGTAGCCGGAGCGAGCGCGGCGGTCGAAGCACAACGGTGCCGCTCCGGCCGCCGCGTAGTCCTCGATGCGTGTGATCGTGATGCGAAGTCGTGTTAGGTGCCGGCGTGCTGGGGCGGGTTGTAAGTCCGGCTGGCGTTGAGTGCGCGTACCGATGACGGATCCTGCACTGGCGCGCTCCGCGAGCCGATCCTGCACTGGCACGCTCCGCGAGCCGATCCTGCTGCGGTCGCGCTCTTTGTGACCAGTAGTTTGTGGCGCGTTGACCAGCTCGCGCGAGTCACGGTAGCGCCAGCGATCCTCAACGAACTCGCGCTCTGCTCCGGGGTAGACGCCGGGCTCGTGGCCTCTCGGGGACTGCAAGCCGAAGCAGGTCCTCTGCCGGGCCGACCGGTCGCTGGCCGGTGAGCCAGACGGCACGTAGCGAGCGGTCGAGGTCGACTCCGTGAACGGGGACCTGGACTAGGCGGCCGGCTGCGACGTCGTCGTGCACTGCCAGGTCGGAGAGCACGGCCGGGCCGGCTCCGGCGATGACTGCGGAGCGGACGCCGCTGCTGGTCGACACCTCGAGCAGGGGTTGGGTGGGGGTGCCGAACGGGGTCAGGGCTCGGTCCAGCGCGGTGCGGGTCCCCGACCCGGCTTCGCGGTGCACCAGCCGCGTTGCGGCCAGCTCCTCAGCCTCTACCGATCTACGGCGGTGGGCCCACGGGTGAGCGGGCGCGACGACGACCACGAGCCGGTCGGTCGCCACGACCTGAGCGGACAGGCCGGAGGGAAGGTCGGGGCCCTCGATGAAGCCGAGGTCGGCGTCGCCCGCGAGAACCGCGGCCGCCGTGGTGTCGCTGTTGCCTGCGGTCAGGCTGACGGCGGTGTCCGGATGCGTGGCGGCCAGCACGACGAGCCAGCTCGGCAGTAGATGCTCGGCCACGGTCAAGCTCGCCGCGACCCGCAGCCGCGCGATGCGGTCGCTGCGCAGGGACGCGATGCCCGCCTCGAGGACGTCCGCAGCAGCGAGGACCCCACGTGCCCACTCGGCCAGCAGTGCACCGTTGGGGGTGAGGTTCGAGCCACGGGCCGAGCGAGTGAGGACCGCGAACCCGACCAGCCGTTCGAGTCCGCGCACCCGTGCGCTCACGGCAGGCTGGCTTAGCCCGCGGGAGGCACCGGCCTTGCTCAGGCTGCCGCTGGCAGCGATCTCGAGGAGCAGCGACAGGGTGTCGAGGTCGGGCACCCGGGTGAGAGTCATCGACCCACTCTAGAGCCCGCCATCAGTCCGGTGGATGACGTCATCGATCCAGGATGTCTACCGAGCGCCCGTCTGCCGGCGCAGGCTGGAAGTACCGACGAAGGAGAATGCCTGTGACCACGGCCCACGAAGCCCCTGTCCACCGACACCGCACCGGCAGCCGCTGCCGCCCGTCCTGCCCGCCCACTCCCGAGCCCGGGCACCGCAGTCCGGTACCTGGGTTGCTCGCCGTCGCAACCGCCACCGGCGTCGCGTTCGGCGTGCATGCCTTGGTCCCAGCGGTGAACCCCTCCACCGTTGCTGTGGTCATCGGCGCGATCGCGGTCAACATCGGGCTGCACCACCCCTCCCTGCACGTCGGCACCCACGTCGCCTCACACCGGTTCCTGCGCCTGGCCGTCGTGCTGCTTGGCCTGCAGCTGGGGCTGCAACAGCTGCTCGACCTGGGGCCGCGCGGTGCCCTCGTCGTGGTCACCACCGTCACGGTCACGTTCACCGGAACGCGCCTGCTTGGGCGGCTGCTGGGTGTGCCGCCGGCCCGGTCCCTGCTCGTCGCCACCGGCTTCTCGATCTGCGGCGCCTCGGCCGTCGCCGCGATGGAGGAGGTCGCCGGCGGGGACGAGGACGACACGGCGGTCGCAATCGCGCTCGTCACGTTGTGCGGGAGCCTGGCCATCGTGCTGCTCCCGCTGCTTCGTGAGCCCCTCGGGCTCGACCCTGCTGCGTTCGGCAGCTGGGTCGGCGCAAGCGTGCACGACGTGGGCCAGACCGTGGCGACAGCCGACCGCGTACCGGGAGCCCTGACGACCGCGGTCGTCGTCAAGCTCAGCCGCGTCGTGCTCCTCGCCCCGCTGGTCGCCGGGACCGCCGTTGCGCTGCGGCGTCGCACCCCCGCGGCGGCGACGGGGCGCCGCCCACCGCTGCTTCCCCTGTTCGTCGCCGGCTTCCTGGCAGCGATCGCCGTCGCGAGCACCGGGCTCCTGCCCGATCCGGTCCTGCACGGCGCGAAGGTCCTCCAGGAGGTCTTGCTCGCCGCAGCCCTGGTCGGTCTGGGCACCGGGATCCACCTCCCGGTGCTGCGGCGCACCGGAGGCCGCGCGCTGGTGCTCGGCCTCATGTCATGGGTCCTCGTCGCGGGGGTCGCCTACGCCGGCGTACAGCTCACCGGCGCATGACGGGCAAGGGGTGGTGGTCGGTTCGACCAACCCCGCGGTGGGTGGGTCGTGTGGTTCGGGCACTCCTGCGCCCAACCTGGCCCAACTTGGCCCGACCCTTCGGCGTGATCGTCGGGGATCCCAAACGCTGGGCGGTCCGCGCTGATGTGTTCGGGGTGTCCGGGTTCGCCGGTGAGTGTCGCAGTTGGTTAGAATGAGCGCACACGATGGCGGTGGGGCTCGCCGACAACCGTGGCGGCAGGCCACCAACAGTCCCTACCTGAGACAGGTAGGAGTTCGTGTGCCCGAAAATAGTTACCCCGACGTCGGCGATCTGCCGATCGATCCCGATACGTCCGGTGACAGGCTCACCGGCACGGTCCACCGGTTGCCTTCCTTGTTCACGTCGCAGTGGGACGTGCTGCTCGCCATCAGCGCCGGCGGTGCACTGGGGAGCCTGGCACGTTGGGGTGTCGGTGAGCTCCTCCCATGGTCCGGGACCGAGTTCGCGTGGGGGACCTTCGTTGAGAACGTCTCTGGTGGGTTCGCGCTCGGCGTGCTGATGGTGTTCGTGCTGGACGTGTGGCCGTCGCAGCGGTACGTGCGCCCGTTCCTGGGCGTCGGCCTCCTCGGTGGCTACACCACCTTTTCGACCTACATGCTCGACGCACGCCTCCTGCTCGGCGAAGGACAGGTCCTCACCGCGTTCGCATATCTAGGAGGGTCTCTCCTGGCCGGCTTGCTCGCCGTCTGGGCCGGGATCGCCTCCGCACGGTTGATCGCACTCAGGCCGAGACGGTCACGACGCCGACATCCAGCACCTCCCGAGTCTTCCATGTTCGCGCACGACGATGACGAGGTGAGGAACCGATGACGCTGCGGGGTCCAGCGAGCAGGCTGACGATCATGGTGGGGGAGTCCGACCAGGTGCACCACCATCCCGTTTACACCGAGATCGTGCATTTGGCGCACCGGGCCGGGCTGGACGGGGCCAGCGCCTTTCGTGGCATCGAGGGGTTCGGCAAGACGAACCACATCCGCACCCCCAGGTGTGGTCGCTCCGCAAGGACCCGCCTGTCGCGGTGGTCATCGTGGACACCGACGAGCAGATTCGTGGCTTCCCCGAGCTGGAGCGGCTGGAGCTCGAGGGCATGGTGATCGTGGAGCCGGTCGAGGTCATCCGCTACGCGGGCAGAGGACCAGCCGGCCCGGCCGGCCCGGGGGAGGACCGGCGATGACAGTTGCGATGGTGCTGCTGGGTGGCGCTATCGGCGCTCCGTTGCGCTACCTCACCGACCTAGTCGTCCAGTCCCGCCACGACAGCGTCTTCCCGTGGGGAACCTTCACCGTCAACATGACCGGCTCGCTGGTCTTGGGCGTCATGGCGGCTGCGGTGACCGGCGCTGGGGTGCCGTCGTGGGTGTTGGCCTTGGTCGGCACCGGGTTCTGCGGTGCCCTCACCACGTTCTCCACCTTCGGGTTCGAGACCGTCCGGTTGCTCGAGGAAGGCTCGGTCCTCACCGCGGGGTTGAACTGCCTCGCGAGCCTGGCGGTCGGTCTGGGCGCGTGCGCCGGCGGGTACGCGATGACGGCCGCGCTCCTGTGAGCGAGGTGACGCCGGTCCGAGGACCGCGGCCGCGCTGGGTGAGATGGCTGCTGGCTGTCGCGGCCGTCCTGCTGTGCGTGCTGACCATCGCGTTGGCCGTGGGCTCGGAGCAGCTCGCGCGGCTCGACCAGACGGTCGCTGACTGGGGCTACCACTCCACCTGGGGCCACGCCGGTCGAAGCTCGTTCTGGGTCGCGGTGGCGACCTACGGGCAGCCGATGGTCCTGCGTGCGGTGCTGGTGCTTCTCGCGCTGGTGCTTCTCCCGCTGCTGCTGGCCCGGAAGCGCAACTGGTGCTTGGCGGCGTGGCTCGTCGCCGTCACCGTGACCGAGAACGTCATCGCCCCCTCGACCAAGCTCCTGCTCAGCCGCCCGCGCCCGGAGTGGCTCGAGCCGATCGCGGTCGAGCAGAGTTTGTCCTACCCCTCGGGGCATGCCGCGATGGCAGGGACCTTCGCGGCCGCGGTGATCCTCGTGGCGCTGGCGATGATGGGTCCGGGATGGAGTCGGCGGCTGGTCGTGCTACTCGCTCTGCTGGTCTACCTTGTGATCTCGGTGGACCGGATCTTCTTGGGTGTCCACTACCTCAGCGATGTCGTCGCCGGAAACCTGCTGGGGCTGTGCATCGCTCTGGCGGGGTGGCTGCTGCTCCTCCGGGTCACGTCCTCCGGGAGCGGGTGGTGAACTTGTGGGAGGCGGTGCTGCTGGGCATCGTCGAGGGGGTCACGGAGTTCCTGCCGATCTCGAGCACCGGCCATCTCACGATCGCCGAGGAGCTGCTCGGGTTGCCGGTTGATGACCCCGGCGTCACCGCCTTCACCGCTCTCATTCAGGTCGGGGCAATCGCTGCGGTTCTCGTCTACTTTCGCACCGACATCCGCACACTGGCGGTGGCGTGGTGTCGGGGACTTGTCGTGCCCGGGGAGCGGCACCGACCCGAGTACCGGATGGCCTGGTGCGTCATTGCGGGGTCCGTCCCGATCGGTGTCGTGGGCTTGCTCGCCAAGGACCTGGTCGCCGGCTCCCTACGCTCCCTGTGGGTCGTGGCCGTCGCACTCGTGGCGTGGAGCTTCGTCATGGTCTTGGCGGAGCGGTCTTCCTCGCGGCGCGGGCAAGCGGGCCGCGACCTCACCGTGCGCGATGCGGTGGTGATCGGGATTGTCCAGTGCGTGGCGCTGGTGCCGGGGGTTTCTCGTTCCGGAGCCACCATCAGCGCAGGGCTCTTTCTTGGACTGGACAGGGTCACTGCCACCCGGGTGTCGTTTTTCTTGTCCATTCCAGCGCTGGTCGCGGCCGGCGCCTACGAGGGGCTAATCACGGCCTCGCAGATCTCCACCACCGTCGGCTGGGGGCCCACCGTGGTGGCGACGGCGGTGAGCTTCGTCGTGGCCTACGTATCAATTGCGTGGCTACTCCGCCTCGTGGCCGGACACCCGATCACCGTCTTCGTCCCCTACCGGTTGGGATTGGCAGCGGTGCTCGTCGGGGGACTGCTGACAGGCCTGGTCAGCGCCACGTGACTCGTCCTTGGTCCGGAATCTTCAAACCGAGGAGGGTGGCACCGAGCGGCACGGCCCTCGTGGCGTTTGGGCTCAGGGTTGGGGTGACCTCGCCGTAACGGCTCGTCGCTCCGCGAGCCCATCCGCTTGCGGGACTCCTCCTTCACCGTCCGAGCGACCGGGTCTCAGGAATTTCCTTGGATTTCGGGGGGACGCTGTTTGACCTGTGTAAACGTAACGCGGGCTGCCGCGTCCCCCCGCCCTTCGACGGCCCAGGGGGACGCATAGGGGGACGCTGAGCCGCCACGCTGCGGCCGTGACCAAAGTCAGTGGCGTCAAGGTGTCCGATTCGTGCGCCTCGCGGTTGCTTATCCGTGGCGTGAGGATGTTGCGACGACTCTCGGCCCACGCCGCGCGGTACGCAACGACATGGTCATGTCTGGCTTCCGGGGTGATCCGTATACCTCAGGTCGGGGTGCTCGATCGTCTTGAGGTAGCGGGTGGCGCCTTCGACGCTGAGTCCGAAGAGGTCGTAGATGCGGCGTACGTCGCCGCCGGTGGCGTGGATCTCGTGCAGGATGCGGTCTTCGCGCAGGGCGCGCGGGCGGATGCGGCTGTCCCTCCAGGGAAAGGACGGACCGCCGGGGACGAGACGTGGCGCGGTGCGTCGGTTGATGAGCAGGTGCGGGTTCGCGGTGGCCGGCCAAGTGCGGTTGCGGTGGTCGAGCCAGGCGCTCAGCCGTGTCCTCACGGGTGCGGCGAGTGGGATGTCGCGGCCATCGAGGTGGAGGCGGCCGTCAACGATGTCGCTCAGCTGCAGCTCACGGACCTGCTTGCCGGTCAGCCCGTGGAAGGCCACCACAGCGACGGCCAGCGCGACGGCCGGGTTCGGCGAGTCGAGCTCGGCGCGGATCAAGGCCGGGTCCAGCGGCAGCGGGAGGGTCGTCGGCACGCGGGTCAGGTCGATGCCGCGCATGGGGTTGGTGAAGACGAGTCGGCGGCCTTTGAGGATCTTGAACAGCGACTTCAGGCCGATCTCGGCGAAGTGGCGTTGGCTGGTGCCGGGAGGCAGGGCCGCGAGGGCGGCCAGGATGTCGTCGGTGCTGATCTCGGCGAACGACTGGCGCCCGGTTTCGACCCATCCCTGTACGACGGGCGCGAGACCTTGGATGTGGATCTCGACGGTCTCGGGTTCGCGGGGCAGCTGGCGTGGTGCTTGTCGGGATCCGCCGAGCATGATCTGAAGCCACAACTGAAGGTGATTGCGCATCGTGTCCGGGAGGGCTCCGGACGCGATGAACTTGGCGTTGAAGTACCGCTCGACCCGGGTCGGGACGTCCTCGATCAGGAGCCCGGCTTCCGCGAGGACGTCGAGGGTGGATGTGATGGTGCCGTCGTAGCGGCGCAACGCCACGACGTCACTGGCGCGGACCTTCGCGGTGGGAGTAGGACGCAGGATCTGCAGCAGCCGCAGGGACTGGATCACGGCATTGCGCTGCCTGACGCTCCAGCCATAGCGGCGGGCGTGATCGGCGACGATGGCCGCGCAGTACCGGGTCAGTTCGCTGTCCTCGACCAGGAGGCGTTGGCGCAGCACCTCGGGGTCGGGGTGCATGTCGAACAGGGTCAGCTGTTCGAGCGCGTGGTCGTCGAAGCTGGTGCCGGGCTGGCAGGGCAGCTGGTTCTTGTTCTTCGTCGACCAGCGATGGTCCCAGCGGACGTAGTCGGGCAGCGGTGTCACGCGCCGCTTGAAGACCATGTTCGCGAAGAAAAGTTGCTGGCTGTCCTTGCTCGCCGCGGCGACGTCGGGTGCTCGGCCGGGTTCCTGTTCGAAGCGGGCATTCTCGAGGCACAGGCGACAGGCTTGACGGTCGCTGACGTGGCTGGTGCGGCCGCAGCAGGCGCAGGTGCCTTTCGGGTAGTGGCTCTGCCACCAGCGACACGACCAGCAGGTCCAGTTGTGGCGGGGGTAGACGCCCCAGGCCAGGCAGCCCTTGCAGGATCCGATGTGCTCGGGGCTGCGGGGATGGCACCGGCTGCACAGGCCCTGGCTGAAGTAGTCGGTTCGTGTGCGGCAGCGGTTGCACGGTGGAGCCGTGAATGGCCCGCCTGGCAGGCACTGGTAGCAGAAGTCGACCCTGGGGCTGGTCCACGCGACGCGGTTGCTCTGGCAGGCGTTGCACTTGGGCGGCAGCCGCAACGCGGCGTTGGGTCCGGGCGCGGGCATCTCGATCGTCTCGTGCTCGTCGTGTCCGTGAGCGGTGGGGGTGCGGGCTACAGCGGTGGGGTCGAGCGGGGCTTGCCGAGCCGCGGTGTGACCGCCGGTGGCGTGCCGCCGTTGCCGTTCGGATCGCCATGGCCGTTTCCGCCGTTGCCGTTGGCTGCGTCGGTGTTGCGGGGACGCCGCGCGGCGACCTTGTCCGGCTCGGTTTTCATCAGGTCGTTCGGGGTGCATTCGAGCACGGCGCAGAGCACGTCGAGCTCTTCGAGGCGCATCGTCGGCGGGGTCCCGGCCCACCACGACGACATCTTCCCGGCGGAGATCTCGAGCCCGGCATCTGCCAGCATCCGCCGCAGCTCTGCGGACTTCCAGATCCCTCGTTCGGCGGCCCGAAGCCGCAGGCTCCACTGCATCTGGATCCTCTCCTTCAGTGCACTAGTCGGGTCAGTTCGATCAGTCGATATGGAGGCCCAGGCGGGCCTCGACGCGGTCGCTCGCGCTGTTCCACGCGCGTTCGATGTGGTCACTGCGGACGTGGAGGTACCCCGAGGTCGTTGCCAGCCACTGGTGCCCAAGCAGCTCTTGGAGCGCCTTGATGTCCATCCCGGCCGCGTACAGCGACGAGGCGCAGTAGTGCCGCAGCACGTGTGGCGTCATCCGCCCCGACCACGCCGGGAGCCACAGGTCGACCTGAATCCCCAATGCGCGGCGCAGCGCGTTCGCGCCGACACGTCCGCACCGGTCCAAGTCGCGGTCGAACCGCTCAGACGGCAGCAGCGGCGCGTCCGGGGCGGCCCAATCCTCGCCGTACTGCGGGCGGACCTCGGCCAGCCACCAGTCGATCAACTGGTTCGCGCCGTTGATCGCCGGCACCAGCCGTGGCTTTGGCCCGCGGCCGCCGGAGCCCTTGCCGTGGCGGACGTGGAGCTTGCCGAACTCACCCAGATCGGGGCGCCAGTCGCGGATGTCGAGCATGACGGTCTCGTTGATCCGCAGCCCGAGTCGGCGCCACAGCGAGGCGGCGAAGTAGTCGCGGGCCGCCGGCCGGTACTTGCGCGCCTGCGTGACCGACCCGCGCCACGCGGTGAACAGCGAGTCGATCTCCTCATCCGAGGGCGGCACCCGGACCTTGCCCAGCGACGCCCCCGACTGGCGGTTGAACTCATCGATCGGCTGCTCGACCAAGACACCGGTCGCGCGGCGGATCGTGCCCTCGTAGCGGGCGATCGCGAAGTCGTAGAAGCCCGCCAGCGCGCCGGCCTTGCCCGCGCGGGTCGACACGCTGAGTCCCCGCCGGCGCTGCTGGGCCAAGAAGGCGTCCGCGTCCGCGCAGGTGGCCTCCCACAGGGGAGTCGACAGCGAGCGAGCGAACTCGATGACGATCGCCCGAGTTCCCCCGATGTGGCGGTCCGTCAGACCTGCTGCGGACATCGCCAGTGCGTACTGGTCAACGAGCTCCTGCTCGAAGTCCTGGACCGCCTGCGTACCTATCAGTGCCGGTCCAGCAGCGCTGCCACCCGGCAATGCCACCAAGCCCATCAGTCACCATCTTCAAGCGAGACGATCATGCGTCGACAGTACATCGAAACCATCAGCCAGAGTGACGAGTCTTCAATTCAAGTGCTGACGAGTGTCGAACCGGCACGACCTGCACGAACTCAGATCAGGGCCTCCGGGCGTCCGATCGAACCTGAGTTCCTAGAGACAGCCGCCTGAGCGCGCGCGACCTCGGGACTGACCTGTCATGAAGAAGCTGCTGCTCGCGGGACTGCCCGTCCTGATCATCTTCATGGGGCTGCCGTTCCTCGTGACGCTGATGGTGGTGATGACGACCACCGCGGCCGCCGAGTGCCGCACCCAGAGCAGCCAAGGCACCGTACCTACCGAGCTCGGTGACCTCGGAGCCATCGACGGCCCGGTGGGCGGCCCGGTCAACGGCAAGATCACCATGGCGCAGGCCAACATCCCGCGCCGCTCCGGCCTCGGCGGGTTCCGGGCCTCCATGCCCAAGGTCTTGTCCAAGAACCCCGAGTTCGTCACCCTCAACGAGGCCAGCGGCTGGAGCCTGGAGCAGATCGAAGCCGCCACGCCGGGCTACTCAGCCTTCCGGGTGGCAGCCCCGGCCGGCACCGGCACCGGCGCCGAGCAGGCCATGGGCAACGTCGTCCTCTGGAAGAACGCGACCTGGACGAAGGTAAACGGCGGCCGGGTCCAACTCGTCGACGACGACAAGACCTTCTACGACGGGCGTCCGGTCACGTGGGACCGCTTCGCGACATGGGTGATGCTGCGCCGCGCCGACGGCTCCGTGGTCTCGGTGGTCTCCACCCACCACATGACCAACCCGCACCGTTGGCCGAAGCAGCACGGCAACCCGCCGCTGACCCGGCCCCAGCAGTACGGCGCCGGAATGGACATCCTGCTGCAGCTGCGCAACTCGCTGGCCGCCCACGGTCCGGTGCTGATCGGCGGCGACATGAACACCCAGGCCTCCTACACCGACATCCCCTGGACGGCGGCCGCGAAGATGAAGGCCGCCGGCTACGGATGGCACAACCACGGCGTCGACTTCATCTTCTTCCCGCACCACCAGGGCGCCCGTCTCGAGCAGGGCTGGGACGGCACGATGGTGTCGGATCACCACTGGCTCTCGGCTCGCATCGCGATGAACGGCGCCGGCCCGGAGAGCGCGCCCGAGACCACCACCACCACGACCGACGGGGTCGTGCCCGCGGCGACCACCGCCCGGACGTCCGCCGAGCCGCCGGCCGGCGACGTGCTCGCCCATCTGATGCGGCTGCGGTTCGCGTCCAACTACCCGACCATGACCGACGAGCAGGCCCGCAACGCGATCACCATCGCCCAGGTCGCCCGCGATTTCGAGATTCCCCGCTACGGGCTGCAGATCGCGATCGCCGCCGCGATCCAGGAGTCCAGGCTGGTCAACCTCACCGGAGGTGACCGCGACTCCGGCGGCCTGTTCCAGCAGCGCCCCTCGGCCGGCTGGGGAAGCCGGGCCGAGATCACCAACGCCGTCCTCGCGGCCCGCGCGTTCTTCGGCCAGGCCCAGCACACCGGCAACCCCGGGCTCCTCGACATCCCCGGCTGGCAGAACATGTCGCTCACCCAGGCCGCGCAGGCAGTACAGCGCTCGGGCTACCCCGACGCCTACGCCCAGTGGGAGGACGTAGCCGGCGACATCACCGATCTGCTCGGCGGCGACCTGCCGGACCTGCCCGACGACGGCTCCACCACGAACGTCGCCAACTGCCAGGGCGAGACCGTCAACCCCATCACCGTCGGCACCCTCAACCTGCTCGGCGCCGGCCACACCGACAAGCCGGGGGAGCGGCCCGGGTACGACACCTGGGACAAGCGACTGCCCGGCGCCATGCGCACGATCGAGAACGCCGGCGTCACGATCACCGGCCTCCAGGAGGTGCATGGCCCGCAGGCCCAGGCGCTGGAGAACCAGTACGCGGCCAAGTGGGGGATGTACCCGGCCAGCGGGAAGGCACAGAACCGGGTGATCTGGGACCGCAACGAGTGGGAGCAGACCGACGACCGCCTCGTCGACATCCCGTACTTCGGCGGCAAGGACGTCGGCATGCCCCTGGTGCAGCTGACCTCGACGACCACCGGGCAGGTGATCTGGGTCTGGAGTATCCACAACCCGGCCAACACTCAAGGAAACGCCGCAGGGCACCGCCAGGAGGCGCTGCGTCGCCAGCTGGCCACGATGACCGAGCTCGCCGGCACGGGCACCCCTGCGGTGATCCTGGGCGACTTTAACGACGGCAAGGACGGCAGCAACGCCTCGCACTGCGCACTGACCCCTGAGCTGAGCAACGCCTTCGGCGGCTCTGCCGAGCCCTGCAAGAAGCCCAAGCAGGACGCGCCGATCGACCACGTCTACGGCACGAACCTCACCTGGGCCGGCGCCGAGGTCGACACCAGCACCCAGGCCAGCAAGATCGCCGACCACCCGCTGGTGACCGCCACCACCGCCGGCAGCAGCGCCGGGTGCGCAGTCGACTCCGGTACAGCGGAGGCCAAGTACAACCTCGGCCCGGTCAAGCCGCAGCTGACCCAGCTGGTCAACATCCTCGGCCCCATGTTCGACATCAAGACCGTCGGCGGCTACCGCGAGAGCGCCACCGACCCCAACGGCCACCCGGCCGGGCTCGCGGCCGACTTCATGGTGCCGCTCAACGCGGCGGGCCGTGCGCAGGGCGACCGTCTCGCCGCCTACGCCAAGGCCAATGCCCAGAAGCTCGGCATCGACTACATCATCTGGTACCAGCGGATCTGGTCGGTCGCCCGCGCAGGCGAGGGCTGGCGGCCGATGGAGGACCGGGGGAGCGCTACCGAGAACCACCTCGACCACGTGCACATCAACGTCAAGCCCGGCGCCTCGGTCCAGCCGGTCGGCCTCGAGGGCGCCTCCTGCGACGAGGTGGTCTACCCGGTGCCCGCGCAGTACATCGGCACCGACAACCACAACTGGCACGAGACCGGTCCCTACTGGTCCAAGTGGCACACCGGCACCGACTTCTCCGCACCCTGCGGAACCACCGTCTACGCCGCCCACGCCGGCACCATCGAGATCGACACCACACAGCGTTCCTGGGCTGGGCCGCAGCTGGTCAAGGTCACCACCGGCCCCGGAGGCCTGACCACCTGGTACGCCCACATGCAGACCGTCAACGTCAGCCGCGGCCAGACCGTGGCCGCCGGCGAGCCGATCGGCCAGGTCGGCAAGGAGGGCAACGTCTCCGGCTGCCACCTCCACTTCGAGGTCCACCTCAAGAACGGCTCCATCTACGGCCCCGACAACGTCGACCCCTCGACCTGGCTCGCAGAGCACGCATCACGCCCGAGTCGCGCCGTGTGATCGCACCGGAGCCCTGAGCGCACATAGGTGACCAGCAAGGCCCAACGACCCACGACCGCCTGGAGGTGGCCAGACCGATGCAGCGTGAGCGACGACGAGACCCCTACCCGTGGACCTGGGAGATCCCGGTAGCCGTGGTCCTGGCGACCCTGTTCGTCATCGTCATCGGCATCCAGCTCGGCCGATCAGTGGCCAACCTGCTCGCCGGCGCCGGATGGACCTGGCCCGACGCCAACGCCGGCGCGTTCCCGTCACCCATCGGCACCGCCTTCTGGACCAGCCTTCTCGGCGTGGTCGGCGGCCACGCCGATGCCGGGCTGCCCAGCCCAACCCCCGACGATCTGGCCGGCCGCGGCCTGGTCTGGGTCAGCCTCGCCCTGACCGAGGTCGCGCTGCTGACCGCGACCATCTGGCTCGGCGCGTGGGCCTACCAGCGCTGGGGCCCGGGCCGCATGCGCGGCATGGCGACCACAGCCGAGGCCGAGAAGCTGCTGGGCGTCACCCGGCTCCGCAAGGTCGCCGACATCGTCCGCCCGGACCTCTACGGCAAGCACGCCGCGGCCACGCCGGCACCGGTCCAGCGCGCCGCCGGCGACCTCACCGAACAACCCGGCCCGCAGCTGAGCCACGGCCTCAGCCCGTGGCTCCTGAACGGCCGCCGAACGAAGGAAGAGCGATGAAGCTGAGGTTCGACCCCTGGGACGTGGGCTGGCGCATCGGTGACGCGCATGAGCCGCGAGGCGGCGAGCTGTGGGTGCCGTGGGACCGCACCGCCGGCGTGATCGGACCGCAGGGATCCGGCAAGACCCTCGACCTGCTCACCCCGGCGCTGCTCGGCGCTCCGGGTGCCGCCCTGGTGACCCTGACGAAGGTCGAGGACCTGCTGCTCAGCCTCACCGAACGGTCTCGGGACGACCGGCCGTGCGTGGTGCTCGACCCCTTCGGCCTGGCCGAGGGCGTCGTCGACGAGCTGATCTGGGATCCGATCGCCGGTTGCGTGGACCCCAAGGTGGCCGAGCGGCGCGCCAAGGCGTTCACCGCCGGCACCGTGAAGGGCGCTATTACCGGCGGCACCGGCGACGATGCTGCGCGGTTCTACGCCGCGGAGTCGGCGAAGGTGCTGCAGGGTTACTTCCACGCCGCGGCCCTGACCGGAAAGACCCTCGAGGACGTCCTGCAGTGGGTGGCCAACCCAACGGCCGCTACGCAGCCGATGGAGATCCTGCGTCGGCACCCGCACGCCGAGCCGTTCTGGCACGGTCTCCTGCACGGTGCACTCAACGGCGACGACCGCACCGCCGGCAACACCGTCACCACGGTGCAGCAGGCGGTGTCGCTGTTCTTCCAAGCCGACATCCGCCGCCGCTGCATTCCCAGCCACGGACGCCCCGCCACCGACCTGGCCGACGTGATCCGTCGACGCGGCACCATCTACCTGCTCGGCAGGGAGGACCCCTACGCCTCGGCCAGCCCGCTGATGACCGCCGTGGCCGAGCACGTCTTGGACACCGGGCTGCTGCTGGCCCACAGTTCCCCGTGGGGCGGCCGGCTGTGCCCACCCTTGGTCTCGGTGCTCGACGAGCTGCCGTCGACCGCACCGCTGCCGACGCTGCGCACCCGGATGGCCAACGAGCGCGCGCTAGGGCTTTCGTTCATCTGGGCTGCCCAGACCCGCCCCCAGCTGACCAGCATCTTCGGCGAGCACGAGGCCCGAGCACTGCTCGGCCTCACCAACGCCCTGGTGATGTTCGGCGGCTCCAAGGACGTCGCTTTCAACCAGGAGATCTCGGACCTCCTCGGAACGGTCCGCATCGGGCGGGTCACCCACTCCACCGGCGGAGCCAGTGGCGGTGGCCGCAACTTCTCCGGCGACGACATCCCGATCATGCGGCCCGAGGAAGTCCGGCAACTGCCCGAACGCCAAGCCCTGGTGATCGCCGAGAACGGCAAGCCGATCATCGCCAAGCTGCACCGCTGCGTCGAAGGCAAGGCCGGCGAACGACTGCTGGCCGACCAGCGGGCGCTGCGCGAGCGCCTCACCAACGACCGGCGCATGGTCATCACCCCCGAAGCCCGAGCCACCGCCGCGCTCGTCGAGGCGCGCCGTCTCGGCTTCGTCGACGACGAGACCGACCACGTAAGGAGTGAACTGTGACCACCGAGCAGCAGACCCGCCGGGCGGCACCCACGCTGATGGTCTTCCCCTTCCCCGTCCCCGGGGACCACGTCCGGCTCGCCTACCGCGAGCTCCACATCGCCATCAACGGCACCGAGGAGGAGAAGAAGGCCCTCGGCAACCACGCGCTGCTGTCGCGACCCTGGGAGCCGGCGACCTGCCTGGACCCCGAGGTGCGTCACGACCTGTGGGAGTGGCTCGAGGACGTCGTGATCTGGCTCAACCGCGAGTACACCTGGGACGTCTCCGGGCTCATCCCCAGCTGCTGGCCCCTGCACCCGCACCTGGTCCACGAGATCGCCGTCCTGGCCGACCAGCGCCGGCGGGCCGGGTTGGCGATGACCAGCGACGCGCTCGAGGAGTGGCACCGCTATTGCCTGCCGGCGTTCACCGACCGCCTGCGCAACCGGCTGCGGGCCCACTGCGACGACGAGCACAAGAGCTGGCCGGCCAAGCCGCGCCACAACGAGCACCTGGCCGACGCCAGCCGCCAGCGCCGCGAGAACACGTTCGCCCACGACATCGACGCTCTGCCTGTCAACCGGCGGGCACACGAACAACCGCCGGCTGGTCCGCCGCGGCTCGGCCTCGTCGACCTCGACACGGGCGAGATCCACGACGACGAGATGGGCGGCGCTCAGCCGCGCACCCGAACGGAGAAGGGACCCCGCGAATGATGCAGATCAACGAACGCTCCGAGGCCATCCGCCGAGCCCAGCGCGCCCTCAAGGCTCTCGGCGAGCATCCGCGCTCAAGCAAGAAGGAGCTCGGCCACGCGCGCGAACACGTCAACGCCTGCTACTCCCACGGCTCCGGCGAGTACGTGTGGAACGCGGTAGCGCAGGTCGAGGCGATGGCCGAGCGCCGCTACGGTGTACCGAGCACAGAGGAGCAGCGTCAGATGGTCGAGGCGACCGAGGACCTCGAGGAGCCTGCGACAGCCGCCCGCGGCCGAGCGGCCGAGGACCGCGCAATCCCGTCGACGTCGGCGATCCCAGACGTGGAGCTCGCGCCCACTGCATCGCGATGAAGTGGGCACGACGGGCTCAAAACGGCGTCAGAACGCCGCTGAGAGAACGAAACCCCTGCCAGCGGGTAGTCACACACCGCTTCGTTGTGGGAGAGCCATTCTGAGCGTTCTCGCCCCGTCGACATCCCAGGCGAAGAACTGATGCCGGATCAGGTGACCTCAGCGCTCCTCGTCGTGGTGGCTATCGCCTACCTCGGCGGGCCCGTTCTGTCGATCGTGGCGCTTGCGAAGGCCCTGCTCGCCTGGTCAGTCAGCTGGCGCACCAGCGGGCAAACAAGCCCGGTTGACGTCGTGCTGCAGCAGCCGGCTGCCGCGGCGATGGCCGCCGTCGCCGCTGGTCGCGAACGTCCCGCCTCCGGCAACCGACGTGAGTTTGCGATCATGGGCGCCCTGGCGTGGCCGAGCGTTCGGACAGATCCGTCGCCGCATTCGCATGCGGTTCTGGCAGCAGGTCGAACGACGCCTGACGCCCTCTGACCGTGAGATGGTGATGATGTGGAGACCACCCTGTTCGACGAGGCGGAGGAGCCCGGCAGCGGCTCGACCGACTTGTTGGACGCGGCATCGCTTGTCGCGCTCATGGACCTTCCGGGCGTTGGCGCAGCGAGGGCGATCAAAGTCGCTGAGACCTTCAAGTCCTGGGATGCTCTGCTCGATGCGTCGCCGGACGCGCGCAAGGCAGTCGCCCGCGTTGAGGTCGAAGCCGTCGGCAAGCCCAGTTTCGCCGAGCTTCGCGAGGGAATGCACCTGATCGGGTGGTTCGATAAGGCCTATCCGATGGCGCTACGGCGCATCAAGAACCCGCCTGCCGTTCTGTGGGTGCGCGGCGCGATTCCCGACCCCGCGCGACGCCTCGCGATCGTGGGCAGCCGCGCGACCACGGAGTGGGGCCGGTCGACCGCGTCGTACGTCGCAGCCGGCGCTGCTGCGCACCAGATTTGTGTCGTCTCTGGTCTCGCCTTGGGCATCGACATCGCCGCGCATCGTGCCGCCATTGGCGCTGGCGGTGCAACGATTGCTGTTCTCGGGTCCGGTGTAGACGTGCCATCGCCCAAGGAACATCTCGCTGACGCCAAGCGAATCCTCGACGAGGGTGGAGCGTTGGTGTCTGAGCAGCCTCCCGGAATGCCGCCAAGTCCGCGATCACTTGTCGCCCGGAACCGGATCCAGAGCGGGCTATCGGCCGCGACAGTCGTGATCCAGTGCGCGCCGAAGTCGGGCACCTTGAGCACCGCAAAGTTCGCAGTCGAGCAAGGCCGCATCCTGGCCGTGCCGATTCCTAGCGACGAGGCTGAACGGGCTTCGGAGACCAACGCGGGCAGCCTGTCGTTGACTCGCGAGGCGGGCGGCGAGGCTGTCGCGCTTCGGGGCCACGACGATGTGGTGAGCCTCCTTCTCAGGCTCGTCGAGGAGTAGCCGCATTCGTCTGCGGGCGCGATCGGCCGTCGGTACGTTGCAAAGGTGGCATTCGACCCGACCGATCTTTTGCCGATGCTCCCGGCTCAGGCGGGCGTATGCCACACGTGCCATCAGCCTGCGGGTTCGTTCACGCGCTGCTGGCCCTGCAAAGAAGCTTTGCAACGCAACGAGTCCCTTCAAGCCGTGCCCGTGCTGCCGATCTCACTCGCGTCAAACGGCCAGGCGCTGACGAACGCGTTGTGGCGGTACAAGGAGTGGGATGGCGCCGATTTATATGCGGACGACTTGGCGGCGCTGCTCGACGACTTTGGCTGGCGTCACGGTGCATGTCTGGCGCGCGAGGCGGGTGTCAATCGGTTCGACTCCGTCACTTGGGTGCCGAGCAGCAAGGCGAGGCCGGGCCAGCACCCCGTTGTGGAAATTCTCGACTCGACCCGATGGGCGAATGGTCGCCTCGTCGAACTGCTTCAGTCAGGAGGGGCGGGCGAGGCTCACCAAGACCCGCGCGCAGACCGATTTCATGCGCACCGGGACGCGTGCGGGCAGCGAGTGCTTGTCGTCGACGACACCTGGACCCGCGGCACCAATGGCCTCAGCGCGGCGCTTAGCCTCCTCGACGTGGGCGCCACTGCGGTGGCTCTTCTAGTCATCGGCCGATGGTTCACAGAGGACCGGGATGAGGGGACGCAGCACTACGTAGATGTCGCCCGCACTCTCGGCTTCGACTCGGCCTACTGCGTCTTCTGCGACGATCGACCAAACGCCAGGGCATTGTGAAGTTGCGTTCGTCTGGCCCCGTTTGGGATCTTGGCGGGATCGCTGTCACCACGACCACAGGATCGTGCAGTTGGTCTTGCCGTGACACCAGCTTGCGGCCTTCCGGAGCGGGTCAGCGGCGTGGGGTACCGCGGCGGGGCGGCCGCGAACGGTTCACGTCCTGCCGATCTCGTGCCACGCCCGGCGACTGGGTCGGCGCCGGGGTGCCTTCGCCGGTGTCGACCGGGATCTCGAGACGGGACACGATCCGGTAGCGCAGGTCACGCGCTGGGCTGTCGCCCAGGGGCTTCTCAGCGACCAGGCCGCGCGTGGAGGCGCCGACGTCGTGACCCTGCTCGTGGGCCTGCTGCAGCATTGCGGCGGTGGCCGGCCAGTCGCCCTGCTCAAGCAGCCGCGGGTCGAGCTCGCGAGCCAAGGTGGCCCACCGCTCGGCCGGGGTCTTCTCGGCCGCGGCCGAGGGCCGTGCGCGAACCTCGCTGCTCTTGTGGAGCTCGGCCAGTGCCGCCTTCCGCGGGTCGGCATCCCAGGTCTTGATCGCGTCGCGCAGGTCGCGTCGCGCCTGCAACTGGGAGAGTTGCAGGCGGGCCCGGACCTGGCTGGCGCCGGGCTCCCAGGCGCGGCTGGGACGTGCCGAGATGACCCGCATGGCGGCCAGCTGGGCCTGCTCCGGGGCGAGGTTGTCCAGCCGCTCGGTGAGCAATTGGTCACCGAGCGAGCGGAAGGTGGGCTGGCCGCTGGCCACCGCGGCAGTGAGCGCGGCGGGGCCGCGCTGGGCGAGCAGGTCGGCGGGGTCGAGGCCGTCGGGGAACCGCGCGAAGCCGGGGTCGAGGCCGTGCGGGGTGAGCATCCAGAAGTCGCGCTCGGCTGCGACCTGGCCAGCGAGGTCGGCGTCGGTGGCCACGATCGGGTCGCGGCCGACGGCTGCCAGCTGGGCGGCCTGCTCATGGGTCAGCGACGTGCCGAGCGGCGCCACCCCGAGGTAGAGGCCGGCGCTGGCGATCGTGACGGCCACGGCGTCCATCGGGCCTTCGACGATCACCGGGACCGCACCCTCGGTGAGCAGTTCGTCGACGACACCGAACAGTTGGGCGCCCTTGTGGAACAGCGGGGTGTCGGCTGTGTTGAGGTACTTCGGGCCGCCCTTGTCGGCGTCGGTGAGGTCGGGCCGGCGGCGGCCGACGAAGCCGAGGACCTCGCTTTGGTGGATCACCGGGAACATCACCCGGTCGCGGAACCGGTCGATCAGCCGGCCAGTGCTGGCCTCGGTCGCGACCCCGGTGGCCACCATCTCGGCGTCGCTGAAACCGCGGCCGCGCAGGTGGTCGACCAGGTTGGTCCACCCGGCTGGCGCCTGACCGGGACGGAACCGCTCGTCGCCGGCGAGGTCGATGCCGAACCGTCCGGTGAGGTAGTCGCGGCCCCACGAGTCGGTGAACCGGGCCTCGAAGAAGGCCTGTGCCATGTCGTTGATCTCGAGCATGCGCTCACGCGAGACGGGGGAGGAGTGCCACTCGTCGGCCCGCTGATACACGAGCCGGAGGTCGGCGTCGGTGGGCTCCAGTCGACTGCCGCCCAGGTCGCGGATGTAGGCGGCCAGCGTCAGGTCGGGCTCGACGAACTTGTCCTCGTCGACGTCGACCAGGTCGTCGGCGACGGCGTCGACCAGGTGCTCGTCGTACGGGCGGGGGTCTTCGGCGAGCGGCCAGTCGCCCCAGTCGGGGTCGGTGGCGTGGTCGACGAGCGTTGCCGGGTCCGGCTCGATCCCGTCCCACAGGTCTGCGGGTGGCTCGTCGAAGTGGTACTCGTGCTCGTGCTCGTCGGGAGCGGTCTCCAACGCGATCGAGGTCCGCCAGACCAGCGCCTGGCAATCGTCGACGCCATCCCAGCCGTCGCTCGGCATCGCCCGCCCGGCACCCAGCAGAGCCTCGACCTGCCAGCCGCGCTGCACGCCGTGGTCCACGTTCGCGACGAGCGCAGGCCACCAGGTGCTGGCCTGGATGCTCGCGGCGCGCTCGGGACCGAACAGATCCGCGAGCCGCGGAGTCCACTCGCTGGTGACGCTCTCACCGTGGGAGACGTCGCCGATCTGGGAGGCAACGGCCGGGGTGAGCTGACGGGCCATGCGCCACCACACGGCCGCAGCGGCGTGCTCGTCGGGCAGCGGCCCGGCCGGGTGATCGGCCGCAGTGGCGGTGCGCAGCAGCTCGTGGGCGGTGACGCCGGCGCGCGACATCGCGGCGAGTCGCTCGGCGAGCAACGGGGTGAACTCGTCGTCGCGGACCTGCGGGGCGAGCGAGTAGAGCAGCTGGCGCCATTCCTTGAGCGCCGGCGTGTGGTCGCCGGTGACGGCGCGGTTGAGCCGCCGCTGCCAGGTCGCGGAGGCCTTCTGCAACTGCGGTGCACCGGTCGGTCGCCGGTCGTCGACCGGGACCTGCATGGCGGCCCGCCAGACCTCGACGTCGGCGACCGTGGCGGCGTCCGGCCGCAGACCGTTCTGTGCCCACGCCGGCAGTGCGGCCTGGTCGGTCGCCCGCGTGCGGACCTGGCCGGCGAGCTGCTCGACCAGGTGCGCGCGCTGGGCGAGGTAGGTGCTCCAGTGCGGGTCCTCAGCCAGGCGGGCCGGGACCGCGGGCATCCACGGCAGCGGCCCGGAGCCGGCGTTGCGCAGCCCGGAAGCGTCCAGGCGCCAGTCGAGGACCGCCGCACGGTCGTGCGCGCTCTCCAGCTCCCGGTCGCCGGCAGCGGCCCGGAGCGCGTCGACAGGGTTCTCGCCGGCCGCGCCGAGCAGCAGCAGATGGGCACGCAAGGTCGGCCAGGCGGCCTCCTCCGAGAGTCCGGGGACCAGCGTCTCGACCGCGTTGTCCAAGGCGTCGACCACGTTGATAGGGGCGCCGTTGGCGTCCTGGCCAACGTGGTCATGGCGCAGGAGATCCTCTGCGGCGACGTAGAGGCTGTCGAGGTAGCGCTGGGACGCCTCGCCGAGCCGGGTGGCCGGATCGGCCTGCTCGCGCAGCAGGCTGGTTGCGGACCGCTGCGTGTCGTCGCGCGCCAGCATCGACTCGAGGATGTCAGTCGGCGTGAGCGGTCGGACCAGCGTCGGGTGGATCACCGAGTGCGGGTCGCCGTCGCCGACGACCTCGAGGTAAACGTGGTTCGCGTGCGCGCCGCGGGTCATCATCGTGTAGAGCTGCTGGCGCGACTCGCTGCCGGTGGCCAGGCCGTGCATCGTGTCGGCTGTGACGCCCTGGGCGGTGTGCACGGTGCACGCGTAGCCGAGCTCGGTGGACCGGGCGACGTAGTCAGCGGGCAGCCGCACGGTGCGGCCGTGCTGGGTGTGCTGGACCGTGAGCTCGCCGCCGTCGTGGATCTCCAGCACGTTCCAGCGGTCGCCGTTCTTCACCCAGTCGGTAGCCGAAGTACGCAGGCGACGATCGTTCTCGCGGGTGATGATCAGCTCGCCGATCGACGCCTCGTTGCCGTCGGCGAGCCGGCGGACCGGGCCACTGGCGGCCTCGTAGTCGGGGTCGGCCGGGTCGATCCCCTCGAGCCGGTGGGCGCGGGCCTGCTGGTTCAGCTCGCTGACCAGGTCGCGGGTCGGGGCGAGCATGATCGAGTCCAGGCCCTCGGCGCGGTCGGCCTGCCAGGCCGCGAACACGTCCTCGGTCATGGTGGCCAGGTCGCCGACGTGGACCCGGTCGCGGTCGAGGTAGAAGCCGAGCGACTCGGGCTTGCCCTCGCGCAGCGCGAGCGAGGCGGCGCCCTCAGCGGGGTCCTTGAACCGGACGAGCTCGGTCAGCTGCAGGGATCCGTGGGTGGCGCGGATGTCGCGCAGCACGCCGCCGGCGCCGATCGCCGAGAGCTGCTGGTCGTCGCCGATCAGGCGGACGCTGCCGCCGCGCTCGAGGATGTAGGACACCGCCGCGTCCAGCGAGAGGGTGTCTGCCATCCCAGCCTCGTCGATGACCACGAGGGTGGAGGAGTCGATGCCGGCAACCCAGGCGGGCATCGCGGCGCCGGTCTCGCGGGCCTGCTCGAGGGAGTGGGTCAGCTTCGCCAGGGTGTCGGTCTGGGTGTCGATCTGCGAGCGGAGCGCGTCTGCGGCCGCCGCTGAGGGAGCCAGACCGATGATGGTGCCGCCACCATCAGCCCAGGCGCTGGCCAGGGCTCGCATCGCGGTGGTCTTGCCGGATCCGGCGGGCGCGATCGCCAGCTGCAGCCGGGCGCCGGAGGTGGCCATCTCGCGGACCAGCGTGGCCTGTCCGGCGTTGAGGGTGATGCCGTTGGCGGTCGACTCGAGCAGCGCCAGGTCGACCGAGGACGCCTCGGCGGCGTACCCGTCGTGGCGGCCGGCGACCTCGACCAGGCGCTGCTCGGCGGCGAGTACCTTGCCCGAGGTGAACAGCTCGGCGCCGCTCTGGGTGTAGACCGAGGCCCCGTCCGCGCGCCGCAGCTCGGCCGGTTCGCTGATGGTGTCCCAGGGTCGGGCCATGCTCACCGAGCGGCCGTCGAGGACCTCGCTGACGAGCAGTTCGACGACCTGGGAGACCTGGTTGGTGGGCACGTTGGCGCCCCGGACCTGCCGCTGGGCCTCGGCGTAGACGTGCCAGTACTGCCAGGTGCTGCGACTGCCCTCCATCGTCGCCACGATCCGGTCGGTGGTCTTGGCGAACCAGGCCGAGTCGGCCAGCGACCGCGCTGCGCCCTTCGGGTTCAGTGCGCCGTGGACCATCTGCTTGACCCGCTGAGGGGTGCCCAGCACCTCGATGGCCTCACGGCTCCAGGTCTCGCGCTGCTCGGCCAGCGAGCGCGGCTCGTGCTTGGCCTCGCGGGTCTCCAGCGTCGCCTGCTGGGACAGCTGGATGGTCTCCACCGGTGTGGGTGGCCGGCCGTGGGTGGCCTGGAACGCGGCCGCGAGGACCTTGCGGCGGTCCTCGACGTTGGCGCGGCGCTTGGAGAAGCGGCGGTTCAGCTCGGGGTCGACGCCGACGATCTCGCGCACGGGCCGCTTGCGGGCGTCCTCGTTCGGTCGCTCCTCGAACCGCACGCCGAGGGCGTCGACGAGGTGCCGCTCGAGCGCGGTGTTGTAGGTCTCCGAGGCCGAGACGACCGCCTTGTGCAGCGGCCGGCCGTCGATGGCCAGCCACTTGCCGTCGAGCGTCTGGACCTTGTTCGCCACGGCGACGTGCGTATGCAAGTCAGGGTCCCCGGCGCGGGAGTCGCGGTGGGTGAACGCCGTGGCGACCAGGCCCCGGACGTCGACCTGGCGGACGCCGTTGGTGCCACGGCGGGTGAACAGTGCCTTGGACTCGATGAAGTCCAGCGCGTCCTTGATCGCTGCCTGGTGGGCCAACTCGATCACCGCGGCGGTCTTCGGGTCGGAGATCGCCCACAGCACCGAGACGCTCTTGACCGGGGAGAAGGTCAGGTCGTAGCCGGCCACCGCGTTGGTCTTCGGTCGGGAGTGCTTGGCGATCGCGGCGGCCAGCTCGCGTGCGTCGGCGGGTTCGCGGCCGTGCTCAGCACGGAAGAACTCGGTGCCGACCTCGGTGCGGACCTTCGCCCGGTCGGCCGCGGGGACCGGCCAGTCACCCGGCAGGCCGGCGGCCTCGTTGATGGCCGCGATGCGCTTGGCGACCTCGATCCGGAACGGGCTGATGTCGTTGTCGTAGACCTTGTACGGCGTGCCGAGCTGGCGGGCCGTCTTGTAGTCCGCGTCGGTCGGCCGGTCGACGCCGTCGCGGCCGATGCGCAGGTCCAGGTCCTTGGTCCGCTGGGTGGCCAGCGGGTGGTGACCGGAGCCGAACAGGCTCTGCATGTGGTCAGCGGTGACGACGTCGCCGGCGTCGAGTCCCTCGAGTCCCTCCATGCCGGAGCCGACCCACACGCCGGGGGTCTCGCCCTTCTCGGTGTAGTAGCTCGCCAGCCCGGTGTGGCCCTTGTCCGTGGCGTCCATCGCTGCGACCTGGCGGGTCAGGTAGTCGTACCCCGACCCCGCCGTCAGCTTGTGGAGGCTCATCGTCACGGTCACCTACGTGCACGCGGGCGTGCTGTGCGATCACTTCCGGCCGGATTTTTGTTGTGTTCTTTCTATTCGGCGTACCGAGAATGCAAGAGGTGTGTGGCATTTGAGAGGTCGCGAAAGTTCGGGGGGACGCTGAGGGGCGTCGGTGACGCCTGGGGAGTCGTCGTCGCACTCGTTTGAGGTCGACGGGCTGCCTGCGTCGAGGTTGGTGGGTTCGAAGGTTTCTAGGAGAGTGGTGATCGCCCGGTGGCCCGGATCTGTCATAGGTGATTGTCAGAGTCCATCCGACTGGGAGTGAGGACCGATGAGCCAGCAGACAATCAAGCAGCAGGCCCGGCGTACGGCGCGTGAGATGGCCGGCAAGAGGCGGCGCGAGCGTGAGGAGCGGGAGCGACGGGTTATAGACCTCGCCGAACGGGTCTTGGTCGCGATCGGCCAGCGGGACGCAGCGGTGGCCGAGACCGAGAAGCGCGCCGGGGAGGCTCTGCGGAAGTTGACCGAGGTCGAGGGGCTGTCCGTGAGCGAGGCGGTGGAGTGGTGCGGCGAGACGATCACAGTGAGGGAGGCGACGCGGTTGCGGCGGCTCAGCGGCCCGGAAGTCGGCGCGATCGTCAGAGCGGGGACCCGTGCAACGGCCGAGAGCGAGGGAGCGGGCGCCGGTTCGTCGGCTGGATGACGCCGGCCTGGCGGCGATGGTGGCCGCGATCGTCGGAGCCGGCGCGCCCCGACGGCTGTGACTATGGCGGTTTCTGGCAACGCGCCAGTGCGGGCGATCGTTGTCTACGGTTCGCTTACGCGGCAGAACACGACGTCTGACCGATCGCGAGGGCACGGCGCTCGGGCACCGCAGCACTGCCCGCCTGGGTCCGCGGGGCACGTTGAGCACGTCGTGGCGTCGAGCGCGACGAACAACAGACAGGGCTGGTCACGGCGTGGTAGCGCCTGCCGCCCGGCCCCGTTGAGCAACTCCGCGCGAGCTCGAGGCTAAGCGAAACAAGTTCTTTCGGAGTGATCGCTGCCGGACCCAGATGGGACCTAGGTGACTGCGGGACCGATTCGGAATGTCTCGCAGTCACCTAGGAGGAAGTCATGTCCATCACTGTCACTCTCGCCGGCAACCTGGCTCAGGCTCCTGAACTGTTCTACACGGGCGAGGGTGAGCCGTTCGTCAGCTGCCGGGTCCCGGTCAACCGGCGCGTGCCGAGCGGCGAGGGGGAGTGTGTCAACGACGAGCCCACTACCCAACACGTCAGGATCTTCGCCTCGGCCGCCACCCAGCTGCACGACGTATGGGGGGCCTGTGGCTCGATCTTCGCCCACGGCCTCGAGCGGGTCGCCCGCTCGGCCCCGGCCAGCTGACCGCGCGGAGTTCCGATGGATCTCGTCGTACAGTCCCCGGACGAGCTGCTCGCCGCAGTACCGCACGTCCTCGGCTTCAAGCCCGAGGAGTCGATCGTCCTGGTCCCTTTCGGTCCTGGACTCCCGATCACGCGCGTCGACCTCCCCTCGAGCGCCGCTGAGCGTGAGGAGATCTGGGATGCCATCAGCGGCCCCTACGGCCGCCATGCCCGCTCGGGCGATCGGATGGGCATCCTCTGCTTCACCGAAGACCGCCGCAGCGCCGAGCTGGCCAGCCAGCACCTGTCCAACCGACTCGAGACCGTGGGCATCACCATCCCCATCCGGCTGTGGACCGACGGGCAGCACTGGCGGGAGTTCAACGCCGGCGCCACCGGGCTCCAGACCCAGGCGACCGCCGAGCGGGTCGCGGCCGCGACTGTGCTCTCCGGCGCCGCCCAGCCGGCTTCCAGCCGCGCGTCCCTGGCCGCCTCCATGGTCGGCAACCGTGAGCCGATCGCCCAGGTGATCCCGACAGCTCGAGCGGCGGCCGACGCCAGCACGCCCGCTGCGGAGCGGGACTGGGCCCTGGACCGTCTCGAGCAGTTCCACGCCGACGGCAACCGGCTCTCCGATGCCGACGGGGCACGGATGCTCGTCGCCTTGGAGACGATCGCCACCCGCGACGAGCTCTGGGAGAACATGACCAATCTGAACCACGCCTCGCACATGGCGATTTGGAACGACCTCACCCGCCGGGCCCCCGACGAAGTCCGCGCGGCGCCGGCCTCCATGCTCGGCTTCGCGAGCTGGCTACATGGCGACGGCGCCAAGGCCTGGTGCGCTCTCGACCAGGTGCCCTCGGACCGGCCCTACTCCATGGCCGCCATCGTCGCCTCCGCCGTGCAGAAAGGCATCCACCCGCGCGAGTGGGATCGATACCGATCCGAGATGCGCGACCTCGCCGGCGAGCTGGATGAGTCCTTCGTACCTAAGCCCCCCGAACGGCAGCGAAACCTGCCACGCACGCGGCCCATGACCGACCGTCCCGCCCCGGACCGCTGAGAAGACCGCGATGACCTACGACGACACCGACCTGGTCGAGGAGACTCTGCCCAGTCCCACCGAGCGACAGATGCGCCGCCTGATGGTGCCCAGGCCGGCGGCCTACGTCGCCAATGAGCGCCTCGACGTTGTCCATGACCCCGACCTCGAGCAACTGTGGCGAGTCAAGCCATGAGCGACCTTGCGCCTGATCTTGACAGTCACAGGCGGCGGAGCGTCGCATCCTGCCCGGCGACCGAGAAGGGTCGTGGGTCACAGATGTCGAGTGCGCTCCCAAAGCTTCAGCAAGAGCCACTCCGACACCCTGATCGCCTCGCTCAGATCGAGAGCGTACGTGCCTGCCACGGTCACCATGGGTCGCTCATGATCGTCGTCGGCGTACTCGGGAACGATCGTCCAGGCTTCGGAGAGGGCCGCGCTCATGGTCCGTTCCCATGGCTTCGTCTCAGGCTGCTGTAGATGGCCCGTTCCGAGGGCGTAGCCGTCCTCGTAATGCTCGAAAACATTCCGAATCGTCGTCAGGTGCGGAAGGGCCCGGTCGAACTCGGCTAGGTAGCTGTCGATGTCGGCCTTAACGTCATCCGGCACGTTAGCCGTAGCCATGACGACGCACTTGCGAACATGGTGAACGCATTGAACGCACTGAAGCACGCCAAGCCACAGCCCCCAGGGTTCCGCAGCACCCGTGCGAGCCTTCACGAGACCAGATATGGCGCCCTTGAGCCACATCCAGCCCCGGGAAAGGCCAGCGGCATGAGTGTGGTCGGTCAGACGCCAGACACCGCCCGACTCGTTGGGTTCGGCATCGGCTTCGGACGTCATGGCGTGATGATCGTGTTCGGCGAGCAAGAGGTCCAGTGAGTTTGGACCCCACGGAGCCAATGATTGTTGGACCGCCGCTGGCGCGAATGGAAGTCGTCTATCCCACCTCGGCGTAGCCGATCGCGGCGCTGTGACGCGCCCGTGGGATCGAGCTCCCCAGTTTGCGGGTGACGTTCGGAGAGCGTGCAGCCCTGGGCTCCACCGCACGGATCTGGCTTCCTCCGCGTCAATCCTGTCGACCCGAGCCAGTCAAACGCCAGACGAGCGCCGATGGCGGTGCCAGCATGACGAACGCCATCGCCTCACAACCAGGAGCAGTGAGTGGGTTTCCTCGATCGATTCCGCAAGAGCCATGCCTCGGAGTTGGCCGGGCTGATGGCTCCACCTCCTCAGCAGCGGCCCGAGGCGGTGATGGTCTCCCCACACCAGCCGCGCTTCGCGGTGATCGACGTCGAAACCACTGGGCTATCCGCCAGCCAGCACCGGATCGTCGAGATCGCCGTCGTCACGACGGACCCCTGGGGGCGCGTCCTCGACGAGTGGGCGACTCGGGTCAACCCACAAGGACCAGTCGGCGCGACTCACATCCACGGCATCACTGCCGCCGACGTCGCCGACGCGCCCGTCTTCTCCGACATCATCGCTCCACTCAACCGGCGGCTAGCCGGGGCCGCGGTGGCTGCGCACCACGCCAAATTCGACCTCTCCTTCGTGCGGGCGGAGTACGCCAGAGCCGGCTGGGACATGCCCCACCTCCCAGCCCTGTGCACCCTCGAAGCCTCCGAGTATCACCTCCCGACACTCGACCGACGGCGACTCGCTGACTGCTGCTGGGCCGTCGGCACACAGATCGTCGACGCGCACTCCGCCCTCGGTGACGCGCGCGCGACCGCGTTGCTCCTTGCCGCGTACATGCACCCCCACCTGGGCTACCCGCCGCCGCCCGAGCACCTCGACCTGCCCACCCGTGCGCTCGACATCCCTTGGCCGACAGGTCCCTCGCGCGGCCCGTCCCGAACCGGGGCGGTCCCGATATCACCCCAGTCGCGGCCCGACCCCTCACCGCGTGCCCGATACGTCATGGCGGTCCACGCCCAAACTCCGGCGCCGCGGGCCTTGGTCGAGCTCGTCGAGCGGTTCTCATTCGTCGACGCCCTAGACGAAGGCGCACCGACCGGCGCGCTCGCTTACCTGGAGAAGCTCGCTGCGGCGCTCGAGGACGGCGAGGTGACCGCAGACGAGGCCGCCGACCTCGATGCCGTTGCCGAAGCTGAAAACCTATCCAGCACCGACATCGCTGCCGCCAACCAGGCCTTCGTCCTCGCCCTCGCCTACGCCGCACTCGACGACGGCAAGGTCAGCCGAGCGGAACGGGCCGAGTTGCAAACGGTCTCAGACCTCCTCGGCGTCAACCACGAGGTCATCCCGGCCCTCCTCGACCGCGCTGAGCATGCTCGCCATCAACGCCTCTCGGCCGGTCTCACAGCTCTCCCGGCAGACTGGGCCCTCGGCGAACCACTACGCGTCGGCAACAAGGTGGTCTTCACCGGATGCGACGAAGCGCTACGAGTTCGCCTTGAGGAGAAGTCCGAACTGCTGGGCGTCCGCGTCATCTCCTCGGTCTCCGCCAAGACCGCGATGCTCGTCTCCGACGGAACCATGGACGGTGGCAAGGCCGCCAAGGCCCGGGAGCTTGGCACGCGCATGGAACATCCAACGGTCTACGCCACGCTGCTCGAGCACCTCCAACCAGCGTTCGCCCGCGACACCACGCCGGTACCGGAAACCGCCGCCTCGCCGGTGCCTCGACCCAGCGCCGCTGAAGCCCACCCGGACTCGATGATGTCTGCCGCAGCCCACACGGTGAGGATGGGAGCAAGTCCTTCTGAGATTCGGACCTGGGCCCGGGCCAACGGATACGAGGTCGGCACCCGAGGTCGCCTCCACCAAGACATCCTCTCCGCATATACCGCCGCCCACTCCGCCGCGGACGCCGGCTGAAGCGCCGGCGCCCGCCAGGCGGCGGATAGACGCACCTCCGCAGCCGCGCTCATCGCGGCAGATCCGGTCGGTTAGCTGAGAACCCGGCCGAGCGCAATGACGCGGTGCGCGGTCCGGATCCGAGATGCTGCCGTATCAACGAGGAGCAGGACGGCACCGCCTGCGGGTCATCCGCCGGTCGATCGGGCTAGCCGCCGACCGGCCGGCGTAGCGGCCTAAAAGGGTGGCTCGCTGTCACTCTCGGCCTGCCGGGAAACGATTCGGTCGGTCAGCTCGATCGTCCCGAGGTACCACCAAAAGATCCAGTCGAGGAAGACCGGATCGTAGTCGCCCTTCTGGCTCTCGCTGCGGTGCCGCAAGTCGAACTCGTTGGCGACCTGGAAGAGCGCCCCCTCGTCTCTCCGATAGAGCTCCTCCTTCAACAACGAGCGACGGAGCTCAAGTACCCCCGCGAGTGTCGTACACGCCGACCGTTTGTCCTCAACGGTCGCACCGCGTCGACGGAAGAGAGCAACCGCGTGCTCGATCGGGCTGCGCGTGTCCTCGTCAGCGCCTTCGATCGTCGCGGTGACGAGGTCATTGCGCGCATCGCCATGGGCTTCGACCAGCCGACCCCGATCCTCACCCGAGGTCGCCAGCCGGAGGTCGAACGTGGTTCGGTCCAGCAGCCGGTTGATCAGCCAGAAGTAGATGTCACGTCCCATCTGGATGTTGAAGTCGCGGTGGTGCCATCCGCACCCGCCGTAGCCGTGGTTCGATCTACTTTGGGGAGCGGCGACGAACTCGCCGAGAACCTCGATCACATCCATGAAAACGTCGAGGTCGTCGATCAGGCGGTCGACGGAGAGCGGCCATAGGTCAGGCACGCCGATTTCCTCTTCGATGAGGACCGAAGGGTCGATTGACCGCGCGTCGTCTACGCAATCCTTGTGGAAAGCGCGCTCGAAGTAGCCACGCCCGTCGAGGTCGATGATCAGGCTGGTGAATCGTGCGACGGTCGCCGACAGCGAGATGGTTGGAGCTGTGCCATCTGGCCGGCCCCGCTGCGAACGGTACGGCCGGCGTTGGACCTCGTGCGGTAAGGAGTCTGCGGCCTGGAGCAGGTCGACCAGGTACCGGCGCCTCGGGGGGATCTGTTTGTGATTCGCTGGCTCGGCAGGGCCCCACGCATCGATCACCGGGCTGTTGGACGTGGAGCGAAATGTGTCGACCGGCCGGTTGCCGTCGAACGCGTCGTCGAGTAGGAGCTCTACTTCTTCAGCCCAACCGGGGGTGAACTGCTGCTGTGCGTTGATCAACTCCGCCAAGCGACGCCGGAACAACTCGCGCGGCCACCGCAACACATGGTCCTCGGCCTCGAACGTCCCGGGCAAAGCGTCACCTCTCCTAGTCGTCAGGGCTCCATGATGCCGCGAGGGTCCCGTTCGAGCGCAGAGGATTGCCGTGCGCACTCAGACGTTCCGCAGAACTGTCGGAGCCATGCGACAGCATGGCTTGCATGACCGAAGACTTCGCGAAAGACGTACACGACCTGCTGGCAGAGATCCGTGGCGTCGCAACTTCGCTAACCGTGGGCGGGCCCGATGCTTTCGTGCGCAACTTTGAGCTTGGGGTGGGCACATTCTCTCGCGGGCCGGACCACGCTGTCGGCATGGCCGCGATGATGTCGGTTCGCCGCTTCGAGCAGATGAACGACGCCCGCGTTCAGTCGGGTCGCAAGCCCATCGCCTTCCCAGAAGCAGCGCTGCTCGAGCGCTTTCCAATCCGCAAGGGCGTCGTGCCCGATTGCCTGGCACTGATCGGTCATCTCATCGACCACGGGATGACCGACCCCGAGCCGGTGCGCGAGCTCGTGCGCGGCCATGGCGTCCCTGGATTCATGATGCTTGTGCAGATCTACAACGAGCTCGGGAAGATGCTCGTCGATGTCGATCCGGACCTCGATAGTTTGACGGAGTTGATGACCCGCGAAGCCCTCGCAGACGAGCGGGATTGGTTCGGCGGCGACTTCTGACGCACTGGAGCATCGCCGGGCTGCGGCAAACTGTGCCCGCTCCTCGGCAGATCCGGTCGCTTCGCCGGCGCCGACAGGCGGCGCAAGGGGCTACGTGGGTGGCGACCAATTCCAATGCAGCAGCCTGAGATCATTGAGACCTCGCCCGGAGGCCCGCGCCGGTTCGGGTCTCGTCGTCCGACGCGTCCGCGGTTGAGCCGGAGCTCATGCGTCGATCGCCCGGCGAGCCGTGACTGTGCCGCGGGCAGAACTGGCCCTTGCGGCCTTGGGCGAAGGCTTGAGCAGGACTGTTCCCATCGCCATCGTGCACGGCAGTTTCTGACTCCCGACCTATCGAGAAGGACCGGAAGCCCGCGTGACGGACGATGCGTGGGGCTCTCGGACCTCGTGACCTACGCACCTCCCCGGACCGACAACCGACGCTTCTCTCCGCGGGCTGTGCAGGGCCGCGAGCGCGGAAGCGGTGATCGTGCTAGCAATCGTGGCGCTGCTGGCTGCGCGCATCGCCTCAGAGACTGGCGCCGGGAGAGGGACTAGGCGTTTGGCGATGATGTCGGCGGGGGAGACCCAGACGAGGTCGCGCTCGAATGTCGGCACCGTTGCCGGGCCGGCCTCGACGTCGTTGTGCGCCCGGCGCGACAGAGTCCGGGCTGGCCCTATCAGGTCGGGTGCGTCGGCCTTCTCCGCGACGACCACGGCGACCTCGGACCCGGCCTCGATCGAGCGGAGGGTTGCGGTCACGGCTTGGAGCAGCCCTGGGCGTCTGGCGATGACGTCTGGGGCAGCGAGGGTGGTCTTGTCGTGGGTGATCTGACGGTACGCCGCGCGGACCTCCGCGGCCGCGCGAGCCAGCGGCTCCTCGAGGCGGGTTCCTGGGTGAGCGAGGTCGGCCCAGCGGCTGGCCAGGTTGCTCCAGGACCGCCCTGCCTCGGCAATGGCGGGGACGAGGCGATCGGAACGCTGGAGCACACCGGCGGCATCGGCCGCGTCCACCAGGACCATGCTCGCTCCGGCGATCAGCGCGTGGGTTCGGGTAATCAACAGAATGTTGGATGGTTCGAGGTCCCGGACCAGCGCGCGGTGGGTCTGGATGTCCCAGTTGGTCAGCGCCTTCGCCAGCCGTCCTGGGTCGTCGTCGGTGGGCCGTATCGCCTCGCCGGCGAGGGCTTGGGTGAAGTGGTCGGTCAGATAGCCGCGAGCGATGTTCTCGCAGGTGGACATCCGGTCAATCCAGACACCGGTGGGGGCGATCGCGTAGGGGGAGTGGTGCTGTGCGAGTCGGATCCGTCGGCCGTTGTTCCGGGCATCGTTGACACGGTCGCGGCCGTGCTCGTGGAGCGCGACGTTGACGGCGTGGGCAGTGAGGTAGAGCCCGTGCATGATCCGGGTGCGTGCTGCCTCAAGGTCACGGTGAGAGTCGGGCTGCTCGTGGGGAATCTCGGCGCGGTAGCGGTGGACCAGCGAGGCAGCGTTGTGGAAGGTCTGGGTCATCTGGTCGATGCGGGGGCTGGTCGGTCCTTGCCCAGGCCAGGCTGTGCGGCCCGAGAGACTGATCTCGATGGTTGCGGCTCGGACAGAGAGGCTGGTGATCGGCTGGTCGCGCTCGTCGACGCCAGGCCGGCGACCGGGCAGGGATGCCCAGAGGCCCTCGGCGGTCGCGACCATCCTCGGCCAGCTGCGCAGCAGCGCCCCGGCGGCGTCGCCGTCGACGTCCATGAGGAGTTGGCGCGCCAGGTAGTCGACGTCGAAGAGCATCTCGCCGACGCTGCGCACGTCGCGTGAAGTCATCGGGACCTGGTCGACGTCGAAGAGCTCGTCGTCGATGACGGCGTACGCCGGGCGCGGGTCAGTAGCCAAGGCCGCGGGCTTCCCGGATGAGGTCGCAGAGCTCGACGACCAGCTGAGTACCGTGCATCAGGTCGGGCCGGTGCAGCGGGAGGGGACGGGTCAGTTCCTCGGCCTCGCTGAGGAGCTGAAGCGGTGTGCGCTGCTCGAACTCCGCGTCCTCGTCGACGTCGGGCAGTTGGTAGTCGTCGGGTAGCAGGGAGCGGGCTTGGGAGTGCGCGAGATAGACACCGAGCCCGAGGTCGTGCAGCGGCGAATCGGCGGGGGCCAGGTCGGCGTGGGTCCACACCTGGGTAGCGGCCTGGTGCAGCAGGAGAGCGATTGAGCCGAGGCGGTCCCAAGTGCCTTCAGCGTGGAGGGTGTCCACGGAGTGTTCCTTTCCGTCGGAGTCGGTCTGCCTCATGAATCCACGTCCGAGCCCGTCCTCGCTTCGCTGACCCGGGGCTGTGGATAACTCGCGGTCGTGTCGGCGGCTGGGCACAAACTGGTCTCGTTCGCCTATGTCGCATGGCGGTCGCCGGGCGATCACCATGAGCAAAGTCAAGAGACTCGCACTAGTGCTGAAAGATGGAGGAGGGTCGTGATGAAGAAGTTCCCGATGGCCGTGCTGAGGGTGGTGACGCTGGCTCCAGCGCTGCTGGTGAGCTTCGTCCTCACCGTGGTGGTGTGCGCCCTGCTCCCGCCGGTCCTTGGCCTGCTGGCGTTTCTGGCCGCGGGCGGCTTGCTCGTTGCCTTGGCGATCGGCCAGCTCGAGGTGCAGGCGATCGCGACGCTGACCCGGTCGCGTCTAGCGACTGCAGCTGAGCTCCAGGTGATGGCGCCCGTGCTCGCCGAGCTGGGAGGCGTCGGCGTCGACGTCGACGCCCTGTTTGTACGCTGGCGCCAGACTCCGAGCACCTCGGTTGCTACGGCGATTGCGGATCGCGCCGTCGTGGTCACCCCCGGACTGGTCGATGCCACCTACCGCGGAGCAGTGATCACTGAGGAAGCGGTCGCGGCGATGGCTCATGCCGTTGGCCGGCGCCGAGCGATCCGACCACGGCTCGAGCTCGCCGTGCTCACCGCGACCACGCCGTGGCGGCTGGTGATCACGATGTTCCGCGGTGTGGGCCGAGCCTTCGCCTGGCTTCCGTTTATGCGGCTGGCGTGGACGCTGCGGGGTGTCGTCGGGGTGATCTGCATTGTGCAGTCGATCGCTGAGGACCGGGCCGCGTCGGGGATTCTGGGCGGCACGGTGATCGTCCTGACCTACCTGGTGCCGGCGGCCAGCAAACGGATTGAGGCCCGCGCGGCGGCCGCGGCCGACCAGATGGTGGTCTCCCTTGGTCTGGGCTCAGTGCTGGCTGGCCTGCTCCGGCGTCATGGTGATCCGTTGACGCTCGAGCGGCATACAGCGCTGGAGATAGCGGTCGAGCAGCAGCCGCGACGGCGGCTGCACTTGGTGCACGGCTGAGGAGCTCTGTCTGGGGTGCTGATGGGTCCGCGGGCTACTCGTCGTCCTGGAAGCCGGACGTTGAGTGGTGCACGCAGCCGCGGCCGTTGCCCTCGTGCGGTTTGTGATTCATGCACGGCATTGAACCCAGTTTGTGGGGGCAGTCGACCCAGCGGACCGTCGTGTGGGCGGGGATGCGGCTGGCGTCCCCTGGTGCGTGTGCGGTAGCCATCGTGACCTCCTAGCGGTGCTTGCCGCGGCGGTGGCCGAGCTGGGGCTGCTGGTAGCCGGCCGTGTCGGTTCCGGCGTGATCGTGCTGACGGCCGGACCGGTGGATCCGCGCGATCTCGGCGTCGGGGAAGGGGCTGATCTCGACGGCCGCGGCCCGGGCGTCGTCGGTGGCCCTGATCTCCTCGGCGCGCTGACGGGTCTCTTCGAGCGCGGCTTCCTCGCGAGCGGCATGACTCATGTCAGCTCCCATAGATCTTTGGACCGGTACCGGCTGCGCCAGTCCTCCTTGGTCTCCTAAGTGCTGCCCGCGGGTGGGAGCGATCAGTTGGCTGGTCTGTGTCGGCGCCCCGGGCCGCTCAGGCCAGCCGCGTCAGCAGGGTGGCTCCCAGCAACTGCGCGATGTGCTCGGGGGAACGGCACGGATCCGTTCGCGCTGGGCTGGTCGACGGGTGGTCGTCGGAGGGGACTCCCGCACGGATACGTGCACCGCCTGGCTGATCGTGCAGCAGCCCCGAATGCATGCCATCGCCGTTCGGTTGGAGCGCGCGCCGCCACTCAGGGAAGCGGCCGCCCAGGTGCGCCGGTGGGCGGTGACAGCTGGGGGGTTAGGTTTTGGTCGGCTCGGCGCAACATGTCCCTATCCGCTTGCGCTGCCGAGGGATCCAACTCCGCGTTCGCGATCATGGTCTGCAGGCTCAGCAGTTCGGTCGCTGCCTCGGGCCGCGTGCGTTCGTAGTGGCTGAGAACGAAGCGGTTGAAGAGAGGGACCGCCATCGCCAGCTGGCCGCGCTTGGGTGCGTAGACGTCGCCCTCCTCGATGAGCTCTTGACGGAGCCAGGACAGCTCCTGCTGGGTGCGGCCGAGAGTCTTGGCGATCGCCGCTGTAGAGGCGCGCCCGCCGTGCAGAGCGAGGGCGGCAAGGAACTCCATCTGTCGATCGCTGATTCGGTCCCAGCGGGGGCCGAGGGTGCGGCGTTCGAGCAGGTCGGCGATCTGGGGGAGCGCGGCTTGGACGTCGCCGAGGGTGATCTGGTCGGGCCCTTGCGCGGATGTCCAGATGGCATGGGCGAACAGCTGGAGGTGGGCTGGGTAGCCGTTGCTGGCCTCGACCACGGCTGCCGCCGCCCCGGGGGTCCACGCGACCCCGGCCTGGCGTGCCGGCTCCACGATGGCGTAGCGGGCGTCATCGGGTTCGAGGGTGAGGGGGATGGGCTCGAGCACGAAGAGGCGGTCAGGGTGGGTTACTCCGGCCTTGCGGAGTGCATCGGGGGTGAAGGGCAGTCCCGTGCCGGCGAAGAGGAGCGTCGCGGAGGGGTGGTCGACGTTGAGTCGGTGCAGCGTCGCCGCGAGCAGAGCGAGGTCGGGCCTGGAGGCAACCTGAAGCTCATCGACGGTGACCAACAGGCCGCCGCTGTGGGCGTCCTCGCGGACCTCGGCCGCCAGCGTGGCCAAGGCGTCTGCGAGCGTTCCCGCATCTAAGCCTGGTGCTGCGTCGGGTTGGTGAGCGGAGATGCCGGCGCCGATGCCCGCGACGCTGAGGTTGATCCCACCGATCCGCTCGAAGGCTTTGCGGGCGCGTTGCCACGGGCCGGCCTCTTCGGCAATGCGGGTGCGAGCGCGCTGGAGCAGCGCCTCAACGAGACCAGCGTGGCCCGACACGGCCTGGAGGTTGACCACCTCGAAACCTTGCTCCTTGGCCAGGTCCGCGAATGCGCTCACCGTGACGGTCTTCCCTACGCCGCGCGGGCCGGAGAGGATGATGTCCTGGGCGCGGACGCGGCCGCCAGAGACGATGTCGTTGAGCACCAAGTGCCAGTCACGCAGAAGGCCGTCGCGTCCTGCCAGGACGGGCGGGTTGTGGCCAGCGCCGGGCGTGTATGGACTCTGTCGCATCAGTACCACCTTCCTAGAATGACCTAGATTTGGACGGTTTTATAGGTGAGTCTAGGCGGCGGTCGGCGACGCTACCGCAGAACTCGCGACTGTGTTGGCGCGTCAACGGCCGATCCGGGGGGTGGCGGCGGAGGAGTGCCGCCGGAAGTGCCCTGGTCGGCGCCGAGGCGACGACGGGCTGCATCGTCGGGACTCTCGGGGTCCGGTCCTGCCTCGCCGGCGACGGGAGTCCCGCAGAGCGTGTCGGCGAGCTCGGCGATGTCGGCTGACAGCACCTGCTCGAGGATGTCGGCGACGCTGGCGGTGGAGCCGTCGCAATGGTCGACCAGTTCGGAGGCGAGGCGATCAATTGCCCAGTCACCCTGCTGGGTGAAGGTGACGATGCCGGAGTTTTGCTGCTCCGCGGGTGAAGTGCTCACGGGGGTCCTTCCCTGCTTAGACACCTAAGGTGATCTCGGACTTCGAGAGCGATCGACTATGCGACGGCTTTCGCCAGCCCCGCAGCGGACGGCGGCTGACAGGTTTGCCGCCCGCCGTGCCGCGGAACGCGGCGCACTAAGTGACGGTGGTACAGCGTCACTTAGTGCGCTGCTACTGCTCAGAAGCGAGAGGGTTCTCGTGTTCTTGGTCGGCCCCTTCTCCCGCGTGGCGTCCGGCTGCAAAGGCCGCATCCACAGCTATCCGGGTTCGCTCCGTGCTGCTGGGCATGAGATGGGTGTAGGTGCGCAGAGTGAAGCCGGGGTCGCTGTGGCCGAGGTACTCGGACACAGCGCGAATCGATTCGCCAGCGTCCAGGAGCACGGAGGCATACCAGTGGCGAAGGGCGTGCATGCCATTGTCCCGCGACTGCTCGATGCCCACATGGGCTTGGCCGGGCTTCCAGAGCCGTGTGTTGAAGTAGTTGCGATTGAGGGCAGAACGCTCGCGTGTGGTGAGGATGAGCCCTGCGCTCGACTTCTTCTCTGCCTGGGGCGTTCCCCACGGGAGCGTGACGCTTCGTCGCGGGTAGGTGGCGAGGTGGCTGCTGAGCTCCGTTGCGACGCTTTCGGGCAAGGGGACGGTGCGGGTCTTATCCCCCTTCGGCAGGCCGAAGACAAGGCGGTTGCCTCCGAATACCTTGACCTGCCGCCTGACCTCGACGACCCCGCGGAGGAAGTCAATGTCCTCGACCGCAAGCCCGAATACCTCGCCTTGGCGTAGACCCAGTCCCGAACCCAACGTGACTGAGATCCTGTACTGGGGCGGAAGCGCGTCGTGCATGGAGGAGACCCACTCGGACGGCCAGGGCACCACCTTGCGGCGCGACGTGGCGGGCCTTGTCACTGAGCTGGCTTTGCACGGATTCTTGGCAATCATGTCGTCGTCGACCGCAGCCGAGAAGATGGCAGACACGTTGGAGAAGATGACGCGCCGGTAGGTCTCGGCCAGCTCCATCGATCGCAGGAGCTTTTGAATCGTCGACGGCTTGATCTGTCGCAGCTCGAGGTGTCCCAGCGTCGGAAACACGTGGAGCCTGAGTCGCAACTCGGTCGCCTCATACGTCAGCGGGCTGAAGGTCCGACTGCCGAGCCACCCTTCGGCGTAGGCCCGAAACGAGATCCTGCCGGCATCGACATCGAGGTATGTCCCGCGGAGCTTGTCCGCCTCAACCGTGTTGCGGAACGCGACCGCCTCGGCCTTGCGCCTGAAGGTCTTGCGGCGCTGCCGCCCCTCGGGATCTCGATAGTTCACCACGTAGCGAGGGCGCCCGTCGTGTGCTGGCTTACCGGTACTGATGCTGGCCATGGCTGTCCTTGGCAGAGTCCGACCGGGTGGCCAGCAACGCTGATGAGCGTCTGCGGCATGGTGGCGCTGGAACCGATTCCGCCCGAAGCCGGTGGCCTCTCGGTCTCACCGGTTCTCCTCGAGCCGGACCGTCCAATTGATCACGGTTGCTGCCCGCCAGCGCAGGTGCTTGCCGACGCGGAAGCCCGCCGGGCCGTAGCCGGTCGTCCGCCAGGAGTAGATGGTCTGCTTGGTCACGCCCAGGTAGGACGCGACGTCGTCGATGTCCCACAGCTCTTGGGCCTCGACCAGCCTGGGTGCCCGGCTGCCACCGTCCCCGCGTCGCCGAGGACCAAAGATTCCCGGTTCCACAGCCGGCACGTTCGAGTTCGTTGCCATCATCAAGCCCCTCCTTGCGGCGCTGACGGACAGTTGGTCTACGGGCACCTATGTCCAACGGCGGCATGGGAGCGATCACCTCAAGGCAGGTGACGTGGCGGCAAGTCGGCGTGGGAAGCGCAGCCGTGAGCCCCGAACCGCCGGATGCGACGCTGGCGGCTCGGGCTGTGGACCCGGGCGGAGTGCGCCGCGGCGACCTACCTGGAGGTGCCCCTGAGGATCGTGTGGCGGGGGATGGCGTCCGCCAGATTTGTACCAAATTTGTAACAGACGGGCGGCTACCAACAGCAAACGCCGCCAAGCGACCACAGGGTCGCTCGACGGCGTTTGTGCAGGTCAGAGGCTGTCTATTGCGGTCGTTCGGCGTTGCTGAATGACCGCAGCCGGAGGCCCGGTTAGATGTCGTAGTAGAGCTCGAACTCGTGCGGGTGCGGCCGCAGCTGCACCGGCAGGATCTCGTTGGTGCGCTTGTAGTCGATCCAGGTCTCGATCAGGTCCGGGGTGAACACGTTGCCCTCGGTGAGGAAGTCGTGGTCGGCCTCGAGGTTGTTCAGCACGTCGTTGAGCGACGTGGGGACCTGGGCGATCTCGGCCATCTCGTCCGGCGGCAGCTCGTAGATGTCCTTGTCGACCGGGGCCGGCGGCTCGGTCTTGTTCTTGATGCCGTCGAGGCCGGCCAGCAGCAGCGCCGAGAAGGCGAGGTACGGGTTGGCCGACGGGTCGGGGCAGCGGAACTCGATGCGCTTGGCCTTCGGGTTCGAGCCGGTGATCGGGATGCGCACGCAGGCCGAGCGGTTCCGCTGGCTGTAGACCAGCGAGATCGGGGCCTCGAAGCCGGGGACCAGGCGGTGGTAGGAGTTCACCGTCGGGTTGGTGAAGGCGAGCAGCGACGGGGCGTGCTTCAGGATGCCGCCGATGTAGTAGCGGGCCATGTCGGACAGGCCGCCGTATCCGGACTCGTCGTAGAACAGCGGCTCGCCGTTGTTCCAGATCGACTGGTGGCAGTGCATGCCCGAGCCGTTGTCGCCGAAGATCGGCTTCGGCATGAAGGTCGCGGTCTTGTTGTTGCGCCACGCGACGTTCTTGACGATGTACTTGAACTTCATGACGTCGTCGGCGGCCTTGAGCAGCTCGTCGAACTTGTAGTTGATCTCGGCCTGGCCGGCGGTGCCCACCTCGTGGTGAGCGCGCTCGACGTGCAGTCCGGCCTTCTCCATCTCGATGACCATCTCGTCGCGGAGCTCACCGAAGTGGTCGTACGGCGCGACCGGGAAGTAGCCGCCCTTGTAGCGGACCTTGTAGCCGCGGTTGGTCTCGCTGTCCTGGCCCGTGTTCCAGGCGCCCGCCTCGGACTCGATGTGGTAGAAGCCCTGGTTCACGCCGGTCTCGAAGCGGACCGAGTCGAAGACGTAGAACTCGGCCTCGGGAGCGAAGTACGCCTTGTCGCCGATGCCGGTGCTGGCCATGTAGGCCATCGCCTTGCGCGCGATGTTGCGCGGGTCGCGGGAGTACGCCTCGCCGGTGAGCGGGTCGTGGATGAAGAAGTTGACGACCAGCGTCTTCGCGGTGCGGAAGGGGTCGATGTAGGCCGTGGTCGGGTCCGGGAAGAGCTGCATGTCGGACTCGTGGATGGCCTGGAAGCCCCGGATCGAGGAGCCGTCGAAGCCGAGGCCGTCGTCGAAGACGGACTGGTCGAACGAGGAGACCGGGACAGTGAAGTGCTGCATGACGCCGGGAAGGTCGCAGAAGCGGACGTCGACCATCTCGACGCGCTCGTCCTTCAGGTACTTCAGAAGCTCGTCGCTGTTAGCGAACATTCGTCCTCCTTGACCGCACCTCGCGGCCGTGAACTGAACGGGGCAGAGTCAGTGCAGCATTGCACAACCGTCCCCGACGCTATGCAGGGGCAGTTTCTGCACCGTATCCCGCATGTTTCGCGCAGGTTACGCGGAGCCAGTGGGTGGGCGGCGGGATCGGGTGGCCTGGGTCGGTTCGGTAGGTTCGTCCCATGAGCACCCCCCTCCCCGAGCAGCGGTACGCCGGTGAGCGGCTCGGACTTCCGGAGCAGGGGCCCGGCTCGGTCGCCTCGTGGGGGCGGCGCATCGTCGCCCTCTTCGTCGACTGGATCGCCTCCTCGCTGGTGGCCTCCGCCATCGTGGGAGCAGCCGGCCTGGACGGTGACCTGGAGCGCATCCTGCCGCTGGCGGTGTTCCTCGTCGAGGTCACCGTGGCGACCGCCGTGGCGGGTGCGTCGTTCGGCCAGCTCGCGCTGCGGATCGTGATCGTCCGGATGGACCGCACCCGGGTCACGCTGCTGCAGGCGCTGGTGCGGACCGTCCTGATCTGCCTGGTCATCCCGCCGGTGGTCTTCAACCGCGACAACCGGGGCCTGCACGACCTCGCCGCCGGCACCATCGCCCTCAACCGCTGACCACCCCTGCCGTTCGGGGGTCTCGTGGCTCGGGCTTCGCCCTCGCGCCTCGACCTCGACTGCCCGGAGATCGAGGTGCGAACGCGCAGCGTGAGCCACGAGATCTGGTGCGTGGCCTGCGGGGGTCTCTCGCCTCGACCTCCCTCGGTGGTCAGACGACGGCGTGGTTGAGGAAGCCGACCAGCACGTCCAGGGTCCTACGGGCGTGATCACGGGTGCCGTCGAGGAAGTAGTGGTCCCGGTCGGCGACCACGTGGTGCCGGACGGGGACACCGGCCTGCGCGAGCCTCTCGGCGTACGCGTCGCCCTCGCCGCGGAGCACGTCGTGCTCGGCGGTGACCACCAGCGCCGGGGGGAGCCCGGCGAGGGTCGGAGCCAGCAGGGGAGAGGCATAGGGCTCGGCCCGGCGGCGAGCGTCCTTGAAGTACGTCGCCCGCACGAGGCGCTGCAGGGACGGCGAGATCATCGGCGTTGCCACCGACGACCGCTTGCGCGTGACGTCCTCGGCGACGTCGAGGGAGGGCACCGCGAGCAGCTGGAGCTCGGGGCCGCACGACCCGTGGTCGCGGGCCTGCAGCACCGCGGAGGCGGCCAGGTTGCCGCCGGCGCTGAACCCACCGACCGCGACCCGCCGGCCGTCCACGCCGAGGTCGCCCCCGTGGTCGCAGACCCAGGCCAGGACGTCGTGGGCCTGCTCCTGCGCGACGGGGTAGCGCACCTGCGGCGCCACGTCGTAGTCGACGTTGACCACCACGCGTCCGCACTCGGCCGCGACGAGCCTGCAGAAGAAGTCGTCCATCCGCGGGAACCGCATCAGGAACGCCCCGCCGTGCAGGTGCACGTACGCCGGCGCGGACGACCCCGCCCCGACCGGGAGGTACACCTCGCAGTGCACGTCCCCGTGCCGGGTCGGCACCACCAGCCGGTCCGGCTGGGTGGCCCGCTCGGTGAAGTACAGGGCGTCGCCGTAGCGGGCGTTGCGCGAGGCCGAGCGCTGCAGGGACCTGGCCATCAGGTCGGCGACCAGTCCCATCGGCCGGCCGCGCTCAGCGCTCGATGGTGATGATGGCGTCGTCGAGGTAGCCGGTGCGGAAGCCCGCCTCGCAGTAGCCGAGGTAGTACTCCCACATCCGCTGGAAGGTCTGGTCGAACCCGAGGGCGTGGATCTCGTCCCAGTTGGCGAGGAACCGCTCACGCCACAGGCGCAGCGTGTGCGCGTAGTGGGTGCCGAAGTCCAGCACGTTGCTGGTGTGCAGCGAGGTGTGGCGCTGGAGCACGTCCTCGATCGCCTCGGTCGACGGCAGCAGCCCGCCCGGGAAGATGTACTTGTGGATCCAGCCGTAGGTGTTGCGGGTGGCGACCATGCGGTGGTGCTCGAGCAGGATGGCCTGGACGGCGGCCTTGCCGCCCGGGGCGAGCACCTGGTCGATCTTCTGGAAGTAGGTCGGCCAGTACTTCTCGCCGACCGCCTCGATCATCTCGACGCTGACCACGGCGTCGTACGTGCCGTGCTCGTCGCGGTAGTCGCGCAGGACCACCTCGACGCGGTCCGACATGCCGGCGGCCTCGATCCGCTCGCGGGCGAGCTCGGCCTGCTGCGCCGAGATCGTGAGCGTGGTGACGGTGGCCCCGCGCTGAGCCGCGCGGATGGCCAGGCTGCCCCAGCCGGTGCCGATCTCCAGCACGCGTGACCCGTCGGTGACACCGGCTGCGTCGAGGACGGCGTCGATCTTGCGGTACTGCGCCTCCTCGTGGTCGGCCAGGGTCGGAGCCGGGTCGAGGGTCTCGAAGAGGGCGCAGGAGTAGCTCAGCGACGGGTCGAGGAAGAGCGAGAACATCTCGTTGCTCAGGTCGTAGTGCCGGTGGATGTTCTTCCGCGACCCCACCATCGTGTTCTCGTCGGTGTTGCGCAGCCGCGGCATGACCACGTGGCGGAGCTTGTAGAAGGTCGGCGGGATGAGGTTCGTCATCCGCTCGGCGAACGGCGCGAGCGCGTCGGCCAGGTCGGTGCCGATCGCGGGCCGCCAGTCGCCGGCCATGTAGGCCTCGCCCAGCCCGATCATCGGGCTCTCGCCCAGCCGGGCGAAGAACGCGTCCGGGTCCACGATCTCCAGCGTCGGGACGTCGCCGTCGGCACCCCAGCGGGAGCCGTCGGGCAGCGTCACCGCGACCGGCACCTTGCGGACGATCTGCCGCACGGTCCAGCGAGCGGCCTTGCCGCGGGCGCCGTAGCGCGGGGCGGGGTCGACCGGGCGGGCCTCGGCCGTCGTGCCGTTGACCAGGGTCTCCGGCACGTCGAGGTGGACGGAACCGGGTTCGATGGTGGACGTCATGCCATTCCTCTCGGGGACGGGTGCGGTCGTCGGGGGACCACGGGAAGCCGGCGGAGCCACAGCCGGATGCCGTGCCAGCGGATCAGGGCGGCCACTCGCTGGGAGGCGAGCGGGTTGCGCAGGAAGGCGCGGGTGACCGCGCGGAGGGTGGCCGGGACCAGGGCGCCGTGCACGGAGCCGGTGAAGACCCGCTCCTCGCCCTGGGTCAGCGAGATCGAGACGGCCACCAGGTCCTCGGTGAGCCGGGCGCGGATGTCGTAGCGGCCCTCGACGGCGAAGAAGGGCGAGACGTAGAACTCCTTGGCGACCGTGTCGCCCCCGTTGGTGGTCGCCGCCGAGAGGGGGTAGCAGTGCTGCTCCCCGTAGGTGTTGTGCACCTCCGCGAGGATGCCCTCCAGGGCGCCGTCGACGTCGAAGCAGAAGTACGTCGTGAGCGGGTCGAACACGTAGCCGGCGGTGCGGGCGTTGGCGAGCACCTTGACGGTGTGGGCGCTCCAGCCCAGGTCGTTCTCGGCCAGGTAGCGGCGCACCTTGGTCAGCAGGTCCCCGTCGCGGGTCCCGAGGTGGTCCTCGCTGCGGATGGCGAGCACGCGGCGCAGCCAGCCCGGGAAGGCGGCGTTGGGGGCGGAGGCGTCGACCAGCCAGCTGGTCGTGCGGTGCTCGAAGGCGTACTCGAAGGGCCGGGTACGACGGTGCGACACCTCGGCCTGCACCACGTAGGCGGGGGCGGTGAGCAGGTCGGTCATGCCAGCCGGGACCCCAGCGCCTCGGCGGCCGCCAGCCCGGAGCGGCAGCCGTCCTCGTGGAAGCCCCAGCCGTGGTAGGCGCCGGCGAAGGCGACCCGGTCGCTGTTCAGCGACGGCAGCTCGGCCTGCGCCGCGACCGAGGCCGCGGTGTAGGTGGGGTGGGTGTACTCCATCTCGGCGATGACCTGCCCCGGCAGCGTGCCGCTCGGGTTGAGGGTGACCACCAGCGGGTCGGACTCCGGGTGGTGCTGCAGCCGGTTCATCCAGTACGACACGCGCGTCCGGTCCTCGACGGCGTGGCAGTCGTCGAGACGGTAGTTCCAGGCGGCCCGGACGCGTTCCTGCCGGGGCAGGAAGGACGCGTCACGGTGCAGGAAGGTGCGGTTGGTGGAGTACCCGAAGGACCCCAGCACCCGACGCTCGTCCTCCGAGGCGTCGGTCAGCAGGGAGAGCGCGGTGTCGGCGTGGGTGGCCACGACGACCTTGTCGAAGGTGGCGGTGTCCAGGACGCCGTCCCGGTCGCGCGTCTCGAGCAGCACGCCCTCGGGCTTGCGGCTGACCGCGCTGACGCGGGTGCCGGGCCGGACCACGTCCAGCCGGGCCGCGACCGCGTCCACGTAAGTGCGAGAGCCCCCGACGACGGTGTGCCAGGTCGGAGCGTCGCGCAGCCGCAGGAAGCCGTGGTTGCGCAGGAAGGCGAACAGGTAGCGGGCGGGGTAGTCGAGGGTCTCCTGGTGGCCCATGGACCACACGCACGACACGATCGGCAGCGCGTAGTGGTGGACGAAGTGCTCGTCGAAGCCCTCCCGGGCGAGGAACTCGCCATAGGTGAGGTCCTCGTCGGACTCCACCAGCGCGTCGGCGGCCTTCATGAACCGCTTCACGCCGAGCAGCAGCCGCCAGAACCTCGGGTCGAGCACGCGGCGGCGCTGGGCGAAGATGCCGTTGGCGCTGCGCCCGCCGACGAAGCCCAGGCCGCACCCGGCGCAGGAGATGCTCATCGACATCTCGGTGGGCACGGTGGCGACGCCGAGGTCGGCGAAGAGCCGGTTGAGCAGGGGATAGGTCCGGTCGTTGAGGACGATGAACCCGGAGTCGACCCGTGCCTCGCCCCCCGCCAGGGGGACCGTGTGCGTGTGGGCGTGCCCGCCGAGGCGGTCCTCGGCCTCGAAGAGGGTGACCTCGTGGTCCTGCTGCAGCGCGTAGGCGGCGCTGAGACCGGAGATGCCCGCACCGATCACGGCGACGGTGGGGCGCGGGGTGTCACTCATGTGGTGGGTTCGCTTCCTCGCGGTGTCCGGATTGGTCCTGCGCCCCCCGTGTGACTCGGTCGGCTCAGCGGCCACGCATCTGGCCGCGCATCCCCTTCATGCTGGTCGGCACGGGTCCCTTCGGGATGGGCATCGCGGTGCGGGTGGAGTCCAGGGCCCGGAGCCGGGCGAGGATGTCGGTGATCTGGGCCGGGGTGACCTGACGACCGAGCTTGGTGACGTGGCGGGCGAGCTTGCCCAGCGGCACCTCGCCGGGTCCGTCGCCGACCACGATCTCGTGCACCGGGGTCTCCGAGACGACCCGCTGGTGCTTGGTCCGCTCGGAGGCCATCAGGCCCTTGAGCCGGTTGGGGTTGCCCTCGCCGATGAGCACGATCCCCGGGGGGCCGACGAGCCGGTGGACGACGTCCTGGTTGCGGTTGAAGGCCACCGCCGGGTCCGACTTCCACCCGCGCTTGAGCAGGCTCAGCACGGCCATCGCGGCGCCGGGCTGTCCCTCGATCTGCTTGATCTGGGACTTCGTGGCGCGGCGCCCGAAGACGATCAGCATCGCGAGCAGGCCGACGAGCAGCCCCGTGACGATGTCGACCACGAGGAACGACGGCGGGATCAGGCTGAAGAGCGCGACGCCGACGGCGGAGGCGAAGACGAAGACGCCCAGGAGGATCAGACCGATCCGGGGGTCGCCCTTCTTGGTCGCTTGGTACGCCTGGACCAGCTGCCTGATGCGTCCCGGCTTGTCGGACTTGGCCATGGCTTCCTGCCCTCTGCTACGCGTCGTTGCGAGTTGCTGTGCTGCTGCGGTGCTGCTGCCTGTCGGGGTGATTCTGGCAGACCCGGGGGACGTGCTCAGGCGGACCCGGCATGCGCGGGCACGGCCGCCCCGGCGAGGTCGCCGGCGCCGTCGACCCGGGCTCGGGACTCGATGGCCTGCTGGTAGAGGCGGCCGGCGCGGTAGGAGGAGCGGACCAGGGGTCCGGACAGGACGCCGGCGAAGCCGATCTCCTCGGCCTCCTCGGCCAGCTCGACGAACTCCTCGGGCCGCACCCACCGCTCGACGGGGTGGTGGCGGGCCGAGGGGCGCAGGTACTGGGTGATGGTGACCAGCTCGGTGCCCGCGGCGTGCAGGTCCTCGAGGGCCTGGGAGATCTCCTCGCGGGTCTCGCCCATCCCCAGGATCAGGTTCGACTTGGTGACCAGCCCGGCCTCCCGGGCTGCGGTCAGCACCCCCAGGGACCGGTCGTAGCGGAACGCCGGCCGGATCCGCTTGAAGATCCGCGGCACCGTCTCCACGTTGTGGGCCAGCACCTCGGGACGGGAGGCGAAGACCTCCGCGAGCAGGTCGGGGACCCCGTTGAAGTCCGGGATCAGGTTCTCCACCCCGGTCCCCGGGTTGAGGGCGTGGATCTGGCGGACGGTCTCGGCGTAGAGCCAGGCGCCGCCGTCGGGCAGGTCGTCGCGGGCGACCCCGGTGATGGTGGCGTACCGCAGCCCCATCGTGGCCACCGACTCCGCGACCCGGCGGGGCTCGTCGCGGTCCAGGGCGGCGGGCTTGCCGGTGTCGATCTGGCAGAAGTCGCAGCGCCTGGTGCACTGGTCCCCGCCGATCAGGAAAGTGGCCTCGCGGTCCTCCCAGCACTCGTAGATGTTGGGGCACCCCGCCTCCTGGCACACCGTGTGCAGTCCCTCGGACTTCACCAGGCCCTGCAGGTGCTGGTACTCCGGTCCCATCCGGGCCCGGGTCTTGATCCACTCCGGCTTCCGCTCGATCGGCGTCTCCGCGTTGCGGACCTCCAACCGCAGCAGCTTGCGGCCACCGGGCTCCGGTGCGGGGCTGGTCGAGGTCGGGTTGGGGGAGGCAGTCACCCGCCCATCGTACGTCGGGCGCGGTGACCCCCGGACCCGGCGGAGCGGCCGGTCAGGCGACGTCGCGGACCCGGAACGCGGCCAGCGAGAGCAGCACCGCCACGAGCAGGAGGGCGCCCAGGGTGGCCGCGGCCTGGCCCGCGGTGAGGACGAACGGCGTGCTGCCGTCGAAGACCCGGTGTCCACCCTGGAGCCAGGCCGTCAGGTTGTTCTGCAGGGACCAGCGTGCGGCCCGTTCGACCGGCAGGGACGCGGCGAGCACCTCGCCGGTGACGGCGGCGGCGAACAGGAGCCCGAGGGTGAGGCCGGTGTGCCGCAGCAGCATGGTGAGGGCGTGCCCGCCCAGGGTCGCGGCGGCGACCAGCGCGAGACCGCGGCCCGACGTGGACAGCAGGTCGTTCCAGTCCGGCGTGCTGACGCCCACCCCACGGGCGGCGGCGATCGCGGCCAGGGAGCCCCAGAACCCGACGAGTACGACGGCGGCAGCCACGGTCGTGCCGAGCACCACGGCGATGCCCTTGGTGAGCCAGACCGAGGTCCGCCGGGGCCGGAACAGGAGCTGGGTGGCCAGTGCGCCACTGGCCCAGTCGGCCCCGCTGAACGTGGCGCCGACGAGCACGCCGACGCCGGTGAGCACGACGAGCAGCAGGGTGCCGCGGTGGTCGGCGATCCGTCCGAGGTCGATCTCGTCGCGCGGCAGGAAGTCGGCCAGCACCGGCGTCCGCTCACCCGAGCTGTCACCGGCCTTGGCGGCGTCGGCTCGCGCCTGGGCGAGGGACTGCTGGGCCGCGACGCGTTCCGTCTCGCTGGCGGGCCGGGTGTCGAAGGCGACCGACAGGACCAGGACGACCGCCAGCAGCGCCGAGGCCAGCAGCAGGGCACCGATCGCGTGCCGGGTGATGAACCGGGCCAGCTCGACCCGGACCTGCCTCATGACCCCTCCGGGGGAGTGGACGGGGAGTCCGGCGACCGAGGGGCGGCCACCGTCGCTTCCGGCCCGTCACGTCGGTCGGGGACCAGCTCGCGGACGAAGAGGCCATGGGCCGCCAGCACCTCGGTGACCCGGGCCGGGTCGGCGGCGCTCTCGACGTACAGCAGCCCGTCCTGCTCGGGCAGCACCCGGAAGCCGGCGCCGGTCAGGTGCGTGATCGCCTCGTGGACCCGGTCGACGCCGACCCGGACCCCAGGGGCGGGCGCTCGTCCGATCAGGTCCTCGACCGCCCCGGACGACACCAGCCGCCCGCTGTCGAGGATCGAGACGGTGTCGCAGACCTGCTGCACCTCGGCGAGCACGTGCGAGGTCACCAGCACCGTCACCCCCGAGGCCGCGAGCTCGCGGACGACGGTGCGCACCCCTCGCACCGCCGTGGGGTCCAGACCTCGGGTGGGCTCGTCGAGGACGACGAGCTCGGGGGAGCGCAGCAGGGTGGACGCGATGGCCAGGCGCTGGCGCATGCCGGGGGTGTAGGCGCGGTAGGCGACGTCCTCCCGTCCCTGCAGCCCCACCCGTTCGAGCAGCCCGGCGACCTCGGAGTCGGCGACGCCGACGCTCGCGGCGAGCAGACGCAGGTTGCGGCGGCCCGTGGCCGAGGGGAGGAAGCCGGGGTGGTCGACCACCGCACCGACCCGGCTCACGACGCTCGGCAGCCGCCGCGGCACGGCGTCGCCGAGGAGGCGCATCTCGCCGCGGGTCGCCCGGGCCAGCCCGAGCAGCAGCCGGAGCGTGGTGGTCTTGCCCGAGCCGTCGGGTCCCAGCAGCCCGTGGACCCCGCCCGCCTCGACGACGAGGTCGAGGTCGTCGACGGCGACCACCGGACCGCCGCGCAGGGAGCGGTACTCCTTGCGCAGGCCGGAGGTCTCCACGACGGGGGCGGTCATGGCCCCCACGATGCCTCAGGCCCGCGTCAGGACAGGGGATTGACCACCGGGACACGCAACGCGAGGGGAGCGCGAGCCGGGTCGGGCTTGGGGGCGAAGCTCGGGGTCGGGGTGTAGGGCTCCCAGGCGAGCAGGTCGCGCAGGTGACGCTCCACCACCGGGGCGACCTCGGTGACGGGGACGTCGCGACCGAGCTCGGCACTGAGCGAGGTCACGCCGGCGTCGCTGATGCCGCAGGGCACGAAGCGCTCGAACCAGTCGAGGTCCACGTCGCAGTTGAGCGCGAAGCCGTGCATCGCCACCTTGCGGCTCACCTTGATGCCGATCGCAGCGACCTTGCGCTCCGGACCGCGGTCGTCCTCGGCCAGCCAGACGCCACTGCGGCCGGGGACCCGCGCGGTGGTGACCCCGAGGTCGGTGCACGCGTGGATCAGCGCCTCCTCGAGACGGCGGACGTAGTCGACGACCTTGACCTCCTCGGGCAGCCGGACGATCGGATAGCCGACGAGCTGGCCCGGTCCGTGGAAGGTGATCTTGCCGCCTCGGTCCACGTCGACGACGGGTGTGCCGTCGAAGGGCCGCTCGTGCGGCTCGGTCCGGGTGCCGGCGGTGAAGACAGGCGGGTGCTCGAGCAGCAGCACGGTCTCGGGGCCGCCGTCGACCACCTCGGCGTGCAGGCGTCGCTGCAGGTCCCACGCGTCGCGGTACTCCACCGCCTGCTCGCCGAAGCCGGGCGTCTCGAACCGCAGCTCGCGCCGGGTGTCCGTCGTCTCCCTCACCCGGCCAGGGTAGACCTCCTGTGGATAACCTCGGTGGCCCTCGTCGCGTCTCGGACACCATGGCGCGGTGCCTCTCGAGTCCCTGCCGACCCCCCGCCGACGCTCCCGGCTGCTGGTCCTCGTTGCGTGTCTCCTCGTAGCCCTGGCGGCGTCCGGCTGTGCTGCAGGCGGGCCCCGGGAGCAGCTCGCCGCGGCTCCGGCTGTGCCGGCGCGGGCCCGGGTCATCGACCTCCTGCACGCGTGGGACCAGGCCCGGGCGCAGGCGTACGCCGACGGCGACGTCGCGGCGCTGCAGGCGCTGTACGACGACGGCTCGAAGGCGGGCGCTGCGGACGTCGCCCTGCTGCGCGCCTACCGCGCGCGGGGGGTCACCGTCCAGGGCCTGACCCGTCAGACGTCCGCCGTGCGGGTGGTGGCGGCCTCGCCGCACCGGCTGGTCGTCCGGCTCACCGACCGGCTCGCTAGCGCCGTGGCCGTGGGGCCGGGGTGGCGCCGAGCGCTTCCGCAGAGCGGGTTCAAGACCCGCGACCTGGTGCTGGTCCGCACGGACGTGGTGTGGCGGGTGCGCTCGGTCGTCGACCGGACGACCCTCTCATCAGGCGCTGGTCTCAGGCCAGGGCCGTCCTGACCTGGTCCTCGATGGTCGGGTGGGCGAAGGTGAAGCCGGAGGCCTGCAGGCGACGGGGCTCGACCCGGGCCGAGCTCAGCAGCTCGTTGCCGGCGACGCCCCCGAGCTTGCGCAGCGGGAGCCCGGGGACCTTCAACACGGTCGGCCGGTGCAGCACCTCGCCGAGGACCTTGGTGAACTCGCCGTTCGTGACCGGCACGGGAGCGGTCAGGTTGAAGGCACCCGAGGCGTCGGGGTCGTCGGCGAGGAACTCCGCGGCCGCCATCCAGTCGCTCAGAGAGATGGTGGAGAAGTACTGCTTGCCGCTGCCGATAGGCCCGCCGACCCCGATCCGGAAGGCCGGCAGCATCGCCTTCAGCGCACCACCGTGGCCGTCGAGGACGACGCCGGTGCGCAGGTGCACCACCCGGGCCCCCGCCGCGGTGGCGGGCGTCGCGGCCTCCTCCCACTGCCGGGTGACCTCGGCGATGAACGCGGTGCCGTCGGTCGGGGTCTCCTCGGTGATCACCTCGTCGCCGCGGTCGCCGTACCCGGCGATGCCGCTCTGGGCGAGCAGCACCGGCCCGGTGCCGTCGGCGGCCGACGCGGCCGCAGCCACGGTCTCGGCGAGCAGCCGGGTGGTCACCACCCGGCTGTCGAGGAACTCCTTCTTGTAGGCGTCCGTCCACGGCCAGTGCGCCAACGGGGCTCCGGCGAGGTTCACCACGACGTCGGCCGAGCCGATCAGGTCGGCGTCGACCTGGCCGGCGTACGGGTCCCACGTGGACTCGCCCGACGAGCTCGCCGTACGCCGGACGAGGCGGACCACGTCGTGCCCCTGGTCCAGCAACCGGGCCGACCAGGCCTGCCCGAGGAAGCCGGACGCACCGGCGAGGACGAACCGCATCAGAGCTCGAAGACGCCGGACTCGAGACGCTGCTTGACGTCGGACAGGAACCGGGCGGCGTCGGCGCCGTCGACGAGGCGGTGGTCGTAGGTCAGCGCCAGGTAGACCATCTGCCGCACCGCGATCGTCTCGCCGAGGTTCTTGTCATCGATCACGACCGGGCGCTTGACGATCGCACCGGTCCCCAGGATCGCCACCTGCGGCATGTTCAGGATCGGGGTGTCGAAGAGCGCCCCGCGGCTGCCGGTGTTGGTGATCGTGAAGGTGCCGCCGGAGAGCTCGTCGGGACCGATCTTGTTGGACCGGGTGCGGGCCGCGATGTCGGCGATCTTGCGGGCGATGCCGGAGACGTTCAGGTCGCCGGCGTTCTTGATCACCGGGGTGAGCAGGCCCTTCTCGGTGTCCACCGCCACCGAGAGGTTCTCGTGGTCGTAGTAGGTGACCTCGCCCTTCTCGATGTCCAGGGACGCGTTGAGCGTCGGGTGGGACTTGAGGGCGTCGATCGCCGCCTTGGCGAAGAACGGCAGGAAGGTCAGCTTGACGCCCTCGCGGGCGGCGAAGTCGGCCTTGTGGGCGTCACGCAGACGCGAGATCGACGTGACGTCCACCTCGACCACCGTGGTCAGCTGCGCGGAGCTCTGCAGCGACTCGTGCATCCGCGAGGCGATCACCTTGCGGAGCCGGCTCAGCGGCTCGGTCCGTCCGCGCAGCGGGCTCGGCTGGGCCGAGGGTGCTGCCGGGGCCGCCGCTGCGGGAGCGGCAGCCGGAGCGGCGGGGGCGGCGGCTGCGGCCGGTGCGGGAGCGGCCGGCGCGGCCGGGGCCGGCGGGGTGACCGGGCGGGCGGCGTCGAGCACGTCCTGCTTACGGATGCGTCCGCCGACGCCGGTGCCGGTCAGCGAGCTCAGGTCGACGTTGTGCTCGGCCGCCAGCTTGCGGACCAGCGGCGTCACGTAGGCGTCCTCGCGGCTCTCGGAGGCCGGTGCCTCCTCGGCGGCGGGGGCCGGAGCGGGAGCGGCTGCAGCGGGAGCCGCCGCCTGAGCGGGCGCCTCGGCAGGTGCCGCGGGTGCAGACGGCGCCTCGGCAGCGGGCTCCGGCGCTGCGGGTGCCGGCTCGGCGGCCGGGGCGGCGGGCGCGCCGGAGCCGATCACGGCCAGCACGGCGCCGACCTCGACGGTCTCGTCCTCGGCGACCTTGATCTCGAGCAGGGTGCCGGCGACCGGGGAGGGGATCTCGGTGTCGACCTTGTCGGTGGAGACCTCCAGCAGCGGCTCGTCCACCGCGACGGTGTCGCCGAGCTGCTTGAGCCACCGGGTGACGGTGCCCTCGGTGACCGACTCGCCGAGCGCCGGCAGGGTCACGTCGGTGCCCGAGCCGCCGCCGGACGGGGCGGCAGCGGGGGCTGCCGCGGGGGCCTGGGCGGGCGCAGCCGCCTCGGGCGGGGCGGGAGCGGCCTCGGGCTGCGCCTCCGGCTCCGCTTCCTGCTGAGCCTCGGGCTCGGCGGGGGCTTCGGACGAGGCCGGCGCCTCGTCGGCGCCGCCGATGACGGCCAGCTCGGCGCCGACCTCGACCGTCTCGTCCTCGGCGACCTTGATCTCCAGGAGGGTCCCCGCGACCGGGGACGGGATCTCCGTGTCCACCTTGTCGGTGGAGACCTCGAGCAAGGGCTCGTCCACCGCGACGGTGTCACCGGGCTGCTTGAGCCACCGGGTGACGGTTCCTTCGGTGACGGACTCGCCCAGGGCGGGGAGGGTGACAGAGGTCGCCATGCGCTGTTCTCGCTCCTTCAGGCTGCGGAGGTGCCCGGCCGGGCACGTGACCGGCTCCCATCCTTGCACCTCTCGCGACAGAGTCCAGCCGGGGTCCTGCGGGGGTCCGGACGGGGTGCGCCCGCGGGCGCCGGGGCCGGTAGGTCACACTTGCCCTCATGGGTTTGTTCGACCGGATGCGAGGCCGCGGCAAGCGACGCGGGGTGCGCAGGACCAAGGGTGGCTACACCACCGTCCGCGTCTCCGACGGCGCCGACCAGGCGCACCTCCGCGACTTCGCGACGACCCGCCGCGGGGTGGAGGGCTTCGTCGAGCCCCGCACCGCGGTCAGCGACGTGACGATCCTGCTCGTGGCCCACGACGGCGAGTGGACCCGCCGACGGGTCCCGTCGGTGGAGTGGGCGCACCAGTTCGCCAACGGTCTCGGCGTCCCGTCGTACGACGCGGCCGTGGTCGGCTACCCCGAGCGGATGCGCGAGTACAACCGGCGACGCAAGCAGCAGGGCCTGGCCTGAGCCAGGCCCCTGTGCCCACGTCGCACGTGGTCCTGCCTCAGGAGCCGGCGACGGTCCGGGCCAGTTCCACCAGCGTCGAGACCGCCACCCCGGTGCCGCCCGGCGTCACGTGCCCGTAGGCGCCCTTCTCGTTGAAGGCCGGCCCGGCGATGTCGAGGTGGACCCACGGCAGGTCGCCGACGAACTCGCGCAGGAAGGCCGCTGCGTACGACGCCCCGCCCCACCGCTCGAGGTTGTGCTGCGCCAGGTCGGCCACCTTGGAGTTGCCGCGGACCTTCTCGCCCATCTCCTCGGGGATCGGCATGTGCCACAGCGCCTCGCCGGCGTTCTCGGCGGCGGCCTGGACCTGGCCGACCAGGTCGTCGTCGTTGCCGAAGAGGCCCGAGACCCGGTCGCCCAGAGCGACCATGCACGCACCGGTCAGGGTGGCCACGTCGACGACGAGGTCGGGCTTGGCCTGGACCGCGTGCCCCAGGGCGTCGGCGAGCACCAGCCGGCCCTCCGCGTCGGTGTTGAGCACCTCGACGGTCTTGCCGCCGAACATGGTGAGCACGTCGCCCGGGCGGGTCGCGGAGCCGGAGACCATGTTCTCGGCCATCGGGGCGAACGCGGTGACCTTCACGGGCAGACCGAGGTCGGCGATCGCCAGGGTCGCGTTGACCACGGCTGCAGCCCCGGCCATGTCCATCTTCATGGTCATCATGGAGGCGCCCGGCTTGATGGACAGGCCGCCGGAGTCGTAGGTGATGCCCTTGCCGACCAGGGCGATGTGCCTGGTCGCACCCGCCGGGCGGTAGGTCAGCTGCACCATCCGGGGCGGTGCGTCCGAGCCCTGGCCGACCCCGAGGATGCCCCCGCAGCCGGCCTCGGCCAGCGCCTTCTCGTCCATCACCTTGACGGTGACCTTGCCCGCACCCTTGGGGCGGGCCCTGGTGGTCGCGACGACGGCCTCGGCGAACCGGGCCGGGGTGAGGTCGCCGGGAGGGGTGTTGACCCAGTCGCGGGTGGTGGCGACGGCGGTGGCGACGACCTGGCCGAGCTCGAAGGCCGCGGTCATCTCCGCGCGCCGGGCGCCCTCGGCGAGCACGATGACCTCACCGGGGCGGTCGTCGGACTTCGCGGTCTTGTAGGTGTCGAACGCGTAGCCGCCGAGCAGCCACCCCTCGATCGCGGCGCGGACCAGCTCGGGCTCCTCGGTCGGGAGCGCCAGGGCCACCGAGGCGGCGTTGGTGACCGCGCGGGACGCGGCCCCTGCGGCCCGTCGTACGGCGGTCGGCGTGACCTCGGCACCGAGGCCGACCAGGAGCAGCAGGGGCGCCTTGGTCAGGCCGCCGGTCGGGACAGTGGTGGTGCTGCCGGGCTTGCCGGTGACGCCGAGCGAGGAGAGCAGCGGCTTGAGCTTGCGTCCGTACGCCGCCTCGACCCCCTCGCCCCCGGGCGCCAGCGTGGCGCCCTTCGGCGTCGACAGCACGCCGACGACGACGACGTCGGTCCCGGTCTTCTCGGCAGAGCCCTTGCGCAGGATGTAGGAGGTCACGCCCTGCACCCTAGCCGTCGGCGAGCGCGATAGGTTCGGGGCCATGAAGCACTCTCCGCTGCACGATCGGCACGTCGCGCTCGGCGCCAAGCTCTCCGAGTTCGGCGGGTGGGAGATGCCGCTGGAGTACCCGACCGGCGTGATCAAGGAGCACACCGCCGTCCGCGAGGGCGTCGGCGTCTTCGACGTCAGTCACCTGGGCAAGGTGAGCGTGGTCGGTCCCGGCGCGGCGGCGCTCGTCAACGCGTGCCTGACCAACGACCTCGGCCGGATCGGCCCAGGTCAGGCGCAGTACTCGCTGTGCTGCGACGCCGAGACAGGCGGCGTCGTCGACGACCTCATCGTCTACCTGTACGGCGACGACCGGGTCTTCCTCATCCCCAACGCGGCCAACACCGCCGAGGTCGTGCGCCGGCTGCAGGCTGTCGCGCCGGACGGGGTCGAGGTGACCGACCTGCACGACGACTTCGCCGTGCTCGCGGTCCAGGGCACCCGCTCCGACGAGGTGCTTGGCCGCCTCGGTCTTCCGACCGGCCACGACTACATGAGCTTCGTGATGGCCCGGTACGGCGAGGACGACGCGCCTGTCACGGTGTGCCGCACGGGCTACACCGGCGAGCGCGGCTACGAGCTGGTCATCCCGAACTCCTCAGCCGTGGCCCTGTGGGACGCCCTGCTGGAGGCCGGCGCGCCGGACGGCATCACGCCGTGCGGCTTGGGTGCGCGTGACACCCTGCGCACCGAGATGGGCTACCCGCTGCACGGGCAGGACATCTCGCCGACCGTGACCCCCGTGGAGGCCCGGCTCGGCTGGGCGGTCGGCTGGGGCAAGCCGGCGTTCTGGGGAAAGGACGTGCTCGCCGAGCAGAAGGCGGCCGGCCCGCGCCGGCAGCTGCGGGGTCTGGTCGCCACGGGTCGTGGCATCCCCCGCTCGGGCATGCGGGTGCTGCTCACCCCCGACGTCCCGGTCGGGGAGATCACCTCGGGCACCTTCTCGCCGACGTTGAAGAAGGGGGTCGCCCTCGCCCTGGTGGCGAGCCAGGTCACCGAGGGGGCCGAGGTGACCGTCGACGTCCGCGGTCGGGCCGAGGTCTTCACGGTGACGCGACCGCCCTTCGTCACCCCCGCCGTGCGTGAGAGCTGAGGAGAGTCCGATGACCCACCCGATGGAGCCCTCCGGTTCCGGCTTCCTGTCCGAGCACGTCTCCGCCCAGTCGGTCTGGCACTGGCGGCTGGAGGACTCCGCGGGCGCGGAGGTGTCGGGCGTCTCGCTCGACGGCCAGCGCTTCTCCTCCCAGGGGGACGCCGAGACCTGGGTCGGCGAGTGGTGGCGCCAGCTGCGCGAGGAGGGTGTCGACGCGGTCACCCTGCTCGAGGGTGACCGCGTCGTCTACGGGCCGATGTCGCTGCACGCCTGACCCGCGCTGGTCAGGCGCCGCGGGTGCTCAGAAGTCCCGTCGGGCGGGGGAGCGGGTCAGCTCCGGGTCGGTGATGACGTGCCCGGCCAGCACCTTGTCGATCTTGCCGAGCACGTCGGCCTCCAGGGTGACCCCCGCCGCCTGGACGTTGTCGTGCACCTGCTCGGGACGCGAGGCCCCGATGATCGCCGCCGACACGTTCTTGTTCTGCAGCACCCACGCGACCGCGAGCTGGGCGAGCGAGAGCCCGACCTCCTCGGCGATCGGGCGGAGCTCCTGGACCGCGCTGAGGATCGAGTCGTCCAGCCACCGCTTGATCATGTCCTGGCCGCCCGCCGCGTCGGTGGCGCGCGAGCCCTCGGGCGGCGCCTGGCCGGGCAGGTACTTCCCGGTGAGCACTCCCTGGGCGATCGGCGACCAGACGATCTGGCCGATGCCGAGCTCCTCGGAGGTCGGGACCACCTCGGCCTCGATGACCCGCCAGAGCATGTTGTACTGCGGCTGGTTGGAGACGAACGGGATCTTCAGCTCGCGGGCGAGCTCGTGACCGCGGCGGATCTCCTCGGCCCGCCACTCCGAGACGCCGATGTAGAGGGCCTTGCCCGAGCGGACCACGTCGGCGAAGGCCTCCATGGTCTCCTCGAGCGGCGTCTCGTAGTCGAAGCGGTGCGCCTGGTAGAGGTCGACGTAGTCGGTCCGGAGCCGGGTCAGGGAGCCGTTGATCGACTCCATGATGTGCTTGCGGGAGAGCCCGTGGTCGTTGTGGGCGCCCGGGCCGGTGGGCCAGTAGACCTTGGTGAAGATCTCCAGGCCCTCGCGGCGCTCACCGGCGAGCGCGTCGCCCAGCACGGTCTCGGCCTTGGTGTTGGCGTAGACGTCGGCGGTGTCGAAGGTGGTGATGCCGGCGTCGAGGGCAGCGCGGACGCAGGCGGTCGCCTGGTCGGCCTCCACCTGGGAGCCGTGGGTCAGCCAGTTCCCGTAGGCGATCTCCGAGATCTTCAGTCCGCTGTTTCCGAGGTTGCGTGTCTCCATGACCTCGACCCTAGCCAGGACCTGGTCGGCGGCCCGGTCGCCCGTTCCCGGAGCGCTCTCAGTACTTCTCCGGGAGCTTGGTCCCGATCTTCACCTGCGGCTTGGGCAGGCGGAGGAAGCGGAGCTGGAGCACGCGCATCGCGGCGTAGAAGCCGGTGCCCTTGAGCGACCCGTCGGGGAAGCGGCGCCTGACCTCGCGACGCATCTTGAACCGCAGCAGCACGAAGTCGAGGACGACGAGGAGCAGGGTCGCGTTGAGGATCGCGCCGCCGACGGCGGCAGCACCCGACGCGCTGAGCAGCAGTGAGGCGAAGAGGAGCGGCAGGGTGAACTCGGCCACCGAGATGCGGGCGTCGACGAAGTCGCGGATGAAGCGGCGGACGGGGCCGCGATCGCGGGCGGGCAGGTACCGCTCGTCGCCGGCCTTGATCGCGTCGCGGATCGCCCGGCTCTGCTCGACCCGGGCGGAGCGGTCGCCCTTACCGGTCGACGCGGTGCCGGCGGAGGCCTTCGCACGGGCCCGGGCGGCCGCCTCGGCCTCCTTGCGGGTCGGCGTCGGCCGGCCCTTGCCGGTGGCGGCGGGGTCGCCGGCCTCGGGGACGACGGCGGCAGGCTCGGACTTCGTACGACGGAACACGCGGGACCTTCACGGAGCAGGGGACAGGCGGGGCACGACCGGGTCAGCCTAACCGGTCGGAACCTTCTACCGACCCCGAGCGTTCCCCTCGTAGGCTGGCTCCACGAGCCCGTCCTTCACGACCGAAAGGGTCTGCGTTCCCATGAGCTTCTGGAAGCGCCTCAAGCTGATCTTCAGCTCCAAGGCCAACAAGGCCCTCGACCGTGCCGAGGACCCCCGCGAAACGCTCGACTACAGCTACCAGAAGCAGCTCGAGCTGCTCCAGAAGGTGCGCAAGGGGGTCGCCGACGTGGCGACCAGCCGCAAGCGGATCGAGCTGCAGATCGCCCAGCTGGACCAGCAGGCCGCCAAGCTGACCGACCAGGCCCAGAAGGCGCTCGGCGTGGGCCGCGAGGACCTGGCCCGGGAGGCGCTGACCCGCAAGAGCGGGCTGACCACCCAGATCAGCGACCTGCAGGCCCAGCACGCCCAGCTGCAGGGCGAGGAGGAGAAGCTCACCACCGCGATGCAGCGGCTCCAGTCGCAGGTCGAGGCCTTCCGCACCAAGAAGGAGACCATCAAGGCGACGTACACCGCCGCGCAGGCGCAGACCCGGATCAACGAGGCCTTCTCCGGCATCTCCGACGAGCTGGGCGACGTCGGCCAGGCCATCCAGCGGGCCGAGGACAAGACCGCGCAGATGCAGGCCCGGGCCGGCGCGATTGACGAGCTCATCGCCTCGGGCGCCCTGGACGACGCCTCGTCGCTCAACCGGGGCGACGACATCGCCCGCGAGCTGGAGGCGATGTCCTCCCAGTCCGAGGTCGAGGCCGAGCTGGCCGCGCTCAAGGCGGGCACCGCCGGGGCGCCTGCGCCCGCGGTGTCGGCCACGCAGCCGATGAAGGCGATCGACGCGGACGGCCCGGAGCCGGCCGCGCTGGAGGCCCAGGCCGTGCCTGAGGCGATCGAGACCGACAAGGAGTAGTGACGCAGGGACCATGGCATCGACCCGCTTCGTCAAGGACTACGGGCTGACCGCCCGGATGACCGCGACGATGTTCCTCCTCGGAGCACTCTTCGTCGCCGCCGTGGCGACACTGATGGCGCTGGTGTGGGACACGCCTTTACTGGTCTTCCTGATCGGGATCGGCGGGATCGGGGTCGCCTGGTTCCAGTGGTACAACTCGGACACCCTGGCGCTCAAGGCGATGCGGGCTCGGGAGGTCTCCCCGCAGGAGGCCCCCGAGCTGCACGCCATGATCGACCGGCTCTGCGCGATGGCCGACATGCCTAAGCCCAAGGTGGCCATCGCCTACACCGACATGCCCAACGCGTTCGCCACCGGCCGGTCGCCGAGCCGGTCCGCGGTGTGCGTGACGACCGGGATCCTCGACCGGCTGACCCTCGACGAGCTCGAGGGCGTCCTGGCGCACGAGCTCTCCCACGTGGCCCACCGCGACGTGCTGGTGATGACCCTGGCGTCGTCGGCCGGCATCATCGCCGGGATGGCGATGCGCGGCGCGCAGTGGGGCGGCTTCTTCGGGGGCGGCCGCCGCGACGACAAGAGCGGTCTCCCGGTCTGGCTCATCGTGCTGCTCACGAGCCTGGTCGTCTACGCGATCAGCTTCTTCGCGATCAAGCTCCTCTCGCGCTACCGCGAGCTGTGCGCGGACCGGGCCGGCGCCTTCCTGACCGGCAAGCCGTCCGCGCTCGCCAGCGCCCTGGTCAAGATCACCGGGGACATCTCGGCCATCCCGCAGCGCGACCTGCGCGAGACGCAGAGCATGAACGCCTTCTTCATCGCCCCGGCGCTGGCCGGGGTGTCGCTGAAGACGCTGACCTCCACGCACCCCTCGCTCGAGCAGCGGCTCGCGCAGCTGGCCGACGTGGCGGCCGAGCTCGGCCGGCCCATGGACGGCGGCTTCCCCACGACGTACGGGCAGTGACGCGGTGGGCTTCTGGTCGACGGTGACCGGTCGGAGCAAGCCGACCCAGGCGCGGCTCGACGCGCTCTTCGCTCTGCCCGACGCCACGATCACGCTGCAGACCGCGGCCAACTTCCGAATGACCGGCAAGGGCGCGGTCTGCTTCCGCGGGGTCGAGGGGCCGGCGTTCGCGCAGACGGTCGACGACGTCGTCACCCTGCTGGACAACGACGACGACCCCGACATCGAGCGCAGCACCGACCAGTTCGGGTTCACCTGGCTGCTGGCCCGTCAGGAGAACATGTCCGCGTTGGTCACCGACCTGCACGCGGTCAACACCTCGCTGGAGCTGCAGGGCTTCTCCGACGGCCTGCTCTGCAGCCTGGTCACCTTCACCGACCCGTCGGGCCGGAGCCTGGCGCTGGTCTACCTCTACAAGCAGGGCACCTTCTACCCGTTCGCCCCGACCGGGCCGAACCAGCGCGACAACGTCCTCGAGCTCCAGATCCGCGAGCTGGTCAAGGACGACCTGCCCGTGGAGCCCGACCTGAGCCGCTGGATGGCGCTGTGGGGCGCGCCGGCTCTCTGAGGGGTGCGGCGGCTCAGCCGGCTGCGGTGACGGGGGACCCGGGTGGCCCAGCGGACCTCGCCGTCCGCATCGGTGGCCCAGACCGCGAGTGTCAGGCGACCAGCGGGGTCGCCCACCTCCTCCTGGAGGGCTGCGAGAGACAGCAGGAGGAAGACCTCGCCGGTGCTCGTGGCGGGGACACTGGCGGCGGTGAGGTCGGCCGGGCGCTTGACCCGCACGCCAGGGTCGTCGGTCGAGTGCTCGCCGGTCATGGCCAGCCAGGGGTAGTGCTCGCCCAGGACGTCGTAGCGCCCGTCCCACCCCAGCCCACCCGCGGTGCTCGCGCGGACGGACATCGGGTACCCGAGCCCGAAGCGCTCGTCGAGGCCGAGCAGCTGGAAGTGGCCTCCGGTGAGGGTCGGGGCTGTCCAGCGTACGTGCAGGAGGACCTGCCTCCGCGACAGTGGACCGCTGAGGTCGCGGGGCGCCCCGATCACGGCGCGGGCGTCCTCGAAGCCGGCGGCGGTCGTCGCCACGGCGGTCGCCGTCGCCCGGAAGCTGTCGCCGCCGTGGCGCCACTCGTGCTCGCGCTCGCGGTGCCGCACCACGGCGGTCGTCAGGACGGCGAGGACCGCCGCCAGGGCCAGCAGGACGACAGCGCGCCGCCGCACGCTCAGTCCTTGTGGGTCTTGCCAGGCAGGTCGAGCATCCGCTGCAGGGCGATCTGAGCCCACTGCTGGGTCTCGGCGTCGACCTCGATGACGTTGACCTCCTGGCCGGCGACCAGGCTCTCCAACGCCCAGACGAAGTGAGGCAGGTCGATGCGGTTCATGGTGGCGCAGTAGCAGACCGTCTTGTCGAGGAAGACGATGTTCTTGTCGGGGTGCTGCTGGGCCAGGCGCTGGACCAGGTTGAGCTCGGTGCCCACCGCCCACGAGGTCCCGGCCGGGGCCTCGGCGATGGTCTTGATGATGAACTCGGTGGAGCCGACCAGGTCGGCCTTGAGCACCACCTCGTGAGTGCACTCGGGGTGGACCAGGACGTTGAGGTCGGGGATCCGGGCCCGGAGCTCGTCGACGACCTCGGCGGAGAACCGGCCGTGCACCGAGCAGTGCCCCTTCCACAGGATCATCCGGGCGGCCTCCAGCTCGGCCCGGGTCAGGCCGCCGTTGGGCTGCCGGGGGTCCCAGACCACGCAGTCCTCCAGGGAGAACCCGAGCTGCAGCACCGCGGTGTTGCGACCGAGGTGCTGGTCGGGGAAGAACAGCACCTTGGTGTCGGGTCCCAGCTGGTCGAAGGCCCAGCGCAGCGAGGTCTCGGCGTTGGAAGAGGTGCAGACCGCGCCACCGTGGCGACCGCAGAACGCCTTGATGTCGGCCGAGGAGTTCATGTAGGTGATCGGCACCACCTGGTCCGCGATCCCGGCGGCGACCAGGGCGTCCCAGGCGTCCTCGACCTGGGCCAGGCGGGCCATGTCCGCCATCGAGCAGCCCGCGGCGAGGTCGGGCAGGATCACCTTCTGGTGGTCCCCGGTCAGGATGTCGGCCGACTCGGCCATGAAGTGCACCCCGCAGAAGACGATGTACTCCGCCTCCGGGCGGCCCGCGGCGTCGCGGGCGAGCTTGAAGGAGTCGCCGGTCACGTCGGCGAACTGGATGACCTCGTCGCGCTGGTAGTGGTGGCCCAGCACGAAGACCCGGTCACCCAGCGCCGCGCGGGCCGCCCGAGCCCGGGCGACCAGGTCGGGGTCGGAGGCGGCCGGCAGCGCGCCGGGGCAGTCCACCCCGCGCTCGGAGTCGGGGTCGGTCCCACGGCCGAGGACCAGCAGGGGCAGCGGCGTCGTCGTCACCGCGCCATCTTCCCCCACCGCGATCGAGGATGCTCACGGAGGTCGAGGTGCGAAGGCGCAGCCTGAGCCACGAGACCGCTCGACCACCGCACGGGTGACAGGATCGGCGCCATGCGCGTGCTCATCGCCCCGGACAAGTTCGCGGGGACCCTCACGGCGGTCGAGGCGGCCCAGGCGATCGCGGCGGGGTGGGCGCGCCGCGCACCCGACGACGTCCTCGACCTGGCCCCGATGGCCGACGGTGGCCCCGGGTTCGTCGACGTCCTGCACGCCGCGCTCGGAGGTGACCTGCTCGCGGTCTCCGTCCCCGGGCCGTACGGCGAGCGGGTGCCCGCTGCGATCCTCCTGACCGGCACCACGGCGTACGTCGAGGCGGCCCAGGCCTGCGGGCTGCAGCTGACCGCACCGGAGGCGCGCGACCCGGAGCGCGGCTCGAGCGCCGGGGTCGGCGCTCTGGTGGCCGCCGCGGTCGAGGCCGGCGCGACCCGGGTCGTGGTCGGGCTCGGCGGGACCGCCACCAACGACGGCGGTGCGGGTCTCCTCGCCGCCCTGGGGGCCACCGCCGTGCCTGCCGGCGCCCTCGAGCGCGGCCCTCGCGGCCTGGCGGACCTGGAGTCGGTGGACCTGGCCCCCGCGCGCGCCCGGCTGAACGGGATCGAGCTGGTGGCCGCCTCCGACGTGGACAACCCCCTGCTCGGGCTCATCGGTGCGACGAACGTCTACGGGGCCCAGAAGGGCGTCGCCGAGGACCGGCTGCAGGCGGTCGATGCGACCCTGGAGCGCCTCGCGGCGGCCGCCGACAAGCGCCTCGCCCTGGCCAAGGGTGCCGGCGCGGCCGGAGGCCTCGGCTACGCGCTGCTCCTGCTCGGCGCGCGGCGCGAGCCCGGCATCTCGTTCGTCACCGCCGCGGTGGACCTGCCGGCGCGGGCGTCCGCGGCCGACCTCGTCCTGACCGGTGAGGGCTCGTTCGACTTCTCCTCGCGTTCCGGCAAGGTCCCGTACGGCGTGGCCGAGGTCGCCGGAGCGGCGGTCCGCCCGTGCCTCGCGCTCGCGGGGTCCGTGCTGGTGGGCTCGCGGGAGATGCGGGCGCTCGGCATCGAGGCGGCGTACTCCGTGGTGGACCTGGTGGGAGAGGAGGCAGCGTTCGGCGACCCTGCCGGCAGCCTGGCGGCCCTCGCGGAGCGTGTCGCCCGGAACTGGTCCCGGTGAGCCACACCGGCGCAGGGGTCGTCCGGCCATCGGACCGGACCGGTCCGTCGCTGGCCGGACCCGTCGGGGAATAACCGCCCGTGTGCGACCATTGAACTCAGCGTCGGGGGACGTCCCCACCCAAATCTCCGCCACTCCAGGGAGCGATAGCCATGACCGAGCAGGTCGACACCAACACCGAGATCCGGACCGACGGCATCAACCTGTCCGCCACGGCAGCGTCGAAGGTGCGGGCCCTTCTCGAGCAGGAGGGTCGTGACGACCTCAAGCTGCGGATCGCCGTCCAGCCCGGCGGCTGCTCGGGTCTGCGCTACCAGCTGTTCTTCGACGAGCGCGACCTCGACGGTGACGTCATCACCGACTTCGACGGCGTCGCCGTGGTCGTCGACCGGATGAGCACCCCCTACCTCAACGGCGCGATGATCGACTTCGTCGACTCGATCGAGAAGCAGGGCTTCACGATCGACAACCCCAACGCGACCGGCTCGTGCGCGTGCGGCGACTCGTTCCACTGAGTCCCCACCGCTGAGCTCTCGAACAGCCCCCGGCCTCGGCCGGGGGCTGTTCGCATTCCCGGCCGTCAGCCGGCGGGGTACGCGGTGTCCGTGCGCTCGACACGCACCGGCGGGCTGAAGGACCCGTCGAGGAGGGCCTTGCCCGTCAGCGGGGAGTCCAGGTCGACGGTGACGCTGTGCTGGCGCAGGCTCAGGTCGCACGCCTCCGCGGGGCTGACCGGGGGGACCAGGGAGAGGGTGACCGTCACCGAGCCCTCGTTCTCCAGCACGGCCGGGGTGTCGAGCACGCCGACGCAGGCGGGGCTGCCCGTCGCGAAGTTGACGACCAGCCGCCGTGGGTCCGCCAGCACATAGCTGTCGATCGCGACCCCGCGCGGGTTCGCCAAGGCGGGCGGGCTGGTCTCGCCGCTGGCCGCCGCGGTGGGCGCCACGCTCGGGGTCGCCATCAGCTCGCCGTTCCCGCGGGGGGCGAAGGGGCTGTTGCCGCTGGCGAACCACCAGACGAAGACCGCCACGACCGCCATCGCGATCGCCGCGGCGCCGCTGGTCACGGGGAGCCGACGGCCGGTCGGCTGCGCTCGCGGAGCGGGGGGCGGGGTGGGTGGGGTCACGGGGCTCATGGGCGCTGCCAGGCTACGCACCCGGGAAAGAGCAGGGGCCCGCTGCGCGCGCAGCAGGCCCCGGGCCGGGCCGACGGGGCCGACCGGCCCCGGCGGGTCACTCGAAGTGCAGGTGCAGGCCGGCGGCCATCTCGGCGAGCTGCTCGGTCACCACGATCGCGGGGGCGCCGTTGTCCGAAGCGTCCGCGCGCTGTCCGGGCAGGGGCAGGTTGGTGCCCGCGGCGCGGCAGTCGGAGGTCATCTGGTCGGTCGTGGCGGCGTCTTCGTAGGCCAGCCTCTGGTAGGTCATAGTTGGACGGTAAGTGTTACCGGTGGGTCGCCCAACGAGTACCGACGAGTAGGGTTCGGACGTCCTTCGCACCCCCGGACCGAGGTCCCGACGACCCGCCCCCAACCCCCCGAGGAACACCGTGTCGCTGCTCATCACCGGCTCCATCGCCACCGACCACCTGATGTCCTTCCCGGGCAGGTTCGCCGACTCGCTGGTGGTGGACCAGCTCGACAAGATCGCGCTGTCGTTCCTGGTCGAGGACCTCGAGGTGCGTCGCGGCGGGGTCGCGGCGAACATCTGCTTCGGTCTCGGCAGCCTGGGGCTGCGCCCGGTCCTCGTCGGCGCCGTGGGGGAGGACTTCGTCGAGTACCGGTCGTGGCTCGAGCGCCACAACGTGGACTGCGGCTCGGTGCACGTCTCGGAGAGCAAGCACACCGCCCGCTTCGTCTGCACCAACGACTCCACCATGGCGCAGATCGCCTCCTTCTACGCCGGGGCGATGTCCGAGGCGCGCGAGATCGAGCTCAAGCCGGTGGTCGACCGGGTCGGGGAGGTCGACTACGTGCTGGTCGGCCCCAACGACCCCGAGGCGATGCTGCGCCACACCCAGGAGTGCCGCGACCGTGGCTACCGCTTCGTGGCGGACCCGTCCCAGCAGCTGGCGTGGAGCGACGGGGAGATGATCCGCGACCTGATCGACGGCGCCGACATCCTGTTCTCCAACGAGTACGAGTCCGCCCTGATCACCCAGAAGACCGGCTGGTCGGCCGAGGAGGTGCTGGCCCGGGTCGGCACCTGGGTCGTCACGCTCGGCGCCGCCGGGGTCCGGATCGACCGCAAGGGCGAGGAGTCGCTGGCCGTCCCGGCCGTGCCCGAGATCGAGAAGGTGGAGCCGACCGGTGTGGGGGACGCCTTCCGGGCCGCCTTCCTGGCCGCCCTGCAGTGGGGCCTCTCCCACGAGCGGGCCGCCCAGCTCGGCTGCCTGCTCGCGGTGTACGTCGTGGAGCGGGTCGGCACCCAGGAGTACACGCTGCACCAGCAGGCCTTCGTGGACCGCTTCGCCGCGTCGTACGGCGCCGAGGCCGCGGCCGAGATCGCCGCGCACGTGCGGACCCCGCGTCCCTGACCGTCCGGGGTCAGCGGGTGCGGCGGACCAGGTAGGCCGGCACACCGTCGTCGGCGGCGCTCTCCCCGACGTACTCGTGGCCGCGCATGCGGCACCAGGCGGGCACGTCGGGGCGTGAGCCCGGGTCGTCGGCGACCACGGCGACCAGAGCGCCGACCTCGACGTCGCCGATCGCGTTCGCCAGCCGGATCACCGGGAGCGGGCAGCGCATCCCGCGACAGTCCAGCTCCAGGGCGACCGGCTCGGAGGTGAGCCCGCTCATCCCGCCACCCGCGCCCGGAGGTCGGCGACCAGAGCCGGCAGCACGGCTGCCAGCGCCTCGACGTCCGCGCGCTTCGTCTCCGGCCCGAGGGTGACCCGCACGTTGCCGTGGGTCAGGGCACCCATCGCGGCCAGCACGTGGGAGGGCTCCAGCGTGCTCGCCGTGCACGCGGAGCCGGACGCGACGGCGAAGCCGCGCTTGTCCAGCTCGGTGACCAGCGCCTCCCCGTCCAGGTAGAGGCAGGAGAAGGACACCAGGTGGGGGAGCCGGTGCAGAGGGTCGCCGTGCACCTCGACGTCGGGCACCCCGGCCAGGGCGCCCCGCAGGACCTGCGTCAGCTCGACGTCGCGGCGGGCGAGGCGGTCCCGATCGGCCACCCGGGCCTGCAGTGCGGCGGCCGCGGCGAGGGCGGCGGGCACGTTCTCGAAGCCGGCCACCCGGGCGTCGACGCGGTCGTCGGTGGGGAAGGGCGGCCGCCAGCGGCTGCCGCGCCGGACCAGGAGGACCCCGACGCCCGGGGGACCGCCCCACTTGTGGGCCGAGAGCGCCGCGGCGTCCCACCGCTCGGGCAGGGGGAGCCGACCCCCGGGGGCACACGCGTCGACGAAGAGGGCCGCCCCGGACTCGACCGCGTCCACCGGCTGCACGGTGCCGACCTCCGGGTTGGCCTGCTGCAGCGCGACCACCGAGGCGTCCCGGGGGATCGCGGCGGGGTCGACGCGCCCGGTCGGGTCCACGGGGAAGGTGCGGGTCTGGCCGCCGTACGTCGCCTCGGACCATCGGGCGGCCGCGAACACCGCCGAGTGCTCGACCGCCGAGTGCGCCAGCGAGCGCCCGGCCCTCGCGCCCGCCAGCAGGCCGAGCAGCCCGAGGTGGACCGCCGCAGTGCCGGAGGAGGTGAAGGTGACCTCCTCCGGTCGCACCCCGAGGGCCTCCGCGGTGGCCGCCCGGGCGTTGTCCAGGACGATCCGGGCGTTCCGGGCGGTGGAGTGCAGCCGCAGCGGGTCGGCGTACGCGACGTCCAGCGCGGCCAGCAGGGCCTCCCGGGCGGCGGGGTGCAGCGGCTCGGCGGACCCGGCGTCGAGGTAGCGCGGGGGGTGGTCGTCCACGGACCGACTCTAGGACCTGGACCCCGAGGTCACCGGCGGCGCGGGCAGGAGTGTGAGACAGGCAACCTCAGGCGTTTCGTGGGGTGCCCACTGGCGCATCTCAGGACTGCTCAGTAGTAGGCTGCCCGAGTCCGTCGTGTTGTGAAGAGAGAGGCCTTCTTCGTGGGTCTGCAACTCCCCCAGCGGGGCCGCAGGATCGGTCTGTGGGCGCTCGCCGTCCCCGCGGTCCTGGCGCTGAGTGCCTGTTCGTCCCAGGACAAGGCGGAGTGGAAGCGCCTCGCCATGCCCGAGGGGGCCTCCGACCGCTCCGACAGCATGATCCACATGTGGCAGTACACCTGGCTCGCCGCGATGGTGACCGGTGTCCTGGTGTGGGGCCTGATCGGCTACGCGGTGATCAAGTTCCGCCGCCGCAGCGACGACGAGATCCCCGTGCAGACGCGCTACAACCTGCCGATGGAGATCCTCTACACGATCGCCCCGGTCGTGATGGTGCTGGTCTTCTTCAACTTCGTGGTCAAGACGCAGAACGACGTCAACGCGGACGTGAAGAATCCCGACCACGTGATCAAGGTCGTCGGCCAGCAGTGGTCGTGGTCGTTCAACTACATCGACGACAAGGCGCTCGGCGGCTCGACCGACGTCGCCAACTGCGACTCCGACGCGCAGACCACCTGCGTCTACCAGCCCGGTACGCCGGCGCAGGTGCCGACGCTGTACCTACCGGTCGGTGAGTCCGTCCGCTTCGACCTCTCCTCGCCGGACGTCATCCACTCGTTCTGGGTGCCGGCGTTCACCTACAAGATGGACGTCATCCCGGGCCGCGACAACGGCTTCTCGATGACCCCGACGCGGACCGGCACCTTCGTCGGCAAGTGCGCCGAGCTCTGCGGCACCTACCACTCGCGCATGCTCTTCAACGTCAAGGTCGTCACCGCCAGCGAGTACGCCGCCCAGCTCGAGAAGCTGAAGGCCGCGGGCAACGTCGGCGTCATCCTCGGTGGCTCCGACGCCACCACCCAGGCCGGACTCGAGAACGGAGCATCCGAGTGAGCGCAGGAGTCAGCGAGGGGGTGGGGGTCGGCTCGGCCTACGTGCCGCGCAAGCCCACGCTCGGACAGCAGGTCGTCCGGGTTCTCACCACGACCGACCACAAGCTGATCGGCAAGCTGTACATCGGGACCTCGTTCACGTGGTTCCTCATCGGCGGCATCATGGCGCTGCTGATCCGCTCCGAGCTCGCGTTCCCGGGCCAGCAGCTGATCAACGACGAGCTCTACAACCAGCTCTTCACCATGCACGGCCTGGTGATGCTGCTGCTGTTCGCGACGCCGCTGTTCTTCGGCTTCGCCAACGTGATCATGCCGCTCCAGATCGGTGCTCCCGACGTCGCGTTCCCGCGGCTCAACATGCTGAGCTACTGGTTCTACCTGTTCGGCGGCATCATCGCCGCCACCGGCTTCCTGACCCCCTCGGGTGCGGCCGACTTCGGCTGGTTCATGTACGCCCCTCTGTCGGACTCGGTGCGCTCGCCCGGCGTGGGCGGCGACCTGGGCATCATGGGTCTGTGGCTCGCCGGTCTGGGCACCATCCTGGGCTCGGTCAACTTCATCGTCACGATCATCTGCATGCGGGCCCCGGGCATGACCATGTTCCGGATGCCGATCTTCGTGTGGAACACGTTCGTGACCAGCCTGTTGGCGATCATCATCTTCCCGGTGCTCGGCGCCTGCCTGCTCATGCTGGAGGCCGACCGACAACTCGGGGCGCACGTCTTCGACGCCGCCCACGGCGGCCCGATCCTGTGGCAGCACCTGTTCTGGTTCTTCGGCCACCCTGAGGTCTACATCCTGGCGTTGCCGTTCTTCGGCATCGTCACCGAGATCCTGCCGGTGTTCAGCCGCAAGCCGATCTTCGGCTACGTCGGCCTGGTCGGCGCGACCCTGGCGATCGCGATCCTCTCGGTCGCCGTGTGGGCCCACCACATGTTCGTCACCGGCGCCGTCGACCTCGCCTTCTTCTCCGGCATGACGCTGCTCATCGCGGTGCCCACGGGCGTGAAGTTCTTCAACTGGATCGGCACGATGTGGGGCGGGTCTCTGACCTTCGAGACGCCGATGCTGTGGGCGCTGGGCTTCCTCACGACCTTCCTCTTCGGTGGCCTGACCGGCGTGATCCTGGCGGCCCCGCCGCTGGACTTCCACGTCTCGGACAGCTACTTCGTGGTCGCCCACTTCCACTACGTGGTCTTCGGCACCGTGGTCTTCGCGATGTTCGCCGGGCTGTTCTTCTGGTGGCCCAAGATGTTCGGCAAGATGCTCGACGAGCGTCTGGGCAAGCTCCAGTTCTGGATGCTCTTCGTCGGGTTCCACACCACGTTCCTCGTCCAGCACTGGCTGGGCGTAGAGGGCATGCCGCGCCGGTACGCCGACTACCTGCCGAGTGACGGGTTCACCACGCTGAACCAGATCTCGACGGTCGGGTCGTTCATCCTGGCCTCGTCGATGCTGCCGTTCATGTACAACGTCTACAAGACCTCCAAGAGCGCCCCGCTCGTCGAGGTCGACGACCCGTGGGGCTGGGGCCGCTCGCTCGAGTGGGCCACGTCCTGCCCGCCGCCGCGGCACAACTTCGTGTCGCTCCCGCGGATCCGTTCGGAGTCCCCGGCCTTCGACCTGCACCACCCCGAGGTGGCGGCGCTCGAGATCGGTGAGACGTTGGAAGGCGCCGGTGCCGGCGCCCAGGGTGGAGGTCACTGATGAAGGTCGAAGCCTGGATCTTCGCGACGTGCGCGATCTTCTTCGTCGCGGTCGCCCCGGCGTACTGGTTCATCACCGGTGACCCGACGGGCACCTCGGCGCTGGTGATGACGGCGCTGTTGGCCCTGCTGATCACGTTCTACCTCGGCTTCCACGCCTCGAAGATGGAGCCGCGTCCGGAGGACCGCAAGGACGCCGAGATCGCCGACGGCGCCGGCGAGCTCGGGTTCTTCCCGCCGTACTCGTGGTGGCCGCTGTGGTGCGCCTCCGCGGCCGCGGTGATCACCTTCGCGCTGGCGATGACCGCCTGGTGGCTGGTCATCATCGCCGGCGGCATCGGCGCCATCGCGTTGTGCGGATGGGTCTTCGAGTACTACCGCGGCGAGCACGCTCACTGACCTCTCCGGTCCTTCAGGAGGCCCCCCAGCGACCGCTGGGGGGCCTCCTGCTGTGTCGGGACGCACGCGCCGCGGAATCGGTGTCTGCGCGGTCCGGTTGTTAGGCTGGGGTCTCACGGGGGAAACGATCATCAGGAGTCGACACATGCAGGTTCGCCGACACACGGGGCAGCGTCTGGCCGCCCTGGTCAGCCTGTCCGTCCTGGGGGCAGCGGCCTTGGCCGGGTGCACCCCTGCCTCGGGGAGTGCCTCCGGCGGTGTGCAGTCGGACGACGCCACCAGCGCCTCGCCGTCGCCTGCGACCTCCGCGGCCAGCCTGAAGGTCAACGTCGCCGCCCGCGCCCAGGTCCCGGTCGACCGGGTCGTGAAGGTCTCGGCAGCGGACGGCTCGATCTCGGACGTGACCCTGACGAGCGCCGACGGCACGTCGACGATCAAGGGCACGCTGAACGCCGACTCGACCGTGTGGACGGCGACCCAGCGCCTCGAGCCGGGCACCCGCTACAAGGTCGTGGGTGTCGCGGCCGACGAGAACGGTCTCACCACCAAGGTGCAGCGCCCCTTCCACACCGAGGCGCTGACCCTCGACCAGCAGACCTTCCCGAGCATCGCGCCCCTGAACAACGAGACCGTGGGCGTGGGCATGCCCGTGATCGTCACCTTCGACATCGGCGTGACTGACCGGGCCGCGATCGAGCGGCACCTCTCGGTCGACACCAAGCCCGTCCAGGCCGGCAGCTGGCACTGGATCTCCGACAACGAGGTCCACTGGCGGCCGAAGACGTACTGGAAGGCCGGCACCGACGTCGTCGTCCACGCTGACATCAACAGCGTCGCGGCCGGCAATGGCATCTACGGCCAGGAGAGCCGGGTCAGCCGCTTCCACGTCGGCAACGCCGTCATCATGAAGACGAACATCGCCGCCCACACGATGAAGGTCTTCCAGAACGGCAAGCTCCTGCGCACCCTCCCGGTCACCGGCGGCGACCCCGGCCACCTCACCCGGTCGGGCATCAAGGTGATCATCGAGAAGTTCCGGAGCAAGCGGATGGACGCGGCCACGACCGGGGTCCCCGTCGGGTCGCCCGACTACTACAACATCGCCAACGTCGAGTACGCCCAGCGCGTGACCTACTCCGGTGAGTTCATCCACGCCGCCCCGTGGTCGGTCGGCTCGCAGGGCTCCGCCAACGTCAGCCACGGCTGCGTGGGCATGAGCACCTCCAACGCCGCCTGGCTCTACTCCATCACCAAGCGCGGCGACGTCGTCGACGTGACCGGCACCCCCCGCCGCATGGAGCCCACCAACGGCTACGGCGACTGGAACCTCTCCTGGCGCGACTACCAAGCCGGCTCCGCCCTCCACTGAACCCACTGACTCCACCGACTCCACCGACTCCACCGACCGCCCCCCGGTTGAGTGGGCCCCCGTTTCGTGTTGAGTGGGCGCGCGTTTCTCGTTGAGTGGGCGCTCGTTTCGCGCAGTTGTTGTCCCCAGGGCCCGTTGCCGTGTGCGTGTCCCCACGTCGCTGCGGGGAGCCGCGACATTGTCGTGTCGAGCGGCACCCTCAGCGCGTGGATCCACTCGAACAGGCCCTCTCCTGGGCGCACGCAGCCGAAGTCTTCACCAGCGCCGAAGCCCATGCGGCCGGGGTACGACGCCCCGACCTCGATGCTCTCGTCGCCAGTCGCCGCGTACGACGTCTCACGGTCGACTGCTACGTGGTCGCCGGTGTGGCGGACGGCATCGGGACGCGTGCGAGGGCTCTGGCCCGCGTCGTCCCGCCCCACAGCGTCGTGGTCGACCTGACGGCAGCCTGGCTCTGGGGGATCGACCTCTTCCCGCTGCAGGAGGACGGCGCTGTGCCCCGGGTGGACGTCTTCCGGCTGCGAGGCAGCACCCGCATCCGGCGTACGCCGGTGCGAGGGGGACAGCGGGACCTGGCCGCTCGCGACGTGACGCTCGTGGAGGGCGTCGCGGTGACGACGCCCGTCCGTACGGCGCTCGACCTGGCGTGCTTGCTGGGGCCCTTCAAAGGCCTGGCAGCACTGGATGCCTTCGCACAGCAGCACGGGGTCACGCGAGAGGAGCTCGAAACCGAACTGCCACGGTATCGGCGCCGACGCGGCGTCGTGACGGCCCGGGCCATCGTGCCCCTCGTGGACCACCGGTCCGAGTCGACGGGGGAGTCGTTCACCCGGTGGCCCATCGCCGAGGCCGGCCTGCCGCTGCCCGAGTCGCAGTACTGGGTCCTCGATGACGACGGGCGCCCGATCATGCGTCTCGACCTGGCCTACCCGGACGCGAAGATCTGCGTCGAGTACGACGGGGAGGAGTTCCACACCAGACCGGAGCACCGAGTGCGGGATCGCGAGCGCAGGAGGTGGCTCCGGGAGCACGGGTGGTACGTGATCGTCCTGACGAAGGAGTCGTTCACGCCGGCAGCCAGGGCCGCCTGGGTCGCCGAGCTGCGCAACGCCCTGGAGGACCGCGGCGTCGTGCTCTGAAACGCGCGCCCACTCAACCAGGAACGCGCGCCCACTCAACCAGGAACGCGCGCCCACTCAACGGGGAAGGGCGGGACCACCCGGGTGATGGGGTGATCCCGCCCTTCAGCGTTGAGACGGGCCTGCGGATGGAGCGGTTGTGCGGTTCGAGCGGTTTTGCGGTTCGAGCGGGTGCCGTGGAGGAGCGGGGCGTCAGTGACGCAGGTGCTCCTCGATGGCGTCGTGGCGGCCGTCGAACTGGTGGCCGTCGGCGGAGTGCTCCTCGTCGTGGTGCGACTCGAGCTCGTGGGCGGCGTGCTCACGGGCGGCCTGGAGCTCCGCGGCCGTGGGCTTCTGGATGTTGTCGCCGAACCACAGCTGCGAGGCCCGGGCACGGAGCCGGTTGAGTCGCACGTTGCGGGCGGCCACACCGTTCTCGTCCTCCGCCGTGGGCGTCGGCAGCACGTTGTCCCGCTCGCGAGCGGTGAGGGTGTAGGCCGCGTCCTCCGAGATCGGCAGGTGCCGCTCGGCGTAGCCGCCCTGGGCGGACCGCATGATGACGCCGGTCTCGTAGCCGTGGAGCAGCTTCGCCTCGTCCGCACGCTGGAGCGAGAGCGCCCAGCGCCGGGCGATGATGAAGGCGATCGGCGGGAAGACGAAGACCGCACCCCTCATGAAGTACGTGATGTAGTTCAGGTTGAGGTGGAACATGCGGGCCAGGATGTCGTTGCCGCCGGCGGCCCAGAGCAGGCCGTAGAGGGTCATCATCGCGACCAGGAACGCGGTCCGGTTCGGAGCGTTGCGCGGACGCTGGAGCAGGTGGTGCTCCCGCTTGTCCCCGGTGATCCAGGCCTCGATGAACGGGTAGGCCATCGTGAGCGTCAGGATCAGGACCGGCAGGATCTGGCCCGGCAGCATGACGTTCCAGCTGATCGTCTTGCCCCAGATGTGCGTCTCCCAGCCCGGGAAGATCCGGAGGAGGCCTTCGGCGACGCCCATGTACCAGTCGGGCTGCGAGCCTGCGGTGACCTCGGCCGGGTTGTAGGGGCCGAAGCGCCAGACCGGGTTGATGGTCATCAGTCCACCCATCAGCGCGGTGACGCCGAAGGTGATGAAGAAGAAGCCGCCGGCCTTGGCCGCGTAGATCGGCATCATCGGGTAGCCCACGACGTTCTCGTTGGTCCGGCCGGGGCCGGGCCACTGGGTGTGCTTCTGGAAGACCAGCAGCATCATGTGGGCGCCGATCAGGCCGAGGATCAGGCCGGGGATCAGCAGGATGTGCGCGGCGTACAGGCGCGGGATGATGCTGTCGCCTGGGAACTCGCCACCGAAGAGGAAGAACGACATCCAGGTGCCGACCACCGGGGTGGCCTTCATCAGCCCGTCCGCGATCCGCAGGCCGGTGCCCGACAGCAGGTCGTCGGGCAGCGAGTAGCCCGCGAAACCCTCGAGGATGCCCAGCAGGATCAGGACCCCGCCGATCATCCAGTTGATCTCACGCGGCTTGCGGAAGGCGCCGGTGAGGAAGACGCGCATCAGGTGGACGAACATCGCGCCGACGAAGAGCATCGCCGCCCAGTGGTGCATCTGCCGCATGAGCAGGCCGCCACGCACGTCGAACGAGATGTGCAGCGTCGAGGCGTACGCCTCGGACATCGGCAGGCCCCGGAGCGGGTCGTAGGAGCCCTCGTAGATGACCTCGGTCATGCTCGGCTTGAACCAGAGCGAGAGGAAGACGCCGGTCAGCAGCAGGACCACGAAGCTCCACAAGGCGATCTCGCCCAGCATGAAGGACCAGTGGTCGGGGAAGACCTTGCGCAGCTGCTTCTTCGAGAGGCCGGCGACGCCGACCCGCTCGTCGAGCCAGTTGCCGGCGGCGCCTGCCGGGTTCGCCTTGGCGGGCTTGGCAGCAGCCTTGGCGGACTTGGTCGTGGTGCTCATCCGTGATCAGCCTCTTTCCCAGAAGCTCGGGCCCACCGGCTCGGTGAAGTCGCTGGTGGCGATGAGGTAGCCCTCCTTGTCGACGGCCAGCGGCAGTTGGGGCAGAGCCCGGGCCGCGGGGCCGAAGATGACCTTGCCGTTGTCGGCCAGGTCGAAGGTGGACTGATGGCAGGGGCACAGCAGGTGGTGCGTCTGCTGCTCCCACAGGGAGATCGGGCACCCGACGTGGGTGCAGATCTTGGAGTAGGCGAGGATCCCGTCCACGCCCCAGTTCTCGCGTCCCTTGGAGGGGGTGATGTCGTCCGGCTCCATCCGGACGACGATGAGCGCCGCCTTGCCCTTCTCGACCTGGAGCTGGACGCCCTCGATGGGCTCGGAGTCGTAGCGCTCGGGGTCGTAGAAGATCTCGGGCTCGGCGTTGATCAGCTGGCCGATCTCGATCCACTCGGGCTTGATCGGGGTGCCGGCGACGTCGTTGACGACGCGCATGCCCTCGGTCCAGATCGTGTGGAAGAGGACGTCGCCGGGCGCCGGACCGAGGTCACGCAGCGCCACCACGGCGGGGATGGCCAGGGTGCCCATCGCGCCGAGCAGCGAGTTTCGGATCAGAGGCCGCCGGGCGATGCCGGAGTCGTCGATGCCGGCCTGGAGGGCCGCGACGGCCTCCTCGCGGTCGGCGTCGGAGGAGCGCGTCGGGTGACGCATCTCCACGATCTCCTCGTCGTTCATCAGCTTGCGTGACCACTGGATCGCACCGACGCCGATGCACAGCAGGGCCAGGCCCAGCGTGACGCCGAGGAAGACGTTGGAGGAGCCCATGCCGAGGAAGGTGTCGGGCTCGCTGCCGATGTCGAACACGAAGTACGCGACGGCGAAGAGGATCGCCAGGACGCTCGAGGCGCCGAAGAGCGTGGCGATCTGGCGCTCGGCCCGACGGGCTGCCTTCGGGTCGACGTCGGTCGGCCGGGGGAGGTGCTCGGGCAGGCCGGGGTCCGCGATCGGGTCGGCGATGGCGACCTCGTCGGACGAGCCGGACGGGTGGACGATGTCGGTCACGCGTCAGCTCCCTTCTTCTGGACACGGGCGGTGTGGGAGGCGATCCAGATCGCGAAACCGACCAGGGTGCCGATGCCGGCGAGCCACGCGAACATGCCCTCGCTGACGGGGCCGAGCGAACCGAGGTTCGAGCCGCCGTACTTGGGGTTGTTCTCGATCTGCTGCAGGTAGGCGATGATGTCGCGCTTGTCCGAGGGGGTCAGGACCGCGTCGGAGAAGACCGGCATCTGCTGGGGTCCGGTGATCATGGCCTGGTAGATGTTGCGCGGCTCCACGCCGACCAGGGTGGGGGCGTACTTGCCACCGGGGAGGGCCCCGCCGGCGGCCGCGAAGTTGTGGCAGGCCGTGCAGTTGGTGCGGAAGAACTGGCCGCCCCGGACGATCGCTGCCTCGCGCTCGTCCTCGGGGATCGTGTTCGGGTCGTACTGCTCGGCGGTCGGGACCGCCGGGCCCGGGCCCAGCGAGGCGACGTACGCCGCGAGCTGGTCGATCTCGCTGTCGGTGTAGACCTTGTCCTTGACCGGGGCCTGCATGCCCGGGGCCGCCATCGGCATCCGGCCGGTGCTGACCTGGAAGTTGACAGCCGCGGCGCCGACACCGACCAGCGAGGGACCGTACTGGCCGCCGTTCTCGGTCGTGACGCCCTCGCCGTTCTGGCCGTGGCACGTGGAGCAGCCGACCAGGAAGAGCTCGCGCCCCTTGGCGACGTCGTCCGCGCTCGACGCGGTCTCGGTCGCGGTGGCGCCGGGGGAGAAGGCCGCGTAGACGCCTCCTGTGGTCAGGAGCGCAAGCATCAGCACGACCGGGCCGGCGAAGCGGCTGCGTCGTGTTGCTGAGAGTCGAGCTGTCAGGCGTCGCACGTGGTTCCTCTGTATCCGTCTACAAGTGCTTCGGAGCAGGTTGGGGACTGGATGGGATACTTCAACAAGTATCTCAACAATTACTTTAACAAGTAAATGGTTGCGAACAGACCGATCCACACCACGTCGACGAAGTGCCAGTAGTAGGACACGACGATCGCCGTCACGGCCTGCTCGTGGGTGAACTTGCGGGCCATGTAGGTGCGGCCCAGGACGAAGAGGAAGGCGATGAGGCCGCCGGTCACGTGGATGCCGTGGAAGCCGGTGGTCAGGTAGAACATCGTCCCGTAGGCCGACGAGGGGATCGTCAGGCCCTCGCGCACCAGCTCGGTGTACTCCAGCGCCTGGCCGCCGATGAAGAACGCGCCCATGACGTAGGTGAGGATGAACCACTCACGCAGACCCCACCCGCGGACGTTCAGGACGCTCCCGGTCCGGCCGACCTGACCGCGCTCGGCCGCGAACACGCCGAGCTGGCAGGTCAGCGAGGAGAGCACCAGGACGGTGGTGTTGAGCGTCGAGAACGGGACGTTGAGCAGCGCGGTGTCCTGCGCCCAGAGGTTGGGCGAGACGGCCCGGATGGTGAAGTACGCCGCGAACAGGGCCGCGAAGAACATCAGCTCCGAGGAGAGCCAGACGATCGTTCCGACGCTGACCATGCTCGGCCGGTCGTGGTGCCCGTGCAGACGGGACGCAGGAATCACTGCTGTTGATGTCGCCACGGGCGCCATTATGTCGTCTCTCCACCGTCCTGGCACCCCGCCCCCCGCCGAATGGGCGTCATCTTCTTCACACGCGGTGCGGGCGCGTCGCTGCGGGGTGCGCAGCGGTGCCTACTGTGGTCGGGTGCAGGTGCTCCAGCTGGTCGCCGACGGGGTGGCCCAGGTTCCGGACCTCCCACCCTGGGGTCCCTCCCGGATCTTTACCGAATGGGGCATTGATCCGTTTCTGACGGTCGCCACCGTGTGGGTCGCCGGCCTCTACCTGGTGGGCGTCTGGACGCTGCGCTCCCGCGGTGACCACTGGTCCTGGGGGCGCACCCTCAGCTTCGTCGTCCTGGGCATGGGCTCCTTCTACGTCGCCACCTCCTCGGGGCTCGCGGCGTACGACACCACGCTGCTGAGCGTGCACATGGTGCAGCACATGGTCCTGGCGATGCTGGTGCCGCTCGCCCTCGCGCTGGGGGCCCCGGTGACGCTGGCGCTGCGCACGCTGCCGTCGCGGCCCCGGGGCTGGCTGCTGGCCGTGCTGCACTCGCGGGTGGCGAAGGTGCTGTCCTTCCCGCCGCTGACCTTCCTGCTCTTCGTGCTCAGCCCGTGGGTGCTGTACTTCTCCGGCTGGTACGAGGCGTCGCTGCGCTCGACGTACGTGCACGAGATGATGCACGTCCACCTCGTGCTGGTCGGCTCGCTGTTCCTCTGGCCGCTCGTGGGCGTCGACCCGGTGCCCGGGCGGGTGTCGTACCCGTTCCGGATGCTGATGATGGTGATGACCCTGCCGTTCCACGCCTTCCTCGGCGTCACGATCATGAGCCAGACCGACCTGATCGCGGGGGACTGGTACCAGGCGCTGACGCTGCCGTGGCTGCCCGACCCGCACGACGACCAGCACCTCGCCGGCGGGATCCTCTGGGGCACCGGCGACATCGTCGCGTTCACCTTCTTCGCGGTGCTCTTCGTGCAGTGGGTCCGGGCGTCGATGAAGGAGGCCGAGCGCGAGGACCGCAGGCTCGACCGCCTCGAGCGGGTCGAGGCCCAGGCGGGGGCACGCGCGGCGCTGCTCGCCGACGAGCGGGCGGGTGACGAGCCGGGGACCTCGGCCGAGTAGCATCGCGTCCGTGAGCAACGCCACCTCGCCCAGCCAGCCGTTGAAGGTGCTCGTCTACAGCGACGACGCGAACACCCGCGCCGCGGTCACCCTGGCGCTGGGGAAGCGGCCCCATCCGGACCTGCCGACCGTCGAGTACGTCGAGGTCGCCACCGAGCCGATGGTGATCGCGCACATGGACTCCGGCACGATCGACCTCGCGATCCTCGACGGTGAGGCGGTCCCGGCCGGCGGCATGGGGATCGCCAAGCAGCTCAAGGACGAGATCTTCCGGTGCCCGCCGGTGCTCGTGCTCGTCGGACGCCCCCAGGACGCCTGGCTGGCGACCTGGTCGCGCGCCGAGGCCGCGGTGCCGCACCCGATCGACCCGATGCAGCTGGCGGAGGCCGTGATCCCGCTGCTGCGCGGTCGCGTGCCCGCCGCCGGCTGACCGCCGCGGTGTCCGAGCACAGCTGGCCCGACGTCCTCGGGACGCTGACCGCCCGCCGTGACCTGGACGGCGACCAGACCACCTGGGCGATGGGGGAGATCCTCGCCGGCGAGGCGACGCCGTCCCAGATCGCCGGGTTCGCGGTCGCGCTGCGCACCAAGGGCGAGACGACCGGCGAGCTCGCGGGTCTCGTGGCGGCGCTCTACGAGCACGCCGTGCCGCTGACCCTCGAGGGCCGGTGGGTCGACGTGGTCGGCACCGGGGGCGACCGCTCCATGTCGGTCAACATCTCGACGATGTCGGCCGTGGTCGCCGCGGCCGCGGGGGCGCCCGTGGTGAAGCACGGCAACCGCTCGGCCTCGAGCAAGGCCGGCGCCGCCGACGTGCTCGAGGCCCTCGGGGTCCGCCTCGACCTCAAGCCCGACCAGGTGCGCGCGGTCGGGGAGCAGCTCGGGCTCACCTTCTGCTTCGCCCCCGCCTTCCACCCCGCCCTGCGGCACGTGGCGGTCCCACGCCGCGAGCTCGGGATCGGCACCACGTTCAACTTCCTCGGTCCGCTGGCGAACCCGGCGCGGCCCGCGGCACAGGCCATCGGCTGCGCCGACCCGCGGATGGCACCGCTGATGGCCGGGGTGTACGCCGAGCGGGGCGTCGACGCGTGGGTCTTCCGCGGCGACGACGGCCTGGACGAGCTGACCACCACGACGACCTCGAGGGTCTGGGAGGTCCGCGACGGCGAGCTCGCCGAGTTCGTCGTCGATCCCAGTGCCCTCGGTCTCGCGGCGGGCACCGCGGAGGGACTGCGCGGCGGCGACGTGGGCTTCAACGCTCAGGTCGTCCGTGACTGCTTCGGCGGGAGGACCGGGCCGGTCCGGGACGCCGTCGTCCTGAACGCCGGAGCGGCCCTGGCCGTGCACGCGGCCGAGCAGGGCGAGCCGGTCGAACGGCTCCGCCACGGCATGGCCCGTGCCACCGAGGCCCTGGACCAGGGCCGCGCCCAGGACCTGCTGGGCCGGTGGGTGGAGCTGACCGCGTCCCTGCCCTGAGGGGCGGACGAGGCCCGCGGTCCACCTCGGGTCGACACTGGGGGTATGGACGCCGACACCCTGAGAGCCCTGCAGGCCCCGCTGAAGAAGCAGTACAAGGAGCACCCGGAGACGGCCCTGACACCGCTGCGTGCCGAGGGTGACCTCGCCTCGCCTGGCATCACCGCCCAGGTCGGCACCTGGGCCGGGACCGTGCGGGCGGGACTGCACCGGGCCACTGGTGGGAACGGCGAGGACGCCTGCTCGGGCGACATGCTGCTCGAGGCGTTGGTGGCGTGTGCCGCAGTCACCCTGCGCAGCGTGGCCACCGCGCTCGGGGTCGCCTTCACCGACGGGGCGATCGAGGCCACCAGCACCTTCGACGCGCGGGGAACCTTGGGCGTCGCGCGCGACGTGCCGGTCGGGATCGGGCCGGTGACGCTGCGGGCGACCCTGGCCACCGAGGCCGACGACGCCACGCTGGAGCGGCTGGCCACCATGACCGAGCGCTACTGCGTCGTCGGCCAGAGCCTCGCGGTGCCGCCGCGCATCGAGGTCACCCGAGCGTGAGACGGGGCGGGGCCGGGTCGTCCGTCGACGACCCGGCTCCGTCCGTGGCGGTCAGGCGCAGCTGGCAGGCACGGCCGTCGACGGGTTGACGGTCACCTTCTTGCCGGCCACCTTGCCCTTGGCGCCGACGCCCACGCCGTACTCGGCGAAGGAGCGCCACACGTCGCACACCCGCTCGGGGTGGGTGGTCGCCAGGCCGGCCAGGATGCCGTCGCGCATCTGCTCGAAGGCGGGCGAGGCCGGCGTGTAGTTCATCCCGTCGACCAGGTCGGCCAGGATCGCGGCGCGGCCCAGGCCGGCGGCCTTGTACCTCTTCCACAGCGACCAGCCGATTGCGCCGTACACCTCGCCGTCGAGGTGGACCTCCTCGCCGACGATGTCGCCGTAGGAGCGGTTGTAGCCCTCGTAGGAGTGGGTGCGGATGCCCGCGGGGTCGCCGACGGCGTACTCGCCGACGACCGGGTCGTCGTTGACGACCTCGGAGAGCACGTCGCTCATGCCCTCGCCGATCGCCCCGGCCATCGGCCCGCTCATCCGGCCGATCATCCGCCAGGTCAGGCCGTGCCCGTACTCGTGCCAGACGATGTCGGTGTCGAGGTCGCCGTCGGCCATGATCGGCTTGGGGCTCTTGGCCCGCACGGTGGCGCTCTCCCCGGCCGCGGTCCCCGACGCCAGGGTCGCCCCCGTGGCCTGGCTGACCATGACGCCCGGGATGGTGACGGTCGCGTCGGTGCCGCCCATCGTGAAGGGCTGGCCCGGCACGTTGTTGGCGATGATGATCGCCGAGGCGCCCGCGCTCTGGGCGGACTTCGCCTTGTCGGTGAAGGCGCAGGTGCCGCGGTCGGCGAGCACGATGGCGCCGGCCGGGACGCCACTCAGCGCGGTGCAGGCGTCCGCGGGCGTGGCCCGGACGACCGGGCCGCTCAGGCCGGTCGCCGAGAGGGCAGGACCCCACTCGGCCCCGGTGGCGTCGTACGTCCCGGCGATGCCGGCCGGGGTGCTGACGACGACCTCGTGGGTGATCGGGGCGTTCCACAGGTACATCTGCATCCGCGGCGCCTTGCCGTCGTGCGGGGTGGCGAAGTTGGCGTTGTCGGTGCCGCCCCCGTCCTGGGCCTCCGCGTTGACCGCGTCCCCGGCCTTGCCGCCGCGCCCGAGGTTGTCGTTCTGGAAGTTGCCGGCGGCCTCGGTGAAGCCGGCCGCGTAGAGCGTGTCGTGGATCAGGTTGTTGAGGTAGAAGAGGTTCTGGACCGCGACGTTCGGATTGGCCCCGGCCGAGGGCTGGATCGTGGGGTCGAACACGCTCAGGAAGCTGGTCCCGGCCGGCTGACCGCCGGGGTCGGGAGCGTCGTCGTTGTCGGTGTCGAGGTAGGCGTGGGCGTTGTTGCCCGAAATGTTCTGGGTGCGCTGCGACCCGGTCAACCAGCCGAGGTTGGGGCTGACGACGGTCTGCGGGGTCTTGTCCGGGTCCTCCGGGAAGATGTTGTAGCTGTCCGAGGCGGTCCGGAGCTCGGTGTCGACCACCTTGCCGTCACCGCTCACCAGGGTGACGTCGAGGGCGTTGGTCCTGGTGTCCCACGTGGTGACCTCGTAGGCCTCCGCGACGCCACCGTTGCTGGTGGGGACTGCGACCTTCTCCACCGTGGGAGCGCTCGCGAACCCCTGACGCGCGTAGGTGCTGGTCGCACCGGACCGGGTCCGGCCGGTGGCGCTGACCGAGCGACCGGGGTAGAGGTGGGCGACGGCGGCGCGGAAGGCATCGTCGTCCGTGACGGTCGCGGCCACCGGGGTGGAGGCCTTCACGGTGTCCTCGACCAGGCTCACGAGTCGCCCGGAGGCGTCGACGGCCGCCTTGGCGTACGACGCGTGCACGCGCAGGCCGGCCACGTACTGCTCGAGCCGGACCTGTCGGAGGCCGCCGCGGGCGCTCCACGACGCGGTCTCGCGCAGGCCGTCGGTCGTCGCGGCCGTGACGCCCGTGCTCTTCAGGTAGGTCTTGACGACCTGGCCCGGTGCGTCCGCGGACTTCCCGGTCAGGGGCTTCCCGTTGGCCCAGTTCACGTGGGCGGTGGGATCGACCACCGGCGTGGAGGCTGGTGCGGCCGAGGCGGGGGAGAGGGCGGCCACGCTGGTGGCCAGGGCCGCCGCGGTCAGGCCTGTCAGGACGGTGGTGCGGGTGCGACGGCGCGCAGAGGTCATCGGTAGGGCTCCTTCGGAGGGTGACCCGCTCAACCTAAACGGGCCTGACGTTCCTGAGAAGGGGACGTTCCTGCCGATCAGAGGTCGAGCGCGAAAGATTCTCCGGCCGGCGCGAAGCCCAAGCGCGAATAGTACGGATTGACCATGTTCGGCGGAGTCAGCACGCGACGGAAGCCGCCCCCGGTGAGCAGGCCGCTGCGCCGCCAGACGAACTCGCCGGGCGTGAAGTCGCGGTAGCGCGCGGTGACGTAGTCCAGCTCGACCTGCGCCACCCCGGCGCCGGCGTCGTGCAGCAGGACCACGCCGACCGTCTCGTCGCCGTGCAGCACCAGGTAGGCCCGCCGGCCCGGCGCCTCGCCGTCCCAGGTGAAGCCCGGCTGGAACCGGCCGATGTCGCGGGCGTGCGTCCTCAGGACGTGGCCCAGGTAGCCGTCGGTGGGGGCGACCTCGAGGACTTCGAAGGCGTCCTGGTCGTGCCGGTCCGCGAGCAGCCTGCGGAGGAACCAGATGTTGATCGCCGCGAGGGCGACGTTCATCGCCACCATCGGCCAGATGCCCAGCGCGGCGTTGAACCCCGTCAGGACCACGCAGGCCAGCAGGTTGAGCGCGCGGAAGCGGAGCACCCGGGCCTGCATCACCGAGAAGACCAGCAGCGCCGAGCCGGCCCAGCCGAGGAGGTCGAGGGGGGTCATGCAGGGGACGCTACGGGGCGGGGGTGGCCACGGTCACGGTCGCTCCGGTCCTCGCCGACTCCATCATCGCCTGGGCCGCTGCCACCACGCGGACGGCGTCCCTCATGGTGACGATCCGTGGCGCCTCTCCGCGCACCGCGTCCCGGAAGGCCTCGAGCTCCACGACGAGCGGCTCGGGCTTGGGGATCGCGTAGCGGATCACGTCACCCTGGACGACGCCGCGGAAGGACTGCATGGTCTCCCACTCCACCGGCGCGATGCCGTTGGCGTGGAAGGTCAGGTCGGCCGAGACGGTGTCCGCGACCAGCGTGCCCCGCTCACCGCTGACGATCGTCAACCGCTCCTTCATCGGGGAGAGCCAGTTGACCAGGTGGTTGACCACGGTGCCGTCGGACAGCAGGCCCACGGCGGCGACGAGGTCCTCGTGCTCGCGGCCCGAGCGGTGGGCCGTGCGCGCCGAGATGGAGACGTAGTCGCTCTTCGTGACCCAGGAGGTCAGGTCGATGTCGTGGGTCGCGAGATCGAGGACGACCCCGACGTCCGCGATCCTGGCCGGGAACGGGCCCTGGCGGCGCGTGGCGACCTGGTAGATCTCGCCGAGCTCACCGGCTGCGAGGCGCTGCCTCATCTCCTGGAGCGCGGGGTTGTAGCGCTCGATGTGGCCGACGCAGCCCACCAGTCCGGCTGTTTCGAAGGCAGCAGCGAGCCGGCCCGCCGACGCCACGTCGACCGCGACGGGCTTCTCGACCAGCGTGTGGACGCCGGCCTCGGCCAGCCGGAGTCCGACCGACTCGTGGGTGGCGGTCGGGCTGGCCACGACGCACAGGTCGAGGTCCTGGTCGAGGAGAGCCTCCAGGTCGCAGCGGTCGGGCTCGTTGGGGTTCGCGGCCGGAGCCGAGAGGGGGTCCACGATGCCGACCAGCTCGACACCTTCCAGCGAACCCAGGACCCGGGCGTGGTGGCGGCCCATCTGCCCGTAGCCGACCAGCCCCGCCCGCAGGTCACCCATGACCGCCTCCGACGGCGGCATTCACGGCGTCGACCACCCGACCGACCTCGTCGTCGGAGAGCCGAGGGTGGATCGGCAGCGAGACGACCTCGGCCGCGGCCCGGTCGGTCTCCCGGAGGTGCAGCCCCGAGGCGTAGGCCGGCAGTCGGTGGGTCGGGGTCGGGTAGTAAACCGCCGCGTCGATGCCGGCCTCGTCCAGCGAGGCCAGGACGGTGTCCCGCTGGGGAACCCGGACGGTGTACTGGTGGAAGACATGGGTGGTGCCGGGGCGTCGCTGCGGTGTCGCCACCCCGGTCAGCTCCGCGTCGTACCGGGCGGCGATCTCGCGGCGACGGTCGTTCCACGCCGGCAGGTGCCGGAGCTGGACGCGTCCGATCGCGGCGGCCAGGTCCGTCATGCGGTTGTTGAGTCCGGCGATCTCGTTCTCGTAGCGCCGCTCCATCCCCTGGTTGCGCAGGAGCCGGACGCGACGGGCGACGGCCTCGTCCCGGCAGGTCACCATGCCGCCCTCACCGGTCGTCATGTTCTTGGTGGCGTAGAAGCTGAACGCCGCAGCTTGCCCCCACGCCCCGGCCGGGCGGCCGGCGTCCCGGGCACCGTGCGCCTGCGCCGCGTCCTCGAGGACCAGGAGCCCGTGCCGGTCAGCGATCTCGGTGAGCGCGGACATGTCCGCCATGTGGCCGTACAGGTGCACCGGGACGACGGCGGCCGTCCTCGGCGTGATCGCGGCCTCCACCGCGGCGGGGTCGAGGCAGAAGTCGGTGCGCGCGATGTCGGCGAAGACTGGTGTCGCACCCGCCATCACGACGGCGTTCGCGGTGGCGGCGAAGGTGAAGGAGGGCACGATCACCTCGTCGCCCGGCCCGATGCCCAGGGCGAGGAGTGCGAGGTGGAGGGCACTCGTCCCGGAGTTGACGGCGACGCACGTCGCGCCGCCCACGAGGGCGGAGAACTCGTCCTCGAACGCCGCGACCTCGGCGCCCTGGACCAGGCGCCCGCTCTCGAGCACCCGGTGGACCGCGGCCGTCTCCTCGGGTCCCATGACGACCCGGACGGACGGTACGCGGGTTCGCGTGTCAGCTGTCATCGGTGACCTCCTCGAGGCGACCACTCGTCAGGACGAAGGAGGCTCCGGAGTCGGGACAGCGCCACGACTCCCCGTCCGGGACCAGCCGGGCTCCGGTCCGGCTCACCCACCCGATCTGGCGTGCCGGGTTGCCGACGACCAGCGCGTGGTCCGGGACGTCGTTGAGGACGACGGAACCTGCGCCGACCATCGCCCAACGCCCGACGACCACTGGCGCGACACAGACGGCCCTCGCACCGATCGAGGCGCCGTCCATCACGGTGACTCCGACAGGCGTCCAGTCGGCGGCCGACTTCAGCTCGCCGTCAGGAGTGACCGCCCGCGGACGGTGGTCGTTGGTGAGGACGACGGCGGGTCCGATGAACACGCCGTCGGCGAGCGTGGCGGGCTCGTAGACGAGCGCGAGGTTCTGGATCTTGACCCTGCTGCCGATCCGTACGCCGGCACCGACGTAGGCGCCGCGGCCGACGATGCAGTCCTCGCCGATCTGCGCGCCCTCGCGGACCTGCGCCAGCCCCCACACGCGGGTGCCGGCACCCACCGTCGCGCTGGCGTCGACCTCGGCGGTCCGGTCGATCATGCGGGGACCCGGTCCTCGACGGGCTTCGGTGCGGTCGAACGAGCGGTCGCCGCGCCCGCCCAGAGCAGGCCGGCCCCGACGACGCCGAGGGCGAGCAGCACCGCGGGCGGGAGATACACCCAGTCGCCGTTGGCGACTCCCGGGCTCTCCCGCCGCTCGCGCAGGAACATCTCGAGCGGACCGGTGACCTGACCGACAACGAAGAGGGCGCCTGCGACGACGAGCAGGCTTGCCCTCGCCGTCCGCGCCGAGCGGTCCAGGGCGAGGGCCGCGAGCACCATCACGCCGATGGAGTACGGCATGGAGTAGCGGCCCTGCCACGCAAGCCCGAAGTCGTTGATGGTCCGGAAGGTGATCAGAGCCGGCACCGCGAAGGAGACCACCACCGAGCCCAGGAGGACGACCTTGAAGCGGGCGGGCGCCCACAGCAGGGCTGGCACGAGAAGGCCGAGCCCGAGCGTGAGCATCGCCCCGTAGACCACCGGGGTGCTCGCCACGTTGCGCAGGGGAAACGCGGCGATGGACTGGAAGACCCACAACGGGAGCTGAGAGGAGGTGTAGGAGATCCTTTCGCTGACGCTCAGCACCGACCCGGTGACGCGACCGATGGTCAAGGACCCCATCGACTCGATCCACGCGACGCTCGCCAGCGTCGCCAGCGTGACGAACGCGAAGGCGGCAGCACCCGCACGAGAGCCGACGACCGTCCTGAACTGCCGCAGGTCGACCTTCAGCGCGGCGATCACGGTCAGCAGGACGAGGCCGCACCAGACGGGTCCCAGGGGACGGAGGGTGGCCAGCACCGCACCCGAGACGGCGACGATGGGGAGGAGCCTTCCTCGGGCGGCCGCTGCACGTTCGCTGAAGACGCCCACCAGCGATGACCAGAGGGCCATCGCCGCGACCATCTCCAGGCCGTTCGGTGCGGCCACCACGGTGCTGAACATGAGGATCGGCGTGCTCGCGACGGCGATCCCGATGAACGGCCAGCCTGACGTCGCCCAGGTCCTGGTCGCCGCCAGCACGGCGAGGAACATGAGCCAGCAGAGCAGCGCGCCGGCCAGTCGCATGACGTAGAGCGACGTGGCGCCGTGGAAGGGCAGGGCGGGGAGCCCGATCGCCTCATAGAACAGGAAGTGGTAGCGGCCGGCTCCGCTGGCCACCCGCACCAGACCGCCGGCAGCGGGTGTCCCTTCGCAGTCGACCGCCGTGGTGTAGGGCAGGCGGTTGCACTCGGGTGCTGCCGCCTCGACGAGGTCGCGCGGCACGTCGACGAACGCGCCCGTGCCACGGGTGGCGCTCTCGGGATCGGGGACCCACTGACCACGCGCCACGGCGGCGGCCCGGTAGGCGTGGTCGAACTCGTCACTTCCCCGGAAGGGCGGCAGGGCCAGGAGCCACACCACCTGCAGCACCAGGAATCCGAGGGCCATGGCGCGGGTGGTCGGTGGCCGCGTCAACGGTTGCCCTCCTGGATGTCGAGGAACAGCGCCATGATCAGGAGGTGAGTGCCGGTCAGGAACGGCGCCACCGACAGGATCACCGTGCCGGGGCTGGCGATCGGCGGACCGATGGTGTTCACCAGCACGAAGATCCCCATGGCAAAGCCGAAGCCGACCAGGGCGAGGCCGGAGAAGAACATGAGCGCCACGGGGGAGAACGACTGGACGACGTACTTCCACCACATGCGCTGCCAGAAGCCGCGCCAGAGCTGGCGCAGGATCCGGGGGGCGACCTTGGACAGCTTCATCCCCGAGACCTCGTCCCCGTAGACCGCCGGGATCGGAACGTCGCGAGCGGGCACCCGCAGGATGTTGAGCTGGATGAGCATGTCGTTCTCGAACTCGTAGCGCTTCGCGATGCGGTCCATCGGCAGCCGTTCGAGTGCGGCGCGATGGATGGCGGTGTAGCCGTTCTGAGGGTCGAAGAGGCTCCAGTAGCCCGAGGCGGCCTTGGTCAGGAACGAGAGGACGATGTTGCCGAAGATCCGGTGGCGGGGCATCCCGGCGAAGGAGCCGGGGCCGTAGAACCGGTTGGCCTTGGTGAACTGGGCGTCGCCCGAGGCGATCGGGTCCAGCAGGGACGGGAGGAAGGCCGGGTCCATCTGCGCGTCTCCGGCCATGACGACCGAGACGTCGGCACCGAGCTCGAGCGCCCGGGTGTGCCCGGTCAGGATGGCCCCGCCGACGCCCTGGTTCTCGGGCAGCGTGATGACCTCGGTCCGGTGGTCCGCGACGGCACGCGCGGCCTCGGCCGTCGAGTCCGGGCTGGCGTCGTCCGCGATGATGATGTGGTCGACGAGCTCGGGCATGGTCTGGATGACCTTGCCGATCAGCAGCTCCTCGTTGTGGGCGGGTACGACGACGGCAACCTTGAGGTCGCGGTACATCGCCACCTCCTTCGCCCGGACATCTCCCCTGATTCAACAGCAGCGGGGCGGATGTGGCAGGAGTTCTCCGAAATGCGCTCTTTGCGCCCGGCGTGTCGAGGCGTCTCCTACGCTCGTCAGAATGCAGCCGTCGATCCCGTTGAGTCGACCCAGTACCGGGTCCGACGAACTCCGCGCGCTCCAGCGCGTGCTCGAGTCCGGCTGGCTGGCCGGGCAGGGACCTGAGGGGACGACGCTGGAGTCCGGGTTCGTCGCCCTCACGGGTCGGCGTCACGCGATTGCTGTCAGCAACTGCACGGCCGGGCTTCATCTCGCGCTCCTCGCCCTGGGAGTGGGCCACGGCGATGAGGTCCTGGTCGCCGACTACACCTTCCCTGCGACGGGGCACGCCGTCCTCTACTGCGGGGCGGAGGTCGTGCCGGTCGACGTCCGCTCGGACACCGGGACGATCGACCCCGCCCGCCTGCCCGAGCTCATCGGTCCCCGGACGGTGGGGATCATCGGGGTCGACGCGCTGGGAATGCCGGCTGACTGGCACGAGGTGACCGCCATCGCGCGCGACCACGACCTGTGGGTGCTCGAGGATGCCGCGTGCGGAGCGGGCGCGACCTATGGCGGGGCCCCTTGCGGATCGTTCGGAGACGTTGCGGTCTTCTCGCTGCACGCGCGCAAGGGGATCACCTCAGGCGAGGGGGGTGTCGTGGTGACGGACGACGACGCCATTGCTGCCGCAGTTCGGTCCATGTCCTGCTTCGGCATGACCAGTGCGCACCAGCGGCAGCGAACCGACGGACTGGCCCTTCCCGCGTTCGCCGAGCTCGGTTACAACTACAAGCTCTCGGACCTGCTTGCCGCCGTGGCGAGTGTCCAGCTGTCCCGCCTGGCGGAGCTCACCCAGCAGCGTCGCGAGATCGCCCGACGGTACGAGGCGTCACTCGCGGGATTGGAGAGGTTGACGACACCGGTCGAGCCCGTCGACAGGACGTCGAGCTGGCAGACCTACGCCGTCACCCTCAACCCTGACGTCGACAGGCAGAGCGTCGTCGGTGCGCTACGAGCCGCGGGCATCGGTTGCACCATCGGCACGTACGCCCTGAGCGCCATCGAGCTGTACGGCGCCACGACTCCGCGTCCTGTCTCCGGCGGTCTGTTCCTCCACCAGCTCGCCATCCCGATGTACCCGGAGCTCACCGAGGCGCAACAGGACAGGGTCGTCAGCGAGCTTCGGACTGCCCTGACAGCGGGTCAGGCCATCTGAGGACGCGTCCCGTGTCAGGGTCGACGGTGCCGACCGCACGTGCCGGGACGCCTTCGACGCAGATGCCGTGCGGGACATCCCGGGTGACGACTGCGCCGGCTCCGACAACGCAGCCGCTCCCGATGGTCACTCCGGGCAGGACCACGCAGTTGGCTCCGAGGAAGGTGCGGTCACCGATGGTGACGGGTGCCTGCTCCAATGGCTCCCGCCTGCCGGTGACGCAACGACGCACCGAGGAGTGGGTGTAGATGTGCGTGCCGGCAGCGATGTCGCACCCCTCCCCGATGGTGAGGCCCCCGGAACCGTCGATGAGGCAGAAGGGACCGATCCAGGTACCGACGCCGATGTCTGGTTCGCCGACGAACCAGGCCAGGGGGTTGTAGGCGTTTCCGGGGACCGGCTCGGTCTCCGTCACGCCAGCGCGCCGCGGGCCTTGAGTCAGTCGAACAGCGTCGCCAGGCCCGTGGTCAGGTCGATCCTCGGCTCCCAGCTGATGGCGTCCCTGATCGCGGTGATGGATGCCTCTCGTTGGCTCACCAGGACTTCGCGGGGACGGAACTGCGGCACGACATCGACTCCCGACAGGCGGATCAGGTGCTCGGCCAGTGAAGCCACGGAGGTCTGGACCCCCGTGCCGACGTTGAGGGCGAGATCGTGGGCGTCGGAGTCGAGCGCCAGGCCTACGGCGTGCGCGACGTCCTCGACGTGGACGAAGTCCATGGTCTGCTCCCCGCGACCGTCGATGACCGGTGCCTCGCCTGCCGCCAGCCGTCGGAGGAAAGTCACGACGACGGACGTGTAGTACGCGTCGACGGGTTGTCCGGGACCGTAGACGTTGAAGAACCTCAGGGCGATCCAGGACATGTTGGTTCGCCGTGCGTAGAAGCTCAGCATCTGCTCACCCGCGAGCTTGGCGACGCAGTACGGCGTGATCGGGTCCAGCGGGGCGTCCTCGCGCATCGGCAGTGCGTCGGAGTTGCCGTACACCGAGGCCGAGGAGGCGTAGACGAAACGGCGAACCCCCGCCCGGGCGGCGGCGTCGACCACGTTCTGGGTCCCCATGAGGTTGACGTCCAGGCTCTCGGTCGGGTCCGCGATGCTCTTGTTGATGCACACCGCGGCCAGGTGGACGACAGCCTCGGCGCCCTGGACCGCTCGCTCGACGGTGTGGGCGTACCGGATGTCTCCTTCGACGATCTCCACGCCGTCCAGCCCCGCGAGCTCGGCCTCGACCGCGGGGTCCGACCGGTAGCGGTTGTCGAGGATGCGGACGCGCCAGCCGCGCTCGAGGATGTCCCTCACCGCATAGGACCCGATGTAGCCCAGGCCACCGGTGACGAGAGCCGTGCTCTCCCTGCTTCGCACTCAGGACTCGCTTTCGGAACGGGGGACGGGTGATGACGTGTTGCGTTCGGAGACGTCGCGCACGACGTAGAGCGGTCGTCGGCGGGACTCCTCCACGGCGCGCCAGAGGTACTCGCCCATCACGCCCATGACGATGAGCTGGATCCCGCTGAGGACCAGCACGACGACGAGGATCGTCGGCCACCCCGACGGCGTCGCGACGCCGGCGAGAGTGCGGATGACGAGAACGACGGCGTAGATCAGTCCCGCCCCGGCGACCGTCATGCCGGTGAACGTGCACACCCGCAGGGGCATGGACGAGAACTGGACCAGCGAGTCCACTGCCAGCTTGACCATCTTGCCGCGCGTGTAGCGGGACTCCCCGTGCACCCTCGGGAGGAGATCGAACTCCACCCGGGTCTGGGTGAACCCCAGCCAGGCGATCAGGGCCAGGATGTTCCGGTTGGACTCCTCGAGGCGGTTGACCTCGTCGATGACCCGCCGGTCGACGAGGACCCCTGAGGGCCCCTCGGCCGGGTAGCCCTCGAGGTGGGCGTAGCGGGTGAAGAGCCGTTGGAACGCGGCCGAGGCGACCTCGCGCGACCGGCTCCCGGTACGTCGTGCACGGACACCCCAGACGACGTCATTGCCCAGCTGCCACTTCTCGACGAAATCGGTGAGGAGGCTCAGCGGCTCCTGCCCGTCGGCGCCGAGGACGATCGCGCAGTCGCCACGACAACCGCGCAGGCCGGCCGAGATGGCCGCATGAGCACCGAAGGACCGAGCAAGGCGGATGACCCGCAGCACGACGTCGTGATGAGCAGCCTCATGGGCCGACGAGCTCGTGCCGTCGCGTGATCCGTCGTCCACCAGGACCAGCTCGAACGACAGCTGCGGCAGCAGCTTCTTCAGCTCGCGCACACGCTGGAGGAGGAGCGGCACGTTCTCGGACTCGTTCAGGGCAGGAACGACGAGGGAGACCAACGTCGACCGCGAGGTGGTGTCCTCAGGGTGGTCCGGGGACATAGACACGAATACTCCAGGGGTCGTCGACGACTCGGTGGGCCCGATAGTCACGGTAGACGTCCCACCCGCACTCCCGCAGGACTTCACGTTCGACGGGGTCCAGCGTTCGCGTCGCGATGACGACGGGTGGGGGACCCGGTGCATCGGAGCAGGCGGTCCTGACGCCGGCAAGGGAGCGAGGAACGTCCTTGCTGGAGAACCACGCCTCACCGACGGGTGCGAGACCGGCAGCGAGGAGGGCCCCGGGAAGCTCGTCGAAGGCCATGCCGCGTTGTTGTCCCCGGGTCAGGCGGTCCGTGTCAGTCAGGAACCGCGCCTCGGCAGGAGGCAGGCGGAGTCCCCGAAGAGCTGCGCCTTGCGCCGCGACGGTCGACGAGGTGAAGCCACCCGTGCCGTAGGGATACAGGAGCACGCCGGTCGTCCCCACCACGGTGCACATGCACGCCGCGGTGACCACCGCGCTCACCAGCCCGGTGCGAACTGCCGGGTGCTGGTCCGTGTTGGTCGCTGCTCCGACCGCCGCAGCCACCCAGAACGCATACCCGTTCACCGCCAGGATGTAGAGGGCATTGCCGGTGCCGACAGCCTGAACGGCAGGCATGAGGACGAGCAGTCCGACCGCCGCGCGCGCCGAGACGTCACCGCGCCATCGAGGAGCCGGCGAGCTGAACCACTGCACGGCCGACACGCAGACGGCGACGAGCCCGATGCCGACGAGCACGGTCGCGTAGAGCCACGTGACACTGCCACCCCCCACGGGCCAGCGACCGAGGATCGCGTACGTGACGGCAATCGACAGGGGGAGAGCGAGCGCCGCAGCCGCCGTCCCGGCCCGCGGAGGTCGGGCGCCTCGACGGACCATCCAGAAGACGGTGACTGTTGGCAGGAGGGCGATCCACGCCGCGATCTTGAGCAGGTCTGCTGTGGTCCGGACGTACATCAGGAGCAGTGAGGCGGGAGCGTTGGTGCTCGAGGCGGCGCGGTGGTTGACCTCCAGCATGGGAGGCACGACGGTGTCGAGAGGGGCGACGAACACGTGGACCATCAGGAGGGCGAGCACGAGCCCCGAGGCGAACCCCACGGCGCCCCGCACCCGGGACCGCCAGGGGCGGCGCACGATGAGGACCGCGCCGATGCCCACGAACGTCACCAGGACGACGCCGGAGCTCCACTTGGACAGCACCACGGCCGCCACTGCGACCCCGGCGACGACGGGCGGCAGCCACGAGCCCGCCGCGTGGGCGTCGGCGCGTCGCGCGGCGGCGAAGATCGTGCCGGTGGCCACCAGCGCCCCGATCAGCGACACGTCGTTGTAGCCAGGCGACTGGGGCAGCCAGGAGTAGCACACACTGCCGCTCGCGACGATGAGCAGTGTCCCGCTCAGCTCCCAGAGCCGGGTCTGGGGTGCAGCGGGGCGCCGGCCACGCAGCCAGCGCATGTAGGTCAGGGCGAAGTAGGCATGGGCCAGGACGATCGACGCCAACCGAGCAAGACGGAGCAACGGGATACTCCACCCGAGCGCCTGGAACACAGGGCCGTAGAGGTACTGAACGCCCGTGAAGGTCAGCAGGTTCACGTCCCACCATCGGTAGGACAACAGGTAGTAGCTCTCGTCGACGAGGTCGAGGCCGCGGGTCGACATGAGGACCGCCGCGGTCACCCAGCCACCGATCAGCACCGCTCCGAGGAAGCAGCCCACCTTCAGGCCGGCGCGGGCGCTCGCGGGATCCCTGCCATCGGTGGACACGCTCTGGACCGTCAGTCGAGGCCCAGTGAGAACGCCGCTTCGAGATCGTGCTTGGAGTACGTGCGGAACGCGATGTGCGTCTCGGTCGCGGTGACCCCGGGCACCTTGTTGATCTGGTCCGCCACGACCGCGGCGATGTCGTCGTGCTGCCTCACCCGGATCATCGCGATCAGGTCGATCTGACCCGTGACGGAGTAGACCTCGCTGACCCCGTCGAGACCGGCGACCGCCGCGGCGACCTCGGGGATCTGGGAGACCTCGGCCTTGATGAAGACGATCGCGGTGAGCATGGGTCAACGCTAGTCGAAAGCGATCAGGTTCTTGCGGGACTCCGCAACTGCGTCGTGCACGGCCAGCTGCCCGGTCGCCCCACCCACCGGGCACGTCCAGTCACCCTCGACGTGCACGAGCCGCACCCCGTCGGACTCCAGCCACCGCAGCAGCAGCTCGGTCTCCTCGGCGGTCGAGGCCGGCAGCGGCCCCGGCCCCGGTACGACGGTCTCGGCGGAGGCCTGGAGCTCCAGGACCCACAGCGCGGCGTCGGCCCCCGGGGGGATCACCCCAGCGGCGGCCAGCCGGCCGTGCCGTACGACGTGCACGACCCAGTGGCCGTCCTCCTTGCGGGCAGCGACCACCTCCGGGCACCGGGTCAGGGCGGCCAGACGCTGGGTGCGGGAGGCGCCGCGCAGGAAGGCCGAGAGCCGGTCGCGGAACCGGCTGGCCTCCTCGTACCGCTCGTCGGCGGCCAGCAGGTTCATCCGTCGGCTCAGCGTCCCGACAACCGTGGTGGGGGTGGCCAGCAGGCTGACCCGCAGCTCCTCGACGACGGCGCCGTACTCCTCGGCGCTGACCGACTGGTTGCACGGCGAGAGACACCGCCCCATCTCGGCCAGGGCGCACGCCGTGCCGGTGGGCCGACGGGGGAGCCGTCCGCCGCACTGGCGGACCGGGAACGACTCGTGCAGCGCGGCCAGCGCCCGTTCGGCCGTCTTCTTCGACGAGAAGGGCCCCAGGTAGTCCGCGCCGTCGTCGACGACCTGACGGACCAGGGACAGGCGTGGCCACGGCTCCACGGTCAGCTTGATCCAGTGCACCCGCTCGGGGAAGCGGGACCTCCGGTTGAACTTGGGCTTGTGCTCGCCGATCAGCCGCCGCTCGCGCACGGCCGCCTCCAGCGAGGTGGCGCAGACGATGCCCTCGACCCGCTGGCTCAGCTTGACCATGTCGCCCATCCGGGACCGGGTCTCCGAGGCGGTGAAGTAGGAGCGGACCCGCGTCCGCAGGTCCTTCGAGGTGCCCACGTAGAGGATGCGGTCGTGGGTGTCACGGAACAGGTAGACCCCGGGGGCGTGGGGGAGGTGCTCGGCCAGGTAGCGCTTGCGGCGCTGGGCGGTGGTCACCCGGGAGGTGTAGGTCTGCAGCTCCTCGACGGTCTGGACGCCGAGGTTGCCCAGCCGCTCCAGCAGGCCGTGCAGGACGTCGACCGTCGCCCGTGCGTCGGCGAGGGCGCGGTGGTTGGGGGTGGTGGAGGCGTTGAACAGCACCGCGAGCGACCCGAGCTTGTGGTTGGGCGCCTCCTCCCGGTGCACGACGCGCCGAGCGAGCACCGCGGTGTCGACGACCTCGAACCGGGGCCACGGCCGCTGCTGGAGCGCGGTGAAGTGCTTGAGGAAGCCCACGTCGAAGGGCGCGTTGTGGGCCACCAGGACGCAGCCCGACGCGAACTCCAGGAACGAGGGCAGGGCCTCCTCGATGGTGGGGGCAGTGGCGACCATCGAGTCGGTGATCCCGGTCAGCACGGCGATGAACGGCGGGATCGCCTGGACCGGGTTCACCAGCGTCTGGAACTCGCCGAGGACCTCGCCGGCGCGCACCTTGACCGCCCCGATCTCGGTGATCATGGAGCCGCCCTGGGCGGACCCGCCGGTCGTCTCCAGGTCGACCACGCAGAAGGTCACGTCGCGCAGCGGACGGCCCAGCTCGTCGAACGAGCGCTGCGACTCCCACCGGGAGCCTCCCGCGGGAGGCGAGGGGAACAGCGCCTGACTCATGGGGCCGACGTTAGGTTCGGCAACCGACAATCTCGCTTCGCCACGCGGAATAGGGTGGGGCTCACACGCACGCCGACGATGACGAGAAGAGGGCCCTGTGGTCGCCTCCCTGCCCGACGAGAGCACCCGCTGGCGCTGCGCCGGCTGCGGCAACCTCACCCGGTTCGACGTCACCCGGAGTCGCCGTACGACGGAGTTCTGGCACTTCGACCTCGCCGGTGAGCACGCGGTCGAGCAGACCGAGGTCACCGCCGAGAGCGTGGAGCAGGTCACCTGCCGGTGGTGCGGCCGGTCGGATGCGATCGAGCTCGTCTCGCGTGCGGAGGCCGACGCGTCGGCGCAGTGACGCCCCGCGCCGTCACCCCATGAGCACCGAGACGCAGGCGCCCCTGCCCGAGCCCGTGCGCGCCCGCGTGCTGGCGCTGGCCGCCGACGGGCTCGGACGGATGGCGGCCGAGCACCTCCCGGCCTCCCTCAAGCGGGTGGCCTCCTTCACCCCCGCGCGTCGGGCGAAGCTCGCCGGCGCCCAGATCGCCGCGGTGCTCGACACCGACGAGACCTTCCGCGAGCACCTCGCCACCCAGGTCCGGGCGCTGGCCGGTGAGCTCGGCCAGGCGCTCCTGGCCGGTCAGCCGCCGGCTGCAGCCGACCCCGTCGAGGTGGCGGCGACGGCGTACCTGCTGCGCACTCCGGGGTGGGAGGAGGTGGTGGCCGCAGCAGGGGAGGCAGCGCAGAGCGAGCACCGCGCGGGCACGCCTCAGGACCACGAGCATGCCGAGCGCCTGCAACGCCGGTTGCACGAGGCCCACGAGAACCTGGAGCGCACGCGGACCCGGGCCAAGGAGCAGGTGGACCGGCTCAAGGTCGAGAACGCCGACCTCCGGCGCAAGCTCGGAGAGACCCGTCAGCGGGCGCGCGAGGCCGAGAGCGGAGCGGAGAGCGCCCGCACCGAGGCCGAGGGGGTCGTGACCACCGCCCTGCAGGCCCAGGCGATGGCCGAGGCCGAGGTCCGCCGGCTCCGCGCCCGGGTGGCCGAGCTCGAGGCCGACGTCGCCGCGGCTCGCCGGGTGGAGCGCTCGGCGAAGGTGGGGGAGTCGACCCGGGCGCGCCTGCTCGTGGATGCGGTCGTCGACGCCGCCCAGGGTCTCCGGCGCGAGCTCGGTCTGCCCCCGGTGGACCGTCTCCCGGCCGACAGCGTGGAGGCGCACCTGGCCGAGGACGGGAACCGGATCTCCTCGGGGCGTGGCTCCCTGCCCGTGGACGACCCGCAGCTGCTCGAGGAGCTCCTCCGGCTGCCCCGGGCCCACCTGGTCGTGGACGGCTATAACGTCACCAAGACCGCGCTGCCCGACCTGTCCCTGGAGCGGCAGCGGGAGCGGCTGGTCGCCGGCGTGGCCCCGCTGGTGGCCCGCACCGGGGCGGAGGTCACCGTGGTCTTCGACGCCGCCGAGACGCGCAACCGGCCCCCCGTCACAGCACCCCGGGGGGTGCGGGTGCTCTTCAGTCCGTACGGCGTGATCGCGGACGACGTCATCCGGGACCTCGTCGCGGCCGAGCCGGCCGGTCGCGCCGTCGTCGTGGCCTCCAGCGACCAGGCCGTGGCGCGGGACGTCGCGTCGGCAGGGTTCCGGGTGGTGGCCGCGGCGGCCCTCGCCCAGCTCGTCCTCCGCTCGCGCTGAGGTCGTCGGAGGCTCCGCGTCGATGCCCGCCGCGGAAATGTCGGAGGCCCTCGTCAGGGTCGGGTCCAGACAGGAACTCGACCCGGAGGTGGGCATGAGTGTGGTGATCGACTGCGACAGCTGCTTGGTACGTGGCCTGGCGTGTCACGACTGCGTGGTGACGGTGCTCCTCGGCCCTCCACCCGAGATCGGCTTCGACGACGAGGAGGCGCGGGCTCTTGCCGTGCTCGCGGACTCCGGACTCGTGCCGCGGCTGCGGATGGTGACCCCGGTCACTGGTCCGGACGTGGCGTCGGCATGAGGAGGGGCGGACGGGGCGCGTCGGGGCGTGTGGGACCGGTGGGGCTGGTGTGACAGGGATCTCGAAGGAGAACCTGACTTCTCCCCGCATTTCGGTGAGGTGAAGTTGGTCCTCGGAGGACACTCCGCCTAACCTGGCACGCGGTGCCTGTCGCAGTCGGCTGAACCGGTCGGCGCGGGCACCGCGGTCTGTGCCGGGGGCGACGGTGCACGGATCGTGCAACGAGAAGGAGTGCAGCCGCCTGTGACCATCGGTCGAAAGCGACTTGCCGGCGCCGTCGTGACCCTGGGCATTGCTGCCCTGGGTGGGTCGGTCCTCAATGCAGCCCCCAGCAACGCAGAGCCGTCGATCTCGGACGTGAAGGACCAGGTCGACCAGCTCTACCACGAGGCCGAGCAGGCCTCGGAGCGCTACAACGACGCCAAGCTGCGCCTCGACCAGGCACAGACTCGCCTCGGTGCCCTCCAGCAGGACCTCGACCGGCAGTCCGCCCGGGTCGACGCGGTCCGGAGGCAGGTGGCGGCCAACGTCGTCTCCCAGTACCAGACCCAGGCGCTGTCGACCGCCGCGGAGGTCGTCCTCTCCGACGACCCCGATGCGTTCCTGAGCCAGCTGACGACCGTCAGCCAGTACAACGACACCCAGACGCAGGTCGTCACCGACCTGACCGAGCAGATCGCCCAGCTCGAGCGCCGCCAGTCGATCGCCGGGCAGGAGATCCAGACGATCGCGGCGGCCAAGAAGACGCTGGCCGAGCAGAAGTCGGTCATCGACGAGAAGGCCGCGAAGGCCAAGGCCCTGCTGGGTCGGATGCAGGACGCTGCCGCGCGGGCTGCGCAGGCGAGCCGCTCCGGCGTCCGGGTCCCGATGAGCGCGGTGCCCGCCTCCGGGCGCGCAGCGATCGCGGTCCGCTACGCCCTGGCTCAGGTCGGCGACGCCTACGTCTGGGGGGCCGCCGGCCCCGACGCGTTCGACTGCTCGGGCCTGATGATGGCGGCCTGGGGCCAGGCAGGCGTCTCGCTGCCGCACTCCTCGTCCGCCCAGCACGGCTACGGCACCCCGGTCTCCAGCGGTGACCTCCGCCCCGGTGACCTCGTCTTCTACTACAGCCCGATCAGCCACGTCGGCATGTACATCGGCAACGGCATGGTCGTGCACGCGGCGAACCCGGGCGAGGGCGTCCGTGTCGCCCCGGTGTTCTCGATGCCGTACTCCGGCGCGGTCCGCCCTGGCTGAGCCGGCGGGAGCGCCCGGACCGGTCCCCTCGCCGGCTCGGTCCTCCCGGACGCCGCGACTCGTCGTCGCGGCGGTCGTCGTCCTGCTCCTCGGCGTGGTCGCCGCCCTGCTTCTGCGCGATCCCGGCACGACCCGGGCTGATCTCGACCCGGGGCCGGCCCCGAGCGGGGCAGGGGACCGGGACGCCGCCGCGCTCGCGCTGGTCGACGCGCTCGACGACGCACTGGTCGCCCGGGACGCCGGCGCTGCCGCCGCCCTGGCCGCGCCGGGGTCTGCCGAGGCCGGTCGTCAGCTCGCCGACTTGGTCCACAACGTCGAGGTCACCGAGCTGGGCGACCTGCGGCTGCGCTACGTCGGCGCGTCCGCCACCGAGCCGCCCACCGGCGTCGCCCTCGCCTCGCCGAAGCTCGGAGCCTGGGTGGCCGACGTCGAGGTCACCTGGCGCTATCCGCACGACCCGGGCGACTCCCGCCTCGAGGTCCCCGTCGTCCTGACCTGGGACGGGTCGGAGACCCGCATCCTCGGGGTGGACACCGCCGATCCGTCGGTCCGCATCCCCCTCTGGCTGCTGGACCGGGTGACCGTACGACGGACCGCTCGCACCCTGGTGGTCGCCACGACCCCGCGCTCCGCAGCCGCACTCTCCCTCCAGGCGCGACGTGCGGTCGTCACCGTCGACCGCACCCTGCCCGGCTGGCGCGGCCGGCTCGTCGTGGAGGCCCCCGCGGACGCCGACGGGTTCCGCAGCGCGTCCGGGCTCTCGGCGTCCGCTGCTCGCACCATCGCGGCCGTGACCACGACCACCGACGGCACCTTCGACCGCTCCACCCCGACGCACGTCTTCGTCAACCCCGCCGTCTTCGGTCCTCTCGGACCTCGGGGGCGGCAGATCGTGGTCAGCCACGAGACCACCCACGTCGCCGTGGACGCGGTCCGGACGGCGATGCCGCAGTGGCTCTCGGAGGGCTTCGCCGACTACGTGGCGCTGGCTGACAGCCGCCTGCCGGTCAGGGTCCTCGCCTCCCAGATCCTCCGCCTGGTCCGCGACGACGGGCCACCGGAGCACCTGCCGGGTGCGGCGCAGTTCGACGGGTCCGACGAGGACATCGGAGCGTGGTACGAGTCGGCCTGGGTGGCGACCCGTCTCGTCGCCCAGCGGTACGGCGAGCCGGCGCTCCTGCGGTTCTACCGGGCCGCCGACGCGCAGGGTGAGACCGCCCGCCCGTTCCGCGAGGTGCTCGGCACCACCGAGGCCCGCTTCGAGGCACTCTGGCGGGCCGAGCTCGTGGCGCTTGCGCGGTCCTGAACGATGGAGCCCGTGAGACTGGACCGGCGCGGCGCCGTCATGACGCTGGCGATCTCGCTCGTCGTCCTCGTCGCCCTGGGTCTGTGGCTGGTGCCCTGGGACTGGACCCCTGGTGGTGGAACCCTCACCCCGCCTCCGGCCCGCGAGGTGTTCACCCCGGCCCAGATCGCCCGCGCCGAGACCTACGCGCACGGGACCCGGCTGATCGCCTGGTCGTCGTACGCCGTGTCGCTGGCGCTCTCCGCGGCCCTCGGGTTCACCAGGGTGGGCAGCGCCCTGGTCGGGCGGGTGCCGCTGCGCCGGTGGTGGTTGCTGGTCCCGGCGGGCACCTTCGTGCTGCTCCTGGTCGGCCAGGTCGTGACCCTGCCGTTCTCCTTGGCGATCCGAGCCCGCCAGCTCGATGCCGGGCTCACCGAGCAGGCTCTGAGCGGCTGGCTGCGAGACCGGGGGGTGTCACTGCTGGTGACGTGGGGGTTCACCTCCCTGCTCCTGCTCGTGGTCGTCGGACTGGCCCGCCGCTTCCCGCGCACGTGGTACGCCTGGGCCGGGGGAGCCGCGGCCGGCCTGGTCTTCGTGGGCTCGCTGCTCTACCCGGTCGTCGTCGAGCCGCTGTTCAACCACTTCACGCCCCTGCCGTCCGGGCCGCTGCGCACCGACGTGCTGGACCTCGCGCGGCGCGAGGGGGTGCACGTGCAGGACGTCCTGGTCGCGGACGCCTCCCGTCGGACCACCACCCTGAACGCCTACGTGTCCGGCTTCGGGAGCACCCGTCGCATCGTCCTCTACGACACGACGCTGCAGGAGCTGTCGCCCCGTCAGACCCTCTCGATCGTGGGTCACGAGCTGGGCCATGCCCGCAACGGCGACGTGCTGCTCGGTACGGTGCTCGGCGCGGTCGGGGCGCTGTTCGGCGTCTCGCTGCTGGCGCTGGTGGTCGACGCGGAGGCCGTCCGGCGCCGCGCCGGCGTCGACGGCGCGGCGGACCCGCGCAGCGTCGCCCTGCTGCTCGCCCTCGTCGCGGCCGCCGGCTTCCTGGTGAGCCCGGTGCAGAACACCGTCAGCCGCACGATCGAGGCCCGGGCCGACCGTGACGCACTGGCGTTCACCGACGACGTCAGCTCGTTCGTCCAGGTCCAGCGCGAGCTCGCCCTCCGGTCGCTGGCCGACCCGACCCCGCCCCGGCTCACCCAGTTCTGGTTCGGGTCGCACCCGACCTCGCTGCAGCGGGTCGGACTGGCGCGTCTGTGGGACTCCGGAGTGCCGGACCGCGCCGCCTGGAAGGCCCGGTGAGCCGGACCCTCGTCGTCACCAACGACTTCCCCCCGCGTCGCGGTGGGATCGAGACGTTCGTCCGGCAGCTCTGCGACGACCACGACCCGGCGGAGCTCGTGGTGCACACCTCCCGCAGCCCGGGCGACGTCGCCTACGACGCGACCTGCGCCTTCCCCGTCGTCCGCGATCCCGCCCGTGTCCTGCTGCCGACCCCGGCGGTGGGGGAGCGCGTCGAGGAGACCTTCCGCCGGTTCGGCTGCGACCGGGTCGTCTACGGCGCGAGCGCTCCGCTCGGACTGCTCGCCCCACGGCTGCGCCGTGCCGGGGCGGTCCACCAGCGCGCGCTCACCCACGGCCACGAGGTGTGGTGGGCGGGCGTCCCGATCACCCGCGGGCTGCTCCGCCGGATCGGCGACGAGGTCGACGAGCTCACCTACGTCAGCGAGTACTGTCGCCGGCGGATCGCGCGCGCCCTGTCACCCGACGCGGCGGCACGGATGCGACCGCTGGTGCCCCGCGTCGACCCTGAGCGCTTCCATCCCGGCGCCGGGGGCGAGCGGGTCCGCGCCCGACTCGGCATCGATCCGGAGGACCTGGTCGTGGTCTGTGTCGGCCGACTCGTCCGCCGCAAGGGCCAGGACACCCTGGTCCGCATCTGGCCCGAGGTACGACGACGCTTCCCCGGAGCGGTGCTGCTCCTGGTCGGCGACGGACGCCAGCGGCGTCGTCTGCTGCGCCTGAGCCGGTGGTACGGCGTGGGCGACGCGGTGCAGCTGGTGGGGTCCGTGCCCTGGGAGGAGGTGCCTGCCTACCTGGACGCCGGAGACGTCTTTGCGATGCCCTCGCGGCGCCGGCTGCTCGGGCTCGAGGTGGAGGCCTTCGGCATCGTCTACCTGGAGGCGGAGGCGTGCGGGCTGCGGGTGGTGCGCGGCCGCTCGGGGGGCGAAGTCGAGGCCACTACTCTCCACCTCTGACTCAGGAACGACACGACGCCCCCGCAGCGTCAGGCTGCGGGGGCGTCGTCAGCCGTCAGCTGCAGCTCGTGGTGGCGACCGAGGCGCCGTTGCCGATCTTGTTGCAGGTGTCGGAGAAGACGCTCTTCACGATGCCGCCGAGGGCGAAGACGATGACGACGATGAGGGCCGCGATGGCGGCGACGAGCAGGCCGTACTCGACGGCGGAGGCGCCGGCTTCGTCGCGGCGACTGGTCAGACGTTGCATGAGCTGCAGCATTTCGTTTCTCCCACGTGGCTACCACGGGCCTGGTTGCCCGATGAGAGCACCATCGTCCCACCCGGAACGATGTTCCATATGTAAAAACTGCATCAGGTTTCGGACAACGGAACTGGCCCCACCGCTTGCGCGGTAGGGCCAGCTCTCGAGTCTCTGAACCGCTACGAGCAGGTGTTGTCCGTGACCTGCGCCGTACCGGCGATGGTGTCGCACGTCTTGTCGAACGAGTCGCGGACGATGCCCCCGAGAGCGAACACGATGACGACGATCAGAGCGGCGATGGCCGCGACCAGGAGTCCGTACTCGACCGCGCTGGCGCCGCGCTCGTCGTCGCGACGTTGCGACAACTTGTGCACCTTCATGCCCTCTCCCTCTTACTGGCAGCTGTGGAACGCTTCGACGCCGTGACCCGCGGCCCCGCGGGTCACGGCGTCGACAGAGCGCAGTATCAGGTGCAGCTGGTGGTGGCGACCGAGGCGCCGTTGCCGATCTTCTTGCAGGTGTCGGAGAAGACGCTCTTCACGATGCCGCCGAGGGCGAAGACGATGACGACGATGAGGGCCGCGATGGCGGCGACGAGCAGGCCGTACTCCACGGCCGAGGCGCCCTTCTCGTCCTTGCGGTTGACCAGACGCTGCATGAACTGAAGCATGTTGTTGACTCCCACGTTGAGTGCTGACGGACCGTTTGATCCTGACGACACCTAGAGTCTCCCATCGCTTTCCGCCTTACATCAGGAGAACGGCGAAACGTGGGTGCCTATTCGGGCCGTTCGCCCAGGATTCAGTGGCCCATTCGGACTAGTACGTATCATGACAAAACGGACACAAAACGTGATAACTGATTGGCTTTTCACTCGTTGCTGAGCAGCCCGGAGCGGATCGCGATCATGATCGCCTGGGCACGGTTGGCCGCCCCGAGCTTCTCGTAGATCTTCGAGATGTGGGTCTTCGCGGTCGACTCCGACACGAAGAGCTGCCGCGCGATCGCCGCCACCCCGAGGCCGTCGGCCAGCAGCTTCAGCACCTCGCTCTCCCGCGCGGAGAGCTGCGGGCCCGTGGGCGTCAGCCGGCGGCGCATGGCGTCGGCGAGGTCCGCGGCGGTGAAGGAGCGGGGGGAGACGCTGGCGTGGCGGGCGGCGGCGATCACGTCGTCGGACGGGGAGTCCTTGGCGACGAAGGCGGAGGCGCCCGCCTCCAGCGCGCCGAACAGCTGCTCGTCGCCGGCGTACATGGTCAGGACGACGATGCCCATGTCGGCGTAGTCCGCACGGAGCGCCCGGACGAGATCGAGCCCGGTGCCGTCCGGGAGACGGACGTCGGTCACCACGACGTCGGGCTTGAGCTGGTCCGCCAGCGCCTTGCCCTCGCCGACGCTTCCGGCCGCACCGACGACGCGGAAGTCGGGGGCACGCTCGAAGGCCCGGGCCAGCCCCTGCCGGATCAGCTCGTGGTCGTCGACCAGGACGACCGTCAGGACGGGGGAGTCCGTCATCGTGCGTGTTCCCTTCCGAACCGGGTGCGCGTCTCGGAGGTCTCACCCCCGACCGTCACCGCAACCCTAGTCCCCAGCACCCCCGACTGCGTGGTCTCCTCGCCGATCTCCAGCGTGGCTCCGATCCGCTCGGCACGCTCACGCATGATCTTGAGGCCGTAGGAGTCGGGGCGTGCCTGACCGAGGCCGCCGCCGTCGTCCTGCACCTCGATGTGGGCGTACGGCGGGCGGACCCGGCAGTCCACCCACAGGTTGGCGGCGTCGGAGTGCTTGCGCGCGTTGGTGAGGGCCTCCTGGGCGATCCGCAGCAGCTCGGTCTCGACCTCGCTGCGCAGCCGGGTGGGGCCCTCGTCGAGGGTCAGGTGGACCGTGAGCCCCGAACGTGAGCCGACGGCGCGGACGTAGTCGGACAGGGCGGAGCCGAGCCCCGCCGCCGGGGAGATCTCGCTCCGCAGGTCGAAGATGGACAGCCGCAGCTCGCTGACCACGCGACTGATCTCGCCGCGCAGGGCCTGGAAGCTCTCGCGCTGGGAGTCCGTCAGCGCGGTGGCGTGCAGGTCGTCGACGAGGTACCCCAAGGCGGAGATCTCCTGGGCGACGCCGTCGTGGATCTCGCGAGCCAGGCGCTGGCGCTCCTCCAGGGTCGCCAGCGAGCGGACCTCGTCGAACACGAGCGCCGTGTCGAGGCGCAGCGACTGGTCGTCGAGCTCCAGCATCAGCAGGTCCAGGGTGTTCCCCGGGGGTGCTGCCGGGAGGTCCGACATGACCACGCCGATCATCCTGGTCCCCGAGCGGAGCGGCAGCACGACCCGGTGGCGGTTCTTGGCCAGACCTGAGGCCTGGTGTCCGTGCGCAGGCGCCATCTCGGCCCAGGCCAGGTCCACGAGGTGTCCCTCCGGGATGATGGCCTGCTTGGCCATCGCGCCCCGGTAGGCGAGCGGGGCGAGGAGGCCGCCCTCGGTGCGCACGAACAGGGCTGACTGGCTGTCCTCCAGGCTCGTGTGGACGACGGCCAGGATGCCGGCCGACATCGAGACCGGGTCGAGGCCGGAGGACAGGCGCCGGGCCACGGTGCGCAGCTGGGAGAGCAGGCGGCGCGCGGACTCGTAGGACTCGTCGTCGCGGGTCGCGGCGTTCCCGCGGAGCTGCATCACCCAGTGCGCCGTCAGCCCGACGCCCAGCGCGGTCACGATCCATGGGGCCGACAGCTGGAGGGACTCGTTGGACTCCGGGCCCGACCCGCCGATGAGGACGACGAGCAGGAGCGCGACCGTCTCGGTGGCCGTGACCCGGATGACGGACACGACCCCGGACGAGACCCCGGCCAACAGGGCCGGGACGACGAGATAGGGGAGGAGTAGCGACCCCTCGGGGAGGGTCACGCCGATCACGAGCGCGGCGATGATGCCCTCGACGACGGCGATCCACCGCTCGGGCAGGAAGGTGACGAAGCTGGCCGCAGAAGCCACCGCACCGAACGCGACCAGGAACAACGTGCCCTGGAGCACCGTCGGCACGTGGAAGGCCAGCGCCAGGCCCAGGATCGTGGCGAGGAAGAAGGTCCGAGCGGTGAGCCCGAGCCGGCCGCGGGAGGTCACAGGCGTCCCGAGAACGCCTCGTACATGCTGATGCCGGCAGGTCCGAGGACGGCGATGAAGAGCGTCGGGAGGATGCAGAAGATCATCGGCACCAGGATCTTGACGGCCACCTTCTGGGCGGCCTCCTCGGCACGCTGGCGGCGCTTCACGCGGATCTCCCGCGACTGCACGCGCAGCACCTGGGCGATCGGGATGCCCAGCGCGTCGGCCTGCACCATCGACGACACGAAGCCCTTGACGTCGGCGACGTGGGTCCGGTCGCCGAGGGCGCGGAGAGCAGCACTGCGGCCCATGCCGATCTGCATCTCCTGCAGCACGCGCGCGAACTCGTCGGCCAGCGGGCCGTCGGTGTTGCGGGCCACCTGCGCGAGCGCGGCGTCGAAGCCGAGCCCGGACTCCACCGAGATGGTGAGCAGGTCGAGGGCGTCGGGCAGCGCCCGCTCCATCTTGTGGGTCCGGTCGTAGCCGAGCTGGTAGAGGTACATGTTCGGTCCCATGTAGCCCGCCACCGAGGCCAGCATCACGAAGCCCAGCATCGGGAGGAGGCCGAGCCCCATCAGGACCGAGATGATCAGGCTCAGCACCAGGGCCGCGGCGAAGCCGATGAACTTGAGCGAGGTGACCCGGTCGACGGTCCAGCCCGGCGGGTTGCCGGCGACCTCGAGCTTGACCCGCATCCGCTCCCCGTGGTCGGCCGGGGTCAGCTTCTTGCCGATGCCCAGCGTCCGGTCCATGAGCGGGGTCAGGACCCGGTCCTGGAACGACGGCTCGAGCTCGGCCCGCATGTCGGCCGGCGCGGCGCTGAACGCCTCGATGACCGCGAGCGACTTGCTGACCCCGCGGGCCTCGTTGGTGAACACACCGATCGCGGTGAGCATCAGGAAGATGGCGGCGAAGACGCCCACGATGCCGCCGATGAGCAGGACGGTCGTCATCTCACACCTCCACCTTGACCACGCGGGACATCCAGAAGATGCCGACGGTCAGCAGGACCGCCATCACGACGAGCATGGCCCACCCGATCGGGTTCGTGAACAGGGGCATCACATACGAGCGGTTCACCATCAGCAGGTAGCCCATGAAGGCGATCGGCAGGCCGCCCAGGATCCAGACCGACATGCGGCCCTCAGCCGACAGGGTCTTGACCTGGCGCTCGAGGTACTCGCGCTCCCGGATGGTCTCGGCCACCTTGTTGAGCAGCTCGGCCAGGTTGCCGCCGACCTCGCGCTGGATGCGGATCGCCATGACGACCCACTCGAAGTCCACGCTCTGCATCCGGTCGGCCACCCCGGAGAGCGCGTCCTCGATCTCCACGCCGAGGCGGGTCTCGACCAGCGCCCGCCGGAACTCTCCGGCCACCGGGTCGGCACCCTCGCGCACGACCGTGTCGACGCCCTGGGCGAGCGACAGACCTGCGGAGAGGGCGCCCGCCATCAGCTGCAGCGTGTCGGCGAGCTGACCCTTGAACGCCTTCAGCCGGCGCTTCTTCTTCGAGCCGAGGTAGAACCACGGCCCCACGAGGCCGAAGAAGAGCCCGGCGAGCATGAAGATCAGGTTTCCTCCGCCGAAGAGGATGCCCGCGATCCCGAGACCCACCGCGATGCCGAAGTGGACGAGCAGCCACTCCGCGGGCTTGAGCGAGAGGCCCGCCGCCTCGAGGCGGCTGCCGAGGGCGGCCTCGAGACCCTTCTGCCCCTGCAGGAGGTTGTCGGCGACGGCGACCGCCTGCTGGGTGACCGTCTGGCTCTCCTGCGGACGGTTCGCTGCCGCGAGCTTCTGGGCGCCCTTGCGGGTGTAGGCCTCGATGCTCCGGTCGATCGCGTCCTGCTTGGGGTTCCGGGTGCCGCCGAGCCCGACGACGATCAGGGCCATCACGCCCAGACCGGCGGCGGCGATACCGCCGTACATCAGGCCAGTGGGGATCTGCAGCCCGGGCGCCGGTGCGGGCTTGAGATCGGTGGTGCCCTCACCTCCGCCCGGTCCGGTCTGCGGCTTGGGCAGGCTCACGAAGGCCTCGTCGGTGGTCGGGCTGCCGCCCACCTGCACCGTGACCGCCATCGTGCCCTCCTTGCCGGCGAGCTCGGCCGGGGGAGTGACGGTGATCAGCACCTGCTTGGCCAACGCCTCCGCCTCGGTGGCGAAGAGCCCGCTGAGGGTCTTGGGGTCGTCAGCAGGGATGACCTGGCCGTTCCCGGCCTCGGCGATCTGCTGCAGGATCGCGGTGCTCGCGGCGTTCTGTGCGAGCGCGACCACGTTGACGGTGACCTTGGCGTCCGTGACCGCCTTCAGCGCGTCCTTCAACGGCGTCTTGGAGGTGTCGCCTCCGTCCGACAGCACGAGGAGGTTGCGCGCGCCGTCGGTGCCGGCCGCCTTGGTCGCCTCGATCAGCCCGTCGTAGAGGCGGGTCGCCTGGCTCAGCTGGATGGCGTCCACGGCGGCCTTCACCGCCGCGTGGTCGGTGGTCGGCGCCTGGGCGACCTTCACGTCGCCGGCGAAGGTGACCAGGCCGACCTTCACGTCGTCGGGAACGCTGTCGAGGAAGACGTTCGCCGCGGCCTTCGCCTCGCTGAACTTGGTGCCGCCCATGCTGTTGCTGGCGTCGAAGGCGATCACCGTGGTCCGGGACACCTTCTCGGCCGAGTCCGCGACCGACTCCGCGGTGGCGGCGACCGGGTCCCCGTCCACGGTCACCGTGACCGTGCCGAGGTCCGGCGAGACGCCGTCCGGCACGTCGGCGAGCGAGAACAGCACCTGGAGCGACTGGCCCTTGGGCTGGACGAAGTCGATGTTGCCGGTCGCAGCCTGGGCGGGAGCGGCGAGCGCGAGCGTCAGCAGCACGAGCAGGCCGGTCACGACGAGGTGGAGCGGACCGCGCGCACCCGACGACAGGGCGCGAGGGGGGAGCGGGGAGCGCATCGGTTCAGCCACCATCCCGGGCGAAGAGGCGTGGGTCGACCTGCACGTTGTGCTGGGAGAGCTTCTCGAGGAACTTGGGTCGGAGCCCGGTCGCCTTGAGGCTGCCCTTGCTGCGGCCGTTCTCGTCGAAGCCCTGGGAGTGGTCGAAGAGGAAGATGTCCTGCAGCGTGATGACGTCACCCTCCATCCGCTCGACCTCGGTCACGTGGGTGATGCGGCGCGAGCCGTCGCGCAGGCGCGCCTGGTGGACGATCAGGTCGACGGCCGAGGCCACCTGCTCCCGGATCGCCTTGATCGGCAGGTCCATGCCGGCCATCAGCACCATGGTCTCGATGCGCGCCAGGGTGTCGCGGGGACCGTTGGAGTGGACCGAGCAGATCGACCCGTCGTGGCCGGTGTTCATGGCCTGCAGCATGTCGAGCGCGGCGGAGTCACGGACCTCGCCGACCACGATGCGGTCAGGCCGCATACGCAGGGAGTTCTTGACCAGGTCCCGGATCTCCACCGCGCCCCGGCCCTCGATGTTCGCCGGGCGGGACTCCAATCGCAGCACGTGGTCCTGGTGGAGCTGGAGCTCGGCGGCGTCCTCGATCGTGATGATGCGCTCGTCGCTCGGGATGAACGAGGAGAGCACGTTGAGGGTGGTCGTCTTGCCGGCGCCCGTGCTGCCCGAGATGATCACGTTCAGCTTGCCGCGCACGCACGCCGACAGGAAGTCAGCGGTCCGCGCCGAGTAGGTGCCGAAGGCGACCAGGTCGTCGGAGGTGTAGGGGTCCGCGGAGAACTTCCGGATGGTCAGGCAGGACCCGTCGATCGCCAGCGGGGGGATGACCGCGTTGACACGCGAGCCGTCGGGGAGTCGTGCGTCGACCATCGGGCTCGACTCGTCGACCCGTCGGCCGATGCGCGAGACGATCTTGTCGATGGTGCGCCGCAGGTGCTGCTCGTCGCTGAATCGGCCGTCGACGCGCTGGAGGCGGCCGCTGCGCTCGATCCAGATGTCGTCGCACCCGTTGACCATGATCTCAGTGAGGTCCGGGTCGCGCAGGAACGGCTCGATCGGACCGTAGCCCAGGATGTCGTCGGCGATCTCCTGCGCGATGCGGGTGCGGTCGGCGGGCGTGAGGATGACCTCGTCGTCCTGCATCGCCTCCTGCAGGGCGCCGCGCACCATGCGCTCGAGCTCGCCCTGGGTGAGGTTGGCGTCGTACAGCTTGGGCCCGAGCTGGGTGAGCAGCCGGTTGTGCACGGTCGCCTTGAGGTCGCGGAAGGCGTCGGTGTCGGGGCGTTCGACGCGGCCGCCGGGCCCCTTCTTGACGACGGCGTCCGAGGTGCCGGTGGTCGTGCTGGCGCGGTCGCGCGAGGCTGCGGCGAGACGGTCGGCGAGACTGCTCATGGTCACCTACCTTGACGACGGAGGAGCCCGCGCTTGGGGGTCGCGGAGGCACGCTGCGGGGGTGGTTCCTTCTCGCCGCTCGCGGCGGCCTTCCCGGTCGACACGCCCGTGACCTGGTCCGCGAGGCGGTGGATGGCGAGGCTGACCGGGTGCTTGGGGTGGGAGGCCGTGATCGGCTCCCCGGCGTTGGTCGCGTTGGCGACCTCCGGCGAGGTCGGGATCGCCTGGGTGATCTTCATGTCCAGGGTCGCCTCGACCTTCTCCGCCGAGAGCCCCACCTTGTCGTCGGCGCGGTTGAGCACCAGGTGACGGCGGGGCTTGGGGAAGTTGAGGAGGTCGAGGGTCTCGGAGGCGATCTTGACGTTCTTCAGCGTCGGCACGTCGAGCGTGGTGACCAGCAGGAGCTCGTCGGTCTCGTCGAAGGCCTGCAGGACGTGCTCGTCGAAGGCCGGCGAGGTGTCCACGATGACGTAGTCGAAGTGCTGCTTCAGCAGGCCGAGGATGCGGGAGATCAGCGCCGGTGGGATGGAGTCCTTGGCGTCGGGCTGCACCGGGGCGACCAGCGTGGAGAAGCCGCGGCGGTGGGGGGTCAGCAGGGGCTCGAGCACGGCGAAGTCGAGGCCGTCCTCCAGCGCCACCGCGTCGGCGATCGTCCGGGCCGGGAACAGCTGCAGGGTGATCGCGATGTCGCCGAACCCGAGGTCGAGGTCCACCAGGCAGACGCGCACGTCGCGTGAGGCCAGCGCCACGGCCAGGTTGGCCGCGATCGTGGTCTTGCCGACCCCACCCTTGGGGGAGAAGACGGTGATCAGGTGCCCCACGGGACCGTCACTGGCACTCGAGCTGGGGCCGGTCACCGCCCGGAAGACCTGGTGGGCCCGCTTGATCGCCTCACCGAGGCCGGTGAGGTCGCGCTCCTCGACCACCTCGCGCATGCCGGAGCGCAGCGCCTCGGCGAGCACGCTGGTGTCGACCCGGCGGCGCATCAGGATGACGCTGACCGCTGGGCGGGTGACCCGGAGGTTGTCCGCGAGCGCTGCGGCCGCCTCGAGGTCGACGCTGGGGCCGAGGACCACCGCGTACTCCTCCGAGGTCTCGCCCAGCGCACGCCGGAGATCGTCGAGAGAGCCGACGACCTTCGTGGCCGGGCCGGAGACGCTGAGGAAGAGCTCTGCGTTCGCGGTGTTGTTCTCGACAATGATCGGCATCAGGTCACCCGAACAGGTTCTGTTGTGTGACGGCTGGCGCTGGCGCGACCTTCGACTTGTCGTTGAGGAGGCCGAACGAGAGCTCGCCGTGCGTGGAGGCGAAGAGGATCTTCTGCGCGGTGGCCTGGTTCACCGAGAGTGTGAAGAGGGTCTTGGGCAGCTGCTCGGTGGTCTGGGTGCCGGTCTGGTCGGTCGTGGTGGCGGTGCTCACCGTGGTGGCGCCGACCGCGATCACCTGGACGCTCGGCAGGAGGAGGCGCGAGCCGTCCTCGCCGTTCTGGCCCACCGGACCGTTGAGGAAGATGGCGACCTTGGAGCCGGGGGAGACGAACCCGGCCACGCGGCCGGTGTCGGACAGGTTGACCGAGATGGCGAAGTCGCCGTCCGGGATGGCCAGCACGTCCTGCTCGCCGGCGGTGCCGAACTTGGCGGTGGTGATCTGCTCGTTGGGGAAGACCCGGGCCAGGGCGACCAGCCCGCCGGACTCCCCGACAGCGTTCATGGCACCGTCGAGCACCTGGGACTGCGGGACCTCCTGCAGCTCCAGCTTGCCGGCCGACTGCGCGGCGGCGAGGGTCTCGCCCGGCTCGATCTGCGCCACGGCCTTGAGGACCTCGACCGGGTTGTACTTGTCGGCTTCCCGACTGCTGACACCCTGCACGTACAGAAAGACCATGCCTGCGCCGAGTACGGCGACTAGCGCTGCCGCGATGAGCAGAATCGTCCTGCGCCCCATGCGAGAAAACCCGATCTCCTAGACCCTGAAGATCCGGGGTCGAGCACCCCGAGACCACGCCCCCGCCGACTCCGACGGGGACAGAGTTGACTTTGCCTTACAAACCCTAGCGGCGTCCCAGGAATCCCTGGATTGCACGCGTGTCCCATGGACTATGACGAAATCGGACATAAGCGGCGGATGGATGGGCTAGATCGCTCGGGCGCATGGGCTGGTCCGTCACCGGTCGAACAGGGCCTCGATGTCGGCCCGGAACTCCCGGGCGACGACGTTCCGCTTGAGCTTCAGGCTGGGGGTCAGGTGTCCGCTCTCCTCGCTCCACTCGGAGTCCAGGACGGCGAACTTCCGGATCGACTCCGCCTGGGAGACGGCCTTGTTGGTGTCGTCCACCGCTCGCTGGAGCTCGGCGAGCAGGTCGGGGTCGGTGGCGAGCTCGGTGATACCGCCCTGCTTGCCCTGGCGCTCGGCCCACAGCGGCAGCTCGTCGGCGTCGAGGGTGATCAGGGCGGCGATGAACGGCTGGCCGTCTCCGACGACCATGCACTGGTCGACCAGGTGATGGCCGCGGAGCCGGTCCTCGAGCACCGCGGGGGCGACGTTCTTGCCGCCGGCTGTGACCAGGATCTCCTTCTTGCGTCCCGTGATCCGCACGAAGCCCTCGGCGTCGATCTCCCCGAGGTCGCCGGTCCGGATCCAGCCGTCGGGGGTGAGCGCCTCTGCGGTCGCGGCGTCGTTGCGCCAGTAGCCGGTGAAGACCTGCCCGCCGCGGACCAGCAGCTCGCCGTCCTCGCTGACCCTCACCGTGGTCCCCGGCAGCGGACGGCCGACGGTGCCGATCCGGACCGCGTCGGGGAGGTTGGCGGTGACCGCCGCCGTCGTCTCCGTCATGCCGTAGCCCTCGAGCACGGTCACCCCGATGCCGCGGTAGAAGTGGCCGAGCCGCTCCCCGAGGGGTGCGCCGCCGGAGATGACGTACCTGCAGCGTCCGCCCAGCGCGGCCCGCACCTTGCCGTAGACGAGCCGGTCGAAGACCGCGTGCCGGCCTCGCAGGAGGGGGCGGGGTCGCCCGCCGGCGTCCAGCGACCGGCTGTAGGCCATGGCGGTCTCGGCGGCCCGGTCGAAGATCTTGCCGCGTCCCTCGGCGGCGGCCCGCTGGCTGGCCGTGTTGAACAGCTTCTCGAAGACCCGGGGGACCGCGAGCAGAAAGGTCGGGCGGAAGGTGGCCAGGTCGTCGACCAGGTGACGGATGTCGGCGCTGTGGCCCAGACGGACCCGGGCCTGGACGGCGCCGATCTGGATGATCCGGGCGAAGACGTGCGCGAGCGGCAGGAAGAGCAACGTGGCGGCGTCCTCGTCCGCGAAGAGGTCGTCGAGCTCGTGGGTGGCGACGCCGAGCTCGACCAGGAAGTTGCCGTGGGTGAGCACGCAGCCCTTGGGTCGACCCGTCGTGCCGGAGGTGTAGATCACGGTGGCGTTGCTGGCCGGGGTCAGGGCTGCCCGCCGAGCCTCCAGGTCGTCGTCGGTGACGGCCCCGCCGGCCTCGGTCAGGTCGGTCACGGCCCCGGCGCCGTCCGCGTCGTCGATGACCCAGACGTCGGCGAGATCAGGGGTGCGCGCCCGCAGCGCCTCGACCCGCGCGGCGAGGGCCGGTGTCTCGACCACGGCGCCGCGGGCACCGGAGTCGGCCAGGATCCACTCGACCTGCTCGTCGGAGGAGGTCTCGTAGATCGGCACGGTCACCGCGCCGGCGTACCAGATCGCGTAGTCCAGCAGGGTCCACTCGTACCGGGTGCGTGAGAGCAGGGCCACCCGGTCGCCGGCGTGGATGCCGGCGGCGATGAGGCCCCGGGCGACCTCGCGGACCTGGGCGAGGAAGGTGGCCGCGGTGACGTCCGTCCAGCCGGCGCCGTCGCGCACCGCGAAGGCTGCGTGGTCGGGGTGCTCCTCACCGTTGCGCACCACGGCGTCGACGAGACTGCCGGAGGTCGGCAGGGTGACGTTCAGTGGTGTGGCGTACTCGCGCACCCGCGGACCTCCTGGGCTGCTCCGGCTGGTGGGGGCACGTTACCGCGGGCTCTGCACGTGCCGGGGTGGGACCGCCGCCCACCCCGGGCTCGGTGCTGGGTAGTCTCGACCTGGTCGCGGGTCCGCGACCGCGTTGCGCGAGGCTGCTCACCAGGAGGACCAGGGCCATGGCCGATCAGACCAGCTCCACGATCACCATCGCGGCCCCGCCGGAGAAGATCATGGACGTGATCGCCGACTTCGCGGCGTACCCGCAGTGGGCCCAGGGGGTCCACGTGGCGGAGACCCGGGCGACGTTCCCGGACGGGCGCGCCAAGGACGTCTACTTCGAGATCGCCGAGGGACCGATCAAGGACAGCTACACGCTGACCTACGAGTGGCACGGCAACGCCTCGGTCGACTGGTCGCTGGTCTCCGGCAAGATGCTCAAGAGCATCGACGGGACCTACCTGCTGACCCCGCGCGGCGCCACCACCGAGGTCACCTACACGCTCGCGGTCGAGCTCACCATCCCCATGATCGGCATGCTCCGGCGCAAGGCCGAGAAGGTCATCATCGACTCCGCGCTGAAGGGGCTCAAGAAGCGCGTCGAGTCCCTCGGCTGAGACCCACGGCGTGCGCATCATCCTCTTCACCGGCAAGGGCGGGGTCGGCAAGACGACCGCTGCCGCCGGCACGGCCACCGCTGCGGCGCGGGCCGGTCACCGCACGCTGGTGATGTCCACCGACCCCGCCCACTCGCTGGCCGACGCCTTCGGCGTGCCGATCGGGGGAGAGCCCACCCCGGTGGCGGACGGGTTGTTCGTCCAGCAGGTCGACGCTCAGCGGCGCTTCGAGCAGTCGTGGGCGGAGATTCAGGGCTACCTGCTCAGCGTGCTGGACGCCGCGGGCGTCGACCCGATCACGGCGGAGGAGCTCACGGTGCTGCCCGGCGCCGAGGAGGTGCTGGCGCTGCTCGAGCTGCGCGGCCACGCCACGTCCGGCGACTGGGACGTGGTGGTGGTCGACTGCGCGCCGACCGCGGAGACCCTGCGGCTGCTGGCGCTGCCCGAGGCGCTGGGCTGGTACATGGACCGGCTGTTCCCGATGCAGCGCCGGATGGTCCGGGCGCTCAAGCCGGTGCTCGCGCGGGCGGCGGGTGTGCCGATGCCCGACGACGCGGCCTTCGGTGCCTTCGAGCGTCTGCACCGCGACCTGGAGCAGGTCCGCGAGATCCTCACCGGCAAGCAGGCGAGCGTCCGGCTCGTCCTGACCCCGGAGTCCGTCGTGGTGGCCGAGGCGCGCCGCTCGTACACGATGCTGTCGCTGTTCGGCTACCAGGTGGACGGCGTCATCGCCAACCGGGTGTTCCCCTCCGAGGGCGCGGACGCGTGGCGGGCCGGCTGGGTGGCCGCCCAGGCCGAGGTGATGCGCGACGTCTCGAGCTCGTTCGCCGGGCTCCCGATCTGGACCTCTTCCTACCGGACCCAGGAGCCGGTCGGGGTGGCCGAGCTGGAGGAGTTCGCCACGGCGGCGTACGGCGAGGACGACCCGCTGGCCGTGCCCACCGGCGAGGGGCCGATGACGATCACGCGCACCGAGACCGGGGCGGTGCTGCACATGGCGCTGCCGTTCGCGGTCCGTGAGGACGTGGACCTGGCGCGGCGCGGCGACGAGCTCGTCGTGACCGTCGGCTCCTACCGTCGGCTGCTGGCGCTGCCCCTGGCGCTGCGGCAGCACACGATCGCGGGGGCGAAGGTGGAGGACGGGCAGCTGCGCGTCCGGTTCCTGATGGAGACAGGAGACGGCGCGTGAGCGACGAACAGCCCCCCGGGGGGTCCGAGGAGGTCGGCTCAGTCGGTGAGGAGGCGGCCAAGCTGCTCGGAGCGCTGCAGGACTGGGCCCGGGAGACCGGGCATCAGCAGGCGGGGGCGGCGGGCGCTGCGGCGTCCGGGCTGGTGGCGGGGCTCCAGAACCTCAACGAGCACCTCGCGACCGGCGGTGAGGACTGCCGCTACTGCCCGGTGTGCCAGGCCATCGCCCTGGTGCGCTCGACCTCGCCGGAGGTCAGGACGCACCTGGCCAGCGCGGCGTCGTCGCTCTTCCAGGCGGCCGCCAGCGCGCTGGCGACCCAGGTGCCCACCACCTCGTCACGAGCCGAGACGGGCGTGCAGAAGATCGACCTCGACGACGAGGGCTGGGACTGATCGGTGGCGTTGGACCGGGCTACTGGTCGAGCGACAGGTTCTTCGGCAGGTTGTCGATGTTGATCTCGGTGCCGCTGGTCAGCGTCAGGCCGGACTTGTTGCCGTTGAAGTCGCCACAGTTACAGGGATCCACGCTCTGCACGATGATCGGCCCCTGGTCGACGCCGAGGCACGAGGTGCCGTTGACCGACAGCAGGGCGCTGGCGGCGTAGATGCCGCCGACCAGGGACGGCGTGCCGCCGGTGCTGCAGCCCGTGCCGTCGTTGTTGGTCGTGCCGTTGCCCTGGAGACCGATGATGCTGCTGTTGGTCCGCTCGTAGACGATGACGAAACCGGGGATGTCGGCGCTCGGGGTGGTGGCCGCGGAGGCTGACGTCGGGGCTGACAGGCTCACCTGTCCACTGTTCTTGAAGTCGAGCGTGCCGTTGCGGACGTAGAGCGTGACGTTGGTGCCGTTGATGCCGCCGTTGTTCGACATCAGCCAGGTGCCGTCGACCACGTAGAGCCCGGGGCTCAGGATGCAGTTGCCGGTCCTGCCCTCGTTGGCGCCCCAGCTGTAGGCGCCGTAGATGCCGGGCCCGTTGTTGCACGGGCTGGTGTTGGCGGGCTTGGTGGAGAGCCCAGCCGTGCTCGGGGGGAAGCGGGAGTCCGCGGCGTACGGGTCGGTGATGATGCCCGCGGCCTCCGGGTCGGGGGTGATCCGGGAGGTGTCGCTCTGGCTCCAGGTGCCGGCCACATAGACGTGGGAGGCGGTCCAGTAGCTCTGCGCGCCGATCTCCAGGTTGCCGTTCACGTGCACGGACGTGCCGCGGATGTCGAAGTCACCGTTCCCGACGCTGACCGGCCCGAGGAAGCACAGCGCGCACTTGCCCTGGGCTCCGGATCCCAGGGTGGCCCGGGCGTTGGCGGAGACGTCGATGGTCGAGATGCCCGCCATCACCCCGAAGCCGGTCGTCATGCGCTGCTTGGGGATGCTGACCCGCACCTTGCTGGGCGTGACGAGGCTGTCGAAGGTGATGCACTGGGTCTGGCCGGAGACGGCGGAGAACCCGCTCGGGACGGTGCAACCGTTGCCGGAGTCGTTCCACTCCGCAGCGGTCACGTCCATGTTCTTCAGGCCGTAGCTCTTCGCGGCGTTGACGGCGTCGAGGAGGCACGGGGACGCGCTCGAGTCGCTGCAGACCCGGTTGGCCGGGTAGAGCACGTTGGCGCCGGCCAGGGCGGAGGCATCCGCGGTGCTCTGGGCCTGGCCGCGGGTGTCCCGCGCCATGCCGAGGTCGATCACCAGGGCGGCGGCCACGAAGAGGACGGTGGCGAGAAGGCCACAGATCAGCGCGACGACTCCGCGCTCGTCACGGGTGCGACTGGCCATGAACGACCTCAACTCCCTCGCAGCTCTCATCAGGTGCACCAGTTCCAGTTGGCTCCGGACGGCGTCCCGGTCGAGTAGGACTGGGCCGCACCCTCGAAGCCCGTCGGGATGGGGGTCGCGACCTCGATCGACATCTGGGTCTTCGACTGGATGATCCGGTCACCCGGCAACGGGGTGATCCCGGTCACGCCGGTCGACTTGATCATCGTGCAGACCAGGAGGGGGTTGCCCTTGGCCCAGGCCGGGCTGGTGCCGGCGGTGGTCTTCACCATCGCGTAGGCGGTGCCGCTGATCGCGCCGACCTGCTTGACCGTGTTGCAGGCCAACCGCTGGATGTCGTTGCTGGCGGACCCGCAGGTCGCGAACCCGCTGCCGCTCACGGCCCGGTTGATCACGACACCCTGGCGCGCGGACTCGCGCACTCCCTGGCGGGCGTTGAGGGAGTCGTTGAAGTAGAGGCCGTAGTCGATGATCCCGAGCAGGATCGGGAACAGGATGACGCTGACGAGGGCGAACTCCACGGCGGCAGCACCGCGGTGTGTCCGCCGCCGACGGACAGCCCGCCACGCCCCCAGACGACTCGCCATGGCCATTTTCTCCGTGCCTCGCCCTGACGACGGAGCCCCGTCATCCACAGTCTTCAAAGGATACGCCCCGAAGGTGGTCCGGACGTGTGATCCGGTCACATTTTACCTAAAGCGGGAGGGCGCGGGGCATATCCGCCTAGTCCCTTCGAGTCAGACGGTACGCCGAAGGGCGCTCGGTTTCTGGCTGAATGTCAGGTCTCGTCGGGTCCGCCGTGTCGTTAACGTGGCGTCAGGGGATTTCTCAGTGATCGGGGGGTCACATCGTGTTCAGCAGTACGCGCGCGCGCCGGGGGGTGCGCACCAGAGGTGACCGCACGCGGTCCGAGGCCGGCGCAGTCGCCATTCTGGTCGCCGCCATGGCGACGGCCATGTTCGTCCTGGCTGCACTCGTCGTCGACCTGGGTATGGCCCGCGACACCCAGGGCCAGTCCCAGGCCAGCGCCGATGCGGCGGCCCTGGCAGCCGCGAACACCCTCTACCTGGACATGTCGAAGTCCGTGACGCAGCGGATCGCGGACGCGGTCACGACCGCGAAGTCCTACGCGGCGTCGAACAACGGCATCGCGGCAGCGGACTGGACCTCGTGCACGGACCCCGGTCACCTCACCCACACGCCGTCCACCCAGTGCATCTCGTTCAACAGCAGCTCGACCCCGACGACTGTTCGCGTGCGCATCCCCACCAAGAATGTCAAGGTGGCATTCGCACCCGCCGCAGGCGTGTCGTCGATCAACGTGGCCGCTGCCTCGGAGGCTCAGGTGACGCCGGGGACCTCCTCGGCCGAGGGCGGGCTCCGGCCGTGGGGGATCTGCTCCAACGTCGTGACCACCTCAGGCAACGTCGTCTTCGTGCCGATGAAGGGCGGGACTGTCGCCAGCAACAACACGGGCGGCGGGTGCGGCAACGACGCGCCGCCCGGGGGCTGGTGGGTCGCTCAGTGCACGGGCCAGAGCAACTCCAACGGAGCGACGGAGGCATCGGTCCTCAACGGGTGCTCCACCTCTGGCTACGCACCCGTTCCGAGTCAGACCACGGCCGGAGCGACGGCTCTCTACAACCAGCTGACGGCGCACTGCCCCCGCAACACGACGCACACCAACAACTGTCTGGACTCCGACCCGGGCAACAACTTCCACAACTCGAGCGACGCGTGGCAGACCCTCGTCGGTCACACCATCACCATGCCGGTCTTCTGCTTCCCGACCTTGTGCTCCTCGGTCGCCTACACCGCCCAGGGACAGAACGCCACCTACGCGATCCAGCGGATCGCGACCGTCGAGATCTGTGGGTTCGAGTTCCAGCCCAGGGCTGCCTCGACGGGGTGGCCCACCACCGGTCCGTGCGCGACCAGCAACCCGAACGGGTTCCGGTCCAGCGACGTGACCTCGGGCGGCGGCATCTTCCTCGTGATCAAGGGACTGACCGGCGGACCGACCGCCGACTGGACCCTGACCACGGGCGCCACGGACCTGCACCTGTCGAAGTAGGCCTCAGCCGCCCGAGGGGGCCAGCTCCATCGCGAGCTGCTCGATGAACAGCCCGACGTCGGTCACGATGCCGCGGGCCTGGGAGGAGCCCCGGTCGGCGAGCTTGGTGACCGAGGCCGGGTTGATGTCGACGCAGACCAGCGGGATGGACGCGGGCAGCAGGTTGCCGGTGGCCACCGAGTGCAGGGTGGTGGCCACCATGACGCAGAAGCCCACGCCCGGGAGGGCGGCTCGCATGGCGCGCTGACCCTCGATGACGTCGGTGTGGACGTCGGGCAGGGGGCCGTCGTCGCGGACCGAGCCAACCAGGACGAACTCCTTGCCGTGCCGCACCAGCGCGTGCATGATCCCGCCGGTCAGGACCCCCTGGTCGACCGCGGCCCGGATCGATCCCGCCTTGCGAATCGTGTTGATCGCCCGGATGTGGTGCTCGTGCCCGTGCTCGACCCCTCGGCCCTGGCTGAGGTCGATGCCCAGTGAGGTGCCGTAAAGCGCGGCCTCGATGTCGTGGGTCGCCAGCGCGTTGCCGGCGAAGAGGACGTCGACGTAGCCGGCGTCGACGAGGGCGACCATCGCCGGGGCCGCACCGGTGTGCACCACCCCGGGGCCGCCGACCCACAGCACCTTGGTGCCCTCGGCCTTAGCCTGCCGCATCCCGTCGGCGACCTGCCGGACCAGGACCGCCTGGGGCTTCTCGCTGGAGACGTCGGACTCCATGAAGCCGAACCCGCTGGGGCTGCGCACCTCGACCGGGGTCGCCACCTTGATGCCGGCCGCGCCGACGACCACCTGCATCCCGACCCGGACGTCGACCATCGGGATCGTGCGGACGCGGGTCTCGCCGTCGGCGTCGGTGACGAGCAGGCCGCAGTCCATCTCCGGGTTCTCCACCTCGACCCAGCGACCCTCGAGCCGGACCCGGGTGGCCAGGTTGGTGGTGGAGTAGAAGCCGTCGGGGAAGACGCCGTCCTGGACGACCTCGGCGGTCTCGGCCGAGCCCGGGTCGACCTGGTTGACCCCTCGGGTCTGCACCCGCATCAGCAGCCGCTGCAGCGCGTCCTCGTCGGGGGCGGTCAGCGTGATCGTGGCGTGCGAGGGGTCCCCGGACTCGTGGCCCACGTCGAAGCGGTCGATGACGTAGTCGCCGCCGTACTCCTTGATGTCGTCCAGGACGCGGCTGAGGATGCCGCTGTCGATCAGGTGGCCGCTGATCTCGACGGTTTCGTGGACCGGGGGAGGGGTGGTCACCGGGTCAGACCTGGGCGCCGTCGTCGCCCGACCAGGGGTCGCTGCTGCCGTTGTCGGGCATGGTCGCCACCAGGTAGCCGAACCCGCCCACGAAGCTGAGCCCGAGCAGGAACGCGAACCACTGGGGCACCCCGATGGAGAGCACGAGCAGCACCAGGGTCAGCGCCGGGGCACCGAACAGCCCGATCCAGGCCGCCTTGCGCCGCGGGTCGAGCTTGGGCAGCGGCGGGGGCGGCGGGGGGACGAAGTGGCCCTCGTCGTCCCAGGTGGCACCGGTGTCGAGGTCGTCGCTCCAGCGCGGGTTGAAGAGGTTGCGCAGCGGGTCGCCCGCGGGATCCGGGGGCGTCGCGGGAGTCGGCGCCACGGGGGGCTCCGCCGCCGTGTCGGCCGTGTCGGCGGGGTCGCCCGGGTCGGGCTCGGGGAGCTGCTGCTCGAGCGGCACCTCGCCGGAGGGCTCCGGCGCCAGGTCGGCCCGCTCGCCGAAGTTCGCCACGATCTCGGCGAAGGCGGCGTCGACGTCCAGGCCCGGGTCCGGGTCGTCGGGGCGGGGTGCGGTGCTCATCAGGGGTCTCGGTCTCCGACGTCAGACGGGGGCGGTCACGCGACGTACGAAGTCGGCCGACGCGCTGAAGATCGCGGGGGCGTCGTTGTCCAGGGTGGCCACGTGGAAGCTGTTCTCCAGCACGACCTCCTCCACGTCGCGGGAGGAGACGGTGGTCAGGATGATCCGGCCCGAGGACGGGTCGACGACGTGGTCCTCGCGGGAGCGGAAGAGCAGCACCGGCTGGGTGACCTGGGGCAGCAGCGCCTGGACCTCCTTGAAGCCCTGCATCAGGGAGTCGGCCGCGCGCAGCGGAGTCTTGGTGTAGCCCTGCTCGTCCATCCCGGGCTTCTTGATGTCGTTCGCGATCCCGGGGAAGGACGGGACGACGTGCTTGAGCACCGGCAGCAGCTTGACGTCCTTGCGGGTCGTGTTGACCGCGGGGTTCACGAGCACGACACCCGCGATCTCGCGGGTGCGCTCGGCGGCCAGCTTGAGCACCAGGCAGCCGCCCATGGACAGGCCGGCCACGACGACCTGGTCGCAGTTGGCCCGCAGCTTCTCGAAGGTGCGCTCGACCTCGGCGTACCAGTCGGGGAACCGGGTCTGGTTGAGGTCCTGCCACCGCGTCCCGTGCCCGGGGAGGCGGGGGGCCGCGACCGTGTAGCCCTGATCGTGGAGGTGCTCGGCCCATGGCCGCATCGAGGCGGGAGAGCCCGTGAACCCGTGGCTGAGCAGCACCCCGACCCGCTGTCCGTCCGGAGCGGACGGACCGGCGTCGGCGAAGAAGGGCTCGGTGCTGACCACAGGCGTGCTCACGAAGGGCCTCCCAGGGGCTTCGTCGTCGGTCGCGCCCCGGCACGGACGGACGTCACGAGGCTGCCCTTGCATCGTCGCATGCCACCCCAGGGCAGGCTAGGGTGAGTCCCGGTGTCGGTGGCCCCGGAGCACCTCACGAGGGGCCGCTCCGGGCCGGGTCTGAGGAGGCTGCGCGGTTGTTCTACTGGTTCCTGAAGTGGATCGCTCTCGGTCCGCTGCTGCGGCTGGTCTTCCGCCCCCAGACCGAGGGTCTGGAGAACGTCCCCGAGGAGGGGCCCGCGATCCTCGCCTGCAACCACCTCTCGTACGCCGACTGGCTGTTCATGCCGCTGACCCTGTCCCGACGCGTCACCTTTGTGGCGAAGGCGGAGTACTTCACCACCCCCGGCTTCAAGGGCTGGTTGCAGAAGAACTTCTTCCGGGGAGCCGGCCAGGTGCCCATCGACCGCTCGGGCGCGGATGCGGCGGCCGGGGCGCTGCTGGCGGCCAAGAACGTGCTGGACCGTGACGAGCTGTTCGGGATCTTCCCCGAGGGGACCCGGTCGCATGACGGTCGGCTCTACCGCGGCAAGACCGGGGTCGCGCGACTCGCGCTGGAGACGAAGGTGCCGGTCATCCCGGTCGCCGTGGTCGGCACCGACATCGTGGCCCCGCCCGGCAAGAAGGTCGGCGGCTGGACGCGGCCGGTGGTGCGGTTCGGCAAGCCGCTGGACTTCTCTCGCTACGAGGGCCTGGAGAACGACCGGTTCATCCTGAGGTCGATCACCGACGAGATCATGTACGAGATCATGCGGCTCTCCGGCCAGGAGTACGTCGACCTGTACGCGACCAAGGCGAAGGCGCTCGACAAGGAGGCCGCCAAGAAGGCGGTCGTCGAGGCGGCCAAGGTCGACCCCGACCTCAAGGCCTCCTGACCTCCTCGTGACCAACCGCGCCGTGCACCGGTCCGGGGCGGCCGCCGCCCAGGTGACGACCTCGCTCTTCCGGGCGTTGGCGGTCGGCCGCATCATCCTGATGGCGTACGTCGTGACGCTGAACGTCGTCCGCTTCGGGGACTTCGAGCGCCCGGTGCTGGCGGTCATGGACCTCGCCGTCCTGGTGCTGTGGACAGGCTTCGTCACCTGGGCGTACGACGCCCCACAGCGCCGGCGCCCGGTGCTGTTCGTCCTCGACCTCACCGTCGCGGTCGTCCTCGTCCTCAGCACCCCCCTGGTGCAGAGCCAGGAGATGCTCGACCGGCACGCCTCGACCATGCCGTCGTTCTGGGTGGCCGGCGCCGTCCTCGCCTTCTCGGCGGGCCGCGGCTGGGTCGAGGCGGTCTGTGCCGCGGTCGTCGTGTCGCTGGCGGACCTGTCGGTGCGCACCGAGGTCACCGGCGGGGTGTGGGGCAACATCATCATCCTGCTGCTGATCTCGGGACTGATCGGCTACGCGGCCGGGCTGCTCCGGGACGCGGTCGAGGTGCGGGCGGAGGCCGAGCGTGCCGCGGCGGCGTACGAGGAGCGGGCCCGGCTCGCCCGGGTGGTGCACGACGGCGTCCTGCAGGTGCTGGCCCTGGTGCAACGCCGCGGCACCGGGGCCGGCGGAGACCTCGAGGAGCTGGCACGGCTCGCCGGTGAGCAGGAGGTGGCGCTGCGGGCGCTGGTCCATCGCGACGCGCGGCCGTCGTCAGGTGCCTGGCAGGCCGACCTGATGGCCTCGCTGGAGGCGTTGGGTCGCACCACCGTGACCGTGACCGGCCCCGGGCACGCGGTGAACCTGCCGGCCCATGTCGCCGAGGAGCTGACGGCGGTCGTGCGGCAGTGCCTGGACAACGTGGCACGCCACGTCGGCGAGGACGCCCCGGCCTGGGTGTTCGTGGAGGACCTCGGCAGCGACGTCGTGGTCAGCGTCCGCGACGACGGGCCCGGGATCGAGCCGGGCCGGCTGGACCGCGCCGAGCAGGAGGGCCGCCTCGGCGTCTCCGCCTCCATCCGCGGGCGGATGCGCGACCTCGGTGGCAGCGCCGTGATCCGGACAGCCGCCGGCCACGGCGTCGAGTGGGAGCTCACGGTGGCCCGGTGACCATCCACGACACGAACCCGTTCGCGGACCCCGACCCCGACCCGCTCCGGCGGCTCCGGGGCCGACTCGGTGGCCGGGTGTCCCTGTGGACAACCGGCGAGGGAGCCGACCGGGCCGGGCTGACCGTGTCCTCGCTGCTAGTGGCCACGGGCGACCCCGGGCATGTCCTCGGGTTGCTGGATCCCGACTCCGACCTGGTCGCGCACCTCGAGCGGACCGGCACCGCGGTGGTGCAGCTCCTCGACCAGGGCGACCGCGAGCTGGCGGAGGCGTTCGCCGGCCTGTCTCCCGCACCCGGCGGCGTGTTCCGGCTCGCCGCGTGGGAGCAGACCCCGTGGGGCCCGCGGCTCGCCACGGCGGGCAGCTGGGCCGGCGTCCGCGTGGTCTCCGCGGACACCGAGGTCGGCTGGTCCATGCTGGTCGACACCGTCGTCGAGCACGTCACGCTCGACGACGCCGACGAGGACCCGCTGCACCACCGGAGGGGGCGCTATGTCCGCTGACCAGAGTCCTGACGCACGCCTGCGCGTGATGGTGGTCGACGACCACCCGATGTGGCGCGACGCCGTGGCCCGGGACCTTGAGGCGGCCGGGCTGGACGTCGTGGCCACCGCCGCCACCGGCACCGAGGCGCTCACCCGGGGCAGGGCCACCCGCCCGGGCGTGGTGGTGCTGGACCTGCAGATCCCGGCGCCGAACGGGGTCGAGGTGACCTCCGCGCTGGTCGCCGACGACCCGTCGGTCCGGATCCTCATCCTCTCGGCCTCCGGTGAGCAGGCCGACGTGCTCGACGCCGTGAAGGCGGGGGCGACCGGCTACCTGGTGAAGTCCGCGTCGTCCGACGAGCTGCTCGCCGCCGTACGACGGGTCGCGGCGGGCGACACGGTGTTCACCCCGGGGCTGGCCGGCCTCGTGCTGGGGGAGTACCGCCGGCTCAGCGAGGGCCCCTCCTCGTCCGAGGACGAGCTGCCCCGGCTGACCGAGCGCGAGACCGAGGTGCTCCGCCTGGTCGCCAAGGGCCTGTCGTACAAGCAGATCGCCGACCGGCTGGTGCTCTCGCACCGGACCGTACAGAACCACGTGCAGAACACGCTGAGGAAGCTGCAGCTCCACAACCGGGTCCAGCTCGTCCGCTACGCCATCGAGCAGGGGCTGGACGACGACCTGGGCTGACGATCCGGCCTGACGATCTGGGCTGAGGACGTCTCGCACTTGACCGGATCTTGAGGCGTGTCCTGCCAGGTCAGGACCATCGTCCGCCGGTTCGTGCGAAGGGGCCCGGGACCGTGGTCCGTGCCGCGCGGACCCGAGTACCCGAATGTGACCCCCACTCTGGTCATTTGACCTATTCGGCATGACTTCGACCTATTTGAGCCGTTTACGGTTGAGTCCTCAGGTCACAGATCATGGAGGATCTCGATGCGACCCAGGACGGGTAGGACCTCGGCACGACGCCGAAGCCAGGTTGGTGCCGTAGCAGTCGAGGCGGCGTTGGTGACGCCGGTGCTGCTCGGCGTGCTCTTCGGCATCGTCGAGATGTCGCTGCTGCTGAAGGACGACGTCGCGGTCGGCTCCGCGGTCCGGGTGGGCTCGCGGATCGCGTCGGCCTCGGCCGACGCGGGACCGGGCGTGTGCGAGACCGGTCCGACGGCCCCGCCGTGCAGCCCGGCCTCGTCGCCCGCGCTCGCCCAGGCGGCGGCCGACGCCATCCAGCGGGCCGGCACCGCGATGCCCCAGGACCAGATCGACTACGTGCTGGTCTACAAGGCGAACGACAAGGGTTACCCCGGAGCCAACGGGAGCACGTTCATGCCGACCTCATGCGCGGGCGTCACGTCCTGCGTCAAGTTCGTGTGGCGACCCAGCGTCGGCGCGTTCCGCTACAGCGACGGCAGCTGGAGCTCCGCCTCGATCAACGCGTGCGTCAACGAGTCCGACGCGGTCGGGGTCTACCTGCAGGCCACCCACAAGTTCGTCACCGGCATCTTCGGCTCCTCGATGGGCCTCTCGGACCGCGCGGTGATGAAGTTCGAGCCGCTGACGAACGACAGCTGCAAGCCCGGCACCCCGACGGCCCACTCATGAAGGCGCTGATCACCCGGCTGCGCGCCCGCCACGCGGACCAGTCCGGCTACGTGGCGATCCTCGTCGCCGCCTTCATGTCCACCGTCTTCTTCGGCCTCGCCGCGATCTCCGTCGACGTCGCCCACTTCTACGTCGAGGTCGGCCGCGTGCAGAAGGCGGCCGACGCGGGCGCCCTGGCCGGGGTCACCTACATGCCCCAGGACCTCGCCTCCGCCACCGCGAGCGCGAAGGACGTCACCGCCCGCAACGGGTACAAGGACGGGACGAGCGGCATCGCCGTCAACGCCGCCGGTGGCCAGACCCCCGGCCAGCTCGACGTGAGCGTCTCCAGCACCGTCTCCAACGCCTTCGGGTCGTTCTTCGGCATGCGGAACACCACGATCACCCGTCACGCCGTAGCCGACTACAGCGGCCCGCAGCCCATGGGCAGCCCCTGCAACACCTTGGGCAACGAGCCGAACGGCACCGCGACGTTCGGACCCCTCGCGAGCGTCCTGATGGCCCCCACCGGGGCGTCGTGTGCGCGGTTCCCGGAGTTCTGGCCCTCGATCGCAGGCCCGGAGGTCGCCAAGACCCAGGGCGACGAGAACGCCACCCGCTACTGCTCGGGCACCGAGTCGGAGTGCTCGGGCACCACCAACACCGCCTTCGACCCGCTCGGCTACTTCATGGTCGTCAAGGTGCAGCAGGCGATGGTCAACCAGGTGCTGCACCTGCAGATCTACGACCCGGCGTACGTCGCGACCGGCTCGGAGTGCGCCGACATCCCGAGCACGCTGTCGGACAGTGCCGCCTCCAACGTGGTCAACACGTTCCTCACCGACGCCAAGACCCGCTACGACAACGCCGCCGGTGACTTCTGCTCTGGCGACAACCAGAACGCCGGGACGGGCCAGCGGCGCGGCAGCGAGGTGCCGACCGTGACGTCCTTCGGGCTGCGCGCCCCCAGCGACACCTTCGACCCGAAGAAGGCCGCCCCGGTGGCCGGCTGCGTGCGCCAGTACCCGGGCTACACCGTGCCCACCAAGAACCAGCTGACCAGCAGCAACCCCAACTTCGACGACAGCCTGGCCCGGGTCTTCCACCAGTGGAAGGAGCTCTGCACCTTCCAGCCGACCCGTGCCGGCGACTACTACCTGCAGGTCCGCACCAACGTCGCACTGGGCGGAGCGGTCAACAACGACGGCAGCTACAAGCCGACCAACGCCGACAACAGCGCCATGTTCACCCAGACCGGGGACGACACGTCGGTGAAGGGCAACGGGACGAACCGGTTCGCGGTCCGCGTCTACTCCGACGGAGGCTCCAACTCCAACGTGTCCGTCTCGGCCTACCAGCGGATGCCGATCTTCGCGAACACCAGCTCCTCGTCACCGGAGTTCAACCTGATCCGGGTGCTCCCGGGAGCGGCCGGCAAGAGCCTGAACTTCTCGTTCTACGACGTCGGCGACGCTGCCACCAGCGCCACCCTCACCGTGCTCCGTCCCGGGGACGCGACCGGCTCGACGCTGTCGGGCTGCAAGTCGTCGGGCTACCAGGCGGCGGCACTGCCGTCCTGCTCGCTGTCGGGGATCAGCAACTCCTCGGGCTGGAACGGGCAGCGGGAGACGATCAGCGTGCCGATCCCGGGCAACTACTCGTGCAACTACGCCAGCTCCGGAGGCTGCTGGTTCAAGGTGCGGGTGTCCTTCGGTAGCGGCTCGGTGACCGACGCGACCACGTGGTCGGCCAACATCTCCGGTGACCCGGTCCGGCTGGTGGAGTAGCGGCTACTTGCCCGCGCCCACCTTCACCGAAGCCGACGACGTGTCGTTCGAGGAGGCCGGGTCCCACGTCGAGGTGCTGAGGACGCCGGTGGCGGTCAAGGTGCCCTTGGTGGCGGTCACGGTGGTGGGCACGGTCCACTGCTGGATGGCGGTGGGGGAGAGCTGCTGGAGCGCGCAGCGCACCGTGCTCCCCGAGACGGTGCAGCCTGGGGGGACGGTTCCCAGCGTGAGGCCCGCAGGCAGGCCCAGGACGGCGACGACGTCGGCTGCCAACTGGGGTCCGTTGCTGCCGACCTTCAGGGTCCAGAGCACCTGCTGGCCGCGCTTGGCCGCGCCGGTCGACGGGGTCAGGGTCAGGACCAGGTCGGAGGCAGGGGCCACGGTGAAGGTGCGGGAGGCCGGTGTGCTGTCGGCGAGACCCTCGCCGTTGACCGCCCGGACCACGAGGGTGTGGGTGCTGCCCGGTGGCAGTCCGGTCCACGTCTGGCCTGACGAGCAGGGGGCGAACCCCACGGTGTCGAGGGCGCACTCGAAGGAGGCCGGGGCGGGGGTGGCCGTGAAGGAGAACTGTGCCGTGGTCGAGCGCACGGTGCCCGTCGGCCCGCCCGTGATGGTGGTGTCGGGGCCGTCGACGGTGAACGACGAGGTCGCCGGGCTGGTGTCGGTGTTGCCGGCCCTGTCGGTGGCGCGCACCCGGACCGTGTGGCTGCCGGCGGACAGGTTCGTGAGCGTCCACGGCGACGTGCAAGGGCCGAACCCGGCGCCGTCCAGGCTGCACTCGAACGTCGAGGACTCGGTCGCCGCGAACGACACCGACGCGGTGCGGGTGCGGATCGTCCCCGTCGGAGCGGTGGTGATCGAGGTCTCCGGGGCCGCGAGGTCGGTGCCCGGCACGGACCCGCGGAGCAGCACCGTCCCGTTGTTGTAGTCCGCGATGGCCAGGTCCGCCGACCCGTCGCCCGAGAGGTCGCCGACGGCGAGCCCCTTGACCGGGTAGTGGCTGGCATACGGGATCGGGAACAGCGTCTCGGCGTAGAGGTCACCGGTGGCGGTCTGCCCGTAGACGCCGGCGTCGTTCCAGCCGCCATGCAGGACCACCACGTCCTGTAGCCCGTTGCGGTCGACGTCGGCGACCTCGACCGCCTCGGGGATGTCGTAGGTCGGACGCACGACCGGTGCGCCGAGAGTCCCGTCCGGACGCTGGAGCCGCGTCACGATGAACGCGTTGGGGCGGTTGCCTCCCATGGTGGCCACCACGTCGGCGCGGCCGTCGTGGTCCAGGTCGCCCAGCGCAAGTCCGTTGAGGTAGCTCCACGGGCTCGTGCCACCCGAGGAGTAGTCGACGCTCGCCGCGAACGAGTGGTCGCTCTGCTGCAGCCGCACCGAGAGCGCTGTCCCGGACACGGAGACCACGTCGGCGAGCCCGTCGCCGGAGACGTCGCCGACCTCGAGCTCGGTCGGGGTGGTCGGGGTCAGGTAGCGGCCGCGGGGCGACGGCATGAAGTCGCCGTTGACCTGCCACCAGTCCTGCACTCCTGCCCGGGTGCCGACCACCAGGTCCGCCAGGCCGTCGCCGCTGACGTCGGTGGCCTCCACGTCTCCGGTGTCCCCCGTCGGCACGGTCCAGGTGAACGCCAGCGCGCCGGCGCTCTGCTCGAAGACGTCGACCCCGGCGGTCGTCCCGACGGCCGCGTCCTGGTCGCCATCGCCGTCGAGGTCCGCGACCACCACCGTCATCCGGCTGCTGTAGGCGCCCGAGGTCGCCAGCGAGGTGGCCGCCCCCAAGGAGCCGTCCGGTTGCTGGGCTCGCACGAAGAGCCGGTACGCCGGGCCGGAGGTGCCGCCGTACCCGGTGGTGAAGAGGAGGTCGGGTCGCCCGTCGCCGGTGACGTCGCCGATCGCGGTCCCGACGACCTCGGCGCCGGGGTTGTCCGCGACATAGGGGTGGAACGTTCCGGTCGCCTGGGCCGGTACGGCGGCCAGCCCGAGGGCGGTGACGGAGACCGCGCCGGCAACCGTGGCGCGGCGGAACGAGGACGATGGCATACGGACCCCCCGTGAGTGCATGAGAGCCCAGGCTAAGGAGAAGACCGGCGCGCGCGGAGGGCCCGAGGGTAAAGGTTTCGTCAGGCTTGGAAACGGTGGTCGTGCCAGGCCTGAGGCCGACCGCTGTGTCGGCGACCGGACAGACGAGCGCCGCGCCGGGGCTGAGGGTGGAGCCAGCACCGTCCGTCCGGGACGGATCCCACCCCAGGAGAACACCATGCCTGCTCGACTCGCTCCGCGGCTCGCCGCCTCGCTCCTCGTCGCGACCGCCGCGGTCACCGGGACCGCGACCTCCGCGAACGCCTACACCTACACCAACTCGGGCAGCGTCGGCTCGGTGAGCGTGCCGGTCACCGACGCCGCCGGGTCCACCTTCAGCCCCTCGCTCGTCGTCAACGCACGGACGATCGGGAAGGTCGCGGCGTACTCCTCGTCCAACCAGTACGTCACCGTGACCAGCGCCCTGTGGGCGATCGTGCCCATGCCGAACAGCAAGGGCTACCCCTATTGGGCCAAGGTGGACAGCAGCCAACGATCAGGCTGGATACAGGGCGCCCAGACGTCGATCCGCGACAGCGGCAACACGTTCGGCTCCAGCGACATCTTCACCGGCAAGGGCTACAGCGTGACCGTCACGGTCACCTGGCAGCTCGCCAACGGCACGGTGATCGGCAGGAAGGTGCTCGACTACAGCCAGACCGGCGACTACCGGGTCCTCAACGGGCTGTGGAAGACGGGCACCACGAACTGGGGCGGCGGCTCGTTCGTGATGTACACCGCCTGAGGTCGCCGTTCTCGCGTTCCTCAGCCCTCTCGGTGCCTCAAGGGACCAGCCTGCGGGCCCGTGCCTCTCGCCGGTTGGCCATCACCGTGCGGACGAGGCCGAGTCCCTGGTTCGGGTTGACGACATGGGCAGCGATGCTGATGCCGCGTGAAAGGTTCAGCAGGGCGCGGTAGAGGCCGAACCGTGCCTTCCTGATGACTCCACGCTGCTCGCCGTGCTCCCGCCAGTACGTGGTTGCATCACCGCTGAACGTCTCGGCCTCGGCCGCGGTGTAGTAGTACAGCGCGACCGACCGGCGCCATTTCCCCTCGGCGACCGGCTCCGGGAAGCCGTGGACGGAGCGGTCGTCGGTGGCGAAGATGACCGTGCGGCCGAACGCGGGCACCACCGTGGCGACCGCGAGGTCGTCCTTGAACAGCGACAGGCAGCCGCCGTCCGACTCGGACCAGTCGTCGTTGAGGTAGACGAGGACATTGATGCGTCGGTAGAGGTCAAGGGCGCGATAGTGGTGGAAGTCGGTGTGGGGGCTCAGGATCCCACCGGGTCCGGACAGATGGAGGCCGCCACCCGTGAGGTAGGGGTCGGGCATCAGACGTTTGATGCCGGTGATCGACTCGAGAACCCGGAGGAAGCGAGGCTCGGAGAGCTGACGGATCAAGCCGGCGAACGGCTCGGGGATCACCGAGATGTCGTCGCAGGTGCGCTTGTTGTGCTGGTACCGGTCGCCCAGCGCGTTCCACCGGTCCCAGGAGAGGTCGGGGAACGAGACGGCGTCGCCTGGCTCGAGACGAAGCAGCCCGTCGAGGACCAGGTGCGGGAACGGCTCGGCGCCCTCGAACTCCTTGCGCAGAGTGTCCGCTTGCCGTTCGAGCTCGCCGACGTCGTAAATGGTGCCGGTCAGCGTCGTCACAGGTCCCCCTCGAGTTCGGATGGCGACGAACCTAGGCGAATCGAGCCGACCCTGTCTTGATTTTGCGCGTTCAATGCTCCTCCCGGTGCTCGTGGCGGTACTCGCGGAGGAAGGCGGCAAAGTCGCGCCGTTCGAGCACGATGCCCAGGATCGACCAGCCGACGAAGCCGACGACGGCGAAGAAGAACACGCCCGGCCAGCGCGGGCCGGCGAAGACGACCTGCGCGGAGGCGGCGTAGAGGGTCACGTAGCCGAGACCGAGGACGACCTCGACCCGACGTGGCGGACCGGCCAGCGCGATCCTCAGGCCCACCAGCCCGGTGAGCAGTCCGGCGACGGCGACGGCACCGCCGACGAGGACACCTGCCTCGCCGAGCGAGTGCGGACCGGTGCTGCCGTCGTACGTCGGGCCGAAGAGGTAGGGATCGCCGCGGTCGACACCGAGCAGCAGTGCGACCGGGCCGCGCAGGCTCAGGCCGAGGACGAGGGCGCCGAGCAGCAGCAGGAAGGAGCGTCGGGCGAACGGAGGGACGGGCCGCTCCTCGCGCTGCGGGACCACGTAGTCCTGTGGGACCGCCGCCTCCGCCGCGGCCACGTCGAGGTCGCGGCGCCGGATCGGGTCCGCGAGCAGGTCGTAGGCCTCGCGGACCTGCCGGAAGCGCTCCGGGGAGCCGCCGGGGACGTCGGGGTGGGCGCGTTTCGCCTCGGTCCGGTACGCCGCCCGGATCTCCCAGGCAGGGGCGCTCCGGGAGACGCCGAGGACGGCGTAGGGGTCGGGGACGGCCGCGCTCAGTCCTCGGCCCAGCCCTTGCTGCGCTCGACGGCTGTGCGCCACCGACGGTGTGCCTGGTCGGCCACCGATCGCTCGACGCCGGGCTCGAAGCGGCGATCCAGCGCCCAGGTCTCCTTGAGCTCGTCGGTCGAGGACCACACCCCGGTCCCCAGGCCTGCCAGGAAGGCGGCGCCCAGGCCGGTCGTCTCGACGATCCGGGGTCGCTCGACCGGGACGCCGAGCTGGTCGGCCTGGAGCTGGCACAGCAGGTCGTTGGCGGCGGCCCCGCCGTCGACGGTCAGCGTGGTCACCGCCGACTCGGCGGGCAGGGTGTCGACGACGTCGCGGACCTCGAACGCGATCGCCTCCAGCGTCGCGCGCACCAGGTGGGCGCGGGTCGTGCCGCGGGTGAGGCCCACGATCAGACCCCGGGCGTGGGGATCCCAGTCCGGGGCGCCCAGCCCGGTCAGCGCGGGCACGAAGACGACACCCTCGCTGGACGCCACCGTGCTCGCGATGGCGTTGGTCTCCGCTGCCGACCCGACGATCTGCAGGCCGTCGCGCAGCCACTGGACGGCAGCGCCCGTCACGAAGATCGCACCCTCGAGGGCGTAGGTGAGCTGTCCCTCGGGCGACTTCCAGGCGGCCGTGGTGAGCAGCCCGGCCTCGGAGCGGACCACCTCGGAGCCGGTGTTGGTGAGGATGAAGGACCCGGTGCCGTAGGTGCACTTGGTGTCCCCGACGGCGAAGCAGGTCTGACCGAACAGGGCTGACTGCTGGTCCCCGGCGATGCCGGCGATGGGCAGATCGAGACCGAGGAAGGCCCGGGGGTCGGTCGAGGCGATCGGCCCCCACGACGGCACGATGTCGGGCAGCGCGTCGCGGGGGACCCCGAAGAGGCTGCAGAGCTCCTCACTCCAGTCGCCCGTGGCCAGGTCGAAGAGCAGCGTCCGCGAGGCGTTGGAGACGTCGGTGACGTGCCAGGTGCCGCGGGTCATCCGGGCGATCAGGTAGGAGTCGACCGTGCCGACCGCGTATCTGCCGGACTCGACCAGCGCCCAGGTGTGCGGCTCGTGCTCGGCCAGCCAGGTGAGCTTGGTGCCGGAGAAGTAGGGGTCCAGCCGCAGGCCGGTGAGCTCGCGGACGCGGTCCTCATGGCCGGCGTCGCGCAGGCGGGTGCAGATCTCCGCCGTACGACGGTCCTGCCACACGATCGCCCGCCGCGGCGACCCCAGCGTCTCGCGGTCCCACAGGAGTACCGTCTCGCGCTGGTTGGTGATGCCGACGGCCTGGAGGGCCGGTCCGTCGTACCGGGCGAGAGCGTCCTTGGTGGCCTCGAGCGTCGCCTGCCAGATCTCCTCGGGGGCGTGCTCCACCCAGCCGGGCTGGGGGAAGTGCTGGGCGAACTCCTGGTAGCCCTTGGCGGCGATCGTCCCGTCAGCGGTCACGATCAGCGCGGTGACGCCGGTCGTCCCCGCGTCGATGGCCAGGACACTCATGCGTCGGCTCCCGTCGCGTCGGAGTCGCGGCGCAGGAGGGCGAGCACCGCCGTGTCGATCCAACCAGGCCCGACCCGCATCTCGTAGTTCTCCGTCCCGACCCAGGACTCGAAGTCGGGGTGCCCGAGGGCTTGGGCGCGGGCCTCGAGCTCGGCCTCCAGCTCGGGTCCGACGGCGACCTTCTCGTCGTCGCGGGACGCGGTCAGGTAGAGCTGGTGGAGGTCGAGGAGGCGGGCGAGCTCGGCGCACGGGTCGGGGTGGTCGTCGACGCGGAGGTCGACCGCGACGTCGTCGGCACCGCCGTAGCCCGCGCCCTCGCGGACGACGAAGAGTGCCGCCGACTGGCGCCCGCGCTTGTCTCCTCCTGCGGCGTCGCCCGCCGCCAAGGCCGCCAGCAGCCGCCGCGCCAGGTCGGGCTCGTCGGCCGAGGCGTCCCACGCCGCTCGCATCGCGGCGACGACCTGGGGCCCGGCGAGGATGTTGCCCTGGATGGCGACGCCGGGGCCGGTCTCCCCACCCGCCCAGTCGAAGCACGACGCACCGGTGTGGGTGGCGGCGTTGCCGTCGACGTCGACCAGGCCGACCTGCCGGTGCTCGCTGCGCTCGTCGTCGGCGAGCAGCGATGCCAGTGCGACCTCGGCCGTGGCCCCCTCGTCGAGGTGGGCCAGGGCCGCGCCCTTGTAGGCCACGTTGGCCTCCGCCTGGGTCGCGATCGCCCCAACGCCGGCCACCGCGGCCGGGACAGCCGAGCCGACCGCGAGGAACTTCGAGGCGACGGCGACCCCCCAGGACTCGCCGTCGGCGGACCGGGCCACGATCGAGAACGTCATGGCGGCAACCTAGCGCTGGACCGGAACGTGAACCGGTGGACCACTCCGCTGGATCGTTCCAACGAAATGCCGCTACGGTGAGCCCATGCGAGTTGGAGTACTTACCGGAGGCGGGGACTGCCCCGGCCTCAACGCTGTCATCCGCGCTGTCGTCCGCAAGGGCGTCGGGGTCTACGACTACGAGTTCGTGGGCTTCCGCGACGGCTGGCGTGGTCCGCTGGAGAACCTCACGACGCCCCTGACGGTGAACGAGGTCCGCGGGATCCTCCCGCGAGGCGGCACCATCCTGAAGTCCTCGCGGACCAACCCCTTCAAGGTCGAGGGGGGAGTGGAGCGGATCAAGGAGAACCTGGCCGCCAACGGGTGCGACGCGCTGATCGCCATCGGCGGCGAGGACACCCTCGGGGTCGCGACCAAGCTCTCCGAGCTCGGCGTCAACGTCGTGGGCGTCCCGAAGACGATCGACAACGACCTGTCCGGCACCGACTTCACCTTCGGGTTCGACACCGCGGTCAACATCGCGATGGAGGCCATCGACCGGCTGCACACCACCGCCGAGTCGCACCACCGCGTGCTGGTCGTCGAGGTCATGGGTCGTCACGCGGGGTGGATCGCCCTGCACGCGGGCATGGCCGGCGGCGCCAACATCATCCTGCTGCCGGAGAAGCCCTTCGACATCGAGAAGGTCTGCGACTACGTCGAGAAGCGCTTCGAGTCGCACTACTCGCCGATCATCGTGGTCTCCGAGGGTGCCGTGCCCATGGAGGGCGGCGAGATGACGCTGGTCAGCGGAGAGCTCGACTCCTTCGGTCACGTCCGGCTCGGTGGCATCGGAGACCGGCTGGCCAGCGAGATCGAGTCGCGGACCGGCAAGGAGGCCCGCGCGGTCGTCCTGGGCCACGTGCAGCGCGGCGGGACGCCGACCGCCTTCGACCGCTGGCTCGCCACCCGCTTCGGCCTCCAGGCCATCACCGCCGTCGCCGACGGCGACTACGGCAAGATGGTCGCGCTCCGCGGCAAGGACATCGTGCGCGTCCCGCTCCAGGAGGGCACCGGCGAGCTCAAGCTCGTCTCGCCCGAGGAGTACGCCGAGGCCGAGGTCTTCTTCGGCTGACCTCGGCTGACCTCGGCCGATCGTCCGAGACATATGACCTGTTCGGGTGGTTGTTCTCGTTCTGGTCGTGAAGTGTTTCGGGACCTTCTACCCTCGGTCGATGAATGGTCACCGAGAGCTCCTCGGGCATGTTGCCGTTGTCATGCCTGCCTACCAGGAGGGTGACCTCAGCGAGTTCGTCGCCGAGATCGAGCGCCATCTCGCGCGCTCGGTGCGCCTGCTCGAGTTCGTGATCGTCGACGACGCGTCGCCTGAACCCGTGTTGGTCCAAGGCGCGCGTCATGAAGTCCGTTCGAAGGTGACCGTACTGCGCAACGACCGGAATCGCGGACACGGCCCTACTGCTCTGGAGGCATATCGGCGGGGATGTCAGACCGGTGCGGAGTTCGTCGTCCACGTCGACGGCGACGGCCAGTTCCACGGGCGCGACGTCGCTCGAGTCCTGAGGGGGCTTCGGACCGCGGAGGTTGTCCATGGCGAACGCTGGGGCAGGTCAGAACCGTGGTTCCGTCGGTTGTTGACGCTGGGGCTCCGCACTGCACTGGTCCCGTGGATCGGCTCAGTCCGTGACGTGAACACCCCACTCCGTGGCTATCGCGTGCACGTGCTCAGGCGTTTGGTCGAGAGTGTGCATCCCGATTCGTTGGTCCCTCATGTTCACTTCACGTGTCTACTGGCTCGCGAGACGCGGCTGGAGGTTGCCTTCGTACCGGTTGAGAGCCTGTGTCGTCGCGGCGACAGCCCAACGGGGAGCTCGTGGGGCTCGAGGCCGTGGAGCAGATTCATCCCATCCCGTCGTCTTCTGACGCTGTGCTGGGGTGCCGCGGGCGAGCTCGTGTCGCGGCAGGTGGTGCGGCGAGCGCCTCTGCTGTCGGACGCGTGTGAGGTGCGAGCGGAGAGTCCGACGGCGCTCTCCTCATGAGGTCGCGAACGCTGACGATCTGCGCCACGGCCGTTCTGCTGACGGCGACCATCGCCCTGCTCATCGCCGGCTTCTCGAGTCCCCTGGGTTACGACGAGGCCTACAACCTGCAGGTGCCGCTGCACCTGATCCACGACGGGCGCTACGCCACGGACGGAGCTGTCTACCCGGTCCCCGGAGTCCGCGACTTCGACGTGTACATCTCGACCGGTCCTACCCTTCTCCTCCCGGTGGCGGGCGCCATGAAGTTGCTCGGCACCCACTTCTGGGTCGCGCGCCTGGTCGGCACGGTCACCTATGCCGTGCTGGTAGCGGCCGCAGCCCTGATCGGCTGGCGGGCTGGTCGATGGCCCGGGCTGCTCGTCGCATGGCTCGCCGTCCTGGCGATCAACCTTCGAACCGACGGCATCCTGGGCATCAGAGGCACAGGGGACGTGCTCGGGGAGGTGCTCGCGACCGCGCTCGTCCTCACCGCCGCGTATGTGCTGGTTCAGGCTCCAGGCCGTGCCGGAGTTCTGCTGGGCCTCGCCGTCTTGACGAAGTTCCTCGTGATTCTGGTCGTGCCTGTGTTCGTCGTGCTGTCGATGGTCGCGGTCGTTGATGGACGAGCGCTCTTGCGCTTCCGAGCTGCCCTCACGGTCGTTGGGGGCGTCTGCGTCCCCCTCGTGGCGTGGAACGTCTATCGGCTCGTGGTGATCGGGCCGACTACCTACCGCGAGCGGTACGACGAGTTCGTCTACTTCTTCCTCCACTCCGGTTCCGGACTGGGCATTGATAAGGCACCCCGTTTCAGTCGCGCGGAGGCGGTTCATTCCGTCCTGCACGGGACGACGGCGACGGGGGTCCTCCTGGTTGGCATCGCAGGGGTCCTCGTTGCTGTTGCATGGCCGATGACGCGAGCCAGGCAGGGTCTGCCTCGTCCCGTCGTGGTGACGTCGGCGACGCTTGTGACGTCGGGGGTCCTCATTCTGCTGTGGTGGCTGGTGGCGACCAGCCGGCCGATGGGCCGTTACCTGGTCAGTCCGCTGCTCATGATCCTGGTCGGCGCACTCCCGGTTCTCGCCGCCTGTGTGGCCATGGAAGGCGCTCGAGGAACCATCCTCGGTCGCACCCGTGGTGCTGCACTGGTGCTGACGCTGATCGGGGCGACCGGGCTCGGACTCGGCCACCTCGTCTCGGCGTTCGAACCGACGGAGACGACAGTGGCTGACCAGCGCAGCGTCGCTCGTCAGGTTCGGGACGACGGTGGCGCCTACGGGTCGGGCTGGATGCAGAACCCGGAGATCCGCTTCCTTACCGACGTACCGTCCCTTGGGACCCTCCCACCTCGAGGGGGGAGGCGGCTGGTGAGCCCGACAGAAGCCCTGCTGGTCCCGAAAGCGCTCCGGGTCACAGAGCAGCGGTGCGCCCGTGACACGCTCCGAGCCGGTGGCTACCTGCTCTGCACGGTCGGGCCACCGCCCGGCTGAGCCGGACGCTGGGGCTGACGGTTCAGCGTCCGGTAGGTTCGGGCTCTCACGACATCTCGGGATCCGCGGGGGCGGAATGGGTGATCGGCCGGAGTCAGGCCGCGAACCTCTGGGCGGGGGGCTCGGGGCGTTCGCGCGGATCGTCGTGGGCTGTGCCGCGGCCGTCGTGGTGGTCCTCGTCCTCGTCTGGACGCTGAGCGGCAGCCTGGAGGCACCCGTCGCCGTCGTCGGCTACGCCACCGTCCACGACTACGACATCCACCGGTTGTTGACCGCCTACCGGGCCACCGTCTGGGTGGCGCCGCTCGTGATCGTCGGGGTCGTGGTCGCGGCCGCCCGCTGGGGACCCACCGCCGAGCCGGCCGAGCCCGTCGAGCCGGACGCCGGGCAGGACGCAGCAACGGACGCTGAGGCAGAGGAGGCTGGCGACGACGAGGAGTCGGACCAGGCTCCCGACCTGCGGCCCAGCTGGTCGGCGGACACCTGGGTGCTGCCGGTGCTCAGCTGGGCGCTGCTGTCCGTCGGCGTGGCGTCGGTGCCGAGCGCCCGACACGGGTGGGGGTGGTCGGACTCGTCGCTGGGCTGTTGCTGCTGGTGCTCCTCTGGGCGGTCGCCGTCGGCGCCCTGGTCGCGCGGAGTCGACGCCGGCCGGGTCCCGAGGTGCTCCGGTGGGCCGGTTGTGGCGTGGCGGTCGTCGCCACGGCGCTGGCGGTGCACCTGACCGCCAACCAGCTGCGCCTGGACGTCGGCGGGGACGCGCGGACCTACGGCTGGCTGCCCTGGTGGGTCACGCTTCTCGGTGTCGCGGGTGCCGGGGGCCTGCTCGCCTGGCAGTTCCGGCGGGGAGCGCCGGTGGCGGCCTGCGAGCGTGGGGTCCTGGCGTACGTCGCCCTGCCCGTCACGCTCGTGTCGGCGACCGCGCGGATCGCTCCGGTCACCACCGTCTTCAACGGGTACGACGGCGTGCACGGCATCGTGCACGCCGACCTGTTGGGCCGGGGGCTGTTCCCGTGGCGCGACCTGCGCCTGCCCGAGGGGCTGTTCGACGACGCCCTGCGCAGCCTGGTCGGGATGCACCTCTTCGAGGACACGCTGTGGGGGGCGCGCGCCGCGACCACGGTGTTGTGGGTGCCGCTGCTCTGGGCCGGGATCGCACTGGTCGCGGTCCCGTTCGCCCGTCGTACCTGGCTGCCGCTGGTCCTGGTCGCGCTCGTCCTGGCCGCAGTCGCCCAGCGCGTCGACCCCTCCACCCGGTGGGTGGGCCTGGGCTACCTGCTCGCCCTGTTGGGGCTCGCCCTCGAGCGCCGCGGTCGCGGCTGGTCGGTCGGCCTCGCTGTCGCGCTCGTCCCGTACGTCGTGCTGGTGCCGGAGGCGTGGCTGCTCGCCATGGCCGTCGTGGTGGTCCTCGTGGGGGCCGACCTGACCCAGGCGGCAGCGGGTGGCTCGTGGGCTCGCTCGACCGTCCCGAGCCGGTGGTTCCTGGCCACGGTCGTCGTGCTCCTCGGCGCCTGGTTCCTGTTCCTGGCGCTCCAGGACGCGCTGGGCCCGTTCCTCCGGTCCTATGCGGTGACCTTCCCCGGCCGACCGGCGCTCGCGGCGGCGCCGTGGGGGAGTGCGCCGGTGCTGTGGCGGCTCCTCTTCGCCTGCGCCGCGGCGGTCGTGGTGGTCACGGTGGTCGTGGTCGGCCTTCGCCTCGCGCGCGATCGCAGGGTGATGCCGCTGGAGTGGCTGCTGCTCGCCATGGCCCTCTTCGTCGGTCTGCAGGCGGAGAGCGCGTTGGTCCGGTTCGACCGGGAGCACGTCCTGGAGGTGCTGACCGTCGTCGCGCCGCTGGTCACGGCCTGGTTCGCCCGTGGCGTCTGCTGGGGCGAGGGGCGGTTCGTCGAGGCATGGGAGGAGACGACGACGCTCGACACGCGCCGGATGCCCACCACCCTCCTCTCCGTCACCGCGGCCGTTGTGCTGGCCCTCGGTCTCCTGGTCGCGGTGGGGGGTGCGCCCGCCCGCACCGAGCTCGTCGATGGGCGAGCTGCCCGGGTGCCCCGGATCGGGGCGGAGGAGCCGGGCGGGGTCGACGAGGCGCTGGTCCGCGACCTCGGCCGGACGCTCGACGTGCTGCTGCGACCGGGGGACACGGTCTTCGACCTGACCGACAGCCCGGGCTACGTGAGCTACCTGCTCGGCCGCACGCCGAGCACGCCGTACGCGTCGGCCGGGGACGTCGTCACCGACGCCGACCAGCGCGACCTCGTCTTCCGGCTGCGGATCGACCCGCCCGCCGCGGTGCTGCTCGACTCCGCCTCGACCGGGCGCTCGGGCACCGACGGGGTGACCACGGCGGTCCGGCTCCATCGGGTCTCGCAGTACCTGCTGGACGGGTGGACGCCCGTGGTGCGCACGCGGGGCGTCCTGGTCCTGCTGCGCGACGACCTCGCCGCGCGGGCCCAGCGCCTGCCTGCCGGCCTGGGCACACCGGCGATGTCGGTCGCCGCGGGTCCGCCGTGCGACTGGGGGGCGGCCCCGACCTTCCTGGACACCCCGGTGCGGTCCCGGACCAGCATCACCGTGGGCGCCGAGCGCGTCCCGGCGGTCGCGCTGGTCGCGAGCGGGACCATCGACCCCAGCGTGGCGGGGCGGCCCGGAGCCCGACTGGTGGTCACCCTCGACGGCCGCGTCGTCCGCCGGGTGCCGATCGTCGACGTGCCCCGTGACCCGGAGTTCGCGGCGTTGCGGCCGGGCCGGACCTTCGCGCTGTCGCTGCTGCTGCGCCGCACCGGCGCGCTCGGGCTGTACGTCGACCCGGGCGACGGTGTCGCGCACGCGCTCGTGCTCACCGGGGAGGCGCTGGCCAACCCGGTCACCTCCGACCGCCGCCCCGACGTCGCCTACGCCGCCGACCCGCGGGGCTCCCTCGGCGTGCTGCGGGTGCGACCCGTCGTGCTCCGCAGCTTCGTGGTGCCCGCCCTCGACTGGGGCCGCTTCCGTGCGGTGACGCTGGTGGGCAGCGCCCCGCTGGGCGTCTCGAGCCTGACCCTGACCGGTCGCCCCTTCTCAGGCTCGCCCGACGACGTGATCACGCTGAACACGCCCGCCTCCACCGGGGGCTCGGTGACCGTCCGGGTGGGGAGCTGCCCCCAGTGGCACGCCTCCCCGGGCCGCCGGGTCTACCTCGTCCAGGACGGGCTGACCCCGGTCCGCCAGCTGGTCTTCTCGCCGACGATCGTGGAGTGAGCCTGACCCCGGACGTCAGAACGGCCCCGGTCTCCCGGGGCCGTTCTGTCCCACGTCTCTCCCAATCGGTGGGCTCCCAGCACTCCCAAAATCGTGGCTCGGCGTCAGGAGATCAGCCGGTCCGGCGCCATCCCGCGGGTCATCTGCTCGTGCAGGCTGTTGGCACGCCGCGCACTCTCCGACACCTCTTCCCACTGCCGCACGCGGGGGTTGAGCAGCGCGCGGACCACCGCTGCCTGCACCCCGCGCAGACACAGCTCCGGGGCGCCGAGGACCAGCTCGCGGCGACCGTTCCACAGCACCCGCTCGACCCCCGGCTGGATCGAGAGTGCGTCGTCCAGCGAGACGGGGGAGGCAGGGTCGAGGAACCGGTCGAGCTGGTCCTCGTGCAGCACCCGCCAGTGGAAGGGGCCGCGCCGTTCACGGGTGACCTCGCCGACCAGGTAGCGCACGTCCTCGGTGGCCGGCACCGTGGTCAGCGCGCCGGAGCCGACCAGCTCCGCCACCCGCACCGAGCCGGTCCAGTCGTGGAGCGGGACGTTGATCGCGAGCAGGTTCTCCAGGTGCTCCTCGCACCGGCAGGCGCCCATCACCGGCGGCACCCACGGCTGGCCCATCGAGGTGCGGAAGCGGTTCAGGAGGCCCATGACCTGAACAATAGTCCGATATGCCCGAGTTAAGCGTTTTCTGGCCCTTTTGTGTCACCCACTTCCAGCCGTTCGACCCGGCGTACCCTTGCGCCGTGACCTTCCCCGATCTCGCGTCCCTGCGCGCCCAGGGCGCAGCTCAGCAGCCGTCGTACCCGGACCCGGAGGCGGTCGACGCCGTCGTCGCGCGGCTGCGCTCCGTCCCCCCGCTCGTCTTCGCCGGTGAGTGCGACGACCTCAAGGGCAAGCTGGCTGCCGTCGCCCGGGGCGAGGCCTTCCTGCTGCAGGGCGGCGACTGCGCCGAGACCCTCGAGGGGGCCACCGCCGACAACGTCCGGGCCAAGCTCCGGGTGCTCCTGCAGATGGCGGTCGTCCTCACGTACGCCGCGTCCGTGCCGGTGGTCAAGGTGGGCCGGCTCGCCGGCCAGTACGCCAAGCCGCGCTCCTCCGACGACGAGACCCGCGACGGCGTGACCCTGCCGGCCTACCGGGGGGACGCCGTCAACGGCTACGACTTCACCCCCGAGTCCCGGGTCCCCGACCCGCAGCGGCTGCTCGACGTCTACCACTCCTCGGCGAGCACGCTGAACCTCGCGCGCGCCTTCGTCACCGGTGGGTACGCCGACCTGCGCCAGGTGCACACCTGGAACACCGACTTCGTCCGGTCCTCCCCGATGGGGCGCCGCTACGAGAAGCTCGCCGGCGAGATCGACCGGGCACTGACCTTCATGAAGGCGATCGGGGCCGACCCCGACGAGTTCCACCGGGTCGACTTCCACTCCAGCCACGAGGCCCTGATCCTCGAGTACGAGCACGCCCTGACCCGGATCGACAGCCGCACCGAGCAGCCCTACGACGTCTCGGCCCACTTCCTCTGGATCGGCGAGCGGACCCGTCAGCTCGACGGAGCCCACGTCGAGCTGATGAGCCGGATCCGCAACCCGATCGGCGTCAAGCTCGGCCCGACCACGACCGCGGACGACGCGATCGCCCTGGCCCGCCGGCTCAGCCCCGACAACGAGCCGGGCCGGCTGACCTTCATCACCCGGATGGGGGCCGGGAAGATCCGGGACCTGCTGCCCGAGCTGGTCGAGAAGGTCACCGCTGCCGGGATCAACGTCGCGTGGGTGTGCGACCCGATGCACGGCAACACCTTCGAGGCCTCCTCGGGCTACAAGACCCGGCGCTTCGAGGACGTCATGCACGAGGTGCAGGGCTTCTTCGACGTCCACCGCGCGCTCGGCACGTGGCCCGGTGGGCTGCACGTCGAGCTCACCGGCGACAACGTCACCGAGTGCGTCGGTGGGGGAGAGGACCTCGACGAGGCCTCGCTGAGCCACCGCTACGAGTCGGTCTGCGACCCGCGCCTCAACCGGGTGCAGTCCCTCGAGCTGGCGTTCCTGGTCGCCGAGATGCTGGCCGAGGTCAAGCCGGCATGAGGCGCCTGGCCGGTCTCGCCGCGCTCGCGCTGGTCGCGCTGGTGGTGCTACCCGCCTCGGCGGCCACCCAGACCGTGACCGTGCAGAACTTCTCCTTCACGCCCGCCAGCCCCGGACCCCTCGCCCAGGGCACCACGGTGGACTGGCGGTTCGAGCAGCCCGGGCTGACCGTCCACACCACCACGTCGAACCAGGGGTTCTGGGACTCCGGGACGAAGGCCGGCGGGACCGACTTCGCCGTCACCCAGGTCTTCGAGAACGCGGGCACCTACGCCTACCACTGCACCGTGCACGCCTCGATGACCGGGCGGATCCGGATCCTGCTCAAGGCGACCGGGTCGGCCGCGGACGGGTGGAAGGTGCGCTGGTCCAGCCTCGCCTCGACCCCGTCGGACCGCACCTTCGACGTGCAGCTCAAGCGCCCCGGAGCGAAGACGTGGTCGGCGTTCCGGACCGACACCGCCAAGCGCTCCGCCTCCTTCCACCCGGCCAAGGCCGGGACCTACGCCTTCCGGGCCCGCACCGACAACCTGACCTCGGGCAAGTCCTCCGGCTGGTCCCCGGTCAAGAAGGTCGCCCTGAAGTGACGTCCTCCGCGAGCCGTCCGGTCGACCTGCGCAGCGACACCGTCACCCGCCCGACCGAGGCGATGCGCGCCGCGATGGCCTCCGCCGAGGTCGGCGACGACGTGTACGGCGAGGACCCGACGGTCCGTGCCCTGGAGGAGCGGGTCGCCGGGCTGCTCGGCCACGAGGCCGCCCTGTTCACCCCGACCGGGTCCCTGGCCAACGTGCTCGCCGTGCGCTCCCTGGTCGGCCCCGGCCAGGAGGTGCTCTGCTCGGAGTCGGCCCACATCGCCCGGGCCGAGCTCGGCGCCCACGGCGCGATCACCGGGCTGACCATGCGGACCTGGGTCGGCAAGCCGCTCGACCTGGTCATGCTCGAGCGCATCTTCGCCCCCGCCCTCGGGCCGTACTTCGTGACCACCCGGGCGGTCTCGGTGGAGAACACCCACAACTTCGGCGGGGGAGCAGTCATCGACCTGGCCGACCTGCAGTCGCTGCGCGCCTTCGCGGACGAGCGCGGGATCGGCGTCCACGTCGACGGAGCCCGGATCTGGAACGCCCACATCGCCACCGGCGTCCCGCTGAGCACGTACGGCGCGGTGGCCGACGCGATGGCGGTCTGCCTCAGCAAGGGGCTGGGAGCCCCGGTCGGGTCGCTGGCCGTCGGCAGCCAGGCCTTTGTCGACGAGGCCCGCGTGTGGCGCAAGCGGCTGGGCGGCGGCATGCGCCAGGTCGGCGTGCTGGCGGCCGCGGGCCTGCACGCGCTGGACCACCACGTCGACCGGCTCGCCGAGGACCACGACCACGCACGGCTGCTGGCCGACGCCCTCGGTGTCGACCCCGGCACGGTCGACACCAACATCGTGGTGGTGCCGGTCGCCGACCCGGGTCGGATCGCCGCTGCCGCGCGTGACCAGGGCGTGCTGGTGTCAGCCGTCGGCGCCAGCGCCCTCCGGCTGGTCACCCACCTGGACGTGACCCGCGCCGAGGTCGAGCGGGCCGCCCGGGTCCTCGCCGACGCCCTCGGCTGAACAGGTGCGCGCGGGGGAGGCCACGACGTAGGCTCGGGCCCTCTCATCGTCGCACCCATGTCGGGGGTATCTTCCGTGCGGATCCGCTCCACCGTCGGCCTCAGCCTGGCCGCACTGCTCGCCATCAGCTCGCTCGGCGCCGTCGGCGTCGCGTCGGCGGACACCACCTCGGACGCGACCGCGCCCGAACCGGTGGCCCCGCTGACCTCGCTGACCCCGCCGTCGCCCACGCGGCAGGCGACCCCCAGCGCACGCTCGACGCTGCGGGCGGTCAAGGCCACGTTCGCCTCCGGCGCGGACAGTGCGCGGGCCCAGCGCCTCGGCGCCGGCCGCGACCTGACCCTCCTCCTGCGCGACCTCCGCGCCGGACTGCCGCAGCTCTCCGGTGCCGACCGGACGGCCGCGCGGCACCTGCTGGCCCGGCCCACCGACGGGATCGCCGACCCGCAGCAGAACGGCTACGGCCTCGGCGCCAACCCGACCTTCTCGTGCGGCACGAACATCTGCCTGCACTGGGCGACCGCCGGCGCCGACGCCCCCGTGGGCACCGACGTCAGCCCGGCCAACGGCGTCCCCGACTTCGTCGACCTGGCGAAGACCACCATGGACAACGTCTGGAACCGGATCGTCACCCAGGGCGGCTACCGTGCGCCGCTGCCCGACCTCGGCCCGGGCGCGAACACCCCGGGCGACCAGGGGCCGAACACCAAGTTCGACGTCTATCTCGCCGACATCGGCGACGACGGCCTCTACGGCTACTGCACCACCGACGACACCGGCTCCAACGCCCGGATCTACGCCTACTGCGTGCTCGACAACGACTTCGACGCCTCGCAGTTCCCGACGCACACCCCCGCGCAGAACCTCCAGGTCACCGCGGCGCACGAGTTCTTCCACGCCGTGCAGTACGCCTACGACTCGTTCGAGGACAGCTGGCTGCTCGAGACCACCGCGGCCTGGATGGAGGACGAGCTCTACCCCGCGGTCAACGACAACCTGCAGTACCTGGCCGACAGCCCGATGAGGAACCCCTCGATCCCGCTGGACTACAGCAGCAACAGCTACCTGCCCTACGGCGGCTGGATCTTCTGGCGCTACCTGACCGAGAAGTACCCCGGCAAGGACGGCACCGGGCTGCCGGTCTTCATGCGCTCGATCATCCAGGGCATCGGCGGGGCCAGTGCGACCGACTACGGCCCGTACTCCACCCAGTCGCTGACCAAGGTGCTCAAGCAGCACCGGACGACCGTGGCGAAGGCCTACGCCGGGTTCGCCGTGGCCAACCGCCGTCCGAAGAAGTTCTACGACGAGGGCAACCTCTACCCGACGGCCCCGCTCGACCTCGCCATGACGCTGGGCAAGAAGGCCAAGGGCGTCCAGGCCGGGCCGGCGCACCTCTCCTCCGGCACGGTCCGACTCAAGCCGGGCAGCGACCTGACCGCGCGGTCGTGGAAGGTGCGCGTGAAGGTCAACATGCCGGCGGCGAAGTACGGCTACGCGACCGCGGTGACCGTGTTCAAGAAGGGCGGCGGGTCCAGCACGGCGTTCGTCACCCTGAACCGGAAGGGTGACGGCTCGAAGGCCTTCGCGTTCTCCCGCAAGACCGTGAGCGCGATCGAGGTCACCCTCGTCAACGGCAGCGTCCGCTACACCTGCGGCGCCTCCACGCCGTACGCCTGCAGCGGCACGCCGAAGGACGACGGGCGACGGGTCACTGCGACGTTCTCCGCCTTCCGCTGAGCCCACGCTCCGGCACGCACGAGGGCCCCGACCGCGCGACGGTCGGGGCCCTCGGCGCGTCCGGGTTCAGTTGGCGGCGGTGACCAGCGTCCCGGCGTCGACCCGGCCGACCACGGGCGGGAGCTGGCGCACCGCCTGGGCCAGGGCGCGCAGCTCGGTGCCGAGGAGTGCCTGCGGCCCGTCGCACAGTGCCTCCTCCGGCTTGGGGTGGACGTCGACGATCACGCCGTCGGCGCCCACCGCGATGGCGGCCCGCGACAGCGGCACGACCAGGTCCTTCACGCCGGCCGCGTGCGAGGGGTCGACGATGATCGGCAGGTGGCTCTTGGCCTGCACGACCGGCACCGCGGAGATGTCGAGGGTGTTGCGGGTCGACGGCTCGAAGGTCCGGATGCCGCGCTCGCAGAGGACCACGTCGAGGTTGCCGCGCTGGGCGATGTACTCCGCGGCCATCAGCCACTCCTCGATGGTCGCGGTCATCCCGCGCTTGAGGAGCACCGGCTTGCCGGCGTCGCCGACCGCCTGGAGCAGGCCGAAGTTGGCCATGTTGCGAGTGCCGATCTGGAGCATGTCGGCGTACTCGGCGACCACCGGCACGTCGCGGGCGTCGACGACCTCGGTCACCACCGGCAGGCCGGTCCGCTCCCGGACGTCGGCCAGGATCTCCAGGCCCTTCACGCCCAGCCCCTGGAAGGCGTACGGCGAGGTGCGCGGCTTGTAGGCCCCGCCGCGCATGATCGTGGCACCGGCAGCCTTGGCCATCTCGACCGCCTCGACGGTCTGCTGGTGCGACTCCACCGCGCAGGGGCCGGCGATGAAGGTGAACGAGTCCGGGCCGATCGGCACCCGGTGGGCGGCGGGGCCGACCCAGACCGTGCTCCGGTCGGGGTGGTGCTGCCGGCTGACGAGCTTGAACGGGTCGGAGATGCGGTGCACGTCGGCCACGCCCCGCAGGGTGCGCAGGTTGAGGCCGTGGAAGGAGTCGATGTCGCCGACCAGGCCGATGATCGTGCGGACGACGCCCCTGCTGACGAACGCCTCCCCGCCGACGCTCTCGACCTTCTCGACGACGTGGGCGATGTCGGCCTCGGTGGCCTCCGGTGTCATGACGACGACCATGGGTGTCTCTCTCCTCGGTGGTGGTCGCGGCGGGGGTGCCGTGACCGATGGGGGCTCCGGAGGGACCCCCGACATGCGAAACGCCCCTCGCGTGAGCCAGGGGCGTTGGTGTCGAGCGGCGGCCGGGACTACTCGTCCTCACCGATGCTCGGGGACCCCGGGCAGGTGGCGAAGGAATAGGTCCAGAAGCGCTGCATGACCGACACGGTAGCTCCGAGGCGTCCGCAGGGTGGAAGCGGTTTCCAGGATGTGGACGGCCAGGTTGACGCGACCCGTTCCCCGGCGCGTCCTGTCTCGGTACGCGCGGGACAAAAGGAACGGCGTGGGAACCCTGTGACGGGAGTGACGATCACGTAGCCTCGCACCCATGGCGACCCGCACGTCTTCCCCACCGGCGTCGCGTGGCTCAGGGACCCCTCGCAAGAGCGGTTCCGGTGCGACGCGACCCCGGTCGTCCGGCAGCCAGGCCACGCGCAAGCCCGCCGCGAAGAGCTCGAAGTCGAGCCGACCCGCGCCCCGGGCGGTCCGCAGTGGACCTGGACCCGTGTACCGGCTCTTCGCTGCCCTCGGGCGTGCGGTGTCGGCGTTCTGGCTGGGCCTGGCCCACGCGCTGGGACTGGTCGTCCGCCGGATCGGGCACTCGGCGCGTGAGCTGGAGCCGGAGCACCGCCGCGACGGGGTCGGCCTGGCCCTGATCGCCCTCGCTGTGGTCGTGGCCGGCGCGGTCTGGTGGCAGCTGCCCGGTCGGGTCGGGGACACCACCCGGACCATGGTCAACGGCTCCCTCGGCCTGCTCGGTTGGTTCGTGCCGCTGGTGCTGCTCGGCGTCGGCATGGCCACCATGCGCAACCCGGAGAAGACCGGCCCCGCCGGTCGCCAGCTCGTCGGCTGGGGTGCCCTGGTCGGCGGCCTGCTCGGCCTGCTCCACCTCGCGCACGGCAGCCCGGCCGGCACCGACACCGAGGCCCTCCAGGGCGCCGGCGGCGCGATCGGCTTCGTGGTCGGCTCGCTGGCCACCGACCTGCTCAAGTCGACGTACGTCGTGGTGCCGATCTTCGCGTTGCTCAGCGTCTTCGGGCTGCTCGTCGTGACCGCCACCCCCGTCTACCAGATCCCCGCCCGGCTGGCCGGGCTCCGCGACCGGCTGCTGGGTCGCCACCAGGTCGGGGAGGCCGACGAGTCCGCCGCTGCCGTCCCGGAGCAGGCGGCGCCGCTCAAGCGCAGCCGTCCGCGTCGCCGGGTCGGCGCGCTGAGCACCGACGACGACTTCACCCCCGAGGGCGACCCGGCCTACGACAGCCCGGTGCTGACCGACCGCGAGCTGACCAAGCGGTCGCGGAAGAGGCCCGCCGACGCCGTCGACCTGGCCGCGTCGTACGACCCGGCGACCGACGTCGCGGAGAAGGCGGTCGAGAAGGAGGAGGTGCACGCGCCCCCGCACACGCCGCTGCCCGGGCGGGTCGAGCAGTTGGCGCTCTCCGGGGACATCACCTACTCGCTGCCGAGCAACGAGGTGCTCAAGTCCGGCAGCGCCCACAAGCCGCGCACGAAGGCCTCCGACGACGTGGTCGGCCGGCTCACCGAGGTGCTCGAGCAGTTCGACATCGATGCCCAGGTGACCGGCTACACCCGCGGCCCGACGGTGACCCGCTACGAGGTCGAGCTTGGTCCCGCGGTCAAGGTCGAGAAGGTGACCGCCCTGGGCAAGAACATCGCCTACGCGGTGGCCAGCGCCGACGTGCGGATCCTGTCGCCGATCCCGGGCAAGTCCGCGATCGGCATCGAGATCCCCAACACCGACAAGGAGATCGTCTCCCTCGGCGACGTGCTCCGCTCCGCGAACGCCCGCAACGACCACCACCCGATGATCGTCGGGCTGGGCAAGGACGTGGAGGGCGGCTTCGTCGTCGCCAACCTGGCGAAGATGCCCCACCTGCTGGTCGCGGGCGCCACCGGCGCCGGCAAGTCGAGCTTCGTGAACTCGATGATCTCCTCGATCCTGATGCGCTCCACCCCCGACGAGGTCCGGATGATCATGGTCGACCCCAAGCGGGTCGAGCTGAACATCTACGAGGGCATCCCGCACCTCATCACCCCGATCATCACCAGCCCCAAGAAGGCCGCCGAGGCGCTGCAGTGGGTCGTGCGCGAGATGGACATGCGCTACGACGACCTGGCCAACTTCGGGTTCCGGCACGTCGACGACTTCAACAAGGCGGTGCGGGCCGGGAAGGTGCAGCTGCCCCCGGGCAGCGAGCGCGTGCTCGCGCCGTACCCGTACCTGCTGGTGGTCGTCGACGAGCTCGCCGACCTGATGATGGTCGCGCCGCGCGACGTCGAGGACGCCGTCGTCCGGATCACCCAGCTCGCCCGGGCCGCCGGCATCCACCTGGTGCTGGCCACCCAGCGGCCCAGCGTCGACGTCGTCACCGGGCTGATCAAGGCCAACGTGCCCTCCCGGCTCGCGTTCGCCACCTCGAGCCTGTCCGACAGCCGGGTGATCCTCGACCAGCCGGGCGCGGAGAAGCTGGTCGGGCAGGGTGACGGCCTCTTCCTGCCGATGGGCGCCTCCAAGCCCGTCCGGGTGCAGGGCTCGTGGATCACCGAGGCCGAGATCCACCAGGTCGTCAAGCACTGCAAGGAGCAGCTCTCGCCGACCTACCGCGACGACGTCACCGCCCCGGCGGCCTCCAAGCGCGAGCTCGACGACGACATCGGCGACGACATGGACCTGGTGATCCAGGCGATCGAGCTGGTCGTGTCCACCCAGTTCGGCTCGACGTCGATGCTGCAGCGCAAGCTGCGGGTCGGCTTCGCCAAGGCAGGCCGCCTGATGGACATCCTGGAGAGCAGGGGCGTCGTCGGCCCCAGCGAGGGGTCCAAGGCCCGTGACGTCCTGATCAAGCCCGACGACCTCGACGAGGTCATCGCAACGTTGCAGGGAGAGCAGTGAGCGCGCAGCCCGTCGAGAACGACCTGCCCGTCGACCTGGTCGAGGGCGGGGACGACCTGGACCTGTCGACCTCCCCGGAGGTCATCGAGGTCCGTCGCAACGCCGCGGTGTCGATGGTGATCGGCCTCGCCGCCTCCGCCATCGCCATCGCCTACCTGTGGCGGGCCGCCGAGTCCGGCGCCTTCCTCGACTGGCTCCTGTGCCTGGTCATGGGCGCGATGGCCACCGGGTTCCTGCGCAGCCTGCTCGACGCGCGGTCCCCGCTGCTGGTGGCCGACGAGCTGGGGGTCCGGGTGCGGCTCGGCGCCCAGTGGCGCGGCCTGCCGTGGGAGGCAGTGGACCGGGTCGTGGTCAAGCCGCGCCGCGGCACGCTGCACGACGGCCGGCTGATCATCACGCTCTACCACGTGGCCCGCGCGATCGAGGGCCTCGAGGGTCGTGCGCGGCGCCACGCCGCCCTGAACCAGAAGCTGTACGGCGCGGCGCTGGCCGTGCCGCTCGGCCTGACCACGCGGACCTCGGGGAGCGGCGAGGCCGACCTCGGGGACCGGATCGCCGAGCTCGCCCAGGGCCGCACCGAGGTCGTCACGGTCGTCGACGAGGACACCCCGCTCGCGGCTGCGGGCGCGGTGGTGGTCGACGCCGAGGAGCGCCCGGTCATCGCCGACGACGAGCCGCTCACCGCAGACCGTCGCCCCCGGTGGATGCGGAAGGTCCCCACCGTGACCGTCACCTCCGAGGACGAGGTCGACGAGACCCCGGTCGTGGAGGAGGCGCGCACCTCACGGGCGATCCCGTTCCGGATCGGTCAGCGCAAGGAAGCGCACGTCACCCGCCTCGACGACGCGGACGACGAGGTGCTGCTGGCCGAGCCGCTGCCCGAGCCGGTCGTGCCGTCGTCCCGGGTGCGCTCCATCGCCACCCTGGGCGACCCGGTGGCCCCCCTGGTCATCGACGACTTCCGCCCGGAGCCGGCGTACGACCCGGTCATCGGACCGGAGCTCGCGGCGGCCCGGACCCGGGTGGGCCTCAGCGTCGACCAGCTCGCCGAGCGGACCCGGATCCGCCCCCACGTCATCGAGTCGATCGAGGTCGACGACTTCGCGCCCTGCGGCGGCGACTTCTACGCCCGCGGACACATCCGGACGCTGGCGCGGGTGCTCGGCAAGGACCCGGCACCGATGCTGGCGCACTTCGAGAGCCGCTACGCCCACGCCCCGGTCAGCGCACGCAAGGTCTTCGAGGCCGAGCTGGCCACCGGGATGACCGGGGGCATGAGGCGCGGGGTCGGCGGCCCCAACTGGGCGCTGCTGGTCGGCTCGGTGCTGCTGCTGGTGCTGGTGTGGAGCGGGGTCCGGCTGTTCGCCGGCGACCCCAACCCGATGCTGGAGAACCCGCCGCCGGTGCTCAACGGCTCGGCCGGCCTCGGCAACGTCTACGACCAGCCCTCGGCGCCCGCCGTACGGCCGGTGCAGACGGTGGTCACCGCGGTGGACGCCGGAGCCCACGTGGAGGTCCGGGACGGCGACGGTGCGCTCGTGTTCCAGGGGGACCTGGTGATCGGGGAGTCGAAGACCGTGCAGGTCGACCCCCCGGTGACCGTGAGCACCGACAACGGGGGAGCCCTGTCGGTGAAGCTGGGCGGCAAGGACCTCGGCCTCATGGGGGAGCCGGACCAGCCGGCGACGCAGACCTACCAGCGACCCTGACTGGTCCGCGTGGATCGGTTAACAGGGCGTACCGGCTGATTTCAGACCTGAAACCGGGTTGGGTTTAGGGACTAAAGTCCGCAATCAGCCGATTTCGGTTCAGGCTTCGCGGTACCGTCGGAAGGTAAAGACGGCCGCGCCCGCCTGCAGGAGAACCGATGTCCGCGCCCCACCTGACGGTCGACCCCGGGACGGAGAAGCCCGAGTCGGACGGCTCTGAGGTCACCACGCGCGTCCTCGCGCGTCGTCCGGGAGGCAGCCGCCTGTTCCTGGCGTCGGTCGCGGTCATCCTCGGGCTGACCTCGGCGGTCGGCTTCCTCAGCCGCGGGGGGATGGAGCGCGGGCTGGAGTCGTCGGCGTCGGCTGCCCTGGAGTCCGCCGGTCAGACCGGGATCACCCTCAGCTTCGAGGGGCGGATCGTCACCGCCCAGGTGCCCACCGGGCGCGACGCCGACACCGTCCGGCAGGTGCTCGCCGGGGTCGAGGGCATCTCCTCGGTGCAGGTCGAGAAGGTGTTCCGCTCGGCCAAGGAGGCCAAGGCCTGCGAGAACGTGCAGACCAAGATCGACCGGGCCACCAAGCAGCAGCGGATCCCGTTCTCCGGCACCAGCACCCGGCCGACGCCGGCCGGGGAGCAGATGCTGCGCGACGTCGCCCAGCTGCTGCGGGCCTGCGGCGCCGTCAACGTCATCGTCGGAGGCCACTCCGACAGCGCCACCCGCGGGGGACCGACCATCTCGCTGGAGCGCGCCCGCTCCATGATCGCGCTGCTCCAGAAGCAGGGCATCGCCGCGAACCGGATGCAGCCTCGCGGGTACGGCGACCAGTTCCCCGTCGACCGGGGCGACGGACCGGCCAGCCGGGCGGCCAACCAGCGTGGCTCGATCGCGGTGGCGGTCTCATGAACGTCTGGCGGTACTACGGCGAGATCCTCGTGCTGGTCACCCTGGCCTTCCTGGTCGGCAGCGCGCTGGCCGCTGTCGCCGTGCGCGTCGTCGTACGGCGCGACCGCGAGGGCGTGTTGGCCCCGGCCAGTCCGGCCACGGACGAGGCGGGTGAGTCGTCGTGATCTGGCTCGCCCTGCAGCTGTGGCCCTGGCTCGTGCTCGCCGCCGGGCTGGGTGCCGCCGTGACGGTGGCGACCACCGTGTCCCGGGTCCCGGTCACCCGACGCGTGGAACGTCCTGCCGAGACGCCGACCCCGGTGCCCGCGACGGTGGCCGAGGTCGTCGAGGCCGAGCCGGAGCGACGGCGGGAACCGGCGGCCGTGGGAAGCGCCGGTTCACGCCGTACCCCGGAGCCGTCGCCCTTCCCGGAGGTGCGGCGGGCCGAGCAAGCCGGCTGGGAGCGCGAGGAGCAGTGGTCGCACCCCGCCGCCCACGTCGCGGCGACCGCCCCGTCGAGCGAGGACGCCGACGAGTGGGAGCACGCAGCCTCCAACTGGCGCAACTGGGCCGCCGACGCTGCACGTGAGCCGGTCGCGGTGGACCTCGCCGAGGAGCCGGCCCGTCACGACGACCCCTGGCAGGAGAAGGTCGAGAAGCTGTGGGAGGAGCCCGAGACCTCCTGGACCCCGCGCTACGAGCCCTCGGTCTACACGCCGCCGATCGAGGAGGCAGTTGCTCCGCGGCCGGCGCCCCCGACCGCCCCGTGGCCGACCTACCCGGCGGACCGGGTGGAGGAGCAGGTCTTCCCGGAGCGGCTGTCCCGGGAGCCTGTTTCAGCTGAGCCTGCGGCTGCTGAGCCGGTGTTCCCGGAGCCGGCGGGTGGGGAGACGGTGGGGGCGGCGGACCCGTTCCCTGCGTTGCGTGACCGCGCGCCGGTGCCCTCTGCGGAGGCCGTTGAGTCGCCGGCTGTGCCGTCGTCTCCGGCTCCTTCGTCTCCGTCGTCCTCGGAAGACCGTGGCGGTCTGAGCCGGCGCCGTCCGCCCCGGCGGGACCGCAACGGTGAGGTCGCACACGACCCGCACGGCGCCCACGTCGTCGACCGCCCGGAGGCGTCGCAGGTCGACGTGCGGGACGACGCCGTCGCTTTGGCGACGCAGGCGCGACTCGAGGCGGAGCGGGCTGAGGCCGAGCGCGTCGAGGCGGAGCGGCTGGAGGCGGAGCGGCTGGAGGCGGAGCGGGCCGAGGCGGAGCGGGCCGAGGCGGAGCGGGCCGAGGCGGAGCGCCTGGAAGCCGAGCGCATCGAGCAGGAGCGGCTGGAAGCTGAGCGGCTGGAGGCGGAGCGGCTGGAGGCGGAGCGGCTGGAGGCTGAGCGGCTGGAAGCCGAGCGCATCGAGCAGGAGCGGCTGGAGGCTGAGCGGCTGGAGGCGGAGCGGCTGGAGGCGGAGCGCCTGGAGGCTGAGCGCCTCGAGCAGGAGCGCCTGGAGGCTGAGCGCCTGGAGGCGGAGCGGCTGGAGGCGGAGCGCCTGGAGGCTGAGCGCCTCGAGCAGGAGCGCCTGGAGGCTGAGCGCCTCGAGCAGGAGCGGCTCGAGCAGGAGCGCCTGGAGGCTGAGCGCCTGGAGGCTGAGCGCCTCGAGCAGGAGCGCCTGGAGGCTGAGCGCCTCGAGCAGGAGCGGCTCGAGCAGGAGCGCCTGGAGGCTGAGCGCCTCGAGCAGGAGCGCCTGGAAGCTGAGCGCCTGGAGGCTGAGCGTCTGGAGGCCGAGCGTCTGGAGGCCGAGCGTCTGGAGGCCGAGCGTCTGGAGGCCGAGCGTCTGGAGGCCGAGCGTCTGGAGGCCGAGCGTCTGGAGGCCGAGCGTCTGGAAGCGGAGCGCCTGGAGGCCGAGCGGCTGGAAGCGGAGCGGCTGGAAGCGGAGCGGCTCGAGGCTGAGCGGCTCGAGGCTGAGCGGCTCGAGGCTGAGCGGCTCGAAGCCGAGCGTCTCGAAGCCGAGCGTCTCGAAGCCGAGCGGCTCGAGCAGGAGCGGCTCGAGGCTGAGCGGGTCGAGGCGGAGCGTCTCGAGCAGGAGCGTCTGGAAGCTGAGCGGCTCGAGGCCGAGCGCCTAGAGGCTGAGCGCCTCGAAGCCGAGCGGGTCGAGGCGGAGCGGGTCGAGGCGGAGCGGGTCGAGGCCGAGCGTCTCGAGGCCGAGCGGCTCGAGCAGGAGCGCCTGGAGGCCGAGCGCATCGCTTCCGAAGGTCTCGTGGCTCACTTCGTTCGCACCTCGACCTCCGAGGACGAGCCCGCGAGCGCCGAGGCGGAGGGAACGCCGACGTCTGAGACGTACGCCGACGAGGGGCTCATGGCGATCTTCGCCCACGCCTCCGAGGACGCGGACGGGTCGGACGACGCCGAGAGCTCGACGGACACCGACGACACCGAGGACGCCGAGGACGCCGACGGCGCCACCGACAACGCCGACGACGCCGAGGACGCCGACGGCGCCACCGACAACGCCGACGACGCCGAGGAGGCGGCGGAGCCGCAGACGCCGGCCTTCGATGCTTCGGACCCGTTGTCATGGTTCAGCCTCAAGGCCGTGTCCCAGCCGCCGGCGGCCCCCCGCGTCGCGAGGCCGGCACCCGACGAGCCCGCCGAGGACCTCCCGAGCTGGGTCCGGGACGCGCGCCTGAGCCTCCTTGACGCGGCGGCCCGGAAGCGCGATGACGCTGGCGCGGCCGAGGAGGCCGTCGACGAGAACCCGCACGAGATCGAGTTCCTGCAGGGAGGGCTGGGCGTGCCGGACGGGCCGTACGGACCGGGCTCCGCCTTCGCGCCGTACGACGGGAGCGCGCCGGTCGGGTTCCCGCTCAAGGGCCACGAGGGCACCAAGCTCTTCCACTCGACGAAGTCGCGCTTCTTCTCCCGCGTGCACGCAGACGTCTGGTTCGACTCCGAGGCGAGCGCGGAGGCGGCCGGCTTCACCCGCTGGGACCGCCGCGGCAGCGCAGCCCACGTGATGGGAGCAGCACGGCCGGAAGGTGACGAGCAGCGCCCGCCCCTCGCCTCGGGCAGCTGAAACCGGGGGGCCGGCGCGACGGATTGGGTCCCGGTGACCCGCAGCCGTCATACTCGGAGGCGGTTATGAGTACATCTGCGCAGTCCCGCCCCGCCGTCGACACCACCGACCCCGCGGGGGCCCTGCAGACCGTGGCGCTCGTCACGCTCGGCTGCGCCCGCAACGAGGTCGACTCCGAGGAGCTCGCCGGCCGGCTCGAAGCAGGTGGTTTCCTGCTGGTCGACGACCCGGCGGAGGCGCAGACCGTCGTGGTCAACACCTGCGGCTTCGTCGAGGCAGCCAAGCAGGACTCCGTCAACACGTTGCTCGAGGCGGCCGACCTCAAGGACGCCGGCACCACGCAGGCCGTCGTCGCCGTGGGCTGCTTGGCCGAGCGCTACGGCAAGGAGCTCGCCGGCTCCCTTCCCGAGGCGGACGCGGTGCTCGGCTTCGACGACTACCCCGACATCGCCGACCGGCTGCGCCAGATCCTCGCCGGCAACGCCCCGGAGGCCCACACGCCGACCGACCGGCGCCTCCTGCTCCCGATCAGCCCGGCCGCCCGGGGCGCCGAAGCGGTCGACGTGGTCGTCCCCGGCCACACCATCGCCGCCCCCGACCTCCCCGCCACGGCCACCCCCGCAGCGGGGCCGCGCGCCATCCGCCGCCGCCTCGACGGCGGGCCGATGGCTCCCCTCAAGCTCGCCAGCGGCTGCGACCGGCGGTGCTCCTTCTGCGCGATCCCCAGCTTCCGCGGGTCGTTCCTGTCCCGCCGGCCCTCCGACGTCCTCGGGGAGGCCCGCTGGCTGGCAGAGCAGGGCGTGAAGGAGCTGTTCCTGGTCAGCGAGAACTCGACGTCGTACGGCAAGGACCTCGGTGACCTCCGCTTGCTGGAGACGCTGTTGCCCGAGCTGGCCGCGGTGGACGGCATCGAACGGGTCCGCGTCTCCTACCTGCAGCCGGCTGAGACGCGCCCCGGCCTGGTCACCGCGATCGCGTCGACCCCCGGCGTTGCCAACTACTTCGACCTGTCCTTCCAGCACGCGTCCGCCGACGTCCTGCGCCGGATGCGCCGCTTCGGGGACCCGGAGAGCTTCCTCGGGCTGCTCGAGACGGTCCGGGCTCAGGCGCCGCTGGCCGGGGTCCGCTCCAACGTCATCGTCGGCTTCCCCGGCGAGACCGAGGAGGATCTGGAGACCCTGTGCGACTTCCTCGAAGCGGCCCGTCTCGACGTCGTCGGGGTGTTCGGGTACTCCGACGAGGACGGCACCGAGGCCGCGTCGTACGACGGGAAGCACGACGAGGACGAGATCCGGGCCCGCACCGAGCACGTCCAGTCGCTCGTCGAGGAGCTCACCTCACAACGAGCCGAGGACCGCATCGGCGAGCAGATCGTCGTCCTCGTCGAGCAGGTCGAGGACGGTCTCGTCGAGGGCCGCGGAGAGCACCAGGGGCCGGAGGTGGACGGGACCACCCGGCTGGTGGGAACGTCGGAGCCGGTGAGCGTCGGTGACCTCGTCGCCGCGGTGGTCATCGCCTCGGACGGCGTCGACCTGGTCGCGGAGGCCACCCGATGAGCCAGGGTCCGCCCGACGGCGGCTCCGTGAACGAGGAGGTGCAGCCGATGGTGTCCACGCAGTCGTCGGACCCGGCCGCGACGCCGAGCAACTGGAACGTCCCCAACGCGCTCACCACACTGCGGATCTTCCTGGTCCCGTTCTTCGGCTACGCGCTGCTCGTCGACGGAGGCGAGTCGAACGGCTGGCGCTTCGTGGCCTACGGCATCTTCGCGGTGGCGATGATCACCGACAAGATCGACGGCGACCTGGCCCGCAAGCACAACCTGATCACCAACTTCGGCAAGATCGCCGACCCGATCGCCGACAAGGCCCTGACCGGGATGGCCTTCGTCGGCCTCTCCATCATCGGCGAGCTGTGGTGGTGGGTGACCATCGTGGTGCTGGTCCGGGAGTGGGGCATCACGCTGATGCGTTTCTGGCTGGTCCGCCACGGCGTGGTCATGCCGGCGGGCAAGGGCGGGAAGCTCAAGACGCTCACCCAGGTGCTGGCCCTCGGCCTCTTCATCCTGCCGTTGCGGCACCTGTCCGGTGGGTGGGACCAGGTCGGCGAGGTCGTCTGGTACGGCGCAGCGGTCCTGATGGCAGCCGCGGTCGCCATCACGGTCGTGACCGGGGTCGACTACGTCATGCAGGGGATCGCCCTGCGGCGCGAGGCGGCCCGCGCCGGACGCTGACCCACCCGTCGAACGGGCGCGCGTTCCCGGTTGAGTGGGCGGCCGTTCCGGGTTGAGTGGGCGCGCGTTTCAGGCGCATCGCATGCTTTGCGGACGGTTCGCACGGCTCCCGACCCCTGCGAAGCGTCTGCACGCCCTGCGAAGGACGAGCCGACCGCAGAACGCGCGCCCACTCGACGAGAAACGCGCGCCCACTCGACGAGAAACGCGCGCCCACTCGACGAGAAACGCGCGCCCACTCGACGAGAAACGCGCGCCCACTCGACGAGAAACGCGCGCCCATTCAGCTAGAAACGCGGGCCAACTCAACGAGAAACGGGGGCCCACTCAACGGGGGGTGAGGGCGGTGGCGAGGTCGACGGCGGCGTCGACGAGGGCGAGGTGGGAGAAGGCCTGCGGGAAGTTGCCGAGGAACCTCTTCTCCACCGGGTCGTACTCCTCGGCGAGGAGGCCGACGTCGTTGGCCAGGCCGACCAGTCGTTCGAAGAGGGCCTGGGCGTCGTCCACGCGGCCCGCGGCGAGGTACGCCGAGACCCGCCAGAACGAGCAGGCCAGGAAACTGCCCTCACTGCCGTGCAGCCCGTCGACGTTCTCGTCGGCCGGTCGCTCCTCGGTGCGGTAGCGCAGCAGCAGCCCGTCGCCGACGACCAGGTCCTCCTCGATCGCCCGCAGCGTGCCGAGCATCAGCGGGTCGTCCCCGGCGATGAACCCCAGGCCAGGCAGGAGGAGCAGGGAGGCGTCCACCTCGGTGGTGTCGAAGTGCTGGACGAAGCAGCCGCGCTCGTGGTCGACGCCCTTCTCCATGACCTGGGCCCGGATCCGCTCGCGGATGCGGCGCCACTCCTCCACGGGTCCCTCGCAGCCGTGCTCCTCCACCGCGCGCACCGCCCGGTCGAAGGCCCCCCAGGCGAGCACCTTCGAGTGCGTGAAGTGCCGGACGGGACCGCGGATCTCCCACAGCCCGTGGTCGGGATCGTCCCAGTGGTCGGCGAGGTGGTTGACCAGGGTGCGCTGCAGCGACCACGAGTCGTCGTCCTCGTCGACCCCGAGCCGGCGGGCCAGCTCGAACGCGTTGAGCACCTCGCCGAGCACGTCGTTCTGCCGCTGGGTCACCGCGCCGTTGCCGACCCGGACCGGACGCGAGCCGGCGTACCCGGGCAAGTGGTCCAGGGTGCGCTCGGGCAGCTCACGGCCGCCGTCGACGGCGTACATCACCTGCAGGTCACCGGGGTCACCGGCCACGGCCCGCAGCAGCCAGTCCCTCCACAGCCTGGCCTCGTCGCGGTAGCCGCAGCGCAGCAGGGCCACCAGGGTCAGCGCCGCGTCACGGAGCCAGCAGTACCGGTAGTCCCAGTTGCGCTCGCCGCCCCACGTCTCGGGCAGGCTCGTGGTGGGCGCCGCGACGATGCCGCCCAGCTCGCTGTGGGTGAGCAGCCGCAGGGTGATCAGGGACCGGACCACGGCGTCGCGGTGGGGCCCGTCGTAGGTGCAGGCGGCAGCCCACGACTCGCCGAGCTCGACGGTCTCCCGGACCCGGTCCTCCAGGTCCTCGAACGCGGGGAGGTCGACGTGGGAGGGCGTCCAGGTCAGGGAGAACGACAGCCGCTCGCCTGCCGCGACGTCGAACTCGTCGACGTGGTGGCCGTCCTCGGGCTCGGGGAGCCGGGGTCCGCGCAGCACCAGCCGATCCGGTCCCGCCGTCGCGGTGATGACCTCCTCGCCGCCCTGCCGGCGGCGCCGTACCCAGGGGCGCACCGCGCCGTACCCGAAGCGGACCACCCACTCGTGGCGCACCCGGACGGTGCCCGAGATGCCCTCGACCACCCGGACCAGGTCGGCCCGCTCGTCGAAGACCGGCATCACGTCGGTGACGCGGAGCTCGCCACCAGCGCAGGTGTACGTCGACTCCAGCACGGCGCTGTCCCCGACGTACCTGCGGGTGCAGGACTGAGCATCGGTCGGCCCGATCAGCCAGCGGCCGTTGTCCCGGTCGCCGAGCAGCGCCGCGAAGCAGGCGGCGGAGTCGAAGCGGGGCAGGCAGAGCCAGTCGACCGAGCCGTCGCGGCCGACCAACGCCGCCGTGCTGGTGTCGCCGATGACGGCGTAGTCCTCGATCGGTAGGGCCATGGGACCCAACCTAGCCAGCGGACGGGAACGCGGATCGGGTCCCCGGGGCCGGCGTGACTACAGTCGGCGGATGGACCCCTCGAGCCCGGCCGCCGCCCACGACTCCCCAGACGACCCGTCGGCAGATGCCACCGCCGCCGACCGGGCCACCACGCGGCTGGCCGCCGAGGTTCTCGAGCTGCTCGGGGCACGGGGTCTGACCCTGGCGACCGCCGAGTCCCTGACCGGCGGCGGGCTCGGCGAGGCGATCACCTCGGTGCCCGGGGCGAGCGCCGTGTACGTCGGGGGTGTCGTCTCCTACGCCACCCGCATCAAGGTCGAGGTCCTCGACGTCCCGGCGGACCTCGTCGCCGAGCACGGGGTGGTCTCGGCGGAGTGCGCGGCCGCGATGGCCGTCGGTGCGGCCCGGCTGCTCGACGCCGCCGTTGCGGTCTCCACCACGGGGGTGGCCGGACCCGACGAGCAGGAGGGCAAGCCCGCGGGTCTGGTCCACGTCGGGGTGGCGACCCCCGCCGGCGTCGTCACCCAGGAGCTGCGCCTGGTCGGTGACCGTCACGTGGTCCGTGCGGCCACCGTCGCCGCTGCGCTCACGGCCGTCCGTGCGGCCCTCGTCGCCTCGTCGTGACCTGGTCCGATCCACGAGGAGCGGTTCCGGCGGCGGATGAGTCGGTCGGGAACCAGTGTTGTGAACGTTGTGTGAATCGTGGGCATCCTCCGCGGGAAGTTGAGGCGGGGGGGTAGCGTTTGCACCCTGAGAGCCCCGCGGGGCGGCCTGGGATGAGGAGAGGAGAGCGCGACGATGGTGCTTTTCAGACGTCTGCTCGGTGAAGTCCTCCGCTCACGCCGCGTCGACCAGGGCCGCACCCTGCGCCAGCTCTGCGCGGACGCCTCGGTCAGCCTCGGCTACATGTCCGAGATCGAGCGGGGCCAGAAGGAGGCCTCCAGCGAGCTGCTCGCGGCCATCTGCTCGGCCCTCGACACGCCTCTCTCGGAGATCCTCTCGGAGGTCGCCGACGCAGTCGCCCTCGAGGAGGCCGCGATGGCGATGCGCCTGGAGCCCGTGGAGCTCGGCTCCGCGGTGGTGGAGCAGCCCCTGAAGCAGACACTGCCCACGAAGGCGCTCGGCACCGGTCGGGCCGGCGACGTGGTGGCCTCGGCAGCCTGAGGTCAGGTCCCGCGCCGGCTCAGGAGAGCTGGCAGTGCACCGACGTGCCCGAGTCGCTGAAGTACTCGCTGCAGTTCTTCTCGTAGACGTCCCGGGCCTGACCGCCCAGGGCGATCGCGATGACGACCACGATCCCGATCAGCAACCACAGGATCGTGCCGGCGATCCCGGTCACGATGCCCGCGATGGCGATGCCGTCGCCCGCGAGCCGGCCCTCCGACTCCCGCACCTGGCGGCGGCCCTTGACCCCCAGGATGATCGCCGGGATGCCGAGGAACGGGCCGCACGAGCAGAGCGAGAAGATCCCGAAGATCAGGGACAGGGTGGCGTTGTTCGCCCACGGCGTCGACGGCGTCGACCCCGGTGGGTACGGCGGGGGAGCGGGAGCAGACCAGGGCTGCTGGGGCGGAGGTCCCGGCTGGCCCGGGTACCCGTAGCCGCCGGGCTGACCCGGCGGGGGGTAGCCGGGGGCGCCGTACGAGCCCGGCCAGGGTGGCCCCGGCTGCTCGCTCGGACCCCCGGGAGGCGCGGACGCGCCGGGTGCGTCGTACGGGCCGGGCTGCGCGCCGGGCTGGGCACCGGGCTCCTGAGGGTCCTCGGGTCCGGGCGGCGGGGGCGGTGGGTAGCTCATCGCGGACCAGTCTGGCAGGACGGGCACCAGTACGTCGCGCGACCGTCCTGCTCGTCGTAGCGGACCCGGGTCCCGCAGCGGCGGCAGGGCTGCCTCTCGCGGCGGTAGACCCAGTGCTGGCGGCCGCGGCGCAGGTCACCGGTGGTGGCCTGCTCGGTGCGCTCCTTGTTGGCCTCGAGCACCAGGTGGGCCCGCCGGACCAGTCGCGGCAGGTCCCGGACCTCGCCGACCGGGGTCCACGGGTTCTCACCGGCCAGGAAGCACAGCTCGGACTTGTAGAGGTTGCCGATGCCGGCCAGGTTGCGCTGGTCGAGCAGCGCCTCGGCCAGCGGCCGGTCCGGGGCGGCGAGGAGGCGGCGCTCGGCCTCGCCGGGGTCCCAGTCCGGTCCGAGCAGGTCGGGGCCGAGGTGGCCCACGACGTCGGGCTCGGCGTCGCGGGCGACCACCTCGGTGATGCCCAGGGCGAACCCGACGGCCACCCACTGGTCGGTGTGGAGCACGACCCGGGCCTCGTGGGCGGGCCGGCGCCACGGTGTCGAGGGACGGTAGAGGTGCCAGGACCCCTCCATCTTGAGGTGCGTGTGGAGGGTGTGGTCGGGGCCGATCCGGGTGAGCAGGTGCTTGCCGCGGGAGACGGTGGCCTCCAGGACCCGCCCGGACAGGTCGAGGGTGGCGTGAGCCGGCACGCGGAAGTCGGTCCGGGTGAGCACCCGGCCGCTGAGCGTCTGGTCGAGCTGACGGGCGGTGCGCCAGACGGTGTCACCCTCAGGCACGGAGCCGCAGCCCTCGGGGCGTGACCATGAACCCGGAGGCCTCCAGGGCCTCGCGCAGCGGGTCCTTCCGGCCCAGGATGTGCTCGCCGTCGGCCCGCTCGACCATCAGCTTGCCCAGGGCGCCGCGCCGCACCGCGGCGGCGAGCTCCTGGGCGGCGGCAGTGAGGTCGTCGAGGTCCTCGGTGAAGGTCAACAGGGTGCGGCCGCCACGCTCGACGTAGATCGCCAGCGACCCGTCGACCAGGACGACCATGGCTCCGGCCTTGCGCCCGGGTCGGTGCCCGGCGCGCTCCGCCTCGTCGTCCGCGCGGGTGCGCTCGGGCCAGGTCAGGGCCGCGCCGTAGGGGTTGGCTGGGTCCGTCGCGGCCAGTGCCACCGCACGGCCCCGGGCGTTCGCGTCGCGGGGGCTGGGCTCCGGGGTGGTCCACGGGTCGATCGGCGCAGCCGGTGGGGCGAGGTCGCGGCTGAACGAGCGCAGCCGGTCGACGGCCCCCGGGGCTCCGAACTGGGCGGCCCCGAGGCCGGCGACGAAGTAGCCGCGTCGACAGCGTCCGGACTCCTCGAACGCGGAGAGCACCTTGTAGACGCCGGCGAAGCCGCCCGGGACCCGCTCGGCCATGACCGCACCGCGGGTCACCACCCCGTGCCGCTCGAGCAGCGCCTCGGCCGAGGCGTGGGCACGCCGGGTGGCGTCGACCTCCAGGTCGGGCAGCGCCCCCCACCGGCCCGCGGCCGTCGGGGGACCGGTGCGCGCCGGCAGGTCGGCGCGCCCGGGCCGGCCAGGTCGGGTCGAGCCCAACCGGGCCCGGGGCGGCGGGCGCCGGCTGCGGTGCGCGGTGCGCCCACCGGAGACCAGCGCCCGTAGCGGGGCCAAGGTGTCGTTGCTGAGCCGGCCCGACCACACCAGGTCCCAGAGCACGCCGGTCAGCGCGGCGTCGTCGGTGGAGCCGACCGCGTCCGAGAGCTGCCGGAAGAAGAACGCCCCGCCACCGGCGAGAGCCTCCAGGACGGCGTCGTGGACGGGAGTGTCCTCGGCGACGTCGCGGTCGGGGAGGGTCAGATGCGCCGAGTCCGCCAGGTGCAGCGAGACCCATCCGTCGGTCCCCGGCAGCGTCCCGTGCCCGGCCCAGAGCACCTCGCCGGAGGCCGTGAGCTCGTCGAGCATCGCGGGGGCGTAGTCGAGGACCCGGCTGCCGAGCACCAGCGGCTCGAGTGCGCTCGCGGGCACTGCGCACCCGGCCAGCTGCTCGACGACCGCGAGCACGCCGTCGACGCCGCGCAGACCGCGGGCCGGTCCGTCGACGTGCTGCCAGGCGGGCAGGAAGCGACCCAGGGTGGACTGCTCGACCGGCTCGATCTCCTTGCGCAGGGCGGCCAGGCTGCGGCGTCGCAGCCGTCGCAGCACCTCGGCGTCGCACCACTCGCTGCCCGCGCCGGTGGGCCGGAACTCGCCCTCCAGCACGCGTCCCTGACCTGCCAGCCGGGTCAGCGTCTGGTGCGCGACGGCCACCCCGAGCCCGAGCCGGGAGGCGACGTCGGCGGTGGTGAACGGCCCGTGGGTGCGGGCGAACCGGGCGACGAGGTCGGCCAGCGGGTCCTCGACCGGGTCGGTGAAGGCGTCCGGGGTGCCCGGTGGCACCGGCACGCCCAGGCCGTCGCGCAGCCGGGCGACGTCCTCGACGGCGGCCCAGCGCTCCTCCGAGGCGATCCGGACCTCCACGACCCGCCGGGCCGCGGCCAGGGCGGCCAGCCAGTCGGGTGCCTGCGCCGGCGTCGTCGTGCGGGCGGCGACCTCGCCGGTGCTCAGCGGGCCGAGCAGCCGGAGCAGGTCCGCGACCCCCTCGGCGTCGCGGGCCTGCCGGTCGGGGGTGAGGCGCTGCAGCTCGGCCTCCAGCTCGCCCAGCACCACCGGGTCGAGCAGCTCGCGCAGCTCGGCACGACCGAGCAGCTCGGCCAGCAGCCCCTGGTCCAGCGACAGCGCCGCCGCACGCCTCTCGGCCAGCGGGTTGTCGCCCTCGTACATGAAGGCGGCGACGTAGCCGAAGAGCAGCGACCGAGCGAAGGGGGACGGCTGCTCGGTCTGCACCTCGGCGACCTTGATCCGACGTGCAGCCAGGTCCTTCATCAGCCCCACCAGGGCCGGGACGTCGTACACGTCCTGCAGGCACTCGCGGACCGCCTCCAGCACGATCGGGAACGACGGGTACTTGACGGCGACCGACAGCAGCTGGGCCGAGCGCTGGCGCTGCTGCCACAGGGGGGAGCGCCGACCCGGGTTGCGTCGGGGGAGCAGCAGGGCGCGGGCGGCGCACTCCCGGAAGCGGGAGGCGAACAGCGCCGAGCCGCCGACCTCCGCGGTGACGAGGTCCTCGATCTCGTCGGGCTCGAACAGGGCGATCTCCGCGCCGGGCGGGGGCTGGTCGGTCTCGGGGATGCGCAGCACGATGCCGTCGTCGGAGGGCAGCGCCTGCGCGTCGATGCCGTACCGCTCCGCGAGCCGGGTGCCGATCGCCAGCGCCCACGGGGCGTGCACCTGGGCGCCGTACGGCGAGTGCAGCACCAGCCGCCAGTCGCCCAGCTCGTCGCGGAACCGCTCGACGAGCACGGTCCGGTCGGTCGGCAGGATGCGGGTTGCCTCCCGCTGCTCGGTCAGGAAGGTGACCAGGTTGTCGGCTGCCCAGGCGTCCAGGCCGGCCGCGCGGCACCGCTCGACGGCGGGCTCCCGCTCCAGCGCCCCGAGCTCCCGGGTGAAGGCACCGATCGCGGCCCCCAGCTCGGCAGGCCGGCCGAGCTGGTCGCCCTTCCAGAACGGCAACCGTCCCGGCTGGCCGGGGGCCGGTGAGACCAGCACCCGGTCATGGGTGATGTCCTCGATCCGCCAGCTCGTCGCGCCGAGGGCGAAGACGTCGCCGACGCGGGACTCGTAGACCATCTCCTCGTCGAGCTCGCCGACGCGGCTGGCCTTCTCACCGACCAGGAACACCCCGAACAGGCCGCGGTCGGGGATGGTGCCGCCGCTGGTCACCGCGAGCCGCTGGGCGCCGGGACGGCCGGTCACGGTGCCGGCGATCCGGTCCCAGACCACCCGGGGCCGCAGCTCGGCGAACTCGTCGCTGGGGTAGCGCCCGCTCAGCAGGTCCAGGGTGGCGTCGTAGGCGCTGCGCGGCAGGGCGGCGTACGGCGCCGCCTTGCGCACCAGGTCGAAGAAGTCGTCGGCGGAGAGCTCGTCCACCGCGCTCGCCGCGACGATCTGCTGGGCCAGCACGTCCAGCGGGTTGGCCGGGACGTGCAGGGACTCGATGGCGCCCTCGCGCATCCGCTCGACGGTGACCGCGGTGTGCACCAGGTCGGCCCGGTGCTTGGGCAGCAGGACCCCGCGCGACACCTCGCCGACCTGGTGGCCGGCCCGGCCGACGCGCTGCAGGGCACTGGCCACCGACGGCGGCGACTCGATCTGCACCACCAGGTCGACCGCGCCCATGTCGATGCCCAGCTCCAGGCTGGAGGTGGCCACCACGCAGGGGAGGCGACCTCGCTTCAGGTCGTCCTCGATCAGCGCGCGCTGCTCCTTGGAGACGCTGCCGTGGTGCGCCTTGGCGATCACCGGGGCGGCGCCGGTGGACGCGCCAGACTGGGCCATCAGCTGGGCGGGCGGCGGCTGCCCCTCCTCCAGCTCGAGACCGGCCCGCTCGGCGGCGATCTCGTTGAGCCGGGCGGTGAGCCGCTCGGCGAGCCGCCGGGAGTTGGCGAAGACGATCGTCGAGCGGTGCGCCTCGATCAGGTCGACGACCTGCTCCTCCACATACGGCCAGATCGACGTCCGTCGCTCCGCGCCGGACGCCGGGCCCTCGAGGTCGATCGCCCCGGTCGCGCCGAGCTCGCCCATGTCCTCGACCGGGACCACGACCTGCAGGTCCCAGCGTTTCATCGACGGCGGCGCGACGACCTCCACCGGGCGGCTGCCGCCCAGGAACCGGGCGACCTCCTCGACGGGTCGGACGGTCGCCGACAGCCCGATGCGCTGGGCGGGCTGCTCCAGCAGCGCGTCGAGCCGCTCCAGCGACAGCGCCAGGTGGGCACCGCGCTTGGTCCCGGCGACCGCGTGCACCTCGTCGAGGATCACGGTCTCGACGCCGCGCAGCGCCTCGCGCGCCTGCGAGGTCAACATCAGGAAGAGCGACTCGGGGGTCGTGATGAGGATGTCGGGCGGGGTCGTCACCAGCTTGCGGCGCTCCTGCGCCGAGGTGTCGCCGGACCGGACACCGACCGCGACGTCCGGCTGCGGCAGCCCGAGCCGGGACGCGGTGTGGCCGATCCCGGCCAGCGGTGCCCGCAGGTTGCGCTCGACGTCGACGGCCAGCGCCTTGAGCGGGGAGATGTAGAGGACCCGGCAGCGCTGCAGCTTCTCGGCGGGTCGGGGCTCGGTGACCAGCCGGTCGAGGGCCCACAGGAACGCGCTGAGCGTCTTGCCCGACCCGGTCGGGGCGACCACCAGCGCGTTGCGGCCGGCGGCGATCGCCGTCCACGCGCCGACCTGGGCGGGCGTGGGCTCGGCGAAGGCGGCCTGGAACCAGGTCCGGGTGGCCTCACCGAACCCGTCCCAGACCCGGGTCGGGTCCTCGGTCACGGGGGTCGTCGTCATCGCGGTCCATCCTGCCCGACGGCTCCGACAGTTCCAGCCGGAGCGCTCGGGGAGCGCTGGGGAGCGGTGGGGAGGGGAGCCGTGGGTAAACACCTCGGGTTCTGTCGGCGGCCGCGGTTATGTTCGAGGGGTGCCTTCGCTCCAGCCCGACGAGACGACCTCCGCCCTGCCGCCGTCCGACGACCCCGCCGCCTCGATGGTGTCGGCCCGCGGCCTGACCAAGCAGTTCGGCGACTTCCAGGCCGTGCGGGGCATCGACGTGGAGGTCCGCAAGGGCGAGGCGTTCGGGTTCCTCGGCCCCAACGGCGCCGGCAAGTCCTCGACGATGCGGATGATCGCCGCGGTGTCGCCCCCGACGAGCGGCGAGCTGCGGGTGCTGGGGCGTGACCCCCGGCACGACGGCTCCGCGATCCGGGCGCGGCTGGGCGTGTGCCCGCAGGAGGACACCCTCGACACCGAGCTGTCGGTACGGGAGAACCTGCTGATCTACGGGCGCTACTTCGGGCTCCCGCGGCGTGAGGTCGCCTCCCGCGCCGACGAGCTGCTCGGCTTCTTCCAGCTCCGGGAGAAGGCCGAGGAGAAGGTGGAGGCGCTCTCGGGCGGGATGAAGCGGCGTCTGACCATCGCCCGCTCGCTGATCAACGACCCCGACCTGCTCCTGCTCGACGAGCCGACCACGGGCCTGGACCCGCAGGCCCGCCACGTGCTGTGGGACCGGCTCTTTCGCCTCAAGCAGCAGGGCGTCACCCTCGTGCTGACCACGCACTACATGGACGAGGCCGAGCAGCTGTGCGACCGGCTCGTGGTCATGGACGGCGGCCTCATCGTGGCCGAGGGCACGCCCCTGGACCTGATCCGCACGCACTCCACGCGCGAGGTCGCCGAGCTGCGCTTCGGGGTGGGCGAGCACGACGACCTGGCCACGCAGGTCGCCGACCTCGCCGACCGCGTCGAGGTCCTGCCCGACCGGCTGCTGCTCTACACCGACGACGGCGAGGAGGCGTTGGCCCGGGTCCACGAGCGCGGGCTGCGGCCGGTGGCGGTGCTGGTCCGCCGGGCCACCCTGGAGGACGTCTTCCTGCGTCTGACCGGACGGACCCTGGTCGACTGATGGCGCTGCAGCTCGGTCGCCAGGTCGACTACTGGGGGACGGTCTACCGCCGCACGTGGAAGGGCAGCGCGGTCGGCTCGTTCGTGCAGCCACTGCTCTACGTGGTCGCCATGGGCGTGCTCCTCGGCCGGTACGTCGACGACTCCACCGCCGGGGTCGGCGGTGCCCCGTCGTACCTGGACTTCGTCGCCCCCGGGCTGCTCGCCGCCAGCGCGATGCAGGTGGCCATGGGGGAGGTGATGTACCCGGTGATGGGCGCGATCCGGTGGAACCGCACCTACTACGGCATGATCGCCACCCCGTTGCGGGTCGTGGACATCGTCGTGGGCCACCTGGGCTACGCGATGTTCCGCACCACGTTGGCCACCGTCGTCTTCGCCGCAGTCCTGGCCGCCTTCGGCCTGTTCGGCAGCGTCGCCGGCTTCGTCGGCGCCCTGGTGGGCGCGCTGCTCACCGGGGTGGCGGTGGCCACGCCGCTCTACGGCTTCAGTGCCGGAGCCTCCTCCGAGCAGGGCTTCGCCCTCATCTACCGGCTCGGCATCATGCCGATGTTCCTCTTCTCCGGAGCGTTCTTCCCGGTGCAGAACCTGCCCCGGGTCCTGGAGGTGGTGGCCTCGTTCACCCCGCTCTACCACGGCGTCGAGCTCTGCCGGATGGCGTCGCTGGGGCGCTGGGACTGGGGGACGGCCGCGGTGAGCACGGTCTACCTGCTGGCACTCTCCTCGTTCGGGCTGTGGTGGTCGGTGCGGCGGCTCACCCGCAGGCTGGTGGTCTGAGTGGCGCTCACCGGAACGGCGCTCGCCCGCTCCCAGACCCGCGGAGGTGGGGCGTCCTCGCTCTTCGTCCGCAACTTCCTGGCCTACCGGCGTGGCTGGGCCTACTTCGTCACCGGCTTCCTCGAGCCGGTGCTCTACCTGCTCTCGATCGGCATCGGCGTCGGGGCTCTGGTCACCGGGTTCGAGGTCGGCGGCCACCACCTCGGCTACACCGAGTTCGTGGCCCCAGCGATGCTCGCCACCTCGGCGATGAACGGCGCGCTCATCGACTCCACCTTCAACGTGTTCTTCAAGCTCAAGTTCCAGAAGGCGTACGACGCGGTGCTGGCGACGCCGTTGGGCCCGGCCGACGTGGCGCGCGGGGAGGTGTCCTGGGCGGTCTCGCGCGGTGCGATCTACTCGGCCGGATTCCTGGGGGTGATGGCCGTCATGGGTCTGCTCGGGTCGTGGCTGGCCGTCCTCGCCCTCCCGGCCGCCGTGCTGATCGGGTTCGCGGTCGCCGGAGCCGGGATGGCGCTGACGACGTACATGAAGTCCTGGCAGCACTTCGAGTACATCCAGCTCGCGACCATGCCGATGTTCCTGTTCTCGGCCACGTTCTTCCCGGTGACCACCTACACCGGCGTCTGGCGCTGGGTCGTGGAGGTCACCCCGCTCTACCGCGGTGTCGTGCTGGTGCGGGAGCTGTGCACCGGACTCGTGACGGTGGAGTCGGCGATCTCGGTGGTCTACCTGCTGGTGATGGGGGCGGTCGGGATCACCGTCGCCTCGCGACGGCTCGGGCGGCTGCTGCTGACGTGAACGACGCCTACGCTCTCCCCATGCAGACCGACCGGCACACTGACGGCCAGTCCGACCGGCGCGCCGACACCATGCCCCGTGCCTGGCACGCCGTCACCGCGGTGGTCACCCTGGTGGCCGTCGGCTGGCAGCTGGTGCTGATCCTCAACGGCTCGGCGGCGCTGACCGACGAGGGTGCGGCAGCCGCGACGTCGACCAGGCTGATCCGGTTCGTCAGCTACTTCACGATCCTGTCCAACCTGCTCGTCGCGCTCACCACCAGCAGCCTCGCCCTGCGTCGGGACCGGGACACGCGGGCGTGGCGGGTGCTGCGGCTCAACGCCGTCGTCTGCATCACCGTCACCGGGGTCATCCACTTCGTGCTGCTGCGCCCGCTGCTCGACCTCGCCGGCGCCAGCTATGTGGTGGACAAGCTCCTCCACGTCGCGGTCCCGCTGCTCGCCGTCGTCGGCTGGGTGGCCTTCGGCCCGCGCCGCCGCATCCGGCGCGAGGACCTCCTGGCCTCGGCGGTCTTCCCCGTGCTCTACATGGCGTGGACCCTGCTGCACGGCGCGGTCACCGACTGGTATCCGTACCCGTTCGTCGACGTCACCCACCTGGGCTACCCGCACGTGCTGCTCAACGGGCTCGGCGTCGTGCTGCTGCTCGGCGCGCTGACCGTCGGCGCCTGGCGGCTGGACCTCGTCCTGGCCGCACGTGAGGAGGGACGTCGATGAGGCACACCGAGTTCTGGGCACGGATGGAGTCCGTGCTGGGTCCGTCGTACGCCGCGGTCTGGGCCGGGCAGCAGGTGCTCGCCGGGCTCCAGCACCGCACCGTCCACGAGGCACTGGAGGCGGGCGAGCCTCCCAAGGTCGTGTGGCGTGTCGTGGCCGACTCGCTCTCCCTGCCGGAGCACCAACGATGACCCCGGGCCGGTGACCCAGCTCGCCCCGCGGCGCGACGTCGCCGCGCTGCAGCGCCGTACGGTCGCGGTGCTGACCGTCTCCCAGACCCTGGGCGGCCTTGGCACCACCGTCGGCATCGCGGTCGCCTCGGTGCTTGCCGAGGACGTCTCGGGTCACGAGTCCCTGGCCGGGCTCGTGCAGACGATGCAGGTGCTCGGAGCGGCCGCGGCGGCCTACCTGATGTCGCGGGTGATGGGCCGGCGGGGACGCCGGGTGGGCCTGGTCGGCGGCTATCTCACCGGCGCGACGGGCGCCGCGGTCTGTGTGCTCGGGGGTGCGACCCGCTCCTTCCCGTTGCTGCTCGTGGGCGCCACCCTGCTCGGGGCCAACAGCGCGACCAACTACCAGTCCCGCTACGCCGCGGCCGACCTGGCCTCACCGGAGGGTCGCGCCCGGGCGCTGTCGGTGGTGCTGTGGGCGACGACCTTCGGGGCGGTGCTCGGGCCCAACCTCATCGGCCCGGCCGGCGACCTCGCCGACCGGCTGGACCTGCCACGGCTGACCGGCCCGTTCGTGGTGTCGGTGGTGGTGGTCACCCTTGCGGCCGCGGTGGTGGCGCTCCTCCTCCGCCCGGACCCGTTGCTGGTCGCCCGCGCGGTCGCCGGCAGAGACCCGGCTCGCCCGGCCCCGCGGACGTCCTGGCGTCGGGTCCTCGAGCTGGCCCGCGAACGCCCGGGCATCGCCGCCGGGATCCTCGCGATGTCCTCGGCCCACGCCGTGATGGTCGCGGTGATGATCATGACCCCGCTGCACATGATCCACGGCGGAGCGGAGCCGCAGGTGCTCGGTCTGGTGATCTCGGTGCACGTGCTCGGGATGTTCTTCTTCTCGCCCGCGCTCGGGCTGATGGCCGACCGCGCCGGACGCCCGGCGGTGTTGCTGCTGGGCGCCACCCTGCTCCTGGTCGCGCTCTGGCTGGCCGGGTCGTCCCCGGAGGGCGCCTCGGGGGCCATCGCGGTCGGGCTGTTCCTGCTCGGGCTCGGCTGGTCGTGCTGCACGGTCGCGGCCTCGACGATGGTCACCGAGTCGGCGCCGCTGGCCGACCGGACCGGCGTCCAGGGCGCCTCCGACCTGCTCATGAACGTCTCCGCCGCCGCGGCCGGCGGCCTGGCGGGGCTGGTGGTGGACCACCTCGGCTTCGCCGCGCTCAACGTGTTCGCTGCGGTCCTGGTCAGCGGTGTGGTGCTGGCCGTCGCGCTGGCCCGCCAGCAGCCGGTGGCGACGGTGGACTGAGCCGGCGCTACGAGCAGCGTGCGGTGATCTTGTCGGCGGCCTTGCGGGCGACCCCGGCAGCGTCCACCACCGTCCGAGGCTCGTAGTCGGAGGACAGGGTCGCGGCCCGGAGGTCCCGGAGATCGCGCAGCACGCCCACGAACAGGTCGTAGGTGTCGTCGTCGAGACCGGGGACCGCTGCCGCCTTGGCAGCCGCGGTGCGGAGGTCGGCCAGCGACGCGGTGACGACGTCGTCGAGGGTGAAGTTGTCTCCCAGGGCGTCGCCGGCGGTCATGGCGTCGAGGTCGGCCTGAACGGCCGCGGTCACCGCCACGAACGTCGTGCTGGGCTTCTCCTGGGCGACCTGGATCTCCCAGGTCCGGCAGGCCCGCGTCTCCGCGTCGCCGGCCGACCCGCAGGCCGCGACCGAGGCCAGGGCCGCCGTCACCACCGCCAGGTGCGCCACCCGTCTCTGGACCATGCTGGGCTCCTCCCCATCCGAAGCGCCACTCCATCACACCCCGGTGCTGATCCGGGGCAGCACGACGAGCAGGTCGGCAACATCACGTTGCCGGGGGTGAGGACGGCCGCCACACTGAGGCACGACGTTACCCGCGGTAACACCCATCGCCAGCATCCGACACCAGGAGTGACCGTGGGCCTCAGCCCCCTCGCAGCGACCGGCCCGTCGGTCCGCACCGCCATCCGCAACGCGTGGGCGTTGACCTTCGGCGACGGCATCGAGCCGCGCCACGCCACCCCGCACGAGGTCCTGTACGACGCCCCGCACCGCACCCTGCGGCGCTACCTCGCCGGCGACGAGAAGAGCCACGACGCCGGTGCGACCCCGGTCCTGTTGGTGCCGCCGTTGGCCGTCTCGGCCGCGTGCTACGACCTGCGCCCGGGACAGAGCCTGGTCGCGCACCTGCTCGAGCAGGGCTACGCGCCGTACGTCATCGACTACGGCGACATCACCTTCGCCGACCGGCGGATGGGGTTCGAGGAGTGGGTCCAAGACATCGTGCCCACCGCGCTGCGCCGGGTCTCCGAGGAGCACGGCGGTGCCCTCGTGCACGTCGTCGCGTGGTCGCTGGGTGGCACGATCAGCTTCCTGACCGCGGGTGCCGACCCCGACCTGCCGATCGCCTCCATCACCGCCCTGGGCACGCCGTTCGACTACAGCCGGATCGCGCCCATCGAGCTGGCCCGTCGGGTCGGGAAGGTCACCGGTGGCCGCGTGCTGGCCCTGCCGACGGCCGCGATGGGCGGCGTCCCGCGGCACCTGGTGCGGGCGGGGTTCAAGGCCACCGCGCTGCAGCGTGAGCTCACCAAGCCGCTCTACGTGCTCGGCAACCTGACCGACACCGAGGCGCTGGCCCGGATGCAGAGCGTGGACCGGTTCATGGCCGAGATGCCGGGCTACCCGGGCCGCTTCTACCTGCAGGTCTACGCGCGCCTGATCCAGCGCCTCGAGCTGGCGCGCGGGCTGGTGCGGCTCAACGACGACCTCCACGTCGACCTCACCCGGGTCCGGCCGCCGGTGCAGATCATCGGCTCCTCCACCGACGCGATCGCCCCGGCGCCCGCCGTCGCGGCAGGGGCCCAGGTCTTCACCGGAGCGCACTCGGTCCGCTACGTGGAGGTGACCGGCTCCCACCTCGGCCTGGTCGCCGGCGTCGAGGCGCCGCGGGTCACCTGGCCGCTGGTGACCGGCTTCCTCGCCGAGCACCAGCCGGTCCCGGCGTAGGTCGAGACCACGCGGCGGTCGCGCCCACCCGCCCCCTAGGGTCGGGCTCATGACCACCACCCCCGCGACTCCCGCGCTGGCCGTGATCGGCGGGAGCGGCTTCTACGAGTTCCTCGACGATGCCGTCGAGGTCGCCGTCCCCACGCCGTACGGCGACCCGTCGGCGCCGGTCGCCGTCGGCACCGTCGGTGGCCGGCCGGTGGCGTTCCTGCCGCGGCACGGGGCCGGCCACGCCTACCCGCCGCACCTGATCAACTACCGCGCGAACCTCTGGGCGCTGCGCTCGCTCGGCGTGCGCCAGGTCCTCGCCCCGTGCGCGGTGGGCGGCCTGCAGGAGCGCACGCCCCCGGGCACTCTGGTGGTCCCCGACCAGCTCGTGGACCGCACGTCCGGGCGGGTCCAGACCTATGTCGAGCAGGGCGCGGTGCACGCCCCGTTCGCCGACCCCTACTGCCCGCGCCTGCGCACGACGCTGGTCGAGCACACCCCCGACGTCGTCGACGGGGGAGCGATGGTGGTGATCGAGGGCCCGAGGTTCTCCTCGCGCGCGGAGTCCCGGTGGTACGCCGCCCAGGACTGGACGGTGGTCAACATGACCGGCCACCCCGAGGCCGTGCTGGCCCGCGAGCTCGGGCTCTGCTACGCCACGATCGCGCTGGTGACCGACCTGGACGCCGGGGTCAGTGCCGAGGAGGCGGTCGACCAGGCGCAGGTCTTCGCGATGTTCGCCGCCAACATCGAGCGCCTCAAGGGCATCCTCGGCGCCGCCATCGCGGGCGCCCCGGATCCCGACGGCTGCTCGTGTGCCGGCTGGCGCGACGACGTCGACGCCGCGCTGCTGCCGTGAGGGTCCTGCTGACCGGCGCCGCGGGGTTCATCGGCGGCGCCGTCGCCGAGGCGCTCGCCGGGGCCGGGCACGAGGTGGTCGCCGTCGACGCCCTGATCCCGCAGGCCCATGCCGACCTGCCCGACGTGGCTGACGACCTGCACCTGCTCGACGTCCGCGACGCGACCGCGTGGACGGGCCTGCTCCGCGGCGTGGACGTGGTCTGCCACCAGGCGGCGATGGTCGGCGCCGGGCTGACGCCGGCCGACCTTCCGCTCTACGCCGGTCACAACGACCTCGGCACGGCCACCCTGCTGGCGGCGATGCACGCCGCGGACGTGCGCCGGCTCGTCCTCGCCTCCTCGATGGTGGTGTACGGCGAGGGCCGCTACACCTGCGCCGAGCACGGCGCGGTCGCCCCGCCGGCCCGCGAGGTGGCGGCGCTCGAGGCGGGCGACTTCGAGAACCACTGCCCCCGCTGCGGCTCGCCGCTCGGCTGGGAGCTGGTCGAGGAGGACGCCCGGCTCGACCCGCGCAGCAGCTACGCGGCCAGCAAGCTGGCCCAGGAGCACTACGCGTCGGCGTGGGCCCGGCAGGCAGACGGGCGCGCGGTCGCACTGCGCTACCACAACGTGTACGGCCCGCGGATGCCCCGCGACACCCCGTACTCCGGGGTGGCCGCGATCTTCCGGTCCTCGTTGGAGCGGCACGAGCCGCCGCAGGTCTTCGAGGACGGCGGCCAGATGCGCGACTTCGTGCACGTCGGCGACGTGGCCCGTGCCAACCTGGCCGCCGTCGAGCAGGTCGCGGACACCTCCACCCCGTTCGCGCCGTACAACGTCTGCTCGGGGCGGCCGGTGTCGATCCGCGACGTCGCGGCCCTGCTCGGCGCGGAGGCCGGCATCGCTCCGACCGTGACCGGCCGCTACCGGCTCGGCGACGTGCGCCACGTCGTGGCCTCCCCGGCGCGCGCACGCGACCAGCTCGGCTTCACCGCCCGGGTCGCACCGGCCGACGGCCTGGCAGCGTTCGTGCACGAGCCGCTGCGCTGAGCGACCCGGTCACCAGCCGGTGTCGAGCAGGTGCTGGACGACGAGGGCGAAGGCGACCTGCAGGACCAGCCCCCGGGTGCGCCAGCGCTCGGGCAGCAGCGCCGTGCCCAGCAGCAGCCACGGCACGAACGGCAGCCAGATCCGCTCGACCTCGGCCCGGCTCATCTGGGAGACGTCGGCCGCGAGCACCATGGCCCACCCGGCCGTGCTGAGCACGAGCACCACCAGGACCGGTGGGCGGGCGGCCAGCACGCGGCCGCGGACCGCCCCGAGCCTGCCGGCGACCCCCGTCGACGCGGCGTACCGGCCGAGCCGCCGCGCGTTCCGCGCGACCCCGACCAGCTGACCGGCCGCCGCGCCCGCGATCGGACCGGCCGAGAACAGCAGCGCAGCGAGGTCGCCCCACATCCAGTACGACGCCGGCCGGCGCGAGGCCACCCCGTCCCAGTACCGGTCGTGCAGCACCGGCAGGGCCTCCCAGTAGCGGAAGCCCGCCACGGCGAAGAGCCCGACGACGACCAGGGCCGCCGCCGCGGCGACCGCGACCGGTCTCCACGAGCGAGCACACCACAGCACCGCCAGCGCCAGGATCCCCAACAGGGGAAGGCCGTAGGACATCATCACCGCGTAGCCCAGCAGGAGTCCGGCCACCACGGCCCAGCCCGCCCAGGCCGAGCGCCCCGTCTGCGCACGGACCCCGGCCAGGGCCAGCGCTGCGAGGCCCCAGGCGGCCACAGCGGCGAAGACGGCGTCGGCCGAGACGCACTGCCAGATCGCGGCCGGCCCCAGCACCAGGAACGGTGCCGCGCGGCGGGCGAGGCGCTCGGCGCCCAGCACCCGGGCGGTGACGAGCACGGCCAGCGGCGTGGTCGCCGCCACCGCCGTCACCACCAGCCCGGCCGCCAGCCCGCTGCCCAGGCCGAGCCGCACGAGCACCCAGAAGAACAGGAACGCTCCGGGCGGGTGCCCGGCGAGGTGCACCGGCCAGTGACCGAGCGGGGCGTCGTACGGGATGCGGGCGACGTACTCGTGCAGCAGCGCCGACAGGTCGGTCGTGGCGCGGGCGGTGCGCAGGTACTCGTACGGCGTCTGCAGGATCACCCCGATGCCGTCCCGGCCGTCCACGGTGGCCAGCGCCAGCATCCACGCCAGCCCGCCGGCGTACGACGCGAGCAGCAGCGCCCGCCACCCGAGGCCGTCGGCCCACCGGGTCGCCACCAGGCAGCCCGCCACGCCGATCGCCACGGCCGGCAGCGTCCCCGGACCGAGTCGGGGGTCCCAGGCGGCGTGCAGGGGAGGGAAGCTGAAGACGTGCACGTTCCAGCCGGTCACCGCGGGCACCAGCATCGCCAGCCCCATGACGACGAGCCCGACGAGCAACCCCCATGCCGGTGCCGAGAGCCCGCGTTGGCGGGGCACGCGGACGGGGCTCATGGGCGGACTCTAGCCAGCGCACCCGAGCCGCCCCGGTGCTCGACCGCCCCCGCAAGCAGACCGTAAGGCTTTCCCCGCCCGGCGCCCGTCCCACCTTCCCTAGCGTGGGAGCCATGGCTGACGCCCCTCCCCACCCGTCCCGCTGCGACCTGGTGCTGCCGTGTCGCGACGAGGGCCCCGCGCTCGCCGCGCTGCTGCCCCGGATCCCCTCGGTGTTCGCGGTCATCGTGGTGGACAACGGCTCCACCGACGACACCGCCGCCGTCGCGGCGACCCTGGGAGCACGGGTGGTGCACGAGCCCGTTCCCGGCTACGGCGCCGCGGTGCACGCCGGCGTCGAGGCGGCCACCCACGACCACCTCGCGGTGATGGACGGCGACGGCTCGTTCGACCCCGAGGACCTCCTCCCGCTGCTGGCCGCGGTGGAGGGGGGCGTCGCGGACCTGGCGGTGGGACGCCGCCGCCCGGTCCGCCACGGCGTCTGGCCCTGGCACGCCCGGGCCGGCAACGCGGCCGTGCTGTGGTGGCTGCGCCGGCGGACCGGGCTGCCGGTCCACGACATCGCGCCGCTGCGGGTCTGCCGCCGCCAGGCCCTGCTCGACCTCGGGGTCGAGGACCGCCGCTTCGGTTACCCGGTGGAGCTCCTGCAGCGCGCCCAGCTGGCCGGCTGGCGTTTCGTCGAGCTCGACGTCGGCTACCACCCCCGGGCCGAGGGCACGCGGTCGAAGGTGTCCGGGTCGGTGCGCGGGTCGGTGCGCGCGGCCCGCGACTTCGCCAGGGTGCTGGCGTGAGCGCCCCGGTTGTCCTGGTGCTGGCCAAGGCGCCGGTGGCAGGACGGGCGAAGACCCGACTCGGGCTGGAGGTGGGCCACGAGCTCGCCGCCCGCCTGGCGAGCGCGGCGCTGCTGGACACCCTGGACGCGTGCGCCGCCGCGTTCGCCCCGGACCGTCGTTGCCTGGCGCTGGCCGGGGACCTGGCCGACGTCGCCGAGCCGGGTCCGCTGCTCGACCGGCTGCACGGGTGGCACGTCGTCGACCAGCGCGGTGACGGGCTCGGAGAGCGGCTGGCCCACGCGCACGCCGACGCCGCGGCGTACGGGCGGGGGCCAGTGGTGCAGGTCGGCATGGACACCCCGCACGCCACCCCGGCGGCGCTGACCGAGGTCGCCGACCGGCTCGTCGACGGCGCCCAGGACGCCGTCCTGGGTCCTGCCGAGGACGGCGGCTGGTGGGTACTCGGGCTGCGGTCACCGTCGTACGCCGCCGCGCTGGCGGGGGTGCCGATGTCGACGCCGACCACCTGCCAGGACACCGAGCAGGCGCTGGTGCGGGCCGGTGCCCGGGTGACCCGGGTGGCAGCGTTGCGCGACGTCGACACCGCCGAGGACGCGGAGGCGGTGGCGCGGCTGGCGCCGGAGACCACCTTCGCCCGGGAGTGGCGCAGCGCCGTTCGAGAGGGGCGGGACCGATGAGCGTGACGACGCCGGACGAGACGTGGGGCGAGGTGTTCACCTGGGCGCTGCGCGGCCGGGCGTGCTCGGTGGTGGGCCTGGAGGGGCGACCGGTGCCGCTGCCGGTGAGCAGCTGGACCCGCGGCGCCGACGCGTCCGACCGGGTGGTGCTGGCCCACTGCGGTGACCCCACCCTCGACGTCGGGTGCGGCCCGGGCCGGATGACCGCCGAACTGCTCGCCTCCGGGCGCCGCGCCCTGGGCGTGGACGTCGTACCCGAAGCCGTCCGGCAGGCACGCAGCCGAGGTGTGGCGGCCCTGCAGCGCGACGTCTTCGAGCCGATACCGGCCGAGGGCCGGTGGCCCACGGTGCTGCTCGCCGACGGGAACGTGGGCATCGGTGGCGACCCGGTCCGGCTGCTGCGCCGCGTGCACGACCTCCTCGCACCCCGGGGCAGCGCCGTGGTCGACCTGGCCCCACCCGGGGTCGGCCTGCGGACCCGCACCGTCCGGCTGGAGTGCGGCGGGGCGCGCTCGCGTCCCTTCCGCTGGTCGGTGCTCGGCCCCGAGTCGGTCCGCGAGGTCGCGGGCGCGGCCGGGTTCGCCACCTCGGTGCACGAGCACGACGGACGCTGGTTCGCCGTGCTGGACCGGGGGAGCGCCACATGAGCGGGCTGCTGGCGCGTCGCCCCCCGGTGCCGCGCGAGGAGGACTTCACCTCGCCCCTGCGCAGCCCGGCGGTCGCGGCCCGGGTCGGGCTGTGGCTCGGGATCTGCTTCGCGGTGGCGTTCGTGACGGGCCTGGTCAGCCACGCCGCGCAGTCGCACGACCTCTGGTTCGACTTCCCGACCAGGCCGGTGTGGCTCTACCGCCTCACCCAGGGGCTGCACGTCGCGAGCGGCACTGCCGCGATCCCGCTCCTGCTGGTCAAGCTGTGGACGGTCTTCCCCAAGCTCTTCGCCGCCGTCCCCCGACCGGGCCGCGAGCTGGTGCTGCACGGGCTGGAGCGGCTCTCCATCCTGGTCCTGGTCTCCTCGGCGATCTTCCAGCTGGCCAGCGGTCTGGCCAACGCCGCGCAGTGGTACCCCTGGGACTTCCACTTCCGGGCGACGCACTTCGCGATGGCCTGGGTCGCGATCGGTGCGCTGCTGGTGCACGTCGCGGTGAAGCTGCCGGTGATCCGGGCCGCCCTCGCGGCCGACGTCGACTCACCGGCCCTGGACCGGGACAGCGCCGCCGTGGGGGAGGCGCTGTCCCGGCGCGGACTGTTGCGGGTGACGTGGATCGCCGCCGGCGCCGCGGTCCTGCTCTCGGCCGGGAGCACCGTCCCGCTGCTGCGCCGGGTCTCCCTGTTCGGGGTGCGCAGCGGGCAGGGGCCGGCCGGCATCCCGATCAACAAGTCCGCACGGGCCGCGCACGTCACCGTCACGGCCCTCGACCCCGCCTACCGGCTGGTGCTCGCCGCGGACGGTCGGGAGGCCTCGCTCAGCCGGGCCGACCTGCTCGCGCTGCCCCAGCACACGGCCACGCTGCCGATCGCGTGTGTGGAGGGCTGGAGCGCCAGCGGCACCTGGACCGGCGTCCGGGTCGCCGACCTGATGGACCTGGTCGGCGCACGGGGGCGCGGCCTGCGGGTGGTGTCCCTGCAGCCCTCGGGCCCCTACCGCGTCACCGAGCTGCCGGCCTCGTTCGCCGCCGACGACCTGACCCTGCTCGCGCTGCGCCTCGACGGGCAGGACCTGGCCCTGGACCACGGGTACCCGGCGCGGCTGATCGCCCCGGACCGGCCGGGCGTGCTGCAGACCAAGTGGGTCGCCCGCCTGGAGGCGCTGTGAGCGCGCCCCGTGCCGTCCTGGGCGCGCTCGGGCTGGCAGCCGCGGCGTACGGCGCCTTCCGGCTGCTCGAGCTCGGCCTCGACAACCTGGTCGCGGCCGTGGTCTGGCTCGGTGGCGGCGTCCTCCTCCACGACGGCGTCCTCGCGCCGCTGACCCTCCTGGTCGCCGCCCTCGGGACCCGGCTGCTGCCGCGTCCCTGGCGCGCCCCGGCCGCCGCCGGCCTGTTGCTGCTCGGCGCCCTGACCGTCGCGGCGGTGCCGGTGCTCGGCCGCTTCGGTGCCCGGGCGGACAACCCCACCCTGCTGGACCGCGACTACCGTGCCGGCTGGCTCGTGGTCGCGGCCGTGGTGCTGCTCGCGGTGATCGCCTGGGGACTGGTCCGTGAGCGCGCCGTGCGCCGGGACGCCGCCGAGCGGCCCGGGGGAGGGGCAGAGTAGTCCCATGGCCCACGTCCTGGTGGTCGACGACGACCACACCGTCCGCGAGGTCGTCGTGTCCTACCTGCGCGCCGCGGGTCACCGGGTCACCGACGTCGAGGACGGCGAGAAGGCCCTGGTCGCCTACCACGGCGACCGGCCCGACCTCGTCGTGCTCGACCTGATGCTGCCGGGCATCGACGGCCTCGAGGTGTGCCGCCGGCTCCGGCTGGCCGGCGACGTGCCGGTGGTCATGCTGACCGCGTTGGGCGAGGAGAGCGACCGCGTGGTCGGGCTGGAGCAGGGCGCCGACGACTACGTGACCAAGCCGTTCTCCCCCCGTGAGCTCGCCCTGCGGGTCGACTCGATCCTGCGGCGGGTCGGCGAGCGGGACCGGCCGGCGGCCGGACCCGTCACCGACGGCGACCTCGTGGTGGACAGCGTGACCCACCGGGCCACCCTCGACGGGCGTGAGCTCGCCCTGACCTCGCGCGAGTTCGACCTGCTGCGCTTCCTGGTCTCCCACCCGAGGACCGCGTGGTCGCGTGACCAGCTGCTCGCCGAGGTCTGGGGCTGGACCTTCGGCGACCAGTCCACCGTCACGGTCCACGTGCGCCGGCTGCGCGAGAAGGTCGAGGCCGACCCGACCACCCCGACGCGGCTGGTCACGGTATGGGGCGTGGGCTACCGCTGGGAGCCCGCCACCGGAGCCACGGGGGTCGGGTCGTGACCCGCGACCAGGTCGACATCGTGCTGGTGGCCACCTCCTGGGCGGCGGCCGTCGGGCTGGCCGGGCTCGGCGCTGCCTGGGCGATGCGGCGGCTCTCGCTGCGCTGGGCGCCCGTGCTGGCCGCCGTCGTCGCCGTGCTCGCGGTCGTCGCCGGGGTGCTCGGCACGGCCAACGCGATGTTCCTCTCCAGCCACGACTTCGGGGTGGTGCTGCTGGTCTGCCTGGTGGCCGGGGTGGTCGCCGTCGCGTTCGGCGCCGGTATCGGGTCCGCGCTGGTGCGGTGGAGCTCGGGCCTGCAGCGCGAGGCCCGCCGGTTCGGGGAGAGCGGCGAGTACGTCGCGACGACCACCGGCCCGGCCGAGCTGACGGCCCTGTCGGCCGAGCTGGAGCGGACCAGCGAGCGGCTGCGCGAGTCCCGCGAGCGGGAGCGGATGCTGGAGGACTCCCGGCGCGAGCTGGTCTCGTGGGTCTCCCACGACCTGCGCACCCCGTTGGCCGGGCTGCGGGCGATGACCGAGGCGCTGGAGGACGGGCTGGCCCCCGACCCGGGCCGCTACCACCGCCAGATGCGGGGCGAGGTCGACCGGATGGTGCGGATGGTCGACGACCTCTTCGAGCTCTCTCGCATCCACGCCGGCGTGCTGGTGCCCGCCCTGGAGCCGGTGCTTCTCGGCGACCTGGTCTCCGAGGCGCTCGCGGGTGCCGACCCGGTGGCGCGGGCCGCAGGCGTCCGGCTGGGCGGGGCGGTCGAGCAGGGGCTGGTCGTGCACGCCGACGCCGCCGGGCTCTCACGGGTGGTGGGCAACCTCGTGATGAACGCGATCCGGCACACCCCGGCCGACGGCGAGGTCACCATCCAGGCCCGGGCCACCGCCGCGGGCGTCGAGCTGAGCGTGCGCGACGCGTGCGGGGGCATCCCGCCCGACGACCTGGAGCGCGTCTTCGACGTGGCCTGGCGGGGGAGCGCCGCCCGGACCCCAGCATCGGCCCCTGCCGGGACAGACGCCGGGGCCGGCGCCGGGGCGGCCGCGGTGCCGACCGGGGCCGGCGCCGGGCTCGGGCTCGCCATCGTCAAGGGCATCGTGGAGGCGCACCAGGGGCGCGTCAGCGTCGCGAACGTCGAGCCCGGCTGCCGGTTCCTGGTCACCCTGCCCGGCTGACCACGGGTCCCACCGGCGCGCCCGGCGTGTCGCTGGGATCGAACACCTGTTCGGGCTAAGGTGAAGTCCGACGTCGACCCCAGGGGCACCGTGCCGCGGTTCCTCCCCAGGCGACGCGCCGCTCAGGAAACTGTCGGCGCCGCTTCCTAGGGTCGCTGGCGACAGGAGCTTCGCACCGGAGCTCACGACGTGGGGCTCCGCAGAGCGGACCGACAGACGGGATGAAGGACATGGCAGTGGGAGATCGCGACAAGGCCCTGGACATGGCCCTGGCGAACATCGAGAAGCAGTTCGGCAAGGGCTCGGTGATGCGGCTGGGCGAGGAGACCCGGGTCCCGCTCGCCGTGATCCCGACCGGCGCGATCGCGCTGGACGTGGCGCTGGGGATCGGCGGCCTCCCGCGGGGCCGCGTGGTGGAGATCTACGGACCGGAGTCCTCCGGCAAGACGACGGTCGCGCTGCACGCGGTGGCCAACGCGCAGGCCGCCGGCGGCATCGTGGCCTTCATCGACGCCGAGCACGCGCTCGACCCGGACTACGCCCAGAAGCTCGGCGTGGACACCGACGCCCTGCTGGTCTCGCAGCCCGACTCCGGCGAGCAGGCGCTCGAGATCGCCGACATGCTGATCCGCTCGGGAGCCCTCGACCTCATCGTGATCGACTCGGTCGCCGCGCTGGTGCCCCGTGCCGAGATCGAGGGCGAGATGGGCGACAGCCACGTCGGCCTCCAGGCCCGGCTGATGAGCCAGGCGCTGCGGAAGATGACCGGTGCCCTCAACAACTCCGGCACCACCGCGATCTTCATCAACCAGCTCCGCGAGAAGATCGGCGTCATGTTCGGCTCGCCCGAGACCACGACCGGTGGCCGGGCGCTCAAGTTCTACTCCTCGGTGCGGCTCGACGTCCGCCGGATCGAGACCCTCAAGGACGGCACCGACATGGTCGGCAACCGCACCCGGGTCAAGGTCGTGAAGAACAAGGTCGCGCCGCCGTTCAAGCAGGCCGAGTTCGACATCATGTACGGCCAGGGCATCAGCCGCGAGGGAGGCCTGATCGACGTGGGCGTCGAGGCGGGCCTCGTCCGCAAGGCCGGCGCCTGGTACACCTACGAGGGCGACCAGCTCGGCCAGGGCAAGGAGAACGCCCGCAACTTCCTGCGGGACAACCCGGACCTCGCCAACGAGCTCGAGAAGAAGATCCTCGAGAAGCTCGGGGTCGGCCCGCAGGTCACCGACCCGCAGGCGGTGCCCGAGGAGCCGGTGAACGTCCAGTTCTGAGGACGCCTCCCCGGTGACCGACACCTTCGACGCGCCACCGCCTCCTGACGACGAGTCGGCCCTCGGGCCGGACGCCGACCACGAGGCGGTGGCGCGCAAGATCCTCCTCGACCAGCTCACCGGGCAGGCCCGGAGCCGCTCCGAGCTCGCGACCAAGCTGGCCAAGAAGCACGTGCCGGCCGAGGTAGCCGACCGGATCCTGGACCGGTTCACCGAGGTCGGGCTGATCGACGACCAGGCCTTCGCCCGGGACTGGGTCGAGAACCGTCAGGCCACCCGCGGGCTGGCCCGGCGGGCCCTGGCCCAGGAGCTGCGCCGCAAGGGCGTGGACCAGGAGGTCATCACCGAGGCCGTGGACGCCGTCGACCCGGCCGACGAGGTCGAGGCCGCGCGCCTCCTGGTCCGGCGCAAGCTCCCCAGCCTGCAGCGCTTCGACCACGTCACCCAGGTCCGGCGGCTCACCGGGATGCTCGCGCGGAAGGGGTACGGTCCCGGGGTCGCCTACCAGGTGGTTCGGGAGGAGATCGCGGAGGCGGCGGAGCTCCTCGACAGTCTGGAGTGAGGGCCGGGTTGAAAGGCGTCGAGACAGCGGCCTAGCCTCGAAGCACCGTGATCGCGAACCCCACCTCCGCCCCCGTTCCCCTCGCCGTCGGCAGCCTCGACGTGGTGACCGTCGTGCTGGCTGTCGCGGTCCTGGTTGCCCTGGCCTCCGTCGGGCTCCTTGTCTGGACCCGCCAGGTCGCCACCCGGCGCGAGGCCGACCTGCACCGTGACCTCCACGAGCAGCGGCTCGACATCGAGAAGCGGGAGCAGCGGATCAGCGACCGGCAGGCCCGGCTCGACCAGGAGGCCGAACAGCTCCAGGCTCGGGTCGGTGAGCTCGACGCCCGCGCCGCCGAGGTGGAGGCGGGGGAGGCCGAGCGGCAGGCGCTGCTGGAGAGGGTCGCCGGGTTGAGCGCCGAGGAGGCCCGGGACGAGATCGTCGCCCAGATCGAGCGCGAGGCTCGTCTGCACGGGGCGATGCTCGCCCGCGACATCGAGAGGACCACGCGCGAGGAGGCCGAGGTCCGGGCCAAGCGGGTGCTGGCCACGGTCGTCCAGCGCCTCGCCTCCGAGCAGGCCGCGGAGTCCTCGGTCACCGTCGTCGCCCTGCCCAGCGAGGACATGAAGGGACGCATCATCGGCCGCGAGGGGCGCAACATCCGTGCCTTCGAGCAGGTCACCGGCGTCACCATCGTCATCGACGACACGCCTGGGGCCGTCGTCCTGAGCTGCTTCGACCCAGTCCGCCGCGAGGTCGGCCGGCTCACCCTCGAGGCGCTGATCACCGACGGCCGCATCCACCCGACCCGCATCGAGGACCTGTTCCGCAAGTCCGGCGAGCAGGTCGAGGAGCTGTGCCGGAGGGCCGGGGAGGACGCCTGCCTGGAGATGGGCATCGCCGACCTGCACCCCGAGCTGGTCCGCACGATGGGGCGGCTGAACTACCGCACGTCGTACGGGCAGAACGTGCTGCGGCACCTCGTGGAGTCCGGCCACGCCGCCGGTCTGCTCGCTGACGAGCTCGGCCTCGACCGGGCGCTGTGCGTGCGCAGCGCGTTCCTGCACGACATCGGCAAGGCCCTCACCCACGAGGTCGAGGGCTCCCATGCGATCGTCGGCGCCGACCTCGCCCGCCGCTACGGCGAGTCCGAGGAGGTCGTGCACGCGATCGAGGCCCACCACAACGAGGTGGAGCCGCGCACGGTGGAGGCGGTCCTCACCCAGGCCGCCGACGCGATCAGCGGCGCCCGGCCAGGCGCGCGACGGGAGTCGCTGGAGTCCTACGTGCAGCGGCTCCAGCGGCTCGAGGAGATCGCACTGTCCAAGCCGGGCGTCGAGAAGGCCTTCGCGATGCAGGCTGGTCGCGACGTGCGCGTGATGGTGCTGCCCGACGTCGTCGACGACGTCGGAGCCCAGCTGCTCGCCCGCGACATCGCCAAGCAGATCGAGGAAGAGCTGACCTACCCGGGCCAGATCCGGGTCACCGTGGTCCGCGAGTCTCGCGCCACCGAGGTGGCCCGCTGACGCTCGACCGGGAGCGGGCCGCCTGCCCCCGCCTGTGGTCGAGGTCACCCCCACCGCCGGTTACCGACCAGTAGCATCAGGGGATGCCGAGCATCCTGAACCTCTACACCACGCTCTCCGCCCTCCCGCAGGGCCGCCGTGCGTTCTCGATCGCGTTCAGCCAGAAGGCGCCGTACTTCGCCACGATCCGCCCCACCTTCCTCGAGTTGCGCCCCAACTACGCCGAGCTCAAGATCCGGAAGCGTCGTGGCGTGCAGAACCACATCGGCACCGTCCACGCAATCGCGCTGTGCAACGGCCTCGAGGCTGCGATGGGAGCGCTGGCCGAGGCGACCATCCCCAGCAACAAACGCTGGATCCCCAAGGGCATGGACGTCTCCTACACCGCGAAGGCCGACAGCGACATCCGCTGCATCGCCGAGACCGACCCCGAGCAGTGGGAGAGCGACGACCCGGACCTCCATGTGCGGGTCAAGGGCGTCCGCAAGGACGGCACCGTGGTCATCGAGGGCGTGATCAAGCTCTGGGTCACCGAGAAGCCCTCGCGTGCCCCTGAGAACAAGGTCCGCGCCGACGCCTGAGCGTCCCGGGCCTGTGGCCTGGAACACGTTCCAGTCCGCCGGATCCGTGCAGTAGCGTCCGCCGCATGGACATCTCTGGAGCAAGTGCAATCGTCACCGGCGGCGCCTCCGGCATCGGTGCCGCCGTCGCCCGCGCCCTGGCCGCGAAGGGTGCCACGGTCGTCGTGGCGGACCTCAACGAGGAGAAGGGCGCGGCTCTCGCCGCAGAGATCGGCGGCGCGTTCGTCAAGGTCGACGTCACCTCCACCGAGGACCTCGTCGCCGCCGTCGACAAGGCCGAGTCGCTGGGACCGGTGCGCGTGCTCGTCAACAGTGCCGGCATCGGCTGGGCCCAGCGCACGGTCGGCAAGGACGGGACCTACGAGTCCGCCGCCAACCTCGACGCCTTCAAGAAGGTGATCGCGATCAACCTGGTCGGGTCCTTCGACGCGATCCGCCTCGCGGCCACGGCGATGAGCCGGACCGAGCCCCTCGACGCGTCGGGGGAGCGCGGCGCCATCGTCAACCTGGCCTCGGTCGCCGCCTTCGACGGCCAGATCGGCCAGGCGTCGTACTCGGCCTCCAAGGGTGGCGTCGTCGGCATGACCCTGCCGATCGCCCGCGACCTCTCCGCGATCGGCGTCCGGGTCAACACGGTCGCCCCCGGCCTGATCGACACCCCCATCTACGGCGAGGGCGAGGCCAGCGAGGCGTTCAAGGCCAACCTGGAGAAGGGCGTCCTGTTCCCCAAGCGTCTGGGCGACCCCGACGAGCTGGCCAGCATGGTCGTCGAGGCGGTCACCAACTCCTACCTCAACGCCGAGACCATCCGCGTCGACGGCGGCATCCGCATGCAGCCCAAGTGACCTGTCCCACGCCCGGGTGCCTCCCCGAGCGTGGAGCACCCGCCCCGCAGGGGCCCGGCCGAGGAGCCGGGCCCCTGCGGCGTTTGCCGGTCGCGGCCGTGGGGCACCGCAGAGACATGAGACGAGCAGCCACAACACGAGACAACGTCATCGCGCTGGTCGGCTGGGCGGCGCAGGCGGCCCGCCACCCGGTCCGCACCACGGGCCAGACCATCGGCTGGAGCCTGGGGCTCGCCAAGGGCACGACCAAGAGCGTCGCCGGCCTGGTCACCGAGGGCACCGTCCCGATGCCTGCGGCCGACCCTGCGCCCGTTCACGTCCCCGAGCAGCGCCACGCCGACGTCCCCACCACTCCCGACACCGTCCTCGCCGTCGACCGGGAGGTCACCCTGGAGCCACCGGTGGACATCGTCGAGCAGGTGCTCGCAGCCGAGGCCGAGCGCGCCCGTGCCGCCGGCATCCGCGGCGCCGACCTGCAGGAGCCCGAGGCCCGGCTCGACGACGCCCAGGCCGCCGAGGTCGAGGCCCTGGCCGCGCAGTTCCCGCAGCACGAGGCCGACTTCGACCGGACGACGATCGGTCTGGGTCGCGACGCCGCCCGGCGCCACGTCGATCCGCCGGACCCGCGCCGCAGCTGAACCTCTGACGCGGCACCCGGGCAGTGGGTGGGGCGCTCCGCTGCCCCGTACTCTTGAGCGGTTATGACTGACGCAGCGCCCCGCACCTACGAGGTCCGCACCTACGGGTGTCAGATGAACGTCCACGACTCCGAGCGCCTCACCGGGCTCCTGGAGGACGCCGGCTACGCCGCTGCCCCCGACGGCAGCCAGGCCGACGTCGTGGTGTTCAACACCTGCGCCGTCCGGGAGAACGCCGACAACCGGCTCTACGGCAACCTCGGTCACCTCGCCCCGATCAAGGCGGCCCACCCCGGCATGCAGATCGCCGTGGGTGGCTGCCTGGCCCAGAAGGACCGCGGCGAGATCACCCGGCGGGCGCCGTACGTCGACGTGGTCTTCGGCACGCACAACATCGGCTCGCTCCCGGTCCTGCTCGAGCGCGCCCGCGTGCAGCAGGAGGCCCAGGTGGAGATCCTGGAGTCCCTCGAGGTCTTCCCCAGCACGCTGCCGACCAAGCGGGAGTCGGTCTACGCCGCCTGGGTGTCGGTCAGCGTGGGGTGCAACAACACCTGCACGTTCTGCATCGTGCCGAGCCTGCGCGGCAAGGAGAAGGACCGCCGACCCGGCGACGTGCTCGCCGAGATCCGGGCGCTCGTCGACGAGGGCGTCAGCGAGGTCACCCTGCTCGGGCAGAACGTGAACTCCTACGGCGTCGAGTTCGGTGACCGGCTCGCCTTCGGCAAGCTGCTCCGGGCCTGCGGGGAGATCGACGGGCTCGAGCGCGTCCGGTTCACCAGCCCGCATCCAGCGGACTTCACCGACGACGTCATCGCGGCGATGGCCGAGACCCCCAACGTGATGCCGCAGCTGCACATGCCGCTGCAGTCCGGCTCGGACCGGCTGCTCAAAGCCATGCGCCGGTCCTACCGGCAGTCGAAGTACCTCGGCATCATCGACCGCGTGCGGGCGGCGATGCCCGAGGCCGCGATCACCACCGACATCATCGTCGGCTTCCCCGGCGAGACCGATGACGACCACGAGGCCACGATGGACGTGGTCCGCCAGGCCCGCTTCGCCGGAGCCTTCACCTTCCAGTACTCCAAGCGGCCCGGGACGCCGGCCGCCGTGCTGGAGGACCAGGTGCCGAAGGCGGTGGTGCAGGAGCGCTACGAGCGGCTGGTCACCCTGGTCAACGACGTGGCGTGGGAGGAGAACAAGCGCCTCGTCGGCCGGACCGTCGAACTGCTCGTGGCCGAGGGGGAGGGGCGCAAGGACGCCGCCACCCATCGCCTGACCGGTCGAGCGCGGGACAACCGGCTCGTGCACTTCGACGCCTCGAGCGTGCCCGACCTCCGGCCCGGCGACCTGGTCGAGGTCGACGTCACGTACGCCGCGCCGCACCACCTCGTCTCCGACGCGCCCGTGCGGTCGGTACGCCGGACCCGCTCCGGCGACGCCTGGGAGGCGCGCACCGCCACGCCCGTGCCCGCCGGGGTGTCGCTCGGTCTGCCCACCGTCGGCGTCCCTGCACCCCTCGCCCCCGCCGCCGGCTGCCCCTGACCCTCGGAGGTCGGTGCTTGAGACCCCGGTGGGCCGTGCGGGTGATCTCGTGGCTCACGCTGCGCGTTCGCACCTCGATCTCCGTGGATCCTGGAGGTCGAGGTGCGAGGGCGCAGCCCGAGCCACGAGACCTGGTGGGCCGTGCGGGTGATCTCGTGGCTCACGCTGCGCGTTCGCACCTCGATCTCCGGGTGAGCTTGCGCGTTCGCACCTCGATCTCCGGGTGAGGTTGCGCGTTCGCGCCTCGATCGCCGTCGAGGTGCGGGGAGGGGGCGCGGGCCGGGGCCGGGCTAGGCAACCGGGCCCCGGTCCGCGCTGTTCGAGAGGCACCCCCGTGACCCCTCGCGGGACGGGTGGCGCCGGTTGTGGGTCCCGGCGACACCCGCCCCGCTGTCGGAGGCGCTCGTCAGTCCCGCAGATCCAGGCCGGCGACGCCGATCCGTACCCGGGTGCCGATCGGCAGACCGCCGGCGGCCTGGCCGAGGACGAGCTCGATCATCCTGATCTCGGTCACCCCGTTGGCCAGCTCGACCCGGCGGTGCAGCCAGAGCGTGCCCAGGCCTGCCAGCGATATCTTCGTGTTCACCGGCACGTCGGCGGCGTACGTCGTGCCGTCGATGGTGAGCCCGATGAACTGCGACCCGTCCTGCAGCGACTCCGCGCCGCCGTTGGGGCGCGTCCCGGCCAGCTGGGTCTTGATGACCGAGGCCTTGATCCGCCCGAACAGGTTGACGCCCTGGATCTCGTTGGTGACCGTGCCGCTGGTGGTCGAGGCGTCGACCAGCCCCTTGCCGGAGGACGCGTTGGTCCCCGTCGACAGCACGAGCGGCACGTTGACCGCCGCGGTGGCGTTGGTCAGCAGGGCGTTGCCGGTGCCCAGGCAGGGCAGCGCGACGTACGACGTCTTGCCGCTGATCACCGTGTTGTTGAGCAACGTGACCTGGCTGCCCCACGCGTAGCCGGTGAGGGTGCCGGCCACCGACCCCGTCAGCTTGGAGGTCGCCTGCCCGACGACCACGTTGATGGGCGTCGCGGGCGAGGAGCTGTTGAACAGCACCAGGTGCAGCGCGGTGACCTTCATCGAGGCGCCGGTCGAGGTGATCGACTTCTTCTGCTCGTTGAGGACCACGTAGCCGAGCGGGCCGAGGTCGATCTTGGTGTTGGGCGCCTGCTCCGCGGCGTACCCCTGCCCGTTGATCTTCAGGTTGATGAACGTCGTGCGGCCCGTGTTCGCGAACGGCAGGCCCGTGGTCGTCGCGGTGGCGTGCAGGGCGTCCAGGGTGATGACCCCGTCGAGCAGCTTGACGAACTGCACGTCGGAGTCCGACCGCATCGTCGAGGTGGAGCCGTCGGTGGAGGTAGCCAGGGTGCTGACCGTGGTCCCGGTCTTGCCGATGTTCTGCAGTCCGTTGACCAGGTTGACCGCGGCGGTGTTGTTGGTGACGGTCTGCCCGGCCTGGTTGGTGCACCCGAGGGTCGCGTAGGCCGTGGCACCGGAGGAGACCAGGCTCCCCACGGTGATCTGGGTGCCGTAGGCGTTGCCCGAGAATGCGACGTCGGTCGAGGTCGTGGCGTGCGCCGGGACCGCGGTGACGGTCGACGCGACGAGTGACGTGACTGCGATCGCTCCCCAGCGACGCAGCGAAAGAACTGCAGGATGCCGTTGCATGTGAGTGCCCCCTAGGAAGATGTGCGGCATCCCTCCCCGCGGCACAACGTAGGGACCCTCACGTCACGGGGGCAACACGGATCGCGGGGAATGGCGATTGTTCGTCAGCCGGGAATGTCGACGTGTGAGCATGAACGGAACATTTGTCCACTTCAGTTCTGTGGCAGGTACATGCTTCTCGGCCTCGAGGTTGACTCCCGCGCTAGACCACGTCGTCGAAGCCGAAGGACTCGATCGCCCGCAGCGTCCCCCGGCGCAGCAGGGTCAGGACATGCTCCTCGTGGGCCACCATCGGCGTGGGCAGGTCCGACAGCCCGAACCAGCCCAGCTCGGTGGCCTTCTCCGGCTCCCGGCGGCTTGGCTCGCCGTCCCAACGACGCAGCTCGAGGAAGTAGTCGACGCGCTGCTCGACCGGATCCGGGTTACCGGGCTGGCTGCGCTGGAGGGCGCACAGGGGGACGAGATCGGCGGGGTCGACCGTGACACCGAGCTCCTCGGCGGCCTCCCGGACCGCGGCGGCCCGGACCGACTCGCCGTACTCGACGTGGCCGGCCGCGCCCGACGCCCAGTGACCGGCCATGTACGACGTCGCCGGCCCGCGCAGCTGCAGCAGGACCTCGCGATCGGGGCCGTCCCCGCGGGTCAGCAGCAGGTAGGCGGCCGGGATCACCTGGAAGTGCGTCATGGCGCACGAACCTACCGGGCGAGGAGCAGCCGTCCGGGTGGGGTCAGCGGATGTCGTCGTTCTTGCCGTCGAGCCCGTCGAGGGCGTCCTTGGCCTTCTCGGCACCGGCGTCGAGCTTGTCGGTGTACTTGCCGCCGGTCTTGTCGTCGACCAGGTCGGCGGCCTTGTCGACGGCGTCGCCGATCTTGTCGCCGGCCTTGTCGACCGCCGCGGTGGCGGCGTCCTTGGCCTTGTCGAAGAGGCTCATCGAGCCAACCTTTCGTGGGAGGGACGGTCCGCCCCCGACCGTACCCCCGGGCCGTCCACTGGCCCCCGGCTGCGAGGATCCTGGCATGGACCAGCCCGCCGCCGACCCGTCACCCGGCGCGCCCGGGATCCCGGTCGTGGCGGTCGTCGGCCCGACCGCGGCGGGCAAGTCGGAGCTCTCGCTCGACCTCGCCGAGCGCCTCGGCGGCGAGGTGGTCAACACCGACGCCCTGCAGCTGTACCGGGGCATGGACGTCGGCACGGCCAAGCTCCCCGTCGACGAGCGGCGCGGGATCGTCCACCACCTGCTGGACCTGCTGGACGTCACCGAGACCGCCAGCGTGGCTGACTTCCAGGCCCGTGCCCGGGCGGTCATCGCGGACTGCCGGGCCCGCGGCGTCGTCCCCGTCCTGGTGGGCGGTTCGGCGCTCTACACCCGGGCGGTGCTCGACCGCTTCGACTTCCCGGGCACCGATCCCGACCTGCGCGCGCGTCTGGAGGCCGAGCTCGGGCAGGTCGGTGCCCTGGTGCTGCACCGCCGGCTCGCCGAGCGGGACCCGGAGGCCGCCGCCCGCATCCTGCCCAGCAACGGGCGCCGTGTGGTGCGGGCGCTGGAGGTGGTCGAGCTGACCGGCCGGCCCTTCGCGGCCTCGCTCCCGGTCCTGGAGTACGTCGACCCGCTCACGCTGCAGGTCGGCGTGGACATTCCCCGACCGGTCCTCGACGAGCGGATCGCCCTGCGGGTGCGCCGGATGTGGGACGCCGGGCTCGTCGAGGAGGTCCGGAGGCTGGAGCGCGGCGGCCTGCGCGAGGGTCTCACCGCGAGCCGGGCGCTGGGCTACCAGCAGGTGCTGGCCCTGCTCGCCGGGGAGTGCACCGAGCAGGAGGCGATCGAGGCCACGGTCACCGGCACCCGTCGCTTCGCCCGCAAGCAGGACTCGTGGTTCCGCAAGGACCCCCGCATCGTCTGGGTCGGGTACGACGATCCGGACCGCGTCGAGCAGGCCGTGCGCGCTGTCGAAACGCTCAGGGAAGCCGTCTAGGGTCGGAAGCATGGCTTCGACCTTCACCGTGGAACGCTCCTCCGTCATCGCCGCCCCGGCCGAGGTCATCTGGGCGCACCTGGTCGACTTCCACCGGTGGCCGGGCTGGTCGCCGTGGGAGGACCTCGACCCCCAGATGCAGCGGACCTACACCGGAGCGCCGTCGGGCGTCGGCGCCGCCTACGCCTGGTCGGGCAACAAGAAGGCCGGTCGCGGGCGGATGGAGATCACCGCCGCCGCGCCGGCGGAGCGCCTCGACATCGACCTGGACTTCGAGAAGCCCTTCAGCTCCAGCAACAAGATCGCCTTCCTGCTCGACGAGCGGCCCGGTGGCACCGAGGTGCGGTGGCAGATGACCGGCCCGCGTCCGCTGGTGATGCGGCTGATGTCCCCGGTCCTCAACATGGACAAGCTGGTCGGCGCGGACTTCGAGAAGGGCCTGGCGCGGCTGCGGACGGTGACCGGGAGCGACCCCGCCTGACACCTAGACTCGGGGAGTGAGCGACACGATCCGGTTCGTCAAGGGCCACGGCACCGAGAACGACTTCGTGCTGCTCCCCGACAGCGACGGCTCGGCCGGCGAGCCCAGCGAGGACCTCGTGCGGGCGCTGTGCGACCGGCGGGCCGGCCTCGGCGCCGACGGCGTGATCCGCGTCGTGCGCACCCACGCCAGCGACGACCCGCACGCGGTCGCGGCGCGGGACGTCGCTGCCTGGTTCATGGACTACCGCAACGCGGACGGCTCGCTCAGCGAGATGTGCGGCAACGGCGTCCGCGTCTTCGGCCGCTACCTGGCCGAGCGCGAGGGCGTGGACACGACGCACCCCATCCCGGTGGCCACCCGCGCCGGGGTCAAGGTGCTCACCTTCGACGGTGACCGGATCACCGTCGACATGGGCTCCCCGCGGTTGCTCGGCGACACCGAGGTCGGGGTGGGGTCGACCACGTGGCGTGCGGTGCACGTCGACCTCGGCAACCCGCACGCGGTGGCCTTCGTCGACGACCTGGCCGAGGCCGGGACGCTGCTCGAGCCGCCCTCGTACGACGCCGCGGTCTACCCGCACGGGGTCAACGTCGAGTTCGTCGTACGACGCGGCGATCGGCACGTGGCGCTGCGGGTGCACGAGCGGGGCTCGGGCGAGACCCGGTCCTGCGGCACCGGAGCGTGCGCGGTGATGGTGGCCAGCGCGGTCGTCGACGCGGGCTCCGTCGAGGCGGCCCGCGGGTCGTCGTACGAGGTGGACGTGCCGGGTGGGCGGCTCACCGTCGCCTGGACCGAGGACGACCGGGTCCTGCTGACCGGACCGGCCGTCCTGGTCGCGGAAGGGAATTGGTTCGCCGGTCGTTGAGTCTGCGTGCGACATTGGGAGGCATATGAGCACGCACAAGAACGATCTCGACACCACCACGGCCCGGCTCGACCTGCTCGACGGTGAGCTGGAGGCGCGCGAGCCCGACATGGACTCCGACCTCGACGCCGACCTGGACGCCGACCTGGACGCCGATCTGGACGGTCCCGACGACGCCTGGGAGTCCGGCTACGCCGAGGAGGACCCCGAGGAGACCGACGGCGACTGGGACCTGGAGGCGCGCTACGCCCTCAAGCGGGTCGCGTCGCTGCGCACCGAGCTCGAGGACATCAGCGAGGTCGAGTACCGCCAGCTGCGCCTGGAGCGGGTCGTCCTCGTCGGCGTGTGGACCGAGGGGTCGGTCGCCGACGCCGAGAACTCCCTGGCCGAGCTCGCCGCGCTGGCGGAGACCGCCGGCTCGGAGGTCCTCGAGGCGATCTTCCAGCGCCGCCAGAAGCCGGACCCGGCGACCTTCATCGGCCGCGGCAAGGTCGACGCGCTGCGCGAGATCGTCGACCACACCGGCGCCGACACGGTGATCTGCGACGGCGAGCTCGCCCCCAGCCAGCTGAGGAACCTCGAGGACCGGGTCAAGGTCAAGGTCGTCGACCGGACCGCGCTGATCCTCGACATCTTCGCCCAGCACGCGAAGTCGCGGGAGGGCCAGGCGCAGGTCGAGCTCGCCCAGCTCAGCTACATGAAGCAGCGGCTGCGCGGCTGGGGCGGGAACCTGTCCCGCCAGGCCGGTGGCCGGGTCGGCTCCCAGGGAGGCGGCATCGGTGGACGTGGTCCCGGTGAGACCAAGATCGAGACCGACCGCCGCCGCATCAACACCAAGATCGCCAAGCTCCGCGCCGAGCTCAAGCACATGCGCACCACCCGGGACACCAAGCGGGCCGAGCGCAAGCGCCACGAGATCCCCGCGGTCGCCATCGCCGGCTACACCAACGCCGGCAAGTCCTCGCTGCTCAACCGGCTGACCGGGGCCGGGGTCCTGGTCGAGGACGCCCTCTTCGCCACGCTCGACCCGACCACCCGTCGTACCGCGACGCAGGACGGCCGCGTCTACACGCTGTCGGACACGGTCGGCTTCGTCCGGCACCTGCCCCACCAGCTCGTCGAGGCGTTCCGCTCGACGTTGGAGGAGGTGGCCGACGCCGACCTGATCGTGCACGTCGTCGACGGCTCCCACCCCGACCCGGAGGGCCAGCTGGCCGCGGTCCGGGAGGTGTTCGCCGAGATCGGCGCCGAGCACGTGCCCGAGCTGGTGGTCATCAACAAGTCCGACGCCGCCGACCCGTTGGTGGTGGCGCGGATCCGTGCCGCCGAGCCGCACTCGGTCGTCGTCTCGGCCCGGACCGGCGAGGGCGTCGCCGACGTGATCGCGGCGATCGAGAACGACCTCCCGCGTCCCGGGGTGCCTTTCGAGGCGCTGCTGCCCTACGAGCGCGGGGACCTGCTCAACAAGATCCACACCTCCGGCGAGGTCGACCGCGTCGAGCACACGGGGGAGGGCACCAAGGTCAGCGGCCGGGTCAACGCCGACCTGGCCGGTGACCTCGCCCCCTACCTGGTCTGAGGCCGTCGGTCGGCGAGCCGATCGACGGAGGAGGGGTCACGGGCCATGTTCCGGCCCAGGATCCCGAAGGCGAACGCGATGGGCAGCAGCACGCTTCCCAGCGAGGTGACCTGCACGATGAGGATCGTCAGGGGCAGTGACAGGGCGAGCAGCCAGGCGGACGTCCGCGGGCGGAACCTGCGTCGCAGCAAGGAGACGCCGAGCATCGTCGAGCCCAGCACGGTGAGCAGCAGGGCGGGTGCGGTGACGGCGAACGCGACGTCGAGCATCCCGGTGATGCGCGTCCACTGTGTCCAGTAGTCCAGGAACACTCCCACCACGGCCAACACGTAGCCGGCCAGTGCCACCCGCCACGCCCACTTCTCGAAGCCCGTCGGGCGGCGGTGCCGGTGGACCAGCAGCGCACAGAGCGTGAAGGCGAGCACGACCGGCAGCCAGATCTTCCCGTAGGTCAGGTAGACGACGTCGGGATCGGCCCAGTCGAGCAGAGGCCTGACGGCGTCGGCGGCGGGCTCCGCCCACAGACGCGTGAGCGGCAGCTCGAGGTCGGCCTTGCCGTCCGCGGTGGCGAACCGGGACAGGGCGTGGAGCTGGCCGCCGACCAGACCCACCCAGGCCATCACCCAGGCGAAGAGCCCCAGGCGTCGTGGGGTCGCCCACGACGTGGTCCGCTGCTGGTGGGGCTCGACGGCGAGATGCGTGTTCATGGTTCTCCTCCGGGGTGGACGGTGTGGTGCCCCGACGCTAGGAGCGCACGCTTGCGCGGAGCATCGGCCTCCGGGAGGGACCCGGATACACCCGTGGGTGGAGGCGCGCGACCCCGGAGTCGGTCTAGCCTCGCCACGTGAGAACGAGGGAGCGGGTGGCCCGGGGGCGGCAGGGGAGCCTCCGGCCTGCTCTCCTCCCTGCGGCGCTGGCGACGCTGGGGGCCGCGGAGCTCGCCCTGATCCAGCCCGAGCGGTGGGGCGCCGGGGTGCTCCTCGAGCTGTTCGCCTGTGCCGTGCTGGTGCTGCGTGGGCGCCTCCCGTGGTGGTCCCCGACCACCGCAGCGGTGGCAGCGGCGTCCCTGCCCCTGGTCGGCGGAGGGTTGGACGTCGCCGCGACACCGGTCGCCATCATCATCGTCTCGATCTACTTCGTCGCCGTGGGCAACGAGGTCGGCCGCGGCCTCGGCGCGATCGCGGTGATGCTGGTGCCGTTGGTGCTCAACCTCGCCTTCGTCGAGACCGACCCGTTCGACGTGACCAGCGTGGTGTTCATCTGTGCGCTGATGGTTCCGCCCTTCGTGTTGGGCCGGTTGCAGCGCGCCCTGCGCCGGCAGGCCGAACAGCTCCTCGCCCAGCAGGACGCCGTACGCCGCGACGCGGTCCGCGGCGAGCGCGACCGGATCGCCCGTGACCTGCACGACGTCATCGCACACTCGATGAGCGCCATGGTCGTGCAGACGGCTGCGGCGCAGGACCTGGTCCGCACCGACCCTGCCCAGGCCGAGCAGCTCCTCCGCAACGTGGCCGAGGCTGGTCGCGATGCGCTCCGGGAGACGGGGCGGCTGCTGCACGTGATCAGGGACGAGCAGGACGAGCTCGGCCTGGAGCCCACCCCGGGACTGCGTCGGCTCGGCGACCTGGTGACCCACTACCGGGACAGCGGGCTCGTGGTCGGCCTGGAGGTCGACGACCCCTTGCCGGTGTTGTCCTCCGGTGCCGACGTCTCGGCCTACCGTGTCGTCCAGGAGGCCTTGACCAACGCGTTGAAGTACTCCGCGGACCGTGCCGTCGACCTGTCCGTGCGGCACGATCCGGGTGGGCTCGTGATCCGAGCGAGCAACCGGTGCGCGCCAGGACTGCAGGTGCCCGCCCACAGCAGCGGCCTCGGTCTGCTGGGGATGCGCGAGCGGCTCGCACTGGTCGGGGGAGAGCTGAGCCACCGCGTCACCCCGGAGGGACACTTCGACGTCGTCGCCACGATCCCGGCAGGTGGACCGGCATGACCACCGTCGTGGTCGCCGACGACCAGGACCTCGTGCGCAGCGGACTCGAGCTGGTGCTCGCCGCTCGCGGATGCGACGTCGTCGGCACAGCCTCGGACGGTCGCGACGCCATCGAGGTGGTGACGCGCACCCGGCCGGACGTCGTGCTGATGGACATCCGGATGCCGGTGCTCGACGGGATCGAGGCCACGCGACGGCTGGCCGCACTGGGATCGCCGTCCCGTGTCCTGGTGCTCACCACCTACGACCTGGACCGCTACGTCTACGAGGCCCTCAAGGCGGGCGCGGCCGGGTTCCTCCTCAAGGCGACGCCCCCGGACCGGCTGGTGGCCGGCATCGAGACCATCGCCTCGGGTGAGTCGTTGTTGGCGCCGTCGTTGACCCGCCGGCTGATCGAGGAGCACGTCCGCCGTCCTCCTCCGCGCGGGCCGCTGCCGATGCCACTGGCGTCACTGACGGACCGGGAGCGCGAGGTGTTCCAGCTGATGGCGACGGGCAGGTCGAACGACGAGATCGCCGCCGAGCTGGTCGTGGCCGAGGCGACCGTGAAGACCCACGTCAACCGCATCCTGGCCAAGCTCGGGGTGCAGAGCCGGGTGCAGGCCGTGGTGCTCGCCTACGAGTCCGGTCTCGTCGTACCGGGCGATTCGCCCCGGGGGACGGTCCGACCCCACTAGGGTTCGGCGCATGGCGCGCAACGCACTGAGGACTCGGGGGGCCTGGCCGTTCGCGGTCGGGGCCGTCGTCCTGACCGTCATCGGTCTGCTGCTGCCGGTGGCCTCCTCGCTGGTGCCGGCCGAGTCGGCCACCGCACCGGACCCGGTGACGATCAGCGACTACAAGGCGACCTTCGACGTCGCGAGCAACGGCGACCTCAAGGCCGTCGAGTCCATCACCACCGAGTTCCCCGACGGCCGGCACGGCATCTTCCGGTTCTGGGACCTGGTGGACCCCTCGGACTCGCACGTGCGCCTGGTCCCGAAGGACATCGACGTCCGGCTCGACCAGGCCGCGGTTCCCTTCGAGCTGTCCTGGCAGGGCGGGCGCCGCTACCGGGTCGCCAAGATCGGCGACGCGGACAGCTTCGTGACCCCGGGCCGCCACGTCTACACGATCAGCTACACCGTCGCCGGTGCGCTCGGCCCGACCTCGGCGGGCTCGGGCGACCTCGACTCGTCGAGCTGGTCCGACAGCAGCAGGGGCTCCACGTTCTACTGGAACGTCATCCCCGGCGGCTGGCAGATGGACATCGCGAAGTCCACCCTCACCGTCAAGCTGCCCGGCGCCCCCAGCCAGGTGCTGTGCGCCGCCGGCCAGACCACGTCGTACCCGTGCGAGGTCCGCACCGGCGACGGCGGCGAGATCACGCTGACCACCGGCGCGCTACCGCCGCGGACGCCGGTCACCGTCCGGGCCGCGCTCGCCGAGGACGAGCCGGACCGGGTCACCCTGCCGTGGGCGGTCCAGTGGGACGGCGTCCTGGGCCGCTGGCCGGTCGGGGCGGTGCTGGTGCTGGTCGTCTCGGCCGTCACCTTCCTGCTCGGGTTCCGCTGGTCGCGCCGCGCGGTGGAGACCAAGCCGGGCTACCCGGTCATGTACGCACCGCCCGGCGGGATGGGGCCGGTGCAGGCGTTCTACATCGCCGCCGAGCGGCTGCCGTCCAACGCGCTGGTCGCGACCCTGCTCTACCAGGCTGAGCGCGGCCTGACGAAGCTGACCGAGGTCGGCAGCAAGGACTGGGTCATCGAGGGCACCGGCACCCCCGAAGCCTGGGCCGCCACGGACCCGGTCACCCGCTGGGTGGGCGAACGGCTCGGCCTGACCTCCGGCGGCACCTTCGCCGCGGACGGGTCGGTGTCCTCGGGCAAGACCCTCAACACGATCACCGGCGAGCTCGACGACCAGGCGCTGGCGTGGGCGGTCTCGACGGGGCTGATGACCAAGAGCGGCAACGAGAGCCTCGGCAAGGGCCTGATCGTCGTCTCCGCCCTCGCGGCCGCGGCGCTGTTCTTCTTCAACCCGTTCTACATGAGCCTGCTGGCGCTGCCGTTCGCGGCCTTCACCATCGGCGGCATCGGTCTGCTCTCCGGCGGGGTCGGCACGCGGCGCACCGACACCGGCCGGGAGGCCTGGTCGCGTGCCGGCGGCTTCCACCGCCTGCTGTCCACGCCGTCGGCCCAGGACCGCTTCGACTTCAGCGCCCACAAGGAGCTCTACACCGCCTACATCCCCTTCGCGGTCGCCTTCGACTGCGCCGAGGAGTGGGCCAAGAAGTACGAGCTCAGCGTCGGCGAGCCCGCCCCGATGCCGCTGTGGTACCCGGGGGTCGTGCACACCGGCTACTGGGGCGGCGGATCGACGTTCGCCTCCTTCGAGTCGTCCGTCCGCTCCTCGATCGGCGCCTACGAGGCCACCCAGAGCTCCTCGAGCTCGGGCGGAGGTTTCTCCGGCGGCGGCGGGGGAGGCGGTGGCGGCGGTGGCTCGTGGTGAAGAATCTGCTCATCTCCTGAGAGGAACCGTTCCATGATCTGGATCATCATCGTCGTCGTGGTGCTGGTCGCCCTGGTGGGCTTCTTCATCACCGGCTTCAACAAGCTCCGCACCCAGAACGTCGGCGTCGACGAGGCGCTCGGTGGGATCGACGTCCAGCTCACCAAGCGGGCCGACCTCATCCCCAACCTGGTCAACACCGTCAAGGGGTACGCCGCGCACGAGAAGGGCGTCTTCGAGGAGGTCACCGCAGCCCGGGCCGGGGTGACCAAGGCCGCCGCCGACGGCAGCGTCGCGGAGAAGGCCGCCGCGGAGGCCAAGCTCGACAAGGCGATCGTGAACGTCCTGGCGGTGGCCGAGGCCTACCCCGACCTCAAGGCCTCCACGAACTTCCTGCAGCTGCAGAGCCAGCTCGCCGAGACCGAGGGCCAGCTCGCCTTCGCCCGGCAGTACTACAACGACGCCGCCGCCACCCTCAACAAGTCGGTCCAGACGATCCCCTGGATGTTCTTCGCCGGCCCCGCCGGAGTCGGCAAGCGCGACTTCTACGAGGCCCCCGCCGGCCAGGAGACCCCGCCCACCGTCCAGTTCTGACCCCCACCCGGACCCCGAGCCCGCGCCCCGCCCGCTGTAACGCGGGGTTAGGGACGCATCACAAGGCTCCTCAGCCCTGCGAAGCGTCTGTTCGCCTTGCGAGGGTCGGAGCTGTCCGTCGGCGCGGCTAGGGTGTCCGCGTGCCCACCGAGCCTGCCCGTCCGAGCGTCCGTGAGGTCCTCGCCGCGGCGGTCGAGGCCCGCGGCGGCAGCGACCGTCCCGGACAGATCGAGATGGCCGAGACCGTCGCCGCGGCGATGGAGGACGGCGTCCACCTGCTGATCCAGGCAGGCACCGGCACCGGCAAGTCCCTGGGCTACCTGGTGCCCGCGCTGCTCCACAAGGAGCGGGTGGTGGTCGCCACCGCGACGCTGGCCCTCCAGCACCAGCTGGTCGAGCGCGACCTGCCGGCCCTGGTGGAGGCCTCCAAGCACGTGCTGCACGAGACCCCGTCGTACGCGGTGCTGAAGGGTCGCTCCAACTACGCCTGCCTGCACCGGGTCCGCGAGGGAGTCCCGGACGACCAGGGGGTGCTGGTCGACGTGCCGGTCGGGTCGCTGGGCTCCGAGGTGCTCAAGCTGCGGGAGTGGGCCGAGGAGCAGGCCCGCACCGGTGACGCCGGCGACCGCGACGGTGCGCCGCGGCACAACGACCGCACCTGGCGGCAGGTCTCGGTGACGGCCCGGGAGTGCCTGGGTGCCGCGAAGTGCACCTTCGGCGCGGAGTGCTTCGCCGAGCGGGCTCGGGACCGTGCGGCCAAGTCGCACCTGGTCGTCACCAACCACTCGATGCTGGCGATCGACGCGATCGAGGGCATCCCGATGGTGCCCGAGTACGACGTGGTGGTCATCGACGAGGCGCACGAGCTGGCGTCCCGGGTCACCCAGGCCGCCACCGACGAGCTCACCCCCGTGCAGGTGGAGCGGGCGGCCCACCGGGCCGCCCGGCACGTGCAGGGCTCGGAGGGAGACGACCTCGCCGACGCCGCCGAGGAGCTGCGCGACGCCCTGCTCGGGCTCGAGCCCGGCCGGCTCGACCCGGTGCCCGAGGATCTGCTCGACGCCCTGACGATCGTGCGCGACTCCGCCCGCGCCGCGGTGTCCGCGTTCACCAAGGAGAGCGGCGACGATGCGGGAGCGACCCAGGCGAAGGCGTGGGTGCAGGAGGTCTTCGCCACCGCCGAGCGGATGGCCGCCGGTGCGCAGTCCGACGTCGTGTGGGTGACCGACCGGGAGCCCAACCGGGGCGGGGTGATGGTGAGCGTCGCACCCCTCAACGTGTGGGGTCCGCTGCGGGACAAGCTCCTGGCCGAGAAGACCGTGGTGTTCACCAGCGCCACCCTCAAGCTCGGCGGCGACTTCGACGCCGTCGCCTCCACCGTGGGGCTCAAGGCGGCCGAGCGGGTGGCCCCGGGGGAGGCTCCGGGCGACAGCGACGACGACGTGCAGCCGTGGCGCGGCGTCGACGTGGGGTCACCGTTCGACTACGCCCGACAGGGCATCCTGTACGTCGCGGCGCACCTGCCGCGGCCGGGGCGGGACGGGCTCGGGCCGCCGCAGGTCGACGAGATCGTCGGGCTCGTCGACGCGGCCGAGGGTCGCACCCTGGGGCTGTTCTCGTCGCGTCGAGCCGCGGAGGCGGCCGCCGAGGCCGTCCGGGCGAAGCTGCCGCACCTGACCGTGCTGGCGCAGGGCGACGCCCAGCTGCCCGAGCTTGCCAAGCAGTTCGTGGACGACCCGCACACGTGCCTGTTCGGCACGCTGAGCCTGTGGCAGGGGCTCGACCTGCCTGGGGACACCTGCCAGCTGGTGGTGATCGACCGGATCCCGTTCCCGCGTCCCGACGACCCGCTCATGTCGGCGCGCCAGCGGGCCGCCGACAAGGCCGGCCGCAACGGCTTCATGACCGTGTCCGCGACGCATGCCGCCCTGCTGCTCGCCCAGGGAGCGGGGCGCCTGATCCGCACCCACGAGGACCGTGGGGTGGTCGCGGTGCTCGACCCGCGGCTGGACGGGACGACCTACGCGCGGTTCCTGCAGGCGTCCCTGCCGCCGATGTGGCGCACCACCGACCGGGCTGTCGTGCTGGCGGCGCTGCGCCGGCTCTCGGCGGCGGCCTCCTAGCAGCCGTCAGGGCGTGGCGCGCGTTGCGACCGCCTTGTAGACCGTGACGGCACCGTCGTCGTGCGAGATGCCCCCGCAGGAGAGCACCGTGCCGCGGTGGCAGGTGTAGTGCTGCCCGGCGTTGGTCAGGGTCAGCTCGACCCGCGACGCGACCGGTCCGCCGAAGGGGACCGTGACCCGACCGTGGCCCTCGTCGTCGAGCGCGACAACCATCGGCGGCTGCGGCACGCCGGCCCTCCACACGGTGACCTGGGCGTAGGGGTGGTGGGACCGCGAGGGTGCGTTGAGCCGGATCGTCAGCGTCCAGCCGGCGCCGTCGAGCCCGGCCCCCGCGGTGAGCACGACCGTCTTGTTCGTCAGGTGCGGCAAGGTGAGCCGCGCGGGCGCCACGGTGGGAGCCGCGGCGGTCAGCGTGGCACCGCGGACGGGGGCGACGGTGGGGTAGAGCCTGCCCTCGGTGTAGCTCTGGGCAGGGTGCCGGTTCGCCTCGCCGTACGCCGCGTACACCCGCGTCAGGCTCTCGCCGCGCTCGGCGAGGGTCCGCGCGGTCGCCCTCAGCGAGTAGGTCCCCGGGTGCCGCGGGCGCGACTCGTCGGCGCGGTTCCAGATCGCACGGATGACCGTCGGCAGTCCCGTGCCGTCGTCGTCGGGGTAGCGCTCGGAGAGGAAGCGCCACCAGCTCCAGCTGCCGTAGGGCTGCCAGGACTGGCTGTAGTAGTCCAGGCTCCTGCCGGCTCGACGCAGCTGGCTCTGCTGCAGGTACTGGAGGTTGTCGTTGATGCCGTCGTAGACCTCGTCCTCCATCCAGGCCGCGGTGCCCTCCATCAGCCACCGGTCCTCGTCGACGTCGTAGGCGAACTGGACGGCGTGGAAGAACTCGTGCGCGGCGGTGACCTCGAGGTTCTCCAACGGCGTGTGGTTGTCGAAGATGTCCTCCGCGTAGTCGTTGTCCAGCACGCAGAACCCGGGCGCGACCCGACGGTGGCCGAGGTCCGGAAGCGGGTCGATGTTGCAGTAGCCGTAGAGGTAGTCGTCGCCGAGGTCGGTCAGATAGACGTCCAGCTTGCGGTCGGGGCCCTGGCTCGGGGCGCCCGCGTCAGGCAGCGGCGCCTGGTAGCCGCCGTGCGTGACGATGACGTCCCACACGTGGTCGACCACGTCGCGGGTGGTCTCGACCTGGTCCGGGACGCGGTCCCCGTCGCTGTCGGTCGGTGCGACCGCGTCGCGGGTGGCGCGGGCCCAGGTGACGCAGACGTGCGAGCCGGGCGTGGGCGCGACCTGGCAGTCGCTGGTCGGCCGCGCCCGCCTGCCGTAGCCGAACCCGTCGGGGTCGGCGGCGATGCCGTCGGTGGGCCGGGCCAGCAGCCGGCGGGCGGCGGCCCGGTCGGTGGGGTCGAGGTCGGGCAGGCGGCGGGTGAGCTCGACCAGGTCGAGGGTGAGGTCGTTACCGCGGGGCGAGGCGTTCGCCCGGCGCGCCGCAACCTGCCCGTCGAGTCCGAGCGCCACCTGCACCCGATGCAGGACGGACTCGGCCCGCCCTCGCGGAGTGTCTCCGGCGCTGGGCGGCGGCTGTGCAGAGGAGGGCGCGGACGCGCGGGGTGTGCCGTGCGCCGGCAGGGTCAGTCCCAGACTGAGGATGAGCGCGGCGGTCAGCACTCGTGTGGTCGTGACGCGCACGCGGTCCCCTCGGTCGTCAGCAGCAGAGCCCCTCGCCGAGTCTAGGTGCGCTCTGCGGTGCCCGCCCGGGGACGAGCGCTGCCTGGGGACAACGCGACCCCGACCGCTGTGGACGGCGGTCGGGGTCGCAGGTCGGGGTCAGAGTCGGCGCAGCACCGTGGTGACCTTGCCGAGGATCGTGGCGTTGGTGCCGTCGATCGGCTCGTACGCCGGGTTGTGGGGGAGCAACCAGGTCTGGCCGCCCTTGCGCTGCAGGGTCTTCACAGTGGCCTCGCCGTCGATCATGGCGGCGACGATCTCGCCGTTCTCCGCCGTCGGCTGCTGCCGGACCACCACGTAGTCGCCGCTGCAGATCGCCGCCTCGATCATCGAGTCGCCGACCACCTCCAGCAGGAAGAGGGTGCCCTCGCCGACCAGCTCGCGGGGGAGGGGGAACACCTCCTCCACACGCTCCTCGGCCAGGATCGGTCCACCGGCGGCGATCCTGCCGACCACGGGCACGTACGTCGGCTCGGGCCGGTTGTCGTTGATCCCGGTGACGTCGACGTCCTCGGGGCCGGCGATCGTCAGCGCCCGCGGCCTGTTGGGGTCGCGCTTGATGTAGCCCTTCTCCTCCAGGGTGCGGAGCTGGTGGGCCACGGACGAGGAGCTTGTCAACCCGACGAGCTCGCCGATCTCGCGCATGCTGGGCGGGTATCCCCGGTCGACGAGCGACTCGCGGATCACGGTGAGCACCCGCTGCTGGCGGGGGGTGAGGCCGCTCGCGTCCGGTGGGCCGTCCGGGAGGACCGCCACCTTCGCGTCGGTGCCCTCGGTGCTGGTGCCCGAGGACCTGCCACGCCTGTCTGCCATCTGCTCGACCTCTTTCGTCCCGGATGCGGTTCGACCCCGATGTCGTCACCGTAGACCCGACGACGGGCCCGCTTCAAACATGTGTTCGAACGGGCGTGTCGCGGGTGAGCCGCATCTCGTTCGAACATTTGTTCGCACGGGACCTTGCATCTGTTCGAACACCTGCTCTACCGTCGTACATGTGTTCGATCGAACTGGTCTTCGAACGGCATCCGACGGCTCGCAGCGAGGTCCGCACCAGGACCGGACGAGAAATGTCGGAGCCGGCCAGTAGACCTCGATCAGACAGAAGGCACCGCCACCGGACGGCACGGGTCGTCCGAGCTCCAGGAGGTTCACCATGAGCACGCTGAGCATCGCCCCGCAGGCAGTCGTCCCGCAGCAGGCCCGTCGCGTCGCCGCGCCCTCGCGGCCCGCGCCCCGCACGGTCGCCCACCCCTCCACCCGCGACGTCGCCCGACCCGCACCGGTCCGACGGGCACCGGCCCCGCGCAGCGCCCCGGCCCCGCGCAGCAGCTCCGCGCCGCTGCGGTTGACCCGACGTGGTCGCATCGTGCTCACGCTGCTCCTGCTCGCCCTGGTCCTGGTCGCCTCCACCCTGCTCGGCGGTCGGTCGGCCGCGACCGGTCAGGGTGGGACGCCGCTGCACACCCGCACCGTGGTGGTCGACAAGGGCGACACCCTGTGGGCCATCGCCTCGGAGGTGGCCGCCCCCGGTCAGATCCGTGAGGTCGTGCACCAGATCGAGAAGCTCAACGCGCTGCCCGACGCCACGCTCGTCGAGGGCCAGAAGCTCGCGGTCCCGGTTCCCTGAGCCGAGCCGCGACAGTCGGCCGCCCACCTCCTCGACCCAGGTGGGTGGCCTCAGCAAGACAGTGGGCGGGCACCGACTTGGGGAAGGCGGGCCCGCCCACTCGTTGTTCTACTCCATGGGGGTGGACATCACGACGACAACGGACACAGCAGGCACGCGGTCAAGCGCGCGCCCGTACGGCGCGGGCGACGCCAGCGGCGATCAGCCCCTGACCCGCGGTGTACGTCGCCATCACGGCGGCGTCCGACCGGGGGCCGGCGTGCGGCAGCAGGAACTTGCGGAGACCGATGAGGGTGTCCGAGGCCAGGAAGAGAGCCGTGCCGGCGACCACCGTTTGCCTGGCGCCGTCGGGGACGTCCTCGCCCAGCCGGGTGGACGCCGCGAACATGGTGGAGAGGATGCCGGCGTAGGCGGCCACGGGGACCCGCAGCGCGGGGCTCTGCCGTCCGGCCGCCCAACTCATGGCAGGAGCCGCGGTGGCGAGCACGGCGGCAGCCCCCGCGACGCCGCCCAGGTTGCTGCGGTCGCTCAGAGGCCGGCCGGCCGAGGAGAACGCGGCCACGTAGGCGACGTGGGCGCCGAAGAACGACCCGAGGCCGCCGAGGAAGGCGGGCTCGCTCGAGCCGAGCAGGGCGATGTCGCCCACGCCGGAGAGGGCCTGCGCAGCGACCGTGCCGCCGCGGAGGAGGCCTCCACCGTCGCCGGCAGCCGCGGCGAACGCGGTGCCCAATGCCGGCATGAGGAGCGGCTTGGTGACCAGCCGGAAGCGGCGCACGGTGGGCGAGCTGCTCCCGGCCAGGAGAGTGTCGGCGACCGCCAGACCGAGGTAGGCGGCGCCCGCGACTGCGGTGAGGCGACGGCGGTTCGCCTCGGGGAGGCGGGGGGAGGCGTGGCTCATGGGTCAGTCCTTCTTCCGGCGTCCGGTGCGCGGGTGCTCGTCGACGATGCCCAGCATGGCCAGGATGCGGCCGGTGATGAGCAGGGAGAGCAGCAGGCAGGTGATTGCGCCGATGGTGGCCAGCGCGGCGAAGATCCACGCGGGTCCGTCGCCGCCCTTGGCGAGGCCGCCGAAGTCGATCGCCTCCCGGACCAGGAAGATCCAGGCAGCCGCGGTCGCCACGATGCCAGCGAGGTGGAGCACCAGCGGACGCTTGGGCAGGGGAGGGCGGTTCACGGCGCGGCGGCGCCCTCCGGGTGGGGTCACGGGAGCATTCTGCCCCTCGGCGACGCGCCGCCGGAGCGGAAGGGCCCGAACCGGACACATGCCCTGACCTGCGGTTTTTCCGTCATACCGGCAGTAGGCGAAATCGGTCGTGGCGAGGGCTTGCACCTTCTAGGGGCCGGGCGTACGGTTGCCACAACATCTAGTAGTTACAAGGATGTAGTTCTCCACAGATTGTGGTTGGTTCTACACACCGAAACGCCAGTTGTCCCCACGTTTCCCACAGGCTCCTCCACAAGGGAGCCTGTGAAGTCCTGCGCCGGAGGAGGTGTCGACGATGCACTGCCCCTACTGCCGTCACACCGACACCCGGGTGCTGGACAGCCGCGTCGCCGAGGACGGCGGAGCGATCCGCCGTCGCCGGACGTGCCAGGCCTGCAACAAGCGGTTCAGCACCGTCGAGCAGATGCAGCTCGTCGTGGTGAAGCGTTCGGGAGCGACCGAGCCGTTTGCGCGGGACAAGGCCGTGGCCGGCGTGCGGAAGGCCTGCAAGGGGCGCCCGGTCTCCGAGGACGACCTGGCCCGGCTCGGACAGCAGGTCGAGGACGCGCTGCGCAGCGAGGGCTGGGCGGAGGTGCCGGCCCACGAGGTGGGACTGGCGATCCTCGGTCCGCTGCGCGAGTTGGACGAGGTGGCCTACCTGCGCTTCGCGAGCGTCTACCGCGCCTTCGAGTCCTCGGAGGACTTCGAGGCCGAGATCGCCATGCTGCGGCTCTTGCGCGCGGCTCTCGACGAGTCCCGGCTCGAGCCCACCCCGAGCGGGTAACCCAGACCACCCGGCACGCAGTGGGGAAGCTGCGTGCCGGGTGCAAACCTTCCCCTGCTTCCCCCGCGCAGCAGTGCAGCAACGCAGCGACAACCCCAGCGTGACCAGCAGTGAACCCCCCACCCAAGCAATGACCTCCACCGAGGGAGAAGGAGTCGGCATGACGGAGACGGTGAACGGGCCCGCAAAGCAGCGGTCCGCCCGGAAGACCGCGGGCATCAAGATCAACCGGGTCTTCAGCACCGAAGGCGTCCACCCCTACGACGAGGTGACGTGGGAGCGTCGCGACGTCGTCCAGACCAACTGGAAGACCGGCGAGAACGTCTTCGAGCAGCGTGGCGCCGAGTTCCCCGACTTCTGGTCGGCCAACGCCTCCACGATCGTGACCACCAAGTACTTCCGCGGCGCCGTCGGCACCGAGGCCCGCGAGTGGAGCCTGCGCCAGCTCATCGACCGGGTCGTGAAGACCTACCGCAAGGGCGGCGAGGACCACGGCTACTTCGCGAGCCCGGCCGAGGCCGAGCTCTTCGAGCACGAGCTGACCTGGCTCCTGCTCCACCAATACTTCTCCTTCAACTCGCCCGTCTGGTTCAACGTCGGTACGACGGCCCCGCAGCAGGTGAGCGCCTGCTTCATCCTCTCGGTCGACGACTCGATGGACTCGATCCTCAACTGGTACAAGGAGGAGGGCTTCATCTTCAAGGGCGGCTCCGGTGCCGGCCTGAACCTCTCCCGCATCCGGTCCTCCAAGGAGCTGCTGTCCTCGGGCGGCACCGCCTCGGGTCCGGTCTCCTTCATGCGCGGCGCGGACGCGTCGGCCGGGACGATCAAGTCCGGTGGCGCCACCCGCCGGGCGGCCAAGATGGTCGTCCTCGACGTCGACCACCCCGACATCGAGGAGTTCATCGAGACCAAGGCGCGCGAGGAGGACAAGATCCGCGCGCTGCGCGACGCCGGCTTCGACATGGACCTCGGCGGCCGCGACATCACCTCGGTGCAGTACCAGAACGCAAACAACTCGGTCCGCGTGAGTGACGAGTTCATGCGCGCCGTCGAGGACGGCTCGGAGTTCGGCCTGCGGTCGCGGATGACCGGCGAGGTCATCGAGACCGTCGACGCCCGCACCCTGTTCCGCAAGATCTCCCAGGCCGCCTGGGCGTGCGCCGACCCGGGCCTGCAGTACGACGACACCATCAACGACTGGCACACCAACCCCGAGACCGGCCGGATCACCGCGTCGAACCCGTGCTCGGAGTACATGTCGCTCGACAACTCGTCGTGCAACCTGGCCTCGCTGAACCTGATGAAGTTCCTCAAGGACGACGACACCTTCGACGGCGAGCTGTTCGCCAAGGCCGTCGAGCTGATCATCACCGCGATGGACATCTCGATCTGCTTCGCGGACTTCCCGACCGAGTCGATCGGCAAGACCACGGTCGACTACCGCCAGCTCGGCATCGGGTACGCCAACCTGGGCGCGCTGCTGATGGCGATGGGCCTGGGCTACGACAGCGACGGCGGTCGGGCGATGGCCGGTGCGATCACCTCGCTGATGACGGGCACGTCGTACAAGCGGTCCGCGGAGCTGGCCGCGGTCGTCGGCCCCTACAACGGCTACGCCCGCAACGCCGACGCCCACAAGCGCGTCATGCGCAAGCACCAGGCAGCCAACGACGCCGTCCGCAGCGTCACCTCGGTCGACCGGGACGTGCACAAGCTCGCCACCGTCGCCTGGGACCAGGTCGTCAAGCTGGGCGAGAAGAACGGCTACCGCAACGCGCAGGCCTCCGTGCTCGCGCCGACCGGGACGATCGGCTTCATGATGGACTGCGACACGACCGGCATCGAGCCGGACTTCTCGCTGGTCAAGTTCAAGAAGCTGGTGGGTGGCGGCTCGATGCAGATCGTCAACCAGACGATCCCGCGGGCGCTGCGCAAGCTCGGCTACCAGCAGGAGCAGATCGAGGCGATCGTCGAGTTCATCGCCGAGCACGGTCACGTGATCGACGCCCCGGGTCTCAAGACCGAGCACTACGAGATCTTCGACACCGCGATGGGTGCTCGTGCGCTCGCCCCGATGGGCCACGTGCGGATGATGGCGGCGGCCCAGCCGTTCCTCTCCGGTGCGATCTCCAAGACGGTCAACCTGCCGGAGACCGCCACGGTCGAGGAGATCGAGGACATCTACCTGCAGTCGTGGAAGCTGGGCCTCAAGGCCACGGCCGTCTACCGCGACAACTGCAAGGTCGGGCAGCCGCTGGCGGACGCGAAGGCGAAGACCGCCAGCGCCGAGGTCGCGGAGGCCGAGGTCAAGGTCGTCGAGGTCCACAAGCCGTTCCGCAAGCGCCTCCCGAAGTCCCGCGCCTCGCGCACGACGTCGTTCAGCGTCGGTGGAGCCGAGGGCTACATGACCTCCGGCGCCCACCAGGACGGCGAGCTCGGCGAGGTGTTCCTCAAGCTAGGCAAGCAGGGCTCGACCCTGGCCGGCGTGATGGACGCCTTCTCGATCGCGGTCAGCATCGGCCTCCAGTACGGCGTGCCGCTGGAGACCTACGTCTCGAAGTTCACCAACCTGCGCTTCGAGCCGGCCGGCCTGACCGACGACCCCGACGTGCGGATGGCGCAGTCGATCATGGACTACATCTTCCGTCGCCTCGCGTTGGACTACATGCCCTTCGACGACCGGGCGATGCTGGGGATCTACTCCGCCGAGGAGCGTCAGCGCCAGCTCGAGACCGGCTCCTACGAGCCGGTCGAGGAGGTCGCCGAGGTCAGCGAGGCCGAGTCGCTCAAGTCCGAGCCCGACGCCCCGGAGGCCCCGGAGCCAAAGGCCATCGCGATCACCGAGGCCCCGAAGGGCGTGCACACCTCCGCGGAGCTGATGGAGGCCATCACGGGCACCGCGGTCGACAGCCCGCTGTGCTTCACCTGCGGCACCAAGATGCGCCCCGCCGGCTCGTGCTACGTGTGCGAGGGCTGCGGGAGCACCAGCGGCTGCAGCTGATCCGACCGGTACGACGACCGTGGCCCGGCCCCTTCTCAGGGGGCCGGGCCACGGTCATGTCCGGTGAAGGGCGGGCGGATTATCGCCGGTCGTCGACCCACACCATGAGGTCGCCCGGTTGACACTCCAGCTCCCGGCACACCGCGTCCAGCGTCGCCAGGCGCACGGCTTTCGCCTTTCCTGTCTTGAGGATCGACAGGTTGGGGACGGTGATGCCGACGCGGTCTGCCAGCTCGGTCAAGGTCATCTTGCGTTCGAGTAGCATGCGGTCCAGGCGGATCTCGATGCCCATCAGACCGTCAGCTTCTGCTCTTCGGCGAGGTCTGCCCCGTGACGGAAGAGCTCGGCCAGGAGGGCCAGCAGCAGGCCGAACGCGACGACGGTCCAGCTCGGGCCGCCCGGCTCCATCGATCCCAGGGTGAGCGCTGGGAACGGACCGATCACGATCTCGCTGTAGCCGTTGGCCTTGGGGCTGAGGAACAGCCACAGGAGCGGCTCGAGGAACTCCCACCCGACGATCGTCCAGGCGATCAGGCGGAGGTGGCGCACCATCGGGTCGGAGAACCCTTCGCCGGACGCGGCGGCGCGCAGGAGAAGCCAGAGCCGAGAGAGCAGGAAGGCGAGGACGAGCAACGCCAGCACCTGCATGAGGTACAGCGAGGCCATGAGCGAGTTCCAACCGGGCTCGGCATCGAGCAGGAGTCGACCGGACAACGAGGCGGCGACAGGACGCACGTCGCCTTGCAGGACCACATCGCCGTCCTGTCGCTGGTCGCCCTGGGTGAGCACGAAGTTGTAGCACCCCGGTGCGGGGTCACGGAGGTTGACCTGGTCGCACACGTCGGCGCCCTGCGAGACCCCCCACGAGGGTTGGAACCCGAGGCGGATCGACAGTCCCGGCACGGGCGCCTTGACCTGGTAGTGGTAGTCGCCCCAGCCGCTGAGTCCGATGACGCCCAGGATCGCCACGAGCAACGCGACGAGGGTTGTACCGACCCACGCGACGAGGGCGAACCCACTCGCGATCCGAAAGGCCTTCTGTCGCTCCATGGGTCCCCGCCTTGTCGTGAAACGGTAATGCGATGCTGATAAACAGCATGTGCATATCGTTTTACGATGTCAAGGGACTGCCTCGGGTGCTCTGGCCTGGCCCGGTCGAGTCAGTTGCGCGTCAGTGCTCCGGCGACCGAACGCCCATCCAGCCACCGAGGGACGCCCTGGCGGTACGCCTCGTAGTCGGCACCGAAGTTCGCCAGCAGGGAGGGCTCCTCCGCGGCGATCTGGAACCTGTCGATCACGACGACGAAGGCAGCTGCCGGCAGCAGGGCGGCCCAGGAGCCTCGACGGATCGCGTGCGCAACCAGCGCACCGGCCATGCCCACGTACATCGGGTTGCGCGTGATGGCGTTGACACCGGTCGTGACCAGCACCCCGGCCCGTGACGGTTCGAACGGATCGACCGTGGTGCCCTGCCGGCGGAACTGCCGCGCCGACGCGCCGGCCAGGGCGACCGAGGTCCCTGCGACCGCCGTCGAGAGGAGCAGCCGGGCAGTCGTGAGACGCGGGCCATCTTTGGACAACGCCCGTTGAGCGAAGCCCGCGGCCAAGGCGAGGAGCGGGGGAGGGGGACGCTTCACCCGGCCCACCCTGCCACCGGGGTGCTCCGCCGTCCATGACGGGCGGCATCGGACAAGCGTCCTTCCGCCCAGAATGACCTAGCGGCTGGCAGGTCCAACTTGCGAGGGGTGAGAATGCGCTCCCACCAGCGTGTAGCAACGATTCCGGAACGCAGGGATATTGAACGACCGTCGTGACGTCCGAGCACGTGAACTGGCTTCAAGGGTGACGATCGCTATTGTCCAACCCATGGTTGTCGCTCTCCCGCTTCGGATCTTTCTCGCCTCGCCTGGTGATCTCGAGGATGAGCGGGCCGCCGTACGCACGTGCGTCCACGAGCACAACGCCCGCCGGAGTGGCGAAGGCGGGGTGACCTACGAGGTTGTGGAGTGGGACCGAATGCGCGGTACTGCGCGTCGAGCGCAAGAGGCGATCAACGAGCTGATCGCCGAGAGCCACTTCATGATCGCGATGTTCAAGAGTTCCTGGGGGAGCGCTCCAGGCAGCCCGTGGGGCTACACCTCGGGCACCGAGGAAGAGCTCTTCACCGGCCTCCTTGAACTCGGACGGGCTGAGCAGCCCATGCGAGATCTGTGGGTCGGATTCGTCACAGATCCCGCCCCGGACGACCGGATCGTCAAGCTACGGCAGGAGATCATCGACCGACACTCGATGATGTTCGAATCGATCAGCGGCCAGCGAGACTTGAAGCAGAAGCTGGCCGATCGTCTCAATTCGTGGGAGGAACTCGCTGGCACGAAGATTCCGAGGCACATCGACCTGCTGCCGTCGTCGGGGAACGACGTGCTTGGAGCCGCGAATCTCCGACTCCGGGGCGAGAAGCTCATCGACCTCGGCCAGGCCGAGGCTGGGCGCGCATCGCTGCAAGAGGCCACATTCTTGGGTGGACCGGTTGAACGATTGGCGTACGCAAGGCATCTCCGCCGGTCAGGCGATCTAGACGGCGCATACGCGGAGACCCAGAAGGCGATCGACTACTTCGCCGAAGGCGCCCCTCTCTTTTCAACGCTCGCAGCGGACGCCTTTTCGGCCCAAGCCAGGGTGCTCAGCGCTCAGGGTCGCAACCTCGGCGCAATCGGACGGCTCGAGCAGGCGCTGACCCTGGTCGTCGGAGACGACGCCTACGCCAGCGCGGTCCGCTGCCGGATCCACGACGACCTTGGGCTCGCTTACAGGAAGATCGACGACCTGACGAGCGCTCGGCGCAACTTCGAAGCCGGTTTGCAGGTTAGGCGCGAGGCCGGCCGCGAGAAGGAGGTCTGCCAGTCCTTGATCAACCTCGCGAGGCTGGAGGTTGCCGCCGGCGATCTGGCGACCGCGGCCGAATACGCGGAAGAAGTGATTGCCACGCTTCGCGAGACGCCGCCCTCTGGCGTGCGTGCCAACGCCGAGTTGCTCGCGGCACAGGTGCGCCTTCGCCAGAGTCGCCCAGATGATGGCGTCCCGCACGCGGAGTGGGCGCTCGCAGTGAACCGGCAGATCGGGAACCGACAGGGTGAGGCCATCTCGCTACTGGTGCTGGCCCAATGCTGTCGAGAGGCGGGTCGCCGTGCCGACGCTGAGGTCCACGCGCGCGCCTGCCTTGCGCTCAATCAGTCAATGGGGGATGCCCGCGGGGCCGAGCGGGCGCAATGGCTTCTCGACCACCTGCCGGACTGATTCATACTCAATGACTTCAGCCGTTGACGACGACGCCGTTGCTGTCGACCTGGATGTAGTTCAGGGCCGGCCACAGCAGCGCGGTCAGCCGCCCCGAGTCGCTCCCGCAGCCGGTGTCCAGCAGGGCCGAGCGGTGCGCGATGCGAGGCAGGTTGCCCACCGGCACATGCGCGCTGACACGGAACTTGGCGGTTGGCGAGGTCGGGGGGATGTGCTGCGCGACCAGGCTCTCCGTTTCGAATCTCGCCGGCATACCGCGAAGTGCTTCGAGGTGTTCGGGTGGAACGCTGGTCGTAAAGTCCCGAAGGACGTCGGCCTCGACTCGTCGGCCAACGTAGGACCGGATTGTCTTTGCGCCACCCATCTTGAGAAAGCCGCTCAGGTCCTGACGGTCAAGGGCGTCGAGGAGCGCAGCCTCGTGGTTTCCGGCTAGCAGAGTGGCGCGTCCGGTCGCGTTGTGCGAAATCAGCTCCTGCATGACCTCTGCTGACCGTGCGCCCTTGTTGATGTAGTCACCGAGGAAGACAACGTGCGGTACTTCGCGCTGGACAAGAACGTCCCAGAGACCTCGAAGGGCACGCAGGTTTCCGTGGACGTCGCCCACAAACGCCAGCTCGGTGCTCACAACAGGATCTTCTCTACCTCGGCGTAGTCGGACCCTTGCCCGGTGATGCCTAGCGCCAAGAAGGCAACTGACAGCAAGTCTCCCGGCCGCTCCCACTCGTTTACGATCGTTGCTTCTAGCGAGCCATTTTCGCTGGGCGGGAACTCACCGATGATCTGCCGCAGCCGAGACAGGCACTCGTCGAGATCCTCGACGGTCGGCCCTTCTGAGTGTCTTGATGCCAGGAGGCGGGCCAGGTGCGGATCGTTTTGCCTAGCGGCGAGCTCGCGAACCGAAAAGCACGGGCGGCCGGTGGCGATGGCCTGGGCATAGAGGCAACTGCGCAGCAGGTACCGGGCCTCTCGCAGTAGACCGGGCAGGTACTTCGGCAAGTCCCTTTCGAGGGCCGTGAAGAGCTCCGACATTTTCCATGCACGCCGGAGCAGGCGTCCAGTATCGACTTCTCCCATGGCATTGACCGCAGTGGCAAGCAGACCATCGGGATCCCAGAGAATCTTGGAGTCGCGCTTGAGGTGCGCGCCGAACAGCGTGCCGATGCCCGTCGCCAGCTGCTCTCGTGTGTAATAGCTGAGATTGACATCGCCCGCGTATGTGCTCGCCCTTGAGGTGTCGACGAGTGCGATCAAGTCGAGGTCCGAGCCGGCCACGGCGTCTCGGCGCGCGCGGCTCCCGTAGACAAGTAGGCCTCGAGAATCGGCCGGGAGTTTGGGAAGGTCGGTCAAGATGTTTGCCGGGACCCCGAGCGTGAGTAGCGCGTCGACGACCTCCTCCCGTATCACAGTGGCAACCTTACGGATCCGCTCGAAGCACGCCGACGAGGCCAAGCCGGGACTGGCGTCTACTCCGGCCGACATCTTTGACCGCGGGCGACGTATCTTGATCTTCGGCTCGCCTCTGTACACCCCCACCTTTAGGAGCGAACGCATGACCCCCGAGCAATTTGGCCGTGTCTTCGTGGAGCACCTGCAGGGCTGGCTCCGGGCAACGCAGGCGGCTGATGCGGCCGAAGAAAAGGCCCACGAGGAGATTCGCGCGCAGGGATACCGCCTCGTGAGCGGCGGCCAGATTGGGCCGTGGGTCGAGGGCAAGACTCGGGAGGAGTGGACCGACGCCGAAACTGGCGAGGTTCTGTTTTCCGGCGACGTAACCCAGGCATTGGAGGGTTGGCAGAGCGAGTGGGCTCACGTCGACCGGGTAAGTGAGGACGTCGAACTACCCTACTTTCCGGTCAACGAGTCGCTTCCAGACGCCGTGCGTGACTTGCTCGATGGCCTGGTCGACCCTCTCACCGACCTCGGTGCGACGGGCCTACGAAGGCTCCTCAACGACATCACCGGCTGATTCAGCAGGGGCGACCGTGCGGCCTCCGGGCCGAGCCAAAGCCGGCGACGGTCTGAGCGCGTCGAGGTGCGTCACACCGCCGCTCAGCGGCTACTCCCATGACGCACTGTTGACGACACCGATGGCGCGGTCTGACGGATCGAGCCGACCAGGCGGTCGTATCGGTGCCTGCGGTGACGCGCCGGGTTGAAGCGCTGACCTCAGGCACGGCAGAGTTCTCATCGTGACTGAGCGCCCCACCCCAGTGCCGCCCGAGCTCGAGAAATTCTTGCGAGGCGGCATCGACCTAGAAAGCCGCATCCTCGAAGCCGGCAACCGTGTTCGGGAGAAGTCGAAGGACGCCTACGGCGATGCGCTACTCGATGGCCGGCTCGCCATGATGAGCGTGCTCAACGCCCTGCTCGAGCTCGGCCCGACCGCTGGTCTCCAGCCGGGGGCCGAGAAGAGCGAGGCCATCGGCCTCATCGCAGCGTTTACTCAAGGCACGTACTCGACGGAAACCCTTGTTTCGGAAGGCCAGTACGTCAAGGCGGCGGCTTCGCTCAAGCAGGATCTGGAGATGCTTGCCCGCCTGGGCGAGATCCGCGACGGCGCCCAGCACAAGGGCACCAAGCACGTCCCGAACGTGAAGTTCGCACCAACAGGAGCAGGTCGCATCTACGGCGATCTAAACGCCGTCGCCCACGTAGCCCGCCCAGACCTCATCAACCTGCTCCTTGAACGCCAACCAGTCAGTGACGAGCACGCGGCGATCGGACCGTTGCCTGCCTTCGTTGCGGAGGTCGCGGTCGAGCTCTACACCGTTCACGTTTGGCTTCTCAGCGAGGTCTGCCGCGAACTGCTGCGGATCTCCGAGTCCGCATGGGACGAACAGGGTGGGCAGGGAGCCGAGTTGGCGATGAAGTTCTGGCTCGGCACCGCCGACAGACTGGTCGCCGCCGGCGTCTTCACTCAGCCGTCGTAGCCCGACTGTCACCGATCCTTGACCGTGCGTCCGGGGCCTCACCGGACCGCACACGGCCCCGCAACGGTCTGGCGCTTGACTGCCGTACCGAAGTCTCGCCACGCCGACGCGGCGTGTCGACGGAGACTGTCGACATAGGCGAGGGTGTCCGGGTGACGACACCCTCGCTACCTGACCGCGACCGAGTTTGGTCCGAGGCGGTGGCCGCCCAGTTCGAAATCGATGAACTAGAGGCCATGTGTACATGGCTCGACGTCAACCTGGACCTTAACCAACAGAGACTCGAGTCGGTCACATCGCGACTCGGCACTGTCCTCGCTTTCGGAGCGGCGAGCTTCGCCCTTATGGCCGCGACAGTAAGACAGCAAGCCTGGCCGCTGACCCTTCTCGCGGTCATCGTCAGTTCGATCGCGATGTGGGTGGCGATACAAGGTCAGCGCACCGTCGTCCGGCCAGACCGTGATCCGACTACCACCTGGGAAACGATGTGGGGGCCGCGCAAAGCCGGTGAGTTGCAGGTTGTCCTCTATCGACGTCGCTCTGTACTGTTCGAAGACCAGCGGAAGGTTATCGACCAACGTTCGGGCGCTCTCAGGGTGTCGTCGTGGACGCTCGCGGTCGGAACTCTCTTAGCCGCGGCTTCAATCTTGACTTCTCGACTTTAGGAGCGTTTAGATGCTTGGTGAGGACGACCACAGGGGAAGCGACGACCCTAAGCCGGAGAAGCCATCCGGCGACGACCCGCGCAGCGGAACGGAAGTCAAGAGTCTCATCCATTCGGATGTCCCTAAGCGAAACAATGGGCCTACTAAGCCGAAGCAATGAAGCTGCTCTCGCTGATCCGCGTTCTCACTGAGGCCAACAACCGTCGGCCTTTCATGGTGGATGCTTAGCTTGGAACGGGATTGGGTACCCGTAGCCGCTCAACTCTTAAGGAGGACCGTCTTGCCTGATCAGGACGAACCTCGTGGGAACAACGATCCGAAGCCATCCAAGCCGGTTGGTGACGACCCACGGAGCGGAACTGAGATGAGGAGTCTCGTGGGCTCCGGTCATCCCAAGCCGAAGAATCCACCCCCCAAGCCGAAGGGCTGACTGCCGGACCTGGCATCAGTGGGCACACCATCGTGCACACGCGAAACTGCCGCTTGAGGGTCGCGACGTGTCGACTATGGGAGGTTGCGTCTTGCCCCCACCCTTGCCAAGCGAACAGCTCCCGCGTCACACCGCCGACTGGTCGCCTCGCAGCGTTGAGGTCGACCTGCCCCACACCGCCGCCGACTCGGCGTAGGACCGTCACTTTGAGATGTGCAACGGAGGTCTCGTCCTACGCATACGTTCAATCAAGCTCGTCGAATGCCACCCGGATGACCGGCCATCGCTCGACGCCAGGACTTGGCGGACGGAAGTACCGGTCATAGGCCTGCGACGGCACGGTACGGCCGTGCCGTATCACCCTGTGTAGTCGTTCGATCAAAAGCGGGAACCCCGCGGTGGGGACCTCGCAGATGGCGGCATTGTCTGAATCGTGTCGCGAGAACTGCAGCTCGCTGCCACGACTCGGGCAGATGAATCCGTCATTGAGAGAGACAAGGAGGTTGGGCGCCAGCGATGGTGGCGTCTCGATCCAGAGATCGCGCGCGTGATCGAGCATGGTTCTCGACGACGCGCCAAAACGATTGCACAGGACGAAACCGAACACCTGATCGAGGGGCTTCTGGTCCTGATCGAAGTCCTCGGTTGTGATGCCGATGAATGAACTGTTCTCTCCGTAGTTACGGAATGCCTTAGCACCCCATGCAAGACCATTCTCAGGAACCGAGTAACGGCGGAGTGACTTCACCGAACTCACCTTCTCGAAGGCGTCGCACAACTCGTTGATCCCGAGGGTGCTCTTCACCTCGCCCACGGCAGCAACCCCCTCAACTGGGAAGTAGGTAGCTTCCGCGGTGTTGTTGATCGAGAAGACGGGTGCTTGGGATCTTTCGTAGATCACGATGTCAGTCTGGCGACTGACGTTTCGCTCGCCGTCCAACACAATGCCAGTAGCGACCCCTGCGGCCGCAGGGAGAAGCCGCTCAAACTGGAATCTTGCGGGGTGTTCTCTAGCCCCTCCTATGAGACCGGGTGTCCCTGCTTGGCTGGCGTGGGCGAACTCCAAGACCAGGCGCTCGGCGACCTGGGTCATGAAGTCAGTTGGTTCGAATCCCCGTTGAGACACTCATCGCCCTCCCAGTCTGTCCGCCCTGTGCTTGACCTTATGCCCGATGTCGACCGGATCGCCGCTGAGACGGCTGCTAGCGAGGCGTCCGGCCATGCCCCGCTGATCGATCATCCGAGAGTGCGTCTTACCGCCGCCTGTCCGCGTAGGTCGATGCGCTTCAAGAACGATGACAGGTCGTCCGGCTTGAGACGTGATGGAATCAGGGCATGGGTGCTTGGGGTCCGGCGATCTTCTCTGATGACACGGCCTGCGACGTCCGCGGCGAGTACCGGGAACTACTTGAGGACGGGCTAGAGGATGACGAGGCCACTCGGCAAGTTGTTGCCGCCTACGCCCACCTTGATGCTGACGAGTCCCATGTTCTGTGGCTCGCGCTTGGCGCCGCCCAGGTTGCCCTCGGGAGGCTTGAGGATCACGTTAAGGCCGAGGCGCTTCGGATCATCGACAACGAGATCGGGCTCGACGTTTGGGTCGAAGCTGGACCCCAGGAACTAGCTAAGCGCAGGGCCGCGCTGAACAAGTTGAGGGACGGCCTGACCGGTCCGCAAAAAACGCCTAGCAGGGTCCGAAAGCCCTGGTCGCACGTCACAGATTTGGAGCCTGGAGACCTTCTCGCCTACCGGCTCCCGGATTCCGGCTATGGGCTCTTTCGGGTGGCGCGACGTGACGAGCAACGCGCGGGCACTGCGCCGATCCTCAGGCGTCTGAATTGGTCCAAAGCGTCGTTGCCGAGTGCCCGGAAGGCATCCAGATTGAAGCCGCTGCCCGAGACCAATCCTCTGGGGAGCAAGCCCAGTGTGTCTTGCCGCGTCGCGAGGCATCGCAAGAAGGATGAGGACTGGCAAGACGTCGGCTTCGTTCGCGTTGGTAGGACCAATCCTTCTCATGAGGACTTGGAGTTCGCTGCAAGCACGTACACAACCTGGCGGGCGCTCGCGAGGTCACTGGACCAAGGTTGGCCAACCTAGACGCGTGTACCCAGAACCCGACTGCCAACTGGCAGGCGGAAGAGACTGAACAGAACGTGCCACACGAGCACCGGGCGGGCGCAAGTAGCCGCGAATACCCTCCGGGACGCGGCCGGCACACACCGCCGCCTGTCGGCGCGCTAAGTGACCGGTTCTGCCGAGGCGAGTGAGCGTCAGTACGAGCTCTTCGAGTAATGGAAGGGTTGGTTGGCCTTCAGGAGTTAGCGAGCGCCGTCTCGATCATCCAGTGACCCTGCTGTTCGAAACGCTCGTCGCCTACCTGATAAGCCCACACGGCGGTGCCGATCGCTTCGCGGATCACGTTGCGCTCCCACGCGGCCTCCTCACGAGGGTCACCGCCGTATCCCTCCAGGAACGCTGCCTCGAGCGCGGGATCCTGGTGGAACTGCTGCACCGCGAGCCGGGCAAAGTCGGTCAGCGCCGGCCGGAGGCCAGCCCGGCCGAAGTCGATGATGTTCACGGTCCCGTGGTGGACGATCCAGTTTCGTGGCTGCCAGTCACCGTGGGTTGGCACCACGGTGCACGTCGGCGTGGGCCAGGACTCGACCAGGTCGCGAAGGCGTCCGGCCACGGATGGATCAATGCGGTGCGGCTTGTCGAGCCAGCGAAGCGCCTTCTGCTTCTCCCTTGCTTCGAACTCCTCATCCTCGGCAGCGAACTGCTCGTGGAACAAGGCGAGCAACTCACCAGCCTGACGGTAGGTATCGGGTCGAGACTCATCGTCAGTGCCTTGGACGAGCTCGCCGGGCAGATAGCGGGTGACCAGGATCTTGGCGTCTTCGTCAGCGCCGAGGAGTTGCGGCGCTCGGCCGCTCGCCGTCCACGGTCCAAGCCACTCGCGGTGCGCTCGGATCTCACGCGCCAGGTGATGGTCCTGCTCGTCGCCAGCCTTGACGACGAACCGGTCGCCGTCATGCAAGAGCTCAAGAACGGTTGTGCCAACAAGACCCCAGCTGTGGTCCACAAGGATTTCCGCACCCGGCAGCCATTCCTCCAGGCGCTCTCGCTGGCGCTCACTGAGCTGATCGGATCGAGAAGTCACCTGGGGAGCGTATGCCGCTGACCGTCCCGAGTCGGGCTACAACCGCAGAGCTGGCCGTGGCGCCCACAAGCGCAATCCGGGCCTTCATACAAGCTTCTTGACGCCGCTTGTTGGCGTGGGTTTAGACACATTCACCGTGGCCTGCACAGCGCCCGCCTCGGTATCACCGTTCACCTTCTCAACCAGGCGAGCACGGCGCGCACCCTTCGGTTGTCGTCCGCGGATGGCTGGAGGTCCAACTTGTGCATGATTCTGGCGACGTGGGTCTCGATGGTCTTGGTCTCAACAATCAGTCGCTGCGCGATCGCGGAGTTGGAAAGGCCTTGAGCCATCAGGTCAAGCACGTCGTGCTCGCGCTCGGAGAGGCGGGCAAGCTGGTCGGCGACTCCACGTCCGCCGAGCAAGTGGGACACGACTTCAGGGTCGAAGACGGTGCCGCCCGATGTGATGGTGTCCAAGGCGTCCACGAGCACGTCGACGTCAACGACGCGATCTTTCAGCAAGTACCCGAACCGCTCGGGACGGTCACGCACCATGTCTGTGACGTACCGGCTCTCAAGCGACTGCGACAGCAGGAGGATGCCGAGGCGCGGATGCCTTTCGCGCAGCTCGACGGCGGCTCGCGCGCCTTCGTAGGTGAAGGTCGGGGGCATCCGGATGTCGACGATCGCGACATCAGGTGACGTCTGCTGGACAAGTTCGATCAGGGCATCACTGTCTGGCGCCGACCCGACAACCTCGCGGCCCGCTTCCGTCAGCAGGTTGGTCAGGCCCGCCCGGAGGAGCCCGGAGTCGTCGGCGATCACGATGCGCATGGAATCGCTGCCTCGATCCTGGTGCCGCTCGTGGTGGACGAGATGCTCACTTCCCCCCGAGCGGCCTCCGTACGGTCACGCAGCCCCCGCAGGCCGGCACCGTCCGGATCAGCTCCGCCGCGCCCGTCGTCGCTCACCACGAGGTGGAGCATTCCTCCGACCGCCGCAACCTCGACGGAGATCACGCTCGCCTTCGCGTGCTTCTGGGCGTTGACGACCGCTTCGGCGATCACCATCCAGGACGTGAACTCGACCGCCGGTTCGTACCTGTGGTCCGAGCATGAGACCTCGACGCGTACGGGAGATCTCCGCGCCATGTCGTCGAGCACGGCCGTCAGCCCGCCTTCGGTCAGCGCTTGGGGATGGAGCCCGTTCGCAAGATCTCGCAGCTGTTTGACGGCTTCGCGCGCCGAGGCCACGCCATCGCTGAGCGCTGCTTTCATACGTTCGGGCTCACCGTTGAGGTGCGCCGATTGCAGCTCGAACGCCAGGGCGATCAGGCTCTGCTGGGCCCCGTCGTGGAGATCGCGTTCGATGCGCCGCCGCTCGTCGCGCTGAGCCTCAGCAATGCGGGAACGTGACTCCGCCAGCGCCGCGAGGTGACGCTGCAGATCCGCGCGCAACCGGGTGTTGTCCAGCTCGGCCGCAGCCACCTGTCCGACGCGAGCGACCGTGGACTCGTCTGATCGCTCTGGGTCGTAGCCGATACGAGCAACGGTCCGGCCGCCCCGGGTGACGATGACGCTCTCGTCAGGTGGGGGAGCCTCGGCCCCGTGCGCATCAACCCATCCGCCGGCCGCCTGGTAGGAGACCTCCACGGAGTCGTCTGCCAGGGCGTTGCGGAGCAGCGTCTGCGGGTCCACACCAGCCTGGTCGACGGTGACGGCCTCACGCACCATCCTCACGGCTTCGAAGGCTCGGCGGTTGAACCTGCGGTCTACCCGCTGCTGGATGCCGCCGCGCATCGGGCCGGCTATCACCGCAGCCGTCACGGCCCCCACCGTCGCGGTGGCCGCGGGTGAGGGTGACGACGCCGTCGAGATCTGGCTTCCGACCCAGACGACGGCCGCGTAGACCGTGGTGAGCACGAAGGTCAGCACCGAGTAGGTCGTGGTTGTCGCAACTATGCGGTCGACGTCGTACAACCGGTGCCGCATGACCGACAGGCCGGCAGCGATCGGGATCAAGGCGATGAACAGAGCGGAGGTGACGGCGAAGAGCCAGACGATGTCGGACTTCACCGCGTAGAGGTGCAGGGGGATGACAGCAGGAAGCGGGATCACCACCTGGGCGAGCCAGAGCAGCTGGCGGCGGTTGTCTCCGGTCGACCGCCGCCAGCGCAACCAGAGGGAGAGGCCGCCGAGGAGCAGGCCTGCCGCGACGACGTAGAACGACACGATGCCGGCGATGCGGGTGACGTCACCGATGCCGTCGAGGGCCCAAGGATTGCCCACCTCGTCGTATGGCTTGTTGAGGGGTTCGGTGCCGGTCACCGAGAAGCCGAAGCAGAGGATCGAGCTCACCACCGTCGTCCGTCCGACCAGTCGCCATCGAGGCGACAGGTAGGTGCCGGTCGGTGTGAGGAGCAGGATCAGCGCGAGAAGCGGCCACCACGGCAGGAACGACTTGTCCGCGAGGACGGCCGCCACCCGGGCGCCGCCGACCTCAGGAGGATCGACCACGGCCGCCAGCGTGAACCACTCGTCCGCGATCCCCGAGGCGAGCAGGGCGACCGAAAGAGCGAGGAAGAGCCAACCGACGGCGTGCCGCGGGCGGCTGTGCACGATCACCGCACCCACGACGCCAGGCACGAGGACCGCGACGACGTACAACCACGTGACGGGCTCGGTCAGACTGTCGTACTGATCGGCATAGCCGCGGCCGGCCAGGTCGACGTCGATCGTGGTCGCAATGCCGATCAGACCGATCTCGATGACCAACAGCGTCACAGCGATTGCCGTGGCGAACCGCTTGGTCATGACCATGGGACCAATCATGGCTGTTGCGGTGACCCCGTGCGTCAGGGTTACCCCTGATCGTGGTTGCCGTGCAGGCTCCGACGCTTCGGTGGGCGGACCGGAGCGATGGTGGAGGCATCACTCCACCCAGCAAAGGGAGTCACCATGACCACGATCAGAAGCGCCCACATCGTCGAATCCATCACCGAACGTCCGAGCCGACGCAGTCTGGTTGGCCTTGCCCTCGTGATCCTCGTGTTCTTCGTCGGCCTGATCGCGATGGGGCACGACATCTCCTACGACACCAGGATCGCTGCCATCAGGGATGCCTACGACACCAGCCAACGGGTCAACCAGATCGCCGCGTACGCCGGGATGATCTTCGTGGGTCTGCTGCTGTTCTACGGCAGCGCGCTGCGCAACGCCCTCCGCGCCACGGGCAAGAGCTGGTTCGCCGATCCAGCGTTCCTGGGCTTCGCGGCCCTCGCAGCGACCTTCGCTTCGTGGACTGTCACCGATGTCGCACTGTGGAAGGCGGTCGACTCAGGCAACGAGGATGCCATCCGGACGCTGGCAACCATCAGCGACGCTGGCTTCCTCCCCCTGATGGCCAGCATGATCGCCCTCTACGTCGGCACCGGCCTGGCCGGACTCACGACGGGGGCACTGCCCACGTGGCTCGCGACCGCCTCCGTCGTCATCGGAGTCATCGCGCCGCTCGGACCCCTCGGATTCATCGGGTTCATGCTGCTGCCGCTGTGGATCATCGCCGTGGCGGTATGGGTGCGGCTCGATACCGAGCCCAAGCCCGCTGGTTGAGACGCCCCGTCACCGTCGGCGGGACGTCACCGTCGGCCGGGAGAGCCACCGATCTGGACCACAGCTCATGGCGTCCTAGCGCCGCGCCGATGGGCAAGGCAGGTTGGACGGATGCATTGGTTGCAGGTGGTGGGCAGTGGGAGTTCTCGGCGCGTCCGACTGCTGCTCCCGGCTGTCCTGGCCGCCGTCGTCGGGGTCACCGGTTGTGGCTCGGGTTCCTCCGCCCCCACCAGCCCACCGCCCACGTGGCGCGTCGTCTCGCTGGGCGATTCGATCGCCGTCGGGGGAGTCGACTGCGGCCAATGCACGGGCTACAGCGATCTGTTCGGTGCCTGGATCCAGAAGACCACCGGCCACCCCGTAGTCGTGGAGAACCTGAGTCAGCACGACGACCTCACTGCCGAGAGGATGGCCGAGGAGCTACCCAGTAACGCCATCCAGACCCAGGCTGTCGAGAAGGCCGACGTCGTCCTGCTGGACATCGGGTTCAACGACACTCCGTGGAACTCAGTCGACGACTCCTGCGACGGCGACCATGGCTTCTTCGACGGCAACCCCACAGCGTCCTGGACCGCTTTGGTGGGACCGTGCCTGAAGCAGGAGTTGCGTCGCTACCGCAGCAACCTGAATGCGATCCTGACGGAGATCGACAGCCTTCGCGACGGTCGACCTACTGCCGTTCGGTTGACCACGCAGTACTCCGACTTCGGCGGTCCTCCGGGCCATCTCTGCTGCCCGCAGATCGCCACCAAGGTCGCCGCGCAGGTCAAGGTCGCCTTCAACAGGGTGGAATGCGAGGTCGCAGCCGCACATCACGCAGGCTGCGTCGACCTGCTGCGCGCCTTCAATGGCCCCAGCGGGACGACATGGCCAGGCGACCTCATCGGCCCAGACGGCACCCACCCCTCGCAGGCAGGGCATCGGAGGATCGCAGAGCTCCTCGAAGCCGCAGGCATCGCTCCCCTCGCCTAGACGGCCCGTCTTGACCCTGGCCCGCTCCAGGTGCGGCTGCCCTAGGGTGCGTACATGCGGATCGTCGTGCTGGGCGCCGGGTTCGGCGGCCTCGAACTCACCTCCCGGCTGGCCGAGGAGGTCGGGGACGAGCTGGACCTGATCCTCGTCGACCGGGGCGAGGGCTTCACCTTCGGGTTCTCCAAGCTGGACGTGATGTTCGGCCGGCTGCCCGCCGAGTCGGTGCACCACTCGTACCGCGACCTGGTCAAGCCCGGCGTCCGCTTCGTGCACGCCGAGGTCACCTCCATCGACCCGGTGGCCCGCAGGGTGGAGACCACCGCCGGACCGTTCGAGGCCGACGTCCTCGTTGTCGCGCTCGGCGCCGACCTGCACCCCGAGGCCACGCCGGGGCTGGTGGAGGGCGGCCACGAGTTCTACACGGTGGCCGGGGCCTTCGCGCTGCGCGAGGTGCTGGAGCGCTTCGACGGCGGGCACGTCGTCGTCGGGGTGACCTCGACTCCTTTCAAGTGTCCGCCCGCGCCGAGCGAGACCGCGCTGCTCACCCACGAGTACCTGGCCTCGCGCGACCTGCTCGGGCGCAGCCGCATCTCGCTGGTCATGCCGTTCGGCATCCCGATCCCGCCGTCCCCGGCCGCGTCGGCGGCGTTGCTGCAGGCCTTCGAGGAGCGGGGCATCGCCTGGTGCCCTGAGCGGCTGGTCCGCAGCCTGGACCCAGCGCGCCGCGTGGTCGGGCTCAGCACCGGCGAGGAGGTCGCCTACGACCTCTTCCTCGGGGTGCCGGTGCACCGGGTGCCGCCGGTGGTGGAGGAGTCCGGGCTCGCGCAAGACGGCTGGATCCCGGTCGACCCGCTGACGCTGGAGACCCGCTTCCCCGACGTGTACGCCGTCGGCGACGTGACCAGCGTGGGGACGCCGAAGGCCGGGGTCTTCTCGGAGGGCCAGGCCCTGGTCGTCGCCGAACGCCTCCTGGAGCGGATCCGGGGCGAGGCGCAGGAGGCGACGTACGACGGCCGAGGCGTCTGCTACCTGGAGGTCGGCCACGGCGAGGTCGCGAAGGTCGAGGTCACCTTCTTCGCCGGCGAGCGCCCCACCGGCGACCTGGAGGGCCCCAGCCCTGACCTGGCGCGGGACAAGGGCGACTTCGGGACCAGCCGGATCCGGCGCTGGTTCGGACGCGAGTGGAGCGACGGGCGCTGAGGATCACTGCTGCGGACGCCGCAGGACTCCGTCGCGTCGACGGGTTGGGAGGTGCTCCGTCCGGCGGGTCTCGCGGGGGAGGGCCCACACCTCACGCCGGACGGAGCAGCGTGCGGCGCTCACAACCCTGACCCGTCAACCGGATGCGAATACGGCCGACGTGGCAGGGAGTCCTGGGAGAGCCCGCGCACCGAGAACCAGGGTGCTGGCTACTTGCCGGTAAGGGCAGAGCCAGCTCGGGGACCAAGGTCTGTGAAGCAGATCACCTCGCCGTCATCGGACCGTCACCCCGCGGTGCCGTCGACCGAGGGCGCGAGTGTCGAGACCGACGCCGCACTAGTTCCCGTTCGGCCACGGCCGTGGCGACACGCCAGAGAGCTGGTACGCACTCATGCCGATGGGCGGATGTTCACCGCGGAGCCTGACACGCTCGGGGCCGCCAGGGGCTCGCGCGCCGACTGCTCCGCGTGGAGAAGGCGCGCAAGGACGGCGAGCATCCCGATGGATCCGGTGGCTGCGACCAGCGCCAACCACGGCCAGGGGTTGATCTCGCGCGCTCGGAGCCGTGGCTGAAGCGCGAACCACGCCACCCCGGCCATCAGCAGCAGGTCCATGAACACCTGCGCACCCCAGGGAGAGGCCGTGTGGATCGACCAGAACCCGAACAGTCCGCCATCGGCGACGGCGTACAGCGACCACGCCGCGAACACTGCACTCAGCCCAGCGGGAGCCCACCAGGGCGGCGGGGCACCGTCGCGGAGGGTGATGAGGACGAAGCCGAGGGCGGCGATGGCGGCAGCCCCAGCACAGACGAGTTCGTTCAGAGTCATGACGCAAGAGTCCGGCCCGGAGGTCGTCGTCTCAACTACCTGACGGGTAGTTGATCGACTCGAGCCGTCGGGCTTGGATCGAGCAGTGAAGGCCAGCCCTGCCCCGCTCACCACGCTGCTGCGCCACGCGCGCGCGAGGCGCCGGATCAGCCAGTGGGACCTCGCACTCGAGCTCGACGTCAGCCAACGACACGTGTCCTTCGTGGAGCTCGGGCGCGCTCGACCCAGCCGAGACCTCCTGCTGCGGTGGCTCGACGCGCTCGAAGTGCCGCTGCTGGTGCGCAACGAGGCGCTGATGTCGGCCGGCCACGCGCCGGCGTACGACGAGAGCCCGCTCGGGGCGCCGGCGCACGACGACGCCCGCCGCGCGGTTGCTCATCTGCTGCGTGCGCACGAGCCGTTGCCGGGCCTGCTGCTCAACCCCTGCTGGGACGTGATGGCCGCCAACGCCGGCGTCAGGTGGCTGCTGGACGCTGTCGGGTGCGACATCGAGGCTCCCGGACCGGACCCTGCCGGTCCGTCGATCCCTCAGTTGAACCTGCTCGACCTGGCCCTGGGCGAGCTGGGAGCCGCGGTCGTCAACCTGCCCGAGGTGGCCGGCTCCCTGATGGACCAGCTGCGCCACGAAGCGGTCACCGAGCCCTCCCTACGCCCTCGCCTCGAGGTGCTCGAGCAGCTCGTCCCCCCGGGCGCAGCGCCCGTTCGCTTCCCGCCGATGCTGGTGACCCGTTACGCCAGCCGCCACGGCGAGCTGGCCTTCCTGTCGATGTTCACGACCTTCGGGACCCCGCACAGCGTGACCCTCGCGTCACTACGCCTGGAGCTGCTCTTCCCGGCTGACGACGCCACCCGCGCCGCGTTGGGTTCCCCGTGACCGGCGGTTGGCCTCCACTGGTTGCGCGCTACCACGCCACGTGATAAAAACTGAACCAAATGGTTCAGTATCAGCAAGCAGACCTCGATGCCGCGTTCGCAGCGCTGGCGGACTCGACGCGTCGGGGAGTGCTCGAGCAGCTCGGCCGCTCCGAGGCGTCGATCACGCAGCTCGCGGAACGGTTCGACATGACCCTCACCGGCATGAAGAAGCACGTGAGCGTCCTCGAGGACGCGGGTCTGGTCACCACCGAGAAGGTCGGGCGTGTGCGCAACTGCCGGATCGGGACGGGCCGCCTCGAGGAAGTGTCGGCGTGGATCGAGCGGTACCAGCAGCTCTGGGATCTGCGCTTCAGCGCACTCGACGATGTCATCGAAGAAATGAAACGCAAGGAGAAGACCGATGAGCGCAGCAACCAGTAGTGACACCGGAGCAAAGCGGAGCCCGGTGACCGTGGAGCGGAGGTCGGACCGCGAGATCGTGGTCACGCGCGTGTTCGACGGTCCCGCACGCCTCGTGTTCCAGGCATGGACGACCCCCGAGCTGTTCGAGCAGTGGTGGCTTCCGAAGTCGATGGGCATGGTGCTGCGCTCGCTGGACATGGATGCGCGCACCGGTGGCGGTTACAGGCTCGACTTCGGCAACGGGGTGGAGTTCTTCGGACGCTACCTGGACGTGACGCCGGACTCGCGCATCGAGTGGACGAACGACGAGAACGGCGAGGCCGGCTCCATCACCACGGTCACGTTCGAGGAGCGCGATGGACAGACGCTCGTCGTCATGAGTGAGGTCTTCCCCTCGCCGGAGGCCCTCGAAGCGGGCGCTGGTGCGGAGGACGCGACCCACGAGACGTTCGCCCAGCTCGACGACCTGCTCGCCCAGCTCCAGGGGTAGGAGGGCCACTCGAGCCGGGCCGGGTCCTCGCTGGGTCCGCCTCAGTGCACGCCTCTCCGGCCTACGGTCAGGCGGAACACTCCCAAGCCCGCGAGCACCAGGACGAGTCCGGCCCAGGGCGTTGCGAGCACGCCCATGCCGACACTCACGACTGCCGCTCCTGCCAGCGCGCCCAGGGCGTTGGCGAGGTTCAGCGCAGCAAGGTTGAGTGATCCGACCAGTGTCGGCGCGTCCGGCGCGAAGCTCGTCAGGAGGACCTGGATGGTCGGGATCGCCATCATGGCGCTGGCGCCGACGCCGAAGAGGCCGACCAGCAGGGTCGGGATCCATGATCCCCCGACCGCGACGAGGACGAGGTTTCCGCTGACCAGGACGAAGCCGAGAACCAGTCCGCGGAAGCGGTACCGGTCAGCGAGCCGACCACCGGCGAGGTTGCCGACCGCCATCCCCAGTCCGAACACCGCGAGGGCGACGGGGATCAGCGCGGTGGATGCTGCGGCGGCGTCGGTGACCATGGGCGCGATGAACGTGTAGACGGCGAAGATGCTCGAGATGCCCAGAGCGGCGACGACGACCATGGCCCACACCATCGGACGCGCCAGCGCCCGGACCTCGGCTGCCACCGAACCGCCGTCGAGCTCGGCCGTCGAGGGCACCCAGGCCCACAGTGCGGCGCCGGCCAGGAGCCCGATGGCCGCCACGATCACGTACATCCACTGCCAGCCGAGGACCTGGCCGATGACGGTGCCGCCGGGTGACCCGAGGATGGTGGCGACGGTCAGCCCCGCCATCACGGTGGCGAAGGCACGGCCCCCCTTGCCGGGTCCGTAGACGTACGACGCGGCCACGGCGCCGGCGCCGAAGTAGGCGCCCTGCACGGTGCCGGTGACGAACCGTGCTGCGATGAGCAGGCCCATGCTGCTCGACAGGGCCGACGCCAGGTTGCCGACCACGAACAGCCCGATCAGGCCGAGCAGGAGCGTCTTCCGGTTGAGCCGGGCCGCTGCGACCGTGATCGCGGGGGAGCCGATGACGACTCCGAGTGCGTACGCGGTGACCGCCCAGGTGGCCGAGGCCAGCGAGCTGTGCAGGTCGGCGGCGTAGATCTCGATGATGCCGTTGGTGCCGAACTCCCCGGTGCCGATGGCGAAGGTGCCGATGGCGAGGGCGAGGAGGGCGCGCCTCCCGGACCTGAGGTCCGGGGGAGCGGTGACGTCCTTCGGGGGTGCGGTCAGGGCGCTCATGCCGCGACCGCCTCGGGGTGCCGGGTGAACGCCGCGACCCGCCCGTACGCCGTGGTGACGGCAAGGCCGAGCAGGAGCCCGAGGGCGCCGATCACCGCCAGTGCGATCCACGCGCTGCCCAGGCCGGCCGAGGAGCTGCCGTCGAAGTAGAGCAGCGAGCGGGTGCCGTCCACGACGTGCCGGAACGGCGACAGGTGCGAGGCCAGGGCGAACGGGCCCGGGATCGCCGCGGTCGGGATGACGCCACCGGAGGAGACCATCGCCAGGGCAACGAACAGGAGCGTGTTGACCAGGGAGCCGATGCCGGGGCCGAGCGCGGCGAACACGGCGAGGACCGCCGTGCCGACCGCGGCGATGGCGGCGGTGCCGAACAGCCACAGGAGCACCGGGTCGGGCGCCGTCATGCCGATGCCCGCGGCGACCAGCTCGACGACGAGCGCGGCGACCGGTGCGACCGCCACCAGGATCGAGGCCCGGGCCAGGAACAGGCGTCGCCGCGACACGGCCTGGTAGGGCCGGCGGGTCACCAGCGGACCGACCTCGCTGGGCAGGAAGCCGAGCGCAGCGTCGACCAGCGGGCCGATCACGCTGGCGCCGATGAAGGCGAGGAGGACCAGGACGAGCGCGTAGTAGAACGCGCTGGTGCCCAGGCCGGAGTGGTCGGGGAGGGCCTTGAACGGGGCCGAGGTCACGGCGAACGGCTGGCTCAGCAGGGTCCGGTTCGCGGCGGGGAGGTCGCCCGCTTGGGTGACGAGCTGCTCGCCGATGCCGCGCGCGACGGCGTTCAGGACCGGCGTCAGGTTGCGGACGACGAGGCCGTTGCTCAGCCCACCGTCGCCTGCGTTGGTGAGGATCGAGACGACGGGCACGGTGGCGGTGGTCGCGCCGGGCAGCAGGCTCGCGACGCCGGTGTCGAAGTCGGCCGGGATCACGACGGCGCCGGCGACCTCGTCGTGGTCCATCGCGTCGGCGAGCTCGTCGCGGTCAAGTGGGACCAGGTCGATCGCGGTGCCCTGGTGGCGCTGGAGCTCCTGGGCGGTGCGGGCGGCCAGGCCGGGAGTGCTGGAGGTGGCCTGCTCGTCGACGACGAGCGCGACCGGCAGATCCTTCAGGTGGCCCTGCGGGTCGGCGGAGGCGGCCAGGTAGATGGCGGGGAGGACGGCGGCGAGGGTGACGATCAAGATCATCGGCAGCAGCCAGATGTGCCTGCCGGTGAGGCGGGGGGAGGTGTTAATGGGAGGGGTCCTTCGCTCTGACTTGACACTGTCAAGTAACGGAGAGCCCAGAGTGCAGCATGTGAGTTGACACTGTCAAGTGATGCCCGCGAGAATGTGTCCATGGCCACCGAGGACACCCCAGTACCGCACTCTTCCTCCGCCCGTGAAGCCCTGCTGAAGGCGGCCGTCGAGGAGCTCACCGAGAAGGGGCACGCGTCAGTCAGTCTTCGTGCGGTCGCTCGCCGGGCTGGAGTCTCGCATGCCGCTCCGGCGCACTTCTTCGGTGATCGCGCCGGCATGCTGACGGCCGTGGCCACGGAGGGGTTCGGGCGCCTGGCGGTGGCCATGCGCAACGCGGGCGAGCAGGAGGGGACGGCCGAGGAGCGGTTCACTGCTCTCGGTCTCGCGTACCTCGACTTCGGGCTCGACGAGCCGGCTCTGACGGACCTGATGTTCCGTCGCGCCGAGCTCGCGCCGGACGACGCCGGGCTGGCCAAGGCGCAGCGCGCAGCGCTCGAGCCCCTGCGGACAGCGGTTGCCGGGCTCGTCGGCGACCAGGCTGAGGAGTGGTCGATGCTCAGCTGGGCCGTCGTACACGGCCTCGTCGCGCTGGTGCGCGAGGAGGCGCTGGCCCGGGTGGCCGGCACGGAGCAGAAGGGCGCGGAGGACTACGCCCGCCGTCTCGTCGGCTTGTACGCGGGCGGCGTCACCGCCGCCACCAAGGCCTCGCGCCGCAAGCGCTGAGCGCAGATCCGGGCCCCAGCGTGTCTCGCGTCACTCGCACTTGACACTGTCAAGCAAAGCCCTCAGGATGACTCACATCCGCTACTTGACAGTGTCAAGTCAACCGAAAGGAAGAAGCCATGAACACCACCTCCACCCCCACCCCCACCCCCACCGCCGTGTTGGTGCACGGAGCCTTCGCCGACGCCTCCGGCTTCGCCGGCATCGTCCGCGAGCTGACCACGCAGGGGTACCGGGTGCTCGCCCCGGCCAACCCGCTCCGCGGGATCGCGAACGACGCGGCGGCCATCCGTGGCGCGGCCGCCGCGGTCGACGGCCCGGTCGTCCTGGTCGGTCACTCCTACGGCGGCGCCGTCATCACCCAGGCCGCAGAGGGTCTCAAGAACCTGCGCGGGCTCGTCTACCTCGCGGCCTTCGCGCCCGCGGTCGGCGAGAGCGTCGGCAGCGTCCAGGAGCCCTTCCCGGCCCCGATGCTGGCGAGCACCGTCCGCCCCACCCCGTACGACGCCGTCGGCGCGGTGGGTGGTCCGGACCTGGTGATCGACCAGGCCGGGTTCCGCGAGACCTTCGCCGCCGACCTCACCGAGCAGGACGCCGCCGTCCTGGCCGTCGCGCAGCGACCGCTGGCAGCTGCCGCCGCCGGCGAGCCGCTGACCTACGCCGGCTGGTCCGACCAGCCCACCTGGTACCTCGTCTCCGCGAAGGACCACGCCATCGCCCCCGAGGCGGAGCGCTTCATGGCCCAGCGCATGAACGCCACCATCGAGGAGATCGACGGCAGCCACGTCGCCTTCATGGCCCAGCCCCAGGCGGTCGCCGCCTTCATCGCCCGCGCCCTCGACTCCCTGGCCGCCTGAAACCAGAACCTCTATCCGACAGGAGATCCACCATGTTCACCCAGCTGTTCCGGCCCCTCGTGGCCAACCTCGCCGTCGCTCTGGTCGCCGCCCTCGCGGTCGCCGTCCCGTCGTTCGCGGTCCCATCGCTCGCCGGCTCCTCCGCTCAGGCGGCACGGCCGCCGGTCGGGCCGAAGCCGACCATCGTCCTGGTGCACGGCGCGTTTGCCGACTCCAGCGGCTGGAACCGGGTCGCGCCACTCCTGCAGGCCGAGGGCTACCCGGTCGTCGCGTTCTCCAACCCGCTGCGCGGCGTGCAGTACGACAGTGCCTACCTGCGCACGTTCCTCGACACCATCGAGGGCCCGGTGGTCCTGGTCGCCCACTCGTACGGCGGTGCCGTGATCACCAGCGCTGCTACCGGCGACCCGGACGTCAAGGCGCTCGTCTACGTGGCGGCGTACGCGCTGGACGAGGGCGAGACCGTGCAGGACGCGAACGTCCTCGGCGGCGGTGTCCCGACCCTGGGTGACCACCTCCAGATCCGGCCCTTCCCCGGCTCCGGCGAGGGCAACGCCGACGCATACATCGACCCCGCCGCGTTCCGGTCGCTCTTCGCCGCGGACGTCCCCAAGCGCGAGGCCGACTTCCTGGCCGCGTCGCAGCGACCCGCCGCACTCGCCGCCTTCGGCACCCCCGGCGACGAGCCGGCCTGGAAGACGATCCCGAGCTGGTACATCGTCGCGAAGCAGGACCGGACCATCCCGCCGGCCGCTGAGCGCGCTATGGCCGAACGGGCCGGCGCGACGACCATCGAGGTCAGGTCGTCCCACGTCCCCATGATCAGCCACCCTCGCACCGTCGTCAGCGTCATCGAGGCAGCGGCCCGCTGAGCCACGCGACGCGACGAGTGAGGAGGTCCAGGCCTGAGCGACCAGACGACAGCATCCCCGATCCCGCTTCGGCGATCGGGGATGCTTCGTCCTTTCTGGCTGAGCCACGTCAGGCACACTGCAGGAGTGTCCGACCCGCTGCGCAACCTGCTCGCCGAGCCGCCGGACCTCCCGGTCTCCGCGGGCCTGGCCGCCCTCGAGCAGGCGCTGCGCGGCCGCGGAGTCGCGGTGGTGCAGGCACCGCCGGGCACCGGCAAGACGACCTTGGTCCCACCCGCGGTCGCAGGCGTCGTCGCCGGCCGGGTCGTCGTCACGCAGCCCAGCCGCATCGCGGCCCGCGCTGCTGCGCGTCGGCTGGCGCAGCTCCTGGGTGAACCGGTGGGGGAGACGGTCGGCTACGCCGTCCGCGGAGAGCGGCGCATCAGTCGCGGTACGCGGGTCGAGGTGGTCACGACCGGCCTGCTGCTGCGGCGGATCCAGCACGATCCCGAGCTGGCCGGCGTCGGGGCCGTCGTACTCGACGAGGTGCACGAGCGTCATCTCGATGCCGACCTGACCCTCGCGCTGCTCATCGACATCCGGGCCAACCTGCGCGAGGACCTGTCCCTGGTGGCGATGTCGGCCACCATCGAGGCCGAGCGGACGGCCGCGCTGCTCGGTGGGGGCGATCCTGATCTCCCCGACGATCCCATGGGCGCTCCGGTGGTCCGCGTCCCCGGTGCCCTGCACCCGGTGGAGGCGGTCTGGTGCCCGTTGCCTGCGGGGTTGCGGCGTACGGACGACCGCGGGATCACCCCGGCGTTCCATGACCACGTCGCCGCCACCGTACGACGGGCGCTGGACGAGCACGAGGGTGACGTCCTGGTCTTCGTGCCAGGGGTCGCGGAGGTCGAGGCGACCCTGCGTCGCCTGGGCGGCGTGGATGCGTCCGTGCATGCCCTGCATGGACGCCTGTCGGGAGCCGAGCAGGATCGAGTGCTCAGCGAGGGCACGCGTCGGCGGGTGATCGTCTCGACCGCGGTCGCTGAGTCGTCGTTGACGGTGCCCGGGGTGCGGGTCGTGGTCGATGCGGGATTCTCGCGCGAGCCGCGCACCGACCACCGTCGTGGACTGGCCTCCCTCGTCACCGTCGCCGTCAGCCGGGCAGCGGCCGAGCAGCGGGCGGGACGGGCCGGACGGCTGGGGCCGGGCGCTGTGCTGCGGTGCTGGTCCGAGACGGAGCACGCCCATCTGGTCCCGCACCCGGAACCCGAGATCGCCATCGCCGACCTGACTGCCTTCGCCCTGGAGGTGGCGTGCTGGGGGAGTGACGACGTGCGTGACCTGGCACTGCTCGACCAGCCACCGGCACACGCCCTGGCGGCAGCACGGGAGGTCCTGATGGATCTGGGGGCGATGACCGAGGACGGGAGGGCCACCGCTCGTGGTCGGATGATCGCGGAGGTGCCCGTCGATCCCAGGCTGGCGCGTGCGCTCGTCGACGGCGCCGATCTCGTCGGCGCCAGGCGGGCCGCAGAGGTGGTCGCGATGCTGAGCGAGGACGTCCGCGCTCCCGGCGGAGACCTCGTTGCCGCGCTTCGGTCGTTGCGCGCCGGCCAGCAGGCCGGCGCGTGGCGCAGCCAGGTCACGAGGCTGGAGAAGGTCGTCGGGAAGCATGGCGCCGTCGGCGACCGGAGAGGGTCGCCGGATCGCGGACTCACCGATGACGTGGCAGTGGGACTGGTGGTGGCCTTGGCCCATCCGGACCGGATCGCGCGCAAACGCCACGGTGGCTCGACGTACCTGATGACGTCCGGAACGGGCGCGGCACTCGACCCGCGCGCGCCCGGGCCTCTGGTCGGCCTGGAATGGCTCGCGGTCGGCGACGCGGAGCGACGGCACGGGCAGCGCGAGGCGCGGATCCGGTCGGCGGCCCCGCTCACGGAGGACCTGGCGCTGGAGGTGGCGGCGGCCCAGTGGCGGGAGGTGGACGAGGTGACCTGGAGCGGAGGGCGGATGGTGGCCCGCCGGCGAACGCTGCTGGGCGCGATCGAGCTCGGTTCCGTCCCACTCAGCGAACCGCCGGCGCAGCTCGTGGCCGACGCGATCCGGGAGGCGGTGGTGAGCGAGGGAGTCGGTCTGTTCACCTGGTCGGACACGGCCACAGCACTGCGCGCCCGCCTCGACTTCCTGCACCGTGCACTCGGTGACCCCTGGCCCGACGTGAGCGACGAGGCACTGACGCAGAACCTCCAGTCGTGGCTCGGGCCGCAGGTGGCGCGGGTCCGCTCGACAGCAGACCTTCGTCGCATCGACGTGGCGGCAGCGCTGCGGGCGATGGTGCCGTGGCCCCAGGCTGGGAGGCTCAACGAGCTGGCACCCGAGCGAGTGCAGGTCCCCAGCGGGTCGAGCGTGCGGATCGACTACTCCGCCGAGCAGCCGGTGCTCGCCGTACGACTGCAGGAGGTCTTCGGCTGGACGGAGGTTCCGTCCCTCGCCGACGGCCGCGTCCCCCTGCTGCTGCACCTGCTCTCACCCGCGCGCCGCCCAGCGGCCGTCACGGCAGACCTGGAGTCCTTCTGGGACAACGGCTACCCGGGCGTGCGTGCCGATCTCCGAGGGCGCTATCCCAAGCACGCCTGGCCTGAGGATCCGCGGAGCGCAGCGGCCACCGCACGGACGACGACACCTCGCCCCCGGAGCTGAGCGTGTGCGGGGTCGGAGATCTGGGCTCGTGGACATCGCCCTGGACCGACCTTGTCGGTCTGCCTTGACACACTTGAGGTCATGCCGAGACCAGAGCGGATCGAGCCAGCGGCCGACGTCGTGGCACGGGTGGCGTCCACCGCCCTCGCACTGCCGGAGGCCTACGAGGAGGACGCGTGGACCGGTGTGCGGTGGCGGGTCCGGGGCAGGACCTTCGCGCACGTCCTGGTCGCCCAGGAGGGGTACACGTCGGCCTACCGCGACGTGACGGGCGTGACCGAACCGACGACCGTGCTGACCTTCCGGTCGTCGGGCGACGAGCTCATGGTCCTGGCCAACGCAGGGCCTCCCTACTACCTGCCGCCCTGGTCGCCGACGGCGGTCGGCATGGTGCTCGACGGCGACACGGACTGGGAGGAGGTCGCTGAGCTGGTGACCGAGAGCTACCGGTTCTGCGCACCCCAGAGGCTCAGGCGCCAGCTGGATCCCTGAGAGGTCCACGTCCTCGTCCCGCGATCACTCGGCGTCGCCACAACTCGGACGGGCCCCCGGATCCGTACGGCGGGTCGCCTGGGAACAATTGCAGCGTGACGCCGCTGGACCGCCTCTGTGAGCAACTTGCCCACCACATCGCGACGGTGCGTCGGCCGGCCCTCGTGGCGGTCGACGGCGTCGACGGTGCGGGCAAGACCACGTTCGCGAGCCACCTCGGGTCGGCGATCGGCAGAGCGGGTCGGACGCCCGTCATCGTGCACGAGGACGACTTCCTGGCGCCACGAGCGGTCCGCTACCGTCTCGGCCGGAATTCGCCCGAGGGCTTCTTCCGCGACTCCTACGACCTGAGTGCTCTGCGCCGTCACGTGCTGGACCCGCTGTGTCCCGGCGGGCATCGCCGGATCAGGCCCCGAGCGTTCGACCACCGCGCGGATGCACCGGTCGACGTGGCCGAGCACGAGGTCCCGCTCGATGCCGTCGTCATCGTCGAAGGGCTGTTCCTCCACCGAGACGAGCTGGCCGACCAGTGGGACTGGTCGGTCTTCCTCGACGTCCCCTTCACCGAGACTGCCCGTCGGCTGGCCCACCGGGACGGCAGCGAACCCGACCCCGACCACCCCACGATGCGGCGCTACGTCGAGGGACAACGCATCTACCTCGCCTCCTGCCGGCCGCACGAACGGGCCAGTGTCGTCGTGGACAACACCGAGCCGACGTACCCGCCGGGGTTGACGACAACACCCGGTCAGCCAGGTCGATCGTGTGGCGATGAAGGGCGTCGAGCAGGGCCTTCTGCTCCGAGGTAGGCGTGCCTCGATGCCGCCACGGACCCGGGTGGGTTGAGGGGATACCCGAGGATGGGGTGATGGACGCCGACCACAGACTCCCACAGCTCCCGGATGACCTGGAGGTCCCGACGACCTACTCGACGGTGCGCGCGATCCTCTGGGATGCCGACGGGGTGCTGCAGGAGACCCCGGCAGGCACCTGGGACCTCGCCGTCCAGGTGGTCGGCCGGTTCGAGGGGGCCCTGACAGGGGCCAACGTCGATGAGGCGTCGATCCGAGCAGCAGCCGTCGAGGTGGGGCTCGGGGATCGGGTCGAGGACGTCCTGTCGGTCTGGTGGACCTTCGACCTCGTCGCCCCTGCCCTCGAGGTGGTCGCGCGGGCACGGGATGCCGGCATCGGGTGCTACCTCGCCACCAACCAGGACTCGTACCGCGCCACCTGCATGCGGCAGAAGGCTCGCTACGACGAGCGCCTGGACGGGGAGTACTACTCGTGCAACATCGGGCATGCGAAGCCGTCGGCTGAGTTCTTCGAGCACGTCCTCGGCGACGTGAGGCTGAGTCCCGGTCAGGTTCTCTTCATCGACGACCAGCCCGCCAACGTCGCGGGGGCGAGGGCCGTCGGCCTCCGGGCGGAGCAATGGACGAACAGCGACGGGATCCCAGCGCTGGCCCGCATCCTGGCGTCGCACGGGGTCGCACTCGACGAGCGCGGCGAATCCGCAGCCCTTCCGAAGCGGCAGGCGACGGCTTCGACGCATGAACGACACTAGGGACCAGCACACCGGTCGGACGTCCAAGCCGACGACAAGGAGCCAGATCATGGGCACCATCAACCCCGCAACCGGGCAGACGGGGCCGCCTGCCCAACGAGGGCGGAGCGACCTGCTGTCCGGCGGACTGAACGGCTCTGCGGCGCAGGTGCGACGGTTCCTGCTGGAGTACGAGTTCGGTCTGCGTGAGATCGAGACCAAGATCGCGATCCTGCGCGACGAGTTCCAGCACATGCACGACTACAACCCGATCGAGCACGTCAGCAGTCGGGTGAAGTCCCAGGACAGCATCATCGCGAAGATGGAACGCCGCGACGTCGAGAACAGCCTGGAGAGCGTGCGCGAGAACATCACCGACATCGCCGGGGTGCGGGTGACGTGCAGCTTCGTCGCCGACGCCTACCGCATGTTCGAGCTGCTCACCACCCAGGACGACCTCACGATCCGCAGAGTGAGCGACTACATCTCGAAGCCGAAGCCCAACGGCTACCGGAGCCTGCACACCATCGTCGAGGTGCCGGTGTTCCTGTCCACCGGCACGGTGCGGATGCCCGTCGAGGTCCAGTTCCGCAGCATCGCCATGGAGTTCTGGGCGAGTCTCGAGCACAAGATCTACTACAAGTACGACGGCGAAGTCCCCGATGCGCTGCTGGAGGACCTCAAGGAAGCGGCCGGCGTGGCCAACGAGCTCGACGCGCGGATGGAACGACTCCATCACGAGCTGCACGGCTGACCCACGTGAGAGGCGACGAGGTCAGAGGGGCAGTGCGCGCCAGTGAGTGGTGACGCGCAGGTCGGCGTCGACCAGGTGGAGGGCGAAGCTCGGTGGGGCGGCGTACCAGAGCGCCTCGACGGGCTCGGCGGAGGAGGTGACCGTGGAGACGATCCCGCCACCGATCAGCAGCGGCCGGCCGGCGAACGTGGTGGAGCTCATCGTGTGAGCGTGGCCGACGAGGGTGGCGAGGACGTGGCGGTGGCGCTCCAGGACGTCGGCCAGCGCCGGTGCGTCGAGCAGACGGATGGGGTCCATGAGCTCCAGCCCGATGGTGGCCGGCGGGTGGTGGAGACCGACGAACGTCGGTGCGTCGGACGCGGCGAGGTGCTCGTCGAGCCACGCCAGCTGCTCGGCACCGATCCGGCCCTCGTCCACACGCTGACCGGCGACGGCATCGATGAGCGAGTCCAGCATCACGAACCGGAGACCGCCCGCATCGACCACCGATCTCGACGGCACCCCCAGACCCTCGACGAAGGCCTGCCGGACGTCGTGGTTTCCGGGGCAGACCGCGACCGGACCAGGCCAGAGGTCGAGCCAGGCCCGAGCGGCGACGTACTCCTCCGGCCGCCCGTGGTCGGCGACATCGCCGGTGACCACCAGCACGTCCGGGCGCGGTGACATCGAGAGCAGATGCTCGGTGACCGCCGCCACCCGGTCGGCCGGGTCCTGCACGTCGTTGCCGAAGTGAGTGTCGCTGACATGGGCGATGACCAGCATGGGGGTCAGCCTGCCACGGCCATCGCCCCCGCCACCGTGACGCCTCGCCCCCAGGTCAGCGCCGGACGACCGCGTCCTGCGTGACGACGTGGTGCACGGGGACGTCGTACCGCTCCCGGGCGTCGGCCACCACCCCGTGCCGCATCCAGCTCGACCGGTCGTCGCGATGGGTGGAGATCACGAGGTGATCGGGTCGGAACTCGCGGATCGCCTTGTCCAGTGCGACCAGCGGCCGGTAGTCGCCGAGCTCGCCCTCGACGGTCAGGCCCTGGCTGCGCAACGTCGCCAGGGTCTGCTCCAGACGGTCTCTGGCGCTGCGGGCGGCGGCCGCCCACACGAACGCCGCGCCCTCCCGTTCGGCGTCGCCGGTGTCCATGGGGTTGGCCGGCACCACGACGAAGTACTCCGCCTTCTCGCTGCCCTCGAACCGGTGCAGCGCCTCGTGCAGGGCGTCCTCTTCGATCGTCTGGTTGGCCAGCACCAGGATCCGCTTCGCCTCGGTGGTGTCCTCGCGGTCCTCCGGACCAACCGAGCCGCCCTGCCAGCGGGTCACGCGGTAGAGCACCAGCACCACGGCCCACGACAACAGGCTCAGCAGCAGCTGGGACCGAGTCTTGCTCGTCAGGCCGAGCTGCACCAGGACCGCCACGATCCCGACGCCCGCGAGGATCGTGAGGTAGGGGAACGCCCACATCTTCACCGTGAGATCGGCGTCGGGGGTGCGTCGGCGCAGCACGAACTGCGAGCACGCGATCAGCAGGTAGACGAACAGGATCACCGCGCCCGAGGAGTTCAGCAGGAAGGTGAAGACCGTGTCCGGCGAGACGTAGGCGGCGATCACGCTGAGGAAGCCGACCACGGTGGAGAACAGGATCGCCCACACCGGCACACCTCGGCGGTTCACGGTGATCAGCCGCATCGGTGCCTCGCGACGGGCGGCCAGCACGAACAGCATCCGCGAGGCGGTGTAGAGCCCGGAGTTCAGGCAGGACAGCACCGCGGTGAGCACGACCGCGTTCATGACCTGGTCGGCGTACGGGATGCCCATCTCGCTGAAGGCGGCGACGTAGGGCGAGGCGCCGACCTCCGTCGAGTTCCACGGCACGATGCAGACCAGGAGGAACATCGACCCGACGAAGAAGGTCGCCACCCGCAGGATCACCGACTGGGTGGCCCGCGCGATCGCCTTCTCCGGATCGTGCGACTCGGCCGCGGCGACGGTGGCGATCTCAGCGCCGACCATGGAGAAGACCACCACGACGATGCTGGAGAAGATCGCACCGACCCCGTTGGGGAGGAACCCGCCGTGGCTGGTCAGGTTGCTGACGTCGAACCCGTGGTTCGGCCAGAGGCCGACGACGTACAGCGCGCCCAGGACCAGGAACGCCATGATCGCGAACACCTTGATCCCGGCGAACCAGTACTCGAACTCGCCGTACGAACCGACCGACACCAGGTTCGTCAGGGTCATCAGCACCATCAGGCCCAGGGACAGCAGCCAGAGCGGTGCGTCGAACCAGAACGTGATGATCTTGGCCCCGGCGACGGCCTCGAAGCCGACGACGATCACCCAGAAGTACCAGTAGAGCCAGGCCACCGAGAACCCCGCCCAGCCGCCGAGCGCCGTGCGCGCGTAGTCCGCGAACGAGCCGGTCGTCGGGTTCGCGGTGGCCATCTCACCGAGCATCCGCATCACCAGGATGATCAGCACGCCGGTGACCAGGTAGCTCAGGAAGGCCGCCGGACCGGTCTCGTTGATCACTACACCGGACCCGACAAAGAGGCCGGCCCCGATGACACCGCCGATCGCGATCATGGTCAGGTGTCGCTGCTTGAGGCCCCGCTGGAGCTCGGTCGGTTCGGGGGAGCCCGTGGTTCCAGTCATCGCGTGCCGCCTTCTCGAGAACGTTTGCGTCAGCCGGTCTGACGGTCAGTACCCGGGTTCCGGCACAGGGACACCACCAGCCGGCCTCGCAACACCCGATCGCCCGGGTGACCAGAGCCCTCCCGCTCGCTGGCGCCGGGTCACCTGCCCGGTCGATCAGCATCGCGGAGGCGCCCGAAGCGGTCGGCCGCATCATCGGGGATCTCCACGACCTTCGTCCGGCTCGTGGCGCCAGTGACCAGGCTGACCTCGCCACGGCGCACACCGAGTGCCTCGGCGAGCGCAGCCAGTGCCGCCGTGGTCGCCCGGCCGTCCACGGCGCGCTCGCGGACGCGGACGACCAGCGCGGACGCGTGGCTCCCGCCCACCGCTGTCCTGCCGGCGCCAGGGCGAACCCGGATCGCGACGCGCATGCCCTGAGCATGCCACCGACTCTGCCCACCGCTGTCGGTGGACCGTGGGTCACCTCGGCGTGGCGGGGGAGTCCAGCGCGAAAGCGACGGCCGCTTCGGCGTGGAGCCGGGCGGTGGGGAAGAGCGGGACGTCGAGATCACCTCGGCTCACCAGCAGCTCGATCTCGGTGCAGCCGGCGATGACACCCTGGGCGCCGCGCGCGACGAGGCGGTCGATGATCGCGAGGTACCGCGTCCGAGAGGCGTCGGTCACCACGCCTCGCACCAGCTCGCCGTAGATGATGTCGTGCACCTCGGTCAGGTCGGGTTCGGGTGGAACGAGGGCGGTGATGCCGTGGCGCGAACGGAGCCGCCCGAGGTAGAAGTCCTCCTCCATGGTGTACCGGGTGCCCAGCAGTGCGACCGTGTCCAGGCCCGCACGGCGGACCGCCTCGGCGGTGGCGTCGGTGATGTGGAGCAGAGGCACCGTGATCGCGTCCTGGATGTCGTCGGCGAGCCGGTGCATGGTGTTGGTGCACAGGACCACGGCCTCGGCGCCGCCTGCTTCCAGGTGCGCCGCGGCACCGGCCAGCAGACGCGCGGACTCGCCCCAGCGTCCCTGCGCCTGGAGTGCTTCGATGTCGGCGAAGTTGAACGACCGGATCAGGAGGTCTGCCGACGCGACCCCGCCGAGGCGCGCTCGGACGAGCTCGTTGATGGTGCGTTCGTACTCGATGGAGGACTCCCACGACATACCGCCGAGCAGACCCAGTCGCTTCATGCCTGGCAACCTGTCGGCGACCGTGTCAGGCGGTGGCCTGGTCGTGCGGCCACTCCGTGGTCGCTTGGAGGACTGCTTCCTCGAGGGCCTCGGTGCGCCAGGCGGTGATGGGGTGGTACTCCGGGTCGGCGACCATGCGGCTGAACGCCTCGCGTGAGGGGTAGCGGACGAGCAGCACCGCGTCCCAGAGCTGACCGCTCTCAGCGACGAGGCCCGTCGAGCCGTCGCCTGCGTAGACCACCTCGGCGCCGTAGCGAGCCAGGATCGGTGCGATGCCGGCGACGTACCGGTCGTAGGAGGGCCTTCCTCCCTCGGCGAAGCGCAGCAGGTTCAGCATGACGACGGGTCCGCCCGGGTCTTCGGCGAGGAGACGCTTCAGATCGGAACCTCGGGGATCAACGGCCATGACGGGCATCATCGCATCCCTCCTCGCCGCCGCAATCCACGTGGCCAGTGGGCCCTCCAGCACCTAGCCTGGAGCGGTGTTGGAGTACGCGGCCCGAGCGCGCCGGTTGCCTGCCCCGCGTCCCATCGTGTGGCGATCCCTGACCGAGCCCCACCAGCCGGGCACCCGACCGTGGCTCGCCCTTCTCGAGGACGAGGTCGAGCCTCGGGTCCTCGCTGCCGAGGAGCCGGAGTCCGTCGTGTGGTCCTCGCTCTGGCCATCGCGAGCGCGGGACGAGATCCACCTCCAGCTGACCCAGCTCGAGTCCGGCGACACGCTCCTGAAGTTCTCGGTTCTGACCCCCGACGAGGCTCCGGACGACAGCAAGACTGGCCACATCAGGCACCGTGTCAACCATCTCTTCTTCGCCGACCTGAGGTTCTCCTACGGCCAGTAGGTCGTGCGCACGCGCCGGTGTGCGGGTCGGCATCCGGGGTACGGCACCACCATGCCTCTCGTGAACAGCTCTGGGTTCGCCCACGTCCGCCTGACCGTCACCGACATCGCCCGCTCGAAGGCGTTCTACGACCAGGTCTTCGGCTGGCCGGCAGCGATCGACGCCTCCGGCGACGTCGAGGCCCCGAAGGAGAGCGGGGAACCGGCCAACTTCTACGGCGGCACGATCTACCTGACACCGCAGGGCACGCTCTTCGGGCTCCGCCCCGTCGGAAGCGTGCGGTTCGACTCCGAGCACACCGGCCTGGATCACGTCAGCTTCGCCGTCGATTCGCGTGACGAGCTCGTGAGAGCGGCGACGGCACTGAGCGAGGCCGGGATCGAGCACGGCGAGATCATCGATCTCGACGCAGCCGGACTCGCCATCCTGTCCTTCCAGGACCCCGACGACATCAACATCGAGCTGACCGCGCCGCTCAGCTGATCGACGCGCCCGGGTGCGCTGCTAGGACCACGCCCAGCGCACGCGCACCCTGCGGTCGTGGTTGATGGCGCGGATCCTGCTGACCGCGCGCCACAGTGACCGATAGGTCTCGCGCCGCTCCTCGCCCGTGATCTGGTGCACGGCGACGACTGTCCACGGAAGCAGCCCGGTGAAGCGGACCGCCAGCAGCACCACGGCAAGACCGAGGACGATCGGCAGCTCGATGGAGAGCAGGCCGGCCGCCAGGACGAGTACGACCAGCGGCGCGGCAACAACGACGACCAACCACAGGACCAAGCCCAGGACGACGCCCTCGAGCTCCGAGAACAGGAACGGGTCGGCGTTCTCCCGCAACGTGTCCGGCTTCATTACTCGTGCGCGAGGCCGCCACGGCAGAACCCGCACGTCGAGCACCGCAGTCTCCAGGGCCATGACTCGATTCTGCCGAGAGTGGCCGACGAGGATGGGCAGACGAGGCACGGCGGCGTCGAGCTCCCCACGGCACCTGCCGCGCGCCGACCGCAGCCCTCGGGCGTTTCGGTGAGCGGCTAGGTTGTCCGCATGCGCGTTGCAGTGGTGGGTGGTCACGGACAGGTTGCTCAACATCTGCATCCCATCCTGGCGAAGTCCGGGCACACGCCGGTTGCGCTGGTTCGCCGGGAGGCGTATCGGGCCCCCCTGGAGGCCCTGGGCGCCGAGGTCCGCTTGCTCGACATCGAGCATCAGGACGCCGAGGCCTTCGCCGCCGCGTTCGAGGACTGTGACGCGGTGGTGTTCGCCGCCGGCGGAGGTCCCGACGGGAACCTGGAGCGCAAGCGCACCGTCGACCTCGAAGGGTCGCTGAAGTCGATCGCGGGAGCTACCGCAGCCGGCGTCCGTCGCTTCGTCCAGGTCTCGGCGATCAACGTGGACGACCCGGTGCCGGCCGACACCGGTGAGGTGTGGCGGGCCTACGTCGAGGCCAAACGCGACGCCGATGCAGCCCTGCGCGCGAGCGCCCTGGACTGGACGATCATCAGGCCCGGTCGACTCACGGACGACCCTGGAACGGGTCTCGTCTCCCTGGGGCCGGACCTCCAGCGCGGCGAGGTCGCGCGTGCCGACGTTGCCGCCGTGCTCGCCGCGGTGCTGGAGGTCGAGGAGTCCGTCGGACACCAGTGGGACGTGGTGGCGGGTCACACCCCGGTCGCCGAGGCCGTCCGTGGAGCCACCCGCACCCCGTAGTCGACGCGGTCCGGCGCAGGGTCGCACCCCGCTGCTCGGACCAGCGGGAGGGTCAGGCCGCTCACGCGCGCTGCTGGGCGCGCACGCCCTCGCGGTCCGAGCTGATCGCCGTCGACGCCGTACGGGGCCAGCTCCAGGCGTACCGGACGATGAGGGCGAGCAGGGCCAGCTCCAGCACGATCCCCAGGCCGTAGAAGTACACCCAGGACTCGCCCACGATGTTGAACGCGGTGACGGGGACGTACAGCGCGGCGACGACGAGGTTCGTCATGCGGCTCGCCGCGGCGGGCAGGGTCACCGACAGCACCATCATCAGGAGCGGGACGGACACCAGGGCCAGCGCGGCGGTCGAGAAGGTCTGGGAGAGGTCGAACTCGAAGACCTTGCCGTCGAGGATGTCGCCGACGACGCCGGGGGTGAAGAAGTTGAGGATGTCGACGTAGGCGTAGAGGAACATGAAGCTCGTCCAGGCGGCGGCGAGCTTGGCTCTGACGGGGAGACGCTGGTCGTCGAGAGGGGCGGGGGCGGGCTGAGACGTGGTCATGGTGGCTCCGTTCGTTGTGGTCCGGGGTTCGTGGCTCCAGGCTGGCTGAGCCGGGCGACGGGCGCCTCAGCCCCGAGGTCGGAGCTCGCCTGGCCGATGGAATGGCCGCTGTCTCGTACTTTCGGTCGGTACGCCGAGGCGCGCCGATCTCTAGGCTGGTGTCGTGGTCACCGTCCGGCGCTCCCTGTGGCATGAGCCGCGGCCCGCTGATGCCCCGCCGGTCGGTCGGCCTGACTGGCTGCTGGTGGGAGCGTTCGTAGCGGCTGCCCTGGTCGAGGGCGTCGTTCGGCCCGACGTGGTCTGGCGACCCCTGGTGACGGTGCTCGCCCTGGTCGTCATGCCGGCCCTGCTCTGGCGGCGGAGCCAGCCTCTGGCGGCCGCCCTGGCCGGGTGGGGCGTCGCGGGGCTGTTCTCGGTCCTCCAGCTGACCACGCACGCCGGGGACCTCGGCCTCTCCTCCATGATGGTCGTGTTGATCCTCCTCTACTCCCTGGTGCGCTGGGGTTCGGGCCGCGAGATGGTCCTGGGGGCGGCGTTCGTGACGCTCGTCGTCGTGCTCGGCATGTACGCCGCCTCCGCGGATGTGGCGGAGGTCTTCGGCGGAAGCGTCCTGCTGCTGCTGGTCGTCGCCCTCGCGGCGGTGTTCCGCTACCGGGCGGACCTCTGGCACCGTCAACAGCGCGAGATCCGCAACGAGGAGCGGGTGGCGCTGGCGCGCGAGCTGCACGACACGGTGGCCCACCACGTCTCGGCCATCGCGGTGCAGGCGCAGGCCGGTGGCGTGGTCGCCGGCCTCCAGCCGGAGAGGGCGGTCGAGATCCTGGCCGCGATCGAGTCCGAAGCGTCGCGGACCCTGGCGGAGATGCGCTCCATGGTGCGGGTGCTGCGTGAGGAGGAAGCCGCCGCCTACGCACCGCAGCTGGGGGCCGCGGACCTACCCGCGCTGGCGCGCCTCGATGCCACGCCCACGGTCGAAGTCTCGCTGGACGGTGCGTCGGCCCCGCTGCCACGACCGGTGGACGTCGCGCTCTACCGGCTCGCGCAGGAGTCCCTGACCAACGCCCGCCGGCACGCCCGGAGCGCGACGCGCGTGAGCATCGACGTCCACCGGGAGCGCGGCGTGGTCAGGCTGCGGGTAGCCGACGACGGGCAGACCGGTCCGGGGCCGGCTCCGGCACCCGGCTTCGGTCTGCTGGGCATGGCCGAACGCGCCCACCTCCTGGGTGGGACCCTCGTCGCCGGGCCCGGGCCTGAGGGTGGCTGGGTGGTCGAGGCCGTGCTGCCGGTGGAGGGGCCCGCATGAGCATCCGGGTCGTCGTCGCCGACGACCAGGACCTCGTCCGCGCCGGGCTCGTCATGATCCTCGACGCGCAACCCGACCTCGAGGTCGTGGGGGAGGCGGCCGACGGGCTCGCAGCACTCGAGGTTGCCACCCGGCTGCGTCCCGACGTCCTCCTCGTCGACATCCGCATGCCCGGCCTCGACGGCGTCGAGGTGACGCGACGACTGGCAGGACCGGACGTGACCGACCCGATGGCGGTCGTCGTGATCACCACCTTCGACCTCGACGAGTACGTCCTCGGCGCGCTGCGAGCCGGCGCCCGTGGCTTCCTGCTGAAGGACGCCGGGCCCCAGCTCCTCGTCCAGGCCATCAAGGCGGCGGCCGACGGGGACGCGTTGATCGCGCCCAACGTCACCCGCCGACTGCTGACGACCTTCGCCGACCAGGCGCCGGCCGTGCCGGTCCAGCCGATCGTCCCGCTGACCGAGCGGGAGGAGGAGGTGCTCGCGCTGGTGGCACGAGGCCGGACCAACGCCGAGATCGCCACCGAGCTCTTCGTCGGCCTGAGCACGGTCAAGAGCCACGTCGCGTCGTTGATGACCAAGCTCGGCGCCCGCAACCGCGTCGAGATCGCGATGTGGGCCTACGACACCAGACGGATGAGGGTCGACTGAGCGGTGCTGGGGCGGACCGACGCCTCAGCGCGGGGGAGCCTCCGGCAGGCGGGGCTGGTCGCTGCGACCGACGAACCCCGACTCGTAGGACAGGACCACCGCCTGGACCCGGTCGCGCACGCCGAGCTTGGTGAGGATGCGGGCCACGTGCGTCTTCACGGTGGTCTCCGCGACCACCATCTCGGCGGCGATCTCGGCGTTGGACAAGCCGCGCGTGATCAGCCGAAGCACGTCGAGCTCGCGTTCGGTGAGCTGCTCGAGCCGGGGTGGGATGCCCGGGGTGGTCACCGGCTCGGCGAAGCGCTCCACCAGCCGCGCAGTGATGGACGGCTCGATGAGGGAGTCGCCGGTGGCGGCCGCCCGCACGGCGGCGATCAGGCGTGAGGAGGGCGCGTCCTTGAGCAGGAAGCCGGCGGCGCCGGCGCGGAGGGCGCGGTAGATGTACTCGTTCTGGTCGAACGTGGTGAGCACGACGATCGTCGGTGGGTCGGGCTGCTGCAGGATCTGCTCGGTCGCGGCCAAGCCGTCGAGCTCGGGCATCCGGATGTCCATCAGCACGACCTGGGGCTTCACGAGCGAGGCCTGACGGATCGCCTCGCGGCCATTGTCGGCCTCGGCCACGACCTCGATGTCGCCCTCGGCCTCGAGGATCACCCGGAATCCCGTGCGCACGAGCTCCTGGTCGTCGGCGATGAGCACCCTGATCACCCGGCTCATTGTGCCGCCATCGAGGGCCTGGCGGGTCATCCTCGAGGATGACGTCGGGCTCCAGGTTCATCCTCGCTGCCGACGCGGACGACCCGCCCGCGTTGGGAGCGTGAGGTCAACGGGGTCAGCCGGACGCCGGACCGAAAGGAACCAGAGATGAACGACCTCCTCAAGGGCATCCGTCCCCTCGACTACGCGCTGACGGCCGTCATGGTCGGGCTCGCCGTCGTGATCGGGTGGGCGAACGTCAACGCCGGAGCCGACGCCGACGTCGCCCACGCCCTCGACTCCCACTCCGTGCTGATGATCCCGGTGTTCGTGGTCGCCGCGCTGCCGATCCTGTGGCGCCGGCGCAACATCCTCGGCGCGATCGCGGTCTCGTTCGTGGTCATCGCCGCCAGCGTCCCGATGTTCGGGTGGGTCACGCGTTGCGGGTGGGCGCTGCCGCTGTCGGTCGCCATGGCGTACGCCGTGGCCCGCTTCGCCGGGGGCAAGCAGAACCACCTCATCGGCCTGGTCGGCATCCTCGCCCTCCAGATCGTCACGCTGGTCAAGGACGCCTCGACGGGCGGCCTGGATGCGCTGGCCCTCTCGCTTCCGATCGCGGCCCTCTTCTACGGCCTCGGGTACGCCGTCGAGTCCCGCTCCCGCAAGCAGCCTGCGGCGCCTATCGTTGACGGCGAGCGCGTTCACGTCTGAGGGGCACGAGCGATGAGCGAGGGTTTCCGCGGCCTCCTCGGAGGGGTCCGTCCGGTCGACTGGGCGCTCGCTGGCGCTCTCACCGCGCTCGGCATCTGGCTGATGGTCGAGAACGTCCGGTTCGCGGACTCGCATGCTGCGGCCGCCATCGCTGAGGGCACCATGGTCCACGAGCTGACGTCTCACTCGTGGGCCATGGTCCCCGTTTTCGCCCTCGCAGCGGTTCCGGTGCTGTGGTAGCGACGCAACATCGTGGTGGTCGTCGGGATCGCGCTGGCCGTGATGGTGGTCCACGACCTGCTCTTCGGCTGGGTGACCAGGTGCGGCGCCGGACTGCCGCTCGCATTCGTGCTCGCCTATCTCGGCGCCGTCGCCCTCGAGCGGCGTCAGGCGTGGATCTCCCTCGGGTTGAGCGTGCTGCTCACGGCGGCGGTGTTGGTGCGCGACTCGACCACGGGCTTCGAGCCCATCGTGCTCGTGCTCCCGATCATCCTGATCGTCTTCGGCATCGGACGCGCCGTCCGGCATCGCCTGGCGATGAGCACCGAGCTCAGGGCCAGGACCGTCGAGCTCCGACGGCTGCGCGACGAGCGAGTCGCATTGGAGCTCTCCAGCGACCGGGTCCGCCTCTCCCGCCAGCTCGACAGCTTGCTGCAGGAGCGGCTCCAGCAGCTCAGCTCCGTCGCGGACTCGGGTCAGGACCTCGACGCCGACAGCGCCAGGGCCCTGTTCGAGTCGATCGAGAGCGACAGCCGCGCCACCCTCGACGGCATGCGCGAGATCGTCGGCCTCCTGCGCGGCGGGGACGTCGCACTGGCACCTGCCCCCACCGTGGCGCACCTCGACGCGCTGCTCGCCCGGCACACCAGGTCGGACTCACGGCTCACCGTGGACGGCGACCCACGCTCCCTGCCCGCCACGGTCGAGCTCTCGGCGTACCGCATTGTCGAGCACCTGGTGAACGTCTTGGCGGATCAGGCGGACTCCCGCATCGAGGTCGGCGTGCGGTTCGACGCCGACGCACTGGAGATCCGCGTCAACGGGCCAGTCGACAGGACGGCCGACCTCCGGGCCGCAGTGGCCAAGGCGCGGGAGCGTGCCAAGTTCCTCGGGGGCTCACTCGACATCAAGGTCAGCCGTGGGCGTGCCCGCGCTGTGGCGCAGCTCCCGGTGCCGGGCTAGCAGGCACGCATGGCCCTGATCGAGCGGATCGGCATCGCCGCGGGAGCGTTCCTCTTCGTGGTGCTGCCGACCGCGTTCCACGGGTGGCCGACCACGCTTCGCGGCAACCTGTTCACCCTCCTCGTCCTGGCGTCGGGGCTCGCACTGATGTGGTGGCGAACCCAGCCGCGCGTCGCGTCGGTGACGACCCTGGGTCTGATCCTGGCGGCCGTCGCCCTCGGCGACTACTGGTTCCCCGACTCGGGGGTGGTGATCTTCTCGCTGGGCTTCGCCGTCCTGGCACTCGGCTGGTCGGGTCGCGCTGCGTGGCTGGTGGCCCTGTGTGCAGCGGCCTACCTGGTGCCCTTCTACTACCTGACCGACATGGGCAGCTGGGTGGCCGCGCTGATGTTCTCGGTGCCGCCGTTCGCTGCCGGGACCGTCATGCGGCTCCACCAGGAGACCGCGGACGAGCTCGCCCTGCGAGCTCAGGAGCTCGAGGACGAGCGCGAGCTGTTCGCCGAGATCGCCCTTCGCCATGAGCGGGCGCGGATCGCCAGCGAGCTGCACGACATCGTCGGCCACGCCATCAGCGTGATGGTGATCCAGGCTGCCGCAGGGCAACGACTCGTCGAGGTGGACCCCGCTCGCGCCAAGGAGGCGTTCGCTGCGATCTCGGAGTCGGCACGACAGGGGACCCAGGACCTCGAACGGCTCGTGGAGCTGCTGAGCGGCGCTCCGGACGACCCCGGAAGCGGACCCGACCTCTCGCTCGTCGACGAGGTGGTGACCCGGGCCGGACGCAGCGGGCTGCACGTCACCTGCCGCTTCGAGGGCGACCGCGACCGGGTCCCCGGGCCGGTCGCGCACCTGGCCTACCGGGTCGTGCAGGAGAGCCTCACCAACGCCCTGCGGTACGCGCCCGGCGCGGACGTCCGCATCGTCATCCGCGTCGACGAGGCCAAGCGCGAGCTCGCCGTGCGGGTCGAGAACGACGGCGTCGCGGAGCGGGAGGTGCCGCTGGCTCGCACGGGCAGCGGCACCGGGCTGGTCGGCCTCCGCGAGCGGATCCAGACGCTCGGCGGACAGTTCAGCGCGGGGGCCACCGGCGGCGCCGGGTGGGCCGTGGAGGCGCGGCTTCCGGGCGGCTGATCGGTGCGGAGGAACGCGCTCAGTTGAGGACGGCGTAGCCGATCGAGAGGGAGGTCGCCAGGGTCATCCAGACGGCGTACACGAGCAACCCCGCGGCATAGGCCCGTCCAGCGCGTCCCACCACGACGACCAGGGCCCAGGTCAGCAGGGCAGCCACCGCGAGCGACAACGCCGAGCCCAGGAGTGCGTGCTCCTCGGAGAACAGGTAGGACCAGCCCAGAGCGAACACCACCGAGACGGCGAAGACGGCCAGCGCCGGGCGCGCGACGTCGGGGCGTTTCCGGGAGACCAGGACCCCAACGACCGTCAGCGCCAGGAAGTTCAGGGGCCAGACGATGCCGAACACGGCGTCGGGCGGCTGCCACGCAGGCTGACGCAGCGCGTCGTACCAGGGGGAGCTGGTGTCGGTCCACACGCGCGAGAGCCCGGCGTACGCGACGACCACGAGGAGGAAACCGGAGACGAGCACCGCAGGACGGGCGGAGGTCTCCAGGGGCCCGGTCTCCCTGAGCTTGTGGCGGTGGCTCGTGACGTGGCCCTGGTGGTCGGTGTCGCGCTCTAGGTCGTTCTCTGCGTATCCCATGGCTGGACAGTGCCCCACGGGTGCAGCGCACATGCCCAGCGGGAACGGGCAACCGGGTGGGGGTGAGGCTTCGCGGACCTTGGTGCGGGCGGTGGAGGCCGGGGGCTAGGTTGCGCTGGTGGAGGTCGTCGTCGTCGAGAGTGATCACGTGGACGCAGCGACCCGCGCGGCCCTGCGCGGGCTGTGGGACCGCGCGTTCGGGGACCGCTTCGACGACCACGACGCCGACCACGCCTTCGGCGGGGTCCACGTGCTGGTGCGTGATGCCGACCGGCTCATCGGGCATGCGAGTGCGGTCCCTCGGCCGATCCGCTTCGGCGACCAGCCCTGGCGCACTGTCGGTTATGTCGAGGCAGTGGCGACCGATCCCGCGCGTCAGGGCGAAGGTGTCGGCACGCTGACCATGCAACGCCTCCACGACGAGATCGCCTCCCGTTGGGGTGTCGCGCTGCTCTCGACGGGTCGCGCGACCGGCTTCTACGAGCGGCTCGGTTGGGAACGGTGGCGGGGTCCGTCGTACACCCGGACGCGGACCGGAGTCGTCCCGGACGGCGAGCACGGCGGGCTCATGGTCTTCCGCGCCGACCCGTCCCTCGCGCTGGATCGCTCGATGAGCGTCACCTGCCACGACCGTCCGGGGGATGCGTGGTGACTGGGTGGGCGATCGACACAATGATCCACATCAGCACAACGCGCCTCCGGCAGCTCGACATCGCTCGAGCCCAGGGGTGAGGCCATCGGAAGGGTGCCTATGTGCGCGATCGACCTTGTCATCGAAGCGTTCGCGGTGCTCGTCGGAGTTCCCTGGCAGCGCCGCAGGGCCCGTCGGCTGGCGCGTGCCGGGCGGGGCCAGGTCGTCCTGGCGTATCCGAACCCGTCCTCAGCGTTGGCCACGTCCCGGATGACAGGGGTCGCGACGTTCGCCCCGGGCTCCCTCCAGCTGGGTGACTGGCGAACCCACGTCCTGTCGGTAGCGGTGCCGGGCCGGGTGGGGCGAGATGTCGAGAGGCAGGACTCGCGCATGGTGTTCGGCGCGAAGGACCAGGTGGTCGTCCGGGTGGAGAGCCAACGGGGAGGCTTCGACCTGACCCTGGTCGGGGTGGTGGCGGGCGACCTCGTCGCTCGACTGCGCGTGACCTCCCCCGGGCAGGCAACCTGAACGCGACGAGGTCCTACCCTCCAGGCTGGCCCTGCGTAACGGCGAACACACGGGATCGTTGTCGCTGTGTCGCACCCCCGAAAGGACACGGCGTTGAGCTCTCCACCGGATGCCGGCCGCCCTCCAGGCTGGTACACCCGACCGGACCGGCCCGGACTCCTGCGCTACTGGGATGGCCATGAGTGGACCGACCACACGGCTCCTGCGGTTGCCGCGCCGGTCGCCCCGACACTCGTGGTCACCGATCGGCGCTCCGAGGGTCGGAAGTTCCTCGTCGGCTTCGGGGTGGTCGTCCTGATCGTGTTCTTCCTTGTGGCGCTCCCACTGATGACGAGGACCTAGCGCCATGGACATGGCGACTCTGGCCCGGGCGGGGGTCGGTCGGGCTCGGGCACGGCGACCCAGAGTCGTCGTGGCCGCCGTCGCCCTCATCTGCGTCGCGGGCGCGTTCGTGTGCTGGCGCGTGTGGTCCTCGCGGGCGGTGGCGGGCGTCCATGTCACCTGGGACGGCGATCCCGTCTGCCACGGCACCGAGCTGCGCCCCAGGAGCCGTGCGATCGAATGGACCCCTGAGATGTCGTGCGTCATCACCGTCGCGGTCCGCAACGACGGGCCCGCGACCGTGCGCATAACCGACATCGTGCTGCCCTTCGTCGGACCCGGCGGAGGGGCGGTCGTCGTGGCTGCGCCGGTCGCCGGATTCACCCCGGCCACTGGTCCCCACCATGACATCGACGCCAGCCTCGCGCTCGACCACCGCGTCGAGCCGGGGACGACCTGGACGTTCCCGACGCGCCTGGTGTTCCGCAGCGACGGCTGCACCGACGCCGGCACGTTCGGTGTCCCGCACTGGCCCAGAGTGACGGTGAGTGCCCGCGGCCGCGGTGTGGAGATCCCGAGTGAGCAGAGGTTGACCATCCACAGCCGTCACCAGAACCCCGGCTGCCGGATGGAGAACTGACGCGCTGGTGCCGTGACCAGCCCTGACTCGCGAGAGGTCGACCGCGCGCATCCGGTCGAGACGTTCCCTCGTGCGAGCATCGGGTGGTAACCCCGGTTGGTGGCGGCATCGCGTTGTCGCGCGCGTACTACGAGCACGTGATCTCACCGCTGCTGCACGAGCAGGTTCCTGAGGCGCGGTACGCGGCCGCGCGGGTGGGACGAGGATCAGAGGTTCTGGGTCGGGGCGACGCGACCTCGCGCGACCACGACTGGGGCCCTCGGCTCCAGCTCTTCGTGACGGACGCGGACCGAGGTCGCCTCGAGTCGATGCTCGCCGCCCGTGGCGAGGGACCTGCTTCAGCCGGCTGAGTGGCTGCTCGGGCATCGCAGCGGACCTCGGTCAGGTCCTCGAGGCTCGCGGCTGGCGCGAACGCCAGGCCGCGCTCGACGCTGCCCTGGACGGTCTGGCCCGGCTGCAGCACCAGAGCGGGCTACCGGCACCACCGAGCGCGGTGGAGCCCTTCTGGGACCGCCCTCACCTGCACGTGAGCAGGGGGCTCCTGCCGGCGCTCCTCCAGACCGTCGTGAGCCAGGAGGTCCAGGCGCTTCCTCTCGGCCTCGGCAGCGTCGAGCAGCACACCGACAACGTCGACCTCCTCATGCAGGCGGAGCGCCACCGTCGGCTGGTGGGGACCCTTCGTCCGACGCGGTGAGGACTGACGCGGGCCAACGATGACTGCGCCACGCCTCCCAGCTGGCGAACCCGGTCGGCGGGTCGTCCACAGGTTCGGTGCCGTCGAGCTCGCCCGGGGTCGGGACGCTCATGAAGCGTGACCACGAGGCGAGCTCCTCGTCGGACATGCGCCACGTCGTGTGCGGCTCCTCGGCCTGGCGCCGGTCGAGCCGCCGACGCTGCTCGTCCGGTGAGAGCTCGAAGTAGCGCAGCTCCACCGCAGCGCCGAGGTCGGCCGCCGCCTGTCGCAGCGCGGAGCGCTCGTCGCGCCCCCAGAGGCCGAAGTCGAGGACGACGTCGAGGCCGAGCCCGAGAGCGCGCAAACCGATCTCGATGAGCCGGCCCTCGATCACGTCCGAGGCCGCCGGCGGGTTCGCTTGGCCGTACAGCGCCTTCAGCCACTCGTCCTTCGTGAGGCGGAGCGCGTCCCGCTCGGTCTCCAGGCGTCGCGCCTCGGTGGTCTTGCCGGTGCCGGGCAGCCCGACGGTCAGGAACAGAGTCGGTCGTGCGCTCAAGGCCTCCCCTTCGGAGCGTCCTGCAATCCTCACCGAGGCCGTTCGGTGGCGTCGCTCGGTGGTGCGGATCTGATGCAGACTACTCAGATGGAGCAGCGGCATCTCCGGGAGGCGGTCGCCGCGAGCCGCCGCTGGTACGACGACATCTTCGCGCTGCACGGGATCGCCACCGAGTCCGACGGGGCCCTGTGGTGGGCCACCGGCGCGCCACCGCGCTGGCACTCGGCCGTGAAGACGCTGGCCCCGACGGCCGACCCGTCGGAGGCGCTGCGGCGGATGGAGCGGCACCCGCACGGCTCGGTTGCCGACTCGTTCGGCCTCCTCGACCTGACCGCGCACGGGTTCGCACTGCTCCTGTCGGCGACGTGGCTGCACCACGGTGGCGTGGCGTCGGAATCGCCACCGTCGGGTTGGATGCAGGTCCGCGACGCCGGCCTCATGGCCCGGTGGAACGAGCTCCACGACACGGTGGGGGTGCTCCCGATCGACCTCGGGGCGCACCCCCGGTTCACCGTCCTCGCCCGTCGCGACGGAGACGAGCTGACGGGCGGGTGCATCCTCCACGACGCCGGACCGGTCGTCGGGCTCTCCAACACCTGGGCTGCCGAGGGCGTCACGCTCGACCCGCGCGAGCTGCTCGAGCTCGCGGCGCTCGCCCACCCCGGTCGTGCCGTCGTCGACTACGCCTGGGGTGCTGAGCTGGAGTCCATGCTGGAGGCGGGGTTCGCGCCGGTGGGTCCGCACCACGTGTGGGCTCGCTAGCCGAAGCTGCGGCTCGGGCTCTCCGGGTCGCCGTCGACGAGCGCATCGGCTCCTCGGCTGGTGTACGACGACCAAGGGGACAGCCAGCCGTGGCCCGGAGGTGTCATGACGCCCTCCCATCGACACCGCCGATGGCGAGAATCTTCAAGCAGTGTTGAACATCCCTTGATGTGACGTTGATAGTGGGGCGCTGCGAGTAAAAGTTCGGCGGTAACTCTTGGGGACCGTGGTGCTCCGTCTGCAGAATGCTTCCGGGTGGGGAGCCGATGGCACTCTGCGGGGCCCAACGTGGGGTTCGGCCTCGCAGTTCTTCCAGTGACCGGCGCCCCGTAACTCCAGTGGGCCCCCTGTCGTCATCTGTCAGGGCGATGGGGGGTCCGCTACCGAGGGGCCGAGCCCGAGCGCCCTCACGGTCTCAGGCCTTGGTCCTCCAGGCGGCAAGGCCGCCCAGGACGCCGATGCCAGCGGCGAGTGCGTACACGACGAGGAACGGGTCGGCATCTCCGCGCTGGGCCGCCGCGAAGGCCACCCCCGAGACCGACAGCACGAGCGCGGCGCCCAGCGAGTCGGCGACGGAGAGGGCCGAGGAGTTCCACCCGCGGTCCTGGTCGGTCGACTCGGCCAGCATCGCCACCGAGGTGCGCGGATAGGCGAACCCCATCCCCGCGCCCGCCAGGACGTACGACGCGATCGGCAGCGCTGCGGGCAGGCGGCTCCCCGCGCCCTGGAGGCCGACCGAGAGCATCAGGGCGACGATGCCTGCGAGCACCAGCAGGGTGCCTGACTGCATGGCCCGCTGGTGGGAGACGCGCATCCCGAGTCGGGACTGCGCCTGGCTGGACAGGGCCCACACCACGCCGACGAGGGTCAGGGCGATCCCGGCCTGGGCGACCGAGAGCCCCCAGCGGTCCTGGAGGACATAGACGACGTAGGCCTCGGCGCAGAAGAACCCGGCGCTGAGCAGGCCACGCGTGGCCACGACGGCGGGCAGCCCGCGCCTGCCCACCAGGGTGCCCGCGGGAAGCAGGCGGCTGAGGCAGAGGAGCACCACGAGGAGCGCGGCGGCGGCGCCGGCCAGGCCCGGTCCGCTCCTGGAACCGAGCAGCTCGAGAGCGAGAGCGGCGAGAGCGGCGACGCACGCCCAGATCAGCCGGGACGCCGACGTGGTGGTGCCGTGGTGGTGCGGCGTCATCCTGCGCAGCGCCGGCGTCATCAGCACCCACGCCAGGAGCACCAGGACGATGGTGCCGGTGAAGACCCACCGCCACCCGACGGCGCCCGCCACGAGGGCGGCCAGGCCGGGGCCGAAGAGTGACGGGAGCACCCAGGCGGCCGCGAACGAGGCGAAGACCGCCGGCTGGTGGGCGCTGGGATAGAGGAGGCCGACCACGACGTACAGCCCGACGGTGAGCGCGCCGCCACCCAGACCCTGGACCACGCGGCCCACGATCAGGACCTCCATGCTCGGTGCCGTCCCGCAGATCAGGAGTCCGAGCGAGAACAGCGACATCGAGGTCAACAACGGGCCACGCGGACCGGTGCGGTCACTCCACATGCCGGCCGCCACCATCCCGACCACGCCGCTCGCCAGGGGTGCGGCGAAGGCGAGCGCATACAGCGCGAAGCCATCGAGATCCCGAGCGACGCTCGGCATCACCGTCGTCACGGCCATCGCCTCGAAGGCGACGAACGCGATCAGCCCGAACATGCCCACGGTGGTCGCCGCGTAGGCCGGAGAGAGGATCCCGGTGCGGCGTTCGCTCGTGGCACCGCTCGTCGCACTCATCACCTCAGGACGCTACGGCCTTTGCGAGCGGAGTCAAACCAGATCTGCGGGGTGACGGGCTCGCCCGAGCCGGTGAGGGCAGGCGATGGGCCAGACGTGCGCGATGATCGACGAAAGACGCGGTGACCTCAACCCGAGGCGGTGCACATGGCGGTGGTGGAGGACGTCCGCTCACTGGGCTCCGAACTGGAGCGCTCCTACGAGGTGTACGTCCGCGGCCGGCTCAAGTTCCGCGTGAAGCAGATCGTCTACGTGGCGTTCTCCCTCGACGAGACGGTCATGGAGTTCGCGTTCCCCAAGGCCGAGCGTGCGGCCCTCGTGGACGGCGAGCCCCTGAAGTTCCAGCTGCCGTCGGCCTCAGACCTGCGCTTCAACTGGGTCCGCGCCGACCTGACCGCGCTCGAGCCCGGGGAGGCCCGGGAGCTCGTCGTCGACGCCTGGCGCCTGGTGGTCCCCAAGAAACTCTCGCGCGAGTACGACCTGGCCCACCCCAACGGGCCGGGATGAGCAGCCAGGCCCTCGCGCAAGCCCCGCCCTCCCGCGGGGTCGGCGTCGGTGTCAGGCAGGGTGTCGGACCGCGTGGTGGACGTAGATCACGCCGTTGTCGAAGCGTCGTTCGTCCAGCAGCTCGAGGTCGAGACGCACACCGCGGGGGAGTGCAGGCTTGCCGCCGCCCACGAGGACCGGACACAGCAGCAGCACACACTCGTCGACGAGGTCGTGCCGGAACGCCTCGACCGCGATCCCCGCACCCCCGATGCTCAGGTCCGGTCCGGACGTCTCCTTGAGCGCTCTCACCGCATCGGGATCGAACTGCCGCTCGATCCTCGTCCGCGCGGTCGACACCTCGGCGAGGGAGGTCGAGAAGACGACCTTGTCGGTGTCCCGCCAGATCCCGGCGTACTCGCGGACCACCTGGGGCTCGTCGGCCAACCAGGCGTCGTCCTCCCACACGCGCATCGTCTCGTACATGCGGCGCCCGTAGAGCGAGGTGCCGATCCGTCGTTCGTGGTCGTTCCAGAACGCGTGGACGGCCTCGTCCGGGACCGACCAGTCGAAGGCACCTGACTCGTCCTCCAGGAAGCCGTCGAGCGAGACGTTGGCTGCGTAGATCAGCTTGCCCATGGGGTCCTCTTTCAGTCGGCGTGCGGAGACATCGCTGGACGGTGTCAGATGGCGACGGGACGTTCTCCGTGCTCGACCGTGATCGGGTAACGGGCGCGCAACTCTGCTTGCGGATCGTCAGCCAGCAGCAACGCCGGGTCCGTGGTCATGATGTGGATGCCCGAGCCATCGTGGAGCGGACCGGCGGAGCTCAGCCGACCCGGCTCCTGTCTCATGAGTCGCTGGACCTCGGCGTCGAGCTCGGCGCAGGTGTACGACGCCTCATGCCAGACCGCCTCGAGGGACGGCGCCGCCTCCCTGATCAGCGCCGAGATCGCCGTCGTCGGTCGACCGACGCCATAGAGGACGAGCTGGCGCGCCTCCCGCCGCAGCTCCGCGCCGGCGTAGCCCGCGGAGGCCTGAGCCGCGGTCAGGAGCCTGTCCCTCCACTCAGCCGTCTCACGCTGCCACCGGTCGAGCTCGCCGTCGGGATCCTCACCCATGCGGACGAGTCTGCGTCCGCAACCGGTGAAGGACAAGACCTGCTGCCGGGTCGAGCCACGCCCGAGACGAGGCCGCTGGAGCGAGGGTGGGAGTAGCACCTGGGCGGAGGGGTATCTCGCACGTGCGGGGGACGCGACGAGGGAGAGACCATGACCAGGGCACCGCACGACGACATCGATGAGGCGGAGCTGGTCGTCAGCCATCCCGAGGACCACGCGGCGGGTCCGACCGCGGTGGCGGTCAGCATGAAGCGGGCGCTGGAGGGGATGGGGGCGCGCCGCACGGCTCAGACGCTGCCCAAGCTGAACCAGACCGACGGCTTCGACTGCCAGGGGTGCGCCTGGCCTGATCCCGCTCCCGAGCACCGGCACGTGGCCGAGTTCTGCGAGAACGGCGTGAAGGCCGTGACCGACGAGGCGACCCTGCGCCGGGTGGGTCGGGAGTTCTTCGCCGCCCACCCGGTCGAGGAGCTGCGGGGCCGGACCGACTACTGGCTCGGGCAGCAGGGCCGGATCGTCGAGCCGATGGTGCTGCGGGCCGGGGCCACCCACTACGAGCCCATCTCCTGGGACGACGCCTTCGCGCTGGTCGCGAGGCACCTCAACGGCCTGGACTCACCGGATCGGGCCGTGTTCTACACCTCAGGCAAGGTCTCCAACGAGGCTGCCTTCGCCTACCAGCTGTTCGTGCGGGCCTACGGCACCAACAACCTGCCCGACTGCTCCAACATGTGCCACGAGTCCACGTCGGTCGGTCTCGCGGACGTGATCGGCATCGGCAAGGCCTCGGTCACCATCGACGACGTGCACGACGCGGAGCTGCTCGTCATCGCCGGACAGAACCCCGGCACCAACCACCCCCGGATGCTCACCGCGCTCGAGATCGCCAAGAAGAACGGCGCCCGCATCATCGCGATCAACCCGCTCAAGGAGGCGGGCCTGGTCCGCTTCAAGAACCCGCAGAAGCCCAGGGGCGTGATCGGTCGCGGCACCACGATGGCCGACCTCTACCTGCCGGTGCGCATCAACGGCGACCTGGCACTGTTCCAGGCGATCGCGTCGCTGCTGCTCGAGTGGGACGCGCTGGACCACGACTTCATCGACCAGCACACCCACGGCTTCGAGGCCTACGCCGCGCACCTGCGCACCCTGGACTGGGACCTCGTGCTCGCCTCGACCGGGCTGTCCCGTGCCCAGATCGAGGAGGCCGCCCGGATGATCGCGGCCTCGCGCAAGACGGTCTACTGCTGGGCGATGGGGATCGTCCAGCACCGCAACGGGGTCGCCAACGTCAAGGAGATCTCCAACCTCGCCTTCCTCCAGGGCAACATCGGCAAGCCCGGCGCCGGACTCTTCCCGGTGCGCGGCCACTCCAACGTCCAGGGTGACCGCACCATGGGGATCTGGGAGCGTCCGCCGGCCCACTTCCTCGACGCGCTGCGCGACGAGTTCGGCTTCGAGCCGCCCCGTGAGCACGGCCTCGACGCGGTCGCCGCGGTGAAGGCGTTCCGGGACGGCCGTGCGACGGTGTTCTTCGGCCTGGGCGGGAACTTCGTCGGCGCCATGTCGGACACCGCGGTGACCGAGGACGCTCTGCTGAAGGCCGACCTGACCGTCCAGGTCTCGACCAAGCTCAACCGGTCGCACGTCGTCCACGGCCGGGAGGCACTGATCCTGCCGCCGCTGGGCCGCAGCGAGAAGGACCTGACCGGCGGGCGTCCCCAGCGCGTGACGGTCGAGGACTCGCTGTGCTCGGTGCACGCCTCCCAGGGGCCGCTCGAGCCGGCCTCGGACCAGCTGCGCTCCGAGGTCGACATCGTGTGCTCGACCGCGCTCGCCACGCTCGGCGACCGCTACGGACTGCCGTGGGAGGAGTTCCGCGACGACTACGGCAGGCTGCGGCGCCGCATCGGCCGGGTGGTCCCCGGCTGCGCCGGCTACGAGGAGAAGGTCGACCAGCCGGGCGGGTTCGTGCTGCCGCACCCGCCGCGTGACACCCGTACCTTCGAGACCGACGTCGATCGCGCCGTCTTCACGGTGAGTCCGACCGAGGTGCTGCAGGTCCCCGAGGGCCGGCTGCTCCTGCAGACGATGCGCTCCCACGACCAGTTCAACACCGTCATCTACGGCCTCGACGACCGCTACCGCGGCATCAAGAACGGGCGGCAGGTGGTCCTCGTGAGCCCGCGCGACCTCGAGGCCCAGGGGCTGCGCGACGGTCAGCACGTCGACCTCGTCAGCGAGTGGGAGGACGGCTCGACCCGCCGGGTCGAGCGGTTCCGGGTGGTCTCCTACGACACCCCTGTGGGCTGCGCGGCGGCGTACTACCCCGAGACCAACGCCCTGGTGTCGCTGGACTCCAAGGCCGTCGGAAGCAACCAGCCGGCGTACAAGTCGATCATCGTCCGCCTGGTGCCCTCCGTCCCCGACGCTCCCGCGCAGGGCCGGCCCGAGGGGACCTGCAGCGAGGAGTCCCCGCACGCAGGGGGCGAGCCCAAGCGCTCCGTGGCGCCGACCCATCTGAGCTGAGCGCCGCGGAGCCGGACCAGCGCGTGCGGTGCGCCCGAACCGGGTACGAGGAACAGTGACCACCGATGCGACCGACGGCTTCGTGCGCGTCCGCGGCGCCAACGAGCACAACCTCCGCGACGTCGACGTCGACCTGCCCCGGAACGCCTTGGTGGCCTTCACGGGGATCTCCGGCTCCGGCAAGTCGTCGCTGGCGTTCGGCACGCTCTACGCCGAGGCGCAACGCCGCTACTTCGAGTCGGTGGCCCCGTACGCACGCCGGCTGTTGCAGCAGGTGGGTGCGCCGCAGGTGCAGGAGATCACCGGGCTGCCACCGGCGGTGGCGCTGCAGCAGCGTCGCGGGGCGGCCACCTCCCGTTCGTCGGTCGGCACGCTCACCACGCTGTCAAACCTGCTGCGGATCCTCTACTCGCGAGCGGGCGACTATCCCGCGGGGGCGGACCGGCTCCCGGCCGAGGCGTTCTCACCCAACACCGCAGCGGGAGCGTGTCCGCGCTGCCACGGCCTGGGCGTCGTGCACGATGTCACCGCGGAGCTGCTCGTCCCCGACCCGTCCCTGAGCATCCGCGAGGGTGCGATCGCAGCGTGGCCCGGAGCGTGGCAGGGGGCGAACCTGCGCAGCATCGTCACCGGTCTCGGCATCGACGTCGACACACCGTGGCGCAGGCTCCGCAAGAGCGACCGCGACTGGCTCCTCTTCACCGACGAGCAGCCGTCGGTGCTCATCACGCCCGAACGCGACCGCGTGGACCACGGCTACCACGGGAAGTTCTGGAGCGCGCGCAAGCACGTCATGCACGTCCTGGCCGACTCCACGAGCGAGCGGATGCGCGAGCGGGCACTGCGCTTCGTCGTGGACGCGCCGTGTCCGGACTGCCAAGGTAGCGGTCTGCGCCCGGAGGCTCTCGCGGTGACCTTCCTGGGGCGTTCGATCGCCCAGGTCAACGACCTGCCGTTCACCGAGCTGGTGACCGAGCTCCGACCGGTCGCGGACCTGCCCGAGGAGACCAACGAGGTCGCGGTGCGGATCTGCGCCGACCTGGTCGCGCGCATCGAGGTGCTCCTCGACCTGGGCCTGGGGTACCTGGGTCTGGGCCGGAGCTCGACGACGCTCTCGCCCGGCGAGGCGCAGCGCCTCCGGATCGCCACACAGCTGCGCTCGGGACTGTTCGGGGTGGTCTATGTCCTGGACGAGCCGTCCGCCGGCCTGCATCCGGCCGACGCCGAGGCCCTGATGGCGGTCATGGACCGTCTGAAGGCGTCCGGCAACTCGCTGTTCGTCGTGGAGCACGACCTCGATGTCGTACGGCGAGCCGACTGGGTCGTCGACATCGGCCCCGGCGCAGGCGATGCCGGCGGGTGCGTCCTCTACAGCGGCCCGGTCGCAGGTCTCGAGGACGTCGCCGCCTCGGCCACCAGCGCCCACCTGTTCGGTCGCGCCGAGCCCCTGGTGCACGACGTGCGCGTCCCGCAGGGTTGGCTGCGGCTGAGCGGAGTGAGCCGCCACAACCTGCGCAACCTCTCCGTCGACCTGCCGCTGTGCGTGCTGACCGTCGTCAGCGGGGTGTCCGGCTCCGGCAAGTCGACCCTGGTCAGCCAGGTGCTCGCCGAGGACCCGACAGCCCTGGGATCCTTCGACAGGCTGGTCCTGGTCGACCAGCGCCCGATCGGCCGAACGCCGAGGTCCAACCTCGCGACCTACACCGGGATGTTCGACGCCGTACGGAAGGTCTACGCCGCCACGGACACCGCACGGGCCCGCGGGTACGGCGCGGGCCGCTTCTCCTTCAACGTCCCGACAGGTCGCTGCGAGACCTGTCAGGGCGAGGGTTTCGTCTCCGTGGAGCTGCTGTTCCTGCCCGGGACCTACGCACCGTGCCCGGCCTGCCACGGCGATCGCTACAACCCGGAGACGCTCGAGATCACCTACCGCGACAAGAACGTCGCAGAGGTGCTCGCTCTGTCCGTCGACGATGCCGCGACGTTCCTCGCCGATGTGCCCGCCGCCGTGCGCAGCCTCGAGATGCTCCGCGAGGTCGGCCTCGGCTATCTGCGACTGGGCCAGCCGGCGACCGAGCTCAGCGGCGGCGAGGCCCAACGCATCAAGCTCGCCACCGAGCTCCAGCGGGCGCACCGCGGCCACGCCCTCTACCTGCTCGACGAGCCGACCTCGGGGCTGCACCCCGCCGACACCGCGCTCCTGCTGCGACAGCTGCATCGGCTGGTCGATGCGGGCAACACCGTGGTCCTCGTCGAGCACGACCTGGACGCGATCGCGACGGCCGACTGGGTCATCGACCTCGGGCCGGGCGGGGGAGACGCCGCTGGGCAGGTCGTCGCGACCGGCACACCCGCCGACGTCGCAACAGCCGCCGGCAGCGCGACCGCGCCCTACCTGGCGCAACGGCTCGACCGGTCGAGGAGGTGAGGGCGGGGTGTCGTCTCCTGTGAGGACCCTGCGGATCGGCCTGGTGGCAGACCCGGCCGCACCGACCACCATGGCCCGGGCGATGGCTGACCTGGGCCCGGCGGAGGGCGGTGACCTCTGGGACATCGCGGTGGTGAGCGAGCCGTTCACCACCGGGTCGGAGGACGTCGAGACGGCAGTGGGTCGCCTGCAGGACCGCGCCAGGGACCGGAACTGGGATCTCGTCGTCGGCCTGACCGAGCTGCCGCTGCACGACCACGACGGCCGGCACCTGCTGATCCAGACCGATCCGGAGCAACGAACCGCGGTGCTCTCGCTTCCCGCCTTGGGTGGGGTCCGGATGAAGGCACGGTCCCGGCGAGCCGTGCGCTCCTTGCTCAGCGCCATGGCGGAGCCGGGGCGCCCGGACGGCGAGCACCGGGTGGTGCTGCCCCAGCTGCGGGGCCGCTCGCGGCTCCTGCTCGGCATGGTCCTGGCCAACCGACCGTGGCTGCTGGTTCCCGGCCTGAAGTCCGCGCTGGTGGCGGCGCTGGCGACCGGGGCCGTCGCGACCGTCAACTCGACGGTCTGGCTTCTGGCCGACTCGCTGTCGTGGTGGCGTCTCGTGGTGGCGACGATCGCCTCCATCGCCCTGGTCGTGGCCTGGCTGGTGATCGACGGCGAGCTGTGGGACCGGCCCGACGACGAGTCTCCCCAGTCCAGGGCGCGGTCTCGGCTGTACAACGCCTCGACCCTGCTCACCCTGACCGCGGGGGTGCTCATCTGCTATGTCGCCCTGTACGTCGTGAACCTGGCCTGGGCGCTCTTCATCCTCGACCCCGACCTCATGGGCGGCTACCTGAACGCGTCGCTCGGCTTCCCCGATCTCCTCGTGCTCGCCTGGTTCGTGGCGTCAGCTGCGACCGTGGGCGGTGGGCTCGGCTCGGGTCTGGAGACCGACGAGGCCATCCGCGCCGCCGCGTACTCCAAGCGCGAGGAGGAACGACGCGAACGTCTCGCCCAGGACCGGGACCCGTCGTAGCACCGAGACCGCGCCTCCCGTGCCGCTCGCAGGAGGAGGCGACGGCGGGCGGCGCCGGGTCTACTGCTCGGGGAGCGCGTCCGGGTCGTCCTCCGCGCGCGCCTGCCGAGCCTGGTCCCGGAAGCGGGCACCGGCGACCTTGGTGAAGATCACGCTGATCACCAGGCCGACGAGCACGGTCGCCACCGCGATCGCGCCCATCGTGCCGGCGCCCTCCGAACTGTCGGCCACGAGTCCGACCAGGCTCACGACCAGCCCGACGGTCAGCAGCAGGAACCCGATGCGCTTCTCGGCCAACAGCTGGGCGTGCGTGGACAGCTCGTCGGACTCGCCCACGGCCGTGCCCTCGTCGCCGATGACCCGGCGCAGCTCGACGATCGACTCGGCGTTGTGGCTGTGGGACAGCACTCCCGCGCCCACGAGCTCCAGCGCGACGCCCCCGACCAGGATCACGTCGACCATGGTGGACATGAGCACCCTCCCTCCAGCGCCGGTGTCGGTCGCTCTCTGAGGGCCAACCTACGGTCTCACTGCCTCCCCGCGACCACGACGTACTGATCGGCCTCGGGGTCGAACGTGGTGGCCTCCACGTGCAGCCCGACGGTGGCCAGGTCCCTGACGAGCTCCTCGTAACGGAAGGGCCAGCAGGACAACCGCTCGGAGCGGGTCACGACCGACCCGTCCGGGCGGACCTGGGCCACGGCGATCTCCAGCTGGTGCTCGTGGTCCCACTCCTGCTCGATCTGCCAGGAGTAGACGACGACGGCGTCGTGGCCGTTGCGGCGGATGAGCCGATCGCGGACCTCGACCCGGGAGCCCTGAGCACGGACGCGCTCCCAGGTGCGCGACGTCAGCACCAACCGTCCACCCGGGTCGAGCAGCTGCGCCATCGAGGTCAGCGCCTCGAGCCTTCCGGCTGCGCCCTCGGCGTGGTGCAGCGAGTTGCCTACGCAGAACACCGCGGCGAACGTCGCTGCCTCGAGGTGCACGCTGAGCTCGTCCCAGGCGAGCTGCAGGGTGCGCAGCGACACCCCCGCCTCGTCGGCGAGCCGCTCGGTCCGGCGGACCATCCCGGCGCTCGCGTCGGTGGCCACGACCTCGAAACCGAGACCCGCGAGTCCGACTGCGAGCTGGCCGGTGCCGCAGGCACAGTCCAGGACGCGGGCACCGGGCGGCAGCGAGTGGACGACCTCTCCCCAGGCAGCCACCGACCCGGCAGGGGTCAGCTTCTCGTCCGGGATGAGCCACTCGTAGGCGTCGGAGAGGACTCCGTAACCGGCCACGACCATCGCCTCCGTCCACTCGACATCGCTCGCGACGTCGGACCGGGACCGTCCTCCGCGTCTGTCCTGCAGGAGAACATGCGTGGCCTTGTGGGCTCCACCCAGATTCGGCGAGCGGACTGGCCGGCACCCGGTGTCGACGGCCGGCTCAGGACAGGTCGGCGTCGTGGACGACGATGGCGATCTGCACGCGGTTGGTCACGTCGAGCTTGGTGAACAACCGCGAGACATGGGCCTTGACGGTGGCCTCGCTGAGGAACAGCCCGGCCGCGATCTCTGCGTTGGAGGCGCCGGTCCCGATCGCCGTGGCCACCTCCCGTTCGCGCTCGGTGAGCCCGGCGAGTCGCTGCGCGGCCGCGCGGTGACGGTCGGAGGCCTGCCCGTGGCCGAAGTGGGAGAGCAGGGTGCGCGTGACGGACGGCGAGATGATGGCCTCGCCCGAGGCCACCAGCCGGACGGCGTTGATGATGTCGGCCGGGGGAGTGTCCTTGACCAGGAAGCCGCTGGCGCCCGCGCGCAGCGCGCTCATCACCTGCTCGTCCGCCTGGAACGTCGTCAGGACGATGACCTGGGGCGCCGGGTCGAGCCCCCGCAGTGCGGCGGTCGCGGTGATGCCGTCCATCTCCGTCATGCGGAGGTCCATGAGGACGACGTCCGGTCGGTGTGCGCGGACGGCCGCGACCGCGCGAGCGCCGTCGTCCGCCTCGCCCACGACCTCGAGGTCGTCGGCGGAGGACAGGATGATGCGGAGGCCGGCTCGCACGAGCGCGTCGTCGTCGACCAGCAGGACCCTCACCATCGCAGCACGGCGTCCACCACGAAGTCGCCGGACCCGTCCGGTCCATGGACGAGCGTGCCGCCGGCGAGGGCGACGCGCTCCTGGAGCCCGAGCAGACCCGCCCCGGAGCCCGGCAGCATCGGCCCGGCCGACGGCGTGCTCGGCTGGCGGTTGCGCACGCTGACGTGCAGACCGTGCTCCGGCGCGCCGCTGACCCGCACCCGGGTCGCCGTGCCACTGGCGTGCTTGCCGATGTTGGTGAGGGCCTCCTGCACGATCCGGTACGCGTCGCGTCCCACGGTGGCGGGTACGTCGTTCGCTGCGTCCACCTGCATCGCGAAGTCGATGGTCGCGCCCGCCCGCCGGGTCTCCTCCACGAGACGACCAAGGTCGGTGAGGCTCGGCTGCGGCGCCAGCGGGAGCGGGTCCGAGCCCGGTTCCTCGCGCAGCACCCCGATCACGCTCCGCAGCTCTTCGAGGGCCTGACGGGCCGTGGAGCGCAGCAGCTCCGCGGTCTCGCGCACCGTCGCCGGCGGCAGGTCCGGTCGGACCTCGAGGGCGCCTGCATGCAGCGCCAGCAGCGAGATCCGGTGCGCCAGGACGTCGTGCATCTCCCGGGCGATCCGGGTGCGCTCGGCCATCCTGGCCCGTTCCTCGTGCAGGAGCTGGTCGCCCTCCGCGCGAGCCGCGCGCTCACGCAGCGTGAGGAGCAGCTGGCGTCGCGCCCGCACGAACATGCCCCACGCCGTGGCCGCCAACGCCAGCGGACCCACCACCACGACCACGGCGACAGGGTCGGTGGTCGGGCTGTAGAGAGCGAAGAGGACGGCTGACGGGACCATCAGCGCTCCCACCACCAGCGCCGGACGGTACGGGCGGTGGACGGCCAGCGAGAACAGCGCGAGCAGACCGGGAGCGGTCGCGGAGGCCGACAGCGTCCCGAGCACGATGCAGACCAGGGCCACCTCGACCGGCCGGCGACGTCGCCACCACAGGGAGAGACAGGCCAGAAGCCCGCAGCCGACGTCGACGACGACCTGCTCGGTGGACAACGGGGGTGTCGCCGCGCGCAGCGACGAGCTGAGGAAGAGTCCTCCGAACACCGCGGCGACCAGGCACACACCCGCGTCGACCACCGACGCCGGGACCGCACGGGGATCGAGGGGAACGAGGTGCACCCACTCGCCGTGCGACGGCGACCTCACCGGCACGCCCACACCGTGCGTGACCGGGACATGACGCCAACGTAGCGGGCTGGGGCCCCGCGGGACACCGACGAAGGTCGACGCGATCGCGACGAAAGGAGGTCGGCTCCCGGTCCGCCCCCCTCCCTCGGACAGAGTCGGCGTAGACGCCCGCCCGATGTGGGGGAGGGCCGCTCGGCGCGACCGTGGAGCCACGACAACCACGGAAGGAACGCTCATGAAGACGCTCCCCGACTCACGCCTTGCCCCCGACCCGCAGCCCGACGCGACTGGAGACCTCCGAGCACGACCCACTGGCGCCCTCGCGCTGTGGCAGGTGAACCTCATGCGTGTCGGCTACCTCGTGATGGTGGTGGGCCTCGCGTTGACCAAGTGGCCGCTGCTGCTCGACCACGGCTCCTGGGGACTGGCGGAGGGGACCAAGAACTGCCTGCTCATCGCGATGTCGCTGCTGGCGCTGCTCGGGCTCCGGTATCCCGCCCGGATGCTGCCCGTCCTGCTTTTCGAGGTCACCTGGAAGCTGCTCTGGCTCGGCGTCGTCGCCGTCCCCCTGTGGTCCGACCACGCACTCACCGGGGCCTTCCGCAGCCAGACCGGCAAGGTGCTCTGGGTCGCGCTCATCATCGCCGTCATCCCGTGGCGCCACGTGCTCGCCACGTACGTGATGACACCCGCGGAGCCCTGGCGGCGCAGCCGAAAGGCTGGCAGTGACCTCTGACGGTCTGTGACGGCGTCCGCCGTCAGGACGTGCGGTGGAGCGTCTCCGAGGGCGTCTCGCCGAAGGCTTCGCGATAGGCGGCGGCGAAGCGGCCCAGGTGCAGGATGCCGAGCCCGACCGCGACCGCACGGACGGTGGTGTGGTCACTGTCGGCTTCCTGGAGCGCAGCGCGCGCGCGGCGGAGTCGGACCTGACGGAGGTAGGTCATGGGCGGCGTGCCGAGCTCGCGCTGGAACCCCTCCTGCAGCGCCCGGACGCTCAGGTGGACCTCGGCGGCGAGGCGGAGCGTCGTCCAGGGCTCGGCGGGTCGATCCTCGACCAGCTCGACCGCACGCCTGATCACGGCGCTCAGCCTGACCGGTCCGGTCCCCGTGGTCAGGTCGCTGTGGCTGTGCGGCTGACCGAGCAGGAGCGCGTCCAGGACGAGCCCCTCGATGTGCCGGTGTACGAGGGGGTTGCGGGCAAGGTCCGTCGGTTGCTCGAGCTCGTCGGCGATCAGGCTCAGCACGGTCCGCCAGCGCTTCCCCAGAGGGCTGTGCAGGTCGGCGCCGAAGTCGAAGGTCAGCCGGCCCCGGACGGAGCGGCCGAGCAGCCGTTCGAGCTCGGCCTCCAGGCAGGCTGGCGGGATCATCAGGCACAGCTGCTCACAGTCGGCGGACCACGAGATCTCGGCAGGTGCTCCGGGTGAGAAGACCAGCCCCTCGCCGGGCCCGGTCAGCACCGGCTGGCTGGTGCCGCTCCGCGACACGGCCCGCCCTCTGAGGGGGACGTTGACGTGGAAGTTCTCGGCGTCCACCGTGCGCAGACGCACGCGTCGTCCGTAGGTCAGCCGGCCGGCGGTGAGTGATCCCAGACGGAGTCCGGTGACCTCCATGTCCAGTCGTGCAGAGCCCGTGGAGAGGTCGAGCCGGTTGGGAAGGTACAGGTCGGCGAGGATCCGCTCGGCCTCGTGGCGATCGTCGACGCTGCGTCGGGTGTAACGGGTCGGTGGCGGCCGACGTGGGGTGTCGGGATCGCCGCGGCCCCCGTCGGAAGCGGCAGTCATGTTCCTACTCTCAGCGATGTCCTGAGCCAGGGAGACCAGGCGAGAGAGAGCGCCCGGTTTGACGGCTCGGCGGCGGCACGTCTCCGGCTTCGTGATGTTCCCCGGTGCGGCGGCCTCGGCCCCTCGATGATATGCCGGGCGCCCAAGTCGACCCTGCCGGGCGTCCTGCCCGGCGGCCGGGTGTCGCAGGGCGGCGCGCGCGACGCTGCCCAGCGAGGTCGCGCAGGATCTGGGTCGAGCCGAGGGCGATCAGTCCCAGGGCAGCCCAGTCGGTGCCGCCGGCCGCCGCCCCGACGTTGAGCCGGTCGACAGCCCATCCGAGGTAGGGCACCGAGTAGACGACGAGTCCACGGACCTGTGCGGGATCGACCGGGTCGTCGGGCGCACCGTTGGCGTCGCCCTGCAGCGTGAGGGTCCTGGCTCCGCGCGCGCTCGTCGACACCGCGACGACCCGGTGGGTCACCAGGGTGGGGGCACCGGCCTCCGGTTGGTAGCTGACGACCTCGCCGACCCTGGCCCGCCACCCGTCGATGGGACGAATGACGGCGAGGGCACCCGCCGGGATGCTGGGCGCCATCGATCCGGACAGGATGGTCATCGGGATGGCGCCGGTCGCCCGAGGGATGGCCACGCAGCACACGGCCAGGATCAGCGCCGTCCCCAGGAACGCGACCTCCACAGCCTCGGCGAGGAACGCTGCCGGGCGGTAGACCAGGGATCTGATCCGGGCGGATCCCGTCCTCGCCGTTGAGGTGCGGGCCGGGGCGACCGGGGTGCTGGACATGGGGGGCCTTTCGTCGTCTCGGCCCGTGCCGATGGAGGAGCCAACCCGCCGCCGGTGTCGGCGGGTCATCCTGAACAAGCCTGGGCGCGGTTGCAGATCGGGGCGGACGAAGCCGGAGCGCGTGCGCGAAACGGACCGTGCACCGCGCACCCTGGCTAGCTCCGCTGCCCTGCGCCCCGGATGGCCTGCTGCAGCAGAGCCCGCTGGCTCGCCTGGAGGCCGACGAGCCGCAGGTCGACCACGCGGCCACCCGCGTCGGTGCGGTGTCCGGCCACACGGGCTGTGAGGGTGGTCCAATCGCCGTCCAAGGGCAGCGTGACCAGGACGGGCGTCGACCGGTCGGTAGGCACCGGCTGCCCTCCTCCCGAGGGCAGCCGGCAGGAGAGGTCGCGCAGGCTCAGATTGGTCGTCCTCGTGCAGAGGTCGTGACCGTCCCACTCCAGACGGGCCAGGACGGTGAAGGCGATCCGGGTGGAGGCGCCGGCGTCGAAGAGCACGATCGGGTCCCACCCGCCGGCGCCGCTCGACCGACCGACGTCGGACCGTGGCTCCGCGCGCGGTGACCAGGCCGGTCGGTGGGGTGTCGTGGGGCGAGGCTGGTGGGTCACCCGACCCGGTCCCGGCACGAGCCGCTCACGAGGAAGGTCGGCGCACGCAGCTGGAGTCCCGAGCGCGGTCGTCGCAACGACCGCTTGCTGCGACGGCTCCGGGGGAGGGGGAGGGAGCGGATCCCCGTCGTTCTCCTCGACCGAGCACGACTCGTCGCCGTGTCGGCGACGGCCGAGGGCGCGCATCGCCCAGTACCACGCGGCGCTGATCGCGGTCACCAGCGTCGCAGCCAGGGGCGTCCCCTCCAGCACGGTCATAGGTGACCGGCCTGGGGAGGAGTGCTGCGGTCGTGTGCCGACTGCCGACGGTGGACGGGCCACGGCTGTCGCGGCCCGTCGGTGCGGGTCGCTGGTCAGCGTCCGGGAGACGGAGCCGGGAGTGCTCGGGCGACCGAGGATGAAGGTCTCACCGGCACACGTCTCCCACACGGCGTACGAGGCCATCAGGGCGAGCGCCGACACCACCAGTGCGGTGGACAGCCAGGGAGCCCGACGTACCGGCCGCGTCCGCCGTGACGAGCGAGCCAGTCCCGCCCACGCCACATCAGTCCCGTTCATCTCGTGGCACTCACACCGCGACGGTTCGGAGATCCAGACGCAGGCTGGCGGTGGAGCCGCCCCCCTCGGGACTGGACAGCACGACCCGTCCGCCGTGGGCCACGGCCACCGAGCTCGCCACCACGAGTCCGAGCCGGGCCAGCTGCAACCTCCCGTAGCTGCCCCCCGCCGCCAGGGCCGCCGTCAGCCGGTCACGATCCGAGGGCCTGAGACCCGGGCCCTCGTCCCGCACGTCGACGCAGACCTCGCCGCCCTCGACCCGCACGGACAACCCGACGGTGGAACCTCCCGGAGCAACGTCGAGGGCATGGTGGAGCATCTCGAGGATCGCGTGGGTGAGCAGGGTGGCATCGACGACCACGACCAGGTCATCGGGACTCGTCACCTCCAGGGTGACGCCGGTGCCGGAGCACGACCTCTCGAGCTGCCCCACGACTCCCCGCACCAGGGTCGAGATGTCGACCGTCACCCGTCCGGTGGGCGGTCGGTGAGGGACGTCGAGCGAGCCGGCCATCTCGCAGAGCCGGTCCTTGATCGCCTGTCCGGCCCGCTGCATGGCCGCCAGGGAGCGCTGGGCACTGGTCGGCAGCCCCTCCTCCTCCAGCAGGAGCTCGGTGTGGGAGAGCAGCGAGGTCAACGGGGTGCGCAGGTCGTGGTTGACCGCTCGCACGACCTGTTCGCAGAGCGCCCAGTACGCCTCGGCGGCTGCTCGCTCAGCTGGGGAGGCCTCGAGGACCAGCACGTCATCGCGTGGTGTCCCGCGTGGTGTCCCCTGCCTTCTCCTGTGCTCGCGGGCGCCTCGACGACTGGAGAGACCTACCTCGGTGTTCACGGACACGTCCCCTCTCGGATCTGCGGTGCGCCGACAGCGCGGCGCCTGAAGCGATGGTTGATCGAGATCGGGGCCGCCCACGGAGAGAGGACCGGGGCGCCGCGCGCTGGGGACAGGGGACCGCGCCGTCCGGACAACCAGGGGCTCGGCGAAGCGGCGCGACGAGGTCGTGCCGGACCCATTGCGGTGGTCCCGGAGACACCACGCACGTTCCGTCAGGAGTGCTTGCGCAGCCTGGTGATACCGGTGCGCCGGGGTCCTCCAGTCCACTCGCGGCTAGTTCCCGGGCGGAACCGTCCAGTCATGGCCGTCGGGCGAACTTCCGGCATTCATCGACGAGGCCCGAGCGGGCCCGACCGGAAGGAAGCATCATGCGGAGGACACTCACGATCAAGGCGGCCGCCCTGGGGGCCGTGCTCACCGTCGGCAGCCTCGCTGCGTCCGTGCCGAGCGCCCAGGCGCTCGCGCGCGGCGTTGACCTGGTGAACGCGCCGCAGTACTGCGTGGCCGTGTACGGCGACCCGGCACCCTGCCCGCCGCCGGACCGCCCCGAGCCGATCGGCCAGGACTGCCTGCGGGTCGACATCGAGCCGCTGCACTGCCCCTGGCTGCCGTAGCAGCGACCCGTGCCTCCGGAGGCGCCCGCCCCCACTGACCAGACTCGGTCCGGTCAGCGCGTGGGGGCGGGCCCCGGGTGCGGGTGTCGCCACAGCGCCACGCCCAGGACCAGCCAGGCCACGGCCGGGAGCCAGAGGACGGGCGAGAGGAACACGGTCCCGACGGCGCCGACAGGCAGGACGACCGCGACCCAGACCGGCAGCACTCCGGTCTGGGCGAGGTCCCTGCAGAACAGCGCCAGGGCCAGTCCGAACACGAGAGAGACGAGCGCCTGCAGGGCGCCGCTCGTGTTCGACCCCAGCAGTCCTGACGCCTCCTCGAACGTCCGGTCGTAGCTGCCGGTAGGGAACACCCAGAACTCCACCGCCGTGGCGAGCACGAGCAGCCCGAGACTGGCGACGGTGGCCCGGGCCACCGCGGTGGCCCGAGTCCCCGAGCTCCGCCGGCGCCGTGCGAGGCGGAGCAGGCCGGCGAGGACCAGCAGCAGCGGCACCACCACTGCCTTCCCGGAGTCCATCCAGGTCAGCCCCGCGACCAGGTTCATCTCGTTGTCCTGGCCGGCGCCGTGCGCCAGCTGTTGGTGCCACCACACTGCCATCCAGAGGGCGGCGGCGAGGAAGCAGCCCGACGCGACCCAGCGGTCGAGACGAAGGTCCATGCGTGCTCCCGGCGAGGTGTCCCCGGTCCAGGGTCCTCCCGGGGCTCGGCGTACGCCAGGCCCGAGGAATCCGGTGGTGACGGCTGCCGCCCGACACTAGGCTCGCGACGATGGGAGCGATTTCCTTCTCCGGGCTCGATCTCGACGCCGGCGACCCGGTCGAGGTCGGTCGGTTCTGGGCGGGTGTCCTGGGGTGGAGCGCCCGCCCTCCGGTCGACGGCGTCGTCCTCGTCGCGTCGGACGACCCGGCCGCCTACCCGCTCCTCGTGCGGGCGTCCGCGGCTGCGCGACGCGGTCCGAACCGGATCCACCTCGACCTGACGAGCCCCACCCCCCAGGCGCAGCAGGAGACGGTCGCGCGGGCGCTTGCTCTCGGTGGCCGCCTGATCGACGTCGGACAGACTCCCGAGGACGGCCACGAGGTGCTGGCCGATCCGGAGGGGAACGAGCTGTGCGTCATCGAGCCGGGCAACAGCTTCCTGGCCGGCACCGGGGTGGTCGGCGCGATCAACTGCGACGGCACCCGGACCGTGGGCCACTTCTGGAGCGAGGCCCTGGGCTGGCCCCTGGTGTGGGACCAGGACGAGGAGACCGCGATCCAGGCACCGACCGGAGGCTCGAAGATCACCTGGAGCGGACCGCCCCTGACGCCACGACACGGACGTGACCGGATCCGCTTCGTGCTCTCGGTCGCCGCCGAGGACGAGGTGGACGCAGCCGTGTCCCGCCTACAGCGGTTGGGTGCGACGCCCACGGACGCCGTTCCCGCCGGCGGACCGGGGGCGTCGATGGTCGACCCGGACGGCAACGAGTTCCGCATCGTCTGCGGCTAGGTCCGCAGCTGGGCGCCCAGCTGGGAGGCCAGCTCGACCGACGCCTCGATCTCCTCCCGACGGATCGAGACGCTCTCGACGTTGAGACCGAACGGCACCCCGAGCCGGCGGCAGAATTCGATGAGCTCGACAGCGGTCACGACCGCCTGCTCCAAGGACGCCGCCAACGGGTTCGCCGCGTGCCGCAGGTCGTTCTCGATCCAGCGCGGCACGTCGACGCCGAGCCAGCGGAGGAACTCCAGGGTCTTCATCGACCCGCACACCGAGAACGTGAAGACGATCGGCACCGGCGCGAGTCCGCGCGCCTCGCACTCGTAGCGGTAGTCCGACACGAGGTTCTTGGCGGCGTTGAGGTCGTAGACGACCTGGGTGACGAAGAAGCGGCAGCCCGCCTCCTGCTTGGCGATCAGGCGCAGGTGCTCGTTGTCGCGGCGGCTGTGCCGCTCGGGGATGGCCACGCCACCGAGCAGCAGGTCGGGGTTCACCCGGGCGCGCAGCACCTGCGCGTCGCCGAGCGAGACGGGCGCGGACGTCCCGCTGGACGCCGCGCCCACCATCACGGTCAGCGTGCTCAGCGGATCCTGTCCCGAGATCCAGGACGCGAGCTCGTCGCGCTGGTACTTGCCGACCGCGCGGTAGACGATCACCGGGGTCCGCCAGGACCGGAGGTGCTCAGTGCGGTAGTCGGACGGATCGACGGTCGGGCTGAACGGGAACGGACGCTCGGCCGGGTTGCGGGAGCTCTCGTCGTCGATGTCGTAGAGGACGAGACCGTCGAGTTCGAGCCCGTGGAGCCGCTCGACGGTGGCCTGCGCGATCACGGGCAGGCGTTCGGCCGGCGTCGAGCGCCGCGGCGGGGTGATCGCGAAGAGGAGGAACTCTCCCTGACCGGAGCGAATGCGTGCCGTGAGATCCACGACGCGACGGTAGCCGGTCGGTCGGCCGTGAGGCCGTCGCGACTCGTGGCCCTCGGCGCGACCCTGCAGCGTGACCCGCTCACGGCGGAGGTGACGCCGCAGCGGCTGCCCGCTCCTCGTCGCTGCGCAGGATGCAGAACTCGTTGCCCTCGGGGTCCTGGAGGACCACCCAGCCGATGCCCGGGCCGTAGTGGTCCCGCTGGTCGTCGAGCTCCGTCGCGCCCAGCGCGACCACCCGGCGTACCTCCTCGTCGCGGGTGCCCGACCGGGGCTTCAGGTCCAGGTGCAGGCGGTTCTTGACCTGCTTCTCGTCCGGCACGGTGATGAACAGCAGGCGGTGGCCGGTCTCCGGCGACACGATCAGGCACTCCTCGTGCTCGGGCTCGTTGGGGTCGTCGTCGAGGTCGACGTACCCGAGCACCTTCTTCCACCACTCGGAGAGCTCGTAGGCCTTCCGGCAGTCCACGGCGGTGTGGGCGATGAACGACGTCATGGCGCCCATCCTGCTCCAGGACGACCCACGCGTCACGCCGGCTGCGTCGCGCTCGGGCGGGTACGTCGACCCTGGTTGTCGATCCACCGGCGTCCCGATCGTCACCCTGGTGAACGCCCACCGATGGAGAGGAAAGCCCCATGAGCACCTACGTCGTCCTGTTCCCGGCCGACAACGAGGCGGAGTGGGAGGCCGGCAGCGAGTCGGACCACCAGGCCACCTACGACACCGACCAGGAGTTCGCCCGGCTCCTCGCCGCCGCGGGCGGTGCCATCACCGGTGGCGCCGGTCTCGCCCCGAGCAGCCGGGCCCGGACGTTGAGGCGGGGCGACGCCTCCGACGTCCTGGTCAGCGACGGCCCGTTCGCGGAGTCCGTCGAGCAGATCTCCGGCTTCTACCTCGTCACCTGCGACGAGTACGACGCGCTGGTCGAGGCCGCCCGCGTCCTGGTCCGGGCGCACCCGGTGGTGGAGATCCGGCCTGCCGAGGACGACTGACGGACCGCCGCGTCAGTGCACCGGAACGGCGGGCTCCTGGTCGGGCTCCGACGGTGCGGCCGTCATCGGTTGGGGCCGCAGGAAGACCGCACCGATGACCGCGGCCGCCGCTGCGAACACCGCCCCGACACCGAAGGCGACCTGCAGGCCGCTGTTCAACGCCTCCAGCGACTCCGGGTCGGGCTGGGCGTCGGTCCACCAGGACGAGACCGCGACCAGGACTGCCAGGCCGAGCGCACCGCCCATCATGAAGCTGGTGTTGACCACGCCCGAGGCGAGCCCGGCCTCGTGCTGCTCGACATCGCCCATGGCGGCCAGCAGGACCGGGTTGAACGCGGTGCCCGCACCGAGCCCGAGCAGGAGCATCGCCGGGAGCACGTGGACGGCGTACGCGCCACCGACCGGCGCGGCGGCGAACAGGACGAGACTGGCCGCGACGAGGGCCAGACCGGCCGCCAGGGGAGCGCGGATCCCGAACCGGAGGACCAGGCGGTCGGAGAGCCGGAGGGAGCAGTACGCCATCACGACGCAGGTCGGCAGGTAGGCCAGGCCGACCTCGAGCGCGTCGTACCCGAGGACCTGCTGGAGGTAGAGGGCGGAGAGGAAGAACCACGCGAACATGCCGCCGGCCCACAGCACGCCGACCACCTGGGAGACCACGACGTTGCGCAGCCGGAACAGGCGCAGCGGGACCAGCGGGTGCTCGACACGCGCCTCGCGGAGGACGAAGGCCGCCATCAGCACCGCGGCAGCGGCGAGCAGACCCACCGTCCGTGACGAGGTCCACCCGGCCGCGTTGCCGCCCACCACCGCATAGACCGCCACCATCAGGGACAACGTCACCAGGCCGGCGCCGAGCACGTCGAGGCGCTGGTCGGTGCCCTCGAGGCGGTCGACGGGCAGCACCCGGCGGGCCGCGACCAGGACCACCACGCCGATCGGCACGTTGACCAGGAAGATCCAGTGCCAGCTCAGCAGCCCGGTCAGCACGCCACCGGCGAGGACGCCGACGGCGCCGCCACCGGACATCACGAAGCCGAAGAACCCCATCGCCTTGGCGCGCTCGGCGGGCTCGACGAAGAGCCCCATGATCAGGGCGAGGGCGACCGCGGAGACGGCTGCGCCACCGAGTCCCTGGACGCAGCGGCCCACGACGAGCAGGAGCGGGGAGGTCGCGAACCCGCACGCCACGCTCGCGGCGGTGAACGAGACCACCCCGGCCAGGAAGACCCGGCGGTTCCCGTAGAGGTCACCGAGTCGCCCCGAGAGCAGGAGGAACCCGCCGAAGGTCAGCATGTAGCCGTTGACCACCCATGCCAGCGCCGACTGGGAGAACCCCAGGTCGGCCTGGATGGAGGGCAGTGCGACGTTCACGATGTTGGTGTCCAGGACGATCATCAGGTCGCCGAGGCACAGGACGTAGAGGGCGAGCCAGCGGGCGCGCTTGTCGTTCATGGAGTCTCTCCTGTTCGAGTGGCTTCTCACCTGGACGACGAACAGGCGACGCCCGATCCGACACGGCCGGACCGGGAATCTCACACGGTGGTCACGCCGGGCCGCGGCACGCCGGAGATCCGGTGCTCACTCGCTGCGGGCGACCAGACGCCAGCCGTCGTCCTCGGCCGACACCACCGGCCCGCGCAGGTCACCCCCGAGGCCGTCACTCGTCTGCTGCACCCGCAGGACACCCGACCCGCCGGGGGAGACGGTGACCCGGAACGGCACGACGCCGCTGCCCGCGGGGTCGACCGCGACGCTGTGCGGACGGATGCGGACGCCGGTCCCGTCCACGACCAGCCGGACCCGGCCTCCCGACGAGGGCGAGACACAGGCGTAGACGACGACGGTGTCGGGGTACTCGTGCCTCTCGCCCGACCAGTCGGTGCCGAGCAGGATGCCGGGGTCGCCACCAACCGCGGGCAGGTCGACGCAGTCCGCCGCCCGGGTGGGGGCCGGATGGGGACCGGTCGGACGCAGCGGAGTGGGGTCGTCACTGCACCCGGCGCAGCCGACGGCCAGCGCGACGGTGGCGCAGCAGAGGCCGAGGCGCTGGTGAGCTCGCACGTGCCTTCGACGCCCGAGCGGCGGCCTGGGTTCCCGCCCCCACCGCCGCCCCGACGCTGCAAGACTGGGGGAATGTCGGAGCAGCACGCGTTCGAGGCCGAGCTCTGGATCTGGGACGTGGCCACGAAGGGCTCCTGGTTCTTCGTCACCGTGCCCGAGGACGTCTCCGACGGGCTGCGGTTCGAGGCCGGCGAGCCCCGCGGGTTCGGCAGCGTCAGGGTCGAGGCGACTATCGGCACGTCCACCTGGAGGACCTCCGTGTTCCCCTCCACCGACCAAGCCGGGTGCTACGTGCTGCCGGTCAAGAAGGCGGTCAGGGTGCGGGAGGGGATCGGGGAGGGGGACGTCGTCCGCGCCGCGGTGCGCGCGGTCGAGACCTGAGCGGGCTCGGACGGTCCAGCCCGGGCCGGGGCCGGTCTCGACTGGCCCGAAGCGTGCATTGACACCCCTCACGCGCGGCCGATACGCATGATGGGCGCCCTCGGCACGTCCCGGTTCGCCCGGGTCGGCCGCAGCGGCGCCCGGACGAGGCACGGACGACGGGGGCACGCGATGACCGAGCAGACCCACGCGCGAGGGCGGCTGCACGCCCAGCGGGGACGGACAGCGGCTGAGGCGGAGCAGGAGCAGGAGCCGGCCTCGAACAGCACTCCGGTGCTGATCTTCATCCCTGGCCTGGGCACGTCGCCTGAGAACACCGCCGACGTGGTCGCGGACGTGATCGCGGAGAACGCCGACCGCCGGGACCGAGCGGGCAAGTACAAGGCCGAGACCGCCCTCGACGTGGTGACCCCGACCGGCCTGACCGTCTCCAAGAGGGTGACGGCCCCGGACGGCAGCACCGCGCTCCAGCTCTTCCAGCTGAGCTACCGCACGGCCCTGGACGAGTCCACCACGCCGTTCGCACCGTCAGTCGGCCCCGGTGCCGTCCGCGCGACCACCATCGCGGTCGTCGCCGGGTTCAAGTGGTGGGCTGCGGCCAGGCGACCAGGCAAGGGCAAGGCCGTGAAGGCCCAGCTGTTCGCCCTGTTCCTGCTCCTCGCCGCGCTGCTGTTCGCCGCTGCCGTCGCCCTGGCGGCACTCCTGGTCGCCCTGGGCGTCCCGCTGGGCCGGCTGGAGAAGGTCTTCGGCACCGACGCCCAGGCCGGAGCCTGGACGCTGGGCCTCGCCGCGTTCGGCACGATCACCTGGACGGCGCTGCGGCGGAAGATCCTCGGCCTCGCCAAGCTCGCCGAGAGCCTCGTGCACTTCGTCGGCAACGACGACCAGCTCGCCGACGACCTCGCCAAACGTCTCGACAACGCCATCAACGACCTCACCGACGCCGGGTGGACCGGTCCGATCCACCTCCTCGGCTACTCCTTCGGCAGCCTGGTCGTCTACGAGGCGATGTTCCCCCGGGTCAGCTCCGGTGCCGGGCCGGTCCCGGCCCAGGCGGTGCAGTCACTCACCACGATCGGGTGCCCGCTGGACATCGTCCGTCTCTACGAGCCCGACTACGTCAAGGGGCGCGCACCGCAGCGGGACGGCATCGCGTGGAAGAACGTGTTCAACCCCGCCGACATCATGTCGTCCAACCTGATGAACGGCAGCGACACCAGCGACGGCGAGTCCAACGCCCTCGACACCGGCAGCGCCAAGCCGGAGTCGATCCGCTACCTCGACCAGGACCTCGGCCTGACCGGCATCCTCGTGACCGGGCGCATGCACGCCAGCTACTGGCGGAGGCCGGACAAGTCCAACTGCTTCGAGCCGCTGGTCGGCACCTGGATCCCGTCCCAGGTGGGGGCTCCTGCGAACACCTGAGCGAGTCCGGGCTGACCCCCGTGGCCCGATCGCTCAGCTGTGCGGGCTGTCCTAGGCTGGCCGGGTGCCCGACGAGCAGGACCACCCGATCGCCTACACCGCCCTGCAGCCCGGCACGCCCGTGCAGACCAGCGACGGGCACACCATCGGCACCGTGCGCGCCGTGCTGGTCGACGAGAAGGTCTCGGTCTTCGACGGCATCGTCGTCCAGACGGCCGACGGGACCCGGTTCGTCGACGCCGACCAGATCGGCACGATCTACACCACCCGGGTCAGCACGACCCTCTCCGCCGAGCAGGCGGCCCAGCTGCCGCCGCCCGACGGGTCGAACCTCGTCGACATCAAGCCGCCCAGGTCGTGGGTCGACCGGTGGGCGCGCCGGTTCGGATCCGGGAGACGGTAGGAGCACCTCGGCCGTGGGCCACCGCCGCGCAGGCTCGCTTCGGGCTCCACCCTCACCCGCCGGTCTCGACGTCCAGCAGGTAGTCGGCGACCAGCCTCGGCTTCGCCAGAGGCAGCAGGTGGCCACCGGGGATCACGTCGATCCCGACCCCGAGCCGCTCCAGCGCCACCCGGCGCTGGAAGTCGACCGGGAAGAACCGGTCGTCCTTGCCGGCCAGGACGCGACAGCGGGAGTCGGGCCACGACGAGAACGTGCAGGGCGACGAGAACACGACGTCAGCCTCGGTGCGCTGGTGGCGCTCGCCTTCTGCCACGACAGCGGGCTCGAGATCGTGAAGGAAGTACGTCTCGACGTCGAAGGGTCCGTAGCCGCCGGCCTCAGCCGCAGCATCCCGTGCCTCGACGGCCCCGGTGTTGGTCCACCAGTCGCCGGGCGTCTCCCCAGGGTTCGGGATCATCGCGTTGACCAGGACCAGCTCGCGGACCGGCACCCGCTCGCAGACCAGCGGCGCGGTGAACCCTCCGAGGGACCCGGCGACGAGCACGATCCCGCGCCTGGACCCGATCGCCTCCAGGACCACCTCCGTGTACCGGGGCAGCCCCGCCGTGGTGTCCTCGCCGGGCAGATCGACGGCGATCACCTCGTGGCCGGCCTGGCGAAGCAGCGGCACCGTCCGGCTCCAGACCCAGGCCGATCCGCCGGCTCCCGGGACGAGGACGAACGTGACCACGCCTGACTGTACCGAGCGTCGTGGCGGTCACGGGGCGGTCGGGCACCGGCGCTACGGAGAGCGACCGCACGGTAGATTGCGCCCGGTGCCCGACACTCGTCCCCGCCGTACGTTCGCCGTCATCAGCCACCCCGACGCCGGCAAGTCCACGCTGACCGAGGCCCTCGCCCTCCACGCGCGGGTGATCACGGAGGCGGGAGCGGTCCACGGCAAGGGCGACCGTCGGGCGACGGTGTCGGACTGGATGGCGATGGAGAAGGCCCGGGGCATCTCGATCACCTCGACCGCGCTGCAGTTCGTCTACCGCGACCACGTCGTCAACCTGGTCGACACCCCGGGCCACAGCGACTTCTCCGAGGACACCTACCGGGTGCTGTCGGCCGTCGACTCCGCGGTGATGCTGGTCGACGCGGGCAAGGGGCTGGAGCCCCAGACCCTCAAGCTCTTCCGGGTCTGCGCGCTGCGCGGCATCCCGGTCATCACCGTGATCAACAAGTGGGACCGGCCCGGGCTCTCGGCGCTCGGGCTGATGGACCTGATCGAGAAGGAGATCAAGCTGCGTCCCACCCCGCTGACCTGGCCGGTCGGCGAGGCCGGGGACTTCCGCGGCGTCCTGGACCGTCGTACGGGAGAGTTCGTGAAGTACACCCGGACGGCGGGCGGTGCCACCCGTGCCCCCGAACGACGGATGGACGCCCGCGAGGTCGAGGAGAACGACGCCCTGGTGTGGTCGCGGGCGGTCGAGGAGCACGAGCTGCTCTCCCTCGACGGCGCCGACCACGACCAGGACCGTTTCCTGGCGGGTGAGACGACCCCGGTCATGTTCGCCTCGGCCCTGCAGAACTTCGGGGTCGCGCAGCTGCTCGAGCTCCTGCTCGACCTGGCACCGGGGCCGCGGGCCGCCGTCGGAGTGGACGGCTCGGTGCGCGAGGTCGACGACGGGTTCAGCGCGTTCGTGTTCAAGGTGCAGTCCGGGATGAACAACGCCCACCGTGACCGGCTGGCCTATGCGCGGATCGTGTCCGGCTCGTTCGAGCGGGGCATGGTCGTCACCCACGCCGCCACCGGCCGGCCGTTCGCCACCAAGTTCGCCCAAGCCGTGTTCGGTCGCGACACCACCTCGGTCGAGACCGCCGAGTCCGGCGACATCATCGGCTTCGTCAACGCCCAGGCCCTGCGGGTGGGGGACACCGTGTACGTGGGCGAGGCCATCGAGTACCCGCCGGTGCCCAGCTTCGCCCCGGAGCACTTCGTGACCGCGACGGCCGGTGACATCAGCCGCTACAAGCAGTTCCGTAAGGGCATCGAGCAGCTCGACCAGGAGGGTGTGGTGCAGGTGCTCCGCTCCGACCTCCGTGGCGACCAGAGTCCGGTGCTCGCCGCCGTCGGTCCGATGCAGTTCGAGGTCGTCCAGGACCGGATGGTCAACGAGTTCAACGCGCCGATCCGGTTCTCCCGGCTGGACTACCAGCTGGCCCGCCGTACCGACGCGGCCGGCGCGCAGGCCCTGGCCGGCCTGCGCGGGGTCGAGGTGCTGCAACGCAGCGACGGCACGCATCTGGCGCTGTTCGTCGACCGCTGGCGGGCGCAGATCATCACCCGCGACCACCCCGGGGTGATGCTCGAGGAGCTGCCGGCCGGAGGGAAGTGACGCCGGACCGACGTAGCGTGGGGCCATGAGCCCCGACGAGGTCGGCGAGGTCGTGGAGGCCCTGCCGCAGGTCAAGCGCAAGGGACATCCGGGACACCCGGCGTGGTACGTCCACGACCGTCTGGTCGCTCGCCTCGTGGACCCGACGACCCTGCTCATCCGGGTCCCGCTCACCGAGCGGGAGTCGCTGCTCGCCGCCTACCCGACCGGGTTCGGCGTCCCTCCGCGCTACGAGGCGCACCACAAGGTGGAGGCGTACCTCGACGAGGTCGACCCCGGAGCGGTCCGCCGGGCCGTCGAGCTCGCGTGGGAGATGCAGCGCCGGGGGTGACGAGCCGGCGGCGGGCTGATCCGGCCAAGGGCGGGCGCTAGCCTTCAGCCGTGACGCGACGGCTGGGGGAGAGGTCCCGTGCGAGCCGGTGGGTGATCGCCCTGGCGCTGCTGCTCACGGCCTGCGACTCCTCCTCGAACCCCCACCCGACGCAACCGGCTGTCTCCCCGGAGACCTCGGTGGCCACCCCCACCGCGATCGGCACCGGACGCCAGCGGCTCACCTTCCCGGCCCTGCCCACGATCCGGATCGGACAGTCCAACCCGCTGTCGGCGCACAGCGACGCCGGGCTGCCGGTCACCTACGACGCCGGGCCGCGCGACGTCTGCACGATGATCATCAACGCGCCGGAGGCCCAGGCCCACGGCGCGGGCATCTGCCGGGTCACCGCGACCCAGGTCGGCAACGCCACCTACGCTCCGGCGCGCCCGGTCACCCGCAGGTTCCGGATCGTCCGGATCCCGCAGACCGTCCGGCTCCGTGCCCCCTCCGCCCTGGTCGTCGGCGAGAGCGGGCTGGTCGTGTCGAGCGCCAGCTCCGAGCTCGGCGTCATCTTCGTCCTGACCGGGACGACGCCCGCAGGCGACCCGGTGTGCCGGCTCGACAAGCGCACCCTCGTCGCCCTCGCCGCCGGGACGTGCACCGTGACCGCCACCCAGCCGGGCGACTACCAGTGGGCTCCGGCGCGGCCCCGAACGCGTGCGGTGACCGTGCACGAGGAAGGTCCGGTCGGTCGCTGACTGCGGTCCGCTGTTACCTCCCGAGGATCGCGCGGGCACGGGCCAGGGGAGGCGCCCCGGCGACCTGCCGGCCGGAGGTGATCGCGGCTGCCCAGGTCTCGAAGTCGACAGCGCTCCTCGAGGGGTCCGCAGTGCGCGCGGTCAGCCGGGTGCCGTCCCGAGTCACCACCCACCACTGGGAGTGGATGCTCTCCGGCGTGCGCAGCTCGACCACGACCATCGTGCCGCCTCCCGACGGAGCCGGGTGGTCGACGCGTCGCGCGATGACCACGGCATCGTTGAGGCGTCGCAGGTCCCCCGCGGCGTCGATCCCGACGGGAGCCGCCTCCTGGGCGTAGGTGCTGCAGGTGGGCTGGTCGGGGTGGCCGCAGTGCTCCTTCCAGGTGACATCGACCGGAGCGGCATCGGTGAGACGCTGCTCGACCTGGGCCGGTGTCTCCGGGTCCGGCGGGCCGGCGGGGTCCTGCTGCGTCCTCGTGGCACCCCCGAGCTGGGTGACGCCGACCAGGGCGATGCTCGCCAGCGCTGCCGCGGCGCAGCCGGTGACCACGCGGCGGCGCAGCAGGGCCCTCCTGCCGGCGTCCAGGCGGTCGTCGACCCGGGGCAGTGGCGGCTCGGAGCCGAACGCGGCGTCGAACCTCTCGCGCAGGTCCATCTCGTCCATCTCAGAGCTCCTCTCTGGTCAGCGTCGACTGGAGCCGGTCGAGGCCCCGTGAGCAGTGGGTCTTCACCGTGCCCGCGGCCACCCCCAGCTCGGCAGCCGTCTCCTCCACCGACAGCCCGAGCCAGTGACGCAGCACGACGGTCCGGCGTTGCATCAGGGGCAGCTGCTGCAGGGCCGCGATCAACGAGTCACGCACCTCCGGATCCGCAGCGGCCGCGACGGCCCGGTCGGGAAGCTCGGCGGTGGGGTGCTCGCGTCGCCAGGGCCGGCGGTGCTCGTCGATGTTGGCGCGGACCAGGATGCGCCGGACGTAGGCCTCCTCGCGTCCGTCCCTGGCGACGCGGGGCCACGCGAGGTACAGCTTGACCAACGCGACCTGCACCAGGTCCTCCGCCTGGGTCCAGTCGCCGCACAGGGCGTAGGCGACCCGCCGGAAGTGGGCCTGCCGGGCCGCCACGAAGGCGGCATACTCGGACTCTCGCTGGTCCCGCCGCATCTGCGCCTCCTGAGAAGGATCATGGACGCTGGGTCTGACGTTGGGTATACGGAGCGGCCACCGGATCGGTTGACCGCCCGTCACGACCCGGATGCGACGATGGGGCGATGAGGATGCGGGGGATCGTCGTCAGTGTGCTCGTCTGCGTCGCGGTGGCCGGCTGCGGCGACACCACGAGCGGGGGCGGGGCGAAGCCGTTCACGCTGCTCGTCGGGCCGACCCGCTGGGACGCCACGGCGCCGGCCTGGTTCCAGGACGGCACCCTGCATGTGGGCGATCGCAGCGTCGAGCTCGGCGACGGGGTGGAGCAGTTCGTCCTCGGTGCCACCGGTGCCTACTGGGTGCGCGGAGCCGAGCTGATGTTCACCAGCGCGGAGGGGCGCACCCAGAAGGTCGCCACGCCGGGGCAGTCCGAGCTGGCGGTCTCGGCGGACCGGTCGGTGCTCGCGACCGTGGACCAGTCGCGTGGGCCGACCGACGAGTACGGGACCCATGTCCTCCAGGCGGCCGTCTTCGACACCCGCACCGGGGAGCAGCTGTACCGCACCCCGGACGAGGAGCCGGACGACGGAGCCGACCTGGCCGACCTGTACGAGGAGACGACCCCGCTGCTGCACGGGGTGAGCACGGACCGGCTGTTCTTCGACAACGCGACGATCGACCTCCACGACGGCTCGAGGAACCCGACCACCGCCGACTCCGAGGGGGTCGGGGTGTACGCCGGCATGGACCAGACGCTGTTCCCGGACGGGTACTCCGTGGCCATCCGCGGAGAGGGCAGGCGTCGCGAGCTCGCCGATTCCGAGGTGTGGGGCGTGGGCCGGCTGTCACCGGACCGGAGCACCATCTTCGACGTCTCCATGTGGCCCACCCCCGCGGTCGTGTACGACGCCGAGACCGGACGCCAACGCCGCCTGGACGCACCCTGGGACCACTTCACGCTGGTCGCCTGGAGCGACGAGGACACCTTCTTCGGCGTCGCTCAGCGCATCGACGAGGACAACGTCGACAACGTGCTGAGGGCGCAGCAGGTCGTCAGCTGCGAGCTCCGGACGCTGGCGTGCACGCCGGTCAGCCCGGTCATCCCGACCCAGGTGGACCAGGGCGGAGGCCCGACCTTCCTGGTCGAGGCCACCGGCGCCCACCTCTGAGGCGTGGCACCGGGCCTCAGGACGCGAAGAGCACCTGGTGTCGTCGTACGGCGTCGCGGACCGGCCGGGCGCGACGCTCGGCGAGCGCTGACTGGGCCAGGCTCGAGCCGGCGCGGGCGGCCCCGGCCGAGAGGTTCGAGACCGGGTCGACGTTGCCGTGCAGGCCCTGCTTGAGGCAGCCGACGGCGAACGCCACGGCGCCCTTTCGGCCTGCAGCGAGCACCGAGCTCCGGTTGATGCCGGTCTCGACGAGCAGCGCACGGGCGTGGAGCTCCTCGGTCAGCGACCTGCTCAGGTCGCGGTAGGGCTGCGCCAGCGGGTCGTCGACCTCGTCGCCGACGTGGGCCAGGGCCGCTCGCAGCGCCGACCGCCAGGCAGCGAACGTGTCGTCGTCGCGGCGGATCGTGACGAGGTCGCCCGGGCCGATCCCGGACAGGTCGGCCAGCGGCACCGCCATCAGGCGCTGCAGGGCCTGCAGCTCCGCGACGCGCAGGTCGGCGGTGGCCGAGGAGGTCGCGATGCCGAGCCAACCGGGATTCTCTGCGACCGTTGCCCGCAGGGCGCTCTCCTGCCACGCGCTGCTGAGGAGCAGGTCGAACGCTCCTGGATGGCGCTGCGCGATGTGCGAGCTGTCGGCCAGCCCTCCGAGCTCGAGACGGACGAACCTCTCCCGCAGGCGGGCCAGCTCGGCGGGGTCGAGCCCGGTGTCGGTCCAGTAGTGGCCGTTGATGTCCCACTTGGGTCCCGCGGAATCCTGCAGCCTGCTGACCACCGGTGCGAGCTGCTCCGAGCTCAGCGCGTCCGACGAAGGGTTCGTCTCCGACGGTGTGCGCAGGGCCGTGACGTAGCCCTGGTCCAGCAGGGAGGGACCGAGCTCCACGAGCTGCACGACCCCCGCCTCGACCAGGGGCGAGATCGCGTTGAGGAACGCGAGGTACTGCGCAATGGTGCGGTGCGAGCTGTACTGCCTGCGTTCGCACAGGTAGCCGAGGGGGTTCATCAGGGCGACCCCGTGGCAGTACAGGAGATGCTGCACCAGCCCGTCCCAGAGGGACCACAGGCCCGCCTCGTGGTAACGACCGAAGGCGCGCTGCAGGTGGAGATTGGCGTTGGCCTGGCTCACCAGGACCAGCGGTCGGAGCTCGGCGTCGTCCTTGGCCGGGAGCGCGACCTTGGCGGGCTCGATGCGCCAGCGCAGGTATCGCCACCGGAAGTCGTCGGCCCGGACCGCGTCGCGCTCGGTCTGGACCCGCAGGACCAGGTCGGGGCTGACCGGCTCGCCGTAGTGCTCCTCGACCAGCTCGTAGACCGACCTCGGCTCCATGACTCCCACTCAGCCGTTCGTGACCCGGGCCAGCCGGTAGGAGAACCGCTTGACCCGGGGCACCCAGCGCTGCGCGGTGGCGAGGTCGGAAGCCTCGGCCAGCGGCTTGAGGGGCGCCAGGAGGGTGAGGACGGCCGGGTGGTCGGCGGCGGTGAGAACCTCCCAGACCGTGCCCGACGTCGCCTCCTCGAGACTGGCGAACGCGTCGGCCGCGTCGTCGGGACAGCCGACCAGCAGGCCGAGCAGCAGCACGACGGTGGGGAACTCCGGGCTGTCCTCGCCGAGCAGGGCGTCGCCGTGGTCCGCCGAGACGCGCAGCATGCGGTAGATGTTGAGCAGCCGCTTGCCGGCTCGCGGGCTGGGGACGACGTCGCCGAGCGAGGCGAGCAGGTCGAGCTCGGGCGGCGTCAGGGCCAGCGCGCGAGCAGGAGCTGGTGCGGCGACCGGGGCCGGGGGAGCAGGGGTCGGGGGCGGCTCCTCGCCCGCCTCGAGGGTGGCGCCGATGAGGGTGCTGCCATCGCGGCGCGCGGCGTCGGCCCGTTGTGCCGGCAGGCGTGCACCAGGAGCCGGCGTCCGGGACAGCTCGGCCATCATCGCGGCGAACCCCTCCCGGGTCATCGGACGCAGCAGGAACGGGACCTGGATGATCTTCTCGAGGTAGTCGGCCGGCTTCTCCAGCAGCGTCTCGTAGTGCGACTCCAGCGAGGCCTCCAGCCAGCGGCTGTCGACGCCGAGGACGACCACGAAGAGCCGGAAGGCGAGCAGCAGGTGGACGGCCTGCAGCACCTTGACCACCTGGTCGGGCGAGCAGCGGTCCAGGTCGTCGATGTAGAGCACGATCCGCTCGAGGTCGTTGTCCGCGTTGGCCAGGGTGCGGGCGGCCTCGCGCAACGGCGCCGGCGCGCCGTCGGCCGGCCCGTCGGGGCGCGCACCGACCAGCAGCGTGAGCTGCTCGAAGTCCTTGCGCAGCCGCGACATCAGCCCGAGGCCGCGGCGGTACTCCACGGCCGCCGACTGCACCAGGGTCTGCAGCTGGGCTCCGCGGTCGCGCAGACCGTCGAGCTGCTCCTGCTGACGGGAGACCGCCTCGTCCGCCGCTGCTTCGCGCGCCTGGGCCCGCCGCAGAGCGTCCTCGGCACGCCTCACCTCGGCCTCCCGTGCCGTGCGGGCCCTGGTGAGGCCCTGGAGCGCCCGGGCGACGAAGACGAGCGCGGGGCCCAGAGCGGTCGCCAGCGGCACCAGCACCTTCACGGCCTGCGCCCACCACCCGGACCAGTCGACCCGGGTCGCGACGAACCCGAGTGCGGCCGCCAGAGCCAGGAACCCGAGGACGAGACCCGGTGAGGACCGCAGCTCGACCCAGCCGGCACGTGCCGCGACGACGAACCGTGACCAGAAGCCGGACAGGACGGCAACCTGGTCGGCGGCCTCGGCTGCTGCCTCCTCGGAGGCCTCGGCCCGCCCGCGCAGGGGCGTTGTGCCGTCAGTCTTTCCGGCCTCCACCGGGCTCGGTGATCTCGACTCCGACGGTCCGGTCAGCTCCTCCACCAGGACCGGCAGCGTGCGCAGCACCTGCTGGGCGGAGCTCTTGGCCTCCTTCTGCTCCTCGTGCAGCCGGTGCTCGGCGGTGATCCGTTCCTGGCGGGCGCGCTCGGCGGCCTGGGCGGCCTCGCCGAGTGCGGTCCGGGCCTCGGCCAGGTTCCTCGAGTCGGCGCCCGTGGCCGCCAGGCCGTCGAAGATGGTGGAGGCGATGCTGGACCACAGGTCGCCGTCGACGTAGTGCCACGCGTTGAACCGGATCTGGCGCAGCTCGCTGAGGAAGGGGCTGTCCGGGTCGGTGCGGGCGATCGTGGCGAGCTCGTCGAGGCGCTCCTCGAGCTGGGCCATGAAGAAGCTCTTGCCGCTGCCCCAGTTGCCGAAGAGCCCGATGGCCAGCGGCAGGCTCGTGTCGCGGGCAAGGATCACCGAGGCCAGCATCTCCACGTCGGCGCCGGTGCCCAGGCGGTCGGCCGCCCGGACCCGCCCGTCGCCGGGCAGCGGCACGGTGTCGGCGATGCCGGTGGCGAACAGCTGCTCTCCGACGGCGGCCGGGGTCGTTGGGACAGGGTGCCCGTCCGCGCTCTTCGGCGCAGCCGGAGCCGCGGACTCGAACGGCGGGGCGTCGTACGGCGGGGGCGGAACGAACTTGGACAGCTGGTCGGCCATGCCCGGGTCGTTGGTGACCAGGACGAGGCGGGCATCGTTCTCGGGGTCGGAGAGGAACCCGCGGATCAGGGCCGGCACCGAGACCTCCAACGCCAGCCGGCCCGCGCCCGTGCCGAGGCTCGGCGTGGCGATCACCTGGAGGTCGGGGTCGCTGCGGGCGAGGGTGGCGAGGCCGCGTCCGATGCTCTCGACGATCTGCTCGGTCGCGTCCTGCTCGGCGCTCCGCGTCGCCGCGAACGCCAGCAGCCGGGCGCGATGGGCCCTGAGCGGCAGGGTGCGCAGACCACCGAGCTCGATCGGCTCGACCCGGTCGATGCCCGCCAGGCGCCGGACGATCCCCAGCCAGGGCTCGCCGAAGGCGCCCACCGACGTCGTCGGGACCACCAGGACGTCGGCGTCCGCCTCGGCGAGATCGGACCGGACGACACTGATCCGCTCGAGCCCGACGGCTTCCATCGTCACCTCCCCGTGTCCGCGGATCCCACTCTGCCGCAGCACGGCGGTGCGTCCATAGCCCCGACGGACCGGGCCGGACCGGTGGGCACACGCCGTCGAGGTGTCGACCCGGAGGACCGACTCAGGCGCGCTTCGGCGGGAGGCCCCGCGCGAAGCGCACTCCGCGTCCGACCCAGTCCTCGAGGTCGGGTGCGGCTGCGTCGGCGACCACGTGGAGCCACCCGCGCATCTCGCGCCCGCGCATCACCATCGGAGCCACGTGCTCGCCGTCGATCCATTGCTCGGCCTCGACGGGATCCACCCGCACCAGCAGGCCTCCCTGCCCGCTGGCGGCGATGGCCAGGTTGCCGTGGACGAGGAAGGCCAGCCCGCCGAACATCCGCTGCTCGGTGACGCCGTCCTCGCCCGCCACGAGGTCGCGGATGCCGTCAGCGAGGTCGTGGTCGTAGCCCATGACGTCCATGATGGAGGGTCCGCGCCGCGTTCGTCAGGGTGCCCGCACCAGGTTCAGGTCGGCTCGCCGGAGCAGCAGCGCCCGCTCGCTCTCGTTCCGGGTGCGGGCGGCAGCCTCGGTGAAGGCCGCGCCGGCCAGCGCATGCTGACCGGCGCGCTCGAGCAGATCGCCGTGCACGCTGGGCACCAGCGGCGAGTCGCCCAGCGCCCCCGCGTCGACCTGCTCCAGGACGGCCAGCCCCTCGGCGGGGCCGAAGGCCCGCCCGTACGCGACCGCCCGGTTGACCTCGACGACCGGGCCCGGGGCGGCCTGCGCGAGCACGTCGTACAGGGTGGCGATGCGGCGCCAGTCGGTGTCCTCGGCACGCGCCGCCCGGGCGTGCTGAGCGGCGATGGAGGCCTGGAGGAAGTACTTGCCGACGGGGATGCCGCGGGAGGCGAGCTGCTCGGCCTGGTGCAGGGCGGCGAGCCCTCGTCGGATCAGCAGCTGGTCCCACTGCGTCCGGTCCTGGGCCTCGAGCAGGACCGCTTCGCCGTCCTGGTCGAGGCGTGCGGCCAACCGGGAGCCCTGGAGTTCCAGCAGCGCCTGGAGCCCGAGCACCTCGGGCTCGTCGGGGGCGACGACGGCGAGCATGCGTGCGAGGCGCATCGCCTCGCCGGCCAGGTCGGGACGCATCCAGTCGTCTCCGGCGGTGGCGGTGTAGCCCTCGTTGAAGATCAGGTAGATGACCGCCATCACGTCGTCGAGACGCTCGGTGCGCTCCTGACCCGTCGGCAGCTCGAACTCCGCGCGGGCGGCCGACAGGGTCTTCTTCGCCCGCGAGATGCGCTGGCCCATCGTGGACTCGGAGGCCAGGAAGCCGCGGGCGATCTCCGCGGTCGTCAGCCCACCGACGAGTCGCAAGGTCAGGGCCGCCCGGGACTCGGGCGTCAGCGAGGGATGGCAGGCCAGGAAGATCAGCCGCAGGACGTCGTCCTCGATGTAGTCGACCTGGGCGTCGAGGTCGGGCATCTCCACCTCCTGCCCCCCGTGCGCGTGCTCGAGCTCGCCGACCTTGCGGCGCAGGTTGTCCGCGCGCCGGAAGTGGTCGATGCCGCGTCGCTTCGCGGTGGTCATCAGCCACGCGATCGGGTTGTCCGGGACACCGGTCGTGGGCCACTGCTCGAGGGCGGCGACCAGGGCGTCCTGGGCCAGGTCCTCGGCGAGCTCCACGTCCCGGGTCATCCGGGTGAGGGCGCCGACGAGGCGGGCCGACTCGACCCGCCACGCGGCGAAGATGGCCTCGTTGGGGTCATCCGTCGGGATCGCTGCTGGCACGGGGCCAGCGTAGACAGTCCCGCTCAGGCGCCCGGTGCCTCCGGGCCGTCGGAGATCTGGCGCAGGGTCGCGACCACGGTGACCTCGGGCCAGTGCTTGGCGTGCAGCTCGGCGAACTCGCGCTGGTCGGCCACGGCCTCCTCGAGGGTCTCGTACTGCATGATGGCCCAGCCGCCGACGACCTCCTTGGCCTCGGCGTACGGACCGTCGACCCGGCTGACCTCGCCCTGCCGGACCACGAAGTTGACGGCGTCCTCGGTCCCGTAGAGACCGCCGCCGTCGAGGAACACGCCCTTGGCGGCCCGCTCCCCGATGTGGACGTCCATCGCGTCGAACAGCGACTGCGGCGGCGTCCCGATTCCCTCTTCCATCCTGACGAACCCCATGAAACGCGGCATCTGAATCACTCCTTGTGGTGGTGGACGAGCATCTGCTCGCACGTACGTCGAACGGCGGACAGGCTCTTCGACATCGACCCCGGAAAACCTTCCGCGGGTGCCCGGCCATCCTCTGGGGCGGCCCCGTGTTGATCAAGCACCGTGTTTATCAAGCACCGCGTCGATCAGGCACCGTGTCGATCAGGCACCGTGTCGATCAAGCACCCCGCGGGAATGCAGGGGCGTCGCGGGGGAATCGTCAGTGACCCGAGGTGATGACGGCCTCGAGCTTCTCCATCGCCTGGTCGATGGTGAAGCTGGCCGCCTTCTGGCGGGGCGGGAACTCCGCGAAGGTGGCGAGGAACTCCGTCATCACGATCTGTGCCGCCAGGACCAGGTAGGCGTTCTCGAGAACGAACTCGTAGTAGGTGTTGGAGGTGGTGCGGGCGCGCTCGTAGGGATCCGTGCGGAGGTTGAAGAGCAACGGCACCCGCAGCGGCACGAATGGCTCTGCCCAGACCTGGAGAGTGCCCTCGACGCGCTGCTCCATGAACACGACCTTCCAGTTGTCGAACCGGAGTGCCAGGCAGTCGCCGTCGTCGGAGAAGTAGACCAGGCCCTTGCGCGGGCTCTTCGGCTCGCGGCCCGTCAGGTAGGGCAACAGGTTGTACCCGTCGATGTGGACCCGGAAGGTCTTCTCGCCGTACTGCTTGCCCTGATTGAGGTCCTCGACGACGCTCTCGTCCCCGGCAGCGGCGAGCAGCGTCGGCAGCCAGTCGTGGTGCTGGACGATCTCGTTGGAGATCGAGCCCGCCTCGATGTGACCGGGCCACCGGATCACCTGGGGCACCCGGAAGGCGCCCTCCCAGTTGGTGTTCTTCTCACTGCGGAAGGGGGTCATCCCGCCGTCCGGCCAGGAGTTCATGTGCGGGCCGTTGTCGGTGGAGTAGATGACGATCGTGTTCTCGGCGATGCCCAGGGCGTCGAGGTGGTCGAGCAGCAGCCCGACGTGCTTGTCGTGGTCGATCATCGTGTCGTGGTACGGCGACTGCCAGCGTCCGGCCTGCCCGAGGCTCTCGGGCTTCGTGTGGGTGAACATGTGCATGTGGGTGGTGTTCATCCAGACGAAGAAGGGCGTCTGCGCCTCGTGCTGCCGGGTGATGAAGTCACGGCAGGCGGCGACCGTCTCGTCGTCGATGGTCTCCATCCGCTTCTTGGTGAGCGGCCCGGTGTCCTCGATGCGCTGCCGGCCTCGGCGTCCGTAACGCCCGTCGACCGTGTCGTCGTCCTCGTCGCTGGCCCAGGAGCGGATGACGCCGCGTGGCCGGACCAGCTCGTTGAAGCGGGGGAACTCCTCCGGTGACGGCCAGTTGGGTCGCTCGGGCTCCTCCTCGGCGTTGAGGTGGTACAGGTTGCCGAAGAACTCGTCGAAGCCGTGCACGGTGGGGAGGAACTCGTTCCGGTCCCCGAGGTGGTTCTTGCCGAACTGCCCGGTCGCGTACCCCAGCGGCTTCAGCAGCTCGGCGATCGTCGGGTCCTCGGCGCGCAGTCCGATGTCGGCCCCGGGGACGCCCACCTTGCTCAAGCCGGTGCGGAAGACGCTCTGGCCGGTGATGAAGGACGATCGACCGGCAGTGCACGACTGCTCACCGTAGGAGTCGGTGAAGAGCATGCCCTCGCGGGCGATGCGGTCGATGTTGGGCGTCCGGTAGCCCATCACTCCCTGGCTGTAGCAGCTGAGGTTGCTGATCCCGATGTCGTCACCCCAGATGACCAGGATGTTCGGGCGCTCGGACTCGGCCATACCGGACCTTCCTTGCGGGGGTCGACATCCCCCTCGTCCAACACGACCACCATCACCGGCGCGTGTCAACGGAGGGAAGGCGACGTCCCGACGTGGTCCACGACCCCCGCCTCAGACGGGAGCGGGCTCCTCACCCGGGTCGCCACCGGGATCGTCCGGGGTCGACTCGATCGGCGGGGCCGGCAGCAGCCCCGGGTCGTCGAGCTCGGCCGGGTCGTCCGGGATCGGCTGCTCGGGGTCCAGGCCGGGGACGGAGTCGAAGACGTCCAGTACAGGGTCCATGGCCTCAGTCTTACCCCGGTGGCCCACCCGGTCCCTGCTCGGATGTCCACCCGCAGGGCGGGAGCGCCGATGTCTCCCGCCCTGCGTGGGCTGGATCGCGTCCTGGCAAGACCTAGTTGTTGGCCTCGAACGCGGTCAGCACGTCGGTCGGGATCCGCCCGCGGCTGCCGTCGGCCAGAAGTCCCTCGGAGACCGCCCACGCACGCACCTCGGCGGCATTGCTGCCGCGGCTCGACTTGGCGGCCTTGGCCTTCGGCTTCGCGGCGTTCTTGCCGACGCGCCGCCCCGCGTCGATGTACTTGCCCAGGACACTGCGCAGCTTGTCGGCATTCTTCTCCGACAGGTCGATCTCGTAGCCGACGCCGTCCAGGGCGAAGGTGACGGTCTGCGTCGCCTCGCTCTTGCCGTCGAGGTCGTCGATCAACGAAATGGTCACGTGCTGAGCCACAGCTCTTTTTCCCTCCATGAGCCCCCGTCGATTGCTTGACCGCGCGAACCTACCAGCGTTTTCGGGGACTCTCGGCATCGGCACGTCGCCGGATTGATCCACTGTCCGGAAAGGCATTCCCAGAACGCGGGAAAGGCGTCGGCCGGGGCTTTGACTTGCCATTGCCGTCGCCATTTCCACGTCCCTTTCGACGCGACCCGGATCGCCCATTCCTGGCGGTAATTCAATGCGCGCTGAGGTGGTCGCCGGCGACGGCGCCGTACGCGCCGGTGACCACGGGTCTCTACGATCGCGGGATGAGCGCGCACCTCGTCACCAAGGACCTGGCCGGTGGCCACGCGCACCGCACCCTCTTCGAGAGCCTCGACCTGACGGTGGCCCCCGGCGACGTCGTCGGCGTGGTCGGCGCCAACGGGGCCGGCAAGACGACGCTGCTCCGGATCCTCGCCGGCGACCTCGACCCGCTCGGCGGGACGGTGTCGACCGCACCGAGCGACGCGTTCGTCGGGTGGCTCCCGCAGGAGCACGAGCGGGTCGCCGGGGAGACCGTCGGCCAGTACGTCGCGCGCCGCACCGGCGCCGGCGCCGCGACGACCGCGATGGAGGAGGCTGCGGCCGCCCTCGGCAGCGACCACTCGCGCAGCGCTGAGGACGCCTACGCCCACAGCCTCGACCACTGGTTGGCCAGCGGTGCCCCGGACCTCGACGAACGGCTGCCGCCGGTGCTGGCGGAGCTCGGCCTCGACGTCGGACCGGACGCGCTGATGACCTCCCTGTCCGGTGGGCAGGCAGCCCGGGCGGCACTGGCCGCGCTGTTGCTGAGCCGCTTCGACGTGGTGCTGCTCGACGAGCCCACCAATGACCTGGACCTCACAGGGCTCGAGCGGCTGGAGGCCTTCGTGCGTGGGCTCCGCGCCGGCGTGGTCCTGGTCTCGCACGACCGCGAGTTCCTCTCCCGCGTCGTCACGCGCATCGTCGAGCTCGACCTGGCCCAGCAGCAGGTCTCGGTGTACGACGGGGGCTACGACGCGTTCCTCGAGGAGCGCGAGGTGGCCCGGCGTCATGCCCGGGAGGCGTACGAGGAGTTCGCCGACACGAAGGCCGACCTGGTCAGGCGTGCGCGCACGCAGCGGGAGTGGAGCTCCCAGGGGGTGCGCAACGCCATGAGGAAGTCCCCGGACAACGACAAGATCCGTCGCAAGGCCCAGGCGGAGTCCTCCGAGAAGCAGGCCCAGAAGGTGCGCCAGATGGAGTCGAGGATCGCTCGGCTCGAGGAGGTCGAGGGGCCGCGCAAGGAGTGGGCGCTGCGCTTCACCATCGGAAGCGCGCCGCGGTCGAGCTCGGTCGTCGCCACCCTCGACCAGGCTGCCGTGAGCCTGGGCGGCTTCACGTTCGGCCCGGCGTCCCTGCAGGTCAGTGCAGGGGACCGGATCGGCGTCACCGGACCCAACGGCGCCGGCAAGACGACGCTGCTGCGCCTCCTGCTCGGTCGCCTGGCGCCGACCACCGGCCGCGCCAGCCTGGGGGCCTCCGTCGCCGTGGGCGAGATCGACCAGGCGCGCACCGGGCTGGAGGAGGACCTCGCCCTGGGGGACGCCTTCGAGGCGGCGATGCCGCAGATGACCCCGGCCGAGGTACGGACGCTGCTGGCGAAGTTCGGGCTCAAGGCGGACCAGGTGACCAGCCGGGTCGCCCGGCTCTCGCCGGGCGAGCGGACCCGGGCCGCGATGGCGCTGCTGCAGGCCCGGGGCGTGAACCTCCTCGTCCTCGACGAGCCCACCAACCACCTCGACCTGCCGGCGATCGAGCAGCTCGAGGAGGCCCTCGAGTCGTACGACGGAGCCCTCCTGCTGGTCACCCACGACCGCCGGCTGCTGGACAACGTCCGGCTCGACCAGCATTGGCACGTCGAGGACGGCCAGGTCACCAGCGCTCCCGCCCGCTGAGGGCCGCGGCACCGCGGTGTCGAGCGGTGCAGAGGCCTGCGCCCCGGAGCACCAGGTGTGCCCCGGCGCCTGCCCGAGCGTGCACCGCTGTCGCCTCCGCGTGTGCCTAGCGTGGTCCGGACTCGAGGAGGCAGCCATGATCTTCACCACCGTGGACCCGGGGAGCTGGGAGACCGAGCAGTCACGCGGGTCGTGGTGCTTCGCAGCGACCACCAAGGCGCTGCGCGGCCACATCAAGGGCGACGGGCGGTCCCAGGCGGAGATCGCCCACGACTTCTGCATCGCGGTCTCCGACATGGGCGGGGGCTCGGTCTACGGGGGATCGCGGGGGAAGGACATCGACAACTACCTCGAGGGGATCCGGCAGAAGCCGGGGGCCGAGCACATCCAGGCCAGCTGGGTGGACACCTGGGTCAGCCAGGGCACGCTGACGCCCGACCCGCGACCGCTGCTGCGCAAGGTGTGGGGGGAGGTCGACTACAAGGACCTCAAGAACGAGTGGGTCAAGGCCGACACCGAGGAGGCCACCCGGCAGCAGATCGCGCGGACCCTCGAGCGCGGCGGACTGGTGGTGGTCGGGACGGCCAACCACAACATGCTCATCTACGGCTACGAGATCCCCGACGACGCCGAGCCCGGCTACGTCGTCGACGAGTTCTGGGTGTGGGACCCGACCAACGGCTCGACCAAGCAGATGTACATCGGGGATCTCGAGGGCAACCAGCTCGTCCTCGTCGAGCCGTAGGGACCCCTCGTCGGGGTACACAGGGGGTGTGTCCGACCCCGTCTTCGTGCTGCACGACCACCGCAAGCCCCGCCCGCACTTCGACCTGCGGCTGGAGGAGGGCGGTGTGCTGCGCTCGTGGGCCGTCCCGAAGGGACTGCCCACCGACCCTGGGCACGACCGGCTCGCCGTCGCGGTGCCCGACCACGACCTCGACCACGCGACGTACACCGACGAGCACAAGTCGGTGGCCGACCACGGCACCTGGACCCTGCTGGACCGCAGCGAGCGGCGGTTCGTCTTCGAGCTGCACGGCGAGCGCGACGTCCGGCGCTACGCCCTGATCGACACCGGCCAGGACTGGCTGCTGCACCTGACCAAGGAGCAGCCCGCGCCGTAGCCGCCTCCTGGTGCTAGGCCGGGAAGTGCGTCCAGTGCCCTTCGGAGACGACCTCGACGTGCCCGTCGCTCACCACGATCGCCGTCTGGTCGTCGAGCGCGTACGACGGCCCGTCCAGGCCGGCGGCCCAGACCTCCGCCTCGGCCAGGGTGTTCTCCGGCATGAGCTCGTGGTCGAGGTGCGGGAAGAGGGAGAAGTCGAGAAGTCGACGACCCCGAGCGTGCGGTCGTCGCCGCCGCCCGGAGGCCGCCAGGTGACGAAGGCCTCCCCGATCCGCGGCGTCATGACCATGCTGCCGGCGCTCACGCCCACCCACACCAGCTCGGGCAGGGAGGGGAGCAGGTCCGCCAGGCCGGAGGCGTGCATCCAGTGGGCGAGGTAGGCCGCGTCGCCGCCGTCGACGAGCAGGACGTCGGCGTCACGGACCCAGGGGACCCAGCGGTCGGCTCCGATGCTGGGCAGGGCGCTCAGCTCCAGCAGACCCACCGACGCCCAGCCCAGGCTGGTGAGGTGCCAGGGCGGCACGCCCACGACGAAGCCGCGCACCGAGGTCGGTCCGCAGCTGGGGTGGCCCCACTGGGCGGTGGGGATGCACAGCGCCCGGCACTCGCTGATCGGGCGGCCGAGCAGGCCGACCAGCGCGGCCTCGATGCTGGGGTTCGTGACGCCGCCGGAGGTCAGGAGGAGCTTCACGGTGCCTCCGAGGGTGAGGGGAGTGCGGGTGCGGGACCCGCAGAGCGTGTCACGTCAGGTGCTTGGTGAAGAAGACGCGCCGGAGCCCGTGGTCGCTCGCCCGGTGGGTCTCCCGGTAGCCGTGCCGGGCGTAGTACTCCTGGTTCTCCGTCATCGTCTCGTGCGTGTAGAGCCGGACCTGGGCCAGGCCACGGGCCTGGGCCTGGTCCTCGGCCAGGCGCAGCAGCCTCCGACCGATGCCGGTGCCCTGCGACGCCGGCGCGACGGCCACGTTCTCCAGGAGGACGTGGTCCTCGGCGACCTCGAGGACGAGGAGTCCGACGATCCGGCCCTCCTGCTGGGCCACCCAGGCTCGTCCCTGGTCGACGTCCAGGGCGAAGTCGGCGACCATCGGGGGCGGCTCGCGTCCGATCCGCTCGACGTAGTGCCCGTAGGCCTCCCGGGCCAGCGCGCGCATCGCGGGGACGTCGGCAGGGGTCGCGGGCCTCACCGCCGGTTCGTGTCGCTGGGGCACCGTCCCAGTGTCGCCGTGACATGGACCCCGGAGCCAGTCCCTTCAAGTCCCGCCGCGCGGGGGACCGGCGTCGTTCGGTCCGGGGTTGCGAGTCCGCGACAATGGCGGACGTGTCGGAGGTCGAGGTCGTCATCGCCCACCAGGAGCGCGCGACCCTGCGCGTCGGTGACCTGTTCCTCAAGGTCGATGCCGATCCGGACCGCACCCGCCTCGAGCTCGAGGCGATGACGTTGGCCCCGGTCCCGACCGCGGAGGTGCTGTGGCACCGGCCCTCGGTGCTCGCTCTCGCCGCCGTCCGCGGGGCGCCGCTCGCGCGGCTGGGGGAGCCGTCGTCGGCGTCGTCCGCGGCCTGGGCGGCCGCGGGGACCGTCGTACGCCGGCTGCACGAGACGCCGCCGCCCCCGTGGCCCTCCCGGCGGGAGGCGGACCCGGCCGGCGAGCTCGACCGTGAGTGCGCGTGGCTCGTCGACCACGACGTCCTCCCGGCCGACCTGGTCCACGGCAACCGGGCGATCGCCCTGAGCGCGCTCCGGCCGGCACCGCAGGTCTTCGTCCACGGCGACCTCCACGTGGCCCATGTCTTCGTCGACGGCGACGAGGTGACCGCGGTGCTCGACTGGTCCGAGGCGGGCCAGGGCGACGCGGCCTACGACCTGGCCAGCCTGACGCTGGGGCACCGGGACCGCCTCGACGACGTCCTCACCGGCTACGGCGGCGAGGTCGACGTGGACGCGGTCCGCGGCTGGTGGTCGCTGCGCAGCCTGCTGGCGATCCGCTGGCTGATCGAGCACGGTTTCGACCCGCACCTGCCCGGCTGCGAGGTCGACGTGCTCCGGGCGCAGCTCCGAGAGCGACCCGGCGCGTGACGCGATCGGTGCCGCGTCGGGCCGTGGTCGTCCCGCTCGCCCTCGTCCTCCTCCTGGTCGCCGTGGCGGGCGCGGTCCTCGTCCGGCAGCTCGCCGGCAACGACGCCCCCGCCCGGCTGACAGTGGGCTGGGGCGGAGGTGAGGGCGACCCCGCCTGCGCGTACGACGAGTCGACCGGCACCGTCGCGGCGCAGGTGAGGGTCGAGGGTCGCACACCTCGCCGCGACCGGCTCGTCGTGACCGTCACGGCGTACGCGGACGAGAACACCTCCGAGCCCGTCGGGTCTGCCAGCCGCGCCGTGGACGCGGACGGCCGGGTTCGGCTGCGGCTGGGCCTCACGATCCCGGTCAGTCGCGCCCCGCACCTCGACGACGACGGCATCGCGGCCTGCCGGCTCGCCGTGCGCGACGACCTCGACCTCGCCCGGGTGGGAGCCCTGTGACGGCGGCGACGCCCGCCGAGCTGGCGCCCTTCGTCGCAGCGCACGGTGCTGCGCAGGTGCTCTTCGCGGTCAGCGTCGGCGCCTTCGTCGTCGGGGAGCTGCGCCAGGCGCTGCCCGGGAGGCTTCCTGCTCGGCCGGCCGATGTGCCGGCCGAGGTGCTGTTCCGGGTCGTGTTCTTCGTCGGCATCCTGGTGATCCCGCTCGCGCGAGCCGTCGCGCCGGACGCGGCCTTCGGCTCAGGAGTGTGGCCCTACCTGGTCGGCATGGCGGTCGGCTGGGTTGGGCTGCTGCTGCGCTGGTGGGCGTTCGCCACGCTGGGCACCTGGTTCACCGTCGTCCTCGGGGTCGGCGAGGACCAGCCCGTGGTGGACCGCGGTCCCTACCGGTTCGTGCGACACCCCGCGTACACCGGGCTGCTGCTGGCCCTGCTCGGAGCCGGCCTGGTCTACCAGAACTGGGTCGGTGCCGCGGGCGCCGTCCTCGTGGTCCTGGCCGCGCTCGTGCACCGCATCCTCATCGAGGAGCGGGCGCTCGAGAACACCCTGGGTGACCGCTACCGGGAGTACGCCGCGACGCGCGCCCGCCTCGTCCCGCACCTCTGGTAGCCGCCCGGACGAGGGCACCAGGCTCACGCGCCGAAGCGTCGCTGCAGGTCGGCGTACCCGATCGCGCCGTCGAGGAAGCCGAGCGTCCCGGTGTCGAGGAGCTCACGGCCGGCGCGCTCGAGGAGGGACAGGCTCGCGCGGGCCAGGCTGCCGCCGAGGCTCACCCGGCGCACGCCGAGGGAGAACAGCGTCGGGGCGTCGATGGTGCTGGCCAGCCCCGCGACCACGTTGAGTGGACCGGGGACCGCCTCGGCGAGGCGCCGGATCGTGTCCGCCTCGACGACGCCGGGCACGAAGACGCAGTCGGCGCCCGCGTCGACGTACCGGACGGCCCGCTCGACGGTCTCGTCGAACACGTCCCCGTCGGTGCCGACGAAGTAGGTGTCGGTGCGGGCGTTGAGCACGAACGTGCCGCGGGGGGCTGCGGCGCGAGCAGCAGCGACCCGTTCGACGGCGGTCTCCAGGTCGAGGACCCTGCCGTCGACGGCGTCCTCCAGGTTGGCGCCCACCGCTCCGAGCGCGACGGTCCGCGACACCGAGCGGGCCACGTCGTCGGGGGAGTCGCCGTAGCCGGACTCCAGGTCGACGGTCACCGGCACGTCCACCACGGCCACGATGCGGCGCACCTGCTCGAGCATGGTGTCCAGGTCGAGCGACCCACCGTCCGGCACCCCGCACGACCAGGCGATGCCGGCGCTGGTCGTGGCGATGGCCGGGAAGCCGACCTGTTCGAGGATGCGGGCTGAGCCCGCGTCCCACGCGTTGGGCAGGACGAAGCCGGGGCCGTCGTGCAGGGCGAGCAGGGCGGCGGCCCTGCCGGTCGAGGGGTGCTCGGTGGGAGGCATCGCCCCATCATCGGCCCGTGGAGGCGCCGCCGACAGAGGACGTCCGTGATAAGCCTGAGGACGTCGTGGAGCCCGTCGACCCGCCCACCTGCGAGGAGCCGTCATGTCGTCCCTGAAGCGCTTCGACCACGTCGGGATCACGGTGGCCGACCTCGACGCCGCAGCCGACTTCTTCGTCGGTCTCGGCCTGGAGGTCGAGGGCCGGATGTTCGTCGAGGGCGAGTTCCTCGACACCGTCTGCGGGATCCCCGGCTCGCGCACGGAGATCGTCATGCTGCGCCCACCGGGCGGCGGGACCGCGCTCGAGCTGGCGCGCTTCGTCCGGCCCGACCACCGTCCCGGCTCACCCGACGCGATGGCCAACGAGCTGGGGCTGCGCAACGTGTGCTTCGAGATCACCGACCTGGCCGGCACCGTCGATCGGCTCGCGGCCCAGGGCTACGGGCTGGTCGGGGGCATCGGTCGGCACGAGGACACCTGGCTGATGGCCTACGTGCGCGGGCCCGAGGGGATCGTGGTCTCGCTCGCCGAGCGGATCGGCTGAGCTCGACCACGGCCGCTCACACGTGCACGTCGAAGCCGAGCTCGACGTCGCAGGCCGCCTGGCCACCGCGGATGCCCCAGTTCTCGGCGGCGCTCTCCCGCACGTGGATCGAGACGTGGTCCGGCGGCACGCCCAGCACCGCGAGCCGGTCGACGATCTCCCGGTAGAGCCGTCGCTTCGCCTCGACCGAGCGCCCGACGAAGCAGTCGATCGTCACCATGGTCAGGAGCTCGGGGTGGGCCAGGCCGGGAGGAGCGGCCATCCGGTGCGGCTCGTGCACGACGAGCCGCACGTGCCGGTCCACGGTCGGGATGCGGAACGCCGCCACCAGGGCGCCGTGGACGGCGTCGATGACCGCCGCCTCCTCCGCGACCGGACGGGCCTGACGGACCTCGACGAGGGCGTGCGGCATGGGACTCCTCCTGCTCGGACGTGAGCCCCGATCCTGCCGGGGCCTCACGCCTGCCGTCGAGCGAGATCTCGGGGGACTCGCGTCAGGACACCTCGGAGGCCGCGCTGTCGTGGAGGCTCACGCGGTGCGGGAACCGGTGCAGCTCCTGCGGCCAGCCCACCCCGATCGCGATCCGTCCCGCCCAGTAGCGCGCCTGCTCGTCGTCCGGCACGTCGACGACGCAGAAGCCGCCGAGGTGCTCCTTGGTCTCGACGTACGGCCCGTCGGTGAAGACCGGCGCGCCGCTGCTCGGGTCGACGCTGCACAGCGCGGTCGAGGCGTCCAGGCCGCCGTCGCTGAAGACGAAGACGCCGGCCGCCTCCATCTCCGCGATCACCGCGCGGGCGCTGCGGCTCTTCTCGCGGAGCTCGTCCATGGTGAAGTCGGGAACCCACTCGTCGTTGAAGGCGATCAGGTACAGGGCCATCTGCACTCCTCTGCTCACGGCAGCCCGGACGGCCGCCCCTCATGATCACCACGAACGGGACGGTGGCGATACGACACCCCGGGCACACTCGGGACATGCGCCTGCACCCGGAGGAACCCGAGGGCACCGGGTGGGAGACGCTGGACCCGGACGCGTTCGCCGTCCGGCAGCACCGTGTTGGCGGTGGGACCCCTCAGCGGGCGTCGATCCGGGCCCGCGTGACCTCGCGCAGCTCGGGGTGCTCGTAGTCGCCGCCGGTGACCACGCCGGTCTCCCAGACCAGGTCGTAGCCGGCCTCGTCGACGGTCAGGGTGGCCAGGTTGTTGTCGTAGTGCGGGCGCCCGAGCAGCCGCCACCGGACCGGGGCCCGCGGGACCTTCGCCGACCGGGCCGCGAGCGCGCCGACCGGGACGGCCACGCCGTACGCCGCGAGCGCGGTGACGTAGCGCATCTTGCGCGAGAGCGGGTTGCGGATGGGGGAGCAGACCGCCTGCAGGATGCGGCTCCCGTGGGTGCGCTCGATCTCCGCGACGTAGGAGTGGTGGACGTCCCCGGACAGGAAGGTCACGGTCCGCGGTGACGCGCCGCGACGGCCGTCGGCCACCTCGGTCACCATCCGGAGGACCTGGGTGAAGTCGCGCTCGAAGGCGCCCCAGTGCTCGAGGTCCCCTGCCCGGCGCAGACGCTCTCCCAGCCGACTTCCGAGACGGCCCCACGCCCCGTCGGCGAGGGCCTCGCTCCACGCCTCCAGGTGGTGGAGGCCCTGGGGGAGGAGGAACGGCAGCGAGGTCGCCACGAAGAGGTGCTCGCAGTCCCCGCGCAGCTGGCCGTCGAGCCAGGCGAGCTCCTGGTCGTCGAGCATCTGGCGACGGTCGTCCTCCAGGACCCGGGCGGCGCGTGAGTCGACCACCACCAGACGGCTGGTGCCCAGGTCGCGCGCATAGCTCCAGGAGTACGACGACGGCTCGCGGTCCGCGCGCTCGGCCAGCGCGTCCAGCGTGTCGGTCAGGTCGACCTCGGCTCCCGCGGTCGGACCCTCGAGCACTCGCTGCCAGAGCGGGTCACGACCGCGTTCGGCCGGTGACAGGTTGCCCAGGTGCTGGTAGACCCAGTACGACGCGAGCCCGCCCACGATCCGGTCCCGCCACCACGACGTCGCCGCCATGTCCCGGCGCCACTCGGCCGAGGTGTTCCAGTCGTCGCGGACGTCGTGGTCGTCGAAGATCATCAGACTCGGCAGGGTCGAGAGCAGCCAGCGGTTCGCGGGGTCGCTCCAGGCGAGCGAGTACAGGTGCGCGTACTCCTCGTAGTCGCGCAGCTCGGTGCCGGGAGGCTCGCTGATGTCACGGCGGGCCTCGATGAACGCGCGCATCTCCTCGGTCGTCTCGTCGGCGTACACCTGGTCGCCGATGAAGGCCACCAGGTCCGGCCACGGCCGCTCCTCGCCCGAGGTCGACATCATCGCCAGGGCGTAGGTCCGCAGCGCGTCGACCCCGTGCGCCTTGGTCCCCGCCTCGTCGTGGCCGACGCTGGTGCGGCACGAGCCGAAGGCCAGTCGCAGGGGCTTGCCGGGCGTGAGCGGCGTCAGGCGCGAGGCAGGTTGCCCCTCGGGGGGCCAGACGACCTGGCCGTCGACCTCGACCGAGTACGGCTCGGTGGACCCGGGCGCCAGCTCGGTGGCGTCGACCAGTGCGTAGTGGTGCCCGTGCGCGCCGAAGGTGCGCGCCGACCAGCAGCGGTCGCCGCTGCGGACGGCCACCTCGGCGGCGCGCTCGACCTCGACCCACACGGTCACCGTGTGCTCGTCGACGTAGCGGACGAGGGGCCCCAGGACCAGCATGCTTCCTCCCATGGCCGACTGTTACCCGGCAGGGGACCCCACGCAAACCCCGCTACGACCGTCCGGCCGCGGCACCTGCATGCGGGCCGACCCACACGTGGCTCGTGGTGGCCACCCCGGCGCACGTCGCCGTTCCCCGGCGCCCGTCGGCGAGGCGGACCGTGAGGTCCTCGCGGTAGGTGGTGTAGGTGCGTCGCTCGACGATGCCGTCGCTCGCCTCGACCTGACGCTCGCGCTGCCCGGTCCGGGTGAGGGCGAGGGTGACGCTGCCGGTGGTGGTGACCTCGCCGGTGAGGAGGTCGACGACGTCGGCGGTCATCGAGCCCCGGCCGCCCTTGGTCGGCAGGTCCCCGGCGAGCTTCTCGACGCCGGCGGTGCCGTGGTCGGCCACCACCTCCACGAACGTCCCCGGCAGGGAGCCCGTCACGCGCACCAGACCGTCCGGGAGACCTGCCACCGCGCAGATGTCGGAGTCGAGGTCGTGGTCGCGGTAGACGGCGGCCGATGGGTTGGTGGTGACCACGTCGAAGCCGGTGATCTCACCGGTGCAGCTGCCGCCGGCCAGGTCGACGGCCCTGCCTGCGTAGCCCACCGACCGGACAGCGACGTCCAACGGGCTGGTCGAGGTGGTGCCCCTCGTCCAGCTGGTGCCACTGCGCTCGCGGACCGGGGTGGTCGTCGTGGCCCCGCGCGTCAGGGAGGCGTCGATCGTGAGCGTGCCGGCGCCGAGCGCCATCGAGGTCGAGAAGGTGTCGCCGAAGGTGAACCGGTCGGTCTGCCCCTCGGCGACCAGGCTCCCCGTGGAGTCCTCGATGAACGCGCCCACGCCGCCGTCGGCACCGTCGGTGCTGCCGGACGCGACGACGAAGAGCGTGTCGCCGCCGGCCAGGCCGTAGACGCAGTCGACGCCCCAGTACTCCGCGTCGATCCGCGTGGGGGCGGCGGCGTCTGCCGGGCCAGCGGCGAGGCCGGCCGTGGCCGTGGCCAGCGCGAGGGTGAGGACGGCGCGGCGTCCTGGTCGGTGGAGGTTCATCTGATTGGCTCCTGCTCGTGGAGGTGGGGAGCGGGCGCTCCAACCCCTCCAAGACGCACCCGACGGGCGGAAGGTTGCATGCGACGGCGATCGGCCCGGTCGCCGTCGGCCCGCGGCGGCCCACCACTGGGAGGATGGGGGTCATGAGCTCCGTCGTCAGCACCTACGCCGCCGCCGCGCGCGCCGTCAGCGCCGCGGTCGCCGAGATCGCCGAGGACCGGTGGGACGGTCCGGGCCTGGGCGCCTGGACCGTGCGCGACCTGGTCGGCCACACCAGCAGGTCGCTGGTCACGGTCATCGAGTACCTGGCCCGCCCGGTGGCCGAGGAGTCGGTGCCGTCGGCTGCCGCCTACTACACCGCCATCGCCGCCGGCACCTTCGACGCGGCCGCCGTGGTGGAGCGGGGACGCCAGGCGGGGCGCGACCTCGGCGCCGACCCGGCGGCCCGGTTCGCCGAGCTGGTGTCCGAGGCGCTCGCCGTCGCCGAGGCGACGGACCCGGACCTCGTCGTGCACACCATCGTGGGCGGGATGCGGGTGGCCGAGTACCTGCCGACCCGCACGTTCGAGCTGTGCGTGCACGGGCTCGACCTCGTCGCCGCGACCGGTGTCCACCTCGAGCTGCCGTACGACGCCGTGGCCGAGGCCTGCGCGCTCGCGGCGGTCGCCGCGGCCCAGCGGGGGCTCGGGACGCCCCTGCTGCTGGCGATGACCGGACGCCAGGAGCTGCCCTCGGGGTTCAGCGTGGTGTGAGCTCGACGTCGCCCGTCTCCTCGCCGGCCGTCCGGGACGACGGCTCGGACCGGCGGGGCGAGGCCCCGGCCATCAGGAGCCGGGAGGTCAGCGCGACCCAGACCGAGGCATAGACCATGCTGGTCAGCACGTCGCTGAGATGGTGCGCACCCTGGTAGAGCCGCGAGAGCAGGGTGAGCACCGGCAGGGCGAGCAGCGGCAGCACCCACCGGCGGGCACGTGGGGCGTACGTCGCGGTCAGCGCGAGCAGGCAGCCGACGACTGCCGTCGCCGTCGCGGTGTGTCCGGAGGGGAACGAGTGGTTCGGGATCAGCCCCGGGTCGAGGATGTGCACCGGCGGCCGGTCCCGCGGGTCGAGGTGGGTCGCGAGCACGTACAGCACCCCCAGCGCGCCGTAGGTGACGACCACGTACCCGAGCGGGCGGAACGTCCGCTGCGCCAGCGAGAAGCCCGCCCCCATCACCAGCAGGACGACGGCGCCGACGCGGGTGTCCCCGACGAAGGTGCCCACCTCGGCGACCCCGCTCAGGGTCGTCGTCCGGGCGTCGGCGAACCGGCGGGCCAGGTCGTTCTCCCACGGACCCAGCGACGTCGACTGGGAGTGGGTCAGGACCCAGCCCCACAGCAGCACGAGGCCGCTGAGCAGCACCCAGCCGCCGAGGAGCAGGCCGGCGGTGCGGGCGCGCGAGGAGGACATGACCGCCCTGTTCCCCGAAAGGGTCTGCCACTCACCTGTCAGCGAGGCGGGCGGGATGCGCAGGAGACGCACGTGGTCGCCGTGGGGCGAGCCTCGAGGCGGGCCTCGGGGATCGGGCGACCGCACCGCGCGCACCGGCCGTAGGTGCCCTCGTCGAGGCGCGCCAGGGCCGCGTCGACCTCGGCGAGGTGCCCTCGGACCTGCACGACCAGGGCTGCGAGCTGGGACCGCTCGAACGCGATCGTGGCGCCCTCGGGGTCGTGCTCGTCGTCGGCGTTGCTGTCGAGGGACGCCGCGACCACCTCGTCGAAGTCGCCGGTCAAGCCGTCCAGACGCTGCTGGGCCTGGAGCCGTTCGGCGTGGAGCCGTTCGCGGGTGGTGGGCATCCGTCCATGGTCACACCCTGGCCGCGACGGCCGCTCAGCCGGCCAGGCGCGACCACCGGGCGGCCAGGTCGCTCCACGGCCCCTGGTCGACGACGCCCCCGTCGGCCAGGACGACCACCCGGTCGGCCTGGGCGAGCGCGGCGGCCTTGCTGGTGGCGCCGACCACGGTGGCGCCACTGGCACGCAGGGCGCGCCACAGCTCGACCTCGGTGGCCGCGTCCAGCGCCGAGGAGACGTCGTCGGCGAGCAGCACCTCGGCCCGGCAGGCCAGGGCTCGGGCCAGGGCCAGCCGCTGCACCTGCCCGCCGGAGAGGCGCACCCCGCGGTGGCCGACCAGCGCGTCGGCACCCCCGGCCTCGGCCACGTCGCGGCTGAGCCGCGCCAGCTCGATGGCCCGGCCGGTGACCCGGTCGGCGTGGTCGAGGACGATGTTGTCGGCGAACGTGCCGGACAGCACCCGCGGGACCTGGCCCACCAGGGCGATGCGACCGGGGCGCAGGTCGACCTCGCGGTCGACCAGCTCGCGGCCGTTCCAGTGGATCGTGCCGGTGGAGGAGACCAGGCCGGCCAGCGCCCCGATCAGGCTGGACTTGCCCGAGCCGACCTGGCCGAGCAGCAGCACCAGCTCGCCTGAGGCGACGTCCAGGTCGACGTCGCTGACCCCGACCGTGCCGTCGTCGTGGACCGCGGTCAGGCGCCGTACGGTCAGCTGCCGCAGGGGGTCGCGCGGTGCAGGGTCGGGCAGGGGCGCGTCTCCGCTGCGCAGGTCGACCCCGGGCGGCAGGGTGGTCACGCCGCCACCGCCGGCCAGCGCCGAGGTGGCCCGCATCCAGGCCCGGACGCCGGGCGCCTCGGTGACGACCGACCCCGCGACCCGGCCGAACCAGTCGAAGCCGCTGACCGCGTTCGTCATCAGCAGCGTGGTCGCCAGGCCCCACCAGCCCGCCACCAGGCCGGCCCACGCCGCGACGACGCCGCACTGCACCATGACCACCGGGACACCGTCGAGGAGGGCCTGGACCCGGTGCTCCCGGACGGCTGCGTCGACCCGGCCGCCGTCGACCTCGCGCAGGTGCCGGTGCAGGGCGGGCGTGGCGGCCGCGAGCTTGACGGTGCGGACCGAGTCCAGACCCGAGACCAGGGAGCGGCCGAAGGCGGCTCGGGCGGCCGAGGACGCGGCGGCGGAGCGACCGGCGATGTGCCGCCCGACCGAGGAGGCCAAGGCGGCCGAGACCATCACCGCGAGCAGGATCCCGCCGGCCAGCCAGGTGCCGGCGACCACCGCGGTGACCACCACGATCACCAGGCCGTTGACCAGGTCCACCCAGCGGTCGGCGTACCGGGTGATCCGGTCGGCGTCCATCGCCCGGGCGACGGCCTCGCCCGGCGGGGTGCGCACCAGCCGGCGCTGGGCGGTCTGGCCCTGCAGGACGGCGGTGCGCACGCTCAGCTGGACCGAGACCCACCAGCGCGGGTAGACCCAGAAGGCCTGGGAGAGCAGCAGCGGCGAGGCCAGCAGCGACACCACCAGCGCGGCGACGAGCCGCCAGGGGTCCTCGCCGCGCTGCAACGCCGTCACCAGGTGCCCCCAGGTCCAGCCCGTCACCGCGCCGAAGGCCCCGGTGAGCGCCGAGGCCAGGAAGAGCGCCATCCCGGCCAGCCCCCACGACGGGTTCGTCGTCATCGCGCGGAACGTGCTGCGGGCCAACGACGGGGTCGGCTCCAGGACCGGGGCGGGCGGCGGCGCGGCGCTCCGGCGGGCCGTGCCGATGACGTGGCCGTCGAGGGCGTCGCGCACGACGGTGGGCACCGCATCGGCGGCCCCGCCATCCGGGCCGGGCGCCTCCAGGTCCCCGGTCTCGGCCGAGGCGTCGAGGAGGCGGCGGAAGGGTCCGGGGACCTCGGCCAGGGTCGCGCGCGAGCCGTGCTGCACGACCCGGCCGCGCTCCAGGACGGCGACCTGCTCGGCGCGCTCGATGGTGGAGAGCCGGTGGGCCACCAGGATGCCGGTGCGACCCGACAGCAGCCGCCCGGCGGCGGCGACGACCCGCGACTCGGTGACCGGGTCCATCCGGGCGGTGGCCTCGTCGAGGACCACCACGCGGACGTCGCGCACGAGCAGCCGGGCGAACGCGACCAGCTGCTCCTCGCCCGAGGACAGGCTGGTGCCGCCGGGTCCGATCACCGTGTCCAGCCCCTGCGGTAGCCCGGCGACCCAGGTCGTGAGCCCGAGAGTTCCCACGGCTGCCTCGACGTCGCGCCGGGCGACGTCGGCGAACAGGGTGATGTTCTCGGCCAGGGTCCCCGCGAGGATCTCGGTGCGCTGGGTCACGACGCCCACGTCGGCGCGGAGCTCCTGCAGGTCGAGGTCGCGGACGTCCGCACCGCCGAGGAACACCTGACCCCGTTCGGGCTCGACCGCGCGGGAGAGCAGGGAGGCGAGCGTGGACTTCCCCGACCCGGTGCGGCCCACCAGGGCGCAGGTGTGTCCGGCCGGCACCCGCAGGCTGACGTGCTCGAGGGCGAAGGTGCCGTGCTCGTAGGCGAAGTGCAGGACGCGGAACTCCACCTCGAGCTCCCCCTGGCGGACGGGGCTGCCCCCGGTGGGCTCGGCGGGGGCGGCCATCATGCCGCGCAGCCGGAGGACGGCGCCGAACCCGGCCTGCAGGTCGGGCAGGTGGCGGGCGAGCATGTCGACCTGCCCGACGAAGGTCGAGGTGACCAGGAACAGCGTGACCAGCGAGGCGGTGCCGAGGCGGTCGCCGACCACCAGGGCGACACCCGCGACGCCCACCCCGGCCAGGAGACCGTGCAGGAGGCTCCCGGTACGACGGGTGATCCGCACCTCCAGCTCGAGCACCGAGCGCAGCCGCCGCAGGATCTCGGCGGCCAGCGCGGTGCTGCGGCGGAGCACGTGGGCCTGGCCCAGGCTGGTGCGCAGGTCGTCGCGGGCCGCGACGCCCTCCTCCATCACGGCGGCGTGGTCGGTCCAGGCCATCTCCTCGTGCACCTTGCGCTCGGCCACACCCGGGAGGAGCGGACGTGCCACGGCGATCGCGCCGAGCGCCGCGAGCGGGAAGAGCACGAAGGCGGGCCACCAGGTCAGGCCGGCGACCAGCCACAGCGGGCCGGAGGCCAGCATCGTGCGGGCCGCCATCCACACCGACCAGCGCAGCAGCTGGCCGACCTCGTGGGTGTCGTCGTCGATCCGGTCGAGGATCTCGCCGACGGCCTGCTCGGTCAGCGCGGACAGGGGCTGGGCCAGCGCCGCGTCGAGCAGGTCGGCCCGCAGGGCGCCCTCGGCGCGGTCCACGACGACGAACCAGCCCGTCTTGGCCACGGTGTCGATCAGCGCGCCGCCGACCACGCAGAGAGCGAGGACTCCGACCAGCCGTACGGTCGCGTCGTCGGTCAGCCGGCCCGCGACGACCGAGGCCAGCGACGACAGGGTGGCGGCCACCAGGGAGGCACCCAGGCAGACCAGCGTCGCCGGGCGCCGCAACCGCCGCCAGTCGACCGGACGGCGCTCCGCCGGACCGCCTGCGGACGACGAGATCTCCGGTGGCGCGGTGGGGGACAGGGTGGGAACGGGCACCGTCCCCACCCTAGGAAGGCCATCCTCTCGACGCGACCCGATTACCCGGCGAGGCACCGGCCCGCGTGGGGCGGCCGGTCATGCCACCGGCACCCGACGCTGCCCGATCGGGCAGTCGCGACCCGGGTCCGCGGGGTGAGGCTGGGCGTGTCCCGACGTCCCGGAGGTGCCCGATGCCCGTTCCGTTCGAGAGTCTCAAGGAGTCCTACGCCCAGGACGGCTTCACCTTCACCTACTCCGGCACGAGCACGGAGGGCATGTACATCTACGACGTGACGGGGCCGGGGTTCGACGCCGATGAGATCCACCTGAGCGCGCAGCCGCCCGCGGACGCCGCGGCCGGCTTCACCGACTACCACTTCACCCCTGAGCGGTGGGACGTCGGAGCGGTGCACCTCTACTACACCCGCAGCAGCTTCTCCGGTCGCGACCTGAAGCTTCCCACCTACGAGCGCGAGCAGGTGCTCGCCTGGCTCACCGCCGAGAAGAAGGCCTCGCTCAACGCGTGTGCCGCCGCGTTCTGGGGGGCGATCCAGCACCACGCGCTCGAGCTCGCTGCGAACGCCCCGGCGTTCGTCCCGCAGAACGCCCAAGGCGCCCAGACCACCCAGAGCACCCAGTCCACCCAGTCCACCCTGCGCGCCGACGCTGCAGCGTTCGTCCCGGCCGGAGCAGGGAACGACGAGGTGCCGGTCCGGGGGCCTTACTACACCGCGGCCAACCGGATGTACTGGCTGGACGACCAGAACCAGCCGTACTACATCGCCTCCGACGGGCAGTCCTACCCCGGCTACCCGCCCGACTGAGGCGCTGCGGCCACGCGAGGGCTCAGACGAGCTCGCCGCGCCGGCGACCCAGGTAGGCGCGCTCGGCGGAGTTCTGGGTCGCCTCGAGGGCGGCGTCGTAGGCGGCCTTCGCCTCGGCGGTCCGGCCGAGCCGGCGCAGCAGGTCGGCCCGGGTGACGTGCCAGGCGTGGTAGCCCTGCAACGGCAGCCGGTCCACCTGGGCCAGGGCCACCTCGGGCCCGTCGAGCTCGGCCACCGCCACCGCCCGGTTCAGGGCGACGATTGGTGAGGGGTCGAGGCGCACGAGCCGGTCGTAGAGGGCGACGATCTGGGACCAGTCGGTGGCGGACGCGGTGGGAGCGTCGGTGTGCACGGCGTTGATGGCCGCGAGGATCTGGTAGCGACCCGGCCGGTTCAGGGCGAGGCACTCGCGGACCAGCGCGTGGCCCTCCGCGACCAGGGCGCGGTCCCACCCGGCCCGGTCCTGCTCCCCGAGCGGCACCAGCTGGCCGTGACGCACCCGCGCCTCGCGCCGGGCCTCGATGAGCAGCATCAGCGCGAGCAGTCCGGTGACCTCGGGCTCCTCGGGCAGCAGCCCCCGCAGCACCCGCGTCAGGCGGATCGCCTCGCCGGTGAGCTCGGAGCGGACCGGGTCGCCGTCGCCGGAGGCCAGGTAGCCCTCGTTGAAGACCAGGAACAGCACCGCCAGCACCCCGCCGAGCCGCTCGGGGAGGTCGGCCGCCTCGGGCACCCGGTAGGGCACGTTGGCGGCGGAGATCTTCTTCTTCGCCCGGGTGATCCGCTGGCCCATGGTGGTCTCCGGCACCAGGAACGCCTGGGCGATCTCGGCGACCGTCAGGCCGCCGAGCAGGCGCAGCGTCAGGGCGATCCTCGCCTCGGGGGCCAGTGCCGGGTGGCAGCAGGTGAACAGCAGCCGGAGCCGGTCGTCCTCGACCGGACCGGTGGGCTCGTGGGGGGTGTCGTCGTACAGCATGAGCGCCGCCTGGTGCTTCGGGTCGCGCAGCTTCTCCCGGCGGAGCCGGTCGATCGCGCGGTTGCCCGCCGTCGTGGTGAGCCAGCCGCCCGGGTTCGGTGGGACGCCCTCGCGCGGCCACCGCTCCAGGGCGACGAGCAGCGCCTCGCCGGCCGCCTCCTCGGCGATGTCGATGTCACCGAAGCGGCGGACCAGCGTGGCGATGAGGCGGCCGTACTCCTCGCGGAAGACCCGCTCGACGGCTGCCGTTCCGAGCTCCATGAGTCGGTCTCCGGACCGGTCAGGCGAGTCCCTCGAAGGGACGCACCTCGACCTTGCCGCCGCAGGCCTTGGACCCCTCGGCTGCGAGCCGCAGAGCGACGTCGAGATCGGGGGCGTCGATGACCCAGAAGCCGCCGATGTACTCCTTGGTCTCCAGGTAGGGACCGTCGGTCATCACGGGCGTCTCGCCCTGGCCGTCGACGACGGTCGCCGTGCCGGCGGGCTCCAGCCCGCCGGCGAAGACCCAGTAGCCGTCGGCCTTGAGCTGCTCGTTGAAGGCGCCGGTCGCGGCGAACGCGGCTTCCATCTCCTCCTGGGAGCCGTAGCTGCCGAACTCGGTGCGCTCGGCGGGGCCGTGCACGCTCAACAGGTAGTGCGTCATGTCGTTCTCCTCGGTTCCGGGCGGTCCGTGTGACTGCCTCCTACCCCCACCACGAACGGACTCACGCCGGTACGACAGCCTGCGCCGAGAAACCTCGTGGCCTGCCCGTCGCGGCTCGTCCGGGGCTTCCGGGGGAGATCCTCTCGCGCCACCTGTCGGATCGGGGCTCCGGCCTTCGTGGAGAGGGCAGGAAGGGGTCGCACCAGGCGACCACCGAGGAAACGGAGCCTGACATGTCCACCACCGCCCAGACCACGTCCACCACCACACCTCGCCCGTCCGAGGACCCCGGCGTCGGCGCGGTCCGCCGTCCGGTGGGGAGGCACGGCGTCGCCGCCGCCGTCGTGGCCTCGACGGCCACCACCCTGCTCGCTGCACTCGCCTCGTCGGCCGGGGTCTCGTTCGCCGACCGGACGGGCGTGAGCATCCCGGTCGCCGCGTTCGCCCAGGTCACGCTGGTCTTCTCCCTGCTCGGGGTCGCGCTGGCCGCGGTCCTGGCCCGCACGGCACGTCGACCGCGCACCACCTTCGTACGGACGGCGTGCACGCTCACCGCGCTGTCGTTCGTCCCCGATCTCACCTTCGGCTTCGACGCAGCCTCGGCCGCCACCCTGATCACCCTGCACACCGTGGCCGCCCTCGTCGTCGTGCCCACCCTGGCCCGCAGGCTCGCGCCGACGCGGTGATCGTGCACCGGCGGCGGGCCCGTCGGCGGCCCGCCCTAGGCTCGGGCCATGAGCGACGAGACGATGACGGGCCGGACGGTCCTGGTGACCGGGGCAAGCGACGGGATCGGGGCGGAGGCCGCCCGGGTGCTGGCCTCCCGGGGCGCGACGGTGCTGGTGACGGGACGCTCGGCGGAGAAGCTCCGCCCGGTCGCGGAGGCGGTCGGCACCGAGCCGCTCGTCGCCGACTACGCCCGGCTCGACGACGTACGGCGCCTGGCCAGCGAGGTCGGCGAGCGGGTCGACCGGATCGACGTGCTGCTGAACAACGCCGGCGGCACGTTCGCCCCGTCGCGGACGACCGCCGACGGGCACGAGCCGAACTTCCAGGTCAACCACCTCGCGCCGTTCCTGCTCACCCACCTGCTGCGCCCGCAGCTGGTGGCGGCGGGCTCGTCGCTGGTCCTCAACACCTCCAGCATCGGCAACCTGATGGGCCGGATCGTGCTCGACGACCTGGACTACGAGCACCGGCGGGCGATCGAGTTCCCGGCGTACGGCACCGGCAAGCTGATGAACATCGTCTTCACCCGCGGCATCGCGCAACGCTGGACCGGGGACGGCATCGTGTCCGCGGCGGTCCACCCGGGCCCGGTTGGGAGCTCCTTCGGCCGTGACTCGTGGTTCGTGGGGCTGCTGTACCGCTCGCCGCTGAAGCGCTTCGCGACGATCAGCGTCCCCGACGGCGCCGCCCCGCTCGTCGCCCTCGCCGAGCGCGGCCCCGACCCGACCCTCAACGGCGTCTACTTCAGCCGGTTCAAGCCCCAGGGCCGGGAGAACAAGCAGGCCCACGACCAGGCCGTGATCGACGGGCTCTGGGAGCGGTCGGCCCAGCTCGTCGGGCTGACCTGACCTGGGCAGCGACGCAGCGAGCCGCCCCCGCCTCGAGGGCGGGGACGGCTCGTGGTGCCGGTGTGCTGCGGCTCAGCTGGAGCGCTCGGCGCTCTTCTGGGCCTTGTCGGCAGCCTTGACCTTGGCCTTCTCGGTCTCGACCTTGGTCTCGGCCTGGAGGGCGCTCAGCTTGGCGGTGCCCTTCTCCTGCTGGGCCTGGCCGGCCTTCTTCAGCTCGGCGCGGTCGAACAGCTCGCCCGCGACCTCCTTGTTGAGACCCACGAACTTGTCGAGGATGCCGGTGGCGTGGCCCAGGGTGATGTGCGGAACTCGCATGAGAATCTCCTTCGTGGACAGCCGTGAACAGGCGGTCCGAGGGGGTGCGTCGAGGTCGACTGACCTCGTGGAGTCGATACCCGCCCCACATCCGTTCATGAAGCCCGGCAACGAGTCCTTGGTCACTGTCACCGGTTCCCGTGCCCGCACCACAGCGGATCGGAAATCCCTCGGCGGTGCTGTCGATCCGGGCCACGCTCGTCCGTCACCGTGCTGAGGGTCGCACCCGCGACCCACATCCCGCCAGGAGAGGATGGCTCGATGAGTCGCTACCTGCTGCTGCTGCCCGCACCCGAAGCGGAGTGGGCGACCCTGCCCGCCTCCGAGCACGAGAAGGGCATGAGGTCGCACGAGCAGTTTCACGAGGACCTCGCCCACGGGGGCCACCGGCTGGTCGTCGCCAGCCCGCTGGAGGCCTCGGAACGGGCGACCTCGCTGCGCCCGGATGGCCACGGTGCCGCGCTGGTCACCGAGGGCCCGTTCAGTGAGACCGCCGAGCAGGTCGTCGGCTTCTACCTCGTCGAGAGTGACGACGAGGCCGACCTGCGGTCCGCGTGCGAGCGGTTCGCCGCACGCGGTGAGCACATCGAGCTCCGACGCCTGGCCGCGTGAGGAGAAGGACATGACCGAGTACATGGTGCTGATCGTCGGGGACGCCGACCGCTGGTGGACCTCGATGAGCCTGAAGGAGCGGCAGGACGCGTACGCCGAGTACGCCCGGTTCGGTGAGGAGCTGGGCAAGCGCGGGCACACGATCACCGGGGGCGCGGAGCTCCACCACACGGCCGAGGCACGGTCGATCCGGCCCGGCAGCACGGTGGTGACCGACGGGCCGTTCACCGAGACCGCGGAGCAGGTCGGCGGCTTCTACCTGGTCGAGACCGACGACCTCGACGACCTGCTCGAGTGCTGCACGATCATCACCGCCGTCGGCGACGGGATCGAGGTCCGTCGTGCCGTCGACCCGGCGGAGCGACCGTCGTGAAGCGCTACGTCCTCCTCTTGGCCTACGAGCCGGGCGGCTACGAGTCCGCGACCGCGGAGGTCCAGCAGGAGTACTTCGACGCGCACCACGCCTTCGAGGCCTACGTCGCCGAGCACGGCCGCGTGCTGGGCTCGGCCGCCCTGGCGACGGCCGACACGGCCACGACCGTCCGGCACGTCGCGGGGGACCCGACGGTGACCGACGGCCCGTTCGTGGAGACCGTCGAGCAGGTGGGCGGCTACTACGACGTCGAGCTGCCCGACCTCGACACCGCGATCGCGGCTGGTCGGCTGCTGCCACCGGCATACGCGGTCGAGATCCGTCCGACCGTCACGATCGAGGGCTACGAGTCCGGGTGACCCCGCAGCCCGAGGTCGTCCTGGAGACGGCCGTGCGCGAGGAGTGGGGGCGGCTGACCTCCCTGCTCCTCGCGCAGTTCCGTCGCCTCGACCTCGTCGAGGACGCCCTGGGCGACGCGGTCGAGGCGGCAGCGCGTCGCTGGCCCGCGGACGGCGCCCCGGACAATCCGGCCGCCTGGCTGCTCACCGCGGCGCGGCGGCGCGTGCTGGACCGGGTCCGCGCCGAGTCCATGGCGCACCGCAAGGCGCCGCTACTCGTGACCGACGCGGAGCACCGTCAGGAGGGACAGGGAACCATGGTCGACCCCGGTGACCTCGTCGAGGACGACCTGCTGCGCCTCGTGCTGATGTGCACCCACCCGGCACTCGCGCCCGAGGCGGCCAGCGCCCTGGCCCTCCGGCTGGTGCTCGGTGTGAGCACCCACGACATCGCCCGGCTCTTCCTGGTGCCGGAGCCGACCGCCGCCGCCCGGATCACCCGCGCGAAGAAGAAGATCGTCGCGGCCGGCATCCCGTTCGCGGTCCCGGCGGCCGACGTGCTGCCCGAGCGCCTGGACACCGTCGCCCAGACGGCGTACCTCGCGTTCACCGCCGGCTACGCGCCCGGCAGCGGCCCGGAGCTGCTGCGCGCGACGCTGGCGGGGGAGGCGATCCGGCTCGTCCGTGTGGTCGTCGGGCTGCGCCCGGGTGAGCCGACCCTGCTGGCGCTGCTGGCGCTGATGCTGCTGCAGCACTCGCGGCGCGACGCCCGCGTCGGTCCGGACGGGCGGCTGGTGCTGCTGCCCGACCAGGACCGTGCCCGGTGGCACCACGACGAGATCGAGGAGGCGCTGGCCCTGCTCGCCGACCCGGTCCTGGCCGGGCCCCTCACCCCGCTCGCCGCGTCGTACGTCGTGCAGGCCCGGATCGCCGCCGAGCACGCCACCGCATCGACGGCGGCAGCGACGCCGTGGGGTCGGATCGTCGCCCACTACGACCTGCTGCTCCGGCTGGTGCCCTCCCCGAGCGTGCGCCTCGCCCGGGCCGTCGCGGTCGCCGAGGCGCTCGGGCCCGCAGCGGGTCTGGCAGCGCTGGAGGGCGTCGAGCTGCCCGGCAGCCACCGCGTGGCCGCGGTCCGCGCCGAGCTGCTCACCCGGACCGGGGACACCGACGCGGCACGTGTGGCGTACGACGAGGCGATCGCGGCCTGCCGCAACGACGCCGAGCGGGCCCACCTGCTCGAGCGCCGGCCACCCGCCTAGGGCAGCGGGCTCACTGGGCGGTCCAGCCCCCGTCCACCAGCAGCACGGTCCCGGTCACGAGCCGGGCGGCGTCGGAGGCGAGGTAGACGACCGCGCCGGCGACGTCGGAGATGTCGGCCAGCCGGTGCGCCGGGATCCGGTCCAGTACGGCGTCGCGGTAGGCCGGGTCGTCGAGCCGTTCGGCCGTGCCGGGGGTGTAGGTGAAGGTGGGGCCGACCGCGTTGGTGGTCACCCCGAAGCGGGACCACTCCAGGGCCATCACCCGGGTCAGCTGGTTCACCCCGCCCTTGGAGGCGCAATAGACGGCGTGGTCCACGATGCCGACCACGCTCGCCTGGGAGCTGAGGTGGACGATCCGGCCGTGCCCGCGCTCGACCATGCCGCGGGCGACGGCCTGGGAGGCGAAGAAGAGTCCCTTGAGGTTGACGTCCATCATCGAGTCCCAGTCGTCCTCGGTGACCTCCAGCGCGGGGTGGTTGGCGCCGAGGCCGGCGTTGTTGACCAGGATGTCGATGCGCCCGTGCTGCTCCTCGGCGCGGGCCACGGCGGCCCTGATGGAGGCGACGTCCGCCAGGTCCAGGGTGAGCGTGGAGGACCCGGGGATGCCGTCGGCCACCCCGCGGAGCTCGGCCTCGACACGCCCGGCGAGGATCACGCTCGCGCCGGCCTCCCCGAGGGCGGCCGCGAGGCCGGCGCCGATGCCGCGGTTGGCGCCGGTGACCAGGGCGACCTGTCCGTCGAGCCGGAAGCTGGGGAGAGTGGTCATGCCCGTCACCGTAACGGCCTCGCGTCACGCCAGCGTGCCGCCGCTGACGAGCCGGACCAGCTGGGTGCGCCGCTGGAGACCGAGCTTGCGGTAGACGCTGGACAGGTGGAACTCGACGGTGCGGACGCTCAGGAACAGCCGGTCGGCGACCTGCTGGTTGCTCGCACCGGTGGCGACGAGGTCGGCGATGGTGAGCTCCTGGGCCGTGAGCGCGCCGAGGCCGGCCCGGACCTCCGGGGTGTGCGAGCCGATCGCGGCGAGCTGCTCGCGGACCTGGGCCGACCAGCCGGCCGCCCCGAGGCGTTGGAAGGTGGCCAGCGCCGCCGTGAGGGCCTGCTCGGCGTCGCCGACGCGGTGGTGCCGGCGCTGGTGCTCGGCCCGGCACAGCGCCGTGCGCGCCCGTTCGAAGTCGGCGCCGGCACGGACCGCGCGCTCCTCGGCCGCGGCGAACAGGGCCAGGGCCCGGTCGTCGCGCTGCTCGACCAGGGCGTCGCCACGCAGGAGCGCGCAGGCCAGCTCGGCGCGACCGGCCGCCTCGGCCGTCGGCCGGAGCTCGCGGACCAGCGCCCTGGCCTCCGACAGCCTCCCGGTGCGCGCGTAGCACTCCAGCAGGTCGCCACCCCAGGGCAGGAAGGCGTTGTCCGGTACGTCGTGCTCGCGGGCGAACGCCGCCACGGACTCCAGGTGCGGTACGGCGGCGCCCGGGTCGCCCTGGCCGAGGTGCAGCGTCCCCAGTGCGAGGTCGGCGTAGGCCGCGACCACCGCGGCGGTGGAGCCCTGGACCGCGATCGCGCGGCGCACGTGCTCACGGCAGTCCTCGCCGCGGCCCAGCGCCGCCTCGACCCGGGCGAGCCAGGTCAGCGCGAACGGCACCTCGGTGACCCAGCCGTTGAGCTCGGCCAGCTGCAGCGCCTCGTCGGACGCGGTCAGGGCCCGTGACCACTCTCCGGCGATCAGCCGCATCACGGCCAGGCGCGAGAGCTGGAAGGGCAGCAGCCCGACCGCTCCGGCCCGTCGCGCTGCCGCCGTGGCCTCGTCGAGGATGCGGAGGCCCTCCGGGGCGTCGTCGTCGAGGAAGCGGCACAGCGCGACGATCAGGACGATCTGCTCGGTGGACAGCGGGTCGGCGAGGTCGAGCTCCGCTGCGCAGCGGGCCAGCCGCCTGCGGGCCTGCGCGGGCCTGGCCTGGAAGTGGTCGAGCAGCGCCGCGGCCGCCTCTGCCCCGGGCACCGGGGTGGCGGGCGGAGCGGAGAGCGCGTCGACCTGGGCCACGGCCTCCGCCGCGCGGTCGAACTCGCCGAGGGCGGTGCTGTAGAGGACGGCGTGGCCGTACATGGTGACAGCCTCCCGCGGGAGCCGGGTGCGGCAGGACGCCGCCAGCAGCATCAGGGCGTCGCGACCACGTCCGGGTCTCCCCGACCAGGCCTGGAAGCGGGCGCGCCGGTGCTCCAGGACCAGCGTCTGCACCGGGTCGGCGCCCTCGGCAGCCGCTGCTAGCACCCGCTCGGAGTCGGCGACGAGACCGGCGACCTGGAGCAGGTCGGCCGCCCGCAGCAGCCGCTCGGTGCGGGTCCGCGGGTCGGTGGTCAGCAGGGCGGCGCGCTCGAGCAGCCGGACCGCGGACGCGGGGCTGGACCGGGTGACTGCGTCGGTGGCGAGCCGTTCCAGCTGGACGGCGAGGTCGTCGTCGGGCCCGTCCGTGGCGTCGGCCAGGTGCCACAGCCGGCGTTCGACGTCCGTCGGAGCCTCGGCTCCGTCCAGGGTCTGGGCGGCGACGCGGTGCAGGTCGCGGAGCTGGGCACGGCCGAGCGAGGAGGCGACCGCGGCCCGGACCAGGGGATGGGTGAACACGACGCGCCCCTCGGCGCGCCGCACCAGGTCCAGCTCCTCGGCCGGGTCGAGGTCCTGCACGCCGAGCCCGACCTCGTCGAGTGCTCGACGCAACCGCGTGGTGGTGGTCTCGCCGACCACGGCCATGAGCTCCAGCGCGTGGCGGGCGCGCGGGCTCAGCTGGTCGAGCTCGTGGGCGAACGCCTGACCCAGCCGCAGGTCCACGGCGTCGGTCGTCGCCGCCCGTGCGTCCCGTCGGCGCCCGAGCACCACGATCGCGAGCGGGTTGCCCCCGGCCTCGCGTAGGACGGTCTCACCGATGTCCCGCACCGCGTCAGGCCGCACGGCGGCCAGCAGAGCGGCCGAGTCGGGCGGGCTGAGCCGGGGGACCGGCATCGTCGGCAGCGACGCGAGGGCCGCGCTCCGCGGCGGCTCGTGGGGTCCGAGCGGCCGGGTCCCGAAGAGCGCCAGGACCCCTTCGGAGTGCAGCCGGCGGGCCACGACGGTCAGGCACGACAGCGTCGAGTCGTCCACCCACTGGGCGTCGTCGACCACGAGGAGGACCGGACTGGTGGCGGCGGCCGCGGACAGCAGTCCCAGCACCGCGACCACGAGCTCCAGCGGCGGTGCCGACACGGGCGGCCCGAGGGCGAGCGCGCCTCGGATCACGGCAGCGTGCCGCGGGTCGAGCCCGTCGAGGGTGGGCAGCAGGGGTGCCAGGACGTCGTACAGGCCGACGTGGGACAGGTGCTGCTCGCTGGGTGTCCCGCGGGTGCCGAGGACGAGGAAGCCGGCCGCCTCCGCCGCGCACCACTGCAGCAGGGAGGTCTTGCCGATCCCGGCCTCGCCGGCGAGCACCAGCGCGGCACCCGTCCCGGACCGGGCGCGCTCGAGGTGCTCGCGCAGCGCGGCGAGCTCCTCCGCGCGTCCGACCAGCGGGGGCTGCGGGTCCACCCCGTCATCGTGCTGCCCGGTCGGTCGCTGCGGAACCCCGTGGTTCCACGGAAGCGCTGCCGGGGTGTCGGCGCCGACGCTGGGAGCTGACCCGCTCAGCTCGAAAGGACCCACCGATGGCACGCATGCTCGACACCCTGAAGTACACCGGCAACCTCGACCCGCTGGCCGACCCCGTCGACCTCCGCTGCGGCGGGTCGCGCCTGACGGTGCTGGCCGGTGGGCCGGCGCCGCGGCTGGTCGACCCGCCGCCCCAGGAACCGCCCCCGACGCTGCCGGTGGTGGTGGTCGGGGGAGGTCCGGCCGGGCTCGCTGCGGCCCACGAGCTCGAGCGGCGCGGCATCCCGGTCTGCGTCGTGGAGCGGGCCGACGCGGTTGGGCACAGCTGGCGGCACCACTACGCCTCGCTGCGGCTCAACTCGGGCCGGCGGGTCTCCTCCCTGCCGGGGCTGCCGATGGGACGCGAGCTGGGCCGCTGGGTGTCGCGCGCCGACTTCGTCACCTACCTGGAGACGTACGCCGCGCGCCTCGACGCCGACCTGCGCCTCGGAGTGCGGGTGGACCGCCTCGACCGTGACGGCGACGCATGGCTGCTCCGCACCGACCATGGCGACCTCCGGGCGGGCGCGGTCGTCGTCGCGACCGGCCTCAACGCGCGCGCCCAGGTGCCCTCCTGGGCGTTCGGACAGGAGCGCGTCGTCCTCGCCACCGACTACCGCGACGCCACGCCGTACCGGGGACGCGACGTGCTCGTGGTCGGGGGCGGCAGCACCGCGCACGACCTCGCCCTGGACCTGGTGCGCGGGGGAGCGCGACGCGTCCGCCTCGCGGTGCGGACGCCACCGCTCCTGACGCCCCGCAGCGTGCTGGGGCTCTCGACAGCGGTGCTGTCGATCCTGGTCAAGCACGGACCGAGAGTGCCCTCAGGTCTCCTCGACCGGGCCAGCCTGGCGCTGCACCGGGTCTTCTTCCCCGACGCCGAGCGCCTCCTGGGCCGGCCGTCGGCCGGCCTGGCGACGGCACTGCGGGAGCGCGGGCACGGCCTCACCGTCGACACCGGGATCCTGGACGCGGTGCGAAGGGGCGACGTCGAGGTGGTTCCTGCCGTCGTCGACGTGCGCGGCGACGAGGTGGCCCTGGCCGACGGCAGCCATGTGCGACCCGACGACGTCCTGGTCGCCGTGGGGCGCCGCCCGGACCTGGTGCCGCTGCTCGGCCACCTCGGTGTGCTGGGTGCCGACGGGCGCCCGCTCGTGCACGGGGGCGCGACGCTGCCGCAGGCACCCGGTCTCCACTTCCTCGGCTACCGGTTGCCTGCGGGTCAGCTGCCCGACCTGCGCTTCGACGCCCACGCGCTCGCGCGGAGCGTGGCGGCGAGCTCGCTCAGGCTGCCGAGCGCCGGTTGAAGAGGGAGAACCCGCCGGGGCCGACGAGCAGACCCACCACGATCAGGACGATCCCGAGCACCACGGCGCCCTGGATCAGCTGGATGATGCCGGCGACGACGAGGACGACCGCGATCAGCCACAAGATGATGCCCATGATGTACCCCTGCTTTCTCGCCACCGCGCCATCGCGGTGGATGAAGAGGGTGTACCCCGGGCCGGAAGCCGAAAAACGTTCGGCGCCGCCGGTCACGTCTCGGCGGTGCCACCGGGCTTGTCGGCGTCGGCGTAGGACCGCACCACCGAGACGTTGAGCGGGAAGTCGACGGGCAGGTCGCGGAACACCAGCGCCGCCGCCGTCGCAGCCGCCTCGGTGGCGGCGGTCACGACGGCGTCGGCCAGAGCGGTCGGGGTGTGCACGACGACCTCGTCGTGCAGGAAGAAGACCAGGTGCGGGCGGGCCTCGAGCGGACCGCCGTCGCCGAGCCGCCAGAGCCGGTTGCGCAGGTCGGCGACCCAGCACAGCGCCCACTCCGCACCCGTGCCCTGCACCACGAAGTTGCGGGTGAAGCGGCCGTAGGCGCGCCGGCGCCGGGCCTCCACATCCGGGTCGGGCGCCGGAGCATCGGGGTCGAGATAGCCGTGGTCCAGCACCGGCGAGCCGCGCCCCAGCAGCGTGCGCACCACCTCGCTGCGCTCACCCGCGCGGGCCGCCTCCTCGACGAGGCCGAAGGCCGCCGGGTAGCGCCGGCTGAGGCCGGCCACCATCCGGCCGCTCTCGCCGGTGGTCGCGCCGTACATCGCCCCGAGCAGCCCGAGCTTGGCGTCCTTGCGGGTCGCGACCGCGCCGTCCTCGACCATCCCCTGGTAGAGGTCGGCACCGCGGGCGGCTCGGGCCAGCGCCCGGTCCCCGCTCATGCCGGCCAGCACCCGCGGCTCCAGTTGGGCCACGTCGGCAACCACGAAGGACCAGCCGTCATCGGCCACGGCCGCCGGCCTGACCTGCACCGGGATGGACAGGGCGCCGCCGCCGTTGGAGGCCCAGCGGCCGGTGGTCGAGCCGGCGGGCTGGTAGGACGGCCGGAACCGGCCGCCGCTGACCCACTGGTCGATCCAGGCCCAGCCGTTGGTCTGGAACAGGTGGGCGAGCTGCTTGTAGCGCACCAGGGCCGGGATGCCCGGGTGGTCCAGCGCCCGCAGCGTCGAGGCCCGGGTGTCGCTCAGGTCCAGTCCGACCCGGCGCAGCGCGGTGAGCAGCTCAGGACGCGAGTCCGGGTTGAGGCCGGGGGCGTCGAAGGCCTCGCGCACCTCGGTGGCCACGGCCTCGAGCTCGCGGGGTCGGGCACCGCGCGGTGGGCGCGGTCCGAGCAGCTCGCCGAGCAGCCGCTCGTGGACGTCGACCCGCCAGGGGATCCCGGCGTGGGTCATCTCCGCTGCGGCCAGCGCGCCCGAGGACTCCGCGGCCAGCAGCAGCCCGAGCCGGGCCGCCTCCGGTGACGCCGCGACGGCCGCCACCTGGCGGGCGTCCTCCCGGTCGGCGCGCAGGTGCTCGGTCGCGTCGTCGACCGAGAACAGCGTGGGATCCGAGGGCTGACTGGGGCCGAGCCGGTCCCAGTGCTCCGACTCCTCACCGAGCAGCAGCGCACCGTTCACCGCCGGCGCCCGGCGCAGCAGCTGGCGGCACAGCCGAAGGTCCTGGCAGCGCTCGACGCGGACCCCGGCGGCCAGCAACGGCGGGTACCACCGCGCGGTGTCGTCCCAGACCCAGCGTGGGTGCGCGAGCTCCCGTTCCTCGACGTACGCCGCCAGTGCGGACAGGGCGAGGACGCGCTCGTCCGCGCCGTCGACGACCAGGACGCGGTCGTCCGGCAGGCGGGACAGCGACACCCGGCTCACGGAGCTCCTCGCGTGCGGATCAGGTCCCAGAGTCTAGGAACCGCGCGGACGTCGCCGGGGTCGCCACGCAGGTCGCGCGGGGCCAGGTCGGGCTACAGGACGTCCCGCGGCAGCCCGGCACAGACGAACCGGGGGAAGTCGTCGGTCGAGGCGGGAGGGTTTCCGTCCGCGTCCGCGGCGACGGTCGTCGCCACGTGCTTGGTCCGCACCCAGCGGCCCGACCGCCACGCGTACCGGTCGCGCTGCACGTCGTACGTCGCGCTGCCGCCACCTGGGGTGACCGAGCGGCTCTCCACACCGCGGCGGGTGCACCGCCAGCCCGAGCTCCCCGTGCCGACCGAGCTGTTGACCACCCACGACGAGCCGGGCGGGGAGTCCAGCTCGCGCAGGCGTCCGCCGCGGTAGGTCAGGGCGGTGAAGAGCTGGGCATGCGCCCCGGTCGAGAAGCCCAGCACCAGCTCCTTGCCACCCCGACGGTCGAGGTCGGTGGCGCCCACCCAGGGGGTCCACGGGGTCCGGACCGAGAAGTAGGTCACGAACAGCCGCGCGGTCACCGTGCCGCGCCCGTTCGACAGCCGCACCCGGACGCCGACGTGGCCCACCCCGTTGCCGAGCTCGTCGAGCTGGAGGTCCTTGCCGCCGACCAGGACGACGACGTCGCGGCCGCCGCGGCCGTCGACCTGGACGCGGTGCCGCCAGTGGTGTCCGGCCAGCGAGGTGGTGGCGCGGGCCTGCGGGTACGCGGTGACGGCACGGCTGGGCGCGGCCACGGCCATCAGGCCCGCGACCAGGCTGACGAGCGCGGCCATGGTGGTGCGCGTGCTCCGGGTCGACGCCATCGTGCCTCCGCTCGTCCGGCGCGCCCGTTGTTCTCTCGGCGGGGCCGCTGGCCCGCCACGGTCGTGACGCCGGTGCCGCTGCAAACTACCGCGCGAGCTCGCGCGCGGTCGATCGTCCCCGGTCACCGGTCCAGCGCAGGACGGTGGGCGGCGGAACGTAGGCTCGGGCGTGCCCCGCCCACCCGCCTTCCCCTGACCCTCGGCCGAGGAGGCCCCGTGTCCCGCACCCCGCACCGAACCCGGACGATCTGGCCGACCTCCGGTCGCACCGCCGTCGGGGCGACGATCGCCGGCGGCGTGCTGACCGGGCTCGCGTCGGCGCCCGAGCGGATGAGCCGGCTGTGGCGCCGGCGCTTCCCGACCGTCGCCGTCACCGGGATGACCGGGGTGGGCAAGACCCAGCTCGCCGACCGGCTCTCCCGTCGTACGACGGGCAGCGGGGTGGGCGAGGTCGGCTCGGCCACGATGGAGCGGCGGACCCGGCGCTCCGCGCGGCTGCAGGGCTTCCGCTTCCTGGTGGTGCCGGGGGACAACGCGGCCACCCGGCTCGGCGCCCTCGACGAGGTCTTCCACGACGAGCCGGTCGACGGGGTGGTCCACGTCGTGGCCAACGGCTACGCCACGCCGCGCCGGACGGCGGGCACCACGGGGGAGGCGAGCGCCACCCGGGAGGAGCAGCTCGCCGCCGAGCTCGAGGACTGGGCGATCACCGCGCACCGGATCGCCTCGATGGCCGTGCGCCGCGACCGCCCGGTGTGGCTGGTGATCGCGGTGACCAAGGCCGACCTGTACGCCGACGAGGTCGACGCGGTCGTCCGCTACTACTCGCCCGGGAGCGGATCACCGTTCGCCCGCAAGCTCGACGAGCTGCGGGCCCTGGCCGGCGGTGCGCGGCTGTCCGTCGACGTGCTGCCCGTCTCCAGCCTCGGCAGCGACCGCTCCTCGGCCCTCTCCGCCCGGCAGGCCAACGCGATGGTCGACGCGCTCGCCACGCGGATGGCCCAGCTCAGCGGCCAGGTCTGAGGACCGTCCCTCAGGTCAGGTCGAGCACCTCGGGCGGGTGCTTCCAGAGCTCGCGGGACAGGGTCTCCGGGTAGGCCTCCACCGTGGGCTCGGCGTCGAAGAGCCGCACCAGGCCAGTGTCCCAGGAGGGCCACCCGGGGTCGCCGCTGGTCGCGAACGCCGCCCAGGCCGAGCCGAGCTGCTCGGAGACCGCCTCCGCCTCCGCGGTGGGCTCACCGATCAGCACGGCGGGCTGCCCTGCCGTGAGGTTCCCGAAGACCAGGGGCACGTCCAGGCCGTGGCAGGCTCCGAACATCCCGCCCACCCCGGGCGCGGGCCAGGTCAGCTCGTACACGTAGGCCGTGCCGCCGGCTGCGAGCTGCGCGTCGGCCAGCAGCAGCGACGGCATCCGGAACAGCCAGTCCGAGCGGACCACCTCGTCGAGCTCGCCGGGGTCGGGGAAGGCCTCCCGGTAGCGCTGCAGGTCCGGCGCGAAGACCGTGGCTGTCGCGACCGCCTGGTCCTCGGTGACCCGACCCAGCAGCCCGGCGACCACGGTCAGCAGGCGCTGCTCGTCGCGGGTGTGTCCGACCACCAGGTCGACCGCGCCGGTCAGGCCGCGCCACGGGGTCGTCGGCAGGACGTCGCCGTCGACGACGGGAGCGAACGGCACCTGGGCGTGGGCGGCGCGCCCCCACCGGTCGGCGAGCTCCCCGATCCGCGCCATCACCGCGTCCGCGGCGAGCGGCAGCAGGGCCGCCTCGGTGGTGGCGAGCTCGGCGGTGGTCACGCCCAGCTCGTCGGCGCACTCGCGGGCGACGTCGGCGGCGAGTGCAGGGGTGAGGAACGTGCCCGGCATGCTCTGCACGACGGCGCGCTGGAACAGGCCTTCGGCGCGCGGCATCGCCAGCAGCGCAGCGACGCTGCCGCCGCCGGCGGACTGCCCGAAGACCGTCACCCGGCTCGGGTCACCGCCGAAGGCGCCGATGTTCTCCTGCACCCAGGTCAACGCGGCGACCTGGTCGAGCAGGCCACGGTTGGGTGGCGTCCCGGGGACGAAGCCGAAGCCCTCCAGGCCGACCCGATAGTTGAAGGTCACCAGCACGACCCCGCGGCGGGCCAGCGCGGCACCGTCGTACTCGGGGAGCCCGGAGGTGCCGAAGAGGTAGGCACCGCCCTGGATCCACACCATCACCGGCAGCCCACCACCGAGGTCGGGGGTCCACACGTTGACGGTCAGCCAGTCGTCGCCGTCCTCGGTCAGGGAGTCCATGCCGAACGCGGCCGACTGCGGCGGCGGGGGACCGAACACGACGGCCTCGCGCACGCCGGCCCAGGGCTCGACCGGCCGCGGGGCGCCGAATCGGGTTGGTGGAGCGGCGTACGGGATGCCGCGGAACACCGCCAGGTCGCCGTCGGCCTGTCCGCGCACCACGCCGCCGGAGACCCTGATGTCGAGGTGCACCAGCCGATCGTCGTCGTGCGGGCGACCGGGCGCCAGGGGTTTGTCCGGCCTAGACTCGTCGCGCCGTCGTACGGCGGACCCACGAGGTCGTGACAGGGGGAGACCATGCCGGTGCTCGGAGTGGGCGGGATCTTCTTTCGCGCGCAGGACCCCGACGCCCTCGCCGTCTGGTACCGCGAGCACCTCGGCGTCGGCCCCGGGTGTGCGGCCGACGGTGCAGGACCGGCCGACGAGTGGTCGTGGCAGGTGCAGGGCGGGCCCCTGGTGTTCGCCCCGTTCGCCGACGACAGCGACTACTGGGCCTCGGACCGCCAGTTCATGCTCAACCTCCGCGTCAGCGACCTCGACGGCCTGCTCGCCCGCCTCGCGGGCGACGGCGTCGTCGTCGACGTCCAGCCCGACACCGACTCCCCGGAGGTCGGCCGGTTCGCCCGGATCCACGACCCTGAGGGCAACGCGATCGAGCTCTGGGAGCCACCGGCCCCGTCCACGGACTCCTGAGGGCGCGGGCGCCCCGCCACCTGTGCTGGGGCGTCTTCGACTGCTGAACCGCGCCCGGGCCGTGGTTAGGCTCGAGCGGTGGCGTTCTACCTCTTCAACCTGGTCCCCGCGGGCGACGACGGGCCGGCGCAGCGCGAGCTCGCCGAGGCGTACGTCGCCACGGGCGTGTGGGGGATCGAGGGAGGAGAGCCGCGGCGCGACGAGCTCGGGCCGGGCGACCACGCCCTGCTCTACCTCGGTGCACCGGTGAGCGCGTTCGTCGGAAGTGCCGTCCTCGCCTCGCCCGCCCACGACTGGACGCCCGCGGAGGCGGAAGGCCTGCCCGGCGGCCCGCGCGGCGGCGTCGCGCTGGCCAGGGTCGACCGCTGGGATCCGCCGGTGCCGATGGCCGCCGTCCTCGCCCGGATGGCGCCGACGGAGAAGGCCAAGCCCGAGTTCGCCACCGGCCTGGTCCGCATCACCCTGACCGAGTGGGAGACCGCCCTGGCCGTGGCGGGGCGGTAGACGACGGTGCCGATCCCCGACTTCGTCCTCCGCCTGCGCGCGAAGATCGGTCACGACCCGCTGTGGCTTCCCGGTGTCACCGCGGTCGTCCTGGACGGCGGCCGGGTGCTGCTCGTCCGCCGCTCCGACAACGGCGCGTGGACGCCGGTCACCGGCATCGTGGACCCGGGCGAGCACCCGGAGCACGCGGCGACCCGGGAGGTCCGGGAGGAGACCGGTGTCGGCTGTGCGGTGGAGGGCCTGGTCTGGGTGAACGTCAGCGAGCCGGTGGTGCACGTCAACGGCGACCAGGCGCAGTACCTCGACCACACCTACCGGTGCCGCTACCTCGACGGCGTCGCCCACGTGGCCGACGACGAGTGCTCCGAGGTCGCCTGGTTCGACCTCGCGGCACTGCCGCCGATGGCGCCGGTGTTCGTCGAGCGGATCCGCAGGGCGACCGACTCCGCGTGACGCCCGGTCGGCGCCGCGGCGCATGCCACCGGCACGACCTGGTTACCGTCGCCGCATGGGTTCGACCTCACGCCACCTGAGCATCACCATCGACCGCCCGACCGCCGAGGTCTACGACTTCGCCTCGGACCCGCACAACCTGCCGCAGTGGGCGGCGGGGCTCGCCGGGACCATGGTGCACCGCGACGGCGACCACTGGGCCACCGAGTCGTCCCTGGGAAGGATCACGTTCACCTTCACGGAGCCGAACGACCTCGGCGTGCTCGACCACGACGTGACGCTGCCGAGCGGTGAGATCGTCTACAACCCGGTCCGGGTCATCGACCACGGAGACGGCTGCGAGGTCGTCTTCACCCTGCGCCAGCGCGACGGCGTGTCCGACGCGGAGCTGGAGGCGGACGCCGCGGCCGTCACGCGCGACCTGGAGACCCTGAAGGCCATCGTCGAGGCGCGCTGACCGGCGTACGGCGGAAAACGGCTCGCGCGGCCCGGACCGACCTGTCACCCTCGTCTGCGGCGAGACCAGCAGCCCGGGCGGGGTACCGGCCCCGGGTCCTGCGCGTCGCACCTCGCCACACCTCCGCCCTGACCCGGCACCGGCAACGCGGGAGACCGCTCGAGGTTCGACTCCTCATCGGGTCCTCGGCTGGTGGAGCACGCCCGCGACGGCTCAGCGGCCGGCCCGGTCAGGACGACGAGCCGAACCCCGCCGTCGTGGGCGCCACCCGCCGAGGATCCACCGGAACGACCCCGCAGCCCAGCACCACCACGACATCACCAGCCCAACGCGACGACCCGAGGAGGTTGCCCATGTTCACCACGAAGATCACCGTGCGCCAGCACGAGCGGGTCCTGGCCTACCGCGACGGCCGCCTCGAGCGGGTGCTCGAGCCCGGCCGGCACACCTGCCGCTCGCGGACCGAGCCGGTGCGCGTCGACCTGCGCGAGCGCCTCCTGACGCTCTCGCCCCAGGAGGTCCTCACCGCCGACGGCGTCACGCTGCGGGTCACCGCGGCGATCCTCTGGAAGGTCGGCGACCCGGTCGCCTTCCACGAGGCCAGCGAGGCCCCCGAGGCTGTCGTCTACCTCGCCGCCCAGCTCGGGCTGCGCGACGCGCTGGCCACCCTGGAGGTCGACACCGTGCTGACCACCGGTCGGCGCGCGGTCGCCGACGCGGTCACCGGCGCGACCGCCGAGGCGGGCCGGGCCGTGGGCATCGAGGTCCGTGAGGTCGTGCTCAAGGACGTCCTGCTCCCGCCCGAGCTGCGCACGGCTTACGCCGAGCTCGTCTCGGCACGGCAGCGGGGCAAGGCGCAGCTCGAGGCGGCCCGCGCCGAGACCGCGGCCCTCCGCTCGCTGGCCAACGGCGCCAAGCTCCTCGAGGAGCACCCGTCGCTGGCACGGCTCCGCCTGGTCCAGGCGCTGCCGTACGGCTCGTCGCTCCAGATCACCCTGGACGACTGACCGGCCGGCCCGGAGGTCGAGGTGCGAAGGCCCAGCCTGAGCCACGAGACCACCTCGACGTCCAGGTGGTCTCGTGGCTCGCCTATCGCCTCGGCCTCCGTACCCACCCCCGGAGGTCGAGGTGCGAAGGCGAAGCCTGAGCCACGAGACCCCCGACAACAGTCCGCGGGAATCTCACGAGGTCTCGACACGGTGCTCGCAAGCTCACACCTACTCGACCAGCGAGAACGGGCCTCGACCGTCGCACGCAACCCCGGAGGTCGAGGCGCGAAGGCGAAGCCTGAGCCACGAGACCCCCGACACCAGTCCGCGGACCTCTCACGAGGTCTCGACACGGTGCTCGCAAGCTCGCACCTACTCGACCAGCGAGAACGGGTCTCGACCGTCGCACGCAGCCTCGGAGGTCGAGGCGCGAAGGCGAAGCCTGAGCCACGAGACGACTGTGCGGCGCCGGATCCGTT
>JBGAFN010000021.1:0-70609 GCA_044227235.1 Marmoricola sp. | reverse complement strand
GGCTGCGCCTTCGCACCTCGACCTCCGATCGTCGGCTGCGCCGGCGCGCATCGACCTCCGGGGGCGGTCAGACGTTGAAGCCGAGGGCGCGCAGCATCTCGCGGCCGTCGTCGGTGATCTTGTCCGGACCCCACGGCGGCATCCAGACCCAGTTGATGGCGACGTCGTTGACGATGCCCTCGAGCGCCTGGTTGGTCTGGTCGCTGATCACGTCGGTCAGCGGGCAGGCCGCCGAGGTCAGCGTCATGTCCAGGACGACGTTCTTGTTCTCGTCCAGGTTCACCCCGTAGAGGAGACCCAGGTCGACGACGTTGATCCCGAGCTCGGGGTCGACGACGTCCTTCATGGCCTCCTCGACGTCCTCGACGGTCACCGTCGTGGTGCCTCCGGAGAGGTCGACCTCGGGGAGGTCGCTGTGGTCGGTCTGCTCGCTCATCGGTTCTCCTCCGTCGCCGCGACGACCTGGGACGTCGCGTCCTTCCATGCCATCCACCCCAGCAGCGCGCACTTGACGCGCGCGGGGAACTTCGCCACACCGGCGAACGCGATCCCGTCCTCCAGCACGTCCTCGTCGGGCGCCACGGTGCCCCGCCCCTGCATCAGCTCCAGGAAGGACTCGTGCACCGCCAGCGCCTCCTCCACCTGCTTGCCGATCAGCAGGTCGGCCAGCACGCTGACCGAGGCCTGGCTGATCGAGCAGCCGAGCGCGTCGTAGGAGACGTCCTCGACCACCGCCGCCGTTCCCGTCCCGGACAGGTGCACGCGCAGCGTGACCTCGTCCCCGCACGTGGGGTTCACGTGGTGGACCTCGGCCTCGAAGGGCTCACGCAGCCCCGCGTGGTGCGGGTGCTTGTAGTGGTCGAGGATGATCTCCTGGTACATCGCGTCCAGGTCGGCCTGTGACATCTGCAGTGCTCTCCTCAGTCCACGCGGAAGTACTTCTTGGTGTACTCCAACCCCTCGACCAGCGCGTCGATCTCCGCCGGCGTCGTGTAGAGGTACGACGACGCCCGCACGCTGGCCTGCACCCCGAACCGCTGGTGTGCCGGCTTGGCGCAGTGGTGGCCGGCCCGGACGGCGATGCCCCGGCTGTCCAGGAGCTGGCTGACGTCGTGCGGGTGCACCCCGTCGAGCTCGAAGGAGACCGCGCCACCGCGGTCATGGGCCGTCGCCGGTCCCATCACGCTGACCCCGGACACGGTCGCCAGCCCCTCGAGCAGGTAGCCGGTGATGGCCTCCTCGTGCCGGCGGACGTTCTCCAGGCCGACGTGGGTCAGGTACTCGACCGCGGCGCCCAGACCGACCGCCTCGACGATCGGGGGCGTGCCCGCCTCGAACTTGCTCGGGATGCCGGCGTACGTCGAGCGCGCCATCGTGACGGTCTCGATCATCTCGCCGCCGCCGAGGAACGGGGGCAGCTGCTCGAGCAGGGCCCGACGCCCCCACAGCACGCCGATGCCGGTCGGCCCGACGACCTTGTGGCCGGTGAAGGCCAGGAAGTCCGCGTCGACGGCCTGCACGTCGACCGGCATCTGCGGGGCCGCCTGGGAGGCGTCGACCACGACCACCGCGCCGACGGCGTGCGCCTTGGCGGCGATCTCGGCGACCGGGTTGATCGTGCCCAGCATGTTCGACACCCAGGTCAGCGAGACCACCTTGGTGCGCTCGTTGATCAGCTCGTCGATGTTCGCGAGGTCCAGCCGGCCGTCGTCGGTCAGCCCGAACCAGCGCAGCGTCGCGCCGGTCCGCTCGGTGAGCAGCTGCCACGGCACGATGTTGGAGTGGTGCTCCATCTCGGTGATGACGACCTCGTCACCGGGACCCACCTGGAGCGGGCCGGGCCAGGCCATCGTGTTGGCGACCAGGTTGAGCGCCTCGGAGGCGTTCTTGGTGAAGACCACCTCGTCGCGCGACGGCGCGTTGAGGAAGGCCGCCACCGTGTCGCGAGCACCCTCGAACGCCTCGGTCGACTCCGCTCCGAGCTGGTGCACGGCACGAGCGACGTTGGCGTTGTGCCGCTCGAGGTGGTCCACCATCGTGTCGATGACGACCTGGGGCTTCTGCGAGGTGTTGGCGCTGTCGAGGTAGACGAGCGGGTAGCCGTCGGCCAGCTGCCGCGACAGGATCGGGAAGTCCGCGCGGATCAGGTCCAGCCCCTCGAGCAGGCCCTGCAGGCCGGTCATCTCAGGCTCCAGCACTCGCGCCGACGCTGCCGACGTAGGACTCGTAGCCCTCGGCCTCGAGCTTCTCGGCGAGCTCGGGCCCGCCCTCCTCGGCGATCCGGCCGGCGACGAAGACGTGGACGAAGTCCGGCTTGATGTAGCGCAGGATTCGCGTGTAGTGCGTGATCAGCAGGACGCTCTTGTCGCTGTTCTCCTTGAAGCGGTTGACGCCCTCGGAGACGATCTTCAGCGCGTCGATGTCGAGGCCGGAGTCGGTCTCGTCGAGGATCGCGACCTTCGGGTCGAGCAGCTCGAGCTGGACGATCTCGTGGCGCTTCTTCTCGCCGCCGGAGAAGCCCTCGTTGACGTTGCGGGTGGCGAACCCGGTGTCCATCTTCACCCGCTCCATCGCGGTGTTGACGTCCTTGATCCAGGTGCGGAGCTTGGGGGCCTCGCCGGAGACCGCGGTCTTCGCGGTCCGCAGGAAGTTCGACACCGAGACGCCGGGGACCTCGACCGGGTACTGCATGGCCAGGAAGAGGCCGGCGCGGGCGCGCTCGTCGACCGACATGGCCAGGACGTCCTGGCCGTCGAGGGTGACGGTGCCCTGGGTGACGGTGTACTTGGGGTGACCGGCGATCGAGTAGGCCAGCGTGGACTTGCCCGAGCCGTTGGGGCCCATGATCGCGTGCGTCTCGCCGGCCCGGAGGGTCAGCGTGACGCCCTTGAGGATCTCCTTGGGGCCGTTCTCGGTCTCCACGGTGACGTGCAGGTCGCGGATCTCCAGCGTGCTCATCAGTTCTCTTCCGTTTCTTGGGGTCTGGGTCAGTCGGTGGGGACGCTGGGGCTGGCGACGTCGACGAGGACGTCCTCCCCCTCGACCCGGACGGGGTAGACGGCGACCGGCTCGAAGGCCGGCAGGGTGGTCGGCTTTCCGGTGCGCAGGTCGAAGTGCGACCCGTGCAGCCAGCACTCGATGAGGCAGCCCTCCACGTCCCCCTCGGACAGCGGGATCGCGGCGTGCGAGCACTGGTCGCGGATCGCGTAGACGTCGTCGCCGTCGCGCACGAGCGCCAGGTCGACGTCGTCGACGGTCACCGCAAGCGGCTTGGCGTCCTCGAGCTCGGCGAGCCCGCAGGCACGGCTGAAGCTCATGCGATCACGTTCTTGGCGAGCTCGGCCTCGACGACGGCGAGCAGCTGCTCCTCGATCTCCGCGACGCCGATCTTGCGGATGATGTCGTTGAAGAAGCCGTGCACGACCAGGCGGCGGGCCTCGTCCAGCGGGATCCCGCGCGACTGCAGGTAGAAGAGCTGCTCGTCGTCGAAGCGCCCGGTGGTCGAGGCGTGCCCGGCGCCCTCGATCTCGCCGGTCTCGATCTCCAGGTTGGGCACCGAGTCGGCCCGGCACCCGTCGGTGAGGATCAGGTTGCGGTTGGACTCGTAGGTCTCGATGCCCTCGGCGACCTTGCGGATCAGGACGTCGCCGATCCACACCGAGTGCGCGCCAGCGCCCTGGAGGGCGCCCTTGTAGTCGACGTTGCTGCGGGTCTTCGGCGCGTTGTGGTCGACGAAGAGCCGGTGCTCGAGGTGCTGGCCGGCGTCGACGAAGTAGAGACCGAGCAGCTCGGCCTGGCCGCCGGGACCGGCGTACTCCACCGAGGAGTTGATCCGCACCAGGTCGCCGCCGATGGTGACCACGCCCTGCTTGTACGACGCGTCGCGGCCGACCACGGTGTGCAGGTGCATCACCTGGACGGCGTCGTCGGCCCAGTCCTGGATGGTGACCAGGTCGAGTGAGGCTCCCTCGCCGACGACGACCTCGACGTTCGAGGCCTCGACGGCCGTGCCGACGTGGCGCAGGACGACGGTGGCGCGGGAGTGCCGACCCAGCTCGAGGTAGAGGTGCCGGAAGTCCGTGCCGCCGCCCTGCCCGTCCACGGTGATCCGGATCGGCCGGTCCAGCTCGGTGTCCGCGGGCACGGTGACCACCGAGGCGAGCTCGAAGGAGCTCCACGCCTGGGCCGAGATGCGGTCGGTCGGGGTGTAGACCGAGCCCAGGCGGGCGTCGGCTCCGCGGGCGACCCGCTCCACCACGACCGCGGCCGGCGCGTCGATCTCGACCGCGGCCTTGCCGCCCTCGGTGAACGACCCGTCGTGGAGGCCGCGGAGGCGCTTGAGCGGGGTGAACCGCCAGATCTCCTCGCGGCCGTTGGGCACGGCGTGGTCGGCCAGGTCGAACGACCCCACCGGGTGCAGGTGCGAGGCCACCCGGGTCTCCACCGCGGACGCCACGTTGGGCGCGTCAGTCACAGTCACTCTCTCGTCTTTCGTCGTCGTGTCCGGCGTACGCCGGGGGCCGTCGGCTGCGTCAGCCGACAGCGCCTTCCATCTGCAGCTCGATGAGCCGGTTGAGCTCCAGGGCGTACTCCATCGGGAGCTCCTTGGCGATCGGCTCGATGAAGCCGCGCACGATCATCGCCATCGCCTCGTCCTCCTCCATGCCCCGGCTCATCAGGTAGAAGAGCTGGTCGTCGGAGACCTTGGAGACGGTGGCCTCGTGGGCCATGGAGACGTCGTCCTCGCGGACGTCGACGTAGGGGTAGGTGTCCGAGCGGCTGATCTGGTCGACCAGCAGCGCGTCGCACTTCACGACCGAGGCGGAGTGGTGGGCACCCTCGTTGACCTGCACCAGGCCCCGGTACGACGTCCGGCCGCCGCCACGGGCCACCGACTTGGAGATGATCGAGGAGGAGGTGTGCGGGGCGGCGTGCACCATCTTGGAGCCGGCGTCCTGGTGCTGGCCCTCACCGGCGAAGGCGATCGACAGGGTCTCGCCGCGGGCGTGCTCGCCCATCAGGTAGACCGCCGGGTACTTCATGGTGATCTTGGAGCCGATGTTGCCGTCGACCCACTCCATCGTCGCGCCGGCCTCGCAGACGGCACGCTTGGTCACCAGGTTGTAGACGTTGTTCGACCAGTTCTGGATGGTCGTGTAGCGGCAGCGGGCGCCCTTCTTGACGATGATCTCGACGACCGCGGAGTGCAGCGAGTCGCTGGAGTAGATCGGCGCGGTGCAGCCCTCCACGTAGTGCACGTAGGCGTCCTCGTCGATGATCATCAGGGTCCGCTCGAACTGGCCCATGTTCTCGGTGTTGATCCGGAAGTAGGCCTGCAGCGGGATCTCGACGTGCACGCCCTTCGGCACGTAGATGAAGGAGCCGCCCGACCACACGGCGGTGTTGAGCGCGGCGAACTTGTTGTCGCCGACCGGGATGACGGTGCCGAAGTACTCCTTGAAGAGCTCCTCGTGCTCGCGCAGCGCGGTGTCGGTGTCGAGGAAGAGGACGCCCTGCTCCTCGAGGTCCTCGCGGATCTTGTGGTAGACGACCTCCGACTCGTACTGCGCCGCGACGCCGGCGACGAGGCGCTGCTTCTCCGCCTCCGGGATGCCGAGCTTGTCGTAGGTGTTCTTGATGTCCTCGGGCAGCTCGTCCCAGGTGGTCGCCTGCTTCTCGGTCGAGCGCACGAAGTACTTGATGTTGTCGAAGTCGATCGTGTCGAGCTCCGCACCCCAGGTCGGCATCGGCTTGCGGTGGAAGAGCTTGAGGCCCTTCAGGCGCAGGTCGAGCATCCACTGCGGCTCGTTCTTCTTGGAGGAGATGTCGCGGACGACCTCCTCGTTGAGGCCGCGCTTGGCGTTGGCGCCGACGTCGTTCTTGTCGGACCAGCCGAACTCGTAGTTGCCGATCCCGGCGAGCTCGGGGTTGAGCTGCTCGATGGACGTGGTGGCTTCGGTGGTCATCGTGACGGCCTCTCCGTGGTGGATGTGCTGGTCGACGTGCTCGTGGTCGTGCGGGTGCTGGTGGCGGGGGCGCCGGTGGCGTGCCGCGGGATGCTCGTGGTGCAGACCCCGTCGCCGTGGGCGATCGTGGCCAGGCGCTGGACGTGGCTGCCGAGGACCTGCGAGATCAGCTCGGTCTCGGCCTCGCACAGCTGGGGGAACTCGTGGGCGACGTGCGCGACCGGGCAGTGCTGCTGGCACAGCTGCTCGCCGACCGGACCCTGGTGGAGCGAGGCGGCGAACCCGGCCTCGCGCATCGCCTGGGCGACCGCCTCGGCACTGCTCAGCTCGGGCCGGGCGGTCTGGAGGTCGCTGATGCTGCGCGCCAGCGGCTGGAGGCGCTCGCGGGCGAAGGCCTGCACGGCGTCGTCGCCGGCCGTCCGGGCCAGGAACCGGAGCGCCTGGGCCGCCAGGTCGTCGTACTGCTGCTCGAACTGGTCACGGCCTGTCTCGGTCAGAGCGAAGACCTTGGCGGGGCGACCGCGTCCCCGGGCGCCGTACACGCGCGGCTCGCGGGCCTCGACAGCGCCCGTCTCGAGGAGGTGGTCGAGGTGGCGGCGGACGGCCGCGGCCGTCAGGTCGAGGCGTTCCGCGAGCGCGGCAGCGGTGCTGGGTCCGTGCTCGAGGATCGACCGGGCCACGCGTTGACGCGTCGGTGCGTCCGCGATGTCGATGCCGACCTCGATTTCCACAACGCCATTGTGTCGTTAATGGCCGAGCCCTTCAAATAAGGCTCCCCTAACCTCGCCGGACGCCGACGTCCCGTTCGTCGAGGTGACACCGGTCACCCCGGCAGTGCACGGTGCGGGGACCGCTCGGACCCGGACCTAGACTCCTCTCGTGTCTGCCCCGTCGTCCCCCGCCGTCGAGGTGTCCGGCCTCGTGATGCGGTACGGCGCCAAGGTCGCCGTCGACCACCTCGACCTGGTCGTGGAGCGCGGCTCGATCACCGCTGTGCTCGGCCCCAACGGTGCCGGCAAGACGACCACCCTGGAGACCTGCGAGGGCTACCGGGCACCCCAGGAGGGCACCGTCCGCGTGCTGGGGCTCGATCCGCAGCGACAGCGCCGTGAGCTCCTCCCCCGGATCGGCGTGATGCTGCAGTCCGGGGGCGCGTGGACCGGGGTCCGGGCCGAGGAGATGCTGCGGCACATGGCGTCGCTGCACGCCCACCCGCTCCCGGTCGAGCTGCTGGTGGACCGGCTGGGCCTCGCCTCCTGTGGGCGCACGCCGTACCGACGGCTCTCGGGCGGGCAGCAGCAGCGCCTCTCGCTCGCGATGGCCGTGGTCGGGCGTCCCGAGCTCCTCTTCGTCGACGAGCCCACCGCCGGGATGGACCCGCAGGCACGCCGGGACACCTGGGCGCTGCTCGAGGAGCTCCGCGGCGACGGCGTCACCACGGTGCTGACGACGCACTACCTCGACGAGGCCGAGCGGCTCGCCGACCGGGTCCACATCATCGACCGCGGACGCACCATCGCCAGCGGCACGCCGTTCGAGCTGACCCGGGGCACCGGCCAACGCACGATCCGGCTGGTCGTCACCCGGCCGTTCCCCGAGGGGGCGCCGGCCTCGCTGCAGGCCGCGCTGGGCGACCCCACCGAGGTGCACACGATCAACCCGCAGAGCCTGCTCATCAGCGGCCCCGCCGACGCCTCGACGCTGGGTGTCGTCTCGGCCTGGTGCGACGCCCAGGAGGTCCTCCCGGAGTCCCTCAGCCTGGGGCAACGCACCCTGGAGGACGTCTTCCTCCAGCTCACCGGCCGCGGCTTCGAGGGCGCCGACAGCGCTCCGGACGCGTCGGAGCTCGAGCCGGAGGAGGTCCGGTGACCGGCACGTTCACGCCGCAGCCCGGCGCCGCGCCGCTGACCACCCAGGTGCTGGCCCAGACCCGGATGGAGGCCCGCCTCCTGCTCCGCAACGGCGAGCAGCTGCTCCTGGCCGTGGTGATCCCCGTGCTGGTGCTCTTCGGCGGCGTGATGGCCATCAAGCACCAGGACATCTCGCTCTCGCACACCCCGATCGACGAGATGACCCCCGGGGTGCTCGCGCTGGCGATCATGTCGAGCAGCTTCACCTCGCTGGCGATCGCCACCGGGTTCGAGCGCCGTTACGGCGTCCTGAAGAGGCTCGGCGCCTCCCCCCTGCCGCGCCAGGGGCTGCTGCTGGGCAAGGTCGGCGCCCTGCTGATGGTGCAGGTGCTCCAGTTCCTCGTGATCGGCGGCGTCGCCGTCCTGATGGGGTGGTCGCCCGAGCTCACCCTGCGGGGTCTTTCCGGCGTGCTGGCCACCGCCGTGCTCGGCACCGCCGCCTTCGCCTCGCTCGGGCTCTTCGTCGCCGGCTGGCTGCGCGCCGAGGCGACGCTGGCGGTCGCCAACCTCGTCTACGTGCTCCTCGCCGCCGGCGGGGGCGTCGTCATCCCCGCCGACCAGTACGGCCACTTCGCCCGGGTGGTCCAGTGGCTGCCCTCCGGCGCCCTCGGCGGGGGGCTGCGCGAGTCGTTCCTGGACGGCACCTTCCCGCTCGGTCAGTGCCTGGTGCTGCTCGGCTGGGCGGTCGTCGGCACCCTTCTCACCGTGAGGACCTTCCAGTGGGAGTGATGTCCCCAGCGCCCACCGCGCCCTCCACCCGCGTCGAGCCCGCGCCCTGGATGCGGCGCCTCGCCTGGGCCACGCTGGCGGTCAACGTGCTGATCGTCGTCACCGGCGGCGTCGTCCGGCTCACCGGGAGCGGCCTCGGGTGCCCGACCTGGCCGCAGTGCACCGGCGAGTCGTTCACCCCGCACGGGGCGATGGGGATCCACGCGGCCATCGAGTTCGGGAACCGCACGATCACCTTCCTGCTCGCGGCGGTCGCGATCGCGACGTACGTCGTGGCCCGCCGGGACGGGCGCACCCGCGTCCGGCGGCTGGCCTTCTGGCTGGGCCTGAGCGTCCCGGCCCAGGCCGTGCTCGGCGGCATCACCGTGCTCACCGACCTGAACCCCTGGGTCGTCGGCGGCCACATGATGTTCTCCCTGGTCGTGATCGCCGGCGCGACCTCCCTGCTCCGGGCCGTCGACGAGGCCGATGGGCCCGCGCGGGTCGCCGTACCGGACCTGGTCCGCACCCTCACGCTCGTCCTGTACGCCGTCGGCTGGGTCGTGCTCTACCTGGGCACCATCGTCACCGGCAGCGGTCCGCACGCCGGCGACGCCGACGCCCCCCGCAACGGGCTCGACCCGGAGTCCTTCAGCCAGCTGCACACCGACGTGGTGTTCCTCTTCCTCGGCCTGACCGTGGCGCTGGTGCTGGTGCTGCGCACCGTCGAGGCGCCCGAGCGCGCCCGGCGCGCCTCGGTCCTCCTCCTCGGTCTGCTCCTGGCCCAGGGCGCGGTGGGGTTCGTGCAGTACTTCTCCGGGCTCCCGGTCGCCCTGGTCACGCTTCACCTGCTCGGGGCCGCCCTCACCTCGGCGGCGATGACCTGGCTCCTCCTGGGCACGCGCGAACGCTGAGGGCGACTGGCCCTTCGCGGTGCCCGTCCGGCGCGCTAGTGTGCGCTCACGGGGGCCACGTAATCGGTTGAGACCGGTCGGACGAAGGGGTCTGTCCATGGCCAAGGGCGAGCTGGTCCACGAGGACGTCAGTGGCTCCGAGGGGAAGGGCCTGAAGGCCGGCGCTCTCGGTCTGGTCGGCAGCATCGTGGTCGGGGTGGCCTCGACGGCACCGGCGTACAGCCTCGCCGCGAGTCTCGGCTACGTCGTCATCACCGAGAACGGCGACGGCATCGTCGGCGTCAAGGCCCCGCTCATCATGGTCCTGGCGTTCCTGCCGATGTACTTCATCGCAGTGGCCTACGCCGAGCTCAACAAGGCCGAGCCGGACTGCGGCACCACCTTCACCTGGGCGGCGCGGGCCTTCGGCACCAAGGTCGGCTGGATGGGCGGCTGGGGCATCATCGTCGCCGACGTCATCGTGATGGCCAACCTGGCCCAGATCGCCGGGTCCTACTCCTACACCCTGGTCGGCGCCGACTCCCTGGCCGCGAGCACCTTCTGGAGCACGGTCGCCGGCATCGTCTGGATCCTGGTGATGACCTACATCTGCTACCGCGGCATCGAGGTCTCCGCCCGGTTGCAGTACGGGCTGCTCGGCATCGAGGTCGTCACCCTGATCGGCTTCGCGCTCTTCGCGCTGGCCAAGGTGATCTCCGGCAACGCCCCGGTCGGGCTGACCCCGAGCCTGAGCTGGCTCTCCCCCGCCGGGCTGACCCCCACCGCCATCGTCACCGCCAGCCTCATCGCCGTCTTCATCTACTGGGGCTGGGACACTGCGGTGACCACCAACGAGGAGTGCGCGGACCCCGAGACCACGCCCGGGCGGGCGGCGGTCATCTCGACGTTGCTGTTGCTGGCGACCTATGCCCTGGTGTCGGTCGCCACGATCGCCTTCGCCGGGGTCGGCACCGAGGGCATCGGCCTGGGCAACGCCGACAACGCCGACGACGTCTTCGCCGCGATGGGTCACGAGGTCTTCGGCGGCGGCGCCGTCGGCTGGGTGATGGTGCACCTGCTCGCCCTGACCGTGCTCACCTCGGCGTCGGCCTCCACCCAGACCACGATCCTTCCGACCGCCCGCACCGCCCTCTCGATGGCCGCCTTCAAGGCGATCCCGGAGCGGTTCGCCTCCATCCACCCGCGGTACCTGACCCCGCTGGACGCCACCGTCTGGATGGGCGGCGTGTCGATCGCCTTCTACGTCGGGCTGACGCTGATCAGCCAGGACATCCTCGGCGACACGATCGCCGCGGTCGGCCTGATGATCGCCTTCTACTACGGCCTGACCGGGTTCGCCTGCGCCTGGTTCTACCGAAGGACGATGTGGTCCTCCCCGCGCGACATCCTCATGCAGGGCGTCCTGCCGATGATCGGCGGCGTGATGCTCTTCGGAGCGTTCCTGTGGGCGGCGAAGACCTACGCGGACCCGGCGTACGGCTCGACGAGCGTCGGCGGAATCGGCGGGGTGTTCCTGCTCGGGGTGGGGTCGCTGCTGCTGGGCTACCTGCTGATGCTCGTCTACGCCCGGGTCGCCCCGGACTACTTCCAGGGACGGACCCTGGGACGTCGTACGCACGGCGAGCTGCTGCTCGAGACCACCGAGGGCATCCCCGACGTGTTCGGCCTGCCGGACTCCGGCGACCAGCCGACCGTGATCGCCCCCGACCTGTCCAACCTGCCCCCTGGCGCCGTCGCGATCGACCCCGTCACCGGCGAGCGGTTCAGCAAGGGAGACGAGCCCCCGTTCGACGAGTAGCCCTCCCTCTTGCTGGTCGAGTAGGAGCGACGAAGGAGCGACGTGTCGAGACCCCAGGACGGCCGCGGGGTCTCGACACGGCCTCCGCAGGCTCCGGCCTACTCGACCAACGAGGGCACTCTCGCTGGTCTAACCGGCCCACCCCTCGCTGGTCGAGTAGGAGCGACGAAGGAGCGACGTGTCGAGACCCCAGGACGGCCGCGGCGTCCCGACACAGCCTCCGCAGGCTCCGGCCCGCTCGACCAACGAGGGCACTCTCGCTGGTCGAACCGGCCCACCCCTCGCTGGTCGAGTAGGAGCGACGAAGGAGCGACGTGTCGAGACCCCGTGACCGTCGCGGGGTCTCGACACGGCCTCCGCAGGCTCCGGCCTACTCGACCAACGAGGGCACTCTCGCTGGTCGAACCGGCCCACCCCTCGCTGGTCGAGTGGGAGCGACGAAGGAGCGACGTGTCGAGACCCCGTGACCGTCGCGGGGTCTCGGCTTGTGTGGTGGGCGGGGTGCACCAGGTGGAACGGATCCACCACCTAGGCGTGCCGCGCGCCGCCATCCACAGCCGGCGGACGTACGGCGGATCCCGTCGGTGCGACCGGGTGTGCTGGACCGCATGGCATGGACCTACATCCTCCGGTGCGGCGACGACTCGCTGTACGTCGGGAGCACCGACGACCTCGAGCGCAGGATCGCTCAGCACAGCCTCGGGCTCGGCGCTCGCTACACAGCGCGGCGGCGCCCGGTGACGCTCGTGTGGTCGGCGGAGCTCGAGCACATCGGAGCGGCGTATGCGCTGGAGAAGCAGCTGCAGGGCTGGTCACGGGCCAAGCGAGCTGGCGCTGATCGAGGGGCCGCTGGACGATCTGCCTGGACTGTCTGGATCGGCGTACCGACGTTGACCTCGGTGGGCGACGCCCGGGGTCTCGACACGTCGCTCGTTCCTCGCTCCTACTCGACCAGCGAGGGGTGGGGTCTGCTCGACCGGCGGCGCCCGGGGTCTCGACACGTCGCTCGTTCCTCGCTCCTACTCGACCAGCGAGGGGTGGGGTCTGCTCGACCGGCGAGGGGGCGGGGTCTCGACACGTCGCTCGTTCCTCGCTCCTACTCGACCAGCGAGGGGTGGGGCCTGATCGACCAGCGAGGGGGTGGGGTCTCGACACGTCGCTCGTTCCTCGCTCCTACTCGACCAGCGAGGGGCGGGGCCTGCTCGACCAGCGAGAGAGGGCTCCAGCGAGGGTCAGCGGGTGAGGAGGGGGTCGAGGGCGACCGAGAGGAAGAGCAGGGAGAGGTACATGTTCGACCAGTGGAAGAGGCGCATCGGGCGCATCTCGACCACGTTGTCGGTCCTCAGCGTGCGGCGGTGGAGCAGGTGCGACTCGACGAGGAAGACCACGCCGAGGACGGCGGCGGCCGTCGGGTAGAACCAGCCCGTGCCGGCCACCGGCCAGAGCACGGCCGAGGTCGCCACGGTCAGGTAGGCGTAGAGGACGATCTGGCGGCCGACCGTGGCGGCCGGGGCGACTGAGGGCAGCATCGGCACGTCGGCGGCGGCGTAGTCCTCGCGGTAGCGCAGCGCCAGCGCCCAGAAGTGCGGCGGCGTCCAGAAGAAGACGACGAGGAACAGCACCACCGGGGTCCAGGCCAGCGACCCGGTCACCGCGGTCCAGCCGATCAGCGCCGGGAAGCACCCGGCCGCACCGCCCCAGACGATGTTCTGGCTGGTACGCCGCTTCAGGATCATCGTGTAGCCCACGACGTAGAAGACGTTGGCGGCGAGCGCCAGGCCGGCCGACAGCCAGTTCACCCACAGGCCGAGCAGCAGCGTCGAGACGACCCCGAGCGCGAGCCCGAAGACCAGGGCCGCTCGCGGGCTGACCATGTGGCGCGGCAGGGCGCGGCGGCGGGTGCGCCGCATCCGCTCGTCGATGTCCCGGTCGTAGACGCAGTTCAGCGCATTGGCGCTGCCCGCCGACAGGGTGCCACCGACCACGGTCGCGACCACGAGCCACAGGTCCGGGACGCCTCGCTGGGCCAGGAACATGACCGGCACCGTGGTCAGGAGGAGCAGCTCGATGATGCGGGGCTTGGTGAGGCCGACGTAGGCGAGCAGGACGTCACGGAGGGTCGCCTGTCCCGGAGCGTGCTCGTGGACGCTCACGTGCGGGTCGACGGCCGTCACTGCTTCCTCGGGGCTCGGTGGGCGGGGCGTTGGTGGGACCAAGCGGGTTTGGCACCGGCCAGCGCGGGCACGGCTCGGGTGAGTCTAGTCGCGCCGCGCCCGTTCGTCGCTGCAGGACCGGTCTGGGACGGTGTGCATCTCCTCACCAGCGCTCGCTAGGCTCGGGACCGACCCCGAGAGCGCCCGGACCGACGTCGACCACGGTCGACCAGGCGACGACCAGAGCTTGACCCGAGAGGACCCACCGCGTGAGCACCCCCCTGGACTGGACCGACCTGGACCGCCGCGCGGTCGACACCGTACGGGTGCTGGCGATGGACGCGGTGCAGCGGGTGGGCAACGGCCACCCGGGGACGGCGATGAGCCTGGCGCCAGCGGCGTACCTGCTCTTCCAGAAGGTGATGCGGCACGACCCGTCGGACCCGTCCTGGGTGGGCCGCGACCGGTTCGTGCTCTCCTGCGGCCACTCCAGCCTCACCCTCTACAACCAGCTCTACCTGGGCGGCTTCGGTCTCGAGCTCGACGACCTGAAGTCGCTGCGGGTCTGGGGCTCCCGGACGCCCGGCCACCCCGAGCACGGCCACACCGCGGGTGTGGAGACCACCACCGGCCCGCTGGGCCAGGGCGTGGCGAACGCGGTCGGTATGGCGATGGCCGCCCGCCGTGAGCGTGGCCTGCTCGACCCCGACGCGGCCGCCGGGGAGTCCCCCTTCGACCACTTCGTCTACGTGCTCTGCTCCGACGGCGACCTGCAGGAGGGCGTCTCGGCGGAGGCGTCGTCCCTGGCCGGGCACCAGCAGCTGGGCAACCTCGTGGTGATCTACGACGACAACCGGATCTCGATCGAGGACGACACGGCCGTCGCGTTCACCGAGGACGTCTCGGCCCGCTACAAGGCCTACGGCTGGCACGTCCAGGACCTCGACTGGACCCAGGGCGGGACCACCTACGAGGAGGACGTCCAGGGTCTCTGGAAGGCGATCGAGAAGGCGAAGGCGGTCACTGACAAGCCGTCCTTCATCAACCTGCGCACGATCATCGCGTGGCCCGCGCCCAAGCTGCAGGGCACCGGCAAGTCGCACGGCTCCGCGCTGGGCGACGCCGAGGTGGCCGCGACGAAGAAGATCCTCGGCTTCGACCCCGAGCAGAGCTTCGAGGTCGACGACAAGGTGCTCGCGCACACCCGCAGCCTGGTCGAGCGCGGCCAGGCCGCCCGCCACGACTGGCAGGCCGGCTTCGACGCCTGGGCGGCCGGCAACCCCGACGGCGCGGCGCTGCTGGAGCGGCTGACCACCCGCACCCTGCCCGACGGCTGGGCGACCCACCTGCCCTCGTTCCCCGCCGACGCCAAGGGCGTGGCCACCCGCGTCGCCTCCGGCGAGGTGCTGAGCGCGATCGCGCCGGTGCTGCCCGAGCTGTGGGGCGGGTCGGCCGACCTGGCCGGCTCCAACAACACCACCCCGAAGGGCGAGCCGTCGTTCCTGCCCGAGGGCGGCTCCACCCGCGAGTTCTCCGGCGGCCCGTACGGCCGGGTCCTGCACTTCGGCATCCGTGAGCACGCGATGGGCTCGACCATGAACGGGATCGCCCTGCACGGCGGCACCCGGGTCTACGGCGGCACGTTCCTGGTGTTCTCCGACTACATGCGCCCCGCCGTCCGGCTCGCCGCGCTGATGCAGCTGCCGGTGACCTACGTGTGGACCCACGACTCCATCGGTCTGGGTGAGGACGGCCCGACCCATCAGCCCGTCGAGCACGTCGCCGCGCTCCGGGCGATCCCCGGCCTGGCCGTGGTGCGCCCCGCCGACGGCAACGAGACGGTCGCGGCGTGGCACACCGTCCTGGACAACCCGACCGGTCCGGCCGCCCTGTGCCTGACCCGGCAGAACGTGCCCACCTTCCCCCGCGGGGAGGACGGCTACGCCGACACCAGTGGCGTCGCGAAGGGCGGCTACACGCTGCTCGACTCCGAGGGCACCCCGGACGTGATCCTCATCGGCACCGGCTCGGAGGTGCAGCTCGCCGTCACCGCCCGCGAGCAGCTCGCCGCTGAGGGCATCAAGGCCCGCGTGGTCTCGATGCCGTGCCGCGAGTGGTTCGACGCCCAGGACCAGGCCTACCGCGACTCCGTCCTGCTGCCCGGCGTCAAGGCCCGGGTCAGCGTGGAGGCCGGCATCGCCCAGGGCTGGCGCGAGGTCGTCGGCGACGCCGGCGGCATCGTGTCGCTCGACCACTTCGGCGCCAGCGCGTCGTACACCGAGCTGTTCGACAAGTTCGGCATCACCGCGGAGGCGGTGACCTCCGCCGCGAAGGAGAGCATCTCGACCGCGACCCGCTGACCACCGCTCGGGGAACAGAACACCCGAGACGCTGCACCGCTCACAACTGCACACGCACCGAGGGAGAACACGATGACGTCACGCCTGGCCGAACTGTCCGCAGCCGGGGTCTCGATCTGGCTCGACGACCTGTCCCGCGAGCGGCTGGAGACCGGCAACCTCGCCGATCTGGTCGCCCGGGACTCGGTGGTCGGGGTGACCACCAACCCGACGATCTTCGCCTCGGCGCTCGCCAAGGGCGAGCGGTACGACGACCAGGTCGCCGGTCTCACCCGGGCCGGTGCGAGCGTCGACGAGGTGATCACCGAGCTCACCACCGACGACGTGCGCAACGCGTGCGACGTGCTCGCCGAGGTCGCCGAGGCCACCAACGGGGTCGACGGCCGGGTCTCCATCGAGGTCGCCCCGACGCTGGCCTTCGACACCGAGGCCACCAAGGAGCAGGCCCGCAACCTGTGGCGCAAGGTCGACCGGCCCAACCTGCTCATCAAGATCCCCGCCACCACCGAGGGCCTGCCGGCGATCACCGACACCCTCGGCGAGGGCATCAGCGTCAACGTCACCCTGATCTTCGGCCTGGCCCGCTACGAGACGGTGATGGAGGCCTACCTCGCCGGACTGGAGCAGGCGAAGAACCGCGGCGTGGACCTCTCGACCCTGCACTCGGTCGCCTCGTTCTTCGTGTCCCGGGTGGACACCGAGGTCGACAAGCGGCTGGAGAAGATCGGCACCGACGAGGCGCTGGCCCTGCGCGGCAAGGCGGCCGTGGCCAACGCCCGGCTGGCCTACGAGAAGTACGAGCAGACGTTCTCCGGTCCCCGGTGGGAGGCGCTCGCCGCTGCGGGGGCCCGTCCCCAGCGGCCGTTGTGGGCCTCGACGGGAGTGAAGAACCCGGACTACTCCGACACCCTCTACGTCACCGACCTCGTGGTGGCCGACACGGTCAACACGATGCCGGAGAAGACCCTCCGGGCCTTCGCCGACCACGGCGAGCTCCAGGGCGACCAGGTCACCGGCCGCTACGACGAGGCGCGCGAGGTGATCGACGCGCTGGCCGGGCTCGGCATCGAGTACGACGACGTCATCACCACGCTGGAGACCGAGGGGGTCGACAAGTTCGTCGACTCCTGGCACGAGCTGGTCGAGACGGTGCAGGGTCAGATGGACGCCAGCCAGTCGGGTGGGACGGACGAAGGGAACGACCGATGAGTGACAGCCTGGAGGTGGCGGCCACCGGGGCCGCGGCCGACGCGATCGCGCACCACCTGCCCGCGCTGGTGGAGGCGTCGTTCGCCAGCCGGCTCTTCGCCCAGGACCCCACCCTCTGGGGACCCGAGGCGGAGGCGGAGTCGGCGATCCGGCTGTCGTGGGTGGGCCTGGGCCGTTCCTCGCGGCCGCTGATCGGCGAGATCGCAGCGCTCCGCGACGAGCTGCTGGCCAAGGGCCTCGACCACGTCGCGCTGTGCGGGATGGGCGGATCCTCGCTCGCCCCCGAGGTGATCTGTGCCAGCACCGGCGTCGACCTCACCGTGCTGGACTCCAGCGACCCCGACCAGGTCCGTGCCGCAATCGCCGACCGGCTCCAGCGCACCGTCGTGGTCGTCTCCTCCAAGTCCGGCTCCACCGTCGAGACCGACTCGCAGCGCCGGGCGTACGTCGCGGCGTTCGAGGCCGCCGGGATCGACCCGACCGAGCGGATCGTCGTGGTCACCGACCCGGGCTCCCCGCTGGACAAGGCCTCCCGCGAGGCCGGCTACCGGGTGGTCAACGCCGACCCGCACGTGGGCGGCCGGTTCTCCGCGCTGACCGCGTTCGGCCTGGTGCCCTCGGGTCTGGCGGGCGCCGACGTGGAGGAGCTGCTGGACGAGGCCGAGGCCGTGGTCGACCTGCTGGCCACCGACGACGAGTTCAACCCCGGTCTCCGGCTGGGCGCTGTGATGGGCGGCACCGAGCCGCTACGCGACAAGCTGGTCCTGGTCGACGACGGCTCCGGGCTGGTGGGCTTCGCAGCCTGGGCCGAGCAGCTGATCGCCGAGAGCACCGGCAAGTCCGGCACCGGGATCCTGCCGGTCGTGGTCGAGGACGGGGACGCCTTCGAGGCGGCCACCCCGGCCCCGGACATGACGGTGGCCCGCCTGGTCGCCGACAGCGACGACTTCACCGCCGACGGCGACGACCCCGGTGCCACGGTGCGCGTCGCCGGCGCGCTGGGTGCCCAGCTGCTGCTGTGGGAGGTCGCGACCTCGGTCGCCGGCCGCCTGCTCGGCATCAGCCCCTTCGACCAGCCCGACGTGGAGAAGGCGAAGATCGCTGCGCGCGCGGTCCTCGACTCGCCCCCCGAGAAGGCTCCGGTCGACTTCACCGACGGCGCCATCTCGGTGCACGCGCTCGGCGAGTCCGGCTGGCTCGGGGACGCCACCAGCGTCGACGTCGCGCTGGAGCGGCTCTTCGCCCAGCTCGACCCCGAGCGCGGCTACCTCGCCGTGATGACCTACCTCGACCGGCTCGAGCACGCCTCCTTCGAAGGCGTCCGCGGGGCGCTCGCCCAGCGGCTGCGGCGCCCGGTGACCTTCGGCTGGGGGCCGCGCTTCCTGCACTCGACCGGCCAGTTCCACAAGGGCGGCCCGAAGGTCGGCGTCTACCTGCAGATCACCGGCACGCCGCGGGAGGACCTGCCGATCCCGGACCGGCCCTTCGGCTTCGCCACCCTCATCGCCGCGCAGGCCGCGGGTGACGCCCAGGTGCTCGCCGATGCGGGACGGCCGGTGCTGCACCTGCACCTGGAGGACCAGGACGCCGGCCTGGAGCGGCTGCGCGAGGCGCTCGGCGAGCTCCTCGGGCAGGACGGGGACGCCTCGTGACCCAGCAGGCCGGGGGTCCGTCGTCGCGGACCCCGACCACCTCGGTCACGCCCGGTGCGGCCGACAACCCGCTCCGCGACCCCCAGGACCGTCGCCTCCCGAAGGTGGCCGGGCCGTGCGGCATGGTCATCTTCGGCGTGACCGGCGACCTGGCCCGCAAGAAGGTGATGCCGGCGATCTACGACCTCGCCAACCGCGGCCTGCTGCCGCCGGGCTTCTCGCTGGTCGGCTTCGCCCGACGGGACTGGGCCGACCAGGACTTCGCCCAGATCGTGCACGACTCGGTCAAGGAGCACGCCCGCACCCCTTTCCGTGAGGAGGTCTGGAGCCAGCTCGCCGAGGGGTTCCGCTTCGTGCCCGGCGACTTCGACGACGACCTCGCCTTCGAGCACCTCAAGCAGACCATCCTGGACCTCGACCGGCTCCGCGGAACCGGCGGCAACCACGCCTTCTACCTCTCGATCCCGCCGCGGTTCTTCAAGAACGTCGTCGGACAGCTCCAGGAGCACGGCCTGGCCTCCTCCGAGGTCGACGGCAGCTGGCGCCGGGTCGTGGTGGAGAAGCCGTTCGGCTCCGACCTGGCCACCGCCCAGGAGCTCAACCGGATCCTCAACGACGTCTTCCCGCCCGAGTCGGTCTTCCGGATCGACCACTACCTCGGCAAGGAGACCGTCCAGAACATCCTGGCGCTGCGCTTCGCCAACATGATGTTCGAGCCGATCTGGAACTCCAACTACGTCGACCACGTGCAGATCACGATGGCCGAGGACATCGGCATCGGCGGCCGGGCCGGCTACTACGACGGCATCGGCGCCGCGCGCGACGTGATCCAGAATCACCTGATGCAGCTGATGGCGCTGGTCGCGATGGAGGAGCCGACCTCCTTCGAGTCCCGGTCGCTGCGGATCGAGAAGCTCAAGGTCCTCGAGTCCGTGGTGCTCCCCCGCCGGCTCGACCTGACCACCGCCCGCGGCCAGTACGCCGAGGGGTGGCAGGGCGGGGTCAAGGTGCCCGGCTACCTGCAGGAGCAGGACATCCCGCCGAGCTCGGTCACCGAGACCTACGCCGCGATCAAGCTGGGCCTCGACAGCCGGCGCTGGTCGGGGGTGCCGTTCTACCTGCGGGCCGGAAAGCGGCTCGGCCGTCGCGTCACCGAGGTCGCGGTCACCTTCAAGAAGGCGCCGCACCTGCCGTTCCACAAGGCCGCCACCGAGGAGCTCTCCCAGAACGCCCTGGTGATCCGGGTCCAGCCCGACGAGGGGGTCACGCTGCGCTTCGGGTCCAAGGTGCCCGGGACGGCGATGGAGATCCGCGACGTCAACATGGACTTCGCCTACGGCGGCTCGTTCACCGAGGCCTCCCCCGAGGCCTACGAACGGCTGATCCTCGACGTCTTGCTGGGGGAGCCGCCGCTCTTCCCCCGGCACGAGGAGGTCGAGCAGTCCTGGCGCATCCTCGACCCGATCGTCGACTACTGGGCCGCGCACGGCCGGCCCGAGCAGTACCCGAGCGGCACCTGGGGCCCCGCGTCGGCCGACGCGATGCTGGCCCGCGACGGACGGACCTGGAGGCGGCCATGAGCAGCACCGTGCTGGAGAACACCGACGCCTCGCGGATCTCCGGGGCCTTCGTCGAGGCCCGCCGCAGCGCCGGCAGCCCCGCGATGGGCATGGTGATGACGCTGGTCATCGTCGTCCCCGACAAGGACGCCGAGGCCGCGCTGACCGCCGCGCGCTCGGCGGCTCGCGAGCACCCCTCCCGGCTGCTCGGGGTCATCATCGGCAAGGTGTCGGGCACGTCCCGCATCGACGCCGAGATCCGCTCCGGCTCCGGCATGGCCGGCGAGCTGGCCCTGATCCGGCTCTCCGGACCGGTCGCCAAGCACCCGGAGTCGGTGGTGCTGCCGCTGCTGCTGCCGGACTCCCCCGTGGTGGCGTGGTGGCCCACCGACGCCCCCACCGACCCGGCCGGGGACCCCCTCGGTCGGCTCGCGACCCGGCGGATCACCGACGCCGCCCAGGTCAACGCCGGCCGGGCGAAGGCGATGCTGCAGCAGTGCGCGTCGTACGCCCCGGGCAACACCGACCTGGCGTGGACCCGGATCACCCCGTGGCGGGCGCTGCTGGCCACCGCGATGGACCAGGTCGCGAGCAAGGTCACCGGGGTCAGCGTCGCCGGGGAGCGGGTCAGCCCCAGCACGGACCTGCTGTGTGCCTGGCTCTCCGACCGGCTGCGGGTGCCCGTCGAGCGGCGACGGACCGCCGGCCCGGGGATCACCGAGGTGGAGCTGCGCACCAAGGACGGGACGATCAGGATCGTGCGCAACGACGGCAAGCTGGCCACGTTGTCCGTGCCCGGACAGCCCGACCGGCCGGTGGCCCTGCGCCGCCGCGAGGTCCCCGAGCTGCTCGCCGAGGAGCTGCGCCGGCTCGACCCCGACGACATCTACGCCGCCACGGTCAAGAAGCTGCACCGGATGAACACTCCGACGCAGGCCGGGTCGCGCAGCGCCGCGGCGAAGGCCAGCCCCGCCAAGAAGACCCCCTCCGCGAAGAAGGCCGCCCCCGCGAAGGAGGCGGCACCCACGAAGAAGTCCCGCACGTCCGCCACCACGGCAGCCAAGAAGTCGCTGCCCTCCCAGCGCTGAGGCGAGGCCCGATGCCCCCGACCCCCGAGGACGGCACGGCCCTCGTCGTCCGTCCCGACGCCGACAGCGTCGCCGCGCTCGTCGCCGAGCGGCTGGTCGCCCGCCTCGCCGAGATCCAGGCGCAGGGGCGGGTGCCGCGGGTCGTCCTGACCGGCGGGACGATCTCCCGGACCGTGCATCGGGCCGTCGCCGCCCACGGGGGCGTCGACTGGTCGCGGGTGGAGGTCTGGTGGGGCGACGACCGGTACGTCGCCGGCGACGACCCGGAGCGCAACGCCCGCCAGGCGCACGAGGACCTGCTCGACGTCGTCGGCGTCCCGGCGGACCGTGTGCACGCGATGCCGGCCGCCGACGAGGGGCTCGTCGACGTCGAGGCCGCGGCGGCGTCGTACGCCGTGGAGCTGGTCAACGCGACCGCCGGGCTGGAGGACGAGGCGTGGTTCGACGTGCTCATGCTCGGCCTGGGGCCGGACGGTCACTGCGCGTCGCTGTTCCCGGGCCAGGTCGTCCTCGACGAGCCGCGCCTCGCAGTCGCGGTCACGGACTCCCCCAAGCCACCGCCCCAACGGGTGTCGTTGTCGATGCCGGTCCTGCACCGGGCCGACGAGGTGTGGTTCGTGGCCGCCGGTGCGGAGAAGGCGCGGGCGGTGGCCCGTTCCGTGGCCGGACGCGACGTCCAGGCCACCCCGTCCGCCGGCCCCCGCGGGATCGGCAGCACCACCTGGTTCCTCGACATCGCCGCCGCCTCCGGCCTCGTCGAGTAGCGCGGTGGGCTTCTCGGGTTCGGTGGTCGAGTGGTGAGCGACGAAGGAGCGAGCGTGTCGAGACCTTCTGCGCCGGTTGCGTGGTCTCGACACGCCCTCCGCAGGCTCCGGGCTACTCGACCAGCGAGTGGGGACGAGCTCCGGGCTACTCGACCAGCGAGTGGGGACGAGCTCCGGGCTACTCGACCAGCGAGTGGGGACGAGCTCCGGGCTACTCGACCAGCGAGTGGGGACGAGCTCCGGGCTGCTCGACCGGCGAGGGGTGGTGCTCGGCCGGCGGGGGTCCGGGCGACGGCGGCGGAGGTGGCGGCGGTGCTGCCCGGTGACGAGGTCGTCTCACCTGCCGACGTGGTGATGGACCGGGCGTTCACTGTGCCGACGCCCCCGGCGGAGCTCTGGCCCTGGCTGGTGCAGGTCGGCAAGCGCCGGGCGGGCTGGTACCTTCCCCGCACCGTCGAGCGGTTCGTGCCACCCCACCGCCGGGCGCTGCGCCACGTGGACCCGACGTGGCAGCAGCCGGCGGTCGGCCAGGTGGTGCCGGACTGGGGCGGCCGGGACGCCACCTTCACCGTGGCGGCCCTCGAGCCGCCGGGTGCCGACGGCGTGGGCCATCTGCTCTACACCTCCGAGCGCGGCAGCACCCGGCTGACCTGGGTGCTGGTGCTGCGGCCGGACCCGCGCCAGGCCGCGACGACCCGGCTGCACCTGCGGCTCCGGCTGGCACCGGTCAAGCATGTCGCCGTGGCCGAGCGGGCCGGTGGCTTCGTCGACTGGCTGACGGTGCTGGGTCTCGCCGCCGGGCTGCGGGAACGCGTGCAGGATCCTCCGACGGGCTGAGCCCGTCAGGGTCGACCGGCGGGGATCAGAAGATGATCTCGCCGCGCTTGCGCTTGTCGCGCAGGGACTTCAGCGCCTCGTCCAGGATCTCCTGCGCCTCGGCGTCCGTACGACGCTCCTTCACGTAGGCGAGGTGCGTCTTGTACGGCTCGATCTTGGGGGCCGGCGGCGGGTTCTCCTGGTCGCGGCTCGCGGGGAGCCCGCACTTGGGGCAGTCCCACGAGTCGGGCACCACGGCCTCGACGGCGAAGACGATCTCCGCCTCGTGCCGATGGGAGCAGAAGTAGACCACCCGCTGGCGCGGTGCGGCCTCTCCACGCTCGGCCTCGCCCATCGGTCCTGCGCCGACTCGGCTACCACGAATCGCGCTTCCGCCACCTGCCACGGGGATGTCTCCTGTGCTTGGTCAGGACGGGGTCCTGGTCCCGGTCACTGCTTTCGGCGGACCGACGGGGGTGTCAGTTGCCGTACTTGAGCTTCAACAGCAGGCCCAGCGCGACCACCGAGGAGATCCAGAGTATGCCGGCTCCGATGGTGATGCGGTCGAGGTTGCGCTCGGCGACCGAGGAGCCGCCCAGTCCGCTGGACATACCGCCTCCGAACATGTCGGAGAGCCCGCCGCCACGGCCCTTGTGGAGCAGGACGAGCAGGATGAGGAGAAGGCTCGTCAGGACGAGCACGACGGTCATGGTGATGATCACGGTGGCACAGCCTAACCCACGAACCCCGACGGGTCCGCGTCAGTGCGTCAGAGAGTGGGCATGTCGTAGAAGCGACAGATCCCGCCGAACTCCTCGGCATCCAGGCTGGCACCACCGACGAGGGCGCCGTCGACGTCGGCCTTGGCCATGATGCCCGCGACGTTGGCGGCCTTGACCGACCCGCCGTAGAGCACGCGGACGGCCGCACCGGCCGCCTCGCCCCACACCTCGGTGACGCGGGCGCGGATCGCAGCGCACACCTCCTGCGCGTCCTCCGGGGTGGCCACCTCGCCCGTGCCGATCGCCCAGACCGGCTCGTAGGCGACGACCAGGTCGCCCACCTGCTCGGCGGACAGCCCGGCCAGCGACCCGTCGAGCTGCGCCAGGGTGTAGGCGACGTGAGTGCCCTCCTTGCGGATCTCCAGGCCCTCGCCGACGCACACGATCGGGGTCATGCCGTGCTCGATCGCCTTCTTCGCCTTGGCGTTGACGAGCTCGTCGGACTCGGCGTGGTACTCCCGGCGCTCGGAGTGACCGACCACCACGAAGGAGCAGCCGAGCTTGGCGAGCATGGCAGCGGAGATCTCGCCGGTGTAGGCGCCGCCGTCGTGCTGCGACACGTCCTGGGCGCCGTACTTGATCTGCAGGCGGTCTCCGTCGACCAGCGTCTGGACGCTGCGGATGTCGGTGTACGGCGGGACCACGGCGACCTCGACCTTGCCGAAGTCGTGGTTCTTGTCCGAGAGCGTCCAGGCCAGCTTCTGGGTCAGGACGACGGCCTCCTGGTGGTTCAGGTTGCTCTTCCAGTTCCCGGCCATCAGGGGGACGCGCTTGCTCATGGGGTTCCTTCGGTTGCAGAGGTCGCGGCACCGGCCGCCCGGCCGGTCGCGGAGGGATCGGGTCGGGTCAGGAGGCGAGGATGTCGATGCCGGGCAGCTGCTTGCCCTCGAGGTACTCGAGGCTGGCGCCGCCGCCGGTCGAGATGTGACCGAAGGCCTTCTCGTCGAAGCCGAGGGTGCGCACGGCTGCGGCCGAGTCGCCCCCGCCGACCACGGAGAGGCCGTCGATCTCGGTCAGCGCCTGCGCCACCGCGCGGGTGCCGCCGGAGAACGCCTCGAACTCGAAGACGCCCATCGGGCCGTTCCAGAAGACCGTCTTCGCGTCGGCCAGTGCCGCGGCGAACGCCTTCGCCGACTCCGGGCCGATGTCGAGGCCCATCTGGTCGGCGGGCATGGCGTCGGCCGCCACCACGGTGGGCGGGGCGTCGGCGCTGAAGGTCGGGGCCACGACGATGTCGGTGGGCAGCACGATCTGCACGCCGGAGTCCTCCGCGCGGCGCAGGTACTCCCGGCACACGTCGAGCTGGTCGTCCTCGAGCAGGCTGGTGCCGACCTCGTGGCCCTGGGCCTTGAGGAAGGTGAAGACCATGCCGCCGCCGATCAGCAGCCGGTCGGCCTTGCCGAGCAGGTTGTCGATCACGCCGAGCTTGTCGGAGACCTTCGAGCCGCCGAGCACCACGGCGTACGGGCGGGCCGGGTCCTCGGTGAGGCGGCGCAGGACGCCGATCTCGGTGGCGACCAGGCCGCCCATCGCGTGCGGCAGCAGCGTCGCGACGTCGTACACGCTGGCCTGCTTGCGGTGCACGACGCCGAACCCGTCGGAGACGAACGCGTCGGCGAGCTCTGCGAGCTGCTCGGCGAACGCGCGCCGCTCGGCCTCGTCCTTGCTGGTCTCGCCGGCGTTGAAGCGGACGTTCTCCAGCAGGGCCAGCTGGCCGTCCTGCAGCCCGGCGACGGTGGCCCGGGCGCTCTCCCCCACCGTGTCGGTGGCGAAGGCGACCTCGGCGCCCAGCAGCTCACCGAGCCGCTGCGCCACCGGGGCCAGGGAGTACTTCGCATCGGGCTCGCCCTTGGGGCGACCCAGGTGCGCGGTGACGACGACCTTCGCGCCCTTGCCGAGCAGGGCCTGCAGGGTGGGCAGGCTGGCCCGGATGCGGCCGTCGTCGGTGATCGTCGTCCCGTCGAGCGGGACGTTGAGGTCCGACCGGACCAGGACACGCTTGCCCCGGAGGTCCCCGAGGTCGTCGATCGTCGTCACCGTGTGCTCCCGTACGTCGTCGAGGCGGTTGAGAAGGTCAGAGCGAGCTGCCGACCAGGACGGTCAGGTCGACGAGGCGGTTGGAGTAGCCCCACTCGTTGTCGTACCAGCCGACGACCTTGACCTGGTTGCCGATGACCTTGGTCAGCGGCGCGTCGAAGATGCACGACGCGGGGTCGGTGGTGATGTCGGTGGAGACGATCGGGTCCTCGTTGTACTTGAGGAACACGCCGTCCGCGGCGGCCTTCACCGCGGCGTTGACCTCCTCGACCGTGGTCTCGCGGCCGGCCTCGAAGGTGAGGTCGGTGGCGGAGCCGGTCGGGGTGGGCACGCGCAGCGCGTAGCCGTCGAGCTTGCCCTTGAGCTCGGGCAGGACCAGGCCGATCGCCTTGGCCGCACCGGTCGAGGTCGGGACGATGTTGATCGCGGCGGAGCGGGCTCGGCGCAGGTCCTTGTGCGGGGCGTCGAGGAGGTTCTGGTCGCCGGTGTAGGCGTGGATGGTCGTCATCAGGCCCTTGACGATGCCGAACTCGTCGTTGAGCGCCTTGGCCATCGGGGCCAGGCAGTTCGTGGTGCACGACGCGTTGGAGATGATCGTGTGCGTGGCCGGGTCGTAGTCGCCGTCGTTGACGCCCATCACGATCGTGACGTCCTCGTTGGAGGCGGGCGCGGAGATGATGACCTTCTTGGCGCCACCGTCGATGTGGGCCTTCGCCTTGGTGGCGTCGGTGAAGAAGCCGGTGGACTCGATCACGATGTCGGCGCCGACCGAGGCCCAGTCGAGGGCGGCGGGGTCGCGCTGGGCGAACACCTTGATCAGCTTGCCGTCGACGGTGATGCCGTCGTCGGTGGGCTTGACCTCGGCGTCGAGGCGGCCCAGCGTCGAGTCGTACTTGAGCAGGGTGGCCAGCGTCTTGGTGTCGGTGAGGTCGTTGACGGCGACGATCTCGAGGTCGGCACCCGAGGCGACGATGGCGCGGTAGAAGTTGCGGCCGATCCGGCCGAAGCCGTTGATGCCCACGCGAACGGTCAAGACAAGCACTCCCTTTGGAAATCTTCGGTGACTGGAACTGGGGAACAAGCACGGTGGGGCAGGGAGCCCGGAGGACCTCCCCCACCTGCGACCCTATCGCTAGGTCTGAGTGGACTGGACAGGCGGTTTGGACCGCGTTCGGCGACTCGTCGGTAGCCTGCTAGTGCGGTGGTCGGAAGCGCTTGCGCCGCCTCTCGCGAGGCGGTCCTTCGGGTCGTCCCGCCGGGTGCGGATCAGGCCTCGTCGGCGAGCATGTCCGGGGTCAGGCTGGCCTCGGTGTCGGGGATGTCGAGCTCGTGCGCCTTCTTGTCCGCCATCGCCAGCAGGCGGCGGATCCGGCCCGCGATCGCGTCCTTGGTGAGCACCGGGTCGTGCAGCTGGCCGAGCTCCTCGAGCGAGGCCTGCTTGTGCTCCAGGCGCAGCGCACCGGCGAGCTTGAGGTGGTCGGGGACGTCCTCGCCGAGGATCTCCAGCGCGCGCTGCACCCGGGCGCCGGCCGCGACGGCGGCCCGGGCCGAGCGGCGCAGGTTGGCGTCGTCGAAGTTGGCCAGCCGGTTGGCGGTGGCGCGGACCTCGCGCCGCATCCGGCGCTCCTCCCAGGCCATCAGGGAGTCGTGGGCGCCCAGACGGGTGAGCAGGTCGCCGATGGCGTCCCCGTCGCGGATGACCACCCGGTCCACCCCGCGCACCTCGCGCGCCTTGGCGCTGATGCCGAGCCGCCGTGCCGCCCCGACGAGGGCGAGGGCTGCCTCCGGTCCGGGGCAGGTCACCTCCAGGGCCGACGAGCGGCCGGGCTCGGTCAGCGAGCCATGGGCGAGGAACGCCCCGCGCCAGGCGGCGACGGCGTCGCAGTTGCCGCCGGAGACGACCTGGGGCGGCAGCCCGCGGACGGGGCGGCCGCGACCGTCCAGGAGCCCGGTCTGCCGGGCGAGCGCCTCACCGTCCTTGACCACCCGGACGACGTACCGGCTGTTCTTGCGCAGCCCGTGCCCGGCGACCATGACCAGGTCGGAGCTGTGGCCGTAGACCTCGGCGATGTCGCGGCGCAGCCGGCGCGCGGCGCCGCCGGTGTCGAGCTCGGCCTCGACCACGATCTGGCTGTTGACGATGTGCAGGCCGCCCGCGAAGCGGAGCATCGAGGCGACCTCGGCCTTGCGGCAGCAGGTCTTCGTGACCGACGTGTTGGCGAGCTCCGCCTTGACCTGTGCCGTCATCGCCATACGTCCGTTCCCGCCACTCTCGTGTCTCCTCCCACGTGTCGTGAACGCCGTCGGCCTAGGTGCAAGTGGGGTGCAAGGGGGGTTCACCGGCGACAGCGTGATGGGGCGTGGACACCCTACGTCGCGGCCAACGCCTGCGCATAGGCGGCTGCCAACTTCTCGACGTCATGGCGGGGAGTCCCGTCGCCACGGGCCACATCGGCGAGCACCAGCTGGGCTCCGAGCTTCTCGACGGCCCGCTGCAGGCCCTCGGGGTCGGGCACCGACGAGCGGTCCGCGAGGACGACGTCGAGCTGCAGCCCGGGCGCGTGGTCGACCAGGACGTCGAGGTGCGTCTCCGGTCCGAACCCCTCGGTCTCGCCCTGCTGCGCGGCCAGGTTGAGCACCACCATCCGCCGGGCCGGGGTCGCCTCGAGGGCGGCGCGCAGCTCCGGCACCAGCAGGTGCGGGATGACGCTGGTGAACCAGGACCCGGGTCCGAGCACGACCCAGTCGGCGGTCTCGAGCGCGGCCAGGGCCTGGGGGCAGGCCGGCGGGGCGGCCGGCTCGAGCGCGACCTCCAGCACCCGGCCGGTGGTCGAGGCGGCCTCGACCTGGCCGCGGACCAGGAGGCGCTCCTCGGGGTGGGCCGGGTCGGCGCCCTGGACCAGGGCGGTGATGTCCAGGGGCACCAGCGACATCGGCAGGACCCGCCCCTCGGCGCCGAGCAACCGGGCCACCCAGTCGAGCCCGTCGACCTGGTCCCCGAGCAGCTCCCACAGCGCCACGATGAGCAGGTTGCCGACCGCGTGCTGGTCCATCTCGCCCGGGGTGGCGAAGCGGTGCTGGAGCACCCGCGCCCAGGTGCTCCCCCAGTCGTCGTCGCCGCACAGCGCTGCCAGCGCCTGCCGCAGGTCGCCGGGCGGCAGGCAGCCGAACTCGGTGCGCAGGCGCCCCGAGGAGCCGCCGTTGTCGGCCACGGTGACCACGGCGGTCAGCTCGGCGACCACGCGGCGCAGGGCGGACAGGGAGGCGGCCAGGCCGTGCCCACCCCCCAGGGCGACGGCGCGGACCGGGAGCCGGTCACTCGCGCCCGAGGTCACGGTGCTTCGCCCTCGCGTCGAGCCCCCGGTCGAGCAGCCGGCGGGCGATCTCCTCGGACATGGCCACGCTGCGGTGCTTGCCGCCGGTGCAGCCGACCGCGACGGTCATGAACCGCTTGCCCTCCCGCAGGTAGCCGCGACCGACGTCGACCAGCAGCGGGACGTAGCGCTCGAGGAACTCGGCGGCGCCGTCCTGCGAGCGCACGTACTCCGAGACGGCGGCGTCCTGGCCGGTCAGGGGGCGCAGCTCGGGCACCCAGAACGGGTTGGGCAGGAAGCGCATGTCGGCGACGTAGTCGGCGTCGACCGGGATGCCGTACTTGAAGCCGAAGCTGACCACGGTGACCTTGAGTGCGGTGGCCTCGGCGCTGCCGAAGCTGCGGGCGATCTGGGCGGTGAGCTGGTGGACGTTGAGGTTGGTCGTGTCGATGACCAGGTCCGCGTCGCCGCGGAGGTCGGCGATCACGTCACGCTCGCGGGACAGCCCGTCGAGGAGCCGGCCGCCGGCCTGCAGCGGGTGCGGGCGGCGGGCCGCCTCCTGGCGGCGGACCAGGACGTCGTCGTTGGCCTCCAGGAAGACCAGCGTCGTACGACGGCCCTCGACGCCCTTGGCGACGACCTCGCGCAGCGAGTCGAAGAACGAGCCCGAGCGGACGTCGACCACGACGGCGATCGGCTGGTCCGCGCCGTGCGTGCTGTCGACCAGGTGCACGACGTCGGGCACCAGCGTGGGCGGCAGGTTGTCGACCACGAAGAACCCGAGGTCCTCCAGCTCCTTGGCGGCGGTGCTCCGCCCCGCCCCGGTCATCCCGGAGACGACCACCAGCTCACCGGGACGTCCGGTGCCGGGTGACCCCGCGCCGTCGGCCATCAGTCCTCCTCGATCTCGCCGGTCGCCGTGTTGACGCTGGCGGTCCGGGTGGCGTCGTGCTGCGCCAAGGCTGCCACGACCGCCTCGGCCGTGCGCAGCCCGATGCCGGGGACCTCGGCGATCTCGGCCGGGGTCGCGGCTCGCATCTTCCGTAGCGACCCGAACCGCTTGATCAGCGCCTTGCGGCGGACCTCGCCGAGTCCGGGGACGTCGTCGAGCAGGCTCTCCACCATCGTCCGCGACCGGCGCGAGCGGTGGTGGGTGATCGCGAACCGGTGCGCCTCGTCGCGCAGCCGCTGGAGCAGGAAGAGTGCCTCGCTGGTGCGCGGCAGGATGACCGGGTCCTCCTGGTCGGGCAGCCAGACCTCCTCCAGCCGCTTGGCGAGCCCGCAGACCGGGATGTCGTGGATGCCGAGCTCGGTCAGCGCCCGCTGGGCCGCGGCCACCTGCGGCGGGCCGCCGTCGACGACGACCAGCCCCGGGGTGTAGGCGAACTTGCGCGCCCGGCCGGTGTCGGGGTCGACCAGCAGCGGGCCGGACGCGGCCGCGGGGTCGATCCGGGGGTCGAACCCGGCGTCGACCTCGCCGGTGCGGGGCGGGGTCTGCTCCACGTCCACACGCTCCTCGAGCAGGCGCCGGAACCGGCGGGTGATGACCTCGTGCATGGCCGCGACGTCGTTCTGCCCGTCGACCGAGCGGATCACGAACCGGCGGTACTCCGACTTCCGGGCCAGCCCGTCCTCGAAGACGACCATCGAGGCCACCACCTCGGTGCCCTGCAGGTTGGAGATGTCGTAGCACTCGATCCGCAGCGGCGCCTCGGGCAGCTCCAGGGCGGTCTGGATGTCCTCCAGGGCCTGGTTGCGCGAGGTCAGGTCCGAGGCGCGTCGCGTCTTGTGCAGCATCATCGACTGCTTGGCGTTCTGCTGGACCGTGTCCTGCAGGGTGCGCTTGTCGCCGCGCTGGGGCACCCGGACGTGCACCCGGCTGCCGCGCAGGACGCTGAGCCACTCCTCCAGGGCGGCCACGTCCTCGGGCAGGGCGGGGACCAGGATCTCGCGCGGCACCCCGTCACCGGACTCGCCGTCGTACAGCTGCTGCAGGAAGCGCTCGACGAGGTCGCCGGTCGCCGCGTCGTCGGTCTTCTCCGCCACCCAGCCGCGCTGGCCGCGGACCCTCCCGCCCCGCACGTGGAAGATCTGGACGGCGACCTCGAGCGGGTCCTCCTCCAGGGCGACCACGTCGGCGTCGGTGCCGTCGCCCAGCACGACCGCCTGCTTCTCCAGGGCGCGGTTGAGCGCGCCGAGGTCGTCGCGGAGCCGGGCGGCGCGCTCGAAGTCGAGCTCGGCCGACGCGGCGTACATCTCCTTCTCGATCCGCTTCACGAAGGTGGAGGTCTGGCCGGCCATGAAGTCGCAGAAGTCCTCCACGATGGCGCGGTGCTCCTCGGCGCTGACGTTGCCGACGCACGGGGCGGCGCACTTGTCGATGTAGCCGAGCAGGCAGGGCCGGCCGACCTGGCCGCTGCGCTTGAAGACGCCGGCCGAGCACGAGCGCATCGGGAAGACCCGGAGGAGCTGGTCGACCGTGTCCCGGATGGCCCAGGCGTGGGAGTAGGGGCCGAAGTAGCGCACGCCCTTCTTCTTGGCGCCGCGCCCGACCATCACCCGGGGGAACTCCTCGCCCACGGTCACCGCGAGCCACGGGTAGGACTTGTCGTCGCGGTACTTGACGTTGAACCGGGGGTCGAACTCCTTGATCCAGGAGTACTCCAGCTGGAGCGCCTCGACCTCGGTGTTCACCACGGTCCACTCGACCCCGGCCGCGGTGGTCACCATGGTCGCGGTCCGGGGGTGCAGGGCGGACAGGTCCTGGAAGTACGAGGTCAGCCGTGCTCGGAGGTTCTTGGCCTTGCCGACGTAGACCACGCGGCCCGACGGGTCGCGGAAGCGGTAGACCCCCGGCGAGGTGGGGATGGAACCCGTGGCGGGGCGGTAGGTCGACGGGTCCGGCACCCCTCCACCCTACGGTCCGCCTCAGGCCACGGGAGCGACCACGCCGGTGCCGCGCGAGCCGCCACGACGACGGTGGTTGGCAGCGTGCCCGGCGAGCACGACGCTCAGCTCGCCGGCTGCGGCGGAGACGTGGCCGGCGCGCCGCAGCAGGTGCATGCTGACCCGGGTCACGTCGCCGCCCAGGGGGCGGCTGGTGATGAGTCCCGCCGTCTCCAGGACGTCCCCGTCGACGCTGTAGTCGGGCAGCACGGTGACGCCCAGGCCCTGGGCCACCATCAGCTTGCCCATGTCGGCGCCGTCGGCCACGTAGGCGAAGTCGGGGACGTCGCCGGCGAACAGCCGGTGGACGAAGCGGAACATCAGGTAGCCGTTGCGCATCGCGATGAAGGGCTCGGCCCGCAGGTCGTCGAGGGTGATGGCGGAACGGGCGGCGAGGGGGTGGTCGCTGCGCAGGCAGACCACCGGGCGGCCGCGAACCAGCTCCAGGGGCTGCAGGTCCTCCGGCACGTCGTCGCCGGGGAACAGGTTGACCAGCCCGAGGTCGAGCTGCCCCTCGGACAGGGCGGTGCAGACCTCGGCCTGACGCTGTGCCACCACGTCCACGGTCACGTCGGGACGCTGGATCCGGAACTCCTCGATGGCCGGCAGCAGCAGCGGGACGGTGCCGGCGCTGACGGTGCCGAGCCGGACCGCCCGGTGCGCGACGGCCTGGGCGCCCGCCGCTCGCTTGAGCCGGTCGACCGCGTGCAGCACGTCCACCATGTGGTGCAGCAGCTCCTTCCCGGCCGCACTGATCTTGGCGCCCGAGCGGTGCCGGTCGAGCAGGCTCACCCCGAGCTCCCGCTCGAGGTTGCGTACCGCCTCCCCCAGGGCGGGCTGGGAGAGGTGCAGGTGCTCGCTGGCCCGGCGCAGCGAGCCGTGCTCGGTCACGGCGGCGATGTACTCCAGCTGTTCGATGCGCACGGCGACACTCCCTCGATCGTTCGTCGGCGGGGCCGGCCGGTGGAAGGGGGTGCCTTCCGCCCTGCCCGAGGGCCCGTTCGCGAGCCGCGCCCCGAGGGGTCGGTTCCCGCCTTTTGATCTATTAAGTTACTCGACATTCGCCCGAGGACCGCACCCGACCCGAGGAGAGCCGTGAGCACCACGTCCCCCACCCCCACCTCCGACGCCTCCGCGCACCCCGTCCCGACCCCGTCGGCCACCGACTGGACGTCGGCGCCCGAGGGGCGTGAGGCCTGGCTCGACCGGGCCCGGGCGGTCGCCGCCCAGCTCGCCGTGGACGCCGTGGCCCGTGACCGCGCCGGGGCCAGTCCGATCGCCGAGGTCCGGCTGCTCAAGGAGTCCGGGCTCGTCACGCTGCTCGCCCCCACGTCGTACGGCGGCGGTGGCCAGGACTGGACGACCGCGCTCGAGGTGGTCCGCACGGTGGCCGCGGCCGACGGCTCCATCGGGCAGCTGCTGGGCTACCACTACGTCTGGGCCTGGGCCGCTCGCCTGGTCGGCACCCCCGAGCAGATCGCGGCGGTCGAGCAGGCCGCCGCGGAGAACCGCTGGTTCTTCGGCGGTGCGGTCAACCCGCGCGACGCCGACCTGGTGATCCGCGAGGAGGGCGACGAGCTCGTCTTCTCCGGTCGCAAGTCGTTCTCGACCGGAGCCCGGGTCGCCGACGTCGTCGTGCTCGAGGGCGTGGTGGAAGGCACCGAGAACCACGTCTTCGCGATCGTGGAGGCCCGTCAGGACGCGCTGCGCTTCCACGACGACTGGGACAACCTGGGCATGCGGCTCACCGAGAGCGGCGGGGTCACCGTCGACGGTGTCCGGGTCCCGTGGGCCGCTGCGGCGGGTTACGTCGACCGGGTCTTCCAGCCCCGGGTCTACAACACGCTGAACCTGCCGCTGATCCAGCTGGTGTTCAGCAACATCTATCTCGGCATCGCGCAGGGCGCCCTGCGCACCGCGGCGACGTACACCCGCGACCGCACCCGGGCCTGGCCCTACGCCGCGGACGTCAAGGAGCACGCGGTCGACGAGTTCCACGTGCAGGAGACCTACGGCGACCTGCAGGCCAAGCTGTGGGCGGCCGAGGCGCTCAACGACCGGGCCGCTCAGCTGATCGAGGCCATCAACGCCCACGCCGACACCGTCACCGCCCAGGAGCGCGGCGAGGCCGCGGTGGTGATCGCCGCGGGCAAGCAGGTGGCGATCGACGCCGGGCTGGAGATCGCCAACCGGATCTTCGAGGTCACCGGCGCCCGCGCCACCGCGAACGCTGTCGGCCTGGACCTCTTCTGGCGCAACCTGCGCACGCACAGCCTGCACGACCCGGTGGCCCACAAGCGCGCCGAGGTCGGCCGGTACGTGCTGCGCGGCGAGCTGCCCGAACCGACCTGGTACACGTGAGCCGCCGCTCCCCGACCCCCACCCCCCGTCACCGAGAGGCACCGCGCATGACCCTGACCGACCGCACCGCTCCTGCCGCGCCCACCGGCGGACCCCTCGTCGACCCGTCGCGCCGACCGGTGGTCCGCTCCCGCCGGCTGGACGCCCTCCGGCGCCGCTTCGGCCCCCTGTTCACCGAGATCGCCGCCGGCGCCCTGGACCGGGAGCTCGACGGCGCCCTCCCCCACGACCAGGTCGAGCAGCTCAAGCAGGCCGGCTTCGGCGCCGTCCGCGTCCCGGTCGAGCACGGCGGGGGCGGCGCCACGCTCCCCGAGGTCACCGAGCTGTGGATCGACCTGGCGGCGGCGGACGCGAACCTGGCCCAGGCGCTGCGCGGCCACTTCGCGTTCGCCGAGGACCGGCTCTGGGCGCACGTCCGCGGTGAGGACCAGTCCCGCTGGTTCGACCGGTTCGTGGCCGGGGAGATCGCCGGCAACGCCTGGTCGGAGGCCGGGTCGACCGCGATCGACACCCAGGCGACGGTGCTCACCCCCGAGGGGGACCATCACCGGCTCGACGGCGAGAAGTACTACACCACCGGCACGATCTTCGCCGAGTGGGCCGACGTCTACGTGCGCCGCGCCGAGGACGACCCGCGACGCGGAGCGGACGGTGACTTCGCCATCGCCCTGGTCTCCACCGAGCAGGCCGGCGTGGAGGTCCTCGACGACTGGGACGGCTTCGGCCAGCGCGGCACCGGCAGCGGGACGGCCGTCTTCCGGGGCGCCCGCGTCGAGGCGGCCGACGTCACCCCGTTCTCGAACCGCTACCCCTACCAGACGGGTCTCTACCAGCTGAACCTGCTGGCGACCCTGGCCGGCATCGCCCGCGCGGCCCAGGTCGACACCGTCGCCCAGGTCCGGCGCCGCGAGCGCAACTTCTCCCACGCCAACACACCTCGGGTTCGCGACGACGCCCAGGTGCTCGCCCGGGTCGGCGAGGTCGCAGCCGCGGCGTACGTCGCGGAGACGGCCGCGGTCCGGGTCGCCCAGGCCCTGCAGGACGTCTTCGACCTGGCCACCGCCGCTCCTGAGGCGGTCCGGGAGGCCAACGAGGCCGCCGAGCTCGAGGCCTCGGCCGCCCAGGTCGCGGTCACCTCCGCGGTGCTCACCGCGGCGACCGACCTGTTCGACACCCTCGGCGCCTCCGGCACCGCTCGGACGCTCGGGCTGGACCGGCACTGGCGCAACGCGCGGACGGTCTCCTCGCACAACCCGCGCATCCTCAAGGCCCGCGTGGTCGGCGACCACCTGGTGAACGGCACGCCGCCGCCGTACGCCTGGGCGATCGGCCGGACCGAGCGCGACCAGTCCTGGTCCTCGCGCCCCGCCACGTGACACGTCCCTGACCTGCAGACCCGCCCCGAACCGGAAGAGGAACCCATGAGCACCGCCCACCGCGCCTATGACCCGACCCGCCCCCTGCAGTTCGCCTACTGGGTGCCCAACGTCAGCGGCGGCCTCGTCGTCAGCAAGATCGAGCAGCGCACCGACTGGGGCTACGACTACAACAAGAAGCTCGCCGTCCTGGCCGAGAACAACGGCTTCGACTACGCCCTCTCGCAGGTCCGGTACATGGCCTCGTACGGCGCGGCCTACCAGCACGAGTCGACCAGCTTCAGCCTCGCGCTGCTGTTGGCGACCGAGCGGCTCAAGGTCATCGCCGCCGTCCACCCCGGGCTGTGGCAGCCGGGTGTGCTCGCCAAGCTCATCGCCACCGCCGACCACCTCTCCGGGGGGCGGGCCGCGGTCAACGTGGTCAGCGGCTGGTTCAAGGACGAGTTCACCAAGCTCGGCGAGCCGTGGCTCGAGCACGGCGAGCGCTACCGCCGGGCCGAGGAGTTCATCACCTACCTGCGCGAGATCTGGACCTCCGAGCACGCCGAGCTGCAGGGCGACTTCTACCGGCTGCACGACTTCGACCTGAAGCCCAAGCCGCTGGCCTCCGAGGGGCGCCCGCACCCCGAGATCTTCCAGGGCGGCAACTCCACCGACGCCCGCGGCATGGCCGGACGGGTCTCGGACTGGTACTTCGCCAACGGCAACACCCCCGAGGGCTTCGCCGAGCAGGTCCACGACGTCTCCGCGGAGGCCCGGCGCCACGGTCGCACGGTCAGGTTCGGCGTGAACGGCTTCCTGGTCGCCCGCGACACCGAGGCCGAGGCCCGCGACGTCCTGCGCGAGATCATCGACAAGGCCGACCGGGAGGCCGTGGAGGGGTTCGGCTCGGCCGTCAAGCAGGCCGGCCAGTCCACCGGCGACAAGAAGGGGATGTGGCAGGACTCGGACTTCTCCGACCTGGTCCAGTACAACGACGGCTTCCGCACCGGGCTGATCGGCACACCCGAGCAGGTGGCCCGGAGGATGCTCGAGTACAAGCGACATGGCGCGAACCTGCTGCTGCTCGGCTTCCTGCACTACCTCGAGGAGGTCGAGTACTTCGGGCGCGAGGTGCTGCCGATCGTGCGCGAGCTCGAGGCGGCCGAGGCGGAGAAGGCGGCCTGACGTGACCGCCGTGCTCCCCGAGCGGGCCGATCGCCCACGGGCCCGTCCCGCTCCCCCGGTGCTCGACGCCGACGGTGCGCTGCAGGTGGCCGCCGCCCTTGCCGCCGACCTCGGCCTCGGCGCCTCGCGACGCGACAGCGAGCGGGAGCTGCCCACCACGGAGGTCGAGCGCCTCTCGGCCAGCGGTCTGCTGGGGATCACGGTCCCCCACGCCCTGGGCGGCCCGGACCTGCCGGTCGTCGTCGTCACCGAGGTCTTCCGGCTGCTGGCCACCGGCGACCCCAACGTCGCGCAGATCCCGCAGAGCCACTTCGTCTACGTCAACCTGCTCCGTGAGCAGGGCACCCCGCAGCAGCAGCGGCTGCTGCTGGGCGAGGTGCTGGCGGGGGCCCGGATCGGCAACGCCCAGTCCGAGACGGGCACCCGGCACGTCCGGGAGCTCCGCACCACCCTGACCCGTGCGGGCTCCGGCTGGCGGCTGGACGGCACGAAGGGCTACAGCACGGGCGCGCTCTTCGCCGACTGGGTCCCGGTCCTCGCCCACCAGGGGAGCGACGGACCGCTGGTCGTCGCGTGGGTCCGGCGGACAGCGGAGGGCGTCACCGTCGTCGACGACTGGGACGGCATGGGTCAGCGGACCACCGCCAGCGGCACCGTCCGGCTGGACGGCGTGGCGGTGCCTGACGAGCTCGTCACCTCGTACGAGCCGACGTTCCACGGACCCCAGGTGTACGGCGCCTACGCGCAGCTGCTGCACAGTGCGATCGACGTGGGCATCGCCCGGGCCGCGCTGCGCGACGCGGCCGAGTTCGTCCGCACCCGGTCCCGGCCCTACCCGGACGCGGGCGTGGAGCGCGCGGCCGACGACCCGTTGGTGGTGCAGGCCTTCGGCGAGCAGGAGCTCGCGGTGCGGGCGGCGGAGGCGCTGCTCGCCGAGGCCGCTCGCGCCGTCGACGTCGCCCGCGCTCACCTCAGCGACGCGACCGCCGGGGCGGCCAGCATCGCCGTGGCCGCCGTGCGCGCGGCCGGCACCCGGGCCGCCCTGGAGACGAGCACCCGACTCTTCGAGGTTGCCGGCACCCGGTCGGCGCTGGACTCCCTGAACCTGCACCGGCACTGGCGCAACGCCCGCACCCACACCCTGCACGACCCGGCCGCGTGGAAGGTGCAGCACCTCGGCCGCTGGGCGGTCGACAGCGCGCTGCCACCCCGACACGGCCAGATCTGACCCGACCCGAGACGGAGACTCGCCGATGACCAGCCCGAGCACGCCGACCGCGCCCGACGCCGTCCACGACCCGGTGACCGGGCAGCTGCAGTTCCACTGGTTCCTGCCGACCAATGGCGGGGACGGACGCGCGGTCGTCGGTGGCGGGCACGGGGTCGCCACCCAGGGCGCCGGACGGCCCGCGTCGGTGCCCTACCTCGGCCAGGTCGCCCGCAGCGCCGAGCAGCTCGGCTTCGTGGGCGCGCTCACCCCGACGGGCGCCTGGTGCGAGGACGCCTGGGTGACCACGGCGATGCTGGCCACCGCCTCGGAGCGGCTGAAGTTCCTGGTCGCCTTCCGGCCCGGCCTGCTGTCCCCCACCCTGGCCGCCCAGATGGCCGCGACCTTCCAGAACCTGTCGGGCGGTCGCCTGCTCCTCAACGTGGTCGTCGGTGGGGAGAGCCACGAGCAGCGGGCCTTCGGTGACTTCGCCGACAAGGACGGGCGTTACGCCCGGTGCGCGGAGTTCCTCGAGGTCGTCACCCGGCTCTGGGACGGCGAGACCGTCGACCTCGACGGCGATCACCTGCACGTCGAGGGCGCCTCCCTGGCCGCGCCCCCGACGCCGCGACCCGACATCTACTTCGGCGGCTCCTCACCGGCCGCGGGCGACGTCGCCGCGCGGTACGCCGACGTCTACCTGACCTGGGGCGAGCCGCCGGCGGCGGTCGCCGAGAAGGTCGCCTGGGTCCGGGGTCTCGCCGCGGAGCAGGGGCGGACTCTCCGCTTCGGCCTGCGCATCCACAGCATCGCTCGTCCGACCTCGGCCGACGCGTGGGCCGAGGCGCAGCGGATGCTCGACGCCCTCGACGACGACACGGTCGCCTCGGTCCAGGAGGGGCTACGCCGTAGCGAGTCCGAGGGGCAGCGCCGGATGCTCGCCCTCAACGGCGGAACCCGCGAGGACCTCGAGGTCTACCCGAACGTCTGGGCCGGGGTGGGTCTGGTCCGCGGGGGCGCGGGCACCGCACTCGTCGGGAGCTTCACCGAGATCGCCGACCGGATCGAGGAGTACGCCGCCGTCGGCATCGAGGAGTTCATCCTCTCCGGGTACCCGCACCTGGAGGAGGCCTACTGGTTCGGCGAGGGCGTCCTGCCGGTGCTGGCCGAGCGTGGCCGCTGGACCCACCCGGCGCCGGTCACCGTGCGCTCCTCGGTGCCCTTCGGTGCTCCCGCACGCCGAGCCGCTTCGTGAGCACCCCCCGCATCCCCTCGACCCTCGCGACAGGAGCCCTCCGATGACGGTCACCTTCGACCCGACCGACCTGCGGCGCGCGTTCGCCGCCTTTCCCAGCGGCGTGGTCGCCGTGGCCGCCCAGGTCGACGGAGTCCCCGTCGGGCTGGCCGCGAGCTCCTTCACCTCGGTGAGCCTGGAGCCTGCGCTGGTGTCCTTCTCGATCGCCCGGACGTCGACCACCTGGCCCGTCCTGAGGCGGGCGGGCCACATCGGGCTCAGCGTGCTGGCCTCGCACCACCACGACGCGTGCCGCCGGCTCGCCGGGCCGACCGGCCAACGGTTCGAGGGGCTGGCCCTGCGGGAGACCCCGGAGGGTGCGGTCCTGCTCGAGGACGCGGTGGTCGCCTTCGACTGCACCATCGACCGCGAGATCGAGGCGGGCGACCACCTGATCGTCTTGCTCGCCCTCGAGGCCGTCGAGCACCCGCGCGACGCTGCTCCCCTGGTGTTCCACCAGAGCCGCTTCCGGCAGATCCAGAGTGCCTCAGCCGGACTGGCAGCAGCCGGCTGAGGCGGGACCGCCTTCAGGCGCGGACGACCTCGTTGCCGCTGACCTTCACCGCGACAGCGGGCAACGGGGGGACCGTGCCGGCAGCCTCTCCGTTGGGCCCGGTGACGTTGTCGCCCGTGGTGATGTCGAACTGGCTGCCGTGGAACGGACAGGTGATGACCCCGTTGCTGACCGAGCTGACCTTGTTGCCCTGGTGGGTGCAGATGTTGCTGAAGCCCTTGAACTCACCGGCAGCCGGCTGGGTGACCACGACGCCCTGGTCGTCGAGCACGACGCCGCCCCCCACCGGAACGTCCTTCGTGGCCACCAGGGCATTGGAGCCCGCTCCACCTGAGCCGCTGCCCGCCGGAGTCGACGACGCTGCAGCATCGGGCTCACCGCCGGAGCCGCAGGCCGCCAGGAGCGGTCCGGCCACACCCATCAGGGCTGCACAGCCGAGGACGCGGCGACGGTCGAGAAAGGGCTGCGGGTTCGCTTCGCTCATGTCAACGAGTCTAGGCAACCGCGCAGAGGAATCCCGGCGCTGGCAATGTGCCCATTGGTACTAGGACCTCGTCACGACCTCCGCGCCGCGGCCCGGGTCGAGGCGGGAGGCACCGTCTTGCGTGCCGTCTTCTTGGCGGGGGTCTTCGCGGTCGTCCTCGCGGGGCTGGCCGCTGTCTTCGTGGCGGCGGCGGTCCGCTTGCGGGTGGTCGCGGACGCGGTGGTCCGCAGGTTCCCCTCCAGCAGGGGCTTCAGGAACGCCCCGGTGTGGCTGTCGGGGTGCTCGGCGACCTCCTCCGGGGTCCCCTCCGCGACCACGATGCCGCCGCGGCTGCCGCCCTCGGGGCCCATGTCGACGATCCAGTCGGCGGTCTTGATGACGTCGAGGTTGTGCTCGATCACCAGGACCGTGTTGCCCTGGTCGACCAGGCGTCCCAGGACCAGCAGCAGCTTGCGGATGTCCTCGAAGTGCAGGCCCGTCGTCGGCTCGTCGAGGACGTAGACCGTCCGGCCGGTGGAGCGCTTCTGCAGCTCGGTGGAGAGCTTGACCCGTTGGGCTTCGCCACCGGACAGGGTCGGAGCGGGCTGTCCCAAACGGACGTAGCCGAGGCCGACGTCCACGAGGGTCCGCATGTGGCGGTGGATCGCCGGGACGGCGGCGAAGAACTCCAGCGCCTCCTCGATCGGCATGTCGAGGACCTCGGCGATGGTCTTGCCCTTGTAGTGAACCTCCAGCGTCTCCCGGTTGTACCGGGCGCCGTGGCAGACCTCGCACGGGACGTAGACGTCGGGCAGGAAGTTCATCTCGATCTTGATCGTGCCGTCGCCGGCGCACGCCTCGCAGCGCCCGCCCTTGACGTTGAACGAGAAGCGGCCCTGGAGGTAGCCGCGCATCTTCGCCTCCGGCGTGGAGGCGAAGAGCTTGCGGACGTGGTCGAAGACGCCGGTGTACGTCGCCGGGTTGGAGCGCGGGGTCCGCCCGATCGGCGACTGGTCGACGTGGATGACCTTGTCGACGTGCTCGAGACCGTCGATGCGGCGGTGCCGTCCGGGCACCGTGCGGGCGTTGTAGATCTGCTTGGCCAGAGAGGTGTAGAGGATGTCGTTGACCAGGGTCGACTTGCCGGACCCGCTCACCCCGGTGACCGCGACGAACATGCCCAGCGGGAACGCGACGTCGATGTCGCGCAGGTTGTGCTCCTTGGCCCCGATGACCTTCAGCTCGCGGCCCTTCGTGCGGGGGCGTCGTACGGCGGGCACCGGGATCGACTTGCGCCCGGACAGGTAGAGCCCGGTCATCGAGTCGGGGTGCGACAGCAGGTCCGCGACCGGCCCGGAGTGGACGACCTGTCCTCCGTGCTCCCCCGCGCCGGGCCCGATGTCGACGGCCCAGTCCGCGACGCGGATCGTGTCCTCGTCGTGCTCGACCACGATCAGGGTGTTGCCGAGGTCGCGGAGCCGGATCAGGGTCTCGATCAGGCGGTGGTTGTCGCGCTGGTGCAGGCCGATGGAGGGCTCGTCGAGGACGTAGAGCACACCGACCAGACCGGCGCCGATCTGGGTGGCCAGCCGGATCCGCTGGGCCTCGCCGCCGGATAGCGACCCGGCCGGCCGGTCCAGGGAGAGGTAGTCCAGGCCGACGTCGAGCAGGAAGTTGAGCCGCTCCTGGATCTCCTTCAGCACCCGCTCGGCGATCTGGCGCTCGCGAGCGTTGAGCTCGACGGTGCGCAGGAAGACCGCGCACTCGCTGATCGGGAGAGCGCAGACCTCGGCGATGTTCTTGCCGCCCAGGGTCACCGAGACCGAGACCGGCTTGAGCCGGCTGCCGTTGCAGGCCGGGCACGGCACCTCGCGCATGAAGCCCTCGAAGCGCTCCCGGCTGGTGTCGGACTCCGCCTCGCGGTGGCGCCGCTCGATGTAGGGGCGGACTCCCTCGAAGGAGGTGTAGTAGGCGCGCTCGCGCCCGTAGCGGTTGGTGTGCCGCACGTGCACCTTGGTCGGGTGGCCGTCCAGGATCGACTTGCGGGCCTTCGCCGGCAGCCGCTCCCACGGGGTGTCCAGGTCGAACCCGAGCTCCTCGCCGAGGGCGCCCAGCAGCCGCTGGAAGAAGTCGGAGACGTGCGCGCCGGACCAGGGGTCGATCACGCCGTCGGCCAGCGAGCCGCCCGGGTCGGTGACGACCAGCTCCGGGTCGACCTCCATCCGGGTGCCCAGGCCATGACACTGCGGGCACGCGCCGAACGGGGAGTTGAACGAGAACGACCGCGGCTCCAGCTCGTCGGTGTCGATCGGGTGCTCGTTGGGGCACGCCATCTTCTCCGAGAAGCGCTGCTCGCGGCCCGGGTCCTTGGCCGGCAGGTCGACGAAGTCGAAGACCACCAGCCCGCCGGCCAGGTTGAGCGCGGTCTCCACCGAGTCGGTGAGCCGGCGCTTCGAGCCGCTCTTGGCTGCGAGCCGGTCGACGACGACCTCGATGGTGTGCTTCTTCTGCTTGTCCAGCGTCGGTGGCTCGCTCAGGGAGTAGGTCTCCCCGTCGACCCGGGCCCGGGAGAAGCCCTGCGTCTGCAGCTGGCGGAACAGCTCGACGTACTCGCCCTTGCGGCCGCGGATGACCGGCGCGAGCACCTGGAAGCGGGTGCCCTCCTCGAGCTGGAGGATGCGGTCGACGATCTGCTGCGGCGTCTGCCGGCTGATCGGCTCCCCGCAGGTCGGGCAGTGCGGGCGCCCCGCCCGGGCGTAGAGCAGCCGGAGGTAGTCGTAGACCTCGGTGATCGTGCCCACCGTCGAGCGCGGGTTCTTCGAGGTCGACTTCTGGTCGATCGAGACGGCCGGCGAGAGACCCTCGATGAAGTCGACGTCCGGCTTGTCCATCTGCCCCAGGAACTGCCGGGCGTAGGCGGAGAGCGACTCGACGTAGCGCCGCTGGCCCTCCGCGAAGATGGTGTCGAACGCCAGGCTCGACTTGCCGGAGCCGGACAGCCCCGTGAACACGATCAGGGAGTCCCGGGGCAGGTCGAGGGAGACGTCCTTGAGGTTGTGCTCGCGCGCACCGCGGATGATGAGCTGGTCTGCCACCGGGACTTCCCTGTCGTCGAGTTGTTCGAACACATGTTCGCCCTGGAAGGGTGCCGAGGACAAGTCGCCACACCGGACCTGGGGAGGAAGGGCGGAGACGTCCACGGTACCCGGCGACCCCAGCGGTCCGAGGTCCCTGGTCCCCTCCTCGGACGGCGCGGTTGGATGGACCTGTGGAGACCGACTTCCCCTTCCTGGACGAGACCGTCGTGGCCACCGCCCGCTACCTCGGCGCGGTCGTCGAGCTGAGCGCGGACGACCTGCTCGCCCCCTCGCTGCTGCGCGGGTGGACGCGGGCGCACGTGGTCACCCACCTGGCCCGCAACGCGGACGCGTTCACCGGCCTGCTGCACGCGGCACAGGCCGGCGAGCCGGGGGCGATGTACCCCTCGGTCGACGCCCGCAACGCCGACATCGAGGCCGGCGCCACCCGCGGCCCCGCCGACCTCCGCGCCGACGCGGTGGCCTCGGCGGGCCGCTGGGTCCAGGCCGCCAACGAGCTCCACGCCTCCCGCCTGGGATCACCGGTGAGCCGGCTGCCGGACGGCGAGCCCTTCCCGGTGAGCCGCGTCGGCCTGATGCGCCTCACCGAGGTGGAGGTGCACCACGCCGACCTCGGCATCGGCTACACCGCCGCGGACTGGTCGGCCGTCTTCACCACCGCGCTGCACGAGCGCCGGGCCCGTGAGCTGGCCGAGGACGGCGTGGTGCTGTCCTGGTCGGCCGACGACACCGGCCAGACCTGGTCGTCGGGCCCTGGGGGCCCGCACGTCTCGGGGACGGCCGCGGCCCTGGCCTGGTGGCTGGTGGGCCGCAGCTCCGGGGAGGGCCTGGCATGCTCGGAGGACCGACTCCCCGAACTCGGAAGGTGGGGCTGAGCACACCCATGAGCTACCACGGCAACGTCACCCCCGGTGGACCCGCGGACGTCCGCGAGCTGGCCGGGCTGATCATCACCAAGCTGGCCGTCGACGAGCAGATGTCGAACAACTGCTACCTGCTGCGCTGCCGGGCCACCGACGACCAGCTCCTCATCGACGCCGCGGCCGAGCCCGACGAGCTGAAGGCGCTGATCGGCGCCGACGGCCTCACCAAGGTCGTCACCACCCACCAGCACTGGGACCACCACCGAGCCCTGGCCGAGGTGGTCGCGGCCACCGGAGCCCAGACGCTGGCCGGCGCCGACGACGCGGCCGCCGTGACCGAGCAGACCGGCGTGAAGGTCGACGTGCCGCTGCACGACGGCGACACCGTGGCGGTCGGCGACTGCACCCTGACGGTCATCCACCTGGTCGGCCACACGCCGGGCTCGGTCGCCCTGCTGTACGACGACCCGGCCGGGACCCCGCACCTGTTCACCGGCGACTCGCTCTTCCCCGGCGGTGTCGGCAACACCTTCGGCGACGAGGCGGCCTTCCGGTCCCTGCTGCACGACGTGCGCACCAAGATCTTCGACCGGCTCCCCGACGAGACCTGGGTCTACCCCGGCCACGGCAACGACACCACCCTCGGGACCGACCGGCCGCACCTGGACGAGTGGGCCGAGCGGGGCTGGTGACCCGGGGCGGCCCTCAGGCCTCGTCGAGCAGCTCGAGGAGCCACCCGCGCACCGGCCAGTCGAACGCGGCCTGCTCGGCCGGGTCGGTGCCCTCCAGGGCGCGGCCGTAGCACAGGGCCCGGGTCACCGCCCCGGTACGACGGGCGAGCTTCACCCAGCGCTTCCGGTCCTTCCGGGAGCCGTAGGCGTCGAAGCGCTCGAGGTAGGCGTCACGCAGCCGCTTCACGCGGGTGTCACCCACCTCCAGGCCGGTGTGGTGCGCCACCGAGTTCAGCGTGGCCAACATCGTGCCGAAGGGGTGGCCGACGACCGCGTCGCCCCAGTCGATGATCCGGGTGCCGGTCGCGCCCACGCAGACGTTGTTGGAGTGCAGGTCGTCGTGGTTGAGCGTCTCGGGCAACCCCGAGGTGGCCAGCTCGCTGCACCAGGCGTCGTACGACGGGAAGAGGGACTCGAGGCGGCGGACCTGGTCGGCCTCCAGCCCGCCGGCCTCCACCGGTCGGGCCGCGAGCTCGGCGACCAGGGCGCGCAGCTGGCCCGGCAGGGTGGCGGCGGAGACCACCGGGGTGCCGGCGGCGACCAGCGCGTCGACGTGGTCGGCCAGGGCCAGCTGCGCGTCGGCGTACCCGGTGAGGATCGTGGTCCAGGCGCCCCACAGGTCCTCGGCCGGTGCGGTGGACCGCAGCGCCGGGCCGGCGTCGCGCATCAGCGTCCAGCCGCGGGCCGCCTCGGAGGCCAGCACGTCGGGTCCCAGGGTCGGGGCGACCTCGGTGAGCGTGGCGAGGAGCGCGGACTCGTAGCGGGTGCCGGTCCCGTTGACCTTGAACCACAGCGGCCCGGCGTCCGAGCCGAACCGCAGCGCGCTCGACCAGGGCCGGGCGTGCGGCTGCTCGGGCTCCCCGACCAGGGTCAGGCCGTGTCGGGAGGCGCCTTCCTGCACCCAGGCGCGAGCCTCGGAGAGGAAGCCCGTGGAGGTCCACTCGGCGACGGTCATGGGGACATCCTCTCCCGAGCCGCGGGGCGACCTGTCACCGGCGGGCTTCCCGAGCGGGGGCCGGTGGGAGAGACTGACCGCGTTCCCGCACCGACCACCCAGGAGCACGGCACGTGGCCAAGCAGATCCTCAAGATCAACGACGCCGGATGGCTCTACTCGGAGACCTACCGCACGCCCATGCAGGTCGGCGTCCTGGCCACCTTCAGCCTTCCCGCGGACGCCGGACCGTCCTACCTGGAGGACCTGGTCGCGCACTGGCGCACCGTGCGGACCTTCCAGCCCCCGTTCAACTACCGGCTCGCGGGCCGGGTGCTGCCGGCCTGGGAGGTGCTGCCCGACGAGGAGATCGACCTCGACTACCACTTCCGGCACTCGGCGGTGCCCTCCCCGGGTGGCGAGCGCGAGCTCGGCGTCCTGGTCTCCCGCCTGCACAGCCAGCGGATGGACCGGCGCTACCCGCTGTGGGAGTGCCACCTGATCGAGGGGGTGGCGGCCGGCAAGTGGTCGATGTACATGAAGGTGCACCACTCGCAGATCGACGGGGTCGGCGGCATCCGCCTGGCGCGCCGGATCTTCTCGGTCGACCCCGCCAACCGCTCGATGCTCCCGCCGTGGGCCATCGGCACCCGGGGCCCCGACCAGTCCGACGTCCCGAAGAAGGAGAAGGCGCTGGTGCCGGCCTCCAGCGGCGGCCTCTCGGGTCTGGCGCGCAGCGTGCTCACCACGCGTTCGGTGCTCGGATCGCTGGGGCGCACGTACGCCGAGAGCGCCGCGGGCTCCAAGGAGGAGCTGCGCGCGGTCCCCTACCGGGCGCCCAAGTCCGTCTTCAACGGCCGCATCAGCGCGCCGCGCCGCTTCGCCACGCAGACCTACTCCATCGACCGGCTCAAGAAGGTCGCCAGGGCCGCCGACGGCTCGCTCAACGACGTCTTCCTGGCGCTGTGCGGTGGGGCGCTGCGCCGCTACCTGCTCGAGGCGGGCGCGCTCCCCGAGGAGAGCCTGACCGCCAACGTCCCGGTCTCGGTCCGCCAGGACGAGGGCGCTGGGGTGGGCAACGCGATCACCTTCCTCTACGCCAAGCTCGGCACCGACCTGCCCGACCCGGTGGAGCGGATCCACGCGATCCACGCCTCCACCCAGCTCGGCAAGGAGCGGCTGCCCGAGGTCGGGGCCGGTGCGATGGACCTCTACACCGCCGGGCTGATGGGGCCGTTCCTGGGCCAGGCGATGCTGGGCATCGGGGGGATCGGCCGCCCTGCCTCCAACGTCGTCATCTCCAACGTCCCCGGCCTGCAGGAGACCCGCTACTTCAACGGGTCGAGGCTCGAGGAGTACTACCCGCTCAGCCTGCTCTTCCACGGCCAGTCCCTGAACATCACCGCCGTCTCGAACGCCGACTCGTTCTGCGTCGGCTTCACCGGCTGCCGCGACTCCGTCCCGCACCTGCAGCGGATCGCCGTCTACATGGGCGAGGCCCTCGAGGAGCTCGAGGCCGCCCTGTCGCTGACCGCGTAGGCGGGTCGCTCGTGCGGCTCCCCGAGGTGGTCTCGTGGCTCACGCTGCGCGTTCGCACCTCGACCTCCGAGCTGCGTGCAGTGGTCTCGTGGCTCACGCTGCGCGTTCGCACCTCGACCTCCGGGCCGACCTCCGGAGGTCGAGGTGCGAGCCGATAGGCGAGCCACGAGACCCCGCAAGGATTCCGCGGACCGGTGCCGGGGGTCTCGTGCGCGGGGGTCAGCCGGAGTAGGTGATCCGGACGGTGTCGCTCACGGGGAGGGCCTGGCAGGCAAGCCGGACACCGTCGGCGAGGTCGTCGTCGTCCAGCACGTCGTTGGCCTGCAGCGAGACCTCACCGTCGAGGACCAGGCACGCGCAGGCGCTGCAGTTGCCCTCGCGGCAGGAGTACGGCGCCGGCACGCCCTTGCTGAGCAGGAAGTCCAGCAGCGGGACGCCGGGCTGCCAGTCGTCGAACGCGAACGGCTCGCCGTCGAGGTCGCCCTCGACGGTCGCCGGGGTGGTCCGCAGCGGCGCCTCCGCCGGCTCGGCCCCGGGGTCGCCGATGGCGGCGGCGCCGTCACCGAACGGGTTGCCGCCCAACGAGACGAACTTCTCCTGGTGGCGTCGCTCGCGCGGGAAGCCGAGGTCCTTCAGCGCCGCCACGACGCCCTGCATGAACGGGCCGGGCCCGCAGACGAACGCGTCGTAGGTGAGGAAGTGGCTGGCCAGCGTGCGCAGGTGGTCGCTGGTCGGCAGCCCCTGCACCGACTCCAGCCAGTGCACGACGACGAACCGGTCGGGGTGCTTCTCGGCCAGCGCGGTGAGCTGGCGCGCGAAGATCACCGACGACTCGTCGCGGTTCGCGTAGACCAGGACCACCTGACCGGTGCCGTGGGTGAGCGCGGACTTCGCGATCGAGATGACCGGGGTGATGCCGCTGCCGCCAGCGAAGAGGAGCAGGTCGGCATCCAGGCTGGCCGGGGTGAAGACGCCGCTCGGCGGCAGCACGGTCAGGGTCTGGCCGGGGGCGACGTTGTCGCAGAGCCAGTTGGACGCGTACCCGTCGGCCGTGCGCTTGACGGTGATGGTGAGGAGGTCGGACTCGTCCGGCGCCGAGGAGAGCGAGTAGCAGCGGGCGACCACACCGGTGCGGGCACTGGGCACTGCCACGGTCAGGAACTGGCCGGGCCGGTAGCCGACGAGGTGCTGGGTCTCGGCGTCGGCCTCGAGCACGATCGAGCGCGCGTCGGCGGTCTCCTGGACCACGTCGACGACGGTGAGCCGGACGACGTCAGTCAACGGTGCCGCCGATCTGGATCCGGCCCTCGCGCACGGCGGCCGCGATGCTGTCCTTGAGGCGGCTGCAGGAGGCGGTGACGCGGTGTCCCTCGTTGCGGGCGCGGGAGAGCTCGGCGCAGTGCGCGGCGCTCTCGGCGTCCCATTGGATGCTGGTGTGGAACTCGCTCTGCTTGCGGACCCGGACCACGGCGAGGCAGTCCAGGCAGGCGACCTCGGCGAGGTCCTTGCCCAGGTAGCGGGCGCGGTCCTCGTAGGTCTGCGGGTCCAGCGGTGCGAACGAGACCATCAGGAGTCCGAGGCGGAGTGGGCGTGCGCGTGCTGGTCGCCGTACTGGGCGTCGTCCTCCATCCGCCGGCGCAGGTTCTCCTCGACCTCGCGCTGCCAGTTCTCGTTGGCGTGGGTGGTGTCGACCTCGAACTCGAAGCGCTGCGTCATCTCCGGCGTCACGTCGGCGATGTCGACGTAGAACTGCTCGTACCAGCGGCGGAGCTGGTAGACGGGACCGTCCTCCTCGCACAGCAGCGGGTTCTCGATCGGCGACTTGTTCTTCCAGATCTCGACGTCCTGCAGGAAGCCCTCGCCGAACATCTTGCTGTACTTGCCGGCGATCCTGGCGTTCTCCTCGTCGGAGAGGCCCTCGATCTTGCGCACCATCAGGCCGTACTGCAGCCTGAACGCGGTCTGGCTGACCGGGTAGTGGCAGTTGATCAGGATGACGTCGATCTCGAAGCCGCGGTACGTCGTGGTCAGCGGGTTGATCATGTACGACGGGCCGAAGTAGCTGGCCTCGGAGGTGAGCAGCAGGTCCTGGTCGCCGTACCCGGCGCCGCTCATGTCGGGACGCCCCGAGGAGTTCATGTACTGGGTGGCGATGTGGCCCTCGAAGACGTTCTTGAAGTACTTCGGGTAGGCGTAGTGGATGTAGAAGAAGTGCGCCATGTCGACGACGTTGTCGATGATCTCGCGGCAGTTGGCGTTGGGGATGTCGAGGACGTTCCACGTCCAGTCGGTCCACTGGCCGTCGAAGCAGCCCTCGATGCGCGGGATCGCCTGCTCCTCGATCGGCCCGTTGCCCTCGGCGTCGTGCCAGACGAAGAGCTGCTTGTTCTCCTCCATCAGCGTCCAGGCCCGGGTGCGGGCCCGCAGCGGGATCCGCTTGGCGTACGGGATCGCCTTGCACTTGCCGTCGCCGCCCCAGCGCCAGTCGTGGAAGGGGCAGGCGATCTGGTCGCCCTTCACGGTGCCCTGGGTGAGGTCGCCGCCCATGTGCCGGCAGTAGCCGTCCAGCACCTTGAGCTCGCCCTGGCTGTCGGCCCAGACGACCAGCTTGGTGCCGAAGGCCTCCACCGCGTGCGGCTTGCCGTCGCGGTAGGTCTCGGCCAGGCCGAGGCAGTGCCAGCCGCGGGCGAAGCGCTCGGGCGGCGTCCCGCGGTCGATCACCCGCGGGTCGAGCCTGCCCTGGGTCGACGCGCTCATGCCCCACACCTCATGACTCTGCCTCCGGACGTCGCTGCAATTACTGGAACACGTTACAGTTTTGGCCGGGGTTTGACCAGCATCTCGACGTGCGCGCAGGCTCCGGTTAGGCTCATTTCTGAAACACGTTCCAGTTTTCTCCGGACGCCGGGAGACCCCATGCACCTCGCCCTCACCCCTGAGCAGGAAGCCCTGCGCGACGAGCTCCGAGCGTACTTCGCCGAGCTGGTGACCCCCGAGGTCCGCGCGGCCCTCTCCTCCAGCACCGGCGAGTTCGGCGACACCGAGGTCTACAAGTCCGTGATCCGCCGGCTCGGGGCGGACGGCTGGCTCGGGATCGGCTGGCCCGAGGAGTACGGCGGCCAGAACCGGTCCATGGTCGACCAGCTGATCTTCACCGACGCCGCCGCCGTCGCGGGCGTCCCGGTGCCCTACCTGACGATCAACACCGTCGGGCCGACGATCATGCGCTACGGCACCGCTGAGCAGAAGGACTACTTCCTGCCCCGGATCCTCGCCGGGGAGCTGCACTTCTCGATCGGGTACTCCGAGCCCGACTCGGGCACCGACCTCGCCTCGCTGCGCACCCGCGCCCGGCGCGAGGGCGACGAGTGGGTCATCAACGGTCAGAAGATGTGGACCTCGCTGATCCAGTACGCCGACTGGATCTGGCTGGCCTGCCGCACCGACCCCGACCTCCCGCGCCACAAGGGCCTCTCGATGATCCTGGTGCCGGCGGACGCGGACGGGTTCTCCTACACCCCCGTCCACACCGTCGCCGGGGTCTCGACCTCGGCGACCTACTACCAGGACGTCCGCGTCCCCTACGGCAACCTGGTCGGCGAGCTCAACGGCGGCTGGCCGCTGATCACCAACCAGCTCAACCACGAGCGGGTCGCGCTGACCTCGGCCGCTCCGCTGCAGCACTCGATCGCCCTGGTGCGGGAGTGGGCGCAGCAGACCAAGAACCCCGACGGGCAGCGCGTGGTGGATGCGGAGTGGGTGCAGATCGCGCTCGGCCGGGCGCACGCGCGCACCGAGATGCTGAGCCTGCTCAACTGGCGCCTCGCCTCCTCGGTCGAGCAGCTCAACCCTGCCGACGCCTCCGCGACCAAGGTGTTCGGCTCCGAGCTGGCCACCGAGGTCTACCGCGCCCTGATGGAGATCGTGGGTCCCAACGCGGCCGTCAAGCCCGGCTCCCCCGCCTCGCGAAGCGCTGACCCGCACCCGACAGACGAGGTAGGACATGGACTTCTCCCCCACCCCCGGCCAGGTCGACGCCGCCGCGCTCGCCCGGCAGATCCTCACCGCCCGCTGCACGACCGACCGGCTCACCGAGGTCGAGCGGGCCGGCGACCGGTTCGACACCGCCCTGTGGACCGAGCTCGGCGAGGCCGGACTGGTCGGCCTGGCGGTCCCCGAGGCGTACGGCGGTGCCGGCCTCTCCCTGCTGGAGCTGGCCAGCGTCCTCACCGAGGCGGGCCGCGTGGTGGCGCCCGTGCCCCTGGCCGCGCACGCCGCGGCCGCGATGACGCTGGCCCGCTTCGGCACTCCCGCCCAGCAGCAGGAGTGGCTGCCCGCCGCCGCGTCGGCCGCGTCTGTGCTGACCGCGGCGCTGGCCGAGGACCGGGCCGACACCCCGGCTCAGCCGACCACCAGGGCCACCCGGGAGGCGGACGGGTGGCGCCTGACCGGCACCAAGACCACGGTTCCTGCGGGCACCGTCGCGGACCTGTTCCTGGTGCCGGCGAGCACTGACGCCGGCGTGGCGCTCTTCCTGGTCCGCCCGGGCGATCCCGGCGTCTCGGTGGCCACGCAGCGGCTGAGCGACCTCGATGCCGTCGGCCGGCTCGAGCTCGAGGGCGCCCTGCTGTCCGACGACCGGCTCGTCCCGGGCGAGGCCGAAGCGCAGCTCGGCGTCTGCGAGGGCGGGCTGGAGCTCACCGCGTCGTACGCCAAGACGCGCGAGCAGTTCGGTCGCCCCATCGGCACCTTCCAGGCCGTCTCGCAGCGTCTCGCGGACGCCTACATCGCCGTCCTCGGCCTGCGCCTGATGGTGACCAACGCCGCCTGGCTGCTCAGCGATGGCCGGGACGCGGAGGTGGAGGTGGCCTCGGCGAAGCTGTGGGCTGCGGACACCGGCCACACCGTCGCGCACACCACCGTCCACGTCCACGGAGGGGTCGGGATCGACCTCGACGGTGCCGCGCACCGCTACTTCACCGCCGCGAAGCGGTGGGAGCTGGCCCTGGGCGGCAGCACCCTGCAGGCCCGCGCGGTCGGACGGATCCTCGCCGACACCCCGGTCTGAGGTCGCGCCGATGGCCGGCACCGTCCGGGAGCTGCTGCTGGCCCGTGCCGACGACGACCGTCCCGGCCTGGTGGCCGACGGCCGGTCCTGGTCGTGGCGGGAGTACGTCGCCGAGGCCGCCGACCTCGCGCGCGGTCTGGCCGACCTGTGCGACCCGGCACGCCCCCGCCACATCGGGGCCCTGCTCGACAACACCGCCGAGATGGCGCTGCTGCTCGCCGGTGCCGGGCTGGGAACCGTCACCCTGGTGGGACTGAACACCACCCGGCGCGGCGACGGCCTGGCCGGCGACATCCGGCGCTCGGACTGCCAGGTGGTGGTGACCGACCCGGCGCACCGAGCGCTGCTCGACGGGCTCGACCTCGGGGGCGCCCTGGTCGTCGAGACCGGCTCGACCGCGTGGAGCGAGCTGCTCGCCGGCCACGGGCGGGTACCTCCCGCCGGTCGAGCAGCGACCGACGGAAGGGCGAGCGAGCGTAGACCCAGCGACGTGGTCGACCAGCGCCACGTCCTGCCCGACGACCTGATGATGCTGATCTTCACCTCCGGCACCAGCGGCGAGCCCAAGGCGGTCCGGGTCACCCAGGAGAAGGTCGCCCACCCGGGCATGCTGCTCGCCGACCGGTTCGGACTCGGGACCGCTGACGTGGCGTACCTGTCGATGCCGCTGTTCCACTCCAACGCGGTGATGGCCGGCTGGGCGCCCGCGCTGGCCGGCGGTGCCACCATCGCGCTGGCACGGAGATTCTCGGCCAGTGCGTTCCTGCCCGACGTACGACGGCTCGGGGCGACGTACGCGAACTACGTCGGCAAGCCGCTCTCGTTCGTGCTGGCCACGCCGGAGCGCCCCGACGACGCCGACAACCCGCTGCGGCTCGTGTTCGGCAACGAGGCGGCCGAGCGGGACATCGAGCGGTTCGGGCAGCGCTTCGGGTGCACCGTGGTCGACTCCTACTCCTCCACCGAGAACGCCGTGATCGTGCAGCGGGTGCCCGGGATGCCCCCGGGGTCGCTGGGTCGCCCCCTCCCGGGCGTCGCCGTGCTCGACCCGGTCAGCGGGGAGGAGACCGCGGACGCCGTGTTCGACTCGACCGGGCGGCTGACCAACGCCGACGAGGCCGTCGGCGAGCTGGTGAACACCGAGGGCGCGGGCTTCTTCGCCGGCTACTACAACGACCCGGCCGCCGACGCCGAACGGATGCGGGACGGGCGCTACTGGTCCGGCGACCTGGCCTACCGGGACGCCGACGGCTTCGTGTACTTCGCCGGCCGGACCTCGGAGTGGCTGCGGGTCGACGGCGAGAACCTGGCCGCCGCCCCCCTCGAGCGCGTGCTCCTGCGCCACCCGGACGTCGTCCAGGCCGCGGCGTACGCCGTCCCGGACGAGTCCGGTGTCGGCGACCAGGTGATGGTCGCCGTGGTGCTGCGCGACGGTGCGGCCTTCGACGCCGACGGCTTCGAGCGGTTCCTCGACGACCAGGCGGACCTCGGCCTCAAGTCCCGACCGCGTTACGTCCGCGTGGCGACCGTGCTGCCGCAGACCCCGACCAACAAGGTGCTCAAGCGCACCCTGCAGCGCGACGGGGTCGCCGGGGACGGCGACCCCGTGTGGGCCCGACCGGCCCGCGGGACGGCGTACTCCCCGCTGGGGCCGGCCACCCCCTAGGGTCGGGCCATGGACGACGCCGCCCTCTTCGCCCTCATCGCCACCGAGCGACGCCGCGCCGCCGACTTCTTCGCCGGGCTGACCGGCGAGCAGCTGGCGACGCCGAGCCTGTGTGGGGCCTGGACGGTGCAGCAGGTGCTCGCCCACCTGACGGCGCCGTTCTCGGTCACCGCGCTGGGTGCGATCGGCGGGATCATCCGGCACCGGGGCTTCGACGGGTTCAACGCCGCCCTGGCGCAGCGCCTCGGCGAGCGAGGCCGCGACGACCTCGTCCGGACCCTGCGGGACAACGCCGAGCACCGGTTCACCCCGCCGGGGAACGGAGCCGAGGCGCCGCTGAGCGACCTCGCCCTGCACACCCGCGACGCTGCCCGTCCCCTGGGGCTCGACTTCCAGGTGGGCCCCGAGGCGTGGCGGCCGGTCCTGGACTTCCTCGTCTCGCCGCGCTCGCGTCGCGCGTTCGTGCCCAGGGGCAGGGTCGACGGCCTGCACCTCCAGGCGCCCGACGTGGGCTGGAGCTCGGGGGCCGGGGACGAGGTCACCGGCCCGGCCGAGGCCCTCGCCCTGGTCCTCGCCGGGCGCGGCTCGGCCCTGGTGGACCTCAGCGGGGACGGCGTCCCGGTGCTGCGGGCGCGGCTCGCCTGAGCCCCACGCCGCCGAGCGGCCAGGGTTCGGTAGCGTGCCGCGCATGCCGCTGTACTCGTTCGAGGGCGTCAGCCCCCAGGTCCACCCGTCCGCCTTCATCGCCCCGACCGCCGTGCTGGTCGGCAACGTGGTCGTCGAGGAGAACGCCTCGGTCTGGTACAACGCCGTGCTGCGCGGCGACTACGAGCAGATCACCATCCGGGCCGGCGCCAACGTGCAGGACGGCTCGGTCCTGCATGCGCCCCCGGGCATGCCGACCGAGGTCGGCCCTGGCGCCACCATCGCCCACCTGTGCGTCGTGCACGGCGCGACCATCGGCGAGGAGGCCCTGGTCGGCAACGGCTCGATCGTGCTCGACGGCGCCCGGGTCGGACGCCGGGCGCTGATCGCCGCGAACTCGATGGTCGTGGGCGGGACCGAGATCCCCGACGAGGTGCTGGCGATGGGGTCGCCCGCCACGGTGAAGGGACCGACCGCGGGCACCGGCGCCCAGTTCTGGATCGAGGCGAACCCGCCGGCGTACCGGGAGCTCGCGCAGCGCCACAAGGGCTCGGTCACCGAGCTGGCGGACTGACCGTGGTCACCGAGCGGGACTGGCCGAGCACCACCGAGCTCGCGGCGCAGGAGCGGGAGCTGCAGTGGCAGCGGTTCGACGAGGACGACGCGTGGCGTCTCGGGGTCGCCCTGGTGACGGCGGCCCGGCAGGCCGCACTGCCCGTGGCGGTCGAGATCCTCCGCGGGCAGCACCAGCTCTTCCACGCGGCGCTGCCGGGCACCTCGCCGGACAACGACGCCTGGCTGACCCGGAAGGCGCGGGTCGTGGCCCGGTTCCACCGCAGCTCGCTGCATGTCGGCCAGCTGTGCCGGGACGCAGGCCGGTCGCCGGAGGAGATGTTCCAGCTCCCGGCCGGTGAGTTCGCGGCCCACGGGGGCGCCTTCCCGGTCACGGTCTCCGGTGTCGGGGTGATCGGGTCGGTCGCGGTGTCGGGTCTCCCGCAGCTCGAGGACCACGCCCTGGTGGTGCGGGTGCTCCGCGACCTGCTGGCAGGCTGAACGGAACCGCGCCTGGGGGAATGTCGGCGGTGCTGGCGAGGTTGCGCCCAGCATGACGACCTGGGGATTCATCGGAAGCGGCAACATCGGCAGCACCGTCGCACGTCTGGCCATCGCGGCCGGCGACGACGTGGTGATGAGCAACAGCAGAGGCCCGGAGACGCTCACGGAGCTGGTGGCCGAGCTCGGGCCCCGGGCTAGCGCGGGGACCGCCGCGGAGGCTGCGAAGGCGGGCGACGTCGTGGTGGTCACGATCCCGCTGAGGAGCCGCGGGGACGTGCCCGTCGACGAGCTCGCCGGCAAGGTCGTGCTCGACACGATGAACTACTACCCGCAGCGCGACGGCCAGGTGCCGGAGCTCGACGACGAGTCCACGACCACCTCCGAGCTGCTGCAGGCCCACCTGCCGGAGTCGCACGTGGTCAAGGTCTTCAACAACATCTACTTCGGCCACCTGGCCGCGCTCCCCCGACCGTCGGACTCCCCCGAGCGCAGCGCCCTGGCGATCGCCGGCGACGACGAGGCCGCGAAGGAGCAGGTCACCGTCCTGCTCGACCGGATCGGCTACGACACCGTCGACCTCGGCCCGCTCGCCGAGGGCTGGCGCACCCAGCGCGACACCGCGGCGTACGGCGTGATGTACGCCGCCGACCCGCAGGCGTGGGACCAGGGCGCCGCTCCCGCCCCCGCCTCCGTCGTCGCCGCGGCTGCCGCCTCCGCCCAGCGCTACCGCGACGTCGCAGAGTAGTCGAACCTGCCGCCCTCGCCGGTCGAGCAGCGCGAGCCTGCGGGGTCTCGACCGACGAGGACGGCTTCTTCGCTGGTCGAGTAGGCGCGAGCTTGCGAGTGCCGTGTCGAGACCTCTGGACCTCGTGCGGGGTCTCGACCGGCGAGGACGGCTTCTTCGCTGGTCGAGTAGGCGCGAGCTTGCGAGTGCCGTGTCGAGACCCGGTGAGGGTCCCGCGGACTTGTGCCGGGGGTCTCGTGGCTCACGCTGCGCGTTCGCGCCTCGACCTCCGGGGATGTACCGGGGGTCAGCTGCGGATCTTGTCGAGGCGGGCGACGGCGTCCTCGAAGCCGGAGACGAGCTCGGCCATCACCTCGGCCACGGGCCGCACCGAGTTCATGGACCCGACGATCTGACCGACGGGCATCGAGATGACGTCGGGGTCACCGTGCTCGTTCATGCGCTGGTGCGCCTCGGAGACGAGCAGGTTCTGCAGCGGCATCGGCAGCGGGGCCGGCGCGCCCTCCTCCGCCCAGGCGTCGGTCCACTTCGTCCGGAGCAGCCGGGCCGGCTTGCCCGTGTAGACCCGAGCGCGGACGGTGTCCGCGCTGGAGGCCCGCAGGAACGCCTCGGTCATGCCCTTGTTGGTGTTGAGGTTCTGGTACTCCTCGGTGGTCAGCCAGACCGAGCCGTTCCACACCCCCTGGGCGCCGAGCGCGAGGGCGGCGGCGACCTGGCGACCGGTGCCCACGCCGCCGGCGCCGAGTACGGGCACGTCGCCCACGGCGTCGACGATCTCGGGGATCAGCACCATCGAGGCGATCTCGCCGGTGTGGCCGCCGGCCTCGTAGCCCTGGGCGATGATGAGGTCGACCCCGTTGGCGACGTGCGAGGCGGCGTGCTTCGCCGCCCCGGCCAGCGCGGCGACCTTCACGCCGGCGCTGTGGGCGTGCTCGATGACGTCGACCGGCGGCGAGCCGAGCGCGTTGGCGATCAGGACCGGCCGGTGCTTGCCGGACAAGGCGATGTCGACGTGGCTCCGCGCCACGGAGTGCAGCCAGCCCAGGACGCCCTCGCGGCCCTCGCCCTCGGGCAGGGGCGGGACGCCGAGCTTGCGCAGGGTGTCCTCGACGAAGTCCTTGTGGCCCTGCGGGATCATCGCCTGCAGGTCGACGGCCTTGCCCTCGGTCGGGATCTTCATCGGCATGACGACGTCGACGCCGTACGGCTTGCCGTCGGTGTTCTCGTCCATCCAGGTGAGGGTGGCGTCGAGCTCGTCGGGGTCGTTGAACCGGACGCAGCCGAGCACCCCGAGCCCGCCGGCGCGGGTGACCGCGGCGGCGACGTGCTCGGAGGGGGTGAAGGCGAAGATCGGGTACTCGATGCCGAAGAGGTCGCAGAGGTCGGTGCGCATCGCGGTCAGCCTTCCATCGCAGCGACCGCGAGCTCGCGGGCCCGCGGGTAGTTGGCCTTGCCGGTGACGTGGCGCGGGATCTCCTCGACGAGGACGAGCGAGCGCGGGATCTTGTAGCCGGAGAGCTGCGAGCGCAGGTGTGCGTCGATCTCCTCCAGGGTGGGAGCGGCGTCGTCGCGGGGCTGCACGACCGCGGTGACCCGTTGCCCGAACCGCTCGTCGGGGGTCCCGATCACGAGGGCGTCGAAGACGGCCGGGTGCGTCTTGAGCGCCATCTCGACCTCCTCGGGGTAGACCTTCTCGCCGCCGGTGTTGATGCAGTTGGAGCCCCGGCCCAGCAGCGTGATCCGGTTGCCCTCCTCGATCCGCACGAAGTCGCCGGGCACCGAGTAGCGACGGCCCTCGATCTCGAGGAAGGTGGCGGCGGACTTGGCCGGGTCCTTGTAGTAGCCCAGCGGCACGCTCCCGCCGCGGCCGAGCCGTCCGACGACGCCCACGTTGGTGGCCGGGTCGAGCACCCGGTTCTGCTCGTCGAGGACGACGACCTCGGGCCCCAGGGTGGTGACCGCGCCCTCGGCCTTCACGGTGTCCTTGTCGACCATCCCCATGCCCTGGAACCCGGTCTCGCTGGAGCCCACCGAGTCGGTGAAGATCGTCGAGGGGAAGGCCGCCATCCAGCGCTCCTTGACCGGCCGGCTGAAGATCGCCGCGCTGCTGGAGACCGCGAAGAGCCCGCCGGCGTCGTACTGGCCGCGCTCGTACTCCTCGATCAGCGGGCGGGCCATCGCGTCCCCGGTCATGAAGACCAGGTTGACCTGCTCGCGCTCGATGATCTGCCAGATCTCGCGGGGGTCGAAGGTCGGCACGAGGATCGTGGCGTGCCCGCCGAAGAGGTGCATGAGCATCCCCCACTGGGCGCCACCGTGCATGATCGGGCTCAACGGGAAGGTCATCATCGGGCCGTTCTCGACAGCCTTCTTCGACTGGTCGTACTCCCCCAGCCGCTCGCCGCTGTAGAAGTCGATGCCGCCGCCCAGCGTCCGCCACACGTCCTCGTGGCGCCACATCACGCCCTTGGGATAGCCGGTCGTGCCGCCGGTGTAGACGATGTAGAGGTCGTCGTTGCTGCGCTCGCCGAAGTCGCGGGCCGCGCTCCGTCCTGCCACGGCGTCGGCCCAGGCCACCCCGCCGTACGACGACGCGTCGCCCTCCGGCGACCCGGCGTCGGTGCCGTCCTCGAGGACGACCACGTGCCGGAGCTGGTCGTGCTTGGGGGCCACCTTGGCCACCAGCGGCGCGTAGACCCGCTCGTGCACCAGCACCTTGAGGTCGGCGTTGTCGACGATGTAGTCCAGCTCGCCCTCGACGTAGCGGTAGTTGATGTTGATCGCGACGGCGCGCAGCTTGTAGACGGCCAGCAGCGCCACGACGTGCTCGATGCTGTTCTTGGCGTAGAGGCCGACGTGGTCGCCCACGCCGATGCCCTGCTCGGCCAGGTGGTGGGCCAGCCGGTTGGCCTCCTCCTCCAGCTCGGCGTAGGTGATCCGGCGCTCGCCGACGATCAGCGCGGTGCGCTCGGGGACGACGTCGACGGCGTGTTCGAAGAGGTCAGCGATGTTCAGGGCCACGCAGCCGAGACTAGAACACGTTCTCGTTTCTGACTAGACTCCCGCGCATGACCGATGCCCCGCACGCCGATGCTCCGCACGCCCTGGTCGAGCAGGACGGCCACACCCTGATCGTCACGATGAACCGGCCGGAGAAGAAGAACGCCCTGTCCGGGGAGATGCTGGAGATCATGGCCGACGCCTGGGACCGGGTGAACGGCGACGACACCATCCGGGTCTGCGTCCTGACCGGCGCGGGCGGCGCGTTCTGCGCGGGCGCCGATCTGGCGGCGATGAGCAGGAAGCCCCCGAGCGAGAGCTTCGAGGACGGCTCCTACGACCCCGCCGTGATCAAGTCGCTGCTCAAGGGGTTCCGGCTGACCAAGCCGCTGGTCGCCGCGGTCGAGGGCCCGGCGATCGCCGGCGGCACCGAGATCCTCACGGCCACCGACATCCGGGTGGCCGGGGAGTCGGCGCGCTTCGGCGTCTCCGAGGCCCGGTGGAGCCTCTACCCGCTGGGGGGCTCGGTCGTCCGGCTCCCGCGCCAGGTGCCGCACACAGTGGCCATGGACCTGCTGCTGACCGGGCGCCACATCCGGGCGGCGGAGGCCAAGGAGATCGGGCTGATCGGGCACGTCGTCCCTGACGGCACCGCCCTGGACAAGGCGCGCGAGCTCGCCGACCTGGTCGCGGCGAACGGACCGCTGGCCGTGCAGGCGATCCTGCGCACGGTGCGCGACTCCGAGGGCAGGCACGAGGACGACTGCTGGAAGGACGACGCCGTCGTGGGGGCGGCCGTCTTCGCCAGCCAGGACGCCAAGGAGGGTCCGCGGGCCTTCCTCGAGCGCCGGACGCCGCAGTTCGAGGGCCGCTGACTCCCGGCTACTGCGCCGGTGCGGCCGGGAACGTCGCGACGAACCGGGCGCCGGACTGCGCCGGTCCCGGATCGCACCGGAGGTTCCCGCCGTTGCTCTCACACAGGCGACGCGACAGGTAGAGCCCCAGACCCGTCCCCGGAGGGCCCGCGTCGCCGCGGGAGAACCGCTCGAAGAGGCGCGGCCGGAGCTCGTCGGGCACTCCCGGCCCGTGGTCGGCCACGAGGATCTCGACCAGGTCGCCCACCCGGTGTGCCGTCACCTCCACCGGGGGTGCGCCGTAGCGCAGGGCGTTGACGACGAGGTTGGCGACGACCTGGGCGAGCTGGTTGGGGTCGGCCATCGCGTGGAGGTCCTGGTCCGCCTCCAGGCTCACGTCCTCGCCACCGTCGACGTCGGCCAGGGCCTCCCGGATCGAGGCCGCCACGGGGAAGGCCGTCGGCGCGGAGGTGGCGTCGCCGGAGTCGAGGACGGCCATGGCGAGCACGTTCTCGAGCAGCGCGTTGAGGCGGCGTCCGGACGCCAGCGCGCGCCGCACGAGCCCTCGGGTGAGGTCGGGGACGTCGTCGCCGAGCTGCTGGTCCACCAGCGCGAGCACCCCGGTGATGGCGGTGGCCGGGTTGCGCAGGTCGTGCCCGATCATGCCGATCACGTCGGCGAGGAGCTCGTTGCTGCGGCGGAGGGCCTCGTTGGTGCGCCAGCTCTCCGTCTCGTCGAGGAGGGTGCCGCGGCGGGACACCACGGTGCCGTCGCGCTTCACCATCGAGGTGCGGCTGTGCACCACCCGCGTCTGGCCGTCGGGCCGGACGATCCGGAACACCTGCTCGCTGTCCACCCCGGCCTCCAACGACTCCTGGGCGACGCGCCGCACGCGTTCGACGTCGTCGGGGTGGGTCAGCGACGCGATGGTGGTCACGTCCGGGGTGGCGTCGTCGGGGAGCCCGAGGATGCTGAACATCTCCTGGGACCAGTGCATCTCCCCGGTGGCGACGTACTGGACCCAGCTGCCCAGCCGGGCCAGCTGCTGGGCCTCGGCCAGCTCGGTCTCGGCGACGATCCGGGGGGTGACGTCGGTGACCAGGACGAAGAAGCCTCGGACCACGCCGGCCACCCGGTGCGGGACGTAGGAGGCCTGCACGTGACGGGTGCGTCCCAACGTGTCCACGAGCGTCCGGGTGAAGAGCTGCTCCTCCCCGGCGAGCGCGCGGGTGATGTACGGCAGGTTGAGCTGGTAGAGCTCCTCCCCCAGGAGCTCGCTGATGTGGCGGCCCTTGAGCCGCTCGGGGGTCCAGCCGAACCACACCAGGTAGGCGTCGTTGGCCAGCACGTTGCGCGCGTCGGCGTCCCAGAAGGCCACCATCGCCGGCAGGTGGTCGAAGAGCGACCGGATGAGCGTGCTCTCGTCCGTCGCCCACTCACCGGAGTCGGGCTGACTGGGAGGGACCACCACGCCATGATGCGCGCCACCCGGGACGTCGGTCGCAGATCCCCGGACACCGACGACCAGTGGCGGGTGACAGGGGGACCAAGGGCCCCACCCCGAGGGTCAGAGGACCGTGAGCGGCAGGGCGTGGCGCGGTGCGAAGGCGAACGACGCTCCCCGGGAGAAGCGCACCAGGGCGACCTCGGCGCACTCCGGGCGCGGCTCGCCGCGGACGACCTCCACCACGAGCCCCCAGGAGGACTCGTGCACCGCCGCGTGCCAGGTGGGGTCGACCCCGTGCAGCAGGGCGTCGATCGGGCCGAGGTGGTCCTCGTCGACCGTGGCGAGCCAGCCGCCGTCCTCGACGGCGGCGCTGTCGGAGGGAAGGCTCAGCAGCACCCGGTCGCCGTCGACCTCCACCGTGACCCCGGTGTAGCCGGCCGGCTGGAACGCGGGGTGGATCTGCAGCAGGGCCGCGACGTCGGCGGCGGAGGTGCCGAGCCCGAGCGCGGCGCGGAGCCGTTCGGTCGTGATGCCGGCCGTCCCGGTGAACTGCCGCCGCAGCAGGTCCGCCGTCTCGGCCTCGTGCGTGCGCACCGCCAGCGCGCGGCGCGTGGAGATCGCGAGCAGGTGCCACTGCAGGCAGACCTCCTCGGCGATCCGGACCAGGGCCGAGCGCGAGAACGTGGTGAAGTCGAGGTCGGACATGATCGGGCCGGCGTAGTCGGCCGCCCCGTCCTCGTCGGGGTCGATCCGGCTCGCGCCGGCGTACGTCGCGGCGCGGCTGCGGCCGATCTCGAGGGTGAAGGGCGGCCACGGCACCGGGTCGCGCGACTCGTCGATGTCGACCAGCCACTCGCAGTGCGGGGTGGAGGTGCGGTCGGCACGCGGCGGCCGGTGCAGGGGCGTCATCCGCGCACGGGGGTTGGTCGCCAGCGCGGTGGCGTCCATGGTCGGGTCCTCGATGTCGACGCACATCGCGGTCACGAAGTCCTCGCCCATCGGCTCGACGTCCAGGAGGGCACCGCAGTGGTCGAGCTGGAAGTACCCGCGCTGGGGGGTCTCGACGCGGAACCGGAAGTCGAGGAACTGCGGTGGGGCGCCCACGTCGAGCTGGAGGCCCTTGAAGATCGTGACCAGGTCGTCGCCCTCGTAGCCCAGCGCGCGCTGCATGCGCCGGGTGTAGTGGGGGCTGGCGCCCTGCCACTCCTCGATCGCGATGTCGCGCATGCCGTCGCGGCCGAAGCGGGCCAGCAGGTGCGGCATCCCGGCCCGGTCGATGAGGTGACCGCACAGCAGGAGCTCGGGTAGGAGCGCCGCGAGCTGCTGCCGGTCGAGCTCGTCGAACGCCACCTCAGACCGCCCGCTCGCGACCCTGCCAGTAGGGCGCACGCAGCGCCTTCTTGTCGGGCTTGCCGAGCGGCGTCAGGGGCAGGGCATCGGCGAAGACGACCTGCTTGGGGGTCTGCACGGACCCCTTGTGCTCCTTGACCTGGGCCTGGATCTCGGCGGTGATGCGCTCGCGCTCCTCGGGGGTCTCCCCCGCCCCCGCGCGCAGGACGACGACCGCGGTCACGGCCTCGCCCCACTTCTCGTCCGGGACGCCGATCACGCCGACCTGGGCCACGGCCGGGTGGGTGGCCACCACGTCCTCGACCTCGCGGGGGAAGACGTTGAAGCCGCCGGTGACGATCATGTCCTTGGTCCGGTCGACGATGTACCAGAAGCCGTCCTCGTCCTCCCGTGCCACGTCGCCGGTGTGGAGCCAGCCGTCGCGGAACGTGGCCGCGGTCTCCTCGGGCAGGTGCCAGTAGCCGGCGGCGAGCAGCGGCCCCGCGACGCAGATCTCGCCGGGCTCCCCCGGGGGCACCGGCCGCCCCTGCTCGTCGAGCAGCGCGGTGCGCAGGAATGCGCTGGGGCGGCCGCAGGACGCCAGCTTGTCGGGGCGCAGGTGGTCGGCCTTGGCCAGGTAGGTGATCACCATCGGGGCCTCGGACTGGCCGTAGTACTGCGCGAAGATCGGCCCGAACCGCTCCACCGCCTCGGCCAGGCGCACCGGGTTGATCGCGGCGGCGCCGTAGTAGATTGTCTCCAGGCTGGACAGGTCTCGGGTGTGCGAGTCCGGGTGGTCCATCAGGGCGTAGAGCATGCTCGGCACCAGCATGGTGGCGTTGATGCGCCGCTCCTCGATGGTGGCGAGCACCTCGGCCGGGTCGAAGCGGGGCAGGACCACCATCGAGCCGCCGGCCATGAGGGTGGGCAGGAAGAAGGCCGCTCCGGCGTGGCTCAGCGGCGTGCACATCAGGAACCGTGGCTCGTCGGGCCACTCCCACTCCGCGAGCTGGATGGTGGTCATGGTGGCGATCGAGCCGGTCGTCCCCACCACGCCCTTGGGCTTGCCGGTCGTCCCGCCGGTGTACGTGATGCCCACGACCGTGTCCGAGGGCAGGTCGAGCGGCACGAGGGGGGCGGGCGTCTGCTTCTCGCACAGCGCGTTGAGGTCGGTGCCGACCTCGGCTGGCCCGAAGGTGAGCACCTGCTGGAGGCACGGCACCCGCTCCAGCAGGTCGGCGCCGCGGGCGGCGAAGACCGGGTCGATGATCAGGGTCTCGACCCCGGCGTCGGCCAGGACGTAGGCGTGGTCCTCCGGGGAGCCCAGCGGATGCAGCGCGGAGCGCCGCAGACCGAGGAGCTGGCCCGCGCCGATGCTGACCAGGACCTCCGGCCGGTTCAGCGCGAGCAGCCCGACACTCGAGCCGGTGCCCAGGCCGAGCTCCTCGAGCGCCTGGATGAACTGGCTGATCCGGGCCGAGAGGTCGGCGCCGGTCAGGGCCTCGTCGCCGATGAACAGCACCGGCTTGTCGGCGTGCCGGCGCAGCGCGTGGACGAGCAGGTGGCCGTTGTGGGGACCCGTGGAGATGTCAGCGACAGCCATGCGCCGAGACTAGAACGTGTTTCAGAAACGGACAAGCCTCACTCGAGCCGGCTGACGCCGTCCCGCTCGAGCACGTACAGCGCGCGGTCCACCGGGAGCGTCGGCAGACCGGTCCCCGCAGGAAGCCGGATCGTCCACAACGGCGCCCCCGGACCGAGCGGGAGGAGGGCCACCGTCCGGTCGGTGATCGCGTACACCCCGCCGTCGGCCGGGCGGACCGGGTCGTCGTACGACGTGATGCGGGCCAGGTGGGCGTCGTACAACCGGCCGTCGTCGAGGAGGTACGACGCTCCGCCGGAGCGGAACGCGACGCCGGCGAAGGACGGCACGTCGACGCCGAGGGTGCCTGCCGAGCGGCCGGAGCGGTCGACCAGCCGGACGCTGGCGGGTCCGCCGTCCTCCTCGTCCGCGGTGACCGCCCGCACCCAGCCGACCGAGGGGGTCAGCATGCCGGCCTGGGCGCCGAGCCGTGCGGTCCGCGTCCAGAGCACCTCGCCGGAGGACCCGTCCAGGGCGGTGACGGCGTGGCTCGTGACGGCCAGGACGACGCCGTGGGCGGACACCAGGTCCTGCACCTCGTCGGCCACGTCCCGGGACCAGCGGGGCTCGCCGGTCGCCGGGTCCAGCGAGGAGACCCGGCTGCCGGAGGCCACGTCGATCCGGTCGCCGTCGACCGCGACGGTGTCCTGCCCGGTGCTCCACCGGGTGGTGCCGTCGGCGAGCGCGAGCAGCGCCAACCCGGTGTCCGTGCGGACCACCACCCCGTCGGGGGTGACGTCCTCGAGCTGCCGGGCGGAGTGCCACAGGACGTGGCCGTCGGCGGTGGACAGCGCGGTCACGCCGTGGCGGGAGGACTCGTCGAGCCCCCCGCCGACCAGGACCCCGGAGCCGGCCGGCGACCCGCGCCAGTCGGCCGCGTCGTCGAGGGTCACCGACCAGCGCTGGGTCCCGTCGGGACCGAGCAGGGCGACGTCCCGGTCGAGGCCCACGACCACGTCGTCGCCGACGGCCAGCAGCTGCTGGAACCCGAACGCCGGCACGCGGTGCCGCCAGGTCCACACCCGGTGGGGCTGCCGGGTGACCGCCCGGACCACGCCGGGGGCCCCGGCGAGCGGGGCGGTGGCCGGAGCCGGGGGTGCGCTCGCACACCCTGCGACCAGCAGCAGCAGGACCGCACCCGTCCACCCACGGCGACGCACCTCAGCCCAGCACGACCTCCGCCACGCGGCGGACCTCGTCGGCGTCGTGACAGGTCAGCAGCAGCGTGGTCACGCCGGTGGCCTCCCACTCGGCGACCTTGTCCCGCACCTTCGCGGCGTCGCCGATGATGTGCATCTCGTCCACGAGCTTGTCGGGGATGAGCGCGGTCGCCTCGTCCCGCTTCCCGGCCAGGAACAGCTCCTGGACCTGCTCGGTGATGTCGGCGTAGCCCATCCGCTCGAAGACGTTCTTGTGGAAGTTCTGGTCCTTCGCCCCCATGCCGCCCATGTACAGCGCGACGTACGGCTTCATGGCGTCGATGACCGACTGCGGGTCGTCGGTGACCTGCAGGTGGCAGGTGGCGGCGATCTCGAAGGTCTCGCGGGTGCGGCGCGCGCCGGGTCGGGCGAAGCCCTCGTCCAGCCACGGCTGGTACATCGACGCGCTGCCGGGCGAGTAGAAGATCGGGATCCAGCCGTCGGCGATCTCGGCGGTCTGGGCGACGTTCTTGGGCCCCTCGGCGCCGAGCCAGATCGGGATGTCGGCCCGCAGCGGGTGGGTGATCGGCTTGAGCGGCTTGCCCAGCCCGACCGCTCCCGGCCCGGTGTAGGGCAGCGGGTAGTGCTCGCCGTCGTTGGTGACCGGAGCCTCCCGGGCCAGCACCTGACGGATGATCGAGACGACCTCGCGGGTGCGGGCCAGCGGCTTGGAGAACGGCTGGCCGTACCAGCCCTCGACGACCTGGGGGCCCGAGACGCCCATGCCGAGGATCACCCGCCCGTGGGAGAGGTGGTCGAGGGTGAGGGCGTGCATGGCGATCGAGGTCGGCGCGCGGCCCGACATCTGCACGATCGAGGTGCCGAGCCGCACCCGGCTGGTCTCCCGGCCGTACCAGGCCAGCGGCGTGAACGCATCGCTCCCCCACGCCTCGGCGGTGAAGACCGCGTCGAAGCCGGCGTCCTCCGCTGCCCTGACCAGCTCGTCGACGCCGACGGGCGGCTGCGCGCCCCAGTACCCCAGCTGAAGTCCGAGTTTCATGCGCACACCATGCCAGAGCCGCAGACGGAAAGGAGCCCTGTTGCTTGCCATCTCAAACTAGAACGTGTTTCATTTCGGGTATGACCACCACCGCGCCGGAGCCCCGCGTCCTCAGTGCCCCGCTCCGGGTCTCCTTCGACTACACCCGGTCGCTGGGCCCCGTGCTCTCGGAGTTCATGACCGGCCTGCGGGACGGCCGCCTGGTGGGCAGCCGACTCTCCGACGGGCGGGTGGCCGTGCCGCCGCTGGAGTTCGACCCGCTCACCCACGAGGCGTGCACCGACCTGGTCCCGGTCGCCGACACCGGCGTGGTCGGCCCCTGGACGTGGGTCACCGAACCGGTCGCCGGCCAGCCGTTCGACCGCCCGTTCGCCTTCGCCCTGGTCACCCTGGACGGCACCGACGTGCCGATGCTCCACGCGGTCGACGTGGCCTCCCCCGACCAGCTTCACACCGGCCTGCGCGTGCGCGCCCGCTGGGCCCCCGACCGCGTCGGCGCCATCACCGACCTCGCCTGCTTCGAGCCCCTCCCCGCCCCGGAGACCGGTCGGCCCGACACCGCCCACCAGAACGCGGGAGGCGCCGGAGGGGGTGTTCGCGGGGAGCCTCAAGCACCGGGCACGCAGAGTCGCGGCAGCGGCGAGGACGTCCCGCCCGGTGCAGCGACCGCGGACACCCCCGCAGGCGTCCCCCTGGGGGACCAGGTGACCGGCATCGTCACCCCGACCGACCTCCGCTACACCTACGAGGCCTCCCCCGAGGAGTCGGCGTTCTTCCGCGGCCTGGCCGAGGGCCGGCTGCTGGGCCAGCGCTGCCCGACCTGCCACAAGGTGTACGTCCCGCCGCGCGGCGCGTGCCCGGTCGACGGGGTGCCCACCACCGACGAGGTCGAGCTGCCCGACACCGGCATCGTCACGACCTTCTGCATCGTGAACGTGCCGTTCCTGGGCCAGAAGATCACCCCGCCGTACGTCTCGGCCTACGTGCTCCTCGACGGAGCCGACATCGCCTTCCTGCACCTGATCCAGGGCATCCCGGCCGACGAGGTCCGGATGGGCATGCGGGTCCGCGCGGTCTGGAAGCCGCGCGACCAGTGGGTCACCAGCATCGAGAACATCGAGCACTTCGAGCCGACCGGGGAGCCGGACGCGTCGTACGAGTCGTTCGCCACCCACCTCTGAGACCCCACCGAGCAGGAGACCCCTGATGAGAGACGTTGCCGTCGTCGGCTTCGCCCAGCGCCAGATGGCGCACTTCGACGGCTCCCCCACGATGGTGGAGCTGCTCGTCCCGCTCTTCGCCGACGTGTGGGAGCAGACCGGGTGGTCCAAGGACGACATCGGGTTCTGGTGCTCGGGGTCGAGCGACTACCTGGCCGGTCGGTCGTTCAGCTTCGTGTCGGCGGTCGACGCCATCGGCACGCTGCCGCCCGTCAACGAGTCGCACGTCGAGATGGACGCGGCGTGGGCGCTGTACGAGGCCTGGGTCAAGATCCAGACCGGCGAGGTCGACACCGCGCTGGTCTACGGCTTCGGCAAGTCCTCGGCCGGCCAGCTGCGCCGGGTCCTCAGCCTGCAGCTCGACCCCTACCTGCTCACCCCCCTGTGGCCCGACACGGTGTCCCTGGCCGCGCTGGGCGCCCGCGCCGGCCTCGACCGTGGGGTGTGGACGCAGGAGGACCTGGCCGAGGTGGTCGCCGCGTCCCGTCGCCACGCCGTGGACAACCCCTACGCCCTGCTGGCCGGCGAGGTGTCGGTCGACAAGCTGCTCGCCGAGCCGATGTTCGCCGACCCGCTGCGCCGCCACGACTGCGCGCCGGTCACCGACGGGGCCGCGGCGATGGTGATCGCGGCCGCCGACCATCTCCCCGCCGGGGCGACGAGCCCGGCCTGGGTCACCGGCTTCGAGCACCGGGCGGACCACCACCACCTCGGGCTGCGCGACCTCACCCGGGCGCCGTCGGTGGCCGCCGCCGCGGAACGGCTCGACCTGTCCGGCGTCGCGGTCGCCGAACTGCACGCGCCGTTCAGCCACCAGGAGCTGGTGCTGCGCGCCGAGCTCGGTCTCGGCGACGACGTGCTGGTCAACCCGAGCGGCGGTGCGCTGGCGTCCAACCCGATGTTCAGCGCAGGCCTGGTCCGGATCGGCGAGGCGGCGGCCCGGGTGGCCGGCGGCTCGGCCACCGGCGCCCTGGCCCATGCCACCTCCGGCCCGGCCCTGCAGCAGAACCTGCTGTGCCTCCTCTCCTCGACCCCGGAAGGCGACTCCTGATGGGCAAGCAGCTCGCAGCCGTGATCGGCATCGGCCAGACCCACCACCGCGCGGCCCGCAAGGACGTCTCGATGGCCGGCCTGTGCCGCGAGGCCGTCGACCGTGCGCTGGCCGACGCCGGCCTGGGGTTCGACGACATCGACGCGGTCGTCGTCGGCAAGGCGCCGGACCTCTTCGAGGGTGTGATGATGCCCGAGCTCTACCTGGCCGACGCCCTCGGCGCCGCAGGGAAGCCGCTGCTGCGGGTGCACACCGCCGGCTCGGTGGGCGGCTCCACCGCGATCGTGGCCGCCTCGCTGGTGCAGTCCGGCGTGCACCGCCGGGTCCTCGCGGTGACCTTCGAGAAGCAGTCGGAGTCCAACGCGATGTGGGCACTGTCGGTGCCGGTGCCGTTCATCATGCCGGTGCACGCGGGGGCCGGCGGCTACTTCGCCCCGCACGTGCGCTCCTACATCCGCCGCTCAGGCGCCCCGACGCACATCGGGGCGATGGTCGCGGCGAAGGACCGCCAGAACGCCTGCAAGAACCCGTTCGCGCACCTGCACCAGCCCGAGATCACGGTGGAGTCCGTGTTGGCCTCCCAGATGCTGTGGGACCCCATCCGCTACGACGAGACGTGCCCGTCCAGCGACGGCGCCTGCGCGGTGGTCATCGCCGACGCCGACACCGCCGCCGCGTCGCCCAACCCCGCTTGGATCCACGGCACGGTGATGCGCACCGAACCGACCACGGCGGCCGAGCGGGACCAGGTCAACCCGCAGGCGGGCCGGGAGGCCGCAGCCGCTCTGTGGAAGCAGGCGGGGATCACCGACCCGTTCGCCGAGATCGACTGCGCCGAGATCTACGTGCCGTTCTCCTGGTTCGAGCCGATGTGGCTGGAGAACCTCGGGTTCGCTCCGGAGGGGGGCGGCTGGAAGCTCACCGAGGCGGGCGTCACCGCCCTGGACGGAGACCTCCCGGTGAACATGTCGGGTGGGGTGCTCTCCTCCAACCCGATCGGGGCCTCCGGCATGCTCCGGTTCGCCGAGGCCGCCCTGCAGGTGCGGGGTCTGGCCGGCGAGCACCAGGTGCCCGACGCCCGCAGGGCGCTGGGCCACGCGTACGGCGGCGGGTCGCAGTTCTTCGCGATGTGGGTGGTCGGCTCCGAGCAGCCGGCCTGAGCTCC
>JBGAFN010000005.1:0-368188 GCA_044227235.1 Marmoricola sp. | reverse complement strand
ACCGAGCTGGGCGCCACCAACCTCGTCGCCTGGCTCAAGGCCACCACCCGACAGACACCCCGCGCCGCCAAAGACCTCATGGCGCTGGCACGGGGTCTGGAGGACCACGACCCCACCCGCACAGCGCTCGCCGCCGGCACCGTCCTCCCGGACCAGGCCGCGGTGATCATCCACGCGGTCGATGCGCTACCCGACACCGTCACCCCCGACGAGATCGCCAAAGCAGAAGAGCACCTGCTCGCCGAGGCGGCCCATCACGACGCCCGCGAGCTCCGCGCCCTGGGCAAGCACCTCCTCGACGTGATCGACCCCGACACCGCCGACGAACGCCTCAACAAGCTGCTCGAGAAAGAGGAGAGGGAGGCCGCGAGGAAGACGTCGTTCACGGGGTTCCACGACGGCAGCGGGTCCTACCACTTCAAGGGCCGGATGCCGTCCTTGGATGGGGCGATCCTGGAGTCCCTGCTGGGGGCGTTCTTGAACCCGAGTCGCCCCGACCCCATCGCCCGCGTCGACGAGGAGGGGATCAAGGTCGCCACCCCGGAGCTCAAGGGGCAGGCTCTGGTGCAGCTGCTGGAGCGGTACCCCCGGAAGAAGCTGCCGATGACTGGTGGGGTGAACACCACCGCCGTGGTGCTGATCCCCCTGGAATGCCTCGAAGGGCGCCAGCAGGCCGCCGGGATCCTGGGCACCAACCTCCAGGTCTCCGCCGGCCAGGCCCGCCGGCTCGCCTGCGCCGGTGGGCTCATCCCCGCGGTGCTGGGGTCGGACTCCCAGATCCTCGACCTCGGCCAGGAGGTCCGCGGCTTCACCTTCGGCCAACGGGTCGCGATGGCCGTCCACCAGGGCGGGACCTGCGGGATCGTCGACTGCGATCGGCCCGCGACCTGGTGCGACGGCCATCATCTGATCGCCTGGGCCGAAGGCGGCCCCACCGACCTGACCAACGGGGCCCTGCTCTGTCCCCGGCACCACACCCTGACCCACGACCCCAGGTTCGAACTCCGAGAACAACCCCAAGGTGGATGGAAGCTCATCCGGATCAAACGACCCCAATAGCCCCGCACCCCCGGCACCAGTCCACGCAAACCGTCACGAGGACGCTCCTATGTTGTGTCAAGCCTGTTGGGGGCTTCGAGGATCCGGTAGAGGTCGCGGACTATGTAGCGTTTGAGGCAGCGGCGGATCTCGCGGGGGTTCTTGCCTTGGGTGGTGCGTCGTTGGGTGTAGGTGCGGGTGGCCTCGTCGTGGCGTTGGCGGGTGAGCACGATGGTGTGCAGGGCGCAGTTGAGTCGTCTGTCGCCGTAGGGGTTGAGTCGGTGCCGGGTGTTGATCTGGCCGCTGGTGGCCGGGATGGGGCTGGTCCCGGCGATTTTGGCGAATGCGGCCTCGGAGTGGACGCGGCCGGGGTAGCCCCAGGCGCAGAGCACGGTCGCGGCCACGATCGGGCCGATCCCGGGCTGCTCGAGCAGGTCGGGGCGCCAGGAGGCGACGAGGGTTTTGAGCTCGCGTTCGTGGGCTGCGGCCTCGGCGGTGAGCTGTTGGATCCGATGCGCCCAGGTCCGTAGGCAGCGCACGGTGGTGCGGGTCTCGAGGTCGGTGGTGGCCCACGCGGCGTCGGTGCGTAGCTTGGCGGTCTTGGCGACCAGGGCGGTACCTGTGGTGCCGCGGAGCCGGCTGCGGACCGGTTCGGGGGCGGTGAGCACCGCTGAGAACAGCTGTCGTCGGGCGTCACCGGCGGCCTGGACCGCGGAGCGTCGGATCGCCAGCAAGGTCGCCAGCGACTGGCGGATCTGGGCCTGCTCGGCGTCGGGGCCAGCCCCACGGGGGGTGCCGTAGCGGACCCGGGACAGGGCCTCCCGCGCAGCGCGGATCGCGTCGGCGGGGTCGGACTTCTCCCCGTTGCGGCGACGCGCCCGCTCGGGCCGGTCGAGCTCGACGACGAGCTCGTCGCGGTGTCGTAGGTGCATCGCCAGGCCACGGCCGTGGCTGGCGGTGCCCTCCACCGCCCACCCCCGCAGCGCGGCGTGCTCCTCGGCGACCCGGTCAGCGAAGCCGAGCAGCTCGGCGTACCCATCAGCGTCGGCATCGACGGTGATCTGGGCCAACACCCCACCGGTGCGGGCATCGATTGCGGCAGCCGAGTGGGTCGCGACGTGGGTATCGACACCGATCACCACATCGACAACCTCGGACAGTTTCACGACACTGGTCATGCGTTCTCCTCAAGCCGGGGACGTTGAACGGTTCCGGTCCCGGCGGAGCTCAGCAGGACTGTGATGAGACACGAACGGCGCCGTTAACGCCGAACGGTCAAGCTCCTGATCAGGCCAGCACTCCGTCGAGGACCGGGGCCGGCAACCGAGGCGGACAAGTCCCACTGAAGACAACGACGTCAGTCTCGACACGGGTCACACCCCGATCACCACCACAACCCCACCACCACCCAGGGCCGCAAGAAAAGGCTCACAGTCTCGACACGGTGCTCGCAAGCTCACACCTACTCGACCAGCGAAAAGGACTCGTCCTCCGGACGCCGCCAGCCCGGAGGTCGAGGTGCGAACGCGCAGCGTGAGCCACGAGACCCCCCGACACCGGTCCGCGGAACCCTCACCGGGTCTCGACACGGTGCTCGCAGGCTCGCACCTACTCGACCAGCGAAAAGGGCCTCGTCCTCCGGACGCCGCCAGCCCGGAGGTCGAGGTGCGAACGCGCAGCGTGAGCCACGAGACCACCATCCGCATGCCTGGGTCTCGTGGCTCGCCTATCGGCTCGCACCTCGACCTCCGTACGCAAGCCCCCCGGGGGTCTTGTGGTTCGCACTGCAGTCAGGCGGAGATATACAAGAAGTCTTGTGTAACCCATGGGGGGTGCTTAGCGTCGCGGGCATGAGCACACCACAGCGCCCCTCGATCACCGACCTCGTCGCGATGCACGAGCCTGCGCGGCGCCGCATCGTCGACCTCCTCGCCGCCCGCGGCCCCAGCCAGGTGGGCACCTTGGCCCGAGAGCTGGACGCCCAGGTGGGGAGCATCAGCCACCACCTGCGGATGCTCGAGCGGGCCGGCGTCGTCGAACGCGCCCCCGAGCTGGCCACGGACGGCCGGACGTCCTGGTGGCGCTTGGTCGAGCGGACCTGGGCGTGGTCGCCGGAGGACTTCGACGGCCCCGCCGAGCACCACCAGGCGGTCACTGCCCAGGGCCTCAACACGCGTCACCAGGCTGAGCTGCTGCGGTCGTGGCGCAGCCGTGCGGCCGAGGCCGGACCGGCATGGCGCGAGGCGGCGTTCTCGACCGACCTGACCACGCGGGCCACGGCAGCGGAGCTCGCCGACCTGGCGCAGCGTCTCGACGCCACCGTGGACGAGTGGCTGGCCTCGTTCGACCGCGACGACGACCAGGAACGGGAGCCTGTCTTCGTCTTCGCCCACGGCTTCCCGTTCCAGCCCTGACGCCGGCCCGGGGCTCGAGCAAGGCGGTGCCTGAGGTGCGAGCGAAGCGACCCCCGACGGGGTGGCGCGCCCTGCTCGACCGGCGATGGACGGCGCGCCGTCAGCCGTCGCTGGTGGCCACCCCGGCGCCGTACTCCGCGCGCAGCACGCGCTTGTCCAGCTTGCCCATCGTGGTGCGCGGCAGCGACTCCACCAGGGCGAGCTGACGGGGGCACTTGAACCCGGCCAGCTCGGAGCGGCACAGCGCCATCAGCTCCGCGGCGGTGACGGCGGGGTCTCCGACGACGACCAGCGCGCGCAGCTCCTCCCCGAGGTCGGGCACTGGGACCCCGAAGACCGCGACGTCGACGACGGCGGGGTGGGTCAGCAGGACGCGTTCCACCTCGGCGGGATAGACGTTGACCCCGCCCGAGACGACGAGGTCGGCGGTGCGGTCGGTGATCCACACGTACCCCTCCTCGTCGACACGGCCGATCTCGCCGAGGGTGAAGACGCCCGGCTCGTACGGCGTCTCGCCGACGAGTCCGTCGACGGCGTACACGAGGCCGCGGCCAGTGGTGTCGCGGAAGCAGAGCTGGCCGGCCTCGCCGACCGGGAGCTCGCGGCCGTCGTCGTCGAGGACGAGCACCTCGAAGGGCGGGACCGCGCGGCCGACCGACCCAGGACGGGCCAGCCACTCCGTGCTGTCGATGCTGGTGGTCGTACCGACCTCGGTGCCGCCGTAGGCCTCGACCAGCACCGGGCCCCACCAGTCGATGATCGCGCGCTTGACCTCCACCGGGCAGGCCGAGCCGGTGTGCACGACCTCGCGCAGCGAGCTCACGTCGTACGACGCACGGACCTCGGCCGGGAGTGCCAGGAGCCGCGAGAAGTGGGTCGGCACCATCACGCTGCACTCGACCCGGTGGTCCTGGATCGCGCGGAGGACGCCCTCGGCGTCGAAGCGGGGCAGCACCACCACGGGGGTCCCCGCGAGGAGCAGGCGGACCGCCGTCAGCGGGCCCGTGTGGTACAGCGGGCCCACGACGAGGTGGGGCCGGTACGCCGCCAGCGGGTTCTCCGCGAACAGCCCGAGCAGCTGCGCGACCGAGTCGGCGCGCGGGAACATCGTCGGCGGCTGCTCGACCGGCTTGGGCCGTCCGGTCGTACCGGAGGTGAAGAGCAGCGGGGGCCGGGGTCGCCGAGCCGAGGTGTCCTCGACCGACGTCACCTCGGAGAGCGCCGCCTCCCAGGTGGACGTCGGGCTCCCGTCCCAGGTCAGCACCTGCACGCCCCCGACCTGGGCGGCCGCAGCCGCGGCCACCTCGGCGGTCTCCGGGCCCGCGAGGAGGAGCGCGGTCCCGGAGACCTCGAGGAGATAGGCCACCTCGGGCACGGTGAGGTGGAAGCTGACCGGCACCGGCGACAGGGCGCCCAGCAGCACGGCGGCGTGCGCGACCACGGTGTCGGTGGAGTTGTGCGCCATCACCGCCACCCGTCCCGAGGTCCCCTCGGTGCGGTCCCGGAGCAGAGCGACGGCGGTGTCGAGCCGCGCGTCGAGCTCGTCCCAGTCCAGCGTGGTCGTGCCGTCGGTCAGCGCGACCCCGGACGTGTCGGCCGGCAGGTTCGCGCGCAGGGCGCTCATCGGAGCTCCTTCTTGAGGATCTTGCCCGTCGGGCCCTTGGGCAGGTCGGACACGAAGCGCACCTCGCGCGGGTACTTGTACGCCGCCAGCCGTTCCTTGGCGTAGCGCACCAGGTCGGCCTCGGTGGTCGTGCGCCCCGCGCGGAGCACCACCACGGCGACGACCTCCTCGCCGAGCCGGTCGTCGGGGCGTCCGACCACCGCCACCTCGCTGACGTCGGGGTGGGCGTAGAGGACCTCCTCGACCTCGCGCGGGTAGACGTTGTAGCCGCCGCGGATGACCAGGTCCTTCTTCCGGTCCACGACGAAGAGGAACCCGTCCTCGTCCTCGTAGCCGAGGTCGCCGGTGTGCAGCCACCCGTCGCGCAGCGCCTCGGCAGTCGCCTCCGGGTCGTTCCGGTAGCCCTTCATCACGTTGTGGCCCCGCACGACCAGCTCGCCGACGTGCTCGGCCCCGCGCGGCAGCCGTCGGCCGTCCTCGTCGACGACGACGACCTCGACGCCCCAGATGGGCTTGCCGATCGACAGGAACCGGCGGTCCTCGGCCGAGCGGTTGAAGGTGGCGGTGGCACAGGACTCCGAGAGCCCGTAGCCCTCGAGCAGCAGCACGCCGTAGCGCTCCTCGACAGCGCGGAGGATCTCCCCGGGGATCGCGGCGCCGCCGGAGACGGCGAGCCGGAACGCCGACAGGTCCCGTCCGGAGGTCTCCTGCTGGAGCAGGGCGTGGTACATCGTCGGGACCCCGAACATGATCGTGACCCGGTCGCGCTCCATCACCTCGACCGCCGCGGCGGCGTCGAAGCGGTCCATCACCGTGATGGTGCTGACGTAGCGGACCGCGACGCCGATCAGGCTCAGCCCGTAGACGTGGAAGAAGGGCACCACCGCCAGGGACACGTCGCCTGGCCCGAAGCCGAAGAGCACCCCGGAGTTGATGGAGTTGAAGACCAGCTGCAGGTGGGTGAGCTCGGCGCCCTTGGGCCGTCCGGTCGTCCCGCTGGTGTAGAGCAGGACAGCGGTGTCCTCCGAGCTGGTCGCCACGACGTCGTCGAACGGCTCGTCGACGTAGAGCTCGGCCAGGGCCCGGCAGCCCAGCGGAGGCAGCTCGTCGGTCGCCACGAAGACCGGACGGTCGCCGGCGGCCCGCACCACCTCGACCGGGTGCGGGCTGCTGGTCAGCAGCACCCGAGCGTCGGAGTCGGTGAGCAGGTGGGCGACCTCGCGCTCGCGCAGCAACGGGTTGAAGGGCACCATCACCAGCCCGGCGCGCATGATCGCGAAGTACGCGAACACCGAGTCGGCCGAGTTGGCCAGCTGCACCGCGACGGCGTCGCCGCGCTCGAGCCCGAGGCCGAGCAGGCCCGCGGCGAGCCGGGCCGAGGCGGCGTCCACGTCGCGGTAGCTGACGGTCTCCTCGCCCAGGATGAGGCAGGTCTTGTCGGGCTCGGCGGCCACGGCCTCACGCAGGATGGTCGCGACGTTGAGGCTCAACGGACAGCCAGCTCCTCGCGCAACACCCGGCGGAGCAGCTTGCCCGTCTCGTTGTGCGGCAGCTCGCCGACGAAGTGCACCTCCGAGGGCGTCTTGGAGGAGCGCAGCCGTGCCCGCACCCAGTCCTGCAGCTCGGACTCCGACGCGCTGGCGCCGCGTTGCAGGACGACCGCCGCGACCACCCGCTCGCCCCACTCGGTGTCCGGCAGCCCGACCACGGCGACCTCCGCGACCGCCTCGTGCTGCACGAGCACGTCCTCGATCTCCCCGGGCGACAGGTTCTCCGCGCCGCGGACGATGACGTCGTCGGCCCGCCCGTCGACGTAGAGGAAGCCGTCGGCATCCAGCAGCCCGCGGTCGCGGGTGGGGAACCAGCCCTCGTCGTCGATCGCCTTGTGGGACAGGTACTCCCCCGACACCTGCTCGCCCCGGACGAAGATCTCGCCGGCCTCCTCGGCGCCGAGGACGGCGCCGTCGGCGTCGCGGATCTCGATCTCGACGCTGGGCAGCGGCCGACCGACCGAGCCGAGCCGTCGCCGGACCAGCGGGTCCTCGCTGGCCGCGGCCTCGCGGTGGTCCTCGGGCCCGAGCACGGCGATGGTCGAGCTGGTCTCGGTGAGCCCGTAGGCGTTGACGAGGTCGACGGAGGGCAGCAGCCGCAGGGCACGCTCGACGACGGTGCCGGGCATCCGCCCGCCGCCGTACGACAGGTGCCGCAGTGCAGGCAGGCCCTCGCCGTCGGCCTCCACCACGTCGAGGATCCGGCCGAGCATGGTCGGCACCACCATGGCGTGGGTGACCGACTCGGAGCGGGCGAGCTCGACCCAGGCCTCCGGGCTGAAGGCGGGCAGCTGGACCATCCGGCGGCCTGAGTAGACCGAGGTGAGCACGGTCGAGATGCCGGCGATGTGGTACGGCGGGACGCTGACCAGGATGGCCTCGTCCTCACCGGCTCCGAGGAACTCGACCGTGGAGAGCACGTAGGAGACCAGGTGGCTGGGGCGCAGCACCGCGCCCTTGGGCTCGCCGCTGGTGCCGCTGGTGAAGAGCAGGATCGCGATGGCATCCTCACCCGCGTCCTCGCGCTCGGCGGGCTCGGCCGCGGTGGGATCGGTGCCCAGCGCGTCCGGGGAGAGCACCGTGATGCCCTCGACGCCGGCGAACCGGGCCGCCTGCTCGGCGGGAGCCACCACCACCGCGGGCGCGATGCGCTCGACCGCGGCCCGCAGCTGGGCGTCGGCCAGCCGGTAGTTCAGCGGCACGAAGGGCAGGCCGGCGAACGACGCGGCGTACACCAGCAGCGGCACCGCCTCGGAGTTGGTGTCCACCATGCCCACGTGCCGGATGTCGCGGGAGGCCAGGTCCGCACCGAGCGACCGCGCCCGGGTGAGCACCTGCTCGTAGGTCAGCCCGTCGGCCAGCCGGCCGAGGGCGACCCGGTCGGGGCACCCCTCGGCGGCCATCTCCAGCAGCATCGACAGTTCCATGGTGTCGCTTCCTCTCGCCTATTCCTCATAAGGAATAGTTCAGCATAGCGGACAACGACGGGATCCGCGCGCCTGCTCGGACCCCGTCGTCGACCCCGTCAGAGCGGGGTCAGGCTGATGGCCTGCTCCGGACAGTTGTCGGCGCCCAGGCGGGCCTGCGCGCGCAGCTCGGGGGTGGCGGGCACGTCGCCGTCGGCGAGCTCGCCGAAGCCCTCGTCGTCGGAGTCGTAGACGTCCGGCGACAGGCTGTAGCAGCGGCCGTGGCCCACGCACTTGTCCCGGTCGATGAAAATCCGGAACGGGGTCTCGGTGGTGTCGGCGGGGTTCGTCATGTCAGTCATGGCTCAGACCTCCCAGACCAGCGGCAGCCGGTTGAGACCGAGCTGGGGTCCGCTCTCGACGATGTCCTCCGGGGAGGCCGACGGGTCGAGCCGGTAGTGCGGGATGCGCTTGTGCCACTCCTCCAGCGCGATCCTCAGCTCCAGCCGGGCCAGGTGCGAGCCGAGGCACCGGTGCGGTCCGCTGGCGAACGAGAAGTGCGTGACGGCCTTGCGGTCGAAGTCGACCTGGTCGCCGTTCTCGAACTCGCTGGTATCACGCGAGGCTGCCGCCAGGGTCAGCATCACCATGTCACCCTTCTTCATCGGGCAGCCGTGGAAGTCGACGTCCTGGGCGAGCTTGCGCCCGTCCATCACGATCGCGTAGGCCCGCAGCAGCTCCTCCACCGCGGCCGGGGCGATCGCCGGGTCGTCGATGATCCGCTGCCGGTCGGCGTCGTGGGTCGCGAGGTGGTAGAAGATGTAGCCCAGCTGGCTCTTCACCGTGTCCAGCCCGCCCAGCAGCAGCACCAGCGACATGTTGAGGAACTCGTCGTCGCGGATCGGGCGGTCGCCGATGTTCGAGGTCACCAGACGTCCGAAGAAGTCGTCGCGCGGGTTCGCCCGACGGTCCTCCATCAGGGCGGTGAAGTAGACCCGGATCGACTCGAAGGCAGCGTTCATCGCCTCCTCGCCGGCGGGGTTGCCGAGACCGCCGAAGACGTCCTCGACCCAGCCCACGAAGTCGTCGGTGTGCTCGGCCGGCAGGTCGACGATCTGCAGGAAGACCTTGGTCGGGAAGACCATCGCGAAGTCCTTGACCAGGTCGACCGAGCCGTTGGCCTGCAGCGCCTCGATCAGCTCGACGCAGTCGTGCCGGATCGAGTCCTCCAGCGAGGCCACCACCTTGGGCGAGAACTGCGGGTTGAGGACGGCCCGGTAGAGCCGGTGGTTCGGCGGGTTCTCCATCGTCGGGATCCAGTGGTAGTCCGGCTCCGGGATCGTGGGAACGGTCGCCGAGCTGCTGAAGATCTCCGGGGTCTGGAACGCCTCCTGCACCAGGGCGTTGCGGTTCAGCATCCAGAACCCGCCGCCGTAGGTGTTCCAGGCGATGGGCGCCTCCTCGCGGAGCTTGTCCAGCTCGGTGAAGTAGGACAGCGCGGGACGCGGCTGGGTGAAGTCGAAGTCGACGACCGGGCAGCCCCGCTCGGTCGCCTCGGTGGACCCGGTCTCGGGCGTGGTGGTCATGCCAGCTGCTCCTCGTGTGCGTTGATGCCGGGGACGGTCACCTCGGTGGCGCGGGCGGCCTGGGCGAAGCTGCGCTCCTCGTACCACCCGACCTCGAGGTCGAGAGCGGAGATGCACCAGCGGTCACCGACGCGGCGCAGCCGGTTGCGGTACTTGCTGGTCATCATCCGGATCTGGTCGGGGACCCCGTGCAGGGTCTGGTGCGAGAGCAGGTAGATCAGCGCTGTGGCCTCGTCGCCGTCGATCTCGACGCCGTAGACCGAGATCATGTGGTGCTGCCAGTCCAGGTCGGCCGTCGCCGCCTGGACCCAGGCCACGATCGTGTCGCCGCCGGTCAGGACGCCGGAGTCCCGGTCGTAGAGCGCCGTCGCGTCGTCGGCGAAGACGGTGCGCAGCGTGGCCCAGTCCCCGGCGTCGATCGCCGTCGCGTAGGTCGTCAGCGCGTCCTGGATGTCGAGCCGGTCGACCAGCCTCTGCAGGGTCGTCTCGTCCATTGCCTCTGTCTCTCCTTCAGCTCGTCGCGTACTTGGTCCACACGGACTTGGTGACCAGGAAGTCGTTGAGACCCTCCTCGCCGAGCACCCGCCCGTAGCCCGACTGCTTCACCCCGCCGTACGGCACGCCGGCGTCGGCCAGCTGGAAGGCGTTGACCCAGACGGTGCCGGTGTGGAGCGCGCGAGTGGCCCGGTGCGCCCGGTCCAGGTCCTTGGTCCAGACCCCGGCCGCCAGGCCGAACTCGATGTCGTTGGCCAGCGCGTAGGCCTCGGCCTCGTCGTCGAACGGCATCAGGGACATCACCGGGCCGAAGATCTCCTCCTGGGCGATCCGCATGTCGCTGCGCACCTCGGTGAAGATGGTCGGCTCGTGCAGGTAGCCGCTGCCGGGGCCACGTGAGCCACCCAGGACGAGCTGCGCGCCCTCCTCGACGCCGATGCCGACGTAGCGCTCGACCACGGCGAGCTGGTCGGCGGAGATCAGCGGGCCCATCTCGGTCTTCTCGTCGAAGGCCGAGCCGACCCGGAGGTCCTTCGATCCGGCGACGACGGCCTCGACGAAGTCGTCGTAGATGCTGCGCTGCACCAGCGTGCGGGTGCCGGCGGTGCAGACCTGGCCGGAGTTGCTCCAGACCGCGCTCATCGCGCCGGCCGCGGCCGCCTCGAGGTCGGCGTCGTCGAAGACGATGAAGGGGCTCTTGCCGCCCAGCTCGAGGGTGACCTTCTTCAGCTGCTGGGCCGCACTGGCGGCGATCGCCTTGCCGGTGTTCACCGAGCCGGTGAACGAGATCTTGTCCACGTCCGGGTGGGTCACCAGGCCGGCGCCGGCGGCGCCGGCGCCCTGCAGCACGTTGACGACGCCGTCCGGGATGCCGGCCTCGAGGCACAGCCGGCCGAGCAGGTGGGCCGAGAGCGGCGTCTGCGGGGCGGGCTTGAGCACGACGGAGTTGCCGGCGGCCAGGGCTGCGGCGACGAAGGCGATCACGGCGGTCGGGCCGTTCCACGGGACGATGATGCCGACCACGCCGATCGGGTCCCGGCTGACGACCACGTTGAGCCCGTCGGCGACCTCGGGGACCGAGCCGCGCAGCTTGGTCGGCCAGCCGGCGTAGTAGTTCACCCCGCCGACGGCGAAGTCGACGATGAACCCGGCGTAGCCGTGCAGGATGCCGGCGTCGATGGCGTCCAGGTCGCCGAGGGTGGCCCGGTTCTGGTCGATCAGGTCGGCCAGCCTGCGCAGGCGGCGCTCCCGCTCGATGGGGGCGAGGCGTCGCCAGCGACCGTCGTCGAAGGACTGCCGGGCGGCCGCGACCGCCCGGTTGACCTCGACCTCGCCGCCGTCGGCGGCCTGGGCGATCTCGCGCCCGCTCGAGGGGTCGTAGACCGGGATCGTCGCGCCGGAGGCCGAGGGCCCGATCTCGCCGTCGATCACGTGGCCCACCACCCCGCTGTTGAGCAGGTCGAGCGCGCCCGCGCTCAGGCCGTAGCCGGCGAGGTCGTCGGTGACTGTCATGGAAGACCTTTCGTGCAGGAAGGGGACGGGGTCGAGCTCAGTACGGCGCGGTGCCGCCGTCGATGTTGATCAGGGCGCCGGTGATGCCGCCGCCGACGTCGCTGGCCAGCAGCACCGCGGCGGCGCCGACCTCCTCGACGGTGTTGAGCCGCTTGATCGCCGACTCCTTGGCGTACATGGCCTTGTACTCCTCGTAGGTCATGCCGTTCTCCTCCGCGAAGCCCGGGCCGACCTCGGTCATCAGGTCGGTCTCGATGGCGCCGGGGCACAGCGCGTTGCAGGTGACGCCCTGGGTGCCGTACTCGAAGGCGGTCGCCTTGGTCAGGCCGTTGAGGGCGTGCTTGCTGGTGATGTAGTGGCTCACCGTGGCCTTGTTGCCGAGCTTGCTCTCCACCGAGGAGATGTTGATGATCCGCCCGAAGCCCTGCTCGACCATGTGCGGCACCGCCGCGCGGGTGGCCCAGAACGCGGAGTTGACGTTGAGGTCCATCGCCTTGTCCCAGGCCTCGTCGGAGAGCTCGTGGATCGGGGCGAAGCCGTCGCTGCCGCCGGCGTTGTTGACGAGGATGTCGAGGCGACCGAACTGCTCGACCGCGGCCGCGACCAGCTCCGCCACGCCGTCGCGGGAGCGCACGTCGCAGCTGCGGAAGGCGGCCTTGTCGCCCGCGTCGAGCTCCTCGAGGGCGAGCTTGCCCTTCTCCTCCGAGCGTCCGGCCATCAGCACCGTGGCGCCCTCGGCGAGGAACGCCTCGGTGATGCCGCGGCCGATGCCCCGCGTGCCGCCGGTGACGACCGCCACCTTGCCCTGCAGCTTCATGTTCCGACTGCCCTTCTTCCCAGGTCCCACCGCGTCGGCGGGTGGCCACCCGGAGATGTGAGGGCGACCACACGGCCTATGGAATCCGACCACGCCGGGTGTCGTCAATCCTTGGGAGGAATTTTTTTAAAGATCAGGAGGATTAGGCGCTGTTGCGGGCTAGCCAACCCAGCAGCAGCTCGTTGACCGTGGCGGTCTGGTCCGTGGTCAGGATGTGGTTCGCGTCCGGCAGCACGACGAGCTCGGCTCCCGGGATGGTCCGGGCGACCAGCTCGCCGTTCTCCGGCGGGATCAGCGCATCCTCCGCACCGTGGACGACCAGGGCAGGTGGACGCAGGCCCGGCAGCCGCTCGAGCGACGACCAGGCCCACCCGCCGGTGAGCTGGGCGGTGTAGCCGGCCAGCGTGCAGGCCAGCGGCAGCCGGACGTCCCAGTCCTCCTCCATCGCCGTCCGGGGGGTCGTCGAGGCGTAGTTGAACGGGATCGACGCCTCGGCGGCCTCGCGCGGGGTCAGGTCTCCGCGCGAGGTCAGCAGCGCGGTGGCCTCCGGCCGGAAGACCGCGTGCGCCACCCCGGGATGGGTGGCCAGCAGCGCGACGGACCGCACCAGCTCGGGCCTGCTCAGCGCGAGCTCCTGGGAGATCATGCCGCCCATCGAGATGCCGACCACGTGCGCCCGGGTCTCGCCGGCCGCCTCGAGCACGGCCGCGACGTCGGCCGCCATCGTCTCGATGGCGTACGGCGCGCCGACCACGTCGCCGGTCCGCCCCGCGCCCCGGTTGTCCAGCACCAGCACGCGGTAGCGCTCCGCGAGCGTGGGCACCTGGCGCCACCACATCGCCGCCGGGTAGCCGAGCCCCATCACGAGCACCACCGCCGGTGCCCCGTCGGGACCGGTGGCCTCCCACCAGATGTCGGCGCCGTCGTCACGCGTCACGAAGGGCATGCGCCCCCCTCTCGTCAGGAGTCGTCGACCAGGGTGCGGTACATCGTGAGCAGGGCCGTCTTCTTGGCCTCGCTCAGGCGGGGGTCCTGGGAGATCGCGAGCTCGACGCCCTCCCGCGCCGGCGCCGCGTCCGCCACCCCGGCGTCATCGGCGTCGATCCAGCCCATCCGCTGGTAGAGGGTCTTCGCGGACAGGCCCAGCGCGCCGGCCATCGCGGTGAGGACCTCGGGCGAGGGCTGGTGCAGGCCGCGTTCGACCTGGCTGAGGTAGCTGTCGGAGACCCCGGTCATCCGGGCCATCGCCCGCAGCGAGAGGCGCGCCATCTGACGCTGGGCACGCAGGAAGGGCGCGAGCGACGCCCAGTCCCCCTTCTCCCCCGCCTCCAGTCCAGCCATGGCCGTGAGCCTAGCCCGGTCCACGCCCGCAGGCGGGCTCCACTGGTCCGGTCCGGATAATTCCTCATGGTAAATAGCGCCGAGATGGAGTACGGTCCCCTCCATGAAGGCAGCGATTTTCGACGAGATCGGTCCCCCCGAGGTGTTGCGCTACGCGGAGGTCGACGACCCCGCGGTCCGACCCGGGGGCGTGCTCCTGGAGGTCCGGGCGATCGGCATCCAGGGCGGCGACCTGATCAACCGGCGCGAGGGCCGGGGGCTCGACAGCCCCCACGTGGTGGGCTACCAGGCCAGCGGCGTCGTCCGTGAGGTCGGCGACGGCGTGACCTCGGTGGCCCCCGGCCAACGCGTCGTGGCGATGATGATGAAGGGCTCGCACGCCGAGCTCGCCAGCGTCCCGGCCCGCAAGGTCTGGGCGCTGCCCGACACCGTGTCGTTCGAGGAGGCTGCCGCGCTCCCGGTCGAGTTCGGCACCGCCCACGACTGCCTCTTCGAGTTCGGCCACCTCCGCGCGGGCGAGACCGTGCTGGTGCAGGCGGGCAGCGGCGGCGTCGGCCTGGCGGCGATCCAGCTGGCCAAGGCCGCCGGGGCGACGGTGATCTCCACGTCCGTGGCCGACGGTCGCCTCGAGCGGCTCCTCGACCTCGGGGTGGACCACGGCATCGACTACACCCAGGGCGACGTGGCCACCGAGGTGCTGCGGCTCACCGACGGCAAGGGCGTCGACCTCGTCGTCGACCCGATCGGCGGCCGCACCCTGGAGGGCAGCATCGCCAGCCTCGCCTACCGGGGCAGGATCAGCTGGATCGGCAACGCCGGACGCGACGCCTCGCCGCCCGTGGTCTGGCCGCTGATGGAGAAGAACGGCACCCTGACCGCGGTCTTCTTCGCGATGGAGCAGTCCCGCCAGCCGCAGCGCACCTACGACCTGATCGCCGACCTCATCGCCCGGGTCGGCACCGGCGAGCTGACCGGCATCGTGGACCGCACCTTCGCGCTCGCCGACGCGGTGGAGGCGCACCGGTACGTGGAGACCGGGATGGCCTTCGGGCGCGTCCTGATGGTCCCCTGAGCCCGTGCAGCCCCTGGGAACCCCCTTCGACCTCACCGGCCGCACCGCCATCGTGACCGGGGCGTCGTCGGGGCTCGGCAGCCGCTTCGCGGAGGTCCTCGCCGACGCGGGGGCCACGGTCTACGCCGCGGCCCGCCGGGCCGACCGCCTCGCCGACCTCGCCGCCGAGCGGCCCGCCATCCGGCCGGTGCGCTGCGACGTGGCCGACCCGGACGACTGCGCCGCCCTGGTCGCCCACGTGGTCGCCGACTCCGGCCGCCTCGACGTGCTCGTCAACAACGCCGGCACCTCGGGACCCGCGATGATCGAGAACGAGACCGAGGACGACCTCGCGCGCGTGCTCGCCACCAACCTGCGCGGCCCCTTCCTGCTCAGCAAGCATGCCGGCGAAGCGCTCCGGGCCTCCGGGTCGGGCGCGATCGTCAACGTGGCCTCGATCCTGGCGCTGGTCTCCGCCGCCCCGATCGGGGGCGTCGGCTACGCCGCGTCGAAGGGCGCCGTCGTCGCGATGACCCGCGAGCTGGCCGGCCAGTGGGGCAGGCACGGCGTCCGCGTCAACGCCCTGGTCCCCGGCTGGTTCCGCACCGAGATGAACGAGGCGCTCTTCGCCGACGAGCGCAGCAGCAGCTGGGTGGACCGCAACACCATGCTGCGCAGGCCCGGTCGCCCCGCCGAGCTCGACGGCGCGCTGCTGTTCCTGTGCTCCGACGCCTCGTCGTACGTCACGGGGCAGACGCTGGTCGTCGACGGGGGCTGGACGGCCCGCTGAGCGGGTGGTGACCTGGCCCTGGCCCGGCGCGCGATACTCGGCGGATGAGCCTGATGGACTTCGAGTTCGACGGACCCGTCGTGGAGTGGCGCGGCCCCGCGCCCTACTTCTTCGTGCGCGTGCCGGAGGAGGAGAGCGCCGACATCAAGGCCGCCGCGAAGGGGCTGGAGTACTGGGGGCAGGTCCCGGTGGTGGTGCGGATCGAGGAGACCGAGTTCAGCACCGCGCTGTTCCCCAAGGACGGCTGCTACCTGCTTCCGCTGCGCGCGGTAGTACGCCGCGACGCAGGGGTCGAGGTCGACCAGGTCGTCACGGTGTCGCTCAACGTCGGGCGCCCCTGACCACAGGACGCCGACCGGCCGACCGCGCCCTCAGGGCACGAGCACGGCGCGGCCGCGGACCCCGCCGGTCTCCAGGCGCGCCAGCACCGCCACGGCGTCGCCGAGCGGGTGCACCTCCACGGGGACCTCGAGCGCTCCGGCCCGGGCCAGCGCCAGCACCTCGAGCAGGTCGCCGCGGGAGCCGGCGTACGGGCGGTGCACCGCGACCCCCCACGGCATCGCGTACGGCGGAGGGCCGGCGAGCACCGGGAGCCGGCCGGCCGCCAGCCCGACGATGCCGATCACGCCCCCGGTGGTGACGCACGCGGACGCCAGCGCCAGCGTGGCCTCCGCACCGACGAGGTCGAGCACCAGGTCCGCGCCGAGGCCTTCGGTCAGCGCAGCGACCTCCGTGGCGGCGTCCGGACCGCTGCGCACTGTGTGCTGCGCCCCGCGCTCCGCGGCCAGCGCGAGCCGGGAGTCGTCGGTGTCCACGGCGATCACACGGGCGTCGGTGGTGGCCGCCAGGATCTGGACCGCCAGGTTGCCGAGCCCGCCGACGCCGACGACGAGCGCGGTCGAGCCCGGGCCCAGCCGGTGCCGCGCCCCCGCGATCGCGTGGTACGGCGTGAGCGCCGCGTCCGCGAGCGGCGCGGCCTGCACCGGGTCGAGGTCGCCGAGGGGCAGCAGGTGGCGGGCCGGGACGACCACGTACTCGGCCATCCCGCCGTCGTGGCCCATCCCCGGGCCGGGGACCGAGGCATCGTGGTGGGACAGGCAGTAGTTCTCCGCGCCGGACCGGCAGGCGCGGCAGGCACCGCAGCCCCAGCACAGGTAGGCGAGCACCGCCTCGCCGACGGACAGGCCGTCCACGTCGGCGGCCAGCGCCTCGACGTGCCCGGCGACCTCGTGTCCCAGGGTCATCGGGAGCTCGTAGGGCAGGGCACGGGCGTGCACCAGGTGCAGGTCGGAGTGGCAGACCCCGGCGGCCGCGACCCGGACGAGCACCTGTCCCGGTCCCGGTGCCGGGACGGCGACCTCGACGAGCTCGGCACGGCGGGGCTCCAGCAGCCGGAAGGCCTTCACCGGCCCAGCGCCTGCAGGACGGCCTCGTGGTGGTGCCGGACGTCGCCGAAGAGCGCCGCGTTGCTGCGGGCCCGGCGGAAGTGCAGGTGCGCGGTGTGCTCCCAGGTGAACCCGATGCCGCCGTGGACCTGGATGTTCTCCGCGGTGGCGTGCAGGTGCACGGCGGTCGCAGCGGTCGCCGCCACGGCCGCCGCCAGCGGGAGGTCCTCCGGGCTCTCGGTGGCCGCCCACCACGCGTGCTCGAGCCCGCTGCGGGCGTCGTCGAGCTCGACCGCGACGTCGGCGAGCGCGTGCTTCACCGCCTGGAAGGCACCGATCTCGCGCCCGAACTGGATGCGGGTGCGGGCGTAGGCGACGGCCGCCTCCAGGCAGGCCTCGGCGGAGCCCACGGACTCGGCCGCGACCGCCAGGGTGGTCGCGGGCGTCACCGCTGCCAGCAGCGCCGGCCACGCGCCCACCTCGCCGACCAGCCGGCCGGGCACGCCGTCGAGGGTGACCGCGGCGAAGTCCCTCGTCAGGTCGAGCGACTCGGCGGGGCGGCGCTCCAGCTCGGCGGCGTCCACGAGGAACATCGAGTCACCGGTCCCGGTGTCAGCCCCGGTGTGCGCGCAGACCAGCAGGAGGTCGGCGCTCATGCCGTCCAGCACGGCCGCCTTCGTCCCGTCCAGCAGCCAGCCGGCGCCGTCCGGTCGCGCGACCGACGGCGTGGGCCCGTCCCGGTCGGCGACGGCGAGGACCACCCGCCCGGACAGCAGCTCGGGCAGCAGCTCGTCGAGCAGCTCCTCGGCGGAGACGTCGGGGGTGAGCCGGGCGGCGGCGAGCAGCAGCCCCTGGGCGCGCACCACCGAGCCGAGCAGCGGCAGCGGCGCCAGGGCGCGGCCGGCCTCCTCGAGCAGGACGGCGTTGCCGGCCGGTCCCAGCCCGAGGCCGCCGAGGCTCTCGGGCAGGTCGACCGCGGCCATGCCCAGCTCCTGGCAGGCGCGCTCCCAGAGCGCGCGGTCCACGCGGGCGGTCAGCCCGACCGGAGCGTGCGGGGCGACGTCGGCCAGGAAGTCCCGGGTGACCTCGCGGAGCGCCGTCAGGTCGTCGGTCTCGGAGAGGATCACGACGGCGTCCGTCAGTCGCTGGAGGGCAGGGCCTTGGCGGCCTTCAGGGTGAGCACGCGGCCGTCGACGGCGACGCTGCCGGCACCCGGCTTCACGCAGAGCACCTCCACGCCGCTCTCGGGGTCCTCGTAGCGCTTCCCGAGCAGGGAGCCCGCGTCGTGGCCTGCGGCGGGCGTGCCCGTGGCGGCGCCGCGGCTGGGTGACATCGGGGCGCCACCGCAGGTGACGTCCACTCCGGAGGCCGCCTTGACGACGACGACGTCGGTGTCGCAGACGGTGCTGTGCAGGCGTTGGCCGGCCTTGAGATCCATCGCAGTGCCTTTCACGTGGGGGTGTTCAACGGGAGGGGTGCAGCAGGTCGAGGGCGCGGACGGCGAGGGGGTCGACCTGCTGGCCACGCTCCCCCATCCGCTCGTCGGTGGTCTCGCCGCGCAGGTAGCGGGCGTAGAGCTGCTGCAGGATGACCGCGGTCTTCCAGCAGCCGAAGGCCTCGTACCAGTCGATGACGGCCGGGTCCACCTCGAGCCCGCGCCGTTCGAGGTAGCGGGCCACGACCTCGTCACGGCCCGGCAGCCCGAGGCCGGCCAGTCCGGGCACGGCGTTGGCCTGACCGGGCTCACCGGGCCAGTAGTTCAGCAGGGTGCCGAGGTCGGCCAACGGGTCGCCCAGGGTGGTCATGTCCCAGTCGAAGACCGACACCACGGTCGTCGGGTCGCCCGGGGCGAACTGGCAGTTGTCGATCTTGAAGTCGTTGTGGACGAACCCGTCGAGGCCCGACGCGGGCAGCGTGGCGGCGAGCTCGCGACCGACCTGCCAGACGGGGCCGTCGGGGTGCGAGGCCACGGCGGCCCACCGCTTGGTCCACCCCGCGACCTGGCGTCCGAGGTAGCCCTCGGGACGGCCGAGGTCAGCGAGCCCGACCTCGGCGGGGTCGATCCGGTGGAGGTCCGCGAGCGCCTCGACGGCCGCGAAGCCGATCGCGCGGCCGGCCTGCGGCACGGTGTCCAGCACCTCGGGAACGGCGTCCCACACCACGACGCCAGGGCGGTACTCCGAGACCAGGAACGGCGCCCCGACGACGTCGACGTCGTCACAGAACGCCAGCCCGCGCGGAGCCCGGGGGTACTGCGCGTGCAGCCGCGACAGCACCTTGTACTCCCGACCCATGTCGTGGGCGCCGACGGCGAGCTGGCCGAACGGCGGTCGCCGCACCACGAGCGGCGTGCCCCCGAGGACGACCCGGTAGGTCAGGTTGGCCGAGCCGTTCGGGAACTGCAGCACCTCGAAGCCGTCGGCCGCCGCGACGTCCGCGAGGTCGTCGGGCAGGTTGGCCCGGAGGTACTTCTCCAACGCGGCCCAGTCGAGCTCCTCACCGGCGCGGACCGGGGCCAGCTCCTCGCGAGGCTGGTTGTCGGTGGTGCTCATGCCTCGGTCCCGACAGGGTCCTCGGCGAGCAGCAGGTCGGCGTACCGCTCCTGGGCCTCGATCCGCTTGGTCGGCAGGTGCGTGGTCGGGAACAGCCCTGGCGCCGGCTCGACGCCCCGCATGAGCCGCTTGGCGATCTGCAGCTTGTGCAGCTCGGTCGCGCCGTCGGCCAGCCCCATGTGGTAGCTCTCCAGCACCCACTTGCCGAACGGCATCTCCTCGGAGATGCCCAGCGAGCCGTGGATCTGGATGGCCCGGCCGGCGACGTCGAGCAGCACCTGCGGCATCGCGGCCTTGACCGTGGCGATGTCGACGATGACCTTGCGGTAGTCCTGGTAGCGGTCGATCCGCCACGCGGTCTGCAGCACCAGCAGCCGGAACTGCTCGAGCTGGATGTGGGAGTCCGCGATCATCGCGGCGACCAGCTGACGCTCGCCGAGCGGACGCCCGCCGGACTGCCGCGACACCGCCCGCTCCAGCATCATGTCGAGCGACTTGCGGACCAGGCCGACGGTGCGCATCGCGTGGTGGATGCGGCCGCCGCCGAGGCGGGTCTGGGCGACCTGGAAGCCCTCGCCGCGCTCGCCGAGCATGTGGTCGGCCGGGATCCGGACGTCGGTGTAGCGCAGGTACGGGTGGGTGCCCTCCTCCTCGTCGTGGCCGAAGACCCCGACCGGGCGGACCATCTCGACGCCGGGGGTGTCGGTCGGCACGATGAACATCGACAGGCGCTTGTGCGGGTGCGCCTCGGGGTCGGTCACCGCCATCACGATGAGGAACTCGGCGAAGTTGGCGTGCGAGGAGAACCACTTCTCCCCGTTGATCACCCACTCGTCGCCCTCGAGCACGGCGCGGGTCTTGAAGTCGGTCGGGTCGGAGCCACCGGTCGGCTCGGTCATCGAGTAGGCGGACGCGATCTCGTTCTCCAGCAGGGGCTCGAGGTAGCGCTTCTTCAGGTCGTCGGTGCCGTAGTGGGCGAGGATCTCGGCGTTGCCGCTGTCGGGAGCCTGGTTGCCGAAGACGACCGGACCCGAGTGCGTGTGGCCGATCCGCTCGTTGAGCAGGGCGAGCTTGAGCTGGCCGTAGCCCGGACCGCCGAGCTCGGGACCGAGGTGGCAGGCCCACAGCTTGTGCTCCCGGACCTGCTGCTGCAGGGGCCGGATCAGCTTGTTGCGCTGCGGGTCGCGCGGGTTCCACGCGTGGTCGATGACCTGGTCGACGGGCTCGACCTCGTTCTTCACGAAGTCGCTGACCCACTCCAGCTGTGCGGCGTACTCCGGGTCGGTCTCGAATCCCCAGCTCATGGCGCTCTCTTCTCTGCTCAGACGGACAGGACGGCGCAGGCACTGATGCCGGGCGCGCCGTACACGTGGGTGAAGCCGACCTTCGGCCGGTTCGGGACCTGCCGGGTCCCCGCGCCACCCCGCAGCTGCAGGGCGACCTCGTGGACCTGACGCAGGCCGGTGGCACCGATCGGCTCGCCGTTGGCGATGACCCCGCCGTCGGTGTTGACCGGCAGCGTGCCGCCGATCTCCAGGGCGCCGATGGCGTAGAGCTTCTCCTGCTCGCCGTCGCGGCACAGGCCGGTCTCGGCCAGGTGCATCACCTCGGCGCCCGACTCGGTGTCCTGCACCTGGGCCACGTCGACGTCCTCGGGGGCGATCCCGGCGGACTCGAACGCGGCACGGGCGGCCTCGATGGTCGGGCCGTCGGCGCGCTCCGGGGAGAGCCACGGGCTGTAGACCTCGAAGGAGCCGAACCGGCGCGAGCGCAGCTCGACCGCGTCGATCCTGACCCCGGTCAGCCCGAGCGCCTTCGCCCGCTCGGCACTGGCGAGCAGGAGCGCCACCGCACCCTCGCCGGGTGAGCAGAACATGTACTGGGTCAGCGGTGGGTTGACCATCGGGGCGGCGAGGATCTCCTCCTCGCTGAGCACGGTGCGCCGCCAGGCCATCTCGTGGTGCTCGGCGTTGCGGAACGCCTTGGCCGCGACCTTCGCCAGGGTCCGGTCGCTGATCCCGTGCTGCGCCATGTAGCGCTGGATCTTCATGGCGAAGAACTGGGTGGTCACCATCAGGCCACTCTCGCCGTACCACTGGCCCAGCCCGAGGTTGGCGGGGTCCTCGGCGAAGGCGCCGCGGGGGTGCTTGTCGAAGCCGACCACGAGGCCGAGGTCGTGGGCGCCGGAGGCGATCGCGTGGCGGGCGCTGATCAGCGCCGAGCCGCCGGTGCCGCAGCCGTTGCGCACGTTGACGAAGGGGATGCCGGTCAGGCCGAGGTCGGAGACCAGCGTGTCGGCGTCGCCGGAGGCGTAGCTCCCGCCGTAGGCGAACTGCACGTCGGACCACTCCAGGCCGGCGTCGCGCAGTGCGGCACGGGTGGCGTGCGCCCCCATCTCGCGCCCGGAGACCCCGTCGGTGCGCCCGAAGCGGTGCATGCCCAGACCGATGATCACGACGTCGTTCATGCGTTCCCCTCCTCGGGCACGGACTGCACGTCGGGGGCGAAGGCGAAGCCCAGCACGGTGGTGCCGTCCTCGTCGGTGAACAGCGGCTCGGTGACCAGGTGCACCGGCTGGCCCGGGCTGAGCGCGGCCACGTCGGCCACGGTCAGCCGCGTCTCCACGACCACGGGACCGAGGTCGACGTACCCGAGACCGAACGGGACGAAGGCGCCGTCGTGCCGGAAGGGCCGCTTCGGCTCGAAGCACTGCACGGTGTAAGCCCAGAGCGTCCCGCGACTGGGCAGCACGGTGCTGTGCACGGCGGCCGAGCTGCAGCGCGAGCAGCCGCGCTGGGCCGGGAAGGCGGTGGTGCCGCAGTCGTCGCAGACACTGCCGACCAGGGCGCTGCCGTCCTCGGTGAAGAGGGTGGGCTCGACCAGGCGGGTGCTCACGACGCCCCCTCGTCGACGGGCTGGTCGAGGGGTCGCCACTGCGGCAGCACCGTGTCGCCGACGTGCTCGAACCAGGCCTCCATCGGCTGACCGGCGGCGAGCGCCGTCTCCGGCCGCCCCGGCAGGTACCCCACCATCCGCATGCCCGGCCGGTCCTCGAGCTCGACGAGCAGGACGCTGTACGGCGTGGGGTAGCCGGGGTGGACCTGGTGCTCCACCGAGGTCCAGGAGACCAGACGCCCGCGCGGCGGCACGTCGACCCAGTGCTCGCTGACGGTCCCGCAGACCGCGCAGAAGGCGCGCGGCAGGTGCCGCTCGGTGCCGCAGCTCGCGCACGCCCGGACCACGAGCCGGTGCTCGGCCGCGGCGGCCCAGAAGCCGGCGGTCTCGGGGTCGTCGAGGACCGGGAGCACCCGGGCCTCCTGGCTCGTGCTCTCGGTCATGACGCCTCCGTGGTGAGCAGCAGGGCGCTGGCGCCCGGGGGCGGCGCGCTGGTGACGAGGCAGACCTCGGCGCCCGGGACCTGGGCGGTGGAGGTGCCCCTGATCTGGCGGACGCCCTCGGCGACGTGGTTCATCCCGTGCAGGTACCCCTCGGAGAGGTGACCGCCGCTGGTGTTCATCGGCAGGTCGCCGCTGAGCCGCAGGTGCCCGGCGGCCGCGTACTCGCCGCCCTCGCCGCGGCCGCAGAAGCCGTAGTCCTCGAGCTGGAGCAGCACCGTGATCGTGAAGCAGTCGTAGAGCTGGGCGACGTCCACATCGGCCGCTCCGAGCCCGGCGCGCTCGTAGAGGCGCCGCGCGCAGTCGACGGCGGGGGTGGCGAGCATGTCGCGGCGGGTCAGCATCGGGAACATCAGGCCGGGCTGGGGCTCCGGTCCGGCGGCCTGCGCCACCGAGGCGACGTAGGCCGGCTTGTGCCGCAGGTCCCGGGCGCGCTCGGCGGAGGTGACCACCACGGCGCAGGCGCCGTCGGTCTCCAGGCAGTAGTCGAAGAGGCGCAGCGGGGTGGAGAGCATCCGGGAGGCGTAGTACGACTCCTCGGTCATCGGCCGGTCGTAGAACTGCGCGGCGGGGTTGGCGTTCGCATGCTCACGGCAGGCCAGCGCGATCTCGGCGAGCCCCTCCTGCGTCTTGCCGTAGCGGTTGGCGTGGTCCTGCGCGAGCAGGGCGAAGAACTGTCCGGGGGTCTGCATGCCGTAGGGCAGGTAGAGGTCCTCGTACGACGCCTCGCCGCCGACCCGGTCGCCGCGGGCGGCACCCTTGCCGTAGCGCAGGCCGCTGCGTCCGTTGAGCGAGCGGAAGACGACCACCGTGGTGGCCAGGCCCGCCTCGATCGCGGCGACCGCCTGGCCGACCATCGCGGCCGGCCCGGAGCCACCGGGGCCGACGTCGCCCCAGTAGCCCAGGTCGGGCACGCCGAGGACGTCGGCCAGGGCTGCGGGGTAGATCGTGTCCATGTCGCAGCGGACGATGCCGTCCACGTCGGCGGCGGTGAGGCCGGCGTCGGCCAGCGCCGCGTGGGCGGCCTGGGCCGCCAGCGTCAGGGGCGAGCGGCCGCTGTTCTTGGAGAAGTCGGTGGTGCCGATCCCCACCACCGCACACGAGCCGGGCCGCCAGGTCATGACGCCCCCACCACGATGTCGGCCGCAGAGCCGGCGAGCTCCTGGTCAGCGCCCAGGCGCGGGGCCGGGCCGGGCTCGGCGGCGAACGCGCTGAACCGGTAGGGCAGGCCGGGAAGCGTCACCGGCACGCCGTCCTGGTCCTCGACCTCCACGAAGAACGAGCGTGCCACGAGGTGCTCGTCGTGCGGCAGGTCCTCGAAGGCTCGCAGCGGCCCGATCGGCAGACCCCGGCGCTGGCCCTCGGTGTAGGCGTCGTCGGAGGTCTGGCAGAGGAAGAAGACGTCGAGCATCTCCTGCACGTGCGCGAAGTTCGCCTGCCGGTGCGCCAGGGCGTCGTACTCCGGCTCGACCAGGTCGGCGGCCAGGCCGGACTCGTCCATCCAGGCCACCAGGGCCTTCCAGGACCGCTGCTCGGCGAGGATCAGGGCGAAGTAGACCCAGACGTCGTCGGCGCACTGGAAGAGCGCGGGCTGGGTGGGGCTGGGCTGGGCGTGCCGGCAGGTCTGCCGCTGCACGATCGCCTTGGGGTAGAACCAGTACGGGTTGGCGAGCTCGCCGCTGACCGCGTTGGCCTCGTGCATCGAGACGTCGACGACCTGCCCGTGCCCGGACTGCTCCCGCTCGATCAGCGCGAGCATCAGGCCGCAGTAGCCGAAGCTCGCGGCGGTCTGCCAGGCCTGGCCCCCGCCCGGGAGGATCGGCGGGATGCTGTGGTCGTCGTACCCGCAGGAGGCGAGCGGTCCGCCGGCGGCGAGACCGACCAGGTCGCTGGTGCGGTAGTCCTTCCAGGGCCCGGTCAGCCCGAAGGCGGACGTGGAGACCACCACGAGGCGGTCGTGCTCGGCCACCAGCGCGTCGAGGTCGAGCCCGGCCTCGGCGAGCTCGCGCGGGGAGCCGGTGGTGAGCAGCACGTCGGCACTGGCCACCAGCCGGTCGCGCAGGGCCCGGTCCGCGTCGGAGTCCGACAGCACGACGCTGCGCTTGCTGGAGTTGTAGGTCCAGAAGGCCAGGCTCTCCGAGGTCGGCACGCCGGCGACCGTGCGGAACGGACCCGTACGACGGCTGGAGACCCCCTCGGGCGGCTCGACCTTGACGACCTCGGCCCCGAGGTCGGCGACCAGCTTGCCGAGCTGCTCGCCCGCCGGGGTGTCGCAGAGCTCGACGACCCGCAGGCCGCTGAAGGGCAGCGTGCCGGAGAGGTGGCGGGTGGACATCAGATCACTCCCGAGGCGGTGAGCTCGGCGCGCTCGTCGGCCGAGAGGCCGAGCAGGTCGCCGAAGACGTAGTCGTTGTCCTCGCCGAGCAGCGGCGCGGAGCGCCAGTTGGTCTGCTCGGTCCGGGAGAAGGCCATCGGCTGGCCCTCGAACAGGGCGGGGCCGATGACCGGGTGGTCCAGCTCGAAGAAGGTGCCGCGGTGGGCGACCTGGGCGTCGACCTCGGCCAGGTCCCGGGAGTTCTGCACCGCACCTGCGGGCACCCCGGCGGCCTGGAGCCGGTGCATCAGCTCGTGCTTGTCCACCTCGCGGGTCCAGGCGCCGAGCCGGGCGTCGAGCTCGTCCTGGGCGGCGACCCGTCCGGCCGCGGTGGCCAGCGCGGGGTCGAGCGCCCAGGCGGGCCGGCCGGCCACCTCGACCAGCGCCTGCCAGGCGGCGTCGTCGAAGACCGAGATCGCCACCCACGCGTCGGTGCCGGCGGCGGGGTAGACCCCGTGCGGTGCGGCCGTGGGGAACTCGACCCGGTTGCCGCGGGGGAAGTCCTCGCGGCGGCTGGGTCGTCCGTTGACCAGGGTGTCGAGCAGGTCGGGCCCGAGCAGGTTGATGCCCACCTCGACCGCCGAGACGTCGATCTCGCCGCCCTCGCCGGTGCGCATGCGGTGGTAGATCGCCAGCAGCAGGGCGGCGGAGTTGTAGTAGGCCGCCTGGTTGTCCATGTAGGACAGGCCCCAGCCCGAGGGCTCCCGGCCGGGCAGCCCGCTGTTGAAGGACAGGCCGCAGACGGCCTGGATCACCGGGCCGTAGGACTTGTACTCCGCGTGCGGGCCGTCGTGGCCGTAGCCGCTCATCCGGGCCATGATCGCGTCCGGCCGCAGCTCGCGGACCCGGTCGTAGGTCAGCCCCCAGCGCTCCATCACGCCGGGTGCGAAGTTCTCGGTGACCACCGAGGAGCTCGCGATCAGCCGGTCGCACAGCTCGCGCCCCTCCGGGGTGGCCATGTTGATGGTGACGCCCAGCTTGTTGCGGCAGTAGTTGTTGAACAGGCCGCCCTTGTTGGGGTCCGGGTTCGGGTCCTCCTCGCCGTAGGACCGCATGTCGTCCTTGTAGATCGGCAGCCGGCGCGGCATGTCCAGCCGGGTGCGGTTCTCGATCTTGATGACCTCGGCACCGAAGTCGGCGAGCATCCGGGTCGCCACCGAGCCGACGCCCATCCAGCAGAAGTCGGCGATCCGGATCCCGGAGAGCAGCCCGCTGCGCCTCAGCGGCGAGCGCGGTTCCAGCTGCTGGTCCATGTGGTCCTCCTGGTCGGTGGTTCGAGTCACACTCTATTTCTCATGATGAATGAGATCAAGGATTCCTCATGAGTATTTCTCTGGTCTGGTCTGCGCGCCGCTACCAGGCGGCCGAGGAGCGGCCGCCGTCGACGGGGATCACGGCACCGGTGGTGAAGCTCGACGCGTCCGAGGCGAGGTAGAGGGCGGTGCCCACGACCTCCTCGGGACGCCCTGCGCGGCGCAGCGGGATGTGCTCGGCCTCCAGGGCGAAGGCCTCCTTGTCCCAGGCCTCGCTGATGTCGGTGAGGAACGGGCCGGCCATGATGCAGTTCACCCGCACGGTCGGCCCGTACGCCGAGGCGAAGCCCTCCGTCAGCGTGTTCAGCGCGGCCTTCGCGGCGGCGTACGGCAGGAAGGCGGGGACCGGCCGGACCGCGGCGATGCTGCTCACGTTGATCACCGACCCACCGCCCGCCTCGACCATGCGGGGGGCGACCAGCGCGGTGAGCCGGAACGGGCCGCGCACGTTGACCGCGAAGACCTTGTCCCACAGGTCCTCCCCGACCTGGTCGAGGCTCGGGTAGAGCGGTGAGATGCCGGCGTTGTTGACCAGCACGTCGACCCGACCGAAAGCGGCGTAGGCCTCCTCGGCCAGGCGGTCCACCGCGTCCCACTCCCCCACGTGGGCGGCGACCGCGAGGGCTTTGCGGCCGGTCCGCTCGACCACCTCCTCGGCGAGCGCCTCGCAGCCGGCCAGCTTGCGGCTGGCGATCACGACGTCGGCGCCGGCCTCGGCGAAGGCGAGCACCATCTCGCGACCGAGCCCGCGGCTCCCGCCGGTGACCAGGGCCACCTTGCCGTCGAGGACTCCCCCGCCTGTGGTCACTGTCCTGTCTGCGCTCATCGTCGTGCCTCCCGCCAGGGTCGGTCCCGGTCCTGCCGGGGTTCGGCGGGGAGGCCGAGCAGGCGCTCCCCGATGATGTTCTTCTGGATCTGGTCGGTGCCGCCGGCGATCCGGTAGCCCGGCACCCCGAGCAGCTGCTGGGTCCAGGTGAAGCTGTCGGGCTCCCCGCTGTCGACCGCGATCGAGGCGCCGAGCGCCTCCCGGGTCAGGTCGGAGACGGCCTGCATGCGGTGCAGCCACTGCAGCTTGCGCACCGAGCCGACCGCCCCGGGGGCGTGACCGTCGGCGACCAGCCGCTCGTCCCGGGCGGCGGCGACCTCGCCGAGCCGCCAGGCCACGAAGGTCTCCGCCATCCGCTGGCGCACCAGCGGGTCGCGGTCGGCACCGGTGCGGCGAGCCACGGCGAAGGCGCGCCGCCAGTCGCCGCCGACCAGCGCCTGCTTGGCGCTGTCGCCGCGCTCGAAGCCCAGCGTGGTCAGGGCGACCTTCCAGCCGTCGCCGATCTCGCCGACCCGGTAGCGGTCGGGGATGCGCACCTCGTCGAGGAAGACCTCGTTGAAGCTGCTGCCGCCGCTCATCTGCCGCAGCGGGCGGATGTCCACCCCGGGCGCGTCGAGCGGCACCATGAAGGCGGTCAGGCCGCGGTGCTTGGGCAGGTCGGGGTCGGTGCGGGCGATCAGCTCGCCCCACTGGGCGAACTGGGCCCCCGAGGACCAGACCTTCTGGCCGGTGACCAGCCAGTCGTCGGTCTCACCGGAGGGGTCGCGCACCGCGCGGGTCGCGACGTTGCCGAGGTCCGAGCCCGCCCCCGGCTCGGAGAAGAGCTGGCAGGCGAGCAGGTCGCAGCGCAGCAGCCGGCCGACCAGGTCCTCGCGCAGGCCGGGGCCGGCCAGCTCGCGCAGGGTCGGGGCGACCAGGTTCACGGTGACGCCGATCAGCTCGTGGGTGCCCGGCGTCGCGTAGCGGAGCTCCTCGGCGGTGAAGGCGTCCTCGTGGGCCGGGCTCAGACCCGGTCCGTACGGCGCCGGCCAGGAGATCGCCCCGAAGCCGGCGTCGTACTTGGTGCGCTGCCAGGCGCGGAGCCGCTCGAGCAGGGCGAGCTCCGCCTCGAAGGACAGGTCGTGGAAGACCGCGACGACGTCGTCGTGCGCTGCGCCCTCCCGATCCGTGCCAGCACCAGCACCGGCCCCGTCGCCGCGCAGGGCGAGCCCGCTCGCGGCGAGCCAGTCCCGGCTGCGGGTGCGGAAGTCGTCGACGCTGACGACGTCGAGCTGGGGGCTGGCCATGGCTTCCCTCGGTTCCTGGGGGTGGACGGGGGTCGGGGACGGGAGCAGAGTGGGCTGGGTCCTGCGGTTGGAGGCGGATCCGGCCGGCCGGTCGGCGACCGGCCGGACCCGGGCAGTGGGTCGGCTCAGGCAGCGCTGCTCAGGCTGCGCTGCTCAGGCTGCGCTGCTCAGTCAGGGCTCACTTGCCCCAGAGCGCCTTGAACTGCTCCTGGTAGTCCTTCACGAGCGGGAGGAACGTGGTCGGGTCGTCCATGTTGTCCTTGGTGTAGATGTACAGCGGCATCATGGCCAGGGACGGCTCGACGGACTCGCCGGCGTAGGTGCGGGCCAGCGCGTCGACCGCGGCGTACATCTCCTCGTAGATCGGGAAGGCGATGCTGGCGCCCTGGTCACCGTCGACGACCATCTGCTTGTTCATCGGCAGGGCGTCGTCGCCGATGAACTTCACCTTGTCAGCGACGCCGGCGTCCTTGAGCGCCTGCGGCAGGCCGGTGGCGAAGCCGTCGTAGCCCAGGGCGATGTAGTTGACCTCCGGGTGCGAACGGACGTACGCCGCGATCTTGGTCGGCATGGTGGTGCCGATCTCGGCGGCCGGGATGTCGATCGCGGCGGTCTTGCAGCCCGGGCACCAGGACGCCATGCCCTCGTCGAAGCTGGACTTGAGCGTCGCGATGATGGGGAAGTCGGCCGAGCCGACCCACAGCGTGTCGGCCTTGCCGTCGGAGTCGGCCGAGATCCAGGCGGCGTACTGCTTGCCCGTCGGCGGGACGGTCGAGTCGCCGACGATGGCGGTGATGCCGGGGTTGTCGTCGGCCACGCAGCACTCGGCGATCGGCACGCCCTTGGCCTTGAGCTTGTCGACCGCGTCCGCGAAGAGCACGCTCGGCAGGCCGGAGGCGATCACGCCGTCGTAGTCCCCTGCGGCGACGCGGTTCCACGCCCCGCTGATCTCGTCGGGGGTGGCGCCGACGTTGACGTCCTCGACGGTCCAGCCGAGGATCCCGGCGGCCTCCTCGACGGCCTTGCCGAGCGCGATGCAGACCTCGACCCCACAGTTCATGAAGGCGATCTTCTTGCCGGTCGGGATGTCGCCCTTGATCGGCTCGGTGATGCCGATCGAGGTGGACGGCGAGGTCCACATCGCCAGCAGCTTCTTGGCACCCTCGACCCCGGTGTTGTCCGAGATCGCCTTGAGGGTGGCGTCGCCGGTCTCGTTGGCGATCGCCGCGGTGTCGGTCGACGGGCTCGACGAGCTCGTCGACCCGCTGGTGTCCTTGACGGCCGGGTCCCCTGCCGAGCACGCGCTCAGCACGAGCGCGAACGCGCCGATGGTCGCGGCGAGTGCACCGGACCTGAGAGACATCTTCATTCTTCCTCCTTGATGAGCATCCGGCCGACGGGACGGACGCAGGGCGTCACGCAGAAAGGGCTCTGGTGACCTGGGGGTGGAGCGGGTGGGGTCAGACGACCGGGGAGCCGGAGTGCTGCTGGGCGGGCGCGCTGTCGACGGGCGCCGCGCCCGGGGGCGGCGGTGAGCCCGGCGCGGTGTCGGCCGGCTCACTGGACTGGCTGGGCGCCTTGGGACGGCGGCGCAGACCGCCCAGGCCCAGGGCCGAGATGAGGATGATGCCCTGGAAGGCGTAGGGCACCCACTGCTGCACGACGCCGGCCAGCGCCAGGCCGACGGTGATCGTGCCGAGCATGATGACGGCGATCACGGTGCCGACCGCGTTGAAGAGGCTGCCCCGGAAGAGGGTGGCGCCGAGGAAGACCGCTGCGAAGGCCTGGATCAGGTACGGCGAGCCGACGTTGGCCGAGCCCTGGCTGAACTTGGCGGTGGCGAGCACGCCGGCCACGCCGGCGAGACCCGCCGACACGACCAGGGAGAGGAACCGGATCCGAGCGGTGCGGATGCCCGCCAGACGCGCGGCCTCCGGACCGAGCCCCGTGGCGTAGACGGCACGGCCGGCCGGCGTGTGGCCCATGAGGTACCAGAGCGCGACCATCACGACCGCCACGACGAAGACCGGCAGGGTGAGCCTGCCCAGGTCCCAGGTGCCCATCCCGCGGATCGTGGAGGTGCCGACCGAGATCGGCACGTTGTCGGTGATGTAGACGGCGGCGGCGTAGAAGATCGAGCCGGTCGCCAGGGTGCCGATGAACGAGTCGATCTTGAAGACGACGACGATGAGCCCGTTGACCGCCCCCGCCACCAGGGCGAGCACCAGGGCGATGGCGATCGCCGAGGCGGGGGTGAGGTTGCCGTACTGCGGGCTGACCAGGTAGGCGGTGAGCATCGAGGTCAGGCTCATCACGTAGCCGATCGAGAGGTCGAAGACCCCGCACGAGAGGGCCATGATCAGCGAGAGCCCCATCAGGGCCTGGATCGAGTTCTGGTTGAGCATCCCGCTGAAGGTGTCGTAGGTGAGGAAGAGGTCGGTCTTCCAGATCCCGAAGAAGACCACCAGCGCGATCAGGATGTAGACGACGCTGAGGTTGCTGAAGCTGAGCCGGCGCTTCCACTCGGCCCGGCGGTCGATGTCAAGGGTGCTCATGCGCGTGCCTCCGTGGCTGACAGAACAGCGTGGTTGATGGTGTCTTCGGCGATGTCGGTGCCGGTGAGCTCGGCCTTGACCTGCCCGTCGGCGAGCACGAGCACGCGGGTGCAGAGCTGCTCGAGGTCCATGGCGTCGGTGGAGCAGACGATGATCGGGAGCCCGTCCGCCGCGGCCGCCCGCAGGTGGCTGTAGATCAGGCTCTTGGCGCCGATGTCCACCCCGGCCGTCGGCTCGGCCAGCAGCAGCCCGGTCCGGGCCACCGCGAGCCAGCGGGCCAGCACGACCTTCTGCGCGTTGCCGCCGCTGAGCTCGGTGACGAGCTTGTGCGGGTTCTGCGGCTGGATGGAGAGGCGCTTGATCCAGCGGACCGCCTCCTCCCGCTCCAGCGAGCGGCGCAGCCAGCCCCCGCGGCGGAAGGCGCGCAGCCGCGGCAGCGTGATGTTGTCGGCGATGTCCGTCTGCGGCAGGACCGCCTCCGAGGCGCGGTCGGCCGGGACGAGGGCGAGGCCGAGGCCGGCCGCGCGGCGGGGGCTGAGCGTCGCCACGTCGTACGACGTGCCCTCGATCTCGATCGTCCCGGCAGTGGCGCGCCGGGCGCCGACGAGCAGGTAGGGCAGCTCGTCCTGGCCTGCTCCGACCAGCCCGGTCACCCCGACCACCTCCCCGGGTCCGACGGTGAGGTCGAGGCCCTGCAGCTCGGCGCCGGCCAGGCCGCGGACCCGGAGGCCCACCCCTGACGGCACCTCGACCTGGCGCGGGATGGTGGCGTGCGAGCGGACCACGGCGTGGGCCTTCTCTGCAGCCTCGTGGCCGAGCATCAGCCCGACCAGGTCGTCGTGGGTCAGCCCCTCCATCGAGGTGGTGGCCACGGAGTGTCCGTCGCGCAGCACGGTGACGTGGTCGGCGATCGAGACCAGGTCGTCGAGGCGGTGGGAGACGTAGACGATGGCGACGCCGCTGTCGCGCAGCCGCCGGACCAGGGTGAAGAGGTCCTCGGCCTGCTCGGCCGGCAGTGCCGCGGTGGGCTCGTCGAGGATGAGCAGCCCCTGGGCGTCCTCGCCCCAGCCGTGCAGCGCGCGGGCGATGGCGACCTGGGTGCGCTCCAGCGGGCTGATCACGTCGACGGTGGTGTGCACGTCCAGGCCCTCGAGCCCGACCCGGGCCAGCAGGTCGCGGGTGAGCCGCTCCTGCGCGGCCCAGTCGATCCGGCCGCCGCGGCCGCGGAGGTAGCCGGTGACCAGGGCGACGTTGTCGACGACGCTGAGCTGGGAGACCAGGCCGAGGTGCTGGTGGACCGCGCGGACGTTGAGGACCGAGCCGTCCAGCGGGGCGGGGCCGGTCCGGGTGAACGCGCCCTCCTGGCCGGCGACGCGGACCCGGACGCCCTCGTCGGGCTCGTGGAACCCGGTGAGCACCTTGATCAGCGTCGACTTGCCGGAGCCGTTCTGGCCGAGCAGGGCGTGGACCTCCCCGGCCCGCAGCTGGAGGTCGACCCGGTCCAGGGCTCGCTGCCCGGGGAACGTCTTGGAGAGGTTCTCGATCACGACCAGGGGCTCGTCCCCCGCCGGCACCGGGTGCTGCGGCTGCTCCGTCATGATCCCTCGCTCTCCGTGTTCCGCGGGCTGTGGTGCCCGTCACGCCGTACGCTATTTCCTCCGGATGAATCTGGCAATACCTAGTGAGAAATAGGCGCGCCAGGACTGGCCCACCCCGACCGCCGGGCGGGTCAGAGACGAACGACTGCCTTGCCGTAGGTCGCGCCGTCGAGCATCGCCAGGAAGCCGCTGAAGGCCTCCTCGACGCCGTCACCCACGACGGTCTCGGTGCTGGTCACCGTGCCGTCCGCGAGCCACCCGAGCATGCGCCCGCGGAACTCGCCGGTGGCCTCCGCGTGGTCGCCGACCAGGAAGCCCTCCATCCGGATCCGCCGCCAGATCATCAGCAGGAGGTTGCGGGGTCCCGGGACCGGCTCGGTGGCGTTGTAGACCGAGATGGCGCCGCACAGGGCGATCCGGGCACGCTCCCGGCTGACCCGGATGGCGGCCTCCAGCTGCTCGCCGCCGACGTTGTCGAGGTAGACGTCCAGCCCGTCCCGCCCGACCCGCTCCAGGGCAGCCGGGAGCAGCTCGCGGGCGGGGCCGTGGTGGTGGTCGAAGGCGGTGTCGTAGCCGAGCTCCTCGACGCACCGCCGCACCTTGTCGGGCGAGCCCGCACTGCCGATGGTCGTCGCGCCGAGGGCACGCGCGATCTGGCCTGCCGCTGCGCCGACGGCGCCGGCGGCCGACGAGACGAACACGGTCTCGCCCGGCTGCAGGCCGGCGACCCGGGTCAGCCCCACCCAGGCGGTCATGCCCGGGATGCCCAGGACCCCCAGCCAGGCGGCGGGGTCGATGCCGAGCACGGTGGCCCGATGGTCGACCGCCTCGACGTCGGTGGCGTCGAGGACGGCGTACTCGCGCCAGCCGGCCTCGTGCAGCACCGTCGCCCCCTCGGGCAGGTCGGGTGAGGCGGAGGCGACGACCCGGCCGACCGCGTGGCCGGCCATCGGAGCGCCGAGGTCGTACGGCGCGACGTAGGACGACTTCTCGTCCATCCGTCCGCGCATGTAGGGCTCCACCGACATCACGTCGTTGCGGACCAGCACCTGGCCCGGTCCGGGCGCGGGGACGTCCACCTCGACGACGGCCACGTCCTCGGGACGCGGCCGGCCGACCGGGCGACGCACCAGGTGCACCTCCCGGCCGCGCAGGCCGGTCATCCCGCGGTCCCGCTCACACGTCCCACTCGAGGACCAGCTTGGCCAGACCCAGCTGCGGTCCGGTCTCGACCTGGTCGGGGTCCACCACGAGCCGGTAGTCGGGGATCTGCCGGTGCCACTCCTCCAGGGCCACGCCGAGCTCGATGCGCGCCAGGTGGGCGCCGAGGCAGCGGTGCGGTCCCGCGGCGAAGGCCAGGTGCCGGTTGATGCGGCGGTCCAGGACGACCTCGTCGGGGTTCTCGAACTCGTGCGGGTCCCGGCCGGCCGAGGGCAGCGAGAGCATGACCATCTCCCCTGCCTGCACAGGGCAGCCGTGGAACTCGGTGTCCTTCACGATCTTGCGGCCGTCCATCACGATCGAGAACGCGCGCAGGTACTCCTCGACCGCGGTCGGTACGACCGCGGGCTCCGCGACGATGCGGTGGCGGTCCTCGGGGTGGTCGGCCAGGTGGTGGAACATGTAGCCGAGCTGGCTCTTGACCGTGTCGAGCCCGGCCAGGACCAGCACCCCGGCGATGTTGAGGAACTCCTCGTCGGTCAACGGGCGGCCGTCGACCTCGGCGTGCGCGAGGTGGGTGAAGAAGTCATCCTCGTCACGGGGGTTGGCCTTGCGGTCGGCGAGCAGGTCGACCATGTACTGCCGGATCGCCGCCTGGGCGGCCAGCATCTTCTCGACCGCCTCGTCCGCGGCGCCGAGGCCGGCGAAGACGTCCTCGACCCAGGAGACGAACTGCTCGGTCTCCTCCTCCGGCAGACCGAGGATGCGCAGGAAGATCTTGGTGGGGAAGGGCAGCGCGAAGTCCGCGACCAGGTCGCAGCGCCCCTGGTCGCGGAAGCCGGCGATGAACTCGGCGGCGTCCTCGCGGATCTGGTCCTCGAGCTGGCGGACGCGGCGCGGGGAGAAGACGTCGAGCAGCACGTGGCGGTACGCCGTGTGCTTCGGCGGGTTCTCCATGGTCGGGATCCAGTGCCAGTCCGGGTCGGGGACCGTGGGGATGGTCGCCTCGCTGCTGAACGTCTCCCAGTCCTGGAAGGCGTCGCGGACGGTGTCCTGGGACAGGAACATCCAGAACCCGCCGCCGTAGGTGTTCCACACGATCGGCGCCCGGTCGCGCAACGCCCCGAGCTCCTCGAAGTAGGCCCCGATCGGCCGCGGTGCGGTGATGTCGAAGTGCACCACCGGGCAGCCGCCCCGGGTCTCCCCCGAGTCCGGGCCGGCCTGGGCAGGGGTCGTCGTCATGTTCCCTCCGCGGTGGGTGGATGTGCGGACCAGTCCGCCACGCGTCGCTCGATCTGTGACGTCGATTACAGTCGCCGACGCTGCTCCCTGTCAATCCTCCGTAGGAATATTTCTACCGAGGTTTACCAACACGCTGGTCGAGTAGGTGCGAGCTTGCGAGCACCGTGTCGAGACCCCGTGAGGGTCGCGGGGTCTCGACACGGGGGCTCGTCCCTCGCCCCCTACTCGACCAGCGAAAGGGGGCGACCGGGGAGAGGTCAGTGCTTGCCCTTGCCCTTGTTGCGCTTGCCGTGGCCCTTGCCTGCGGCCTTGTGGTGCTGGGGCTTCACGTGGTGGTGCACGCGGTGCGGCGTACGGCGAGCCGCGGTGGCGGTCGTCCTGGCCGGCGCCTGCCGCCGTACGACGGCACGGGCGGTGGGCGTCGCGGTCCGGGTGACGGAGGCGGAGGCCGACGGTGTGGTGGGGGTCTGTGCCGAGGCGGCGGGGTCGTCGCCGGTCGAGAGCACGACGGCGGTCCCCAGTCCCACCACGCAGGCGGCGGCAGCGAGGCCCACCGCGACGAGCGCCGGACGACGGCGGGCCCGGCCCGCGGCCACGGTCGCCGTCCCCGCCACCGGTGCCGCCGCGGGAGACGCGACGGGCGTCAGCAGCCGGGTCGCGTCCGGGGCCGGTACGACGGGGGATCCGCCGTCCGCGAGCGCCCCGGCCACGTCGGCGGCGCTGGGCCGGTCCGCCGGGTCCAGGCTGGTCATCGCCGCGAGCAGCCCTTGCCACGACGGCGGGGCGGAGGCGAGGAGTGCGGGCGGTCCGGTCAGCCGGGCGACCGCGGCCTCGGCGGGAGCGCCGGGGAAGGCGCGCCCTCCGGTCACCGCCTCGAGCACGACGAGCCCGAGGGCGTACACGTCGACCGCGGGGGTCAGCGGTTCGCCGCGGACCTGCTCGGGGGCCAGGTAGGCCGGCGAGCCGATGGTCGCTCCGGTGCGGGTGAAGCGGGTGGTGTCCCCCACGAGCCGGGCGATCCCGAAGTCGGTGAGCCGCGCCGAGCCGGACGCGTCCAGCAGGATGTTCGCCGGCTTGACGTCGCGGTGGACGATCCCGGCAGCGTGGATGTGCGCCAGAGCCGCCGCCACCTCGGCCCCGATCCGCGCGACCTCGTCGGGCGACAGGTCCTCGGTCCGCAGCCGCTGGCCGAGGGTCGGTCCGTCGACGAGCTCGAGCACCAGGAACGGCTGGTCGCCCTCGGTCCCGGCGTCCAGCACGGTCACCAGGTGCGGGTGGCTGAGCGCCGCCAGCGTGCGGGCCTCGGCGGCGAACCTGGCCCGGTCCTCCGGGTCGGGGGCCGGGTCCCGCAGCAGCTTCACGGCCACGGCACGGCCCAGGCGCAGGTCGACCGCCCGCCACACCTGCGCCATCCCGCCGACGCCGATCCGCTGGTGCAGCACGTACCTCTCGGCCAGCAGACGGCGACCGCCATGGGTCGCGACCGGGGGGTGATCATCCATACCCTCCCGTACCCCGCGCGACCCGACACCTATCGCCGAGATGCGTGGGGGGCTGGGCGATCCGCCTCACACGGGACACGATGGGCGGGTGTTCACCACTGCCACCACCTCCGCCGTCGCCCGCGCCCGGAGCCAGGCCCTCGGCGACCTGCTCCACCGCACCGCCCGCCGCCACCCCGACCGGCTCGCCGTGGTCGCGACCGGGCGCCGCGTCACCTACGCCGACTACGACGCCGCGGTGAACCGCTGCGCCAACGCGCTCGCCGCGCGCGGCCTCGCCCAGGGCGACCGCCTCGCGCTGCTCTGCCACAACTCCTGGCAGTACGTCGTGCTGGCCTTCGCGACCGCCCGGCTCGGGGTCGTCCTCGTCCCGGTCAACTTCATGCTCAACGCCTCCGAGGTCGCGTTCATCCTGCGGCACTCCGGGGCCGCCGGCCTGGTGGCCGAGGATGTGCTGCTGCCGGTCGCCGAGGCGGCGTTGGCCGACGCCGGCCTCACCTCGGGCCCCCGCGGCGTGGTCAGGCTCGCCGGGTCGGCCACGCCCGAGGGCTGGGAGGACGTGGACGAGTGGATCGACGCGGGCGACGACGGAGCCCCCGACGTGGCCGTCGGCGACGACGACCCGTTGCGGCTGATGTACACCTCGGGGACCGAGTCCCGCCCCAAGGGCGTGATGCTCTCCTCCCGGTCCCTGGTCGCGCAGTACGTCTCCTGCATCGTGGACGGCGGCATGAGCGCGGACGACGTCGAGCTGCACAGCCTGCCGCTCTACCACTGCGCCCAGCTGGACTGCTTCTTCTCCGTCGACGTCTACCTCGGCGCCACCAGCATCGTGCTGCCCGCCCCGGACCCGGCCCGCATCCTGGAGACCATCGAGGCCGAGGGCGTCACCAAGCTGTTCTGCCCGCCGACCGTGTGGATCTCGCTGCTGCGGCACCCCGACTTCGCCACCCGCGACCTGTCCTCGCTGCGCAAGGGCTACTACGGCGCCTCGGCGATGCCGGTCGAGGTGCTCAAGGAGCTCTCCGAGCGGCTCCCCGAGGTGGCGCTGTGGAACTTCTACGGCCAGACCGAGATGTCGCCGCTGGCCACGATCCTGCGCCCGCACGAGCAGCTCGCCCGAGCCGGGTCCGCCGGCCGCGCGGCGCTCAACGTGGAGACCCGGGTGGTCGACGACGACGACCGCCCGGTGGCCCCGGGCGTCGTCGGCGAGATCGTGCACCGCAGCCCGCACGCGGCGCTGGGCTACTACGAGGACGAGGAGAGGACGGCGGCCGCGTTCCGCAACGGCTGGTTCCACTCCGGTGACCTCGGCGTGGTCGACGAGGACGGCTACCTCGCGGTCGTGGACCGCAAGAAGGACATGATCAAGACCGGCGGCGAGAACGTCGCGTCGCGCGAGGTCGAGGAGGCGCTCTACCTGCTCGAGGGGGTGGCCGAGGTCGCCGTCTTCGGGATCACGCACCCGCACTGGATCGAGGCGGTCACCGCGGTGGTCGTCCCGAGACCGGACGCCACCCTGACCGAGGAGCAGGTGCACGCGCACGCCCGCGAGGTGCTGGCCGGCTACAAGCGCCCGAAGTACGTCGTCATCGCGGCAGCCCTGCCGAAGAACCCGAGCGGCAAGATCCTCAAGCGCGACCTGCGCGCGCAGCACGCCGACCTGGCGGCGGGCGACTGACCGGGCCGGGCGCGCCGCGGCCGCCCGGGTGCTTGACCACCGGCCCGGCTCCGCGGGACGGTGGCCGAGGGCGCGACGAGAGGGGGGTCATGGCCGCACCGAACGGCTCGAGGCTCGGCCTCGCCGCGGCCGGGGTCCTCGCCCTGCTCGTGGTCGTGGTGCTCGCCCTCGGCGGCGGCGAGCCCCCGTCAGCCACCCCCGACGTCGCCGCGGCGACGCACTGCCCGGGCACGGCGGGCACGACGCCCCGCGACCCGTGGGCCGGCGTCCTGTCGCTGCAGTCGCTCGGGCGCACCGACGACGCCCGCAAGGCCGCCGTCCGCGTCCTGGGCCGCACCGGCACCCTGCCGGCCGACCCCGCGGCCTGCGCCACGGTCGAGAAGCTGCTGACGCCGGCCGAGCCGGACGGGCTGACCGCGTTCACCGCCGGCGTGGGCGACTGGCTGAAGGAGTGGTGGTGGGCGGCCAGCATCGTCCTGCTGCTGCTGGTGGCCCTGGCCGGCTGGGTGGTCCGCCGGTCGTGGTGGCGGACCAGCCTGCCGTGGCCCGAGGTGACGCTCAGCGTCGCGGAGACCGACGACGACGCCACCGGGCACGACGTCGGCACCCGGGTGAGCGCCCTGGTCCGGGCCCAGCTGCTCCAGCTCGACCCGAACAGCCTCGGCCCCTGGCGCCCGTACGCCGGCCTCGGTGACGCCGTCGTCGCCGGGCCGCCGCTCGACGAGCTGCCCGCCAAGGTGAAGTGGTTCGTCGCGCTGTGGCAGTGGCTCGCCGAGCGCAACGGGCTCACCTTCGCGCTGAGCCTGGTCCAGAGCCGCGCCGCCGAGGTCGCCCTGGTCGGGTCGTTCCGCGAGCCGACCGGCGCCCCGACCCGCGACGCCCACGGCGCTCCCCGTGCCACGCTCATCCCGCGGCCCTGCACCCCGGGTGCGCCCACCGACGAGGACTACCTGCGGCTCGCCGTCCCTGCCCTGGCCTGGGGGCTCTTCCAGGCCAAGGAGGTCACCGGCGACACCGCGGACCTCCCCGACCGGCTCGGCACCGGCAGCTGGGAGGCCTACTCCCGCTTCCTGGAGGGCACCGCCGCCCTCGACCGCGGCGAGGTCGCCTCGGCCCGGGAGCACTTCCGCCGCGCCGGGGCCCACGACCCGTCACCGCGGTTCCTCGAGCTGCGGCTCAACCGTGCCTACGGTCAGGCCCGCACCGACGACGTCGACCTGTGGTCCGCCGCGCTGACCGAGTTCACAACTCTGGCGGACACCCCGTGAGCGCCCCACCCCCGGACCGGCTCCTCGACCGCCTTGTCCGGCGGCTGACCGGAGGACGCGGCGGACGGCCACGAGACCGCCCCGGAGAGCGAGCAGGAAAGCCCGGCGACGGGACCGAGCCGTTCGCGCTGCGCCGGGAGGGCGTCCGCCTCCGCGCCCAGCTCAACGCGTGCACGGTGCTGCTCAACCTGGCCTGGTCGGAGGCCTGGGCCTCCGGCGAGTTCCGCCTGACCGACCTCCCCGACGAGCGCCTCGCCGAGCTCGGGCACCGGGTGTCCTGGCTGGAGGACGTGCGTCCGGCCGCCGCGCCGGTGCGGTCCCTGCGCGAGCAGATGCAGCCCACGATCGACCTGCTGCGCCTCGGCACCGACGAGCTGGTGCTGACCGCCGGGTCCCGCTACCCGCAGGAGCGGGTCCCCGAGCTGCGGGCCAGCGAGCAGCGGCTCGCCGCCATGGTGCACGACCGCCCTGGCCGCGCCTTCGCCGCCGCCTGCATCCGCGCCCGGCGCTACGTGCTGCTGGCCTCCCCCGGCGGGCTGTCGTTCGGCGACGACCTCTTCCTGCGGTACCCCGAGGGCGACGACCCCGGCGAGCTGAGCGACCTCGGCCGACTGGCGTCGGAGTCCCGGACGCAGGCCGTGGCCGGGCTGGCCGCCGCCGCACACGGCGACCCGGCGCTGCGGGCCTGGGCGGCCCAGGACCCGGCGTTCGTCCACCTGCTCGACGAGCGGGAGTTCCAGCTCGCGGTCCGCGGCCCCGGGGACGGGGTGCGGCTGCCGTTCCGCGAGCCCTGGGTGCGCGGGTGATCCTCGACCGGCTCCGCGCGGCCCTGCCCGCCGAGGTGCTCCTGGTCGACGAGGACCGGACCGCCTCCTACCTCCACGACGAGGCCGCGTGGGCGCCGTACGGCAAGCCCGTCGCGGTCGTGCGCCCGCGCACCACCGACGAGGTGGCCGCCACCGTCCGGGCGTGCCTGGCCGACCGGACGCCGCTCGTGGTCCGCGGGGCCGGGACCGGCCTCTCGGGAGCGGCCAACGCCGTCGACGGCTGCGTCGTGCTCAGCACCGAGCTGATGACCACGGTCCGCGAGGTCGACCCGGTCGAGCGGCTCGCCGTCGTCCAGCCCGGCGTGGTCAACGACGACCTCCGCGCCGCCTGCGCCACCCACGGCCTGTGGTACCCGCCCGACCCGGCCAGCGCCCCCTGGTCCACGATCGGCGGCAACGTCGCCACCAACGCCGGCGGGCTGTGCTGCTTGAAGTACGGCGTGACCCGCGACTACGTGCTCGCCCTGCAGGTGGTCAACGGGCGCGGCGAGGTGGTCCGCCTCGGGCGTCGTACGGCCAAGGGCGTGGCCGGCCTCGACCTGGTCGCCCTGATGGTCGGCTCGGAGGGGACGCTGGGGGTGGTCACCGAGGTGACCGTCCGGCTGCGGGCCGCCCGTCCCGCCGAGCGGACCGTGGCCGGCTACTTCGCCTCGGTCGTGGACGCCGGCCGGGCGGTCGAGGCGGTGGCGGCGTCCGGCGTGGTGCCCTCCGCGCTGGAGCTGCTGGACCGGCACTGCCTGCAGGCCGTCGACGCCTGGAAGCACATGGGCCTCGCGGTGGACGCCGAGGTCGTCCTGCTCGGCCGCAGCGACGCCCCCGGTGCGGCCGGGGAGGCCGGGGAGGCCGAGACGACGCTGATGCTGCAGGCCTTCGAGAAGGGCGGCGCCACCTGGGCGGCGGCCTCGGCCGACCCCGACGAGGCCGAGGCGCTCTTCGCCGCCCGCCGGCTGGCCTACCCCGCCCTGGAGCGGCTGGGACCGGTGCTCACCGAGGACGTGTGCGTGCCCACCGGGGCGGTCACCGAGATGCTGGCCCGGGTGGAGGCGACCGCCCGGCGCCACGACATCCTGATCGCGAACATCGCCCACGCCGGGGACGGCAACCTGCACCCGCTGCTGGTCACTCCCCCGGGCGACGACGACGCCCGCCGCCGGGCCCAGCTCGCGTTCGACGAGATCATCGGCGACTGCCTCGACCTGGGCGGCACCGTGACCGGGGAGCACGGGGTCGGCCTGCTCAAGCGCGACGGCCTCGCCCGCGAGCTCTCCCCCGAGGTGCTCGCGATGCAGCGCGCGGTCAAGGACGCGCTCGACCCGCACGGCATCCTCAACCCCGGCAAGGTGTTCTGAGGGCGCTCAGTCCCCCAGGACCTCCTCGGCGTGCACGGCGATCCAGTCGACGAGCGGCAGCAGCAGCCGGGTCAGCTCGCGCCCCCGCGGGGTGAGGCTGTAGTCCACCCGGGGCGGGATGGTGGGCGCCGCCTCGCGCAGCACGAACCCGTCCTCCTCGAGGGTCCGCAGGGTCTGGGACAGCATCTTCTCGCTGACGCCCTCGACGGTCCGGCGCAGCTCGCCCCAGCGCAGGGTGTCGCGCGAGAGCGCGATGAGGACCAGCACGCCCCACTTGCTGGTGACGTGGTCGAGCAGGGTCCGGCTCGGGCAGTTCGCCGACAGCGGGGTCGGCGTGCGGGAGTCGACGACGGGGGTACTAACCTTCACGTGGGTACCTTACCTCGAAGTGGGTACGGCGGATCGGGAAGCATCAGCACCCGCAGGCCGTTGGAGCCGACGACAGCACTCCCCCGACCGAAGGACCTCCCATGACCACCACCCCGACCTCCACCCCGACGATCGCCGTCACCGCCGCCTCGGGCCACCTGGGCCGGCTCGCCGTCGAGGCGCTCCTCGACGCTGGGCACCCCGCCGACCAGGTCGTCGCCACCGCGCGCAACGCCGCCCGGCTCAGCGACCTCGCCGCCCGTGGCGTCCGGACCGCCGAAGCCGACTACGGCGACCCGGACTCGCTGGAGAAGGCGTTCCAGGGCGTCGACACCGTGCTGCTGGTCTCGGGCTCGGAGGTCGGCCGTCGCGTCGAGCAGCACCGCAACGCGATCGAGGCCGCCGAGCGGGCCGGGGTCACCCGGGTCGTCTACACCAGCGCCCCGCACGCCGACACCTCCGCGCTGGCCGTGGCCCCCGAGCACAAGGCCACCGAGGAGCTCCTGGCCGCCTCGCCGCTGGCGACCACCGTGCTACGCAACGGCTGGTACACCGAGAACTACCTGCCCGCCCTCGAGCAGGCCCGCCAGAGCGGGGTCCTCGCGGCCAGTGCCGGCGACGGCCGGGTGGCCAGCGCCTCCCGCGCCGACTACGCGGCTGCTGCGGCCGTGGTCCTCACCCAGCCCGGCCACGAGGGCGCGGTCTACGAGCTCTCCGGAGACCACGCCTGGACCCACGACGAGCTCGCCTCCGCCCTTGCCGAGGTGCTCGGCCGGCCGGTCGCCTACCAGCGCCTGACCCCCGAGGAGCACCTCGCGGCCCTGCGGGCCGCCGGCCTGCCCGACGAGGTGGCCGGGTTCGTCGTCGCGCTGGACGCCAACACCCGCGACGGCCTGCTCGCCGAGACCAGCGGGGACCTGGCCCGGCTGATCGGCCGCCCCACCACGCCCCTGGTCGACGGGCTCCGCGCCGCGATCAGCTGAGCGGTCCACCGTCGGCGCCACCGTCGGCGTCGCCGGCGGCGACGTCCAGACCGTGGCGGGCGATGACGTCGCGGTACCACAGTGCCGACCTCTTGGGGGTGCGCGCCTGCGTCGCGAAGTCGACCTCGACGATGCCGAACCGCTTCGCGTAACCCCAGGCCCACTCGAAGTTGTCCAGCAGGGACCAGAGGTAGTAGCCGCGCACGTCGGCGCCGGCCGCGATCGCGTCGGCGACGGCGCTGAGGTGCGCGTGCAGGTACGCCACCCGGTCGGCGTCCTCGACCCGGCCGTCGACGCGGACCTCGTCGGGGTAGGCCGCCCCGTTCTCGGTGACGACCAGCGGCACCTCGGGGTAGTTGCGGGCGACCCGGACCAGGAGCGACGTGAACGTCTCCGGGGCGACCACCCAGCCCATCGCGGTGACCGGGCCCGGCCGGGTCGCGGTCCAGGCCCGGTCGGTCCCCGGCCAGCGGGCCGGCCCGGCCAGGGCCCGCGCCGAGACCGGCTCGCCCGCGGCCTGCACGGGGGGCGCCGAGACGCGGCTGGGCGAGTAGTAGTTGACGCCGAGCAGGTCCACCCCGGCCGCGGCGGTCTCCAGGTCCCCGTCGCGGACGAAGGACCAGTCCGTCAGGTGACGGGTGCCCTCGAGGAGGCCGTCGGGGTAGCGCCCGCGCAGCATCGGCTCCAGGAAGATGCCGTTCGCGAGCAGGTCGACGTGCGCGGCCGCGGCGAGGTCCTCGGGCGAGTCCGAGGCCGGCTCGACGTGCGCGAGGTTGAGCGAGACCGACATCCGGGTGCCGGCGGGCACGACCGTGCGCAGCGCCTCCACAGCCTTCCCGTGCGCGAGGTTGAGGTGGTGGGCGGCGCGGATCGCGGCGGCGTCGTCGCGCACGCCGGGCGCGTGCTCCCCGGACCCGTAGCCCAGGAAGGCCGAGCACCACGGCTCGTTGAGCGTGGTGATGGTGCCGACCCGGTCACCCAGGGTGCGCCCGACCAGCAGCGCCAGCTCGGCGAACCGGTCGGCGGTGTCCCGGTCGCGCCAGCCACCGCGGTCCTCGCGCCACTGCGGCAGGTCCCAGTGGTAGAGGGTGAGCAGCGGGTCGATGCCCCGCTCCAGCAGGCCGTCGACGAGGCGCTCGTAGAAGTCGAGGCCCTTCTGGTTCACGGTGCCGGCGTCGTCGGAGAGGATCCGCGGCCACGACACCGAGAACCGGTACGACGCCAGCCCGAGCCCGGCCATCAGGTCCAGGTCCTCGGTGAGCCGGTGGTAGTGGTCGCAGGCGACGTCGCCGTTGTCGCCGTTGTCGACGCGGCCGGGCGTGTGGGAGAAGGTGTCCCAGATCCCCGGCAGGCGGCCGTCGTCGGCGGCGGCGCCCTCGATCTGGTACGACGCGGTGGCGGCGCCCCAGACGAAGCCGGGCGGGAACTCGAGGTGACTGGTCATCCTTTGACCGCTCCTTGCATGATGCCGCCCACGATGTGCTTGCCGAGGACGGTGAAGACGAGGAGCACCGGGACGGTGCCGTAGAGCGTGCCGGCCATGATGATCGACTGCTCGGGGGCGTAGCCCGTCGCCAGGCTCTGGAAGGCCACCTGGACGGTGGGGTTCTGCGAGCTGAGCGCGATGATCGGCCAGAAGAAGTCGTTCCAGGCCGTGAGGAAGGTGAGCATGGCCAGCACCGCCATCGCCGGCCGGACCGCCGGGACGACGACGTACCAGAAGGCCTGGAAGGGCCGGGCCCCGTCGACGTACGCCGCGTCGAGCAGCTCGTCGGGGACCGCGCTCTGGATGTACTGGCGCATGAAGAAGACGCCGAACGCGGTGACCAGGGTCGGCAGGATCACCGAGGCCAGGTGCCCGGTCAGGCCGAGCCGCGACATCATCATGTAGAGCGGGATGATGCCCATCTGCATCGGCACCATCATCGTGCCGATGCACAGCCCCAGCAGGGCGTTGCGGCCGGTGAACTCCAGCTTGGCGAAGGCGAACCCGGCCAGCGTGCAGAGCGCCACCGTGCCCAGCGTGATCGCCCCGGACACGACCAGCGAGTTGACCAGGCCCTTGTTGAGCGGGGCCAGCGTCAGGGCCGTCCGGAGGTTGTCGAACACGTCGAGCGTCGGCAGCATCGGTGGGGTCGAGGCGGCCATCTCGGCGTTGGTGTGCGAGGCCATCACGACCGTGTAGTAGAGCGGGAAGACCGACGCGAGCGTGACCAGCACGATCATCAGGTAGGTCCGCCACCCGGGCTGGTCGACCGCGTGCGGCCGGGCAGGCTTCGGGTCCGTCCGCCGGACGGGGCTCAGCAGCGTCGTCACCAGCGTCGTCATCAGCGCGCCATCCGTCGTCGGCCGAACCAGACGTTGACCAGCACGGCCGTCAGGATCAGCAGGAACATGGTCCAGGCCGTCGCGGACGCGAGCCCGAGGCGGTCGTTGGCCCAACCCTGCTGGTACATCAGCAGGCCGAGCGTCTGGTACTGGTTCGACGAGCCGCCGTTGGGCTGGCCGGTCGGGTCGTAGAGCAGCGGCTCCCCGAAGAGCTGGGCCGCGCCGATGGTGGAGACCACGACGGTGAAGAGGATCGTCGGCCGCAGCCCCGGCAGGGTGACGTTGGTGAACTGCCGCCAGCGCGAGGCCCCGTCCATGGTGGCCGCCTCGTAGAGCGAGGTGTCGATCGCCTGCATGCCGGCCAGGTAGATCAGCGCGTTGTAGCCGGTCCAGCGCCACATCACGATGGTGGAGACCGCGACCTGGCTGGGCCACTTGGAGCCCTGCCAGTCCACGACCGGCAGGTGCAGCAGCCCCAGCACGTTGTTGACCAGGCCGAGGCCGGGGTCGAACAGCTCGGTGAAGATCACCGTGGCCGCGGCCAGGCTGGTCGCGTAGGGCATCAGGAGCGCGACCCGGAAGAACGTGCGCCCCTTCAGGCGGTAGTTCAGGACGTGCGCGATCCCCAGCGCCAGACACAGCTGCGGGACGGTCGAGATCACGCCGATGGACAGGGTGTTGGCGAACGCGTTCCAGAAGAACTTGTGGGTGAACAGGTTCACGTAGTTGTCGAGCCCGACCCAGGTCGACTGGTCGTACGTCGTCAGCCGGACCTCGTGGAGCGAGACCCAGGCCGTGTCCAGCCAGGGGTAGAGGCTGAAGGCCAGGAAGACCACGAAGAACGGCGCGATGTAGGCGTAGCCGCTGCGCCGGCCGGCGCGGGTGGCGGAACGGCGGCGGCTCGTCGAGGAGGTACGAGGAGCCGCTCGCCGTTCCGGGACCGTGAGCGTCATGCGGGTGCTCGTCTCTGGTCTCGCCCGGTCCCGCCTCAGCCCGTGACCTGCTCGATCGCGGCGAGGGCGTCGTCGAAGGCCTTCGTGGGCGAGGTGCCCTTCGTCTCCACGTTGGTCAGCTGGGTGGTGAAGGCGTTCTGCATCTGGGTGTCGTAGAGCCCGATCGGCGGGATCTTCATCTTGGCCGAGATGTCACCGAAGATCGTGCCGACGGGGGCGTCGCTGAAGTAGGCCGAGGTCGCGCCGCTGACGGCGGGGTCCTGCGCGGCCGCCTCGTTGGACGGGAAGTGGCCGCCCTGCGCCTTGGAGGTCCACATGGTCGTCTGCTGCTCCTTGGCCGAGAGCCACTCGACGAGCTTGATCGCCGCGGCCCGGTTCGGCGCCTTCGTCGGCACGCCGAGCCAGGAGCCGCCCCAGTTGGTCGCCCCTCCGGGCAGCACGGGGGCGATGTTCCACTTCCCCGCGTAGGCGTCGCCGGCCTGGCCCTGGATGTAGCCCATCATCCAGGTGGGGCAGGCGATCGCGGCGAACGAGCCGCTCGAGAAGGCCTTGTTCCACGGGTCGGAGAACTGCTGCAGCTTGGCGGTGATGCCGTCCTGGGCCGCCTGCGTCGCGTAGCCCCACGCCGACTTCACGCCGTCGCTGCCGGACGGGTCGGGGTTGCCGTCGGCGTCGTTGTAGGCCTCGGTGCCCTGGTAGACCGCGGCGGAGAAGATGCTGGCGGCGCTGTCGACGAACGCCTTGCCGGTGGCCGCGGTGTACTTCTTGCCGTAGGCGATGAAGTCGTCCCAGGTGCCCCACTCCTGAGCCACCGCTGCGGGCGAGGGGTCCATCCCGGCCGCGTCGAGGAGGTCGGAGCGGTAGCAGATCGCCTGTGGGCCGATGTCGGTGCCCAGGCCGACGGTGGTCTTCCCGTCGACGCTGCTGGCCTGCTGCCACTTCCAGTCGTAGTACTGGCTCTTCAGGTCCGCGGCGCTCTTCTCGTCGTTCCAGTTGACGAACTGGTCGGCGTGGTTCTTCACCACGTCGGCCACGAAGCCGATCTCGATGGCCTGCACGTCGGCCAGGCCGCTGCCCGAGGCGAGCCGGGTCTTGAGCCGGGTCCAGTAGTCCGCCGACTGCTCGACGACGTCCTCGACGATCGTGACGTTGGGGCAGACCTTCTTGTAGGCGTCGTACAGGCCGTTCTCCTTGAACCCGAAGGTGCCGAAGAGGCCCATCGTCAGGGTCACGTCCTTGTCGGTCCCGCACGGTCCCGACGAGGCCTGCGCGCCGGTGCCGGAGTCGCTGTCGGAGCCGCACGCGGCGGTGACGCCGAGCAGGCAGAGGGACGCGAGGGCGGCGCCGACGCCGCGCCTGGCCCGCGGGTTCGAGAGTGCCGACATGGGATGCCTCCTGGGGTGGGACCGGCGACTGGAGCGCCGGTGAACGGTCTGTGAGAGCGCTCTCACAGTGGGGTCACGACGACCCCCGTGTCAAGGGCCTCGGGTGAGCGGGTCGCGACGCGGGGGTCCCGCGGGGGTCCCGAAACCGGCGGTTCCGGGCTCCGCTCGCGTGCGGACGAGCGCGGCTCAGGCGGAGGTGCGGACCACCAGCTCGACCGGCAGCATCGTCCGCGCCTCGGCCGGCTCCCCGTGGATGCGGCGCAGCAGCACCTCGGTCATCGTGCGGCCGAGCTCGGCGACCGGCTGCCGCACGGTGGTGAGCGCGGGCGTGGTCGCCGAGGCCTCCGGGATGTCGTCGAAGCCGACGACCAGGACGTCCTCCCCCACCCGGAGACCGGCCTGCTCCACGGCCCGCATCGCCCCCAGGGCGGTCAGGTCCGAGGCGGCGAACACGGCATCGGCGGGCGGCCCCGCCTCCAGCAGACGGGCCATCGCCTCGTAGCCGCTGGCGATCGAGAAGGTCCCCTCCGCCACCAGGTCCTCGGGCACCGGCAGCCCACGCTCGTGGTGCGCCCGGCGCCAGCCCTCGAGCCGGTCCTGGCTGGCGCCCATGTCCAGCGGGCCGGTGATGGTCGCGACCCGCCGGCGCCCCCGCGCCAGCAGGTGCTCGGTGGCCACCGCGGCCCCGCCGACGTTGTCGACGTCGACGTAGTAGGACGCGGTGTCCCGGTTGGGCGGGCGGCCGCTGAGCACCGTCGGGACCCGCAGGTCCTCGAGCTGACGGGGCAGGTCGCTGCGCCCGTGCAGCGAGAGCAGCAGGACACCGTCGACGTGGCCGGACGCGGCGTAGTGCAGGAAGCGCCGGTGCTCCTCGGCGCCGGTGGCCACGCTGAACACCAGCTGCAGGTCGGTGGCGGCGAGCCCCTGGTGGGCCCCGCGCAGGACGCCGAGGAAGAACGGGTCGGAGAAGAAGCGGGCCTCGTCCTCGTCGACGAAGAAGGCGATCGAGTCGCTCAGTCCGGTCACCAGTGAGCGGGCCGCCCGGTTGGGGGTGTAGGCGAGCGCCGCCGCGGCCGCCTCGACGGCCTCCTTGGCCTGCGGGCTGACGTTGCTGGCCCCGCGCAGCACCCGGCTGGCGGTGGCCCGCGAGACCCCGGCCCGCGCCGCGACGGCCTCGAGCGTGGGCGCCTCCCGGCCCGGCTGCACGTTCGTCACCGGTGCAGTGTGGCACTCGTCGGGGAGCCGGAGGTAAAGGTTCTGCCGGTCACCGGACGCAGACGGCTCCCAGGGCGCACCATGGCCGGGAGGGATCTTTCTCCGGGCACGGATGCTCCGAACCACCTGATGGGGTCGTCCATGCCGACGAAGACGAACGAGGACGTGCACGGGCTCGCCCGCAGGGCCAGCGCCGCGTCGTACCGGGCCCGCGCCGCCGAGGCGCAGGCCGTCCGCGCGCTGCTCGCCGCAGCCGCCCAGCCCGACGGCCAGCCGGACGGGCGACCGGCCCGCACCTGAGCAACACCCGGACAGCACCCGGACAGCAGCCGGAGAGCACCGCTCAGCCGGTGTTGCGCATCCCGGCGGCGATGCCGTTGATGGTGAGCAGCAGGGCGCGCTCGAGCTGCGGGTCCTCCTCGCCGCGGCGGTGCCGGGCGAGCAGCTGGATCTGCAGGTGGTGCAGCGGCTCGAGGTAGTTCTCCCGGATCTCCAGGGTGGTGCGCAGCCCCTGCTCGCGCTCGAGCAGGGCGGCGTCCCCGGTGACCTCGAGGATCCGCGCGAGCGTCTCGTCGTACTCCGCGCGCAGGTCGTCGAGCAGCCCGCGCAGCGGCTCCGGTGCGAGCGCCGCGACGTAGGCCGCCGCGATGTCGAGGTCGGTCTTGAAGAGCGTCATCGCGACGTTGTCGAGGAAGGTCCGGAAGAACGGCCATCCGGCGTACATCTCCCGCAGCACGTCCAGGTTGCCCGGAGCCGCCGCGATCGCCGCCGCGAGCCCGGAGCCGACGCCGTACCAGCCGGGGACGATCTGGCGGGACTGCGTCCAGCCGAAGACCCACGGGATCGCCCGCAGCGTCGAGAGGCCTCCCCCGGCGTCGGGCCGCCGGGACGGGCGCGACCCGATGTGCAGCGCGCCGAGCAGGTCGACCGGCGTCGAGGCGAGGAAGTACGCCGCGACGTCGGGCTGGTCGACCAGGCCGAGGTAGCGCTGCAGGGCCGCCGAGGCGAGCAGGTCCATCACGCCGTCCCAGCGCTCGCCCTGCTCGGGCGTGCGCCGGTCGGCGCGGTGCAGCACGCTGGCCTCGATGGTCGCGGCCAGGGTCAGCTCGAGGTTCTGCCGGGCCAGCACGGGCAGCGCGTACTTGTCGGAGATGACCTCGCCCTGCTCGGTGATCTTCACCTCGCCGTCGACGGTGCCCCACGGCAGCCCCATGATCGCGTCGTACGTCGGGCCGCCGCCGCGACCGACCGAGCCGCCGCGGCCGTGGAAGAAGACCAGCCGCACGCCGTGGCGCCGCGCCACGTCGCGAGCGCGGCGCTGCGCGCGCTGGATCTGCCACTGCGAGGTCGCGATGCCGCCGGCCTTGTTGGAGTCGGAGTAGCCGAGCATGACCTCCTGCAGGTCACCGCGCAGCGCCAGCAGCCGCCGGTACGACGGGTCGGCGAAGAGGGTGTCGAGGATCTCCTCGGCCTTCTCCAGCTCCTCGATCGTCTCCAGCAGCGGGACGAACCCGACCCGGGCGACGCCGTCGACGAGGTCGACCAGACCGGCTTCGCGCCCGAGCACCACGGCCGCCAGGACGTCGTCGGCGCCCTGGGTCATCGAGATGATGTAGCTCTCCACGGTCCGGGGGCCGAGGGTGTCCAGGGCCCAGGCGACCACCTCGAAGGTCTCGGCGGTGACCCGGGCGGCATCGTCGAGCGGCAGCGGGTGCCCCGCGAGCGGTCGCCGCCCGGCGAGCTCGGCGCTGAGCACGCCGCGTCGCTCGTCGGCGGACAGCTCGGCGTAGGGGCGGTCCAGCGCGTCCGGCCCGAGCCGGTCGAAGAGCTGCCCGAGCGCGGCGTGGTGCTTGGCGGCGTGCTCGCGGACGTCGAGGGTGGCCAGGGTGAACCCGGTCGCGGCGACGGTGCGGACGACCCGCTCCAGCTCGCCGCCGGCGACGATCGGGCCCTGGTGCTCGAGCACCGAGCGGTGCAGCGACAGCAGGTCCTCGAGCAGCTCGGTGTCGTCGCGGTAGTCGCGACCGGGCTGGTGGGCAGCCCCGGTGGCGATCCGCCGCTCGGTCAGACCGAGGCGCACGTGCATGCAGGTCAGGAACAGCCGGTAGGGCTCCTCGGCGTTGAGCCGGCGGTAGCGGGACTCGACCTCGGGCAGCAGCGGCAGGGTGGCCTCAAGCCGGTCGCGCACCTCGTCGGAGACCTGCGAGAGCTGCTCGCTGACCGACAGGTTGCGGCGCAGCCGGTTGACCAGGTCGCGCAGCAGCCGCACGCCGTGGACGGCCTGCAGCACCAGCACCTCGCGGGTGGTGGCCGGGGTGACGAACGGGTTGCCGTCACGGTCGCCGCCCATCCAGGTGCCGAAGCGCAGCGGGCGCACCGTCGGCGGCAGCGCGACGCCGCGCGCCGCGAGCTGGTCGCGCAGCTCCTCGAGCACGTCGGGGACCGCGGCGGCCGAGAGGCCCTCCAGGTAGTAGACGCCGTTACGGGCCTCGTCGAGCGGCTCGGGCGCCTCGACCCGGATCTCGTCGGTCTGCCAGAGCAGGGCGACCGCCTCCTCCAGCCGGCGGGTGCGCTTCGGGGAGTCCGGCTGCTCCAGCAGGAACGCCACCGCGCGCAGCTTGTCGATGGTGGACCGGCGCGCGACCTCGGTGGGGTGCGCGGTGAAGACCGGGCGCACCGCCACGCTCTCCAGGTCCCGGGCAAGGGCCGCCGGCTCGACGCCGGCGTCGAGGATCCGGCCGACGGCCTGCTCGATCCAGCCGCCCTTCTCGGCGCGCAGGTCGAGCAGCGCGCGACCCCGGTGCACCTGCTCGGTGACGTTGGCGAGGTGGAAGTAGGCCGTGAACGCCCGGACCAGCTGGGAGGTGGTCTCCAGGTCGAGCTCGGGCAGCTGCTCCAGGCTGTCGTGCTTGGCGTAGCCGCGGACGCGCTCGACCAGGTCGAGCAGCTCCTGCCCCTCGGTCCGCACCAGCGTCTGTCCCAGGATCGAGGTGACCAGGCGGATGTCGCGACGCAGCGGACCCTCGGGCGCGCGCTCGATTGGATCGTTCATATCGCCATTCTTCCCGAGCGACGGCGTCCGACGAAACCGCGCCCGCTCCGTGAGAGGCCGCCGACATGGTCCTGACGGGCCATGTCGGCGAGGTTCGCCTCGGCGGGAGAGTGGCCCTCGGGCCGCCGGGGGGCGGACACGGTCACGAAGCCGAGGGGAGCCGTCATGCGGCGACAGCTGGTCAGCACGTCCAGGTCCGGGAGGGGTCGCCGCGCGTGGGCGGTCCTGGTGGTGGGGGCGGTCGCGCCCCTCGCGGTGACCGCCGCCGGTGCGGCGGGGTCGCCCGCGCAGGCCCGACCCGGGCCCGCCGACCGCGGGACGCCCGGGACGTGGACGAAGATCTCCACCGGCACCGTCGGCATCCTCGACCAGTCCAGCCTCTACCGCACCTCCGACGGGGTGCTGCACGTCGTCTACTCCAAGGAGGTCGGCAGCGCCGGACAGCTCGCGCACACCTCGCTGACCACGGCCGGGGCCCAGGGCGCGACCACGACGATCCTGCCGAGCGCCTGGGCCACGATGGACACCAGCCCGATCCTGATGGGCGACGGCAGCGGCGGGCTGCGGGTCGTCTTCGGCGGCCTCCGGGACGTCAACCCCGGCTTCTACTCCGACGGGCGCATGTACACCGCGACGGCGGGCTCCGACGGTGCGAGCTGGACGCTGTCCAACCAGGCCGTCGGGATCAGCCACTCGGCGTACGGCAGCTACGGCACCGCGGGCACCGCCCTCGCCGACGGGACGCCCGTGGCCGCCTTCCCGCTCAACTCCGACCTGACCTGGCACGTCGGCACCGGCAGCGGCGCGGACAGCAGCTACACCGCTCCGGCCTGCTGCCTGTACGACGCGACGATGGTCAACGACGGCGGGGACGTGTGGGTGGCGTGGTACGCCAACGGCGGCAGCGCTGCGACCAACGGGGTCTTCGTCAAGCAGATCCTGCCCTCGGTCGGCAGCACGCTGAAGGCCCCCGGCTCCTCGGTGGGCGCGGACTCGTTGCCGACTGGCCGCGTCGCCCTGGCCGCCCGGTCCGGTGGCGGCGTCGACGCGGCGTACTGCTCGGGCTACCCGACCTGCAACCACATCACGGTCTGGCAGGTCGGCACCGCGACCACCGCCACGGTCCCGTCCAGCCGGTACGCAGACAACATCGCGCTCAGCCCCGGTCCCGGCGGACGGCTCTGGGTGGCGTGGTCGGACAACCTCCCGCGGGTCAAGGCGGTGCGCACCGGGGTCGGCAACCTGACCATGGGCGCCGTCCGGAGCGTCGGCCGCCCCACCGGCACCAGCTCGATCTACACGGTCGCGATCGAGGGCAGCTCGGCCCGCGGGGACGTCGTGGCCAACATCGGCAACGGCATCTGGCACACGCAGGTGCTGGCCGGGCTGACGCTGCGGGCGAAGCCGAAGGCGTGGACGCACGGCACCGCCAAGCAGGTGCAGCTGACCGTCACCGATGCCGGCGCGGCGGTCGCCGGTGCCAAGGTCGCGGTCGGGAGCAAGCACTGCACCACCAAGGCGACCGGACGCTGCACGCTCTCCTTCGCCGCGTCGTACCCGAAGGGCCGGCACACCGCGAAGGCCACCAAGGCCGGCTACGCGCCCGGCACCGCGGTGCTCAAGGTCAGGTGACCGGAGGTGGAGACACGGCCGCGGGCCGCGGCGCTCGAAGCTGCCCGCGACCGCACCCGGTGCAATAGGTTGGAGAGGTGAACGCCATCCACCTCACCGACGAGGAGCTGAGCATCGCGCGCCACGCGATGAAGGCCTACCTGACGTCGTTCGGCCACGACGAGGCCGACACCCACACCCTGATCCGGAGCGTGATCGCCAAGCTGGCGGCCGCCGAGACCGAGGGCGAGGACCCCGTCTTCGTGGGCTGACCTCGGCCGGGGCACTACGGTGACCCGATGCACCTGATGCGCTGTCCCCGCTGTCGCAGCATCGCCCTGCTGGAGTCGCTGGAGTGCCCCGCCTGCGGGCTGGCCTACGGCTTCCACCCGCCGACGCGCGACATGCTGGCCGCCGACCCGGCCGGGGTCGTCGACGACGGCGAGACGTGGCTGCCCTGCTCCAACCGGGGCTGGGGCTGCAACTGGCTGCACCGCGACGGCGACGGCACCTCCCGCTGCCGGGCGTGCCGGCTGGTGCGCACCCGCCCGGAGGCCGGGGACACCCTGGCCCTGGAGAAGCTGGCCGAGGTCGCCGTCGACCAGAAGCGGCTGCTGATCCAGCTGCTCGACCTCGGCCTGCCGCTGCGGCCGTGGTACGAGCACGACGGCGGGCTCGGCTTCGACCTGCTCTCCTCGCGCAGCGCCAACAGCCCCGTGCTGATCGGTCACGCGAACGGGATCATCACCATCGACCTGGCCGAGACCCTCGACGACTACCGCGAGTCGCTGCGGGTGCAGCTCGGCGAGCCGTACCGCACGATGCTGGGCCACTTCCGGCACGAGGTCGGGCACTACTACGAGTGGGTGCTGGTCGAGTCCGCCGGTGACGACGACCTGCTCGCCCGCTGCCGCGCGCTCTTCGGGGACGAGCGGGCGTCGTACGCCGACGCGCTGGACCGCCACTACCGGGTCGGCGCCCCGGAGGGCTGGCAGGAGAGCTTCATCTCCGAGTACGCCACCATGCACCCGTGGGAGGACTTCGCGGAGTGCTTCGCCCACTACCTGCACCTCAGCGGCACGCTGGCCACCGCGGCCTCGGGCGGGCTGGTGCTGGACGCGGCCCGGGTGCCGGGCATCGTCGCCGAGAGCGTCGTGCCACGCGTCGACTACCGCGGTGTCGACGTCGAGGTGATGCTCGCCGACTGGCACTGGCTCTCGCTGCTCCTCAACCGGGTCAACCGCGCGATGGGCCAGGACGACCTCTACCCGTTCGACCTGGTCGAGCCGGTCCAGCGCAAGCTCGCCTTCGTGCACGAGGTCGTGCAGCGCGGCGCGGCGCTGCCCGGCTGACCAGCCGGTTCGGACAGCACGGTGCCGGCAGGAGCGACCGAACTCCTGCCGGCACCGGCCGGGGGCTTCGCGGCTCAGGCGCCGTTGCCTCCGCCCGGGGTGGACGCGCCGGGGCCGTCGCCGTCACCGTCGCCACCGTGCCCGCCCGGCCCGCCCGGCCCGCCCGGGCCGCCGGCTCCCATCTGCTGGGTGCCGGTGACCGCGAACGACCTGTCGACCTGCACGATCACCGCGGTGCCGTCGGAGGTGGTGATGTGGGCCTCGTAGACGCCGTCGGAGTCGGTCTCGACCCGCACGATCGTCGCGCCCGGGTACTTCTTCACCGCCGCCGCCTTGACCTTCGCGGCGGTCGTGCCGGTCAGCAGGGTCTCGTCGGAGCGCTGCGGCTGCGACTGGTCCGTGTTGCCGGTCGGAGCCGGTGCAGTGCTCGAGCGCCCTGTGCTGCCGGACCCGGTGCTGCCGGATGTGGTGCCGGACCCGTCGGCCGCGTTGGCCGTCAGGGTGCCCGCGAGGACACCCCCGGCGACCAGTCCGGCGAACCCGAGTGCGCCGGCCTTGACCCAGCCGGCTGTGGTGCTGCCCATTCGTCCTCCTGTTGCTCCTGCGTGAACCGCCCTCACGGGCCTGTTCCTCGACAGTGACCGGACGGTCTGTCACGACGCTGGGGTGGACCTGTGAGCTGCCACAGGTCCGGGCCGGTCTGGCAGAGTCCGGGCCATGAGCGACGTCGAGCGACCCGTCCACAGCTGGCTCTGCGACATGGATGGCGTGCTGGTGCACGAGGACGTGGCGATTCCCGGCGCGTCCGCGTTCGTCGACCGGCTCGCGGCGACAGGACTGCCGTTCCTGCTGCTGACCAACAACTCGATCTTCACCCCCCGTGACCTGCAGGCCAGGCTCGCCCGGGGCGGCATCCACGTGCCCGAGGGGTCGATCTGGACCAGCGCCCTGGCCACCGCACGCTTCCTCGACTCCCAGCGCCCCCACGGCACGGCGTACGTGATCGGTGAGGCCGAGCTGACCACCGCCCTGCACGAGGCCGGCTACGTGCTCACCGACAGCGACCCCGACTACGTGGTGCTCGGCGAGACCCGCACGTACTCGTTCGAGGCGATCACGACCGCGATCCGGCTCATCGCGTCCGGTGCGCGCTTCATCGCCACCAACCCCGACCCGACCGGCCCCTCGCCGCACGGGCCGATCCCGGCCACCGGCTCGGTGGCCGCCCTGATCACCCGGGCCACCGGAGTGGAGCCCTACTTCGTGGGCAAGCCCAACCCGCTGATGATGCGGTCGGCGCTCAACCAGATCGGGGCGCACTCCGAGACCACGGTGATGGTCGGCGACCGCATGGACACCGACGTCGCCGCCGGGCTGGAGGCCGGTCTGCGCACCGTGCTGGTGCTGAGCGGGTCGACCGACGAGACACAGGTCGAGCGCTTTCCCTACCGGCCGACCCGCGTGGTCGGGTCGGTGTCCGACCTCGTCGACCGGGTCGAGGAGTGGGCCGGCGCGCCCGAGGAGCGCAGCGACGCTCCCTGAGCCCGCCCGCCCAGGACCTTCCGCCCAGGCGTGGTCCCGATCCGTGCCGCCCGAAAGCGGCATGGCCTCCCGGCAGGACCCGAGGGAGAGTCGGGTTCGACACCGTCGCACCCCGACGCGGTCGGCCTCTGGAGGGAGAGACCGATGACCGTTGAGGACGTCCTGGTGCGTCCTCGGACGCCCCTGCCGCCCCGACCCCAGTCCCGCAACAGGCGACCTCGCCGCGCCCTGGCCGGACTGCTGGCGGTCGGCTGCGCCGTCGCCGGGCTGGCCCTGGCCGGGGCGGCGCTGACCGACACCGGACCGCGCGGGCCGCGGCCCCCGGCGGTCACGCACGCGCTGGTCATCACCGACGCCACCGCCGCGCAGTCGGTGGGTCTGGTCGAGATCGCGGCGACGCTGGACTACGGCAGCGGGCTGGCCCGCGGCACCGGCATGGTCGTGGACGCCGACGGGCTGGTCGTCACCAACCACCACGTCGTGGTGGGCGCGACCGACCTGCGCGCCACCGTGGTCGCCACCGGGCGGACCTATCCGCTGGCCCTGCTGGGCTCCGACCCGCGCGCCGACGTCGCGGTGCTCCGGCTCGTCGGTGCTCCACCGACGCAGCCGGTCACGCTCGCGTCCCGGCGACCCGGGCTCGGCGACGAGGTCACCGCGGTCGGCGACGCCCATGGCAACGGGGGCGACCTGTCCGCGGCCCCGGGCCGGGTGTCCGCGCTCGACCAGGCGGTCAGCGTGCAGGACGCCGCCGGGCGGTCGCGGGTGATGGGCGGCCTGGTCGAGGTCACCAGCGACGTCGTCTCCGGCGACTCCGGCGGCGCGGTCCTCGACGGCCGCGGAGACGTGGTCGCGATGACCACCGCGGCCCGGGGCAGTGAGGACGACCCGCTCGGCTACGCCGTCCCGGTGGCCGACGTGCTCGACGTGGTCGCGGCGGTGCGGACCGGTCAACCGTCGGACCGGGTCACGGTGGGCTACCCCGCCTTCCTGGGCGTCGAGGTGCCCGGTCCGAGCAGCTCGGCACCGGTGACGTCGTGACGACCTTCGACGGCACCCCGGTCTCCCGGCTCGGGCAGCTGCGGCGGGCGATCTCGGCCCACCGGCCGGGCGACCGCGTCACCCTGACCTGGCGCGACCGGCACGGGACCGAGCACGAGGCGACCACCCGGCTGACCGAGGGGGCCGTCCCCTAGGTCTGGTGGCTCGGTGGGCCCTGGTGGCAGCCAGCCCCGCGCCGCGCTCGCCGCCCACGACGTCGGCGACACCGTCCGGATCAGCGGGACCGACGCCTCCGGCACCTCGCACAGCGGCACCGTCACGCTCACCGAGGCGCCCGTCGACTGACCCTCTCCACAGCCGGCGAGGACCTTCTCCTCTGCGGCCGGACGGGTTCTCGCCCGAGCGTGGAGGGGGGACGAGGAGGAGTCACATGACGACGGGACAACGGGCCGACGACACCCGGATGCTGCTGCTCGACGGGGGCCGGTCACTGGCGTGGTCGGAGCTCGGCGAGCCGGACGGGACGCCCGTCCTGGTCTTCCACGGGACACCGGGCTCCCGCCTGCAGCTGGCGACCGCGGACGCGCCGGCGCGGCGGGGCGGGGTCCGCCTCGTGGTCCCCGACCGTCCCGGCTACGGGCTGAGCGGCTACGAGCGTGGCCGGCGCCTGACCGGCTGGGCCGACGAGGTCGCCCGGCTGGCCGACCATCTCGGTCTCGACCGCTTCGCCGTCGCGGGGGTGTCGGGCGGCGGACCGCACGCGGCCGTCTGCGGGGCCCTCCTGCCCGACCGGGTCACGGCCGTCGGGATCATCAGCGGGGTGGCTCCGCTGGACCAGGCGGGCAGCGAGGCCGGGATGACCGGCACCGACGTCGCGCTGCTCCGGCTCGCCCGGGTGCACCCGCTGCTCACCCGGCCCTTCTTCGAGGCGATGGCCGTGCTGTCGCGGCGCTGGCCCGAGCGCGCCCTGGGCATGCTCGCCGACCAGCTCGGACCGGTCGATGCGCAGCTGCTCGCCCGGACCGACGTCCGGGACTCCATGCTCGCGGACCTCCGGGCCACCTCCTGGTCGGCGGGGGCGGCGATGGCCCAGGACTACGGGCTGTTCGCCCACGACTGGGGCTTCCGCCTCGAGGACCTCTCCGTGCCGGTGCTGGTCTGGCACGGGACCGAGGACCGGGACGTCCCGCTGGCCCAGGCGCGGCGCCTGGCCTCGGCGATCCCGGGGGCGGTGCTGCACGAGCGGGCGGACTATGGCCACCTCCTCGTGGTCGCCGTCATCGAGGAGGTCCTGGGCGTGCTCGCCAGCCTCTAGAGTCGGCCCCATGGGCGAGATGAGCATGAACAAGGCCATCCACGGGGCGATCCGCCGGGACCTCGAGCGTCTGGTCCGGACCCTGGACGCGTTCCCTGCGGGGGATCTCGTCCGGGCCCGGCAGGTCAACGCCGTCTGGAAGAACTTCGACGACCAGCTGACCCGCCACCACGAGGGTGAGCACCGGATCGCCTGGCCGGCCCTGGAGACGGTCGGGGTCAGCCGGGCGGTCCTGGCCGAGATGGACGCCGAGCACGACGTGATGGCCGCGAACCTCCTCGCGGCGCGGACCGCGGTGCGCGCCCTGCTGAAGAACCCCGGGGTGACCGAGGCGCGCGCCGCGGCCGCCGCGGTCCGCTCACTGCGCAAGGTCACCCTGGCCCACCTCGACCACGAGGACCGCGAGATCGAGCAGATCTACCTCGACCACCGCCACGACGACGCGATCAAGGCGATGGGTCGCGAGTTCGGCAAGGTCAGCCCGGCCGCCGGAGGCCGCTTCTTCGCCTGGGTCCTCGACGGCGCGACCGACGACGAGCGTGCCGCCATCGCCCGCGACGTCCCCGCCCCCGTCCTGACGATCATCGGCGGCGTCTTCGGCGCCGGGTACCGCCGCAACGTCGCCGCCCTCTGGAACAGCTGACCCCTCCCCCGCGAGCTGTCACACTCCGCCCCCCCCGCGAGCTGTAACGCGGGGTTACGGACGCTTCACAAGGGCCAGGAGCCTTGCGAGGCGTCCGATCCCCCTGGGAGGACCGCCGGCGCCGGAGGGCCAGAGCGGTCGTCCGGCCTCACCCGTCCGACACCGGGAACGGCACCAGCAGGGGCGCGCCCGAGTCGGGCGGGAGCCGCTGCCCCGGACACCGGGACAGGACCCGGAGCAGCGCCGCATGCTCGGCCGGCGTCACCGACAGGTCGAACTTGCGCTTCACCGCGACCTGCCGCGCGACGTACGCGCACCGGAAGCCCTTGGCCGGCGGCAGCCAGGTCGCCGCGTCCCCGTCGCCCTTGGAGCGGTTGAGTCCGGCGTCGACGGCCAGCAGGTTCAGCGGGTCGTTCGCGAGGGCTGCCCGCTCCCGCACGTCCCAGCGGTTCGCGCCGCTGACCCAGGCGTTGGCCAGCGCGACCACGTGGTCGATGTCGACGAGCACGCCGCCACCCCGCACGAACGCGATCGGGGCGCCCGAGTACGGGTCGCGCAGCTCCCCTGACAGCACCACGCAGCCGTGGGTCCGGGGATCGAGGATGATCCGGGTCAGGTCCCGGCGCAGGACGTCGTTGCGGGTGTCGCACCCGTTGCGGTCGGCGTCGAGCCAGGCGTAGCCGAAACGGTCGCGGTCGTAGCCGGTGAGCGCACCCCGCCCGCGCACCCGGAGGTCACCAGCGGCCCGGGCGGCCATGCCGAGCGACGGCGTCGCCGTCCTGGAGGGGGTCGGGCTGGGCGCGCTCGACGGGGTCGCCGTGCCGGTCGGGCGGGCCGGGCCGGACGTGTGCGACGGTGCCGCCGGTGCCGTTCCGGCCGCGACCGTCGGGGTCTGCGCCGGCTGCGCGCAGGCGGTCAGCAGCAGGGCACCGGCGGTCGCGAGCAGCGTCCGACCCCGGACCGCTCGCCGTACGACGTGCCTGCGCATGACTCCTCCTCGCCCGGACGCGATCCCAGGCGGCCACTCCGACAGGCAACTCTCCCCCGGAACCCTTCCTCGCGCCGCTGGAACCGCCGAGTTGCCTGTCCGACGGGCCGGGCGGCTAGCGTGGCCTCGAGGGACCGACGAGGAGGGGCTGCGATGAGGTTCGGACTGGTGGGAACGGGGCCCTGGGCCATCCGGGCGCACGGACCCGGGTTGGTGGACGCCGACGACGTCGAGCTGGTCGGCGTGTGGGGTCGTCGCCCCGACCAGGCGCAGGCGCTTGCGGGCGACCTCGGCACCACGGCGTACGACGACTACGACGCGCTGCTGGCCGACGTCGACGCGGTCGCCTTCGCGGTCCCGCCGTCCGTGCAGGCGCCGATGGCGCTCACGGCCGCGCGGGCCGGCAAGCACCTGCTGCTCGACAAGCCCATCGCCATCGACGTCGCGGAGGCACGCGAGCTGGCCGCCGCAGTGGCCGAGGCCGGGGTCGCCTCCGTGGTCTTCTTCACCGACCGCTTCGTGCCGTCCTCGCGCGCCTGGTTCGACGAGGTGAGGGCCGCCGGCGGCTGGCAGGGCGGCCTGCTGCGGTGGTTCAGCGGACTGCAGGAGCCGGACAACCCGTTCGGCGCCTCGCCGTGGCGTCAGGAGCGTGGAGCCTTGTGGGACACGGGTCCGCACGCGTTGTCGACGTTGGGGACCGCGCTGGGGCGGGTGGAGGCGGTCCGGGCGATCGGTGGCGAGGGCGACCTCGTCGCGCTGTCGCTGCAGCACCAGGGCGGAGCGGTCAGCTCGGTCCTGCTCACCCAGTTCGCGCCCCCGGGGTCGCGTGGGTTCCAGGCCGTGCTGTGGGGTGCCGAAGGCGAGTGGGAGATGCCCCCGCGCCCGGAGGGGTCCTCGTCACGGGAGCTGACCGTGGCTGCGCAGGAGCTCGTAGCCTGCGCTGCGGACGGCACGGCCCACGAGGTCGACGTCGCCTTCGGCCTGCACGTGGTGGAGCTGCTCGCCGACGCGCAGGCCCAGCTGGACGGCTGAGCTCGAGCCGTCAGGTCACGCGGCGCGCCGACCCCGGTGCACCAGCCGGCGCAGCTGCAGGATCCGGACGGTGCCCACGGCCGGCGTCACCAGGACCGCGGCGGCCGGCCAACCGCCGTCTCTGCCTCGCTCGCGGGGTCTCGACACGCTCGGTCGTTCCTCCCTCGCTACTCGACCAGCGAGGGGGGGTCCGCTACTCGACCAGCGAGGGGGCGGTCCGCTAATCGACCAGCGAGGGCGGGCTCGACCAGCGAGCGGGCGAGGCGGTTCAGCCACGGCGCACGAGGGCGTCGGTGAGCAGGGCCACCAGCGCTTCGAGCTGGACGTCGGCCGACGAGCCGACCTCCTCGTCGGAGCCGTCGAGAGCGCGCGCCGCGAGACCCGCCTTGCTGTCGATCAGCTCCGCGATCCGGGTGTCGATGGTCTGCGCGGCGATGATGCGCCAGGCGGTGACGGGCTCGAGCTGGCCGATCCGGTGGATGCGGTCGATGGCTTGGGTCTGCTCCGCGTCGGTCCAGGAGAGCTCGGCCAGCACGAGGTTGGAGGCCACCTGCAGGTTGAGCCCGACCCCGGCGGCGGTCAGCGAGCACACCACGACCGAGACGTCGGGGTCGTTGACGAAGGCGTCGATGTTCTTCTCCCGCGCCTTCGGCGTCTGGTCGCCGCGGATCGAGGAGTAGCGCAGGCCGCGCCGGGCGAAGGTCTCCTCCGCGATGTCCATGACGTCGACGTGCTTGGCGAAGAAGACGACCTTGCCGGTGCTGCGCGCCAGCTGCGCGGTGTAGTCGGCGGCCAGGGAGGCCTTCGCCTGACCGATCCGCCGCATCATGCTGAACACGTTCTCGCCGGTGGTGGTGGTGGTGTCCTCACGCTCCCAGGTGGCGACCCGGCGGACCAGCTCGTGGTCGATGCCGTCGACGATGGCGCCGGCACGGCGGGTCTCCAGGGCCATGTCGTAGCGGGCGACGAGGCGGCGGGCGAGCTCGCGCTCGGCCTCGCGGATCGAGCGGCCGGCCTCGTCGTCGAGCTCGACGGGCAGGTCGGCGACCCGGCGGGCCGGGATGTCGGCGGCCACGTCGACCTTGCGGCGGCGCACGATGCCGAGGTCGACCACGCACCGACGGGCGGCGGGGTAGAAGCCGGGGTCGCCGGGCTCGAGGCCGGTCTCCTCCAGCGCGTCCATCAGGGCGGCGAGCGGCTTCTTGTCGTCGATCCAGCCGAGGAACTGCCAGATCGCCTTGAAGTCCTCGATGTCGTTGATCAGCGGGGTGCCGGTCAGCGCCATCAGCAACGGGTTCGCGACCCGCTTGCGGATCCGCTCGGAGACCTCGAGCACGTGCTGGGACCGCTGCGAGGACTTGTTCTTGATGAAGTGGGCCTCGTCGACCACCATGCCGCGGAACCCGAAGTCACCGAGCCAGCCGACGTGCCGGTCGAGGACCTCGTAGTTGACGACCACGATGTCGGCGAACCCGTCGATGGAGTCGCCGTTGCCGTGGATGACGGTGGCCTTGCGCTGCGGGGTCCACAGATGCGCCTCACGCGCCCAGTTGGTCTTGACGACGTTGGGCACCACGACGAGCAGCGGGTAGGCGTTCGCGGCCTTCGCGGCGAGCAGCGCCTGCGCGGTCTTGCCGAGGCCGGGCTCGTCGGCGAGCAGGAACGTCCGGTGGCCGGCCTGGGCGGCGGCGACGACCTGGGCCTGGTGGCGCATCAGGTCGACGTCTCCCGCGGTCTTGAGCGTCTTCGGCTCCGGGAGCGGCATGCAGGCGGCGCCGCCGGCGGCGACCTCGAACGAGCGGAAGAGGGGGCCGAGCAGCTCCCAGCCCGCGAGCCGGCGCGCCCGCGGCTGGGCGCTGGGGCGGGCTGCGGAGAAGTCGGGCGCGAGGAACGGGTTGGCGAGCTGGCGCTTGACCACCGACTGCGGCACCACCCGCTTCTCGGGGGGCTGGAAGAGCGACGTCGCGTCGGCCCGGGCCGCGGCGGGCTCCTCCGGGGGCGCCTCCAGGCCGGCGGTCTCGATCATCCGGCGGCGCAGCGCCTTGGCGGAGTCGGAGACGACCGCCTGCTCGGAGAGCAGCTCGAAGAGGGAGGTGTCCCGCGCGGCGGTCTGCGCCAGGATCGTGGCGACGCCGTCGAGGCGCTTGAGCTGCTTCTCGCGCTCGGCGTCCTTGAGCTCGGGGTCGGTGTTCACCCGGGTGCGCTCCTCGCGGACGAGGAGGGCGACGACCTGGAACTTCGTCCGGCCCGAACCGGGCAGCGGACCACGCTGCACGGCGGTCTCCACCTCGCGGACGGCGCGCGCGAGGACGGGGATGATCCCGTCGTTGTCGCGGGCACGGCCGTCGGCACGCTGACGGCGACCGCCACCGGACTGCGGGTGACGGGTCTGGGGCTGGCGGCGTTGGGCCACGCGGCTCCTTCTGCGTAGCGGACCACGCGCGCCGCGCCGGAGGGGCTCCGTCCGCGACCGTCGTGGACCGGTCGATGAGGCGCAGGCCTGGAGGTGGTGGGACCGCCTCCGAGAGTCGACTACGCCCCGGATCTGCGAGAGATCAGCGCCGTCGGCCGGACAGCCGGCGACGCGGGGACTTCGTGTTCTCCGAGCAGTCTAACGCCCGTCAGAGGTGCTCGGACACCGCATCCGGGAAGACGCTCCTGCCGGGCTGCTGGTCGAGCCCCCGCGCGAGCCAGGGCACCAGCCGGAGCGCGGCCTCGTCGAACCCGGGTCCGGCAACCGCCCGGGTGTCGCGGACCGCCAGCGGCTCCCCGCAGTGCGAGCACACCACGGTCGGGGTCGTCGGGTGTCCGCAGGGCCGGTGGACGACGTCGACGGGTCGCTGGGCGAGCCCGGTCCACTCGTTGCCCCACTGCAGCAGCGCGAGGTACGCCGGGAACAGCGCGCGCCCCTTCTCGGTCAGGCGGTACTCCCGGTGCCCGGTGCTCGCCCCGCTCGGCAGCGCCTTGGTCAGGATGCCGTGGTCGACCAGGCCCGAGAGCCGGTCGGTCAGCACGTTGCGCGCGGCTCCGGTGCTGGCCTGGTAGTCCTCGAAGCGCCGCGCCCCGGTGAAGGCGGCGCGCAGGATCGGCCACACCCACCGCTCGCCCAGCACGGCCGAGGCACGCGCGACCGCACAGTTCTCCTCCGCCAGGTCGTCGTGCCGCATGGCACCAGTCTCTGGTCTTCAGTAGCGTTTTGCAACTAAAGTGCAGCCCTATGACGACCGACGCTCCCGACGCGGACCGGGCCTGGGCCCCGACCGCCTGCATCCTGTGCGAGTGCAACTGCGGCCTCGAGATCAGCCTCGGCGGCGAGGACGGCCGCCGCTTCGAGAAGATCCGCGGCGACAAGCGACACCCCGGCTCCAAGGGCTACACGTGCGAGAAGCCGCTGCGGCTGGACCGCTACCAGAACGGCCGGTCCGAGCGGGTGCTGCGGCCGTTGCGGCGCACCGCGGACGGGACGTTCGAGGAGGTCGACTGGGACACCGCGATCGCTGAGATCTCGGCGCGGCTGCGCGCGATCGGGGCCGAGCATGGCGGGGAGTCGATCTTCTACTACGGCGGCGGAGGTCAGGGGAACCACCTCGGCGGCGCCTACGCGCGCTCGACGATGGCGGCGTACGGCGCCCGCTTCCGCTCCAGCGCGCTGGCCCAGGAGAAGACCGGGGAGTTCTGGGTCAACGCCAACCTGTTCGGGGCGGCGCTGGTGCGCGCCGACTTCGCCGAGACGGAGGTCGGCGTCTTCGTCGGCAAGAACCCCTGGCAGTCCCACGGCTTCCCGCACGCCCGGCCGACCCTGCGCGAGCTCGCGCGCGACCCCGACCGGGCCCTGGTCGTGATCGACCCGCGGCGCACCGAGACCGCCGAGCTGGCCGACTACTTCCTGCAGGTCCGGCCCGGTCGCGACGCGTGGCTGCTCGCCGCGATGGTCGCCGTCGTCGTGCAGGAGGGCCTCGCCGACGAGGAGTGGCTGGCCGCGCACGCCACCGGTGTCGCGCAGGTCCGGGCCGCGTTCGAGTCCCTCGACGTGGCCGGGTGGTGCGCGGTCGCCGGCGTCGAGGAGACCCTGGTCCGAGCCGCCGTACGACGGATCGCGACCGCCCGCAGCGCCGCGTTCTTCGAGGACCTCGGCGTCCAGATGAACCACAACTCGACCCTGGTGAGCTATCTGGAGAAGCTGCTCTGGCTGCTCTGCGGCCACTTCGCGACCCCGGGCACCGCGAACATCCCGGCTCCCCTGGTGCCCCTGGCGACCGCCCGGAAGGACCCCCGCCTGGACGCCGTGGTCACCCCCGTCACCGCGTCGCCGGTGATCGGCGGGCTGGTCGCCTGCAACGTGATCGCCGAGGAGATCCTCACCGACCACCCGCAGCGGTTCCGGGCGATGCTGGTGGAGTCGGCCAACCCGGCGCACTCGCTGGCCGACTCGCCGCGCATGCGCGAGGCCCTGGAGGCGCTCGACCTCGTCGTCGTGATCGACGTCGCGCTGACCGAGACCGCCCGGCTGGCCGACTACGTGCTGCCCGCCCCCACGCAGTTCGAGAAGTGGGAGGCGACGTTCTTCAACTTCGAGTTCCCGCGCAACGTCTTCCAGCTGCGGCCACCGATCCTCGCGGCCCCCGAGGGTCCGCTCCCCGAGCCCGAGATCCATGCCCGTCTCGTCGAGGCGGCCGGCGTCCTCGACACCGGCCTGGTGGACCGCCTCGCGGCCGCGGCCCGGGCCGGTCGCCCCGCGTTCGCGCAGGCCTTCCTGGAGGCCTCGCTGCCCCAGGCCGGGTTCGGCGCCCTGGCGCCGGTCGCGCTCTACCGCTCGCTGGGGCCGACCCTGCCCGACGGGGCGGCGAGCGCCGCCGTGCTGTGGGGCGCCGCCCAGCTGACCGCGGGCGCCAACCCCGCTGCGGTGCAGGGGGCCGGCCACGCCGACGGCGACGCCCTCTTCGACGCGATCCTGGCCACACCGACCGGGGTGGTCTTCGCCGACGAGTCCGCCGACCCCGACAGGGCCACCTGGAGCCGGGTCCGCACCGACGACGGGCGGGTGCGGCTGGCCGTGCCGGAGCTCCTCGAGGAGCTCGAGGCGCTGGCGACCACGGAGCCGCCCGGCGCCAGCGCGGACTGGCCGTTCGTGCTCTCGGCCGGCGAACGGCGTGCCTTCACCGCCAACACGATCATCCGTGATCCGGAGTGGCGCCGTCGCGACGCCGAGGGCGCCCTGCGGATCTCCCCCGCCGACGCGACCCGGCTCGGTCTGGCCGAGGGCGACCTGGCCCGGGTGGAGACGCCCGGCGGGGCGGCGACCGTCACCGTCAGCCTGGACGAAGGCCGCCAGGCAGGGCACGTCGCCCTGCCCAACGGCCTCGGTCTCGACCACGTCGACGACAGGTCCCCCGACCGCGTCGTCACCGGGGTCGCGCCCAACGAGCTCACCCGCTCGGCCGACCGCGACGCGATCGCCGGGACGCCGTGGCACAAGTTCGTGCCGGCGCGGGTCAGCGCCGTACAGCGGTGAGGCTCAGCGACCGGCGAGGAGCTCGGCCGCGCTGCGCCGGTTCGTCGTCGCCAGCGCCTGGTCCATGAGCTCCATCGCAGCGTCGACCTCGGTCTCGGAGGGGACGACGAGGATCCGCAGCTGCTTGGCGCTGGAGAGCTTGAGCAGCACCAGGTGGGTGTCGTCCTCGGGGAACGACCCGGTCTTCATCGGACCGCGGCCGACCCGGACGCGCCGGGGGCTGGTCGACCAGTCGGGCCGGGAGAAGACGACCCGCTCGACGTGTCCCGCGGTGTCCGGGAAGTGGTCGACCAGGTCGGCCAGCTCACGCTCGAGCTCGCGACTGCGGGGCCACCAGGCCCCGTCGAGCGATCCGGTGCCGGGGTGTGCGGCGAGCTTGAGCCGCAGCGGCCCGGTTGTCGTCATGGGGGTCGGAGAGATGGGGCTGTCCTGCGACGTCGTCATGACGTCCGCCTTTCGCCCCGTCCTGGGAGGTGCCTCGAAGAGGCGGCCCGGACAGGTGCTCGCCCTGTGAGCCTACGCCGCTGCCGGGTGACCTCCGACCATCGGCCCGCTGACCCCCCGGGGCGTAGGGTCGTGAGGAGAAGGCCGCCCCAGACCCTGACGGCTCCGCCCGTCAAGCGAGAGGCAGCCCCATGGGCGCCAGCGTTCCCTCCCCCGTCGTCAGCGACTACCGCGACCTCGTCCACGAGGTGCGCAGCCAGGGGCTCCTGGAACCGCGGACCCGCTTCTACGTCGGGCTCGCGAGCGCCCTCCTGCTCGCACTGGGCCTGGTGGTGGTGGCCCTCGTGCTGCTCCAGGACACGTGGTGGGTGCTGCTGGTCGCCCCGGTGGCCGCCGTCGTCTCGGCCCAGGTGGCACTGTTCTCCCACGACGCCGCCCACCGGCAGGTCACCCGCTCCACACGCGGCACCCGTCGGGTCTGCCTGGTCGCCGGCAACACCCTCAGCGGCCTGAGCTACGGCTGGTGGGTCGCCAAGCACAACGCCCACCACGCCCACCCCAACGACCTGGACTCCGACCCCGACGTGGCCGTGGGCGCCTTCGTCTTCGACCAGGAGCAGGCCCGCCGCCGGACCGGCGGGGCCGCCTGGCTGACCCGCCACCAGGCCTGGCTGTTCTTCCCGATGCTGACGCTGGAGGCGGCCAACCTCCACCTCTCCAGCGTGCAGGCCGTGCTCAGGCCCGGGCTGCGGCACCGGCGGGCCGAGGCGCTCACCCTGCTGGCCCACCTGGTGCTCTACGTCGGGCTGCTCGCGGCCACGACGACCTGGGAACAGGCGCTCGCGTTCGTCGCCGTCCACCAGGCCCTGTTCGGGGTCTACCTCGGCTGCACCTTCGCGCCCTCGCACAAGGGGATGCCACCCCTGACGCCGGAGCAGGCCGACGACCCGTTGCTGCGCCAGGTGCTGGCCTCGCGCAACCTGCGCGGCGGACCGCTCGTCACCGCGGCCTACGGCGGGCTGAACCTGCAGATCGAGCACCACCTCTTCCCGAGCATGCCGCGGCCCAACCTGCGCCGCGCGGTGCCCCTGGTCCGCCGGCACTGCGAGGAGCGCGGCATCCCCTACACCGAGGTGTCGCCCCTCGGCTCCTACGCCCGCGCCCTGCGCCACCTGCGCGTCGTCGGCGAGCCGCTGCGGGCAGGACCCGCCCACCGGGCTTGACTTCGAGTCAACTTGAAGTTGCATCGTGGCGACATGACCACGACTGCGACCACAGCCCTGCACGGGTACGACGAGCTGCCCGCCCTGATGTCCCTGATGACCGGCGACGAGAAGCACACGGCGGCTGCCACCTCCACCCTCGACGTGCTGTGGGTGCTCTACGACCGGGTGCTGCGGCACGACCCGCGACGTCCCCGCGCCGAGGACCGGGACCGGTTCTACCTCTCCAAGGGCCACGGCCCGATGGCCTACTACGCGGTGCTCGCCGCCCAGGGCTACCTCCCCGTCGCCTGGCTCGCCGGGTGGGGACGGTTCGACTCCCCCCTCGGCCACCACCCCGACCGGGCGCTGGTGCCCGGGGTCGAGATCTCGAGCGGCTCGCTGGGCCACGGGCTCCCGCTCGCCGTCGGCACCGCGCTGGGACTCCGCGCCCGGGGCTCCTCGGCGCGCGTGGTCGTCCTGGTCGGCGACGCCGAGCTCGACGAGGGAAGCAACCACGAGGCGATCGAGCTCGCCGCCGCCCGGGGGCTCGACGGTCTGACGGTGGTGGTGGTCGACAACGCCTCCGCGTCCTACCGGCAGCGGGGCCAGCTCGCGCGTCGGTTCGCCGCCGACGGCTGGGACACCACCACGGTGGACGGCCGGGACCACGACGCGCTCGAACGGGCGTTGCGGCACCGCAGCGACCGGCCCACCGCGGTGGTGGCCGAGGTCGAGGAGAAGGCGTCGTGAGGCGCGACCCCCGGGCCGTGTTCGCCCGCACCGCCGTCGACCTGGTGACCGCCGACCCGGCCTCGGCGCTGGTCTACGCGGAGATCTCCGGGCAGTACTTCGCCGAGGCCGAGCGCACCGTGCCGGACCGGGTGGTCAACGTGGGCATCCGCGAGCAGCTGCTGGTCAGCACCGCCGCCGGGATGGCGCTGGCGGGTCTGCGGCCGATCGCCCACACCTTCGCCTCCTTCCTGGTCGAGCGGGCCTTCGAGCAGGTCAAGCTCGACTTCGTCCATCAGGACGTCGGCGGGGTGCTGGTGTCGGCGGGCGCGTCGTACGACATCGCCGCGGGGGGTCGCACCCACCAGGCCCCCGGGGACGTGGCGCTGCTGGACACCCTGCCGGGCTGGACGATCCACGTCCCGGGCCACGCCGACGAGGTCGAGGAGGCCCTGCGCCTGGCGATGACCGGGACCGGGCGCGACTACCTCCGGGTGAGCGCAGCCCAGAACGAGCGAGCGTTCCCGGTGACCCCCGGGCGGTTCCACCCGGTCCGCGCCGGGCGCGAGGCGGTCGTGGTGGCGGTCGGCCCGATGCTCGATCCGGTGCTGGCCGCGACCGAGGGCCTCGACGTCACCGTGCTGTACGCGAGCACGGTCAGGCCCTTCGACCCCGCCGGACTCCGAGCCGCGCTCGGTGCACCGCAGGTCGTGCTGGTCGAGCCCTACCTGGCGGGCACGTCGAGCCGGCTCGTCGCCGAGAGCCTCCGCGACGTCCCCCACCGCCTGCTCGCCCTCGGGGTGGGCCGGGAGGAGCTCCGGCACTACGGCACCCCGCGCGAGCACCAGGCCGCCCACGGCCTGGACGCCCACGGCCTGCGGCGCTCGATCAACGGGTTCCTGGCGCCCTCGGCGGTCGCCTGACCTGGCCGGGCCGGCTCAGGCCTCGCCGCCGCCCTCGCGGCGCCGCTTCTCCTCGGCGGCGGCCCGGCGCTGCGCCTCGGCCCGCTCCCGGACGCGCCGCAGGAACTCCTCGTCGGACTCCGGGGTCACCCCCGCCGCCCGACCCGGGCGGTCGTACTCGGGGAACGCTGCCGCCTCGCGCTCGTACGGCGACGGTCGCGCCGGCCGGCGGTCGGGGCGACCCGCGACGAACCAGGCGATGCCGCCGGCGAGCGGGAAGAACAGCACCAGCAGCAGCCAGCCCACCTTGGGGAGGTTCCGCACCTCGTCGTCGCGGGCGAGGATGACCTCGATCACGCAGTAGACCCAGAAGGCGAAGACCAGCGGACCGGCGAACTCGTACAACCGCAGCATCGATGTGCTCCCCCGGACGGGCCGCGCCCGGCGTCGCGCGGCAGGACGCCCAGGGTAGTGCTGACAGCGCCCGCAGGTCAGGTCCCTCCACAGGTGAGTCGGCCCGTCACGGGGTACGAACCGGTGTGACCTCCTCCCCCTCCGCCGGCGGCATCTCCCTGACCGTGGTGGTCGCGCTGGCCGCCAACGCCGCGGTCGCGCTCACCAAGTCCGTCGTCGCCGCGCTGTCGGGCTCGGCGTCGATGACCGCCGAGGCGGCGCACTCCTGGGCCGACACCGGCAACGAGGTGTTCCTGCTGCTGGCCGAGCGGCGCGGCGCCCGTGCCCGGGACGCCGAGCACCCCCGCGGCTACGGCCGGGCGACGTACGTGTGGTCGCTGGTCGCAGCGTTCGGGCTGTTCTCGGCCGGTGCGGTGGTGTCGATCTGGCACGGCATCTCCGTGCTGGGCTCCGACGCGCCACCCGAGCACGCCGGCCTCAGCTACCTAGTGCTCGCGGTGGCCTTCGCCCTCGAGGGCATCTCCCTCGCCCAGGCGACCCGGACGATCCGCGGCGACGCCCGCCGCTTCGGGCTGCACCCGCTGCGCTACGTCGACCGGACCTCGAACCCCACCCTGCGGGCGGTCTTCCTCGAGGACCTCTCCGCCCTGGTGGGGCTCGCGATCGCCGCCGCCGGCATCGCCCTGCACCAGCTCACCGGCAATGCCGTGTACGACGCCCTGGGCTCGATCGCGGTCGGAGCGCTGCTGGCCCTGGTGGCCGTCTTCCTGATGCGCCGCAACATGGAGTACCTCGTCGGCGAGGGGGTCTCGGCCGAGACGCAGTCCCAGGTCATCCGCGGACTGCTGGACCACCCCGAGATCAACCGGCTGACCTACCTGCACGCCGAGTACGTCGGACCACGCCGCCTCTTCGTGGTCGCGGCGGTCGACCTGGTCGGGGACGAGCGGGAGGGTCACGTCGCGCTGCGGCTGCGCCAGGTCGAGGCCGACATCGAGCGCGACTCCCTGATCGAGGACGCCGTCCTCACCCTCGCCCCACCCGACGAGCCCGACCTGGTCCCCTGACCCGCCTCGGCGGGAGGTGCCCGAGGGCAGCGGGGGCTCGCCCGTGCTGCGCTCGGGGCTCAGTCGTCCTCGCCCCGGGTCAGGGTCGCGGCATCGTCGTTCCCCGGCCTGACCGGGCCCGGGACGGAGGAGGTCGTGCCGTCGTCGCCGGTGGCCCCGCCGCCGAGCGAGGAGACGATCCCGGCGCCGGCGGCGGCTCCCCCGACGACGAGCGCAGCCGCCCCCACCAGCGCCCCGATGCGCGCGGACCTCCGGCGGGCGCGGGCCGGTGCCGTCGGGACCCGGGGCTCCGTGGCCGCCCCAGCGTCCGAGGGCTGGTCCGAGGCGGGCACCACGCGGTGCCAGCCGTCCAGGGTGGGCTCGTAGGGGGCGTCAGGGGTGGGCTCCCAGCGGTTGCCACTGGGACTCGGGCCGGTCACGGTGCTCTCCTTCTCCACGGGCGATGACGGGGTTGCCCCTCGAGAGTCGTCGCCTCCGCTGTCGCCTGGCTTCCCCTGGGCTGTCAGCGCCCTGTGAACCCGCCCGCGCCGCCATGGCCGTCGGCCGAGCTCTCCGCGAGCCACGCGCCCGCCCGCGCGACCAGCTCGTCCGGCGCCAGCGCCAGGTCGAGCACGACCCCGGCCTCGTCCTCGGCCAGCGGCTCGAGGGTGGCGACCTGGGAGCCGAGGAGGGACGGCGGCATGAAGTGCGACCGGCCCTCCATCCGGGACCGCACCAGGGCGACCGGCCCGTCGAGGTGGACGAAGACCGCGCCGGGTGACCAGGAGCGCAGCCGGTCGCGGTACGCCCGGCGCAGCGCCGAGCAGGCGACCACCCCGTCGGGGTGCTCGACCAGCCAGGACCCGACCCGGTCCAGCCAGGGGGCGCGCAGCGCGTCGTCGAGCGGACGTCCGGCAGCCATCGCGGCCACGTTCTCCGGCGGGTGCAGGTCGTCACCGTCGACGAAGGTCACCCCGAGACGTGCCGCCAGCAGGGTGCCGATCCGGGTCTTGCCGGAGCCGGACACCCCCATCACCACGACCGGCCCGGGTCCGCGCACAGGCGCGCTCACACCGACGTGGGTGTGGTCATCCGCTTCGCCATCTGCCGCTGCACGAAGCCGATCGCGGTCTTCGGGGCGACCTTGATGGCGAGGCTCATCAGCGTGGCGTCGGGTCCGACGTTGATGTGCAGGCGGCCGCGCTCGATGCCGTCGATCATCACCCGCGCCGCCTTGTCGGCCGAGGTCGTCGGCGGCGCCTTCGCGTCGGGGTCGACCGGGACCGGCTCGGCGACGCCGGAGTTCGTGGTGATCGAGGTCGCGACCGCCCCGGGGAAGATCACCGAGACGCCCACACGGGTGTCGGCGAGCTCGGCGTACAGGCCCTCGGTGAGCAGCTTGACCGCGGCCTTGCTGGCGCCGTAGATCGTCTGCCCGGGGAACGGGAAGAACCCGCCCATGCTGGAGACGTTGGCGATGTGGGCCTCGGGCCGCTCGAGCAGCAGCGGCAGGAACGCCTTCACCAGGTGCAGGGTGCCCATCAGGTTCACGTCGAGCACGCGCTGGATGGCGGCGTAGTCCAGGTCGACGACAGGGACGAACGGCTGGATGATGCCGGCGTTGTTGAGCAGCCCGTCGACGGCGCCGTGGGCGGCGAGCACCGCGTCCGGCAAGGCCTCCGCCGCGGCGCGGTCGGTGATGTCGAGCACGTGCGTGGACAGGCGCTCGCCCGCCGTCGCGAGAGCTGCGGTCTCCTGCAGGCGCTCGGGACTGAGGTCGACCGCGGCGACCCGGGCCCCCCGCTCCAGCAGCTGCAGGGTGAGCTCGCGGCCCATCCCGCTGCCCGCTCCGGTGACCACCCAGACCTTGCCGTTGACCTTCATGACAGCCCCTCCCGGTCGTCTCCTTCCAGCCTAGTGAGACCGCACCCGGGTGGCGGGGTGGGCCGCGTCACCTCAGGTGACCGGGTCTCCCAGCGCGACCTCGTCGAACTCCGTCCACCACTGGTAGAGGTCGTCGACGCTCATCCCGGTCGAGTAGGCGAAGGTGAAGATCCCGTCGGACTCCCGGGTCCAGGCCAGCTCGTTGGTGCCCTCGACGGTCGTCCCGGCCATCCAGCCGGGGGCGTCCGGGTCGTAGTCGAGCTGGCACCGCTGACCCTCGGTGAGGCAGGGACCTTCGTCGAGACCGCCGAACTCGAGGTCGAACGCGGACGCGAGGCTGTCCACGTCCCGGTACTCGTAGAAGTAGAGCGCGTCCGGGAGGCCTGCGTCGGCGGGGAAGCACTCGGCCGCGGCCACGATGGCGGCCGAGCCGACGGCCGAGTCGTCCACGGGCTGGCACGCGGCGGCGAGGTCGGCGGGGATCCGGGCGGCCAGGGCGTCGTACGCCGCGCCACCGCTGGGGCCGTCGGTGGGTGAGTCGGTCGGGGTGTCGGTGACGACGTCGGTCGGCGAGTCGGTGGGGGTGTCGGTCACGACGAACGTGGGACCGGCCGACGGGTCGCCGGTGCTGTTGTCGGAGCCCAGCACGACATGGGTCGCGACCGCGCCCACCAGCGAGGCGCCCACCACCGCGCAGGCCAAGGTCAGCCCGACCACTGCGGCGGTCGGGGAGGCCGGCCGGCTGGGCACCCGCTCCAGCGTCGAGGTCAGCGTCGCGCGGGCGCGCTCGTCGAGCCGCCACTCGTACGCGTGGGTCTGCTCGGGGTCGCGCCGCTGCGCGAAGGCCAGCAGGTTGAGGTAGCGGTTGGTCGGGTGGGGCACCGGCATCAGCAGCTGGGCCAGGCGCAGGACGGTGCGCCGCCGTACGACGGAGGCCTGCTCGACCAGCCCCTCCGGCCGCAGCTGGGGCGCGAGCTCCTTGCCGACCAGGAGGCGGTGGACGGCCTGCAGAGCCACGTCCAGGTCACCGCAGCAGGCGTAGGCGATCTGGTCGCCGGTGTAGACCGTGGCGCGGTACCAGGGGTTGATGAACGGGTTGACGAACTTGAGCACGTCGGCGAGCTCGAAGGCGACCAGGACCGGCGTCCAGCGCAGGTGGCGGGCCTTGAGGGCGCCGAAGTACGTCGCGAGCAGGAACACCAGCTGGGCCCGGTGCGCCGCGTCGGTCAGGTCGGCGACCGCGTCCCCCTGCACCCGGAGCACCCGGATCCCGAAGTAGCTGGTGAGCATGACCCGCTGCTCCTGGTGGGCGACCACGAAGACGTCGACGCGGTCGCGGTAGCCCAGGGCCGCACGCACCTCCGCCACCGCCGCGTCGAGGGCCGGCAGGCTCTCGGGGGTGACCCGGATCGCCTGGCCGAGCAGGCGGACCCGGAAGAGCTGCAGCACCAGCCACAGCAGGACGAACCCGGCCAGCAGGACGGCCAGGAAGCCCACCACGTCCAGGGTGCCCGCGAACGCGACGACCGGGAAGGCGAGCACCGCGACCAGCACGCCCGCGGCGACCGCCGCGAGCGCGAAGCGTGACGGCTCGGTGTGGTGCCGCAGGGTCTCCACGTCGAGCGGGCGGGGAGCCCGTACCTCCGTCGTCGTCATGGCCCTCCCCCTGTCCGGTCGCAACCGTCCTCGGACCTCCTGGGTACGCCGCACGCCGAGCGAGCGTCAACAGGCCCGTTCGGAGAGGTCTGGTCAGCCTCAGGAGAGCTCGACCAGGAGCTGACCACCCTTCACGGTCTCGCCGGGGGCGACCAGGATCGCGCCGACCGTGCCGCCCGCCGGAGCGGTGATCTCGGTCTCCATCTTCATCGCCTCCAGGACGACGACGACGTCGCCGGCCTCGATCGTCTGGCCCTCTTCCACGGGGATCCGGGCCACGGTGCCGGCCAGCGGCGCGTGCACGCCGTCGGCTCCGCTCCCGGAGGACACGGGCGGGGCGGCGTGCGGGACGTTGAAGCTGCCCCCGGCCATGAAGATCGCGCCGAGGGTCGGCTGCGGCTCCTCCTCGACCTCCACCTCGACGTCGTACACCGCGCCGTTGACGGTCACCTTCAGCAGCATGTCGTTACCTCGACCCGTAGACGTTGTGACGGCCCTGGACGACGGCGCGGCCCAGCTGGGCGTAGGCCTCCCCGGTCCGGAAGTGCACCTGCTTGACCTTCGCCCGGTGACCGAGGAACGCCGCGACGGCCGCGGAGATGGCGACCACGACGTCCTCGGGGACCTCCGCGGACTGCAGCCGCTGCTCGAGGACCGCGACCCGGGCGCCGAGCGCCTCGATCGCGGCGAGCACGTCGGCCAGGGTCGGCTCGGTGGGCTCGGGGGCGGTCATGTCGGGCCCAGCCCGTGCTTCTTGGCCGGCCGGATCGTCCGCTTGCTGCGGTGCAGCTCCAGGGCGCGGGCGACGTACTCCCGGGTGCGGGCGGGCTCGATGATGTCGTCGACCAGTCCCCGCGAGGCCGCGACGTACGGCGTGGAGAAGGTCGAGCGGTACTCCTCGACGAGCTCGGCCCGGCGGGCGGCCGGGTCGTCGGCCTCGGCGATCTCGCGGCGGAAGACGATCTCGGCGGCGCCCTCCGCGCCCATCACCGCGATCTCCGCGGTCGGCCACGCCAGCACCACGTCGGCACCGAGGTCCTTGGAGCACATCGCCACGTAGGCACCGCCGTACGCCTTGCGCAGCACGACGGTGATCTTGGGGACGGTGGCCGCGGAGTAGGCGTAGAGCAGCTTGGCGCCGTGCCGGATGATGCCGTCGTGCTCCTGGGCCACCCCGGGCAGGAACCCGGGGACGTCGACCAGGGTGAGCAGCGGGATGTTGAAGGCGTTGCAGAACCGGACGAACGACGACCCCTTGTCGGAGGCGTTGATGTCCAGCACCCCCGACATCACCTGCGGCTGGTTGGCCACGATGCCGACCGTGCGCCCGGTGATGCGGCCGAAGCCGACCACGATGTTGCCGGCGTAGCCCGCCTGCACCTCGAGGAAGTCGGCCCGGTCGACCAGGCGCAGGATCACCTCGCGGACGTCGTAGCCCTTCTTGTCCGAGACCGGGACGACCTCGGCCAGCGTCGGGTCGGGCTCCACGACGTCGTCGGGCTCGACGACCGGCGGGTCCTCGGAGTTGTTCTGGGGCAGGAAGCTGAGCAGCTTCTTGGCGATCAGGATCGCCTGCTCGTCGTCGTCGGCGACGAAGTGGGTCACCCCCGAGAGGGCCATGTGCGCGTCCGCGCCGCCGAGCGCGTCGGAGGTGACCTGCTCGCCGGTGACCTGCGCGATCACGTTGGGCCCGGTGATGAACATGTGGGCCTTGCGGGTCTGGATGATGAAGTCGGTCAACGCCGGCGAGTACGCCGCACCGCCCGCACACGGCCCGGCGATGATCGAGATCTGCGGCACCACGCCGGAGAGCAGCACGTTGTTGTAGAACACCCGGCCGTAGCCGGCCAGGGACCCGATGCCCTCCTGCACCCGCGCACCGCCGGAGTCGTTGATGAAGACGAACGGCGTGCCGGTCGCGAGGCTGGCGCGCAGCATCGCGGCCACCTTGTTGGAGTGCACCTCCCCGGCGCTGCCGCCGGCGACGGTGAAGTCCTGGCTGGCCACGTGCACGGGACGGCCCAGCACGGCGCCCTCGCCGGTGACCACGCCGTCCGCCGGCATGTCGGCCTTGTCGAGGCCGAAGTAGGTCGAGGTGTGCCGCGCGAACATCCCGGTCTCCTGGAACGTGCCCGGGTCCAGCAGCGCCTCGACCCGCTCGCGGGCGGTGAGCTTGCCCTGCTCGTGCTGCTTGGCCTGCCGCTTCTCGCCGCCCCCGAGCTCGATCTCACCCCGCAGCCGCAGCAGCTCCTCGGTGCGCTCCTCCATGGAGGCGGTGTGGTGCTTGTGCTTGCTCACGCGTCTCTCCCTAGGCCCGTTCGACGGTGACGTGGTGGGCCTTGCCGTTCATCGTCACCGCGTAGCTGATGGGCCCCTGCACGGGGCCGGCGCCGCTGCCCTTGGACAGCTCCTCGGCGGCCACCTGCTCGGGTGCCTTCCCCACGTTCCTCGGGCCGTCCGCGCGCTCGGCGAAGAAGCCGGGGGCGACGCCGGGGAACATCGCGTAGGTCAGCACGTCCTCGTCGCTGCCGTCGGCCCCCTCGATCGCGGCCGCTTCGATCGCGAGCTTGTCCCACTCGGGCTCGAGCAGGTCCGCGGGCCGGATGTCGATCGGCTCCTTGCCCGTCTGCTTGCGCGCGATCTCCACGATCTCGGGGTCCCGCTCCCCCAGCGTCGCGCCGTAGTAGCCGAGCATCAGGTCCGCGAACTCGGCGGTGAGCGCCTTGTAGGGACCCATCAGCACGTTGAAGACGGCCTGGGTGCCCACGATCTGGCTGGACGGCGTGACCAGCGGCGGGTACCCCGCCACCTTGCGGACCTCGGGGACCTCGAGCAGCACCTCGCGGAGCCGGTCGCCGGCGCCCTGCTGGCGCAGCTGGCTCTCCATGTTGGAGATCATCCCGCCGGGGATCTGACTCTTGAAGATCTCGGTCTCCACGCCCGTGATGGCCGACATGAACTGGGTGTACCTGGGCCGGACCGTGGCGAAGTGGTCCTTGATCTTCACCAGCCGGTCGTCGTCGAGGCTGGTCGTGTACGGCGTCCCCTTGAGCATCTCGACCAGCGACTCGGTCGGGTTGTGCCCGGGGCCCAGCGAGATCGAGGAGATCGCGGTGTCGACCACGTCGGCGCCGGCCTCGATGGCCTTCATCAGGCTGACCAGGGTGACGCCGGTGGTGGCGTGGCAGTGCACGTGGATCCGGACGTCGGTGCCGAGCGAGTCCTTGATCGCCTTTACGATGTCGTAGGCCGGTTGCGGCTTGAGCAGCGCCGCCATGTCCTTGATGCACAGGGAGTCGCAGCCCAGCTCCATCAGGTCATGGGCCAGGTTCACGTAGCCCTCGACGGTGTGCAACGGGGACTCGGTGTAGCAGATCGTGCCCTGCGCGTGCTTGTCCACGCGGCGCACGGCGGCGATCGCCTGCTTGACGTTGCGGACGTCGTTGAGGGCGTCGAACACGCGGTAGACGTCCATCCCGTTCTCGGCCGACTTCTCCACGAAGCGGTCGACGACGCCGTCCTCGTAGTGCCGGTAGCCCAGCAGGTTCTGGCCGCGCAGCAGCATCTGCAGACGGCTGTTCGGCATCAGCTCGCGGAAGGTGCGCAGCCGCTCCCACGGGTCCTCGTTGAGGAAGCGGATGCAGGCGTCGTACGTCGCACCGCCCCAGCACTCGACCGACCAGTAGCCGGCGGCGTCGATGTCGGCGCACGCGTCGACCATGTCCTCCAACGCCATCCGGGTGGCCATCAGGCTCTGGTGTGCGTCACGGAGGACGAGCTCGGTGACGCCGACTTCCCTGGTCGTTTCCGCCATGCTCTTACCCTTCCACCCAGTGGACCGCAATGCGACCGCAGGGTCGGTGGCTACTCACAATGTTCAGACAAGTTTCAGGACCCGGGCGTCGCGCCAGAGGTCCTCGCGCACCCGCGGGTCCGCGGTGTGCTCGATGAGCTCGCGGGTCAGCGTGGCCTGGTTGCGGCCGAGGATCTCCGCAGTCCCGTGCTCGGTGACCACGGCGCTGTGCAGGAACGAGGTCGCCGGCTCGTTGATCAGCGGCACGATCGTCGACACGTCGGCTTTGGGGTGCCACGACCGCAACGCGATCAGGGCCTGACCGCCGGGCGAGTGCAGCGCTCCCACCACGAAGTCGGACTGGCCGCCGAGGCCGGAGTAGATCCGGCCGCGCATCCGCGACGCGTTGGCCTGGTCGCACAGGTCGACCTGCAGCGCGGAGTTGATCGAGACCATCGCCGGCTGCTGGGCGATGCGCCCGGGGTCGTTGGCCTTCTCGGTGCGGATCATCCGCACCCGGTCGTTGCCGTCGACCCAGTCGTAGAGCTCGGCGCTGCCGAACAGGAACGAGGAGCGGATCGGCGCCTCCGGGTCGAGTGCCCCGACCTTCTCCAGCACCAGCACGCCGTCGCTGAACATCTCCGACCAGACCCGCAGCCCGCGCCGGTCCAGCAGGCTCTGCAGCGCGGCGTCCGGGATCGCGCCGATGCCGGCCTGCAGGGTGGCGCCGTCGGGGACGCGCGACGCGACCCGTTCGCCGATGGTGCGGGAGTCGTCGTCGAGCGGGATGTGGCCCGGGGAGCCCAGCGGCTGCTCGATCTCGACGAGGTGGTCGATCAGGTCCAGCCCGAGCACGGCGTCGCCGTAGGTGTAGGGCAGGGCGGGGTTGACCGCGGCCACGACCAGACCGCCGCGCTTCTTCACCGCCTCCACGGCCCCGGGCAGGATGTTGACCTCGACGCCGAGGGAGACGGTGCCGTTGCGTGGCGGCGTGGTGTGCAGCACGACCACGTCGGGGTGCAGCCGGCGCTTGAGCAGCAGCGGCACCATCGACAGCCGGCTGGGCACGTAGGACAGCGTCGGGGCGCCGCGCATGCCGGGACCGACGAAGCAGGTCTCCAGCGTCAGCTCCTCGCGGACCGGCACTCCGGCCTGCGCGTTGAGCATGTGCAGCGTCCACTCGCCGAGCGCCGCGTCCAGGGCGTGGATCACCGGCCACGGGGTGGCGAAGTTGCCGGGGGCGACCACCCGGGGGGTCGGGAAGGCGGAGGCGACCAGGGTCGCCAGCTGGTCGAGGGAGACCGTCGAGGGCGTCACCCTTGCAGCGTAGGGCCGATCGGCCGCAGCCGTTGCCACAATCACGAGCAGCCCGAGGAGCCGCCTCTTTACACCTCGAAAGCCCTGTGGCTAAAGGCAATTGGTCCTGTGCCGCGGATCACGTGGCAACTTCGTCGAACCCGCTGGACGCACGGCGTAATCCGAGGAAGATCAAAGTTGAAACTTAAACAAATGAACACGTCGGCAGGCTCACAAGGCAGACCCGACGACCACTTGGGAGTGTGAGATCCACATGAACCGTTCGACCCTCGACAAGCTCCTCGCCAGCTTCGGCCTCGTGATGGCCGTCCTTCTGACTGCGGGCGGAGGCCTGCTCTTCTGGGCGCACAGCTTCATCGGCGACCAGGTCAGCACCCAGCTGTCCGCGCAGCAGATCGTCTTCCCCGAGAAGGGCAGCGACGCCCTGGCCTCCGACAAGATCGGCCCCTACCTCAACCAGTACGCCGGCCAGCAGCTCACCACCGGCGCGCAGGCCAAGGCCTATGCCGACCACTTCATCGCCGTCCACATCGACGAGATGACCGGCGGCAAGACCTACTCCGAGCTCTCCGCCGCGGCGATGGCCGACCCGAAGAACACCGAGCTCGCCGGCCAGGTGGCCACCGTGTTCAAGGGCGAGACGCTGCGCGGCCTGCTGCTCAACGCCTACGCCTTCTGGAAGATGGGCCAGATCGCCCTCTACGCCGCCCTGGTCGCTTGGGCCGGAGCCGCCCTCTTCCTGGTCCTCGGACTGCTCGGGGTGAACCACGCCAAGCTCGCGGCCCGCACCGAGACCGAGAAGGTCCGCGGAGCGATCCCCGCAGCCGTCTGACCCAGCACGACCCAGCACGACCCAGCACCACCCAGCACCACCCAGCACCACCCAGCACGACCCAGCACCACTCCCGACGTCCTCGGCCCCCACGGCCGGGGACGTCGTGGCGTTCAGCAGTGCTTCTCGAACCGCAGGACCGAGCTGTAGCGGGCCTCCCCGGCGACGCCGTCGTCGGTGGTGTAGCCGAGCACCACGCTGCCGAGCCGGGCACCCGGCGCACCGCTGAGGTGCAGCACCGGAAGGCCGGTGTCGCCCGCGGCGTAGGTCCGTCCGACCAGGTCGTCGCGGGCGTCCCACTGCACGAAGGTGCCGGCGTCCTCCCGGGTGAGCGGCCACGAGGTGCTCCCGCTGAAGGTGATCCTCCCGCCCGGGTTCACCGGCGGCAGGTTGAAGGAGTCGTCCTCGACCAGCGTCATCCCAGGGCTGTCCTCGAGCCGGACGCTGTCCACGGTCAGGTCGGCGACGACGTGGATCGGGCTCTCGAACCAGGCCAGGTCCCGGCGGCCACTGGTCTGGACACAGCTCTCCCCGGTCTCCGCCGGCACGTCCCACGTGAGCGCCGGGGCGGGCGTCGCTGTGCTGGAGGTCTCAGTCGGCGTCGCCGTCGTGGTCCCCCCTGTGGTCCCGTCGGGCGTGCCGGAGGCGGTGGACCGGGTCGGCGTGGAGGCGGCGGGGCTCTGGGCGCCGGTGCTGGTCGTGGAACCGCTGCAGGCGGTCAGGGCGAGCAGGGCACTGGACGCCAGCACCAGGGCGGGCAGGGGGCGGCGGTTCATCGGGCGTTCCTCGGGTCGGGTCCTCGGGTCGGGGGCGAGGACCAACGAAAGCACGTCACCCGGACCGCACCCCGACGACGCGCCCCGAACCGGGTTGCGTCGGCCGCGACGACAGGATGGGGTGGGGCGATGAGCGACACCTGGACGACGGACGACGACGACCCCCGCACCTACGGCAACCCGGTCGGGGAGAAGGCCACCTATCGCGAGTACCTGACCAACTACCGGCTCACCCTCGGGCTCAAGTGCGAGGGCCTCGACGCCGAGCAGCTCGCGCGGCGGTCGGTGCCGCCGAGCACGATGAGCCTGCTCGGGCTGGTGCGCCACCTCGCCCAGGTGGAGAACCACTGGTTCCAGCGGGTCCTCCAGGGCAGGAACGAGGGCCCGCGGCTCTACAAGCTGCCCGAGGACCGGGACTGGGACTTCACCGGGGCAGTGGCCGACCAGGAGGTCGTGGACGACGCGTTCACGACGTGGCGCGACGAGATCGCCAAGGCCGACGCCTACCTCGACGACCTCGCGGAGGCCGACCTCGGCGTCGAGGTGCCGCTCGGTGAGGACAGGGTGTCGGTGCGCGACGTGGTCGTCCACATGATCGAGGAGTACGCCCGCCACCTCGGCCACGCCGACCTGCTGCGCGAGTGCATCGACGGTCGCACCGGCCAGTAGCGGTCCCGCGCCAGGGCGGCCTCAGGGCTTGAGCGTGGCCGGCAGGTGCTCGTAGCCGCGCAGGATCCGGGTGCCCCGGCGTACGGCGCCCCGCTCGAGACGCAGGTCGGGGTAGCGGTCGAAGAGCGTGCGGAGCCCCACCTCCCCCTCCATCCGCGCCAGCGCCGCCCCCAGGCAGTAGTGACGGCCGGCCGAGAACGACACGTGGTCACGGGCGTTGTCGCGCGAGACGTCGAAGCGGTCGGGATCGGGGAACACAGCGGGGTCCCGGTTGGCGCCCGCCAGCAGCGCCACCATCACCGACCCGCGCCGGACCGGCACGCCGGCCACCTCGGTGTCGGCGGTGGCCATCCGGCCGGTGAGCAGGACCGGCGGGTCGATGCGCAGGATCTCGTCGACCGCGTTGGGCCAGAGCTCCTCGCGGGAGGAGAGCAGGTCACGCTGGGCCGGGTCGCCGGCGAGCAGGGCGATCCCGTTGCCGAGCAGGTTCACGGTGGTCTCGAAGCCTGCCGCCAGCACCAGCCCCGCGGTGGACCTCAGCTCGGTCTCACTCAGCCCGACCCCGTCCTCCTGGGCCCGCACGAGCCTGCTGAGCAGGTCGTCGCCGGGCTGACGGCGCAGGGCCGCGAGGTGCCGGCCCAGCCAGGTGTCGAACTCGGCCAGCGCCGCCTCGACGGCGCGGAAGTCGCGCCACCCCAGACCGAGGTCCAGGCTCGGCGCGGCGGCGGCCCCGAAGCGCAGCACCTTCTCGCGGTCGGCCTCGGGCACGCCGAGGATCTCGGCGATGACCGTGACGGGGAGGCGGCTGCAGTAGGCGTCGACCAGGTCGACGGGCGAGGCGGGGTCGATCCGGTCGAGCAGGTCCTCGGCGATCTGCTGCGTGCGGGTGCGGAGGTCCTCCACCGCCCGCACGCTGAAGACCCGGGAGACGAGCTTGCGGTAGCGGGTGTGGTCGGGCGGCTCGGTGACCAGCAGGGACGGCGGCGTGAGCGGCCCGAGCGGGGCGTCCTGCATCGCCCAGGCCTGGAGCCGGGCCAGCCGCCCGTCGCCGTCGGTGGGGAAGCCGGAGGCCACGTGCGGGTCGGACAGCAGCGCCCGGGTCGCGGCGTTGTCGGCGGTGACGTAGGCGTACTGCCCGCGGTAGAAGGACCCGTGGCCGCGCAGCTCACCCAGGACCGGCTGCAGCGCGGCGAACCCGCCGCTCTGGCTGGCCACGAACATCCGGCCGTGCAGGTCCCCCTTGCGGGCCGCGTTGCGCAGCAGGGTCTGCGGCAGCGCGTGCCCCAGCGACCAGCGGACGCCCTGTCGGGTCAGGGCGGAAGGGCTCGCGGCCATCGGCGTCATCTCCACTCGTGCGCTCGGTGCTGGGCGCCGTGACGGCGGTGCCCGACCCCATGGTGCCGGGTCGACCCCAGCCGGGGTAGGCCCGTCCCCGGAGGTCACCGGCCCCACCCCCCGACGGCGACGGCGAGTCCCAGCAGCAGGAGCCAGGACCCGAGGGCCACCGGGCGGGAGCGGCCCAGCGACCAGGCCGCCAGCAGGGCGAGCGGGCAGCCGACGTACAGCTCGCCCAGGTCGACGGTCGCGCGCCCCGCCAGGGCTCGGGCGAGCATCAGCACGACCACGTAGCCGGCCCAGGGCGACGTCCAGTGCGGGGCGGAGCCGGACCGCTGCGATCCGGCCGTGACGAGGAGTCCCATCGGCCCGGCCTCAGCAGTACTGCCGGATGCGGTCGATGCCGAAGAACGAGACCGCAGCCGAGGTCCCCGCGGAGGCCAGCACGTGCAGCTTCTCGCTCCACGACGTCGCCCGGAGCAGCAGCTGGGCGGTCTCCCAGATCCCGCCGAGGGCACGCACGGCCAGCCGGATCTTGACCAGCTTGGCGACGACCAGCACCGAGGTCGCCAGGACCCACGTGATCGCCCCCACGCACTTGAGCACGCTCCAGAAGCTGGGGTCGGCCACGATGCGGTAGGCCCAGGAGCCGTGCCGGTGCTCGACGACCTGGGTGAGCGTGGTGCCGTCGACCTCGTAGTGGGTGGGCACCGACGCGCCGGCGGCGTCCCTTGCCCAGGGCCTCGGAGACGTCGCGATGACCGCGCCCCGGTCGTCGAGGGCGACCACCCCGCCGTCGTCGGTCAGCTCCAGTGCCGCCACATCTCCCCCGACCTCGAAGGCGAAGCGCTCCGGCGCCGAAGGTGAGTCGAGGACGACCAGGGCGCGCAGACCGTCCTGGAGCGACTGGGCTGCCACCGTCGCGCCCCGGCGACGAGCCTCGAACACCCGGGTGGTCGGGTTGTGCGAGGTCGCCGCCCCGACGCCGGGCAGGCGGAGGGTGAGACGTCCCTGAGGTGTCTCCAGCAGCGACGGGTCCTCGCCGTCCTCGCCGAGGGCCACGCCGTCGTCGGTCCGCGCGCGCTCCCCGCCCGCCCGCGGCGCGGCGACGGCGACATCGCGGACGGTCGGCGGCGCGGACTCCGGTGGAGGCGCGTGCCCGGCCCCGAGGGCGAGACTGCCGGAGAGGAGAGCGGCGACGAGGTGCTGGAAGAGCTGGTCCATGGAGCCCCCTGGGGTCGGTGAGGGCTCCGAAACTAGGTCGGCCCGGAGCAGCCTCGGCCAGGCCGCCTGCCCGCTGTGCAGACCTCGCGACGGCAGCCTCCTGGGGACGGATCGCCGCGGTGCTGCGTCCTCATCTGGACGAAACCTTGACCCGCGAGGACTGGTGTGGCGCGGACGCGCGATGATGTGATGGCGGGGCGAGCCTGGTGGGGACCGTCGCTCGCGTCAGCGCCAGGGGGGTTCTGCACACCATGACCGACACCGAGAGGGACCAGGCCGATCCCGGCCGTCCCGATGCCGCCTCCGGCCGCATCCCCGGGCAGCGGGCCGGCGACGAGCTGGACCGGCTGCTCGAGGGCTACCACGGAGCCCCGATCCGGCGCACGCCGCCGCCGCCCGCAACGGGCCGGCACGCGGGTGCCTTCGACACCGCGCCGGCCGACCTGCCGGGGGCATGGCCGGTCGGTCAGCGGGCGGCCCGACCCGCCGCCCGTCCGGTGGTGCGGCCGGTCGTCGCCCCGCCCTCGAGCGGGCCCGGGTCCCGCAGCCTGCTGTGGACGGTGCTGCTGATGGTCGTGCTCGTGACGCTCTGCGTGGCCTACCTGGCCCGGTGACCCCCGTGGTCGAGCCGCCGGTCAGGGCGCGGTGACCACTCGCACGGCACCGTCGCGTCGGGGATCGGCGACGGCGAGCAGACGCCCGTCGGGGTGGGACAACGCCGCCCCGACCCCGCCGTAGTACATCGAGAGCTCGGTCTCGTGCTGCACCTGCTCACCTGCACGACCGGCGTCGTGCACGTGCACCCGCGGGTGGTGGATCGCCTCGGCGAGGTCCAGGCCGGCGACGAAGCCGGCCAGTGCCTGCGTCACCGCGGTGGCGATCCGGCCCGCACCGGGCGACCCGATCGCCAGCACCGACCCGTCCACGTGCCGTCCCACGGTCGGCGCCATGTTGGACAGCAGCCGGTCCCCGGGTGCGACGGCGTGCAGGCCGCCGGCGTTGAGCTCCTGCTCCCCGAGCGTGTTGTTGAGCCAGATCCCGGTGCCCTCGGCGATCATCCCGGAGAAGTAGCCCGAGGAGACCGTCACCGCGCACGCACCGCCGTCGCTGTCCGCGGCCGAGACGTGCGTGGTCGACCCCGACTCCAGGACGCGCAGCTCGTCGCCCGCGACCAGGTCCAGGAACGCCCGGGCCTCAGCCTCCAGGTCGTCGGTCTGGTCGAGGATCTCGAGCCGGTGCCCGAGCACGGCCCGCTGCACCCGGACCAGGTGCGCGAGATCGGCCCCGTCCCAGCCGTTGCGCGGATATCCGTCCAGGAGCCGGAGCATCGCCGCGACGCACACCCCGCCCACCGACGGCGGCGGGGTGGTCGCCAGCGTCCAGTCACCGGCCCGGGTCGCCAGGGCCGGTCGCACCACGGGCCGGTAGGCGGCGAGGTCGGCGGGTCCGAGGATGCCGCCCCGGCGCAGGACGTCCTCGCCGATGCGCCGCGCCAGCTCGCCGGTGTGGAGCGTGGCCGGCCCCTCCGCGGCGATCAGCTCCAGCGAGGCGGCCAGGTGGGGCACGACGACGGGTCCGGTCGTCACCGCGCCGGTCGCGTCGTGCACGGCGGCCCGGCTCGTCTCGTCCCACCCGAAGATGCTGTCGTGCACGTACCCCAGGTAGTACCGCGACGCCGAGGTCAGCACGAACCCGTCGCGCGCCACGTCGACGGCTGGGGCGACGACCTCGCTCCACGGCAGGCGCCCCGCCCGGCGGTGGGTCTCGCCGAACGCCGCCACCGCCCCGTGGCAGGCCACCGACCCCGGGCCGATCGTGATGTCCACCCCGCCGCCGTACGCCGTGTGGACGTCCCAGGTGCCTCCCCCGAGGGGGCGGTCGCGTCCGGGCATGTCCATCCAGCCGTCAACCGTGTACGGCGCTGCGCCGCCGGGCGGCTGGACGGTGACGAAGCCCCCGGAGCTGAGCGAGACCAGCCCGACCTCGTTGACCATCGTCACCAGGGAGGCGGCCAGGGCGGCGTCGACCGCGTTGCCGCCGGCCCGCGCGACGCGGGCCCCCGCGTCGGCCGCCGCCTCGTTGGGCGCTGCGATCGCCACGTCGGTCATGGAGCCACGCTACTGACCCGCCACCACGCCCCGGAGGTCGAGGCGCGAGATCTCCGTAGGCCGCTCAGCCCCGGAGGTCGAGGCGCGAGATCTCCGCGGGCCGCTCAGCCACGGAGGTCGAGGCGCGAGGGCGAAGCCCGAGCCACGAGACCCCCGCAGGCCGCCCACCAGATCTCGTGGCTCACGCTGCGCGTTCGCACCTCGATCTCCGTTGCCAAGCGGGTCAACCGGCGCAACCCCCACGGAGGTCGAGGTGCGAGGGCGAAGCCCGAGCCACGAGACCCCCGCAGGCCGCCCACCAGATCTCGTGGCTCACGCTGCGCGTTCGCACCTCGATCTCCGGACCGCTCACGCTGCGCGTTCGCACCTCGATCTCCGGACCGCTCACGCTGCGCGTTCGCACCTCGATCTCCGACCCGGGCAGGTCAGCTCGCGGAGGTCGCGGCGCCGCGGGGTCGCTCGTCAGTCGAGGGCGGAGGCGGGGCCCCCGACGAGGCGGCGCAGGTCGTCGATGGCGTCCCAGTCGTTGACGTGCATGCCGGCGACCACGGTGTCGTCACGGACCCAGAAGGCCCGGAACGCCTTGGCCGTGTCGCCTTGGATCACGACGTCGTCGTCGCCACTGCCGGACCCGACGTACTCCATGCCCAGGTCGTACTGGTCGGTGAAGAAGTACGGGAGCCGGTCGTAGGTCTCCTCAGCGCCGGCCAGGTTGCGGGCCGCCACCTTGGCCTGCTCGATCGCGGTGTCCCAGTGCTCCACGCGGAGACGCCGCCCGAGCACGGGGTGCTGGTGGTTCGCGACGTCACCGACGGCGTAGACGTCGGGGTCGGAGGAGCGCAGCCGCTCGTCGACCAGGACGCCGTTGTCCACCGCCAGCCCGGCCTGCTCGGCCAGGGAGGTGTCCGGGGCGACCCCGACCCCGACGACGACGAGGTCGGCGTCGAGGTCGTCGGCCGTCACCGAGGCCCCCAGTCTCAGGTCGACGCCGTGCGCCCGGTGCAGGTCGGCGAAGACCTGCGCGACCTTCGGTCCGAGCACACCGAGCAGCGGCAGCTCGGCCGACTCGAAGACCGTCACGTCCGTCCCGGCCTCGCGCGCGGCGGCAGCGGCCTCGAGCCCGATCCACCCGCCGCCGACGACCACGATGCGGCGGCCCTCCCCGAAGGCGGCCTTGATGCGGTCGCTGTCCTCGATCGTGCGCAGGTAGGACACCGGCCGACCCGACTCGTCGGCCAACGGCAGGTGCCGGGCGACCGCGCCGGTGGCGAGCAGCAGCCGGTCGTAGGGCTGGTCGCCGGCGTCCGTGCGGACCAGGTGCTCCGCCAGGTCGAGCCCGGTCACCGCAGTCCCGGTGCGGACCTCGACGTCGTGCTCGGCGTACCAGGCGGCGTCGTGCACGAACGCCTTGTCCAGCGGGTCCTTGCCGAGCAGGTAGCCCTTGGAGAGGGGCGGGCGCTCGTAGGGCAGGTGGTCCTCGGCGGCGAACAGGACGACGTCCCCGTCGTACCCGCCCTCGCGCAGCTCGGTGACGGCGGTGCCTCCGGCGAGCCCGCCTCCGACGACGACGATGGTCATGGGTCCTCCTCGGTCAGGTCTCTTCCGACCGTAGCCCGATGGTGGTGGAGCCTCAGGTGCTCGACGCCGCGAAGATCGAGGCGATCGACGCGTCCAGCGCGGCGTCGAACTCCGCGTCGCTCTGCTGCGCGGTCAGGCCCTCGGTGAGGGCGCGGGAGAAGCTCGCGATCACGCCGGGGTTCCGTGCGAGCCGGGCGTTGGCCTCGTCGCGGGAGTAGCCACCGGACAGGGCGGCGACGCGCAGCACCCGCGGGTGCTCGAGGAGCACGCGGTGGTAGCCGTCCTGCTCGGGCAGCGTCAGCTTGAGCATCACGTCCTGGCCAGGCGCCAGCGCGTCGAGCTGCGCGAGGAGGGCGCCCTGGACGAGCTTCTCGGCCGCCTCCTTCTCCGGGGAGTGGATGTCCACCTCGGGCTCGATGATCGGCACCATCCCGGCGTCCAGGATCTGCCGGGCGAGCGAGAACTGCTGCCCGACGACCGCGTCGACCCCGGTCTCGTCGGCCGTCAGCACCACCGAGCGCATCTTGGTGCCGAAGACCCCGTGATCCAGCGCGCGCTCGAGCAGAGCGTCGAGGCCGGGGATGGGCCGCATCGTGCGGGCACCGTCGGCCTCGTCCTCCAGGCCGACGTCGACCTTGAGGAAGGGCACGATCCCCTTGCGGCCCCAGAGGTACTCCGCCGTGCCGAGGCCGTCGACCTGCCGGTCCATCGTCTGCTCGAACAGGATGGCCGCCAGGATGCGGTCCCCGGTGAACACGGGGCTGGTGACGATGCGGGTGCGCATCCGGTGGATCAGCTCGAACATCGCGTCGTCGCCGTCGTAGGTCGACTCGTCGAGGCCGTAGCGCCTCAGCGCGGTGGGGGTGCTGCCGCCGCTCTGGTCCAGGGCGGCGATGAAGCCGGTGCCGGTGGCGATCCTGGTGAGCATGTCCTGGTCCACGATGCGTCCTCTCCGATGATGGCGTCACGGACGCGACGCCGGGTCACCTGGTCCTGCCTCCACTCTCCCGCCCGCCCGCACCGAGCGGCAGCGGCGATCGTCCCGAGGGCCGAGGACACCGGGCCCCGCTCAGGCGTGGGCCCCGATCCAGGCGACCAGCTCGGCGGTGACCTGCTCGCGGTTGGTCTCGTTGAGGATCTCGTGCCGGGCCTCGGGGTAGGTCGTCACCGTGACGTCGGTGAGCCCGGCGTCGCGGTAGCGCTGCCCCAGGAGGCGGACCAGGTCGCCGCCACCGGCCAGCGGGTCGGCGGTGCCGGAGGCGATGAGCACCGGCAGGTCGGGGCGAATCCCGGCGAGGGCGGCGGGGTCGACCAGCCGCGTGGCCGGCGCGAACAGCGATGGCACGGTCTCGGACGGGAGGTCGAAGCCGCACAGCGGGTCGGCCACGTAGAGGTCGACCTCGGCCTCGTCGCGGGAGAGCCACTCGTAGCCCGTGCGGTGCTCGAAGCCCGCGTTGAAGGCCTCGAGCCCGGCGGGCTCGGGCGCATCTGCCATCGCGGCGGCGAGCACGTCGAGCGCGGTGGAGCCGGAGAGCACCACGCACGCGTACTGGTCGGAGTGGTCGAGCAGCACGGCCTGGGCGGCGAAGGACCCCATCGAGTGTGCGACCAGCACGAGCGGCAGGCCCGGGTGCTGGTCGGCCAGCGAGGCGCCGTACGCCGCGACGTCGGCGATGAGCCCGTCGAAGCCGGCGGCCCCGAAGTCGCCGGGCGTGCCCGCGACCGACCGGCCGTGGCCGCGGTGGTCGGTGGCGTAGACCGCGAAGCCGGCGCCGTTGAGGGCCCGGGCGAGGCGGTCGTAGCGGGCCGCGTGCTCGGCGAGACCGTGGGCCACCTGGACGACGCCGCGCGGCTGGTCGACCTGGTCCCAGGCGTACGTCGCGAGCACGGTGCCGTCGGTGGGCGAGACGAAGGTGCCGGTGCTGAAGGAGTCGCTCGAGGTCATTCCCCGGATGATGCCACGAGCCCGGTCCCGCGCCCCCGGTCCGGACCACCGGTATCACGCGTCACCAGCGGCCCCTCCTCCCCACCAGTGACCCGCCCGCACCAGTCCGACGAGCCACCCGAGACGCAACCAGGGGTGAGAAGCATGGAGCTGTCCGACCAGGCCGCGACCGCCAAGACGGCGATCCAGGACCTGACCGATGCGGAGAAGAAGAAGGTCGTCCAGCAGCTCAACAGCGAGCTGTTCCCGGCCGACAACGTCGGCCGCACCCTGATCTGGGTGATCCTGCTGGTCGGCCTCTTCACGCTCGCCGCGATCTCGCTGATCGTGGCTGCGAACCTGTCCCCCGACCGGGACGGCACGGCGTACGTGTCGGTGACCACCGCCGTCGCTGCCGGCGTGATCGGGCTGTTCGCGAAGTCCCCGACCAGCTGACGCACAACGCGCACAGCAGGGCCCCGCGGCACGTGCCGCGGGGCCCTGTCTCTGCGTGGTCGTCGGGCGCGGTCAGCGCACGCGGTGGCCGGTGCTGCTGTTGTTGCGCCCCATCACGGTCGACGCGACCACGACCAGGACGGCCGCCACGAGGATCGCGACGAACCAGCGGACCCAGTCGACGCCGTCGCTGCCGTTGCCGCCGAAGGCCGCGTAGACGTACCAGCCGATGAGCACCCCTCCGATGCCGCACAGCACGGTCAGCCAGATCGGCGTGTTGTCCTTGTCGCCGGGCGCGATGAGCTTGCCGAGCAGGCCGATGATGATGCCTGCCACGAGCACTCCGATGATCTCCATGCGTTCTTTCTCCCTCTCCGGTTTCCCCCCGTCACGACCCGGTACCCCGTGCACGAGGGCTCATGTTCCGTCCTCCACCGCAGGCTCGGGTTCCACGGCCCGGACGGCAGGTGTCAGAGCCCGCCGGACGGGAACGGGGACTCCATGAGCGACGAGCTGTCCGACCGTCCCGTGCCCGCGACCGATGACGTGCCCCGCGCCCCGGGCGGCGTCGATGCCGACCTCAACGAGAGCGACGTGGGCGCCGGGAGCGACGGCCGGCCGCCGGTGACACCCGACGTCCCGATGGCGGCGCAGCTCGACGAGGCCGAGATCCCCGACGAGCTGGAGGAGCCTGAGGACGTCGAGGAGCCCACGAGCGACGAGGAGAGCGCCGGGGAGCCGACCGGCTGAGGTTCGTCGAACCCGGGCGCGTCGACGGGCCCCACCCCTAGCCTGACGGGGGGCTGAGGACGAAGGTGGGCCGACATGGGCGACGAGGCGATCGCGACACGGCGGTGGCGTCGGGTCCCGATCGTCGGCTGGCTCCCGCGCTACGACCGTGCGTGGCTGCGGGGCGACCTGGTCGCCGGGGCCGTGGTCGCCGCCCTCGCCGTCCCGCAGGCCCTCGGGTACGCGTCGCTGGCCGGAGCCCCCGTCCAGGTCGGCCTGTACGCCGTCCCGGTCGCGCTGGTCGCCTACGCCGTCTTCGGCTCCTCCCGCCAGCTCGTCGTGGGGCCCGTCTCGACGGTGTCGGTGCTGTCCGGGTCCGTGCTGGCCGGGTTCGGCGTGGCCGGGACAGCGCAGGCCGCGTCGTACACGGCAGCGCTGGCGATCGGCGCGGGGCTGGTCCTGATCGCCGCCGGCTTCCTGGGTCTCGGCTGGCTGGCGGAGTTCCTGTCCAAGCCGATCGTGACCGGCTTCGTGCTGGGCCTGACGCTGCTGGTCATCCTCAACGAGCTGCCGCACCTGCTCGGCGTCCCCACCCCCCAGGGCAAGGTGGTCGAACGGGTCAGCGCCCTGGGCTCCAGCCTCACCCGCGGCGACGTCGACCTGACCACGGTCGCCGTCTCGGTGCTCGCGCTGACGATCCTCTTCGGGGGCAACCGCCTGCTGGCCCAGGTCCCGTGGGGGCTGGTCGTGCTCCTCGGCGGGCTGGCGTCCTCGGCCCTGCTCGACCTGCGCGGCCGCGGCGTCGAGGTGGTCGGCGCCGTCCCACGCGGCCTGCCGACCCCGGGCCTGCCCGACGTCGACCCGGGCGACCTCACTCGCCTGGTCACCGCCGGGGCCGCACTGGCGCTGGTCGGGCTGGCCGAGGGCCTGAGTGCCGCACGGCTCTTCGCCGGCCAGGGCGACTACCGGATCGACGCCGACCAGGAGCTGCTCGCCTCCGGGGTGGCCAACATCGCCTGCGGGCTCGTCGGCGGTCTCGGCGTGGCCGGAAGCCTGTCGAAGACCGCCGCCGTCAGCGACGCCCGCGGCCGCACCCAGGTCGCCGGGCTGGCCGCGGCGGCGCTCGCCCTGGTCGTCATCGTGGCGATCTCGCCCGCGCTGGCGGTGCTCCCCCGCGCCGTGCTCAGCGCGATCGTGGTCAACGCCGTGTGGAAGCTGATCGACGGCCGCGCCCTGGTCCGCTACGCCCGGGTCCGCCGCAACGACATCATCGCCGCCGGGGTGGCCGCCGTCGGCGTGCTGGCCTTCGGCCCGCTCAACGGGCTGCTGCTGGCGGTGGCCGGCTCCGTGGTCGGCCTGGTCTTCCGCTCCACCCGGGTCGACGTCGAGGTGATGGGCAAGGTCCCGAACGAGAAGGCGGCCTGGGGCAGCATCCGCAACCATGCCGAGCGGGCGACCTACCCGGGCGTGCTGGTGCTCCGGATCGACGTGCCGATCTTCTGGGTGACCGCCTCGCCCGTGACCGACACCGTGCTGTCACTGGTGGAGCAGACCCCCGACCTGCGGGCGCTGGTGCTCGACCTCGAGGCGACCAACCAGATGGACACCACCAGCGCCGATGCGCTGACCGACCTGCTGACGGCGTTGCGGGCCCGCGACGTCGACCTCTACCTGGTGCGGGTAATGTGGCCGGTGCGTGGAGCGCTGCGGCGCTCGGGGCTGCTCGCCGAGCTCGGCGAGGACCATCTGTGGCACAGCATCTCCCAGGGGGTCCGCGAGGCCCGGAAGGCGCACGACCTGATGGACCTCAAGGCCCGTGACGGGCTCGCCGTCGTGGAGGTCGAGCCGGAGCTCGAGGCCGACGAGGAGCCGGAGGAGGAGCACATCGTCGCCCGCCACCCCGGTCCCCCGATGCCCGGGCAGCGGCAGCACGACTGAGCCGGATCAGCGGCGACGGGCGTTCAGCACCGCGTCGTGGACGGTGATCGGGTGGCCGTCGGGGTGCGTGGCGGCGCGCGGCCGTGCCTCCGCGACCACGACGTCCCAGGCGTCGCTCCCGCCGGGCAGGTCGCGCGCGAGCTCCTCGGCGGTGAAGAACAGGTCCGGGTACGGCGGCCGGGGCACCACGCCGAGGTCGGACGGGTCGTGCGCGGCGACCAGGAACGTGCCGCCCGGGGCGACGGCCTCGGCGAGCGCGTTGTACGCGGTGCGCCGGTCGTCGGTGGTCAGGTGGATGAAGGCCGCCATCACCAGGTCGTACGTCGCGACCGGCGGGGCCCAGGCCAGCAGGTCGCGCAGCTCCCACGTCGTACGGTCGGCCAGGTCGGTCGCCGCCGCCCGGGCGGCGGCGCGGTCCAGCGCCACCTGGGAGACGTCGACGCCGACGACCTGCCAGCCCTGCTCGGCCAGCCACAGCGCGTCCCCGCCCTCCCCGCAGCCGACGTCGAGCGCGAGGCCCGGCGCGAGGCCGGCGACCTCGTCGCGGACGACGGCGTTGACGTGCCCGCTCCACAACGCCTCCGAGGCGCCGTAGCGCTCGTCCCAGAACGAGGCGTCCCAGCGGGGCCGGTCGCCCCCTCCGTCCCCGTGCTCGTGGTCGTGGTCGTGCTGGTGGTCGGGGTTGTGGTCGGTCATGCGACGCGCTCCTTCAGGTCGTGCTCGATCAGGTCGGCGTTGAGGGCGGCTCCGGCCATCGTGCCCGCCGCCCCGGCAGCCCCGACCTGCGCCATCGGGTCGGTGACGTTGCCGGCCAGCCAGACGCCGGGCACCTCGGTGCGTCCGGCGGGGTCGCTGGGGTAGGTCTCGCCGCGTCCGGTCGGGTCCTCCTGGGCGCGCAGCCCGAGCGAGTCCAGGAGCGAGGACGCTGCCCGCATCCGCGGCATCACCACCAGCGCGTCGACCGGGACGGTCGTGCCGTCGGCCAGCAGGACGCCCTCCAACGACCCGGGCGGGCCCTCCAGCGCGACGACCGGACCGTGCAGCACGCGGACGCCCGCGGCAGCGAGCCGCGGAAGGTCCTCCTCGGCGGGCGGCGCCTCGTGGGCGAGCAGGACCACGTCGTCGCTGAGCTGGGAGAACAGCAGCGCCTGGTGGACGGCGGCAGCACCGGTGGCCAGGACGCCGATGCGCTGGTCGCGGACCTCGTAGCCGTGGCAGTAGGGGCAGTGCAGCACCTGGTGGCCCCAGCGCTCACGGAGCCCCGGCAGGTCGGGCAGCTCGTCGACCAGGCCGGAGGCGACCAGCAGCCGGCGGGCGTGCACGGTGGTGCCGTCGGCGAGGGAGACGGCGAACCCGCCGTCCTCGCGGATCGCGGCGGTGGCCCGCCCGGCGCGCACCTGACCGCCGTAGCCGCGCACCTCGTCGCGCCCGCGGGCCAGCAGGTCGCTGGGCGACATGCCCTCGCGGCCCAGCAGGTTGTGCACCCCGTCGGCCGGGGCGTTGCGCGGCTCGCCCGCGTCGACGACCAGGACCGTCCTGCGCGAGCGCAGCAGGGCCACCGCTCCACTCAGGCCGGCGGCACCGCCGCCGACCACCACCACGTCGTACTGCTCGTCCATGACCGCTCCTTCGATTGCCTCCGACCACTGTGCGCGGACCAGGCGTCTTTGACAAACGTTGTTGCCGAAGTGGCAAACTGACGGCCATGGAACTAGACGACGTCCTCGAAGCGGTCGGCCCGCGGCTCCGCGCGCTGCGGCTGGAGCAGGAGCTGACGCTGGCCGAGCTCGCGGCGACCACGGGCATCTCGGTGAGCACCCTGTCCCGGCTGGAGTCCGGTCAGCGCAAGCCGACCCTGGAGCTGCTGCTGCCGTTGGCCCGGGCCCACGGCCTGGCGCTCGACGACCTGGTCGAGGTGCAGTCCCCCGACGACCCCCGGGTGCACCAGCACCCGGTCACCCGCGGCGGCATGACGATGGTGCCGTTGAGCCGGCGGGCCGGCGGGTTGCAGGCCTTCAAGCTCACCATCGCCCCCGGGAAGCAGCGACGCCGGCCCGACCCGCAGACCCACGCGGGCTACGAGTGGCTCTACGTCCTCGACGGCCGCCTCCGGATGGTGCTCGGGGAGCACGACCTCGTGCTCGAGGCCGGCGAGGTCGTCGAGTTCGACACCCGGCTCCCGCACTGGTTCGGCGGCGCGGACTCCCGGCGGGTGGAGTTCCTGTCGATCTTCGGCAAGGAGGGGGAACGGATGCACACCCGGGCGAAGTCGACCGAGCGCCAGGCGCCGAGGTCCTCCTGACCGAAGGGATCCGCTCAGATCGGAGGCTGCCCCGCCGATAGGCCTCTCACGAGCCCCCTGCCCAGGACGACCCCGTGACCGAGACGCCCGCGCCACCCGTACTGCGCCTCCGCGACGCGCCCGGACGGTTGCAGGCGTTCCTGGTCACGGCCGGCCTGGCGGCCCTGGCGCTGCCCCTGGTGCTGCGGCTCGCCCCGCCGACGTACCGGATCGAGGACTGGATCACCGGGTTGGTGCTCGTCATGATCTCCGCGGTCAACGTCGAGATGAGCCGGGTGCTCTCCGGCGGCCTGGAGACGACGCACCAACCGCACAAGGCGCTGTCGGCGTGGGCGTTCGCAGCCGCCCTGCTGCTGCCGGTCGGCTGGCTCCTCGCGGTCGTCCCGGTCACCTACGCCCATGCCCGGTGGCGCGGTCTGCGCGTGCCGCTGTGGAAGTGGGTGGGTTCCGGCTCCTTCCTGGTCCTCAGCGGGGTCGCGGCCGCCGCCGTCCGCCACCTCCTGTACGGCCACGAGACCAACCTGATGCTCGGCGACGGCGGCCCCGGTCTGGTCACCGTGCTGCTGGCAGCCGGCGTCTTCCTGGCCTGCGAGACCGTGCTCTTCCTCGGCACGGCGTACCTCAACCACGCCCACGACGAGGTGTGGCTGCGCCAGACGCTGCGCAGCCCGTCGTTCTACCTGACCGAGGCGGCCGTGCTGCTCGTCGGCGGCCTGCTCGCCGCGGTCTACAACGGCGGCGCCTGGTTCATCATCCTGTTCGTCCCGATCTACGCGATGGCGCAACGCGCCGCCCTGCACGAGCCGTTGCGCGCCCGCGCCGAGACCGCGGCCCTGCTGGCCGCGCAGAACGCCGAGCTCGAGGAGGCCCACCGGTTCAAGGCCGACCTCCTCGGCATGCTCGCCCACGAGATCGGCAACCCACTGACCTCGGTCGTCGGGTACGCCGAGATCGGCCGGGACGCCCTCGACGAGGACGACCCCGTGCTCGCCCGGCGCGCGCTCGAGGTGGTCGAGAGCAGCGCCGCCCGTGTGCAGACGGTCCTCGGCGAGATCCTCACCATGGTCACCGCCGAACGGCAGGCCCTGGTCGCCCGACCCGAGACGTGCGTCCTGCGGAGCCACCTCCAGGCCGCGGTCGCCGCACGCCCCCGCGACCTGCAGCCGACCGTGCACTGCCCGGACGGCCTGACCGCCCAGGTCCAGCCCGGGCACCTGGACCAGATGCTCGCGAACCTGCTCAGCAACGCCGAGAAGTACGCCGGCGGCGCCGTGCAGATCGTCGCCCGGCACGGCACCAGCGGCCACGTCCTGGTCGCGGTGCAGGACGCCGGCCCCGGGGTGCCGCACGAGTTCCGCGACCGGCTGTTCGAGAGGTTCGCCCGGCACGACGCCGGCGCGACCCGGACCATCGGCACGGGTCTCGGTCTCTTCGTCACCCGCGAGCTCGCCCGCGCCAACGGCGGTGACGTCGTGCACCGCCCGGTCGAGCCGTCGGGCGCCGAGTTCTGCCTCGTGCTCCCGGCCTGAGTCCCGCGGCGGCCTCACCGGGCGCCGCTCCCCGCCTCCGGTCCGGCGACCAGGAACCTCCCCAGGTGCCCAGCCGGCACCGGCGGGCCGACGTACGAGCCCTGGGCGGCCTCGCAGGCGACCTCGCGGAGCACCTCGAGCTGGCGGGCGTCCTCGACCCGCTCGCCGACCACGGGCAGCCCCTCGGAGTGCGCGGCCAGCACCATCAGCTCCAGCACCGAGCGCGAAGCGGCCGCAGAGGGGTCGAAGTGGTGGCCCGAGATCTTGACCATCGACACCGGCAGCGAGCTCAGCATGCCCACCGCGCTGTAGCCGCGGCCGTAGTCCTGCAGGCTGATCGAGACGCCGAGGTCGCGCAGCTCGCGCAGGTTCGCCTCCGCGGACGGGTACTCGACGAAGACCGACTCCGCCACCTGGACGACGAGCTGGTGGGGCTCGATCCCGGCGTCGGCGATCGCGCTCAGCACGTCGCTGCCGATCCGGGAGCGCGCCGCGTGCCGCGCGGAGACGTTCACGGTCATCGTGTGGCCGTGCCGCCCGGACAGGGCCTCGAAGTCGGCCAGGTCGCGCGCCGCGGTGCGCAGCGCCCACGCGTCGATGCGGCAGACCAGGTCGGCCAGCTCGCCGGCAGGCAGGAAGTCCTCGGACTCCTGCAGCCCGTGCCCGGGCCGGTCCCACCGCACCAGCGCCTCGAAGCCGCGCAGGTCCCCGGACCTCAGCGAGTGCACCGGCTGGTAGTGCAGCACCAGCTCGTCGTTCTCGATCGCCTGCCCGATCGCGAGTGCGAGCGCGGCCTGACCGGTCACCTGCGCACGCAGCTGCTCGCCGAAGAGGACCGTGCGCCCCCGGCCGTCGGTCTTCGCCCGGTAGAGCGCGAGGTCCGCCTGGTGCAGCAGCTCGTCGGGGGTCGCGGTGTCGTCGTGGCCCAGCGCCACCCCGACGCTCGCGCCCACCCGGACCAGGTGCCCGTCGTCGACCGTGATGGGCTGGGAGATGCTGGTGATGATGCGTTGGGCGACGGCGAGTGCCGGCCCCTCCGACGGCACGCCCGGCAGCAGGACGACGAACTCGTCCCCGCCGAGCCGGGTCGCCACGTCCCCCTCGCGGACCACGTGGCGCAGCCTGTCCGCCACGACGCACAGCACCGTGTCCCCGGCCCGGTGGCCGTAGGTGTCGTTGACGGCCTTGAACCCGTCCAGGTCGAGGAAGAGCACCGCGACGGTGGAGCCCTCAGCCCGGTTCGTCAACGCCTCGGAGAGCAGCTTCACGGTGGTGGCGCGGTTGGGGAGCTGGGTGAGCGGGTCGTGCTCGGCACTGTGCACGAGCTCGGCCTGCAGGAGCTGGCGCTGGACGCCGCCGCGGGCGATCTCGGCCATCGCCAGGTCCATGCGCGCCATCACCAGCAGGAACATCGCCACCGAGCCGACCACCACGGTCCAGACGTCGACCTCGCGTCCCGCCAGGGACTGCACGACGAGGATGCCCGGGGCGACCAGGGTCGCGGTCGTCATCGCGCCCAGCCGCAGCCACGGCGACCGCTGCGGTCCGCCGTCGTCGGCCTCCGTCAACGCCGCCATCCGGGGGTGCAGCGCCGCCGCCCCCCACACGACGTACGACGCCGGCCACATGAGCTCGACGGTCGGGTGCAACGCGTAGTTGTAGTTGTCGAGCGCGGCGCTGAGGAAGTCGGCCCCGATCAGCAGCAGCAGCGCGAGCATCAGGAGCCGCAGCGGGGTCGAGCCGGTGCGGCTGGACAGCAGCAGCCGGACCAGGGCCCCGATCAGCACGATGTCGGCCAGGACGTAGGACACCGAGACGACCGTGGCCGCCGTCGACTGGGAGGTGCCGCGCAGCAACGGCTGCGCCAGGTACACCCAGGTGAGGAGCCCCAGGCCCACCGTCACCGTCGCCGCGTCCAGCAGCGCCGGGAGCTCGCGCGCCCGCCGGCGTGCGCGCACCAGCAGGTGCAGCGCGAGCGCCATGAACACGTAGCCGCCCAGGTAGAACGCGTCGGGGTACGACGGGAACCGGTCGTCGTCGAGGAAGTCCTGCAGGAAGTACAGCAACGCGTCGGCGACCAGCCAGAGCACCTGCGCCGCCGCCATCACCAGCCAGGGCAGCGCCACGACGGGCCGGTACGCGCGGACCCCGACCACGATGGCGACCACCACCGAGGCGCTGAGCACGACGTACAGGAGGTCACGCAGCACGGTGCCCGGCGTCAGGGCCATCACGACCAGGACGAGCGTGCCGCCGGCCAGGAGCCCGACCCACACGGGGACGGACAGGCGGACCGGGGGCTGACGACGATCGGGCAAGGCCTGTGGAGCGGCTGGTTGCGAGAACATGCCCGTCCTATCGGCAGGTCCAGACCGGTCCTCCATAGTTCAGGAATGTGCGATGCGTGAGCGAAGCCGAAACAATTGGCCAGAAGATGAGCATCTTGATGCTTCCTTGAGGAAGCCGGCTGGTCGCAACACGGACTCGTTCACCACAGGGGCACGGCGAATCCCCAAGCAGGGTTGACGAAACGGTCGTTTCAAACCCGCCAACCGGCGCGCCCGGCGGCTCGGCTGTCACGAAGCGCCCAGTCGGCGCGCGGGACTCTGGTCCTGCCCACGTGGCCCACAGGGCCCGAGGATCGGCGACGGACGTCCCGGCGTCGCGGGCCCGGCACGACGACCTCGCGACGCACGTCGAGGAGAGGGTGGTCGCGGAACGCACCGGCCTTCCGAGACCGCTCAGTCGCGGGCGAACGCGTCCAGGTGGCGCAGGACGACGGCGGCCAGTCCGGTGTCCCCCTCGACGGTGTGCGCCAGGTCGGCGGGCCGGAGCCGGGCGGTGGCCACGCGGCACAGGTCGACCACGTCGGCGACCAGGACCAGGTCGGGCTCCCGGTCGGGCTGGGTCGGCGCGAAGCCCAACGGCACGTCGTAGCAGCCGCCAGCCGGACCGGTGAGCACGAACCGGGCGGTGGCCTCGCCGGCGTCGACCCCGCGGTAGAGCAACGCCCGCGACAGAGCTCCCATCAGCCGTGAGGACATCAGCCGCATCCGCGCGTCGTCGAGCATGGGCAGCGGTCGGCCGGTGGCGACCGCGATGTCCATGCCGTGCGCCCACAGCTCGAACGTGCGCGTGGTCAGCAGGCCGTCGACGCTGAGGGTGAGGTCGTGGAAGGTGACCTGCCGGTCGCCGTCGAGGCGGCGGGTGGCCGCCAGCAGGGCGGTGGCGTCCTGGTGCCACACCTGCAGCAGCGCGGCCGGCGGCGTGCCGTCGAGCGAGGCGACGACGTCCCGGGTGGAGGCGACGTGGTCGGGGAGGTAGGGCACGTCGTGGTCCGGGTCCAGCCACCGCAGGTTGAGCCGCTCGACGCCGACCAGGTGCGCGACCAGGTCGTGCACGGTGCCGTGCTCCTCGTGGGCGACGACCCCCCACGCGGCGTCGTCCAGGGAGTCGAGCAGGGCGCGGAAGTCCTCGATCGTGCGCGCGAAGGCGTCGAACGGGGTCAGCGACTCCGGGGACCGGGGCGGCCGGCCCGCCGGGCGGCGCGCCAGGGCCCGGGCCAGCACCTCGTCGCGCAGGTCGGCCGGTGGCTCCACCGCGATCGAGGCCGCGAGCGGGAGGGTGGCGTCGGCCAGGTCGTGTGGCCACGACCCGAGGCGCAGCTCGGCGTCGGCCTGCTCGCCGTCCTCCAGCGCGTCCAAGGCCAGCAGGGCGGCGACCTCGTCGTCCCCCTGGAGGCCTCGCGTGTCCGTCGGGTCAGCCATCGAGCACCGCCGTCCTGAAGTCGGCCCCGAGAAGGGCACGTAGCCGCAGCAGCCCGAGGCGGAGCCGGGACTTCGCCGTCCCCTCCGGGATGCCGAGGGCCTGGGCGACCTGCCGGTAGGTGAGCCCGTCGAAGTAGGCCAACGTCAGGGCGCGCCGCTGGTCCTCCGGCAACGCGTCGAGGACGGCGGTGAGCCGCTCGTCGCGCCAGCGTGCCGAGGAGGCCTCGACCACCTCGAGCTCCGGTCCGTCGGTCTGGTCGGGCACGGTCAGCGCCGCCTGGGCCTTCGCGCGCCGCTCGCTGCGGCGGACCTCGTCGACTGCGCGGCGGTGCGCGACCATCGCGAGGTACCCGCGCAGCGAGCCCCGGCTGAGGTCGACCCGGTCGGGCTGCTCCCACAGGTAGGTGAAGACCTCCTGGCACACGTCCCGGGCGAGCTCCTCGTTGCAGGTGACCCGGCGGGCCACCCCGAAGACCATCGCGCTGTGCACGGCGTACACGGCGCCGAGCGCCCGGTCGTCGCCCGCCTGCAGGCGCAGCAGCAGCTGTGCGTCGTCCTGCTGCGAGGGTCCCCCACCGGACCGGTGCCCCGACATGGCGTCACCGTACCGCGGTGAGACGAGGGGGGTCACGACCCTCGTTCGTGCGTCGTGGCGCCCCGGATGACCTATCGCGGCGATCCGTTCGGACTGGTCGAGACCGGTCCTCCCGGGGGGTGATCCGGCGTGGGTGGGCCGGACGAACGCCGGTCGATTCCCACCCCGAGGGACCGACAGGAGCAACGACCATGACCACCTCTCCCACCCCCCGTCGCGGCGCCCACGCCGTCGTCATCGGCGCCAGCATGGGAGGCCTCAGCGCTGCCGCCGCGGTGGCGCCGTACTACGACCGCGTCACCGTGCTCGACCGCGACGAGCTGCCGACCGAGCGGGCGCACCGGCGGGGTGTCCCCCAGTCGAAGCACGCCCACGGCTTCCAGCCCGGAGGCCTGCAGGCGTTGGAGAAGCTGCTGCCCGGCCTGTTCGACGCCCTCGTCGCCGGCGGCGCCACCCCCGGCGACATCGGTGCCCGCTCGGGCTGGTACGTCGGCGGTGGCCGGCTCGCCCGCGGCACCGTCGGCATCGACGGGATGGGCTTCACCCGCCCGTACGTCGAGCACACCGTCCGCACCATGGTGGCCGCCTTGCCCGGGGTGACGCTGCGCGACGGCACCGAGGTCGTCCGGCTCCTCCACGAGGGCACGACCGTCACCGGCGTCGAGATCACCGACCCGCACGGGTCCGAGCTGCTCACCGCCGACCTCGTCGTCGACGCGTCGGGCCGGGTGTCCCGGATCCAGGAGTGGCTGACCGAGCTCGAGCTGCCGCGTCCGGAGGAGGAGCGGGTGCACTGCCGGATGGCCTACCTGTCGCGCCGCTACCGGTTCACCAACGACGTGATGGGCGAGGACGTCATCCACGTCGTGACGCCTGCTGAGCGCCCGGTCTTCGGGGTCTGCATCCGGCAGGAGGACGGCACCTTCATCGTCACCCTCGGCGGGCTGCTCGACGGCGCCCCCGCCAAGGACGACGCCGCCTACCTGGCCTTCGCCCGGGCCCTTCCCGACGGCCGGATCGCCGACGCCCTGGTCGGCGCCGAGCCCGTCACCGGCTACCAGCCCTCGCACTTCCCGTTCAGCCGACGTCGCCGCTTCGACCGGCTCGACGAGCACCCGAGCGGGCTGGTCGCCCTCGGTGACGCGATCGCGTCGTTCAACCCGATGTACGGCCAGGGCATGAGCGTCGCCGCGCTGGAGGCGGTCGCCCTGCGCGAGCAGCTCGCCCGCGGCCCCCTCGACCCGAAGGCGTACTACCGGCAGGCCCACCGGCTCGAGGACGTCGCGTGGAAGATCTCCACCAGCGGGGACCTGCGCTACCCCGAGGTCGAGGGCACCCGGACGCCGGACATGAAGGTGATGAACGCCTACCTGGACCGGCTCACCCTCGCCGCCCGCACCGACCCGGTGCTGGCCCAGGCGTTCCTCAAGGTGGCCGGGTTCATCGAGCGACCCGAGTCGTTCTTCAAGCCGTCCGTGCTGGTCCGCGTGCTGCGCGGCTCGCGGCGAGCCCGGCGGTCCGGGGTCGCCCCGCTCGTCACGATCCCGGCGCAGGTCTCCGGGTCCGCCCCGGTCGAAGCGGCCTGACCTCAGAGCTCTTCGTGGGTGTCGGGGTCGCCCCCGAAGAGACGCCCGTCCGGGCGCCCCAGCGCCGTGATCGCCGCGACCTCCTCGTCGGTCAGCTCGAACCCGAACACGTCCAGGTTCTCGGCCTGGCGTGCCGGAGTGGCCGACTTGGGGATCGGGACCGTGCCGAGCTGCAGGTGCCAGCGCAGCACGACCTGGCCGGGGGTGACCCCGTGCGCCTCGGCGGCGGCCCGGACGGGCGCGGCCTCGAACGGCGCCTGCCGCTTGCCCATCGGGCTCCACGCCTCGGTCAGGATGCCGCGCTCGGCGTCCACGCGGCGCATCTCCTCCTGCGGGAAGAGCGGGTGCAGCTCGATCTGGTTGACCACCGGGGTCACCCCGGTCTCCTCGACGATCCGGTCCAGCTGCGCGGGCGTGAAGTTGGAGACGCCGATCGAGCGGACCAGGCCGTCACGCTGCAGGTCGACCAGCGCCTTCCAGGCCTCGACGTACAGGCCGCGGCTGGGGTTGGGCCAGTGGATCAGGTGCAGGTCGATCTGCTCCACGCCGAGACGCTCCAGCGACTCCCGGGTGGAGGCGACCGCCTCGTCGTACGCGTGGTGCCGGCCGGGGATCTTGCTGGTGATCGTCACCTCGTCGCGAGGGAGCCCGGAGCGGCGCAGCGCCTCGCCGACCTCGCGCTCGTTGCCGTAGTTCACGGCCGTGTCGAGCATCCGGTAGCCCTGCTCCAGCGCGCTGGTGATCGCGGCAATGCCGTCGGCCCCCGTCAGCGGGTAGGTGCCGAACCCGATCGCCGGGATCGTCGTCCCGTCGTGGAGCGTGCGCGTCGCGGTGATGCCGTCGGTGGAGGTCATGTCCCGACCCTAAGCCGCCTCCCTTGGTCGCACCCTCGCCGGTCGGGATCCCCCCCTCGGCGGTCGAGCCCTCGCCGGTCGAGCCCTCGCGTCGAGCAGGGCCGCACCCGCCTCGCCGGTCGAGCAGGGCCGAGGAACGAGGCCCGTGTCGAGACCACCGCACCCGGCATCGAAGCCCTCGCCAGGGGCGGCAGGACCGAAGACCCTGCGGCGCAGACGCGGGCACGGCAGAGTAGGCGCCATGACGGGCACCTCGGAGGAGCAGGGCGACGCGAACGCGTCCCTGATCGAGCAGGCCCGCCTGCTCGACGAGCTCCCGGTGATGGTGGCGCACTGGGACCTGTCGGTGCGCAACGTGTTCGCCAACCGCACCTTCCTGCGCTGGTTCGACATCCCCGAGACGGAGCTGACCGGCACCCACCTCGGTGACCTCGTCCCCGCCGACGTGCACGCGAGGCTGCTTCCGCATGTGACGGCGGCCCTCGCCGGTGGCAGCGGCGAGCTCGACCTGGCCGTGTTCGACCGAGGCGATCGGCTGCACCACCTGCACGTGGCGGTGGTCCCCCACCGGGTCGGCGACGAGGTACGCGGCTTCGCGACGCTCTGCACCGACATCACCGACCGGGTCCGCGCCCAGGAGGCGGAGCACCGCAGCGCCCACGAAGTGGCGACCTTCATGGAGCGCGAGCGCATCGCTGAACGGCTCCACGACGAGGCGTTGCAGGAGCTCTTCAACGCCATGCTGGTCCTCGGCCGTCAGGTCGGGAGCGACCCGGCGGTGGGTGCCGCGGTCGCCTCGGTGGACCGCGCCATCGCCGACCTGCGCAAGCTCAGCGAACACCGTGATGTCGATGCGGAGACACCGGGCGAGTCCGATCCGCCCGCTTCACCTTGGCGCGTGCGCGAGCTGGTCGAGGTGCTCGACAAGCTCCCCGCGGTGGTCGCCTTCGTCGGCAACGACCTGCGGGTGCGCTTCACCAACGCGACCGCGCACCGCTGGCTGTCCGGCACCCGCACCTCCGCCTACGGCCTGACTGCGCGCGAGCTCCTGGGCGAGGAGCTCTACGACGCGAACGAGTCCCTGATAGCAGCGGCACTGGCCGGCGACGAGCAGCGGTTCGTCCGCACCCTGGTGCTGCCCGAGGGAGAGCCCCGCGTGGTCCAGCTGCAGTACGTCCCCAACCGCGTCGCGGCCGGCGTCGACGGGTTCTTCGTGCTCGGCACCGACCTCACCGAGCTGGTCGAGGCGAGGTCGACGCTGCGCGACGTCCGGGCCGACGTCGACCGGCTGAGCCGCGCGTACCTGACCCTGGCGGAGGCCAACCAGGCCATCCTCCGGGCCCAGGATGAGCAGACCCTGTACGCCGAGGTCTGCCGCATCTCGGTGGAGTGCGGGGCCTACCTCGGAGCATGGGTCGGCCGTCGTGCGGCGCAGGGGGCGGGGGTCGAGGTGGTCGCGCAGGCCGGCCTGCTCGGCGACTACATCGACGGCCTCGACATCACCGTCGATGCCGACGATCCCCGGGGTCGCGGCCCGACCGGCATCTCGTTGCGGGAGGGCCGGCCGGTCTACAGCGAGGACTTCCTCGCCGACCCCGCGACCCGGCCGTGGCGGCCTGCCGCGGTCACCCACGGGATCGCGGCCTCCGCGACCATCCCGCTGCGCTGCAACGGCGAGACGGTCGCGGCGCTCAACCTCTACTCCGACGACCCCACCCACTTCAGCGTCCACATGCGCTCGCTCATGGAAGGCCTGGCCGACAACGTCTCCTTCGCGCTGACCTCGTGGCACGACCGCCGCCAGCTGCGCCGCCTCACCGAAGGCGACTGACCCGCCCAAGGAACGCCCCGCGCCTTCCCGCTGTCGGAGGTCGAGGAGCGAAGGCGCAGCCTGAGCCACGAGACCACCCACCAGTCCGCGGACCTCTCACGAGGTCTCGACACGGTGCTCGCAAGCTCGCACCTACTCGACCAGCGAGAACGGGCCTCGACCGTCGCACGCAACCCCGGAGGTCGAGGCGCGAAGGCGCAGCCTGAGCCACGAGACCACCCACACCGGTCCACGGAACCCTCACGGGGTCTCGTGGCTCGCCTATCGGCTCGCACCTCGACCTCCCTACCCAACCCCGGAGGTCGAGGCTCGAAGGCGAAGCCTGAGCCACGAGACCCCTGTGCGGCGCCGGATCCGTTCATCGCTGGTCGAGTAGGGCGTGAGGAACGAGCGCCCGTGTCGAGACCCCGCACGCGGCCCGCGGACCCAGCCCCGGATCCGTACCCAGACACCCCAGCACGCCGAGAATCCCCAACCCTGCTTGACGAAACTCCCCTGTGAACGACGCCGAAAATGTCGGTGGCCCCTGGCAGAGTCACCCCATGGCAGGCGACACCCCCACCCCCGGAACCCGCACCGGACCCACCCCGATGGCGCTGCGGACGCGTCCGCAGCACCAGTTCACCGGCCGCCTCCACCAGGTCCTCGACCAGGTCCTCCCCGCCCCCGCGTGGCCGCTGACCGTCGACGAGCTGGCCGAGACCCTGACCGAGGTCACCACCGGCATCGCCCGCCTCCACGCCCTGCACGCCACCCTGCTCGCCGACGCGACCGCTCGTGACCTCCCCACCGAGCTCGGCGCCACCAACCTCGTCGCCCTGCTGCGCTCCTCGACCCGGGTGACGCCTCGGGCCGCGAAGGAGCTGGTGGCATTGGCGCAGGGGTTGGAGGACCACGACCCGACTCGGACCGCGTTGGCCGCCGGAGCGGTCCTCCCGGATCAGGCCGCGGTGATCGTGGCCGCGGTCGACGCCCTCCCGGACACGGTGTCGCCCGACGAGGTCGCGAAGGCCGAAGCGCACCTGCTCGCCGAGGCGGCCCATCACGACGCCCGCGAGCTCCGCGCCCTGGGCAAGCACCTCCTCGATGTCATCGACCCCGACACCGCCGACGAACGCCTCAACGCCCTCCTCGAGAAAGAGGAGCGCGAAGCCGCCCGCAAGACCAGCTTCACCGGGTTCCACGACGGGGACGGGTCCTACCACTTCAAAGGACGGATGCCGTCCTTGGACGGCGCGATCCTCGAGTCGCTGCTCGGCGCCTTCTTGAACCCCAGCCGCCCCGACCCCATCACCCGGACCCTCGAGGACGGCACCGCGGTCGCGACCCCGGAGCTCAAAGGCCAAGCCCTGGTCCAGCTGGTCGAGCGGTACCCCCGCAAGAAGCTGCCGATGACCGGTGGGGTCAACACCACCGCCGTGGTCCTGATCCCCCTCGAATGCCTCGAAGGCCGCCAGCAGGCCGCCGGGATCCTGGGCACCAACCTCCAGGTCTCCGCCGGCCAGGCCCGCCGCCTCGCCTGCGCCGGAGGACTCATCCCCGCGGTGCTCGGGTCGGACTCCCAGATCCTCGACCTCGGCCACGAAGTCCGCGGCTTCACCTTCCCCCAACGGATCGCGATGGCCGTCCACCAAGGCGGCACCTGCGGCATCGTCGAATGCCAACGACCCGCGACCTGGTGCGACGGACACCACCTGATCGCCTGGGCCGACGGCGGCCCCACCAACCTCGAGAACGGCGCCCTGCTCTGCCCCCGCCACCACACCCTGACCCACGACCTCAGATTCGAACTGAGACAACAACCCACCGGCGGGTGGAAGCTCACCAGGATCAACCGACGCCAATAGGCCCCACCCAGCATCCCTTTGGGGGTCTCGTGGCTCGCCTCACGGCTCGCACCTCGACCTCCGCACCCAAGCCCCGGGGGTCTCGTGGCTCGCCTCACGGCTCGCACCTCGACCTCCACACGCGACCCCGGAGGTCGAGGTGCGAAGGCGAAGCCTGAGCCACGAGACCACCGGCAGCAGTCCGCGGACCTCTCACGAGGTCTCGACACGGTGCTCGCAAGCTCGCACCTACTCGACCAGCGAGAACGGGTCTCGACCAGGTGGGACCTGCACAGGATCTCCACACGTCGTCCCCGTCTCCCGACCGTCCGCACTCGTAGCCTTCGAGACATGACCCCCACGCACCGTCGCCTGCTCGTCGTCGAGGACGACCCGGTCATCAATCAGGCGGTCGCGGACCGCCTGTCGGGCGAGGGGTACGACGTGGTGCGCGCCTGGGACGGACCCGGCGCGGTCGCGGCGTACGAGGAGCACCAACCCGAGCTGGTCGTCCTCGACGTGATGCTGCCCGGGTACGACGGGCACGAGGTGTGCCGGCGGATCCAGGCCGATCGGCCCGTGCCGGTGCTGATGCTGACCGCGCGTGACGACGAGGCCGACGTCCTGGTGGGGCTGGCCGTCGGTGCCGACGACTACCTGACCAAGCCGTTCCGGATGCGCGAGCTCGTCGCGCGGGTCGCGGCCCTGCTCCGGCGGGTCGACCGCGCCGCAGAGCTCGTCGCGGAGCGGGTCGACCGGACGCCCCTCGAACTCGGCGACCTGCGCGTGGACGTCGCCGCCCGGAGGGTGTGGAGGGCGGGCGACGAGGTCCGCCTGACGCCCACCGAGTTCGACCTGCTGCTGTGCCTGGCGGCCGCGCCCGGGTCCGTGGTGACCCGTGACCGGTTGATGGCCGACGTCTGGGGGTGGCCCGGCGCATCGGGCACCCGGACGGTCGACAGCCACGTGAAGGGGCTGCGGGCCAAGGTCGGCGGTGACCGGATCCGTACGGTGCACGGGGTGGGCTACGCGCTCGAGACAGGTGCCGGGTCGTGACCGCCCAGCCGCTCGCCCCGCTCACCTCGCTCAAGGTCAAGCTCGGCCTGCTCGTCGCCGCCAGCGTCACCGTCGCCGCCGTCGTCGCGAGCCTCGGCCGCTCCGGCGGTGTGTCGGTGTGGCTGAGCATCCCGGTCACGATCCTGCTGGCCCTCGCCGTCACCCAGCTCCTCGCCGTCGGGATGACCGCGCCGCTGCGCCAGATGACGGAGGCCGCGCGCCGGATGGCGACCGGCGACTACGCCGTCCGGGTGGCCGAGTCCTCCCGCGACGAGGTCGGTGAGCTCGCCCGGGCCTTCAACACGATGGCCCGCGATCTCGCCGGCGTCGACCGGCAGCGCCGCGAGCTCGTCGCCAACGTCAGCCACGAGCTCCGTACGCCGTTGGCCGCCCTGTGCGCGGTGCTGGAGAACGTGGTCGACGGCGTCGCTCCCCTCGATCCCGCGTCGTTGACAGCCGCGCTGGAACAGGCCGAACGGCTCAGCCGGCTCGTCGAGGACCTGCTCGACCTCGCCCGAGTCGACGCGGGGAAGGCGCCGTTGGACCCGCAGCCCCTCGCCCTCCGGCCCCTGCTGGAGGACGCCGTGGCCGAGGCACGCGTGCTCGGCCGTCCGGTGACCTACGACGTCCACGTCGAGCCCGACGACCTGGTGGCGCACGCCGACCGGGCCCGGCTGCACCAGCTGGTGGCCAACCTGCTCGACAACGCGTCGCGGCACAGCCCGCACGGGGGCGTCGTTCGAGTGACCGCCACCCGCGTGGGCGACCACTACCTGCTCGAGGTCCTCGACCAGGGGCCCGGGGTCGCGGCGGTGGACCGGGAGCGGGTCTTCGAGCCGTTCGGGACGCTGAGTGCAACCGGCCCGGGGAGCGGCGGCACGGGTCTCGGGCTGGCGATCGCCCGTTGGGTCACCGAGCTCCACGGCGGCACCATCCGCCTGGTCGACCCCGACGTCGGCTCCGAGATCGACCCCCATGCAGCAGCGGCCACCCCCAGGAGCGGCGCCCGCGTCCGGGTCGACCTGCCGCTCAGCCCACCCGACCGCACGCTCACCCCGCCCGTGACCGCACCCGCCCTCCAGGAGGAGCCCATGACGACCGCCCCGACCGCCCCACCACCGCCGCCCGTGGTCGCACCTCGGCCGTTGCTCGACGAGCTGTTCGGGGCGTTCTGGCCGGACGTCGGGACCCCGGGAAGGCCACGGGTCCTCCTCGGCGCCGTCGCCGTCGGCGTGCTCGCCGGGCTCGTGCTGCCCTTCCGCGACCTGGGGCTGGGCACGTTCCTGGTGCTGCTCACCGCGGGAGGCGTGGTGCTCGCCGCGGCGCGCCACCGTCGTGACCCCTTCACGCTCGCGTGCGCCGGGTTGTGCGTCCTGCTGGCGGGCACCACCGTGGTGCGCGACGCGGACTGGATCGTCGTCCTCTGCCTGCTCGCGGGGGCCGCCGTGTGCGTCTGCGGCGTGACCCGGGCCCGCACCCTGGCGGCCTTCGTGCTGTCAGGCCTGGCCTGGCCGCTGGCGGGGCTGCGCGGCCTGCCGTGGCTGGGCCGAACGCTGGCTGTCGTCACCGGTCGCGGCCAGGGCGCCGCCCTCCTGCGCACCATCGCCTGGTCGGTCCTCGGCCTCCTGGTCTTCGGCGCACTCCTGGCCTCAGCCGACGCGCTGGTCGCGCAGTGGCTCGACGCGGTCGTCCCCGACCTCACCCTCGACACGTTCGTACTCCGTGCCTTCGTCGCTGTCGCGGTCGGCGGCACCGTGCTGGCCGCGGCGTACCTCGCCCTGGACCCGGCCCGGGTCGACCGCGACGCCCCGTCCCCCCGCCCGGTCACGCACCGTTTCGAGTGGCTCGCGCCGGTCCTGGTCGTCAACGCCGTCTTCGCGGTCTTCCTCGCCGCCCAGGCGACCGTCGTGTTCGGCGGCCACGACTACCTGCGTCGCACCACGGGTCTGACGTACGCCGACTACGTGCACCAGGGTTTCGGCCAGCTCACCGTCGCCACCGCCCTGACGCTGCTGGTGATCGGGGTCGCCGCCCGCAAGGCCCCCCGCGAGAGCGCCGCGGACCGACTGTGGCTGCGCGGCTCGTTGGGCCTGCTCTGCCTGCAGACCCTGGTCGTGGTGGCCTCCGCCCTGCACCGGATGGACCTCTACCAGGAGGCGTACGGCTTCACCCGGCTGCGGCTGCTCGTCGACGTCTTCGAGGGCTGGCTCGGGCTGCTCGTGCTCGCCGTCCTCGTCGCGGGGGCGCTGCTGCGCGGCGGCTGGCTCCCCCGCTTCGCGCTCCTCACCGGCGCCGTCGCCCTGCTGGGACTGGCGGTCGTCAACCCGGACGCGTGGATCGCCCGCCACAACCTGGCGCGGTACGACGCCACCGGCAAGGTCGACTGGGACTACCTGCGAGGGCTCTCCGACGACGCCGTCCCGGTGCTGGCCGCCGCGCCCGCCGAGGTGGCCGCCTGCGCGCTGCCTGACCGCGCCGCCGACGACGACTGGCTGTCGTGGAACCTCGGCCGGCACCGGGCCGCCGACGAGCTGCGCGCCGCACGCCAGGCGGGCGACCCGACGACGACCTGCCCCACGGGCGGTTGAGCCGGGCCGGCGACGTACGGGTCAGACTGGTGCCATGCGATTCACCGAGCACGAGCTGACGGTCGCGCTGACGGAGACCGCGAAGCAGCTCCTGGCCGTCAAGAGCAAGGACGTCCGCAAGGGCCGCGCCGACATCGACCAGGTCTGGGACAGCCTCGACCGCTACCAGCGGTTCCGGATGCTCGACGGCATCGGCACCAAGATCCTGCCCGCGATGGTCGCCCTCCCGGACGTCGTCGTCGAGCCCGGCACCCGGCCGACCTACACCGACGAGGAGATCGTCGCCGCGGTCGAGGACCGGCTCGGGGACGACGGCGGCCGGTTGCGGCGCCGCGCCGAGGTGGCCGCCCGGGTCGCCCTGCTCCGGGTCGCCCTGGAGCACCTGCCCCCGCGCCGCGACCCGGACGCGCTGATCGTGCCCGACCACCTCTGACCGGCTGCGCGCGGACCGTGGTAGGCAGGACGGATGCTGGAGTCCTTCGCAGTCCACGACGTCGACGTCGCCGGGGTCCGCATCCACGCGGCCGTCGGTGGTGAGGGTCCGCCGGTGCTGTTGCTGCACGGGTACCCGCAGACGCACCTGCTGTGGCACCGGGTCGCGCCGGCGCTGGCCGAGTCGCACACGGTGGTGCTCGCGGACCTCCGCGGGTACGGCGACTCCGACCGGCCGGCCTCGGTGCCGGACCACGCGTCGTACGGGAAGCGGGCGATGGCCGCCGACCAGCTCGGCCTGATGCGCCACCTCGGCTTCGAGGAGTTCGCGCTCGTGGGGCACGACCGCGGTGCCCGCGTCGCCCACCGTCTCTGCCTGGACTTCCCCGACGCCGTCAGCCGGGTGGCGCTGCTCGACATCGTGCCGACCCGGCACATCTTCACCCACGTCGACCGGGCCCTGGCGACCTTCTACTACCACTGGTTCTTCCTGGCCCAGGAGGCCGACCTGCCCGAGCGCCTCATCGGCGCCGACCCCGAGTTCTGGATCCGCCGCAAGCTCGCGCAGTGGTCGGCCGGCGGGACGGCCAGCGGGCTCGACGCGTTCGCCCCCGAGGCGGTCGAGGAGTACGTCCGCTGCTTCACCGACCCCGACGTCATCCGGGCCAGCTGCGAGGACTACCGGGCCGGCGCGACCATCGACCTCGAGCACGACGAGGTCGACGCCGCCGCCGGGCGCCGGATCACCTGCCCCACCCTGGTGCTGTGGGGCGACCAGGGCTTCGTCGGCCTGGCGTACGACGCCCTCGCCGTCTGGCGCGAGTACGCCGACGTCGTGCGGGGCCACGCCGTCCGCGGTGGGCACTTCCTGCCCGAGGAGGATCCCGACGGCACCCTCGAGGCGCTGCGGGAGTTCCTGGGCTAGGGACGCTCGCGCAGGGTCGCGACGCCCGGTCCGGTCAGGTCGTCGAGCGCCACCTTGCGACCGGCGGCGGCCAGCATCAGCGCCACGGCCGGTCCCTCGACCAGAGGTCCCTCGCCGACGGTGAGGTCGGTGTCGGTCGCCTTCAGGGTCAGCCCGGCCACCCGGTCGCGTCCGCCGATGAGCGTGTTGCTCTTGGCGTAGAACCGGACGACCTCAGCCACCTGCGGCAGCGGGTAGGCGTGCGTGATGCCGAGCGGGCGACGGATGTCCTCGCCGTGCACGAAGATCTCCCCGAGCCAGGTGGTCTTCGGTGCCGGCGGGGCCGACGTACGACCCGAGGCGGCACGGAAGGCGGCCAGGGTCGCGGCCGGTCCGCCGGCGCTCTCCTGCTCGACCTGCTTCGCAGCGAACCTCGGGAAGCTGAAGCCGGCGGCCGCGAAGCGGGTCAGGAACCGCGGCGGCGTCATCTTGGCGGCGGAGAGCTGGTGGGCGAGCACCTGGTGCACGTCCCACTCGCTGCACAGCGACGGGGTCGCCCACTGCTCGTCGGTCAACGCGGAGAGGTCGGCGGCCAGCGCCTCCCGCTCGGCGTGGACGGTGGGCCAGATGCTCTCGCTCATGGGTCCTCCAGTGGCGTCGGAGGCCATCCTCGCACCGCCGCGGCGCTCTGGCTCAGCCCAGCGTGCCGACGAAGCCCTGCACCTCGTCGTACGTCGCGCGGTCGGCGGCGGCGACCAGGCCGTACTCGGGCGCGGTCTGCGGCCGGTACGACGACCCGTCGAAGCTGCCCACGAACCCGCCTGCCTCGGTGAGCAGCAGCGACCCCGGCGCGTGGTCCCAGGGCTTCGCGCCCGAGTAGAGGGCGTAGTCGGCGGCCCCGGCGACCAGCTGGGGGTAGTCCACCCCGCAGCACACCCAGGTCAGCTCCATCGCGGGCAGCGAACCCAGGCTGCGACCCAGCCAGCTGCGTCGCGAGGTCACCCCGCGGGGGTCGGCCGGCACCGGAGGACGCTCAAGGCGGACGCCGTCGCACCACGCGCCGGCGCCTCGTTCGGCGACGTAGGCCCGCTCGTGCTGGGGCTGCCAGATCCAGCTGCGCACCACCTCGCCGGCTCGCAGCTCGGCGACCATCAGGGCGTGGTCGGGCGAGCCGTGCACGAAGTTCTTGGTGCCGTCGATCGGGTCGACGGTGAAGGCGTGCTCGGCGACGCGGAACCGGTCGACCAGCCCCGGGTCCTCGACGCTCGCCTCCTCGCCCAGGACCAGCGCGTCGGGGTAGGCGCCCCGCAGGACCGCAGTGATCCGCACCTCGGCCTCACGGTCCGCCACCGTGACCAGGTCGCCCGGCCGCTTCTGGATCACCTCGTCGGCCGCGAGCGAGCGGAACCGCGGGTTCACGAACTCCTCGGCCACGTCCCGCAACAGGGCCAGGACCTCGTCGGTGTGCACCGCGCCAACCTACCGAGCGGGTGGACGCCGCCCGCGCCTGGGCGGTCGGGCCGGTCAGGATCGCGAGAGCAGCATCAGGTCCGCGACGGTGCAGGCGCCGCGGCGGGCCTCGACCCGGTCGGCGAGGGCGAGCAGCAGCAGTGCGGTCGTCAGCGCGTCGCGGAACGCGTGATGGGCAGGCAGCGCGGGGATCCCGTGCCGGCGCGCCGCCTCCGGGAGCCGGGGGTCGGCCGCCCCCTGACCGTCCCGCTCGTCGAGGCGACGCAGCACGGCGAGGGTGTCGACCGACGCGATGACCGGCACGCCGAGGCGCTCCAGGACGGCTCGTTCGAGGGCGGCGTGGTGGGCCACGAGGACGGCGCCCTGCAGGACCGTCCGCAGCTGGGCGGCGACCTCGTCGGCGCTCGGCCCGTCGTCCAGGTGCTCGGGGAGCAGTCCGTGGATGCGCACCGAGTCCTCGGGCACGGCGACGCTCGGACGCACGAGGGTGTAGCCCGCCTCCCCGCACTGCACGAGGCCGTCGCGGACGCCCACCCACCCCACCGAGAGCGGCACGGCCAGCCGCACGTCGGCCGTGGTCGTCTCGAAGTCGAGGGCGACGTACGACGCCTCCCGCCACGGACGGTCGTCGTCGACCGGTCGTCGGAACAGCGCCACCCGCTCCCCCTCAGCCGATCAACGAGGTGCGGTAGCGCAGCGCGAGGAACTCCTGTGCCGTGCGCACGGCCTTGAAGGTCTCGCGGAGCAGCGAGCGGTCCAGCGCCGTGACCTCCGCCGGGTCGAGCCAGTCGTCACAGGCGTGTCCGCGCCGGTGCTGCGCGACGTGGTGGCGCAGGCGCAGCCCGAGGGCCAGCTCGTAGCCGGCAGCCAGCGTGGTGCCCAGGTCGGCGGACATCTCCTCCGCTTCGACGGCGGCCTCGAGCCGTGCCAGGGTGGCGACCTCGATGCCGCCGCGGGCCAGCGTGGCGAGCCTGGCCAGGTCGGTGATCGGCAGCAGCACCCCCGCCTTCACGTCGAAGCGCCCCCGGTGCTCGCCGCCCCGCTCCACGGCGAACCGGCCGAGGAACCCCAGGGGTGTCCGGTGCGCCACCGACGCCCGAGCCAGCCGGCCCAGGAACACCTGCTCGTCGTGGGCCGCGGCCACCGCCGGGCGCAGCAGGACGGTCGCGTCCAGGGCCCCCGCGACGGTCCGCTGGTCGAAGACGATCGCCGACTCCAGCAGGTGCTCCTCGGACGGCTCGTGCACCAGACCGTGCAGCCGGGACCGCCACCCGGTGAGCCCGAGGCGCCACTGGTCATTGGTCGCCATCACCCCGCCAGGACAGCGCGGGTAGCCGACCACCTCGAGGTCGGCGGTCATCCGTTCGGCGAGCCCCTGCCACCACGCGGCCTCGTCGGCGGTCAGGTCGTCGGGCAGGAGCAGCCCGGTGTCCTGGTCGGTGTGCAGGGTCTGCTCGTGGCGGGCCTGGCTGCCGAACACCAGCCAGCCGTAGTCGGTGGGCGGCTGACCCAGGTCGGCGAACGCCAGCGCCAGCAGCCGCTGGTGCACCCGGTCGGTCACTGTCGCGACCACCCGTCCCACCGCAGAGGCGGCGCTGCCGCCGGCGAGCAGGGCGGCGACCGTGTCGGGCAGACCCGCGAGGACGACGCGGACCGCCGCCACGCTGTCGGCCCGGTCGAGGGCGACCCGGACCGCGAGCGGGTTGCGGGCGTCGAGCTGGTTGAGGTCGCCCGAGCTGAGCATGCCGACGACGCGACCCCTCTCGGCGACCGGGAGGTGGTGGATGCCGCTGCCGAGCATCTGCAGCAGCGCCTCGAACACCGGGGTGTCGGCCGGCACGGTGCGGGCCGGCACCGTCGCGATGGCGCCCACGGGCGTCTCCGGGCTGAGCCCCTCGGCGACCAGCCGGGTCCGCAGGTCGCGGTCGGTCGCGATCCCCAGGCTTCCTCCCGCTGCGACCAGGACCGAGGAGATGCCGTGGTCGCGCATCACCCCGGCGACCTCGCGGCAGGTCGCGGCGGCGTCGACGACCTGCACGGGCGAGCGCATCACCTGGCGGACGCTCGTGCTCTCCCAGTCCACACCGGGCGACACGGCCGCGGGACGGGCCCGCGCGGTCGGGGTCCAGGCCAGGTCGCGGGCCTCGTCGGGCAGCCACACCACCAGGGTCGGCTCGGCCGGCTGCAGCGTCTCGCCCTCGGCCGGCGCGGCGTACTCACCGGTGGCGACGACCTCCAGGGTGCGCCCTTGGGCGTCCTGCACGTAGACCCCGCCGCGCATCACCACCAGCGCCGGGCTGAGCGGTGCGGTCGAACCCGCGACCCGGCCGATCCGCGCGGCGCGGGTGAGGCGTTCGAGGTCGCCGCGGGGTACGCCGCCGAAGGCGGGACACGCGGCGAGCAGGTCCGTCACGTCGGCGAGGACCTCCGGGGGCAGCGGGGGTGCGGGGCGGGCCACCGGCTCAGCGTCGCGGAGGCCCCGCCCCCCGGCCAGGGGCTTCCGGCCCTGGGCGCCGCCGGAGACACGTTGGTGTCGTCTCGCCGCAGGGGTAGCGCGCGTTGGTGTCGTCTCGCCGCAGCGGAAGCGCGCGTTGGTGTCGTCTCGGCGGGTGGGAAGGGGGCGTTGGTGTCGTCTCGGGGTCAGCGGCGGCGGGAGCCGTCGGGGACGTGGGGCAGGAAGCCGGCGAACGGGGAGGAGGCGACCAGGTCGAGGGCGCGCTGCCGTACGAACGGGTCGGCCTGGCGGTCGAGCCAGGGCCGGCCGAACCACACGAAGGCGTCGACGTACTGCTCGGCCAGGGCGCGGGTCTCCGCGGGCAGGCCCCAGGCCGGGTCGGCGACGTCGGGGGTCGGCGGGATGCCGAGGGTGACGCAGGTGCGGTGGTCGTTGCGGTCGCGGCACACGAACGCGTTGTCGGGGTCGGCCCCGGTGTAGCGGCCGAACTCGAACGGGTTGCCCGAGGTCGCGGTGTTCACGATGACGGTCTTGCCGGTGATCCCGCGCTGCTCCAGCAACCGGACCAGCTCGACGCCGCGCCGTACCTCCAGGACGGGGTCGGAGTAGTGCGTGCCGTTTAGCGCGATGCCGCGGGCGTACTGGATGCCGCCCTGGAGCAGGATCCGCAGTGCCGCCTGGGCACCGCCCTGGCTGCCCTCGTTGGGCCAGTCGTAGGCGCCCGCCTCCAGGTAGACCGAGGTCCGGGGCTGCGCCGACAGCCGCTGCGCGGCGTAGGCGACGAGCTGGGAGGGCAGCGTCGAGCCGCCGGGGGCGCAGAGCGCGAACGGGCCGTCGGGCTGCAGCACGATCGCGGTCGGGGCGTCGCCGAGCGCAGCGGCGAACGCGTCGACCCAGGCCCGGTAGTCGGCCTGCTCGCGGGCGGTGGGCAGCCGGCGGCACGCCTCGTGCTCCCAGGGCACCATCCGGAAGACGGTGGCCTGCACCAGGGCGTCCGGGTTGCCGTGCTGCGAGCCGGCGACGTACTCCCGGACCTTGGCGCCGATCTCGCGGGTCGGGATCCACGCCCCGAACCACTTGGTCTTCGGGGTCAGCGCGATCTTGCCGAGCTGGGCCCTCACCGCTCCGCTCGCCGACGCGTACGGCGCCCACGCCTGCTCGATCGGGCCCGTGTAGACACCCCAGGGCCGGCCCACGAAGACGTTGCCGCTGGCGGTCGCCGCGACGGGCGGGGGCTCGGGAGCGGGCCGCATCGTGACCTGGCGGGCGACGGCAGCCGGGGGCACCGCGGTGTCGCTGTCCGGCGCCGGACTGCCGAGGGCAGGCGCGGCCGCCACGACCGCCATCGCGAGCACCAGCGCCGGCACGACCCGGCGGCAGCGGGCGGACAGCGGCATGGCGGACTCCACGGGGACAGCTGAGAAGGAGGGACGTGAGCAGCGGTCAGGGTACCGCCGGCAGCGCTCGGGTCGGTCAGGAGCGGGGATGGTCCATCCGGAACCAGACACGGGTGCCCGCGCCGGTGGTCTCGACGCCCCAGGCGGCCGCGAGCGCCTCGACCACAGCCAGGCCCCGGCCACCGACCCCGGCCGCCTCGCCCGGAGCGATCGCCGGCACCGCCCCGGCGACCGGCGGCTGGTCGACCATCACCACCACGCCGCCGTCGGTGCGCTCCACACTGATCACCGAGGCGCGGGCGACGTGGATGACGACGTTGGTGACGAGCTCGGAGGCGCACAGCTGGGCGTCGGCCACGGTCTCCTCGTCGACTCCCCACGCGGTGAGGACGTCCTTGACCAGCCGCCGCGCCACCCCCGGCGCGGAGGCGTCCGGCGGGAGCTGGGCATGGGTCTCGTGCGGACCCGGCACCGCCGCGTCGGCGTCGGCCCGGCGGCGGTCGGCGTAGAGGTCGCCGAGGTCGGCGGCGAACCCGGCCGCGACGTCGTCGAGCTCGACGGGCAGCGGCCCGGCGGTCTCGCCGTCGCGGTAGACCAGGGCACCGCCGAGACAGGCGCCGCCGCTGAGCAGCGGCAGCGCGATGACACTGCGGAAGGGGGCGTCCTCGTGCTGGACGGCGGCCAGGTCGGGGAACCGCGCGACCAGGTCGGCCCGGGAGCCGACGACGACACCCTCGCCGGTGCGGACGGCCAGGTTGAGCGGCAGCGCGTCGTAGGCATCGATGAGGCACCACACCAGCGGTGGTCCCAGTCGGTCGGGGTCGGTGGAGACGAACCGGAGCTGCCGGCCGCCGGTCATGGTCAGCGCGAGGCCGGCGCGGAGCACTCCGGGGACGGCGAGCAGGTCGCGCAGGGCGTCACCGGCCAGGACGTCGACCGGGTCGACCTCCTCGGGGGCGGACGCGCCGGGCGCCTGCGTCAGCTCTGCCATCCCGCGTACCCGTGCCTCCGCCGCCTCTGGGCCCCGTCCTGCCCATCATGCGGCACCGGGGCCCCCAGCGCGACGGGCGACCTGACTGCTCAGCCCGGGTCGGTGGGGGCGGCGGCGAGCAGGTCGCCGCGGCGGCTGGTCCCGGCCGGTCCGGGGGTCAGCGACCGCTCCAGGGCCTCCCGCAGCGGCACGTACGCGTGGCCGGGCTCGAGCAGGTCGCCGGTCGCGTCGTCCTCCTGGCAGACCATCTCGTGGGAGAGGCTGTCGATCAGGGCGGTCACGGTGCCGCGGGGCAGGCCGCTGACCAGCGCGACGATCCGGCCCACGACCGGCTTGGGTGCGAACGGCACGATCACCTGGAACCTCCGCAGGCCGGCGACCTCGGCGAAGAGTGCGAGCAGCTCGGGGTACGTCGGCCGCTCGGGCCCGCCGACGTCGTAGTGCCGGTTGCGCGGGGTGCCGCGCAGCGCCCCCGCGACGAGCTCGACGACGTCCTCGACGGCGATCGGCTGCAGCCGGCTGCGCATGTAGCGCGGGATCGGGGTGAAGGGCACCCGCTCGCTGAGCCGGCGGAGCAGCTCGAAGGAGGTCGAGCCGGAGCCCACCACCATGGCGGCGCGCAGCACGACGGCCGGGACGTCGCCGTCGAGGAAGACCTGCTCGACCTCGAGCCGGGAGCGCAGGTGGTCGGAGAGCTCCTCGCCGGGCGGGATCAGCCCGGAGAGGTAGACGATGCGGGAGACCCCGTTGGCCTCGGCCGCGGCGGCCACGCGCTGGGCGGCCTCCCGGTCCTTGGTGACGAAGTCGCCGTCGGACATCGAGTGCACCAGGTAGACGACCGCGTCGACGTCGGCGGTGGCCGACCGGATGGTCGCGTCGTCCTCGATGTCGAACTCGGCGGTCTCGACGTCGTCCTCCCACGGGTAGTCCTCGAGGGCTCCGGGCTTGCGCACGGCGGCGACGACGTCGTGGCCGGCCTCGACCAGGACGGGGACGAGCCGTGAGCCGACGTAGCCCGTCGCTCCGGTGACCAGTACGCGCATGGGGGCTCCTCGCCTCAGGGTCGTGCCCGACGAGCTCGGGCGGAGCCTGCCGCGGTGGTACCGACGGACCCACTGTCGAATCTAGGCACGCCCCTCAAGGGCGGGCGGCCTCGGGGAGCTCGTCGGCCGGCGCGGTCCCGAACCGGCCCGGAGCCTCCTCGGCCGCCGCGAGGGCCGCCACCTGCTCGACGCACCACGGGGAGACGTCGCGGGTGCCGGCCAGGACCTCGTCCCGGAAGGCCGCCCAGTCGACCCAGGCGGTGGCGTCGACCTCGGCCGGGTCGGCGGCGACCGGTCCCTGGACGGTCGCCACGTAGACGGGGCACAGCTCGTTCTCGCGGGTGCCGTCGGCCATGGTGGCCTCGTAGCGGAAGCGCGGCAGCACCAGCGTGAGGCCGTGCACGGTGGTGCCGAGCTCCTGCGCGCCACGGCGGGTGACCGCGTCGGCCAGCGACTCCCCCGGCCCCGGGTGGCCGCAGAAGCTGTTGGTCCACACGCCCGGCCAGGTCCGCTTGTGCAGCGCCCGGCGGGTCAGCAGGAGCCGCCCGTCGGCGTCGAAGAGGTAGCAGGAGAAGGCCAGGTGCAGCGGCGTCTCCCCGTGGTGCACCGTCGCCTTCGGGGCGGTGCCCAGCGCGCAGCCGGCGTCGTCGACCAGGACGACGAGCTCCTCACTCATGCCGGCCGAGCCAGGGCACCGACGGCCTGGTCGAAGACCCACGGCAACCGCTGCGCGGCGGGCACCAGCAGGCGCCGCACCGGCGGCACCCGGGTCGCCTCCAGCAGGGACGAGGTGAGCCACCGGTAGCGCCGGGTGACCCGCTGCCAGTCCCGTTCGTAGCGGTCGGGGTCGTCCTCGGCGAGGGCCAGGACGGCGGCCCGGGCCTGGGCGACGGCCAGCGCCACGCCCTCGCCGGTCAACGCGTCGACGTACCCCGCGGCGTCGCCGACGAGGAGCACCCGGCCGGCCACGCGGGCGGTGGCCCGCTGCCGCAGCGGCCCCGCCCCGCGGACCGCGCCGTGCGGCGTGCCGGCGAGGCGGCCGCCGAGCTCGGGGAAGGCGGCCAGGTGCTCGTCGAAGCCGGCGCGGACCGCGCTCAGCACCGCCACTCCGACCAGGCCCCGCCCGACGGGCGTCACGTAGGCCTCGGCGTCGCGGGCCCAGTGCACCTCCACCAGGTCGGTCCACGGGGTCACCTCGTAGTGCGCGCGCAGCCCGTAGCGGCGCCGCCGGGCGGGAGCGGCCTCGAGCCCGAGGCGCCGTCGCAGCGGCGAGTGCAGGCCGTCGGCCGCCACGACGTACGACGCCCGCGCGGTCCTCCCGTTGCCGCGCACCTCGACCCCGCTGCCGTCCTGGGTCAGCTCCTCGACCGCGGCCTGCTCGAACGCCACGCCCCGGGCGAGCGCGGCGGAGCGCAGCGCGTCGTGCAGCACGGTCCGCCGTACGCCGCGTCCCGGGCCGGCACGGAACGGCGCCTCCGCCGCGCGTCCGGCCCGCAGGTAGCGGATCCCGGCGAGGTCGTGTCCGGCCGGGTCGACGCCGAGGTCGCGCAGCGCGGCGACCGCGCCGGGCATCAGCCCCTCACCGCAGGCCTTGTCGATCGTCCCGGCGCGCGGCTCCCACACGGTCACCGTCAGGCCGTGCCGGGCAGCGACCAGTGCCGTGGCCAGACCCGCCGGGCCTCCCCCCGCGACGAGCAGGTCGCTCACGCCCGCGCTCCGGCGACGACGTGGGCCAGGGCGGTGTTCTCCACCCGCAGCCGCACGGTGAGCAGCGCCGCGTTGGCCACCGTGAAGACCAGGGCGGTGATCCAGGCAGCGTGCACGAGCGGCAGCGCGAAGCCCTCCACCACGACCGCCACGTAGTTGGGGTGCGACAGGAACCGGTAGGGCCCGCCGGTGACCAGGGGCAGGTCGGGGACGACGATCACCCGGGTGTTCCACCGCGGCCCCAGCGTCGTGATGCACCACCAGCGCAGGGCCTGCGAGGCCAGCACCAGCGCCAGCATCGAGAGGCCCAGCGCGGGCACGACGTCCGGGCGCCGCACCCACACCTCCGTGAGCGCCCCGACCAGCAGCGCGGTGTGCAGCACCACCATGACGGGGTAGTGCCCGCGGCCGGTCTCGACACCACCACGGGCCAGGCTCCAGGCGGCGTTGCGCTTCGAGACGACCAGCTCGGCGAGCCGTTCGAGCGCGACCGCGACGACGAGGACCGTGAACCACCACTCGCTGCTCACGCCCCGTCCTCCTCGGCGCCGGGTGCCCGCAGCAGCACGAGCTCGGAGCAGAAGCCGGGACCCATCGCCATCAGCAGACCGTACGACCCCGGCCGGGGCGGCCGCTGCTCGAGGGTGTCGGCGAGCACGTGCAGCACCGACGAGGAGGACAGGTTGCCGATCGCTGCCAGGGAGTCCCAGGTGACCTGCAGTGCCTCCTGCCCGACGCCCAGGGCGTCCTGCAGGGCCTCCAGCACCTTGGGCCCGCCCGGGTGGGCGACGTACCACTCGAGGTCGGCGGGGGTGAGGCCCTGGTCGGCGAGGAACGCCTCCACGTCGTGGCCGACGTGCGCGCGGACGAGGTCGGGGACGCTGCTGTCCAGCACGATCCGCAGGCCGGTGGCGCCGACGTCCCAGCCCATCGTCCGCTCCGAGTCGGGGTAGAGCACGCTGCGGGTGGCGACCACGTCGGGCCGCGGGGTCGGTGAGGACCCCAGCAGCCGGGCCCGTTCGGCGCCGACCCCGACCACGGCCGCCGCGCCGTCACCGAAGAGGCCGCTGGCGACCAGGTTGGGCACCGAGTCGTCGTCGCGCTGGACGGTCAGCGAGCACAGCTCGACCGACATCAGCACCGCGACCTCGTCGGGGTGCCCGACCAGGTAGTCGTGCAGCCGGGCCACGCCGGCCGCGCCGGCCACGCAGCCCAGTCCCACCAGCGGGAGGCGCTTCACGTCGGGCCGCAGCCCGATCGCGCCGGCCACGCGGGCGTCCAGCGACGGGACGGCCAGACCGGTCACCGTGCAGGAGATGATCACGTCGACGTCCTGCGGGGTCAGGCCGGCCGCCTTCAGGGCGTCGACGACCGCGCGCCCGCCGAGGACCACCCCGTGCTCGATGAAGGCGTCGTTGGCCTGGCCGAAGTCGGTCAGGTCGCCGTACTCCTGCAGCGGCAGCGTGGTGTGCCGGGTCCGCACGCCGGCGTTGGCGTGGAAGCGCCGCAGCACCCCGGCCTTGGCGGCGTCGGCACCGGTGAGGACCACGTCGAGGAAGGCCTCGGTGATCTCCTCCTGGGAGTAGCGGTGCTCGGGCAGCACGCCGCGCACGCTGACGATCTTCACGGGGAGCTCCTGAGGGGTCGGGACGGGAGAGGGGTCATGCCGCTGCCAGCAGCACGACGTCGAGCAGGGCGATGAGGATCGCGGCCAGGAAGGGCAGGGAGCCCCGGCCGCGCAGGGCCACGGCGGCCAGCACCGCGACCAGCAGCAGGACGCCCAGGCCGGCGGGCGAGGACGCGTCGCCCGCGCCGACCACGGCGCCGACCGACCCCGCGACGAGCAGGACGGTGGCGACCACCCGGGTGCGGGTCGCGCCGAGCCGGTGCGGCAGCCCCTGGACGCCGGTCGCCGCGTCGTCGGCGAAGTCGGGCAGCGTGTTGAGGAAGTGGGCGGCGACGCCGAGGACGGCCGCCACCCCGAGCATCCACGCCGGCGGCCAGGACGGGTCCGGGCCGGCCAGCCACACGATGGCGGGCAGCGAGCCGAACGCGACGGCGTACGGCAGCCACGACCAGGCGGTCCGCTTGAGGTGGACGTTGTAGGCGTGGCCGGCGGGTACGGCGACCAGCACGTGCAGCAGGCCGCTGCGCCACCCGGCGGCGAAGGAGAGCACGACGCAGGCCACGGCCGCGCCGACCAGGCAGGGGCGGACGAGCCCGGCCGACAGCGTGCCGGTGGCCAGCGGCTTGTCGGTGCGCCCGGCCAGCCGGTCGCGCTCGGCGTCGAGCAGGTCGTTGCCCCACCCGATCGTGAGCTGCCCGCTCAGGATCGCCAGCGTCACCAGGACCACCGTCGGGGTCGCCAGGTCTGCGGCCGTCCCCAGCAGGGCGGCCACGGCGGTCACGGCGAGGGCCGGACCGAGGTGGGCGGCCCGGAGCAGAGCGCTCATCGCCTCCAGCCTGGCACGCGGCTCCACACCCTCGCCGAGAGGTGCCGGCAGGCAGTGGGGTCAGCCCAGCTTGAAGGGGTCGCGTGTCCCGCCGGTGAGCTCCACGAAGACCGACTTGTTCTCCAGGTACTCGTCGACCGCACCCGACCCGTTCTCGCGGCCGATCCCGGAGAGGCCGAAGCCGCCGAACGGCATGTTGGGCGCCACCACCCGGTAGGCGTTGATCCAGACCGTGCCGGCCCGGATCGCCGAGGCCATCCGGTGCGCCCGGTGGACGTCCTTGGTCCACACCGCGCCGGCCAGCCCGTACGGCGTGTCGTTGGCCAGCCGGACCGCCTCAGCCTCGTCACGGAAGGTGTACGCCGTCAGCACCGGCCCGAAGACCTCCTCGCGCGCGATCGTGGCGTCGTGCTGGGCGAGCACCACGGTGGGCCGCACGAACAGGCCCCCGAGGTCGTCGTTGGGCTCGCCGCCGGTGGCGATCGTCCACCCCTCGTCGCGGGCGCCCTGGAGGTAGCCGAGCACCTTCTCGTACTGCGGCCGGTTCGCGACCGGTCCCATCTCGGTCTCGGCCTCGGTCGGGTCGCCCTGCTTGATCGCCTCGGCGCGGGCCACCACCTTGGCGACCAGCTCGTCGCGGATGTCCTCGTGCACGATCAGGCGCGATCCGGCCATGCAGGTCTGGCCGGTGGCGGCGAAGACCCCGGCGACCAGCCCGTTGGCGGCGGCGTCGAGGTCGGCGTCGGGGAAGACGACCTGCGGCGACTTGCCGCCGAGCTCGAGGGTGACCCGGTTGATGTTGGCGACCGCGGCCTGGGCGACCTTGGCGCCGGTGGCGGTGCTGCCGGTGAACGCGACCTTGTCGATGCCGCGGTGGGAGGCCAGCGCCTCACCGGTGGCGCGGTCCCAGCCGGTCACCACGTTGAGCACGCCGGCGGGCAGACCGGCCTCGTGCAGCACCTCGGCGAAGGCGACGGTCGAGGACGGCGAGTGCTCCGACGGTTTGACCACACACGTGCACCCGGCGGCCAGCAGTGGCGCGAGCTTGAAGGAGAGCAGCAGCAGCGGGGAGTTCCACGGGGTGATCGCCCCGACCACGCCGACGGGCTCGCGCAGCGTGTAGCCGAAGTACGTCGAGGGGCTCAGCGCCGGGACGGTGCGGCCCTCGAGCTTGTCGGCCAGGCCGGAGAAGTAGGAGTACCAGGTGCCCAGGCCCTGCATCTGGCCGCGCATCTCGCGCATCAGCTTGCCGGAGTCGCGCACCTCGAGCAGCGCGAGCCGCTCGGCGTTGTCAGCGATGGCCTCGGCGACCCGGCGCAGCACCGCGGCCCGCTGGAAACCGGACATCGGCCCCCAGGTCTCCTCGAACGCCGTACGGCTGGAGGCGACGGCGCGGTCGACGTCCTCGGGCCCGCCGTCGGCGACGACCGCCCAGGCGCTGCCGGTGAACGGGTTCTGCGAGTCGAACGTCCTGCCCGACAGGGCGTTGACCTGGTGGCCGTCGATGAAGAGGCCGAAGGACTCCAGCTCGGTGGTGGTGGGCTCGCTGATCACGGAGGCGGTGTCGGACACGGAGGCTCCTCGCTCGCAGGATCGTCGTCGCCTCGACGCTACGAGCGCCCCCGCACCCGGCACTATCCGCTGCCTGCTCCCCCAGGTCCGCTCACCGCAGCCCAGCCCGGACTCGACCACCGGAGGTCGAGGCGCTCACGCTGCCCGGGGAGGGGCGGCGTCAGCGTTGCAGGGTGACGCTGGGGAGCTCGTGGAACTGCTCGCGGTACTGCTGGGCGAAGCGGGACTGGTGGAAGAAGCCCCACCGCATCGCCACGTCGGTGACCCGGGTGCGCTGGGGGTCGGCGCGGAGCAGGTCGGCGCGCACCTTGCCGAGCCGGATCCGGCGGACGTAGGCCATGGGCGACTCGCCCAGCTGCTCCTGGAAGGCGGCGTGCAGGGTCCGCACGCTGACGCACCCGACGCGCGCCAGCAGCTCGGGGGTGAGCTCGGTGTCGGCATGCTCCTCGACGTAGCGCACCACCGGGGCGAGCCGACCGAGGCGGGCGGTGTCCTCGCGGCCGGCCAGGGCGTCGGAGTACTGGTGGCGACCGGCGTGCAGCAGGTTGGTCAGCACGTAGGCCTCGAGCTGGGACCGGGCCAGCGGCAGGTCACGGACGCCGTGCGGCCGTTCGAGCTCACGGGCGAGGAACTCCACCGACCGCAGCAGCGACTGGCCGGGGGCCGAGAGCAGGTCGAGTCCGAACTCGAAGTCGAGCACCTCGGTGACCGGCCGCCCGATCAGGTCGGACAGGTGCGACTCCAGGGTGCTGCGCGAGACCTTGAGGATGAGCTGCTCGGCGTCCGGCGACCAGCGCACGGTGTTGGCCTGCTCGGGGTTGAGCACCAGGCCGCGCTGCTGGGCGCGGGTGTGCTCGCGGGTGCCGTCGCTGCGGGAGGCCCAGGTGGCCCCGGCCAGCTGCAGGTTGATGTGGTACCACTGCTCCGCGGCGGGCATCCGCAGCTCGGTCTCCGCCCGGTAGGTCAGGTACCCCAGGGTCAGGTAGCGGTCGCTGAGCGCGTTGAGCCTCATGTCCATCTCGTCCTGGGGGCCGACCAGGTCGTGCGGCAGGTAGACCCGCGTCACCGCGTCCCGCGCCTCCTCGAGGCTGCGCGTCGCCATCACGACGTCCCCCGCCAGGTACTCCCGCATGTCGCCCTCCCCGACTCGCCAGGTGACGCACGTCACAGTACCCAACGGGCGGTGGGGCTCACCTGCCGAGCAGGTCGAGGGCCGCCTCGACGACCGAGAGCGCGTCGATGCCGTGCAGCGCGTAGGCGTCGGCGAGGTCGGAGGACTGGCCGAAGGTGCTCACCCCCAGGCAGCGGATCCGGTCGCCGCGCGCCCCGGCCAGGAACGCCAGCGTGTGCGGGTGCCCGTCGAGGACGGTGACGACCGGGCAGGGGTGCTCGGGCGGCAGCAGCAGGTCCAGCACCCCCGAGCCCTCCCCTGCCCGGCGGCTGCCGCGCTGCTGGAACGACCGGAAGACCAGGTCGGCGCTGGTCAGGCAGACGACCCCGGCCACCACGCCCAGCTCGCCCAGCCGCCGGGCGGCGTCGAGCACCTCGGTCATCACCGCACCCGTGCCGACCAGGGTGACCTGCTCGTCGGCGGCCGGGTGGGTGGTGATCCGGTAGCCGCCGCTGACGGCCTGGCGGCGGCGTCGCTCGCGCAGCACCTCGTCCTCGGGCACCTGCGCCAGCGCCGGGTCCACCGGCCGGGTGGAGAGCCGGAAGTACGCCGAGCTGCCGCCCGGGACGCCGACCTGGCGCATCGCCTCCAGGAAGCACCACTCCAGGTCCGGGGCGAACGCCGGCTCCCAGGCGGTGCACGCCGGCTGCTCGAGCCCGATCGAGGGCGTCGAGACGGACTGGTGCGCCCCGCCCTCCGGGGCCAGCGTCACCCCGCTGGGTGTGCCCACCAGGATCGACTGCCCCCCGGCGTACAGGCCGAACGACCAGGGCTCCAGCGCCCGGCTCAGGAACGGGTCGTAGAGCGTGGCGATCGGGATGAGCCGCTCACCCCACCGCGACCAGGTCGACCCGAGCTCGCCGAGCAGCCCGACCAGGTTGACCTCCGCGATGCCGAGCTCGATGTGATGGCCGTGCTGCGACTCCGACCAGCGCAGGATCCGCTGCTCGTCGTCGGCGAACCAGTCGTGCCGTTCGGCCACCGACCAGACCCCGGTCTTGTTGATCCAGCCGCCCAGGTTGGTGGAGGAGGCGACGTCGGGGCTGCAGGTCACCACTCGGGCAGCCAGTCCGGGGGCGTCGCGGACCAGGTCGGCCAGCAGCCGGCCGAGGGCGGCCTGGGTGGAGATCTCCTTGCGGAACGGGTGTCCCAGCGCGGTCGGCACCTCGACCGCGCCGGTGTGCGCGACCGGGCGGCGGGTCAGCGCCGCCCGTCGACGCGCGGCCAGCTCGGCGGCGGGCGAGCCGTCGGGGAACGGCGCCCACGGGTCGGCGAGGTCGGCGCCGGTGGCCTCGGCCAGGGCCTGCATCTGCGGCTCGGTGAGCAGCACCGAGTGGTTGTTGGGGTGGCCCTCGGTGGGCAGGCCGCGACCCTTGACGGTGTAGGCGAAGACGACCGTCGGGCGGTGCTCGTCGACCGAGCCGAACGTGTCGACCAGCAGCCCGAGGTCGTGCCCGCCGAGGTCGCGGACGGCTGCGGCGAGGTGCGGGACCGGCACCGAGCGGAGCAGCCCCTCCAGCTCCGGGGAGCCGTCGCCGCCCAGGATCCGGTCGACCAGCTCGGAGGAGTCGACCCGCAGCATCCGCTGGTACTCCTCGTTGGGCATCGCCTCGAGCCGGGCCCGCAGCAGGTCGCCGCCGGGCTGCTCGAAGAGGGCCGAGATCAGCCGGCCCCACTTCAGCGTGACGACCTGCCAGCCGGCGGCCTCGAACATCGCCTGCAGCCGCTGGATCTGGATGTCCGGCACGACCCGGTCCAGCGACTGCCGGTTGAGGTCGACCACCCACAGCAGCTCGCCGAGGCTGGCCACCTGCGGGTCGGCCACGGCCTCCCAGATCGCGCCCTCGTCGAGCTCGGCGTCGCCGAGCAGGCTGACGAACCGCCCGGCCGGCGGAGCCCCGGCGAACTGCGACCGGACGTAGCGGTGCGCGATGGCCGCCCACAGCGTCGCGGTCGCGCCGATGCCGACCGACCCGGTGGAGAAGTCGACGGTGTCGGGGTCCTTCGAGCGCGACGGGTAGGACTGCAGCCCGCCCTTGGCGCGCAGCGTCGAGAGGTACGACGCGTCGAGGTCACCGAGCAGGTAGTTCACCGCGTGCAGCACCGGGGAGGCGTGCGGCTTGACCGACACCCGGTCCAGCGAGGTCAGGTCGTGGAACCACAGCGCGACGACGATGTCGACCATCGAGGCCGAGGAGGCCTGGTGGCCGCCGACCTTGATGCCGCTGGCATTGGGCCGGCCCCGGTTGGCGGCGTCGACGACCGCCGCGGAGAGCCAGAGCACCCGCCGGGACACCTCCCGCAGCACCTCGAGATCGGGGGCGACCTCAGCCACCTGCTCCACGTCGGTCATCCGCCGTCGTCGCCCTTCGTCGTCGTGACGCTGCCGAGGACCTCCTCGTACAGCCAGGCCGTGTCGGCACCCAGGTCGGGCCCGAGGTGGCGCACCGCCAGCGACTCCTCGCCGAGCACCGGCACCACACCGGGGAACGCTACGTCGCGGACCTCACCGCCGACCTCGACCGGCAGCTCCTGGATCATCCCCCGGGCCCGGAACTGCGCGTCGCCCAGGATGTCCTCGGCACGGTAGATCGGCCCGGCCGGCACCCCGGCGCCGTCGAGGGCGGCGAGGACGTCGGCGCGGTCGTGGAGCCGGGTCCACGCCTCGATCGCCTCGTCGAGCTCGTCGCGGCGCGCCCACCGGCCCGCGTTGCCCGCGAGCCCGCGGTCGTCGGCCAGGTCGTCGCGGCCGATGGTGCGCATCAGCCGGCCGAAGATCGAGTCGCCGTTGCCGGCCACCACGACCGAGGTGCCGTCGCGGCACACGTAGGCGTTGGACGGGGCGATGCCCTCCATCCGCCCGCCCGTACGACGCCGCAGCACCTCGAAGGCGGAGTAGTCCGGGACCAGCGACTCCATCATCGAGAAGACCGCCTCGTGCAGCGCGACGTCGACGTGCCGCTCGGCCGGGCCGACCGTCGCGACCCCGGCGGCGCGGCGGCGCTCCCGGTCGAGCAGCGACATGACCACGCCGAAGGCGGCGTAGAGGCCGGCGATCGAGTCGCCGATGGAGACCCCGACCCGGGCCGGCGGCCGGTCGGGGTCGCCGACCAGGTCGCGCATCCCGCCGAAGGCCTCGGCGACCGCGGCGAAGCCGGGGCGCCCGGCCAGCGGCCCGGTCTGGCCGAACGCGGAGACCCGCGCGACCACCAGGTCGGGGTTGGCCTCGGCGAGCGCCTCGGCGCCGAGACCCCACCGGTCCAGGGTGCCGGGGCGGAAGTTCTCGATGAGCGCGTCCGAGCGCCGCAGCAGGGCCAGCACGGTGGCGCGGCCCTCGTCGGTGCGCAGGTCGAGCTCCACCGAGCGCTTGTTGCGGTTGATGGTCCGGTAGAGCAGCGAGGTGTCCCCGCCGTACAGGCGCCAGGTGCGCAGCTCGTCGCCGACCCCGGGCCGCTCAACCTTGATCACCTCGGCGCCGAAGTCGGCGAGGAGCCGCCCGGCGGTGGGAGCAGCGATGTAGTTGCCGAGCTCGACGACCCGCAGCCCCGAGAGCGGGCGGGCGCCGTCGAAGGGCTGGTCGGACGTCACGTCGTCTCCTCCGGCGGGAAGTCACCGGCCCGACCGAGCAGGGCCTGCACCGGGCTGTCCAGCTCGGCGGAGAGCCAGGACGCGATCGCGGTCAGTCCGCTGAGGTCGTCCGCGTCGGCGCCGACCACCCGGGCGCCGGTGCCGCGGAGCAGGTGCAGCAGGTCCTCGGTGGCGATGTTGCCGGTCGCGGCCGGCGCGAACGGACAGCCACCGAACCCGCCGACCGAGGCGTCCAGGGAGACCCGCTGCCCACGGTCGGGGTCGTCGAGCCGGGTGGCCGCCCAGGCGTTGGCATAGCCGGTGTTGCGGGTGTTGTGGAAGTGGAACCGCAGCCGCGGAATGCGTGCGTCGCCGCGCACCAGCGCGGCCAGCGAGTCCACCTGGGTCGGCACGCCCACCCCGACGGTGTCGGCGAAGGCGAGCTCGTCCACGCCGAGGTCGGCGACGCGCTCGACGACGGCGGCGACCTGCGCGGTGTCGACGCGTCCCTGGAACGGGCAGCCGAACGCGACCGCCAGGGTCACCGAGGCCCGCTTGCCGGCCTCGCGGGCCACCGCGACGGCCCCGGCGGCCTGGTCGAGCAGCTGGGCGACCGGCGCGCCCTGGTTGCGGGTGGCGAACGCGTCGGTCACCGGCACCACCATGTTGATCTCGTCGCAGGTGGTCAGAGCGGCCCGTTCGGCGCCGCGCCGGTTGAGGACCAGGCCGATCAGGTCGACGTCGTCGCGCACGGGCAGCCCGGCGAGCACCTCCTCGGCCCCGGCCATCTGCGGGACGCGGTCGGGACGCACGAAGCTGACCGCCTCGAGGCGTCGTACGCCGGCGGCGACGAGCCGCTCGATCAGCTCGATGCGGGTGTCGACCGCGAGCGTGCGCGCCTCGTTCTGCAGACCGTCGCGGGGCCCGACCTCGACCAGCTCGACCACGGCGGGAGCAGGCTGCGGGCTCATCACTGTCGACCTCCTCCGGCGCGGTCACAGCAGCCTGACCGAGGCCGGCGGGGCGTCGATATCCGGCCCGTGCACGGCGTCAGCCGCTCGCTGCAGACTCTGCTCCCGGCTCTGGTGCGGGGCTCTCGGGCGGGTGCACGATCCGGCCATGGACTACGCAGAGGCACGCGCCGCCTTCTTCGGCGGCCGGGACGGTGAGGCACGCACGCTCGGCTGGTCGACCCCGGCACGTCGCCTCCGCGACGCGATCGAGCCGCTGGCCACGATCTGCTTCTGGAGCGAGCCGGCGTACGACGCGTACGCCGCGCTGGGTCTCGACTTCCTGCAGGGCTACGTCTACGGCCGCGGCAGCGTGCTGGGCGACGCCGAGCCGTCGGTCGTCGCCGCGGCGTTCGGGGTCTTCGAGCCGGGACTGGTCGCCGACCTGTTCCGTTCGGGCAGCGGGACGTGCGGCGTGGCCGAGGTGCGCGACGCCAAGCTGCAGGGGGCGGTGGCAGCGCTCCGGGCCTGCATCGATGAGCCTGACGACCTGGACGAGGTGGTGGCGGTGCTGCGCCGCGGCACCGAGGCCGCCGACCCGACCGGACGGGCCCTGCACGCCGGCCTCACCGCGCTGCCGTGGCCCGACGAGCCGCTCGGCCAGCTCTGGCACGCGTGCTCGGTCCTGCGGGAGCACCGCGGCGACGGCCACCTCGCCGCGCTCGTGTCGGCGGGGGTCGACGGCGTCCAGGCCAACCGGCTCACCGAGCTGTGGGTGGGCTGGGAGCCCCTGTCCTACACGGGGTCGCGGGCCTGGTCACCGGAGGCGATGGACGCCGCGACGGCCACCCTGGAGAGCCGCGGCTGGCTCGCCGACGGCGACCTCACCGACGCCGGCCGGCAGGCCCGCGAGGACCTGGAGGCGACCACCGACCGGTCCGTGCAGGCCGTCGTCGACGCGATCGGCGACGACCTCGACCGGGTCGTGGCGCGGCTCGGGGAGTGGGCCGGCCAGGTCGTCGACCACGGCTGGTTCCCACCCGACCCCTACAAGCGCGCGTCGGGCTGAGCTGAGGACGCGATCGGGTCAGGGCGTCACGACGACCTTGATCGCTCCGCCGGCCTTGGAGGCCGCGACCGCGAACGCCTCGGTGATGTCGTCGAGGGAGAACCGGTGCGTGACGACCGGGTCGAGGTCGAACCGCCTGCTGCGTACCAGCTCCAGGCTGCGCTCGTACTGACCCCGGCCGCCGTTGCCGCCGATCCCGAAGATGGTCAGCGTCTTGGCCATGATCGGGATCACCGGCAGCGGGGGCAGGTCGTTGGCCCAGCCGATGTGCGCGACCTTCCCCTCCTTGCGCACCAGGTCGAGCACCATCGCCGAGGACGCCGGGAAGCCGGAGGTCTCGATGACGATGTCGGCACCCACCCCGTCGGTCAGGTCGAGCACGGCCTGCCGGGCGTCGGTCTGCGTGACGTCGAGACAGTCGCTGGCGCCGTACGCCCGGGAGACCGCGAACGGCGCCTCGCGCGCGTCGGTGACGATCAGCCGGCCCGCCCCCGACAGCGCACAGAGCCGGGTCAGCGCCAGGCCGATCGGACCCTGACCCAGCACGACGACGGTCTCGCCGAGGAGGATGCGGAGCCGGTCCACGGTGTTGAGGCCGACGGCCAACGGCTCCAGCAGCGAGGCCTGCCAGGCCTCCACCCCCTCGGGCCGCGGGACGAGGTTGACCTGCGGCACGGCCACCTTCTCGGTGAGGCACCCGTCGGACCAGAGCCCGATCAGCTTCTTCTTCTTGCAGTCGGCCAGCTTGCCGGCCCGGCAGTCCGGGCAGTCCTCGCACGGCAGTGACGGCTTGACCGCGAACGGCCGGCCGACGAGCTCCTCGGGCACCCCCTCGCCGACCGACTCGACGCTGCCGGCGAAGTCGTGGCCGGGGACCCGCGGGAACGGGGTGTCGATGCGGCCGTCGTACTGGTGGACGTCGGTGCCGCACAGCGACGCCGACTCGACCTTGACGACCACCCAGCCGGGACGCGCCTCCGGCTCGGGACGATCCTCGAGCACGACCTGCTCGAGGCCGGTCAGCACCGCTGCCCGCACCTCAGACCCCCTCGGGGGCGAACTCGCGGTCGCGCATGATCTCGAAGGCCTGCTCGGCGTGGCCCGAGGCGTGCCCGATGATCAGCGGCGACCACTCCTCGACCGTCATCGTGCCCAGGTCGGGGATGGTGACGGTGCGGGCCAGCACGTCGGGGCCGGCCGCGCCGCCGGCGGTGGCCAGCGTCCGACGGGTGCTGGCCAGCTGGCGGCGGGCCAGCTCGATCGTCGGCGGCGGGTACCCGACCAGGTCGTGCCCGACCTCCTCGCGGAAGAAGAAGTCGAGGTCGGGGTCGTTCTCGAGCCGCTTCAGGTCGCCGAGCCAGAGCACCGAGCACATGTTGATGTGCGAGACCACCTGGGCCACCGTCCAGCCACCGTCGCGGTGGGCCCGGTGCAGGTCCCCGTCCCCGAGCCTGCCGAGCGCCTCGTCGAGCCGAGCCAGCGCCGCGTCCGCTGCGCCGAGCGCCTGCTCGATGGCCTCCGGTACCTGCTGCTCACCCATGCCCTGCTCCTTCTGGTCGACCTCGGTCCTCCCGAGCATCACGCAGCCCGCGGCGCGGAGATATCCGGCGGGTGCACCGGGGTGTCCCCTCAGCGCACTCCTGCCCGCGCCCTCCCTGTCTGCGCTCCCGTCAGTGCACCCCGGCGGTGAGCTCCGGGGCGACCGGGTCGGTGTCCGAATGCGGCGCGCCCTCGATGCTCACCTGAGGCAGCAGCCGGTCGAGCCAGGCGGGGAGCCACCAGTTGGCCTTCCCGAGCAGGGCCATCGCGGCCGGCACGAGCACCATCCGGACGACGGTGGCGTCGACGGCGACCGCCACGGCCAGGCCGAGGCCGAGCATCTTCAGCGACACCACCGGGCTGGCGACGAAGCTGAGGAACACCGCGACCATGATCAGTGCGGCCGAGGTGACCACCCGGCCGGTGCCGGCCAGGCCGCGGGCGACCGACTCGGTGTTGTCGCCGGTGCGGAGGTACTCCTCACGGATCCGCGACAGCAGGAACACCTCGTAGTCCATGGAGAGCCCGAACAGGATCGGGAACATGATGACCACGATGATCGAGGTGATCGGGGTGGGCCCGTCGAGGCCGAGCAGGTGCGCTCCCCAGCCCCACTGGAAGACCGCGACCAGGACGCCGTACGCCGTGCCGATGGAGAGCAGGTTCATCACGGCGGCCTTGAGCGGGACGGCCACCGAGCGGAAGACCAGCATCAGCAGCAGGAACGACACCGCGACGACGGCGCCGATGAAGAGCGGCAGCGTGCGCGACAGCTGGGCGTTGAGGTCGTCGGTGACCGCGGTGATGCCGGTGACCGCGACGTTGCCGGGGATCGTGCCGCGGACCCGGGCGATGGTGGCCGAGGTGGCGCGGTCGGCCGGCCCGGTGGCCGGCAGGGCGGTGAGGACCGCGGTGCTCCCGTCGGCCGAGGTCCGCGGCTCGCCGACCGAGGCGATGCCAGGGACGGCGGCCAGGTCGCGGGCCAGGGCGGGCAGCCCGGCGGCGTCGACGCCGTCGCTGCCGAGGTCCACGACGACCTGGAGCGGCGCGTTGATGCCGACCCCGAAGCCCTCGGAGAGCAGGTCGTAGGCCTGTCGGTGCGTGGTCGCGACGGGGGCGTCGCCGGCGGCCGGGAAGCCGGTCTGCATCCACAGCGCGGGAGCGGCGACGGTGAGCAGCAGGCCGACGGAGCCGAGCAGGTAGGGCCACGGGCGCGCGGAGACGCGGTGACCGAAGCGCCACCAGGCGGTGTCCTGCGCAGCCTTCGCCGGGCCCCGCCGGCGAACGACCCTGCCGGCGTCGATGCGGTCGCCGAGCAGGCTGAGCAGGGCGGGCAGCAGGGTGACGGCCGCGGCGACGGCGAAGAGCACCATCAGGGCGGTGGCCAGGCCGATCGAGGTCAGGATGCCGACGCCGGTGATGGCCAGCGCGGTGGTGGCGGCCACGACGGTGCCGCCGGCGAAGACCACGGCTGCGCCGGAGGTGCTCATCGCGTCGAGCAGGGCCTGGCGGTTGTCGTGACCTGCGGAGCGGTTCTCGCGGTAGCGGGCCACCACGAAGAGGGCGTAGTCGATGCCGACGCCGAGCCCGACCAGGCCGGCCACGGGGACCGCGGAGACCGAGACGTCCATCACCGACGCCAGCAGCATGATCCCGCCGATGCCGGCGCCGACCGCCACGATCGACAGGCCGATCGGGATGACGGCGGAGACGACGGTGCCGAAGACGACCAGCAGCACCAGCAGAGCGACCAGCAGGCCGATGCCGACGTGGCCTGAGTCGCCGCCCCCGGCGTTGAGGAAGACGGCGTCGCCGCCGAGCTCGACCCGGATCCCCGCGGTGTCGATGCCGGAGACGCCGTCGGACAGCACGGCGAAGGCCGGCTTGCCCATCGCCCGCTCGGGGACGTCGAGGGTCAGCACGGCGTAAGCGATCCGGCCGTCCGCGGAGATCGTGCCGGCCGCGAACGGGTCGGCGACCGAGGCGACGTGGTCGAGACCCTCGACGGTGCTCAGGACTCCGGCGACCTGGGTGCGCTGGTCGGCCAGGGTCGACCCGTCCTCGGCCTGGAGCACCACCAGGGCACTGCCCTTGGCCGCCTCGGGGAAGCTCGCGTCGAGCAGGTGCAGGGCGCGTTCCGACTGGCTGCCGGGCGAGGAGAAGTCGTCGGTGAAGGTGCCGCCGCCGACGGCGGCGAGGGCGAAGACCCCGCCCAGGACCAGCAGCCAGACGGTGATCGTGCGCCAGGGGTGCCGCGCGGTGACGGCGGCGATGCCGCGGGTGAACCTGTTCATGTCGAGCCTTCCGGGGTGGTGGGTCCTGCTCCTGGTCGGGACGCTAGGAACGGACCTGGTGAGCGGTCGTCACCACACGTGGTGAGCGGGCTGGTGAACCGGCTGGCCGACGGAGGCGTCGGTAGCCCTACGCTCGGGGGACGAGTCGACGCCGGGGAGGGGTGCACCGATGGCGGACCCGCTCGTGGAGACCAAGCTGCTGCGGCCCGCCGTACGCCGCCAGGTCGTGCCCCGTCCGCGGCTCGACGCGCTGCTTCGGCGGGGCGCCGAGGCTCCGGTCACGCTGCTGGCCGCCCCCGCCGGGTTCGGCAAGACCACGCTGCTGGCCTCCTGGGCCGGCGCCCTCGACGAGACCCACCCGGTGGCCTGGGTGTCGCTCGACGAGCGCGACCGCCGGGCGGCGTCGTTCTGGTCCTACGTGCTGCTCGCCCTCGAGCGGGCGGTCCCCGGCTCCGCCGCGGCAGCGCTGACGCTGCTGCAGTCCGGGCAGGCGCCGGTCGAGGCCGTGCTGGCCGGCGTGGTCAACGAGCTGAGCGTGGCGCCCGGCGAGGTCACCCTGGTCCTGGACGACTACCACCTGGCCGACGGGCTGGACGTCGCGGCCGGGATGACCTTCCTGGTCGAGCACCTGCCGCCCCAGCTGCGGCTGGTGGTCGGGTCCCGGGCCGACCCCGCGCTGCCGCTCTCGCGGCTGCGGGCGCGCGGCGAGCTCGTCGAGATCCGCGCCGCCGACCTGCGCTTCACCGCCGACGAGGTCGGCGGCTACCTCAACGAGGTGCACGGCCTCGACCTCGCCGCCGCCGACGTGGCGGCCCTGGAGTCCCGCACCGAGGGCTGGGTCGCGGCCCTGCAGCTGGCCGCACTGTCGCTGCGGGACCGCGACGACCGGGCGGAGTTCATCGCCGGGTTCGCCGGCGACGACCGGTTCGTCGTGGACTACCTCGCCGACGAGGTGCTGGGCCGCCAGCTCGAGGAGGTCCGTCGCTTCCTGCTCGACACCTCCGTGCTGGACCGGCTCACGGGGCCCCTCTGCGAGGCGGTCAGCCCGGTCGCCGGGCGCAGCGGCCGGGCGATGCTCGAAGCCCTCGACCGCGACAACCTGTTCCTCGTCCCGCTCGACGCCCGCCGGTCCTGGTACCGCTACCACCACCTGTTCGGCGACGTGCTGCGCGCGCACCTGGTCCAGGAGCGCCCCGACGACGTCCCGGGCCTGCACCGCCGGGCCTCGGCCTGGTACGCCGAGGAGGGCCGGACCGAGGAGGCCGTCCGGCACGCGCTGGCCGGCGGCGACCTGCCCCGGGCAGCCGACCTGATCGAGGTCGCCGTCCGGGCCCTGGGCCGCGACCGGCGCGAGGACCTGCTCCGGCAGTGGGCCTACGAGCTGCCCGAGGACGTCGTGCGGGACCGGCCGGTGCTCGCGGTCGGGCTGGTCGGCGGGCTGATGGCCAGCAACGACATCGCCGGGGTCGGCCCGCGGCTCGACCACGTCGAGGAGCTGCTGGCGCGGCCGGTCGCGGACCTGGTGGTCGTGGACGCCCACGAGCTCGCGCGGGTGCCGGCCGCGGTGGCGATGTACCGGTCGGCGCTCGCTCTCCTCGGCGGCGACCCGGCGGGCTGCATCGTCCAGGCCCGCCGCGCGGTCGAGGCGGCCGGGACCCAGGACGACCTGGTGGTCGGGGGTGCCTCCGCCCTCGCGGGCCTGGCGTCGTGGACCACCGGCGACCTGGTGACCGCGCACGCGTCGTACGCCCAGGCCCTGCCCGCGCTGACGCGGGCGGGGCACCGCGCGGACGTGCTCGGCTGCTCGATCGCGATGGCCGACCTCGAGCTGCGGCTGGGCCGCCTGCGCGACGCCGAGCGCACGTTCGAGCAGGCGCTGGCCCTCACCTCGGGACCGACCGTCCTGCGCGGTACCGCCGACATGCTGGTCGGGCTGAGCCGGGTCGCCTGGCACCGCAACGACCTGGCCGCCGCCGCGGAGCACCTGCGCCGCGCCGACGAGCTCGGCGAGGCCGGGGCGCTCCCGCAGAACCCGTACCGGTGGCGGGTCGGGATGGCCCGGCTCCGGGCGGCCGAGGGCGACCTGGACGCCGCCCTGGCGCTGCTCGACGAGGCCGAGCGGGTCTACGTCGGCGACTACTCCCCCAACGTTCAGCCGGTGCCTGCGACCCGGGCGCGGGTGCTCGCCGCCCGCGGTGACCTGGCCGAGGCCCACGCCTGGGCGCGGCAGGCCGGGGTCGCGGCCGACGACGAGCTCTCCTACCTGCGCGAGTACGAGCACGTCACCCTGGCCCGGGTGCTCCTCGCCGAGCACGCCGCTACCGGGTCCCGCCCACCGCTGCGGGACGCCGCCGCCCTGCTCGACCGGCTGCTCGCCGCCGCCGTCGCGGGCGGGCGCACCGGCAGCGTCATCGAGCTCGAGGTGCTCCGGACCGTGGCGCTGACCGCGCAGGGGGGTCAGGGCGTGGCGCGCGCGGCGCTCCGGCACGCCGTCGAGCTGGCCGAGCCCGACCGCTGGGTGCGGGTCCTGGTGGACGCCGGGCCGGAGGTGGCGGCCTTGCTCACCGCGCTCGCGGAGGACGGGGTCGGGTACGCCCGCGAGCTCGTCGCGTTCACCGCGGCTCCCGACCCGTCGCCGGTCCCCGGCCCGGTCGCCGCCCTGGTGGATCCGCTGAGCGAGCGCGAGCTGGACGTGCTGCGGCTGCTGGGCTCCGACCTGGACGGGCCCGCGATCGCCCGCGAGCTCGTGGTGTCGCTCAACACGGTCCGGACCCACACCAAGCACATCTACACCAAGCTCGGCGTCAGCAGCCGTCGCGAGGCGGTCAGCCGGGCGCACCGGCTCGGACTGCTGTCGCGGGCGGGACGCCCCGCCTCCTGAAGATCACCAGGTGAGGTGACGACCCCTCACCACCCCGGCTCCTACCGTCGCGTCATCAGGACCTCCCGGCTGGAGGGCCGAGACGCGAGGAGCAGACCGTGCCGCACGACGTGGACCACCCAGGGGACTACGAGATCGTGGTGCTCGGACGCCTCGACGACCGGTGGACGAGCTGGTTCGACGGGCTGTCGCTCTCGACGACCCCGGGGCCCGAGGGGTGCCTCACGGTGCTGCGCGGACCGGTGGTGGACCAGGCCGCGCTGCACGGCCTGCTCGCCCGGCTGCGAGACCTCGGGGTGCCGCTGGTCTCCGTGACCCGGGTCGGCCCGTCCCCCGCGGACCGGTCATGACGACGCTCGCGCCCCGACGGACCCGCACCGGCTGGCCGGTCGCGGCGGCCCTGGTCCTGCTGACCGTCATCCCGCTGGCGGCCGGGACCCTGCGGATCGTCCAGCTGGCCGGGGGCCCCGCCGTCATCCCCGCCGACGACCGGTTCGCGGGCTTCCCAGCGCCTCTGGTCGTGCACCTCGTGGCGGCCGCGCTCTTCGCCGTGGTCGGCGCCTTCCAGTTCGTGCCCGGCTTCCGCCGCCGGCACCTGACCTGGCACCGGCGTGCCGGCCGGGTGCTGGCCGCCGCCGGCCTGCTGGTCGCCGGCTCCGCGCTCTGGATGACCCTGCTGTACTCCCAGAAGCCCGGCACCGGCGACGTCCTCTTCCTGCTCCGGCTGGTCGTCGCCCCCGCCCTGGTCGCCTGCCTGGTCCTCGGCGTGCGGGCGGCCCGCGCCCACGACCTGCCGGCCCACCGAGCCTGGATGATCCGCGGCTACGCGATCGCCGTGGCCGCCGGCACCCAGGCGTTCACCGACCCCCTCGGCGCCGCGCTGTTCGGGCACGGGGACGTCCGCGACGACCTCGCCAAGGGCGCGGGCTGGGTGGTCAACCTGGCGGTGGCCGAGTGGGCGATCCGCCGGCGCCCCCGTTCACCATGACCCAGGTGGGCTATTGCTCACCCCTTCCGGTGCCAGGAACTTGAGGAGTATGAGTCCCGGGGGCGGGTTCAGCAGGCGGATCCCACTACCCGACGTGGTCGCGGCCGTGTCGGTCGAGCGAGCCCAGCTCGACGTGGCGGAGGCGGGCGGGCTGACGGCCACCCAGGCGGCGGCCGCCCGGACCGCGCGGGCGTCGCTGGACGCTGCCGAGAGGGCGGCACAGGGCAAGGAGACCTCCTGGAACCGGGTCTCCGACTGGTGGAACGGCTACATCGTCGAGACCGCCTACCGCCAGCTCCACGCCGCCCGGGTGCAGCTCGTCAACGTCTACGACCGTCCCGACGTCGACGCGGAGATCCCGCGGGCGGTCGCGCGCGCCCAGAACTGCTTCCAGGTCGACGACCCGCGGCGCCTGGCCCTGTCCAGCTTCGAGGGGAAGGACCTGCAGACCCGGCGCGCCATGCTGAAGCGCCTGGTCGAGGCCGGCTACGAGGACGCCGACGAGAAGTTCAAGCGCGTGCGCAGCTTCCGCAACATCACGCTGCTGGCCGCTGCGGGCCTCGTCCTGGTGGTCGTCTGGACCGTGGTCGTGATCGCCCGGGACCCTGCCCTGATGCCGTTCTGCTTCCAGAAGTCGCCCGGTCCCGGCGTCCCCACAGGCGCGCTCTCCTGCCCCTCCTCGGCCGAGGCGTTCGGCCCGCAGGCCACCGACATCCAGATCGTCGCCCTGGCGGGCCTGATCGGCGGCGCCTTCTCGGCGGCGTACAGCCTGCGGACGCTGCGCGGCACGTCCTCGCCGTACGACGCTCCCGTGGCGCTCGCGGTCCTCAAGCCGCCGTTCGGCGCGCTGACCGCCATCGTCGGCCTCCTGCTCATCCAGGGCGGCTTCGTCCCGGGCCTCTCGGACCTGGACTCCCAGGGACAGATCGTCGCCTACGCGCTGCTGTTCGGGGTGGCGCAGCAGGCCTTCACCCGGTTCGTCGACCAGAAGGCCCAGAGCATCCTCGACGGCCTTCCGGCCAAGGACGCGGAGGCGCTGGCCCGGCGGCCCTCGCCGCCCGCGACCGCCCCGGGAGTGCAGCCAGCTCCGGCCACGACCTCGGCGGGCACGGCGTCTGCCTCGCTGGACGGAGGGTCGGTCGACGCGACCGAGCCGGAGCCGGCACCACGACCGGCCTCCGCTCTGCCGGCCCCCCGCTAGCCGCCACGCTCAGCCACGCTCAGTCACGTTCGGCCACGCACAGCCCGGTCGACCGCGGGGCGTCGGCGAAGGAGAGCAGCCCGCAGTGGTTCGCCACCCCGCGGTAGGGGTCGTCGGAGATCAGCAGGTTGCCGTCGAGGTCGAGGTGGTCGGTCAGCTCCGCCAGGTGCGCTGCGGCGCTGATCAGGACGCTGGACTCGATCATGCAGCCCAGCATCGTGGCCATCCCGGCGGCCCGGGCCGCGGTCAGCAGGGCGATGGCGCCGGTGAGGCCGGCGGTCTTGCAGAGCTTGACGTTCACCGCGTCGACGCAGCCCTCGAGGGCGGCCACGTCGCGCACCGAGCAGCACGACTCGTCGGCCATCAGCGGGAGGGGCGAGCGGGCCCGCAGCCACCGCCAGTCCGCCGGCGACGTCGCGGCGGGCATCGGCTGCTCCACCAGCTCGACGGCCGGCTCGCCGGCGAGCTCCTCGAGGCGGCGCAGCGCCTCCTCCCGCGTCGCCCACGCCTCGTTCGCGTCGACCCGCACGACGGCGTCGGGGGCCGCGTCGCGTACGGCGGCCAGGCACGCGGCGTCGTGCGCCCCGCCCAGCTTGAGCTTCAGCACCGGGAAGGTCGCCGCGGCCGCAGCCTTGGCCCGGACCTCCTCGGGACTGCCCAGCCCGATGCTGAACGAGGACACGTGCCGGCCCTCCTCGAAGCCCAGCCCCAGGTGCTGGTGCAGCGGCACGCCGGCGCGGGTGGCGGCCAGGTCCTGCAGCGCGACCTCCACCGCGCCCTTGGCCGACAGGTGGCCGGGTGCCAGGTCGTCCAGGTAGGCCAGCGTGCCCGGTAGGTCCTCGGCGTCGAGCCGGTCGGGGTCGACGCTGCGGAGGAAGCCGAGGCTGGTCTCGCGGGTCTCGCCGTACCGGGTGGAGGGGGCGCTCTCACCCAGCCCGGTCACGCCGTGGCCGTCGCTCAGGCGGACGAGGACGGTCGGGCTGACCGTCCGGCCGCCGGGTCGCGAACCCGCGACCGCCCACGGGTGGACCAGGTGCAGGTCGCGTGGCCACACCTCGAGGCGCATGCCCCCACCCTGCTCCATGACGACGGCGTCTCGCACCATGGCGAGGTCAGCGGCGTCGTGAGATCGTCGCAGAGACCCTGTTCCTCACCGGTTCGCGACGAAGGGAGGCCCATGCCGTCGGGCTACGTCGTCTCGCCGGCCGGCGCCGACCTCGCCGGCGTCGCGGAGGTGTACGCCGCCCGCGGCTTCCGCGCCGACCTCGTCACGGACCTCGCGCTGGTGGTGGCCCTGGGCGGGTCCGTGTTCACCGCAGCCCAGGACGGCTCGGTCGTCGGGGTCTCCTCCGCCTTCCCCTTCGTGGGCACCGGGTGGGTCGGGGGCGTGGCCGTGCTGGAGGGCCACGGCCGTCGCGGCCTGGGCGAGGAGCTGACCCGCACGGCGGTGGAGGCGTTGCACGACGCGGGGGCTGCGACCGTGCTCCTGCACGCGACCGCCATGGCTGCGCCGCTGTACACCCGGATGGGGTTCACCCCGGAGGCGGAGTTCGTCGAGCTCGTCGGCGACCCACTGCCCTCGGAAGCCGCAGGCGGCCCGCTGCGCCCGGGAACCGTCGACGACCTCGCCGCCGTCCTGGACCTGGACGCCCGCGTCACCGGGGAGGACCGCTCGGCGCTGCTGCAGGCGCTGTGGCCGGGCGAGGGCCGGGTCCACGACAGCGGGAAGGTCAACGGCTTCCATCTCCCCCAGGTCGCGTCGGCTGCCGGCGCGGTCCTGGCCGAGGACCCCGCGGCCGGTGCGGCCCTGCTCCTCGGTGCCCTGTCGGGGCGGTCCGCCCCGGCCCGGGTCCCGGTCCCCGGCGTACGACGCGACGTCCTCGAGCTCCTCGGACGCCACGGCTACCGCGAGCACCTCCGGACGACGCGGATGCGGTTGGGTCCGGCGGTGCCGTTCGACGCCGGTGGCCTGGTCAGCGCGTTCAACCTGTACTGGGGTTGATCTGGCTGGGGACGGACGGGCCGGCGCCCGCTCCACCGGGCGGCGGGTCGTCGAGGGCGACGATCGCGGTCCCCTTCCAGCTGGCGAAGAACACGTCCGCGGAGATCCGGGAGTCGGCCCCGGTGCGCACGGCGGGATCGTGGAACGTCACGGTCTCGTCCTCATGCCCGGTGAGCACCACCTGGTGGCCGATGCTGGTGCGGTCGCCCCAGGGCCGGTACACCGAGACGATCACTGGGACGCCCGCCGCGAGCAGCCGGCCGATGGTCCACCGGCCCTCCTCCAGCAGCTGCCGCTTGACCAGGTCGACCTCCGCGGACGTCGTCGGGTCCCACGCCCGTCCGGCCAGGTAGAGCGCCTCGTGGCCGTCCAGCAGGCGCCAGTTGCGGCGGTAGGCCGTGAGCCCGAACGACTGCAGCACGCCGACCTGGCCGGAGTGCAGCCAGCCGCGGGTCGGGTCGAACGCCTCCCCGGCCAGGCCGATCCGCAGGACGTCCTCCATCGACGCCGGGCGGCCGAAGTGGTGGAGCAGCATGGTCAGGCATGCCACTGCGCAGGACCGGTGGGGCCAGTCGACGGCGCTGTGCGCCGGTCGCGGCTGGCTCGTCACCAGGTCGAGCTGAGTATGGAACGGCACGTCCATGAGCCGCATACTAGGTCCGTGCCAGCGTCGCCGGAGGGCGCGTCCGTGGGTGGTCCCGAGCCGATCGTCCTTGCGGCGGGCGCTGTGTCGGGTCGCGTCGTGGTGGCCTTCTCGGGGCGTCGCGGGGGGACCAGCACAGGACGGTTCGCCGAGGCGAACGTCAGCGCCAGCGTCGGCGACGACCCGGACGCCGTCCGCGAGAACCGTCGGCGGCTCCTCGAGGCGGCCGGTCTCGGCGGGCGGCCGCTCCTCACCGTGCGGCAGGGGCACGGCGCCGCCGTGGTCCGCGTGGGCTCCGCCGACGCATCTCACGATCTGCTGCGTGCTCTCGACGTCGTGGCGGACGGCCTGGTCACCACCGACCGCGACGTGGTGCTCATGGTCGGCGCCGCCGACTGCCTCCCGGTGGTGCTCGCCGATCCCGACCGCGCCGTGGCCGTGCTGCACGTCGGACGCCGCGGCCTGACCGCTGGCCTGGTCGAGGCCGGGGTCGACGCCCTGGTCGACGCCGGTGCCGACCTCACCGCGACGGTCGCGTTCCTCGGTCCCTGCATCGGGGCGTGCTGCTACGCGCTGCCGCCCGCCCTCAGCGCCCAGGTCGCACACCGGTACGCCGCCGCGGCCGCCGTCACCCGGGACGGCAGCGCCTCGGTCGACCTGGCTGCCGCGACCCGGGAGGCGCTGGGCCGCGCCGGCCTCGAGGTCGTCCACGCCGACGAGCGGTGCACCGTCGACGACCACACGCTGTTCTCGGTGCGGCGCGACGGGTCGACGGGCTGCCAAGCGGGGCTGGTCGCCCTGCGGTGACGGCTCCACAACGCTGGTGACGCGGGCGTGGGCGACGAGTACCTTCGTTCGGGGGCGAGCGCCCCTCGAGGTGCGGCCCACCGGCGCCGGGAGGGTGAGGGACCGTGTACACCGTGGGTCTGGTGCAGAACCAGTCGGAGATGTCCCACTACGCCTGTGCCGACGCCCGACCCCTGCTCGCCGGCTACGACTACCGCCTGTTCACCGGCGACGACATCGCCGAGCTCGGCGTGGCGCTGGAGAGGCGCCAGCTGGACGCCGTGGTGCTGGGGTCCAACGCGCTCAACGACAAGAACATCCTGGCGGCGCTCTGCCGACCCGACTTCGCCGCCCAGGTGGCCGCCCTCCTGCAGGCGCAGGGAGGGCTGCTGTGCCTGCAGCAGCTGGGCCTGGCCATGCGGGGCGGCCCGACGCTGAGCGCCCTGCCGGCGCCGTACGGCCGGCTGCTGCCGAAGGTGCCACCCGCGGGCGACACCGCGCTGCGCACCGGCCGGCTGACCCCCGGAGCGAGCGCCGCCCACGTGGCGATGAGCTACCCCTCCCCGGTCGACCTCGACGAGATCCGCGAGCAGGCGTTGGCGTTCCGGGGCTACCAGGGGCTCTACCGCCACTACTGGGACCAGGTCGACCTCGCCGACTGGGACCAGCTCGTGGTGGACCCGAGCAGCGGCCAGCCCCGCTCGCTGGTGCTGGCGTCGAAGGAGTCCGCACCGGGCCGGGTCGTTGTGAGCGCCCTGCCGCTGGACTGGCAGAAGCACGAGGAGCTCTTCGGCAACCTGGTCGCCTACACCGTCGAAGGCCGGCACAGCGTGGCGGCGCTGGTCGAGGGCGACGGGGACGCCCGGTTCGACTACCTGCGCAAGAGCCTGCAGGCGCGCCGGCTGCCCTACGGCGAGTACACCCTGCCGGACGACCGGCTCGAGGCCGCCCGCAACATCGGGGCCGGCATCCACTCCACCCTCCTCATCGGCGCCGACACCCACGTCGAGGACCTGCCCGAGCCGCTGCTGGGCCGTGTGCGCGAGGGCGTGCTCAACGGCCGCGTCCGGCTCGTCGACATCGGGCCCGGCGCGTTCGGCGTCCGCGGGATCAACCTGGTGAGCCACGAGCTCCGCCCGCGCCACCTGCTCGTCGCGGTCGAGATGCAGGTGCAGACCGAGCTGAGGACGGGATATGTCGACGACTCGTTCTGGAGCCACGTCGAGACGCTGCAGACGATCGAGCAGCTCCCCGACCGCGCCGTGCGGTACGCCGACCTCCAGGACGCGGCGTTCGCCATCACGAGGAACCACGACCGGGCGGGCTCCTACGACGAGCTCTTCGGTCCCACCTGCGCCCTGTACTGGCTGCGAGCCACCTATCTCGGCGCGTCCTCACCCGAGGCGGAGACCAGTGCCGCGTGGCTGCGGGCCAACCTGCCCGAGCAGGAGCTGATCGACCGGGCCCTCGCCTACCACGCGCTGGCCAGCGTCGGCCGGCTCACCACGGCCGAGCGCGACGACCTGTCCGCCGTGCTCGCCACCCTCGACCTCGACGCGCTCAGCGAGAGCCAGCTGGTGCTCCACCTGCGCGCGGCCCTGGCGGCCTCCCTCGACGTGGCCCAGGTCGCCGAGCTCGCAGCCGCGGTGACGGCCCGCCAGCACGAGGGCAGCTGGCTCGACCTGACCACGACGGCGACCGCGGCCAACTCGCTGCTCGACTGCCATCGCCTGCTGGGCACGACGCCCGCCTACACCGAGCTCCGGGGGACGATCGAGCGCGCCGTCCAGGACGCCCTGATCGTCGTGCTGCGCGACCTCGCCCGCTGGGAGGACGACCCCGCGGCGGGCCCGTACCCGTGGGAGGGCAAGGCCCGCACCACGACGAAGTGCCTGCAGGCGTGGCTGAAGTTCGACAGCCTGCAGGACCTGCCGGTCTACGAGCTCGTCGGGAGCCTCGCCCGGTCCGGCCAGGAGGCGACCCAGCACCACGCCAGCCGCACCGCCCTGACGATGCTCGAGAAGCTCAGCGACGAGAACCGGCGCCTGCGCGCGGAGACGACCGAGCAGTCCGGTCTGCTGTCCCGGGCCGCCACCCAGCACCGGCAGGCCACCATCGCGGCCGCCGTCGGCGCGCTGGTGCTCTACGCCCTGGTGACCCTGATCGTGGGTCTCACGGCGCAGAGCTCGCTCGGTCACGGGATCAAGGCGGGGTTCGTCGACGGCTGGGTGGTGCACTCGACCGTCCTCGGCATCGTGTTCAGTGTCATCGGGCTGCGCGAGACGTGGCGACGCAAGGCCGCCCCCAAACCGGACCCAGAACACCCGAAGGAGACTGGATGACGCGCGTGCGCATCGACCTCAACATCTCGCTCGACGGCTTCGCCTCGACCGCCGACCAGACGCCGGAGAACCCGATGGGCGAGGACTGGGGCCGCCTCACCGCGGCGTACGTCGCGACCCGCACGATGCAGGCGCGCGTCTTCGGCGACACCAGCGGCGCCGGCACGACCGGCGTCGACGAGCAGTATGCCGCGGCGTACTTCGAGGGCGTCGGCGCCGAGATCATGGGCGCGGGGATGTTCGGCCTGCACTCCTTCCCCGACGACCCGGACTGGAAGGGCTGGTGGGGCGACGAGCCGCCGTTCGGCTGCCCTGTCTACGTCCTGACCCACACCGCCCCGCGCCCCTCGATCCCGATGCAGGGCGGGACGACCTTCCACTTCCGCAGCGGCGCGATCGAGGAGGTGCTCGCCGAGGCGACCGCGGCCGCCGGCGACCAGGACGTCCGCGTCGGTGGGGGCGCCGGCACCGCCCGCGCGTTCCTGCGCGCCGGCCTGGTCGACCGGCTGCACGTCGCGATCGCACCGATCCTGCTCGGCCAGGGCATCCGGCTCTGGGACGACCTGCGCGGCCTCGACCTCACCCACGCCGTCACCACCGAGGTCGCCGAGAGCGGCACCCTCCACGTCACCTTCACGCGCGCGGAGGCCTAGTCCACCGCGGGCTGGCGATGGACACCGCGAGGCCCGCACGCGCGCCGGTCCGAGCGGTCCGGACAACCATTGACGGGCCCGGGGATCGCCGACAACGTCGAGACGACCCGCCGCTGCACGTCTCCCGAGGCGGGCTTGAGCAGTGGGGGGGAACCACCATGCGTCGTCCGTCGTCACCTGTCCGTGGGCGTGCCCTCACCGGGGCTGTCCTGTCGCTGCTGCTGGCCGCGGTGCCGCTCGGGGCGCTGGGCGCGTTGCCGAGCGCCGTCGCCGCCGACCACACCAGGGCCCCGGGACTCCTGAAGCGAGCGGTGCCGGACAAGCCCGCCCACGCCGCGCTGAAGAAGGGCGACAGCCACCGCAACCTGCAGGTGAAGTTCGTCGAGGGCTCCGACTTCCGCCTGCGCGGTGGGCACCTGGTCTCGGCCGACGCCGCCGCGCAGGGGGCGCTCGACCAGGTTCTGCGCCGGTTCCCCGGCACCCACGTCGACCGGCTGTTCTCGCGTCCCGAGGCGGCACTGACCCGCGACAAGGCCGCGGTCGAGCGCAAGTCCGGCCGCCAGCAGGCTGACCTGAACCTCTACTACCGTCTGCGGCTCGGCCCGAAGGCCGACGCCGTGGCCGTCATCGACGCGCTCAACGGGCTCGACGTCGTCGAGACGGCGTACGCCGAGCCCCTGCCGCAGCCCACGCCGGTGACCCCCGACTACACCGCGAACCAGACCTACACCGGGCCCGCTGACGACGGGCTCGACGTCGACTACGCCCGCACCATCCCGGGCGGTCGCGGGAGCAACGTGCGGATCATCGACGTGGAGTACTCCTGGAACGTCAACCACGAGGACCTGTCGAAGGCGCGCGCGGCGGGCGCGATAGTGCCCAACGGCACCGCCACCGACCCGTTCAGCAACAACGACCACGGGACCGCCGTCCTCGGCGAGATCGCCGCCGACGACAACGCCTTCGGCATCACGGGTCTGGCCGACCAGGCGACCATCGGCCTGACGAACGCCTCGGACAACGGCAGCTACGACCTGGCCGACGCCATCGACATCGCCCACGCCGCCCTGACCGACGGCGACGTGATGCTCATCGAGCAGCAGACCGGGGGTGTGAACGGCTGCGACGCCAACCAGGTGGGCTGCGTGGCGGTGGAGTTCGTCCAGGCCTACTACGACGCCATCGTCAGCGCCACCGCTGACGGGGTCATCGTCGTCGAGGCGGCCGGCAACGGCGGCGAGGACCTCGACGACCCGGCCTACGACCCGACGTTCGGCACGCGGGCGGACTCCGGCGCGATCATCGTGGGCGCCGGGAACTACCCGGGCTGCACCGACCCCGCCCACGGGCGCCGCAGCTTCTCGACGTTCGGCTCCCGGGTGAACTTCCACGCCTACGGCCAGTGCGTGACGACGACCGGCTACGGCGACCTCAACGGCTCCTCGCAGTCCAACGACGCCTACACCTCCACCTTCGGCGGGACCTCCAGCGCCAGCCCGATGATCACCTCGGCGGCGGCGATCGTCTCCAGCGTCGCGCAGCAGCAGGGCGACGCCGACGGGCTGACCTCGACCGAGGCACGGACACTGCTGGCGACCGGGGCGACCCCGCAGGCCACCGGCGGCACGGCACTGACCGGCAACATCGGCCCGATGCCGGACCTGCACGACGCGCTGGCGACGTTCGTCCCGACCGTCACCGTCTCCGACGTCACGACACCCGAAGGCACCGACGTCACCCTGAGCGCCTCGGGCACCGACCCGCAGGGCGGTGCGGTCACCTACGCCTGGGACCTCGACAACGACGGCCAGTTCGACGACGCGACCGGCGCCACCGCGACCTTCACCGCCGTCGGCCAGGACGGCCAGTACCCGGTGGCGGTCCAGGCGACCGACCCCGCCGGCGCCTCGGGCACGGACACCGCGACCGTCACGGTGATCAACGTCGCGCCGTCGGTGAGCCTCGGTGCCATCACGCCCATCAACGAGGCGGGCACGGTGACCGTGTCCGGCACGGTCACCGACCCGGGCTGGCAGGACGCCCTGACCGCCACCATCGACTTCGAGGACGGCACCGGTCCGCACCCGCTCACCGGGACCCTGGAGAACGGTCGGCCCGACGCGACCTTCGCCTTCTCCGTCACCCACCAGTACGGCGACAACGGCAGCTTCACCGTGACGGTGAACGGCTCCGACGACGACACCTCGGGCTCCGCCACCGCCAACGCGGCCGTGGCCAACGTCGGCCCCACGGCGGCGGTCGACGGCTCCGCCGCCCAGGTGTACGACGGCCGCTCGGCGTTCGTCGTCCGGGCCGGCCAGTCGCTCGGCGTGCCGGTCCGCGGGACCGACGTGGGCAGCGACGACCTGCAGTTCGAGTGGAACTGGGGCGACGGGACCGTCAACACGCAGACCTCGCGGGTCAACCCACCGGCGGCTGACCCCGCCAAGAGCCCGTCGGTGCAGCCTCGCGACGTCACCCTGTCCCAGGCGCACACCTTCGGTGGTGCCTGCCTCTACAACCTGGGTGTGAAGGTCACCGACGACGACACCGGCTCCGCGACCGGCAGCGCGGTCGTGCTGGTCACCGGCAACGCGACGGTGTCCCGCGGGTCCGGCTACTGGCTCAACCAGTACCGGCTCAAGCCGCCGAACGACTTCACTGCCGCCCGGTTGCAGTGCTACCTCGACATCGCGAACTACTTCAGCCGCGTCTACAGCGAGAAGCGCGACGCGGACTCCCGCGCCGACGCCACCACCGTGCTGAACGCTCCTGCGAAGTCCCCCGCGGCGACCATCTTCGACCAGCACGCCCTGGCGGCCTGGCTGAACTTCGCGAACGGCTCGGTGAGGCTGACGACGCTGGTCGACACCAACGGCGACGGCTCCAAGGACGCCACGTTCGGGGCGGCGATGCTCACCGCCGAGACCGTCCGCAGCAACCCCGCCTCCAGCTCCGCCCAGGTGAAGGCCCAGAAGGACATCATGGAGAGGATCTCCACCCAGAGCGGGTGACCGGAGGCGGGGTGGGCCGTCAGTGCTCGAGGACGTCGGAGGTGTCGACCTCGACCGCCTCGTTGGCCCCGGGCAGGAACGAGCACAGGGCGCAGACCAGGGCGAAGAGGAGGTAGCCGGCGGCGACCTTGGGGGCGGCGGCCCAGTCGACCTCGGGGGCGTGGATCAGGCCGATGAAGCTCAGCGCTGCTGCGACCACGGCCGCGATGGCGGCGTAGCGGAACTTCTTCTCCAGGATGAAGGTGACGATGGTGCCGAGCAGGAGACCGACGAGCACCGCGCCCTCGCCCAGGGTCTTGAGGCCTTCGTAGATCACGCCGGCGCCGTTGAGGGCGTCCATGCCGACCTTGTCCGCTGAGGTGCCGGCGGCGGCCAGTGCGTTGTCGACGGTGCCCTGGACCCACTGGGCCAGGTTGGGCAGCAGCGCGGCGACCACGGCGACGGCGTGGAGCCGGGGTGTGGCCTGGAACGCCTGCGCTCCGATGAGCAGGCCGATGAAGAGCAGGATCGGCACGATCGCGGGCACCGGGAGGAGGGCGTCGAGCACGCCGAAGAGGCCCGCGAAGCAGAGGAACCCGATCGCGGCGCCGCTGGCCAGCGAGTAGTTGGCGCGGCCGCCGGCGTCCTTCCAGCCCGGGTGCCCGATGTAGACGGCCGGGGGGAACGGTGAGCCGAAGGCCGAGCCGATGATGGCGCCGGCGCCGTCGGCCAGGAGCACGCTGCGCAGGTTGTAGCTGTCGCCGGCGGCGGCGGCGCTCTCGACGTTGCTCATCGCCTCGGTGAAGTTGTAGACGCCCAGCGGGATCGCGGTGCCGAGCAGCGGGGCGAGGTCGGAGAGGCCGTTGAAGAGCAGGTCGAAGCGCTGGTCGGGGATGCCGACGGCGATGTTGTTGACGGCGTCACCGACGGCGGGGCCGTCCATGAAGCCGGTGGCCCAGCCGAGCGAGGTGCCGACGAGGAGGGCGAGGAGCCCGACGGGCAGGTTGAAGGGCATCTTCACGTCGGTGAAGAAGCCGATCAGGATGATCGCCAGCACCGGCAGGCCGATCCAGGCGGCCTCCCACATCTGGGCTGCGGGCCGCATCGAGATGAAGGTGATGGAGATGCCGGCCAGGGTGCCGAGCATCGCCGCCCGCGGGGTGAGCTTGCGGATGTAGGGGCCGACGAACGCCCCGATCATCACGATCACGCCGATCAGGAAGGCCCACGCGAGCCCGGCCTCCCACGCCTTCACGGGGTCCTTGGTCGACAGGAAGACCGGGAGCATCACGACGAACACCACGATGAACATGTGCGGCACGCTCGGCCCGTAGGGCAGCGCGGTGACGTCGTCGCGGTTCTCCCGCACGGCCAGGCGCCGGGCGAGGAAGGTGTAGTAGAGGTTCCCGAGGATCAGCGCCACACCGAGGGCGGGGAGCACCGTGCCGAGCACGTCGTTGGCGGGGATCCCGACGACACCGATGGTGAGGCCGGTCAGGGTGAGGACGTTGACCAGGATGTTGAAGCCCAGGCCGAAGAAGGCGTTGGTGTCGCCCGGGGTCCACAGCGGGAGGGAGACCTTCTCCTGGGGTCCCGGTGCTGGCGCGGGTGCGGGTGCTGTCGGTGTGGTGTCGGTCGTCATGCGCGAATCTCCTTACACGGTTGCGGGAGCGGGGGTGGAGAGCTGTGCCAGCTGTGCCAGTTGAGCGAGGGCGGCGATGACCTGCGGGGAGTCGGCGACCCATCCGAAGATGCCGCCCTGGGCCTTGACCATCTCGAGGCCCACCCGCTGGAACTCGGGGAAGTAGGAGCCGACGCAGTCGGCCACCACCAGGCACTCGTAGCCGCGGTCGTTGGCCTCGCGGGTGGTCGTGTGGACGCACACCTCGGTGGTGACGCCGGTGACGAGGAGCTGGGTGATGCCCTGGGCCTGGAGGATCTCCTGCAGGTCGGTGGCGTAGAAGGCGCCCTTGCCCGGCTTGTCGATGACGACCTCGCCCTCGATCGGGGCGAGCTCGTCGACGATGTCGTGGCCGTACTCCCCCTGGATCAGGATGCGTCCGAACGCGCCCGGGTCGCCGATGCGCTTCGAGGGCGCGCCTCGCCGGAGCTTGGCGGGCGGGCAGTCGGACAGGTCGGGCTTGTGGCCCTCCCGGGTGTGGATCACCGGGACGCCGGCCGCCCGGGCGGCCGCGATCAGGGCGGCGAGCGGCTCGACGACCTTGAGCAGCTGGCTGACGTCGTTGCCCAGGGACTCGCCGAACCCGCCGGGCAGCAGGAAGTCGCGCTGCATGTCGATCACGAGGAGTGCGGTGGCGCCCTCCTCGATCGCGAAGGGTGCTGGTTCTGCCGGGACGTACTGGGTCACGGGACCTCCTGAGGGACGGGCGTCGGGCGGGTGGCGGTGCTGTCGGTGAGGGGTGGTCGGTTTCGCGGCTCGTCGAGGAGCCGGGCCGCGAGCTGGAGGACGACGTCGTCGGTCTGCGCGGCGCCGAGCAGCAGCGCGCTGCTGGGCCGGCCGTCGGCGGTGGTGCCGGTCGGCACTGCCAGGCCGACGAGGTCGAGGAGGTTGCCGAAGTGGGTGTAGTGACCCAGCGCGGTGTTGCAGCCAACCGGGTCGGCGAGCACCTGCTCGACGGTGAAGGTCGTGCCGATGGTGGGCACCACGAGCACGTCGAGGCCGGACCACAGCCGACCCACGGTGGCCTTGAGCTCCTGGAGGCGCTGCAGGGCGCGGAACGCGTCGATGGCGGTGTAGCGGCGGCCGCCCTCGAGGATCGCCCGGACGACGGGGTGGATCGAGTCGGGATGGGTGGTCAGGAAGTCGTCGAACTCCACGAGCCGCTCGGCCACCCAGGGGCCCTGGTAGAGCAGCTCACCGGCTGCCAGGAAGGGCTCCAACGAGGTCTCGACGACCTCGTGGTCCCGGGCGAGCCGGTCGCGCAGGGCGAGGTGGGCCGCGCGCATCGCGTCGTCACCGAAGAACTCCAAGTCACCAGTCGGCGGGAGCCCGACGCGCAGCGGCCGCCCGTCGTACGCCGGACCGCGGTCGCGCGACCACGAGTCTCGGTCGTCCCGCCCCACGACCACGTCGAGCACGCGGTCGAGGTCCTCGACCGTGGTGGCCATCAGGCTGATGCAGTCCAAGGACCGGCAGGCGGGCACGAGCCCGACGGTGCTGATCAGGCCGCGTGAGGGCTTGTAGCCGACGACGCCGTTCAGCGCTGCCGGCACCCGGCCCGAGCCCGCGGTGTCGGTGGCGACCGCGAACGGCACCTGGCCCAACGCCACGGCCAGGGCCGAGCCCGAGCTCGACCCACCCGAGATGAGGTCGCCGCCGTACACGCTGCGCGGGATGGTGTGCGGGGTCCGCGTGCCGTTGAGGCCGGTCGCGAACTGGTCCAGCGAGGTCTTGCCGACATACAGCGCCCCGGCGTCGAGCAGCCGCTGCACGACCGGAGCGGTGGCCTCAGCGACGTACCCGTAGTCGGGGCAGGCCAGCGTCGTCGGCACACCGGCGACGTCGATGCTGTCCTTGACCCCGAACGGCACGCCGTACAGCGGGAGCAGGCGCGCGCCGGGCCGCTCCTCGATCTCCGCCGCCCGGGCCAGCAGCTCCTCGCGCGGCACCACCGAGAGCCAGGTGCCGTCGTCGCCCCGGGCGGCGATCGCGTCGGCCACCCGCGCGGCGGTCCTGGTGGGCGAGCCCGACCCGCTCGCATAGGACTCGAGGAGCTCGGCGACGGTCGGTCCGAGCAGAGGACCGGGAGAACTCGGCATGTTGTCGATTGTCGACAGAAAGAGTTTGGGCCGTGCAGCGCTGAGGTATCGATCGTGTTAACTGCCTCTCGGCCCGGACTCGCTACTCCTCCAGGGCGAGGTAGGTCAGGTGCCCGTGCTCCTTGAGGGCGGTCAGCACCGCCCGGCGCTTGTTGGTCTCCAGCGCGGCGAGGAGCTCCTCGTGGCGGGCGAGCCCGTCGCGCCCGGAACGCCTTCGCCCCTCCTCGCGGAGGTTGCGCGCCATCGGCAGCTGCAGCTTGGCCAGGATGGGCGCGAGGGCCAGCGTGAGCTGACGGTTGCCGGCTAGCCCGACGACGGCGGCGTGGAACTCCCGGTGGGCGTCGTCGCGGACCAGCTCGTCGGTCGCGTCGACCATGCGCTGCAGGGCCTCTCGCACGGGCAGCAGCGCGGTGGCCGGGTCCGCCATCGGCAGGGCCTGCTCGACGGCGTGGCGCTCGAGGACCTCGCGCAGGTCGAACAGCTCGCGGATGTCGGACGGGGACCACTCCGCGACCCGCGACCCGCGCCGCGGCAGGTGCTCGACGAGCCCCTGCTGGGCCAGCAGCCGCAGCGCCTCTCGCAGGGGTGCGCGGCTGATGCCCAGGTCGGCGCAGAGCTGCTCCTCGACGATCTTCGCGCCCGGCTCGAGCGCCCCGCTGAAGATGCCGTCCCGCAGCCGCTCGGCAGCGACCTCCACCAGGGTGGCCGGCAACTCGAACGGTGCGGCTGTCATGCGGTCCCCCTCGGTCGACTGTCGACAATCCTAGACGGGAGGGCTCAGCCCTCCGGTGTCATCGGTCGGTGAGCGGTCGCGGGTCGAAGGTGACCCGGATGCGCGTGATCAGGCCGTCCTCGTCGACGTGGCTCCAGTTGACGGTCGGGATCGGCGGGGTCGTCGCGGTGACGAGGTCGAACCAGGTCATGGCGTCGGGTCCCTCGACGACGCGGGCGTGCAGCACGAGGTCGGTCATCACCGACTCGGCCATGCCGCGGAGCCCGGCGACGCACTCGTCGGCGCCGTTCGCGGTGCCCATCACCCCGACGAACTCGACGTCGGGCGCGAGGACGGTACGGAGGCGGTCGAAGTCGCGGGCGCGCCAGGCCTCGAAGTAGGTGGTCGCGGCCGTACGGGTCGTCTCGGTCTGGTCCATGAGGTGCTGCCTTCCTGTGGGGTGCTCAGACCCGGTTCCGCAGGTAAGTCCCGAGGTTGTCGGGGTGTGAACGCAACAAGTGCCTTTCAGTTCGGCAAGATCGCGGTTGTCGAGACGTTGATCTGAACCGAGTGAAAGGCACCTGTTGGGTGAGCACTTTACGGGGTCGTGGCAGAGGTCGTGGTCAGGTCCGGATCGGCGCGTCCGATCCGTCGTTGACGCCGGCGGCGGGGATGCTCGCGGTGACCGAGCTGGTCGATCGGCTGGGCGTGGTGAGCGCCCTCGATGAGGCTGTCGGGCCGATCAAGCAGCGTGCCCGGGGGCTGACCGGGGGCGAGTTCTTGGTCGGGCTGGCCAGTGCCCAGTTGGCGGGCGAGGACTACCTGGTCGGGCTGGACCGTCGCCGGGCCGATACCGCCGGTGGACTGCTGGCGCCGGTGGCGACGGCGCCATCGACGACCGCGGCCACGCTGGCCAAGAGGTTCGACCGATCGGCGTGGCACGCGGTCGAAGCGGCGATCGGCACGATCGGCGGTCGGGTTCTGGGCCACCTGGGCCCGCGGCGGCGCGCCGCGTTGCTGGCCGCGCCGACGCTGGACATCGATGCCACCGAGGTCGAGGTCTACGGCGCCCGCAAGCAGGGTGTGGCCTACAACTACAAGGGTCAGCGCGCCGGGCGCCCACACCTGGCGACCTGGGCCGAGGGCGGAGTCGTGCTGGCCGCCGATCTGCTCGCCGGGGACGTCGATCCCCGCGCCGGGGTGGTCGACCTGTTCGCCCGGGCGCTGCGTGGGCTCGATGCGGCAGCACCGGGACACGGGCGGGTGCGGGTCCGCGGCGACATCGGCTACTTCACCAAGGACCTCGCCCAGGCGATCATCGCCGCCGGCTGCGACTTCGCCATCGGCGCAAACCGCAACCCCGCGACCTGGCGGGCAGCCGCAGCCGTCCCCGAGCAGGCATGGGTCGACGCAGACGGAATGACCGGCGCCCAGGTCGCGGTCGCCGCCTACACCCCGGCCGGATGGCCCCAGGGCACCCGATGCCTGATCCGTCGGGTCCGTCACGAGGCCACGGTGATCTCGGCCGACCCCCGCGCCCGGCGTCGCAAGACCATCCCGAGCGAGCAGCTCGCGTTGGCCCTGGACGGTGATGTGGACACCGTGTGGGCCTACTCGTTCATCGTCACCAACCTCGATGTATCTACACCGGCCAAGGCCGCCGCGGTCGAGTCCTGGTACCGCCACCGCACCGATATCGAGGACCGGATCCGCGACGCCAAGCACGGCGCCGCGCTCCGCCACCTCCCCTCCGGCAACCCGGCGGTGAACACCGCCTGGATGTGGGGCGCGCTGCTCGCGGTCAACCTCTCGGCCTGGCTCCACGAGCTCGGCGGACTCGACGACGGCCGCGGTCGCGGACGCGCTCACCTGACCCGGCTCCGCCGCGAGCTGATCTGCCTGCCCGGTCGCGTCATCAACCACGCCCGACGCACCGTTGTGCGACTGCCACCGGGCGAGAACCAGCTCGCCGAGGTGTTGAGCAGGCTCCGCGAACTCCAGCCCGCCGCCTGACCACCACTACCCGAGGAACCTGGGAAACCACGACCGGAGACGGTCCGGCCACGGACATGCCCGCAACCGCCAAAGGCATGACACGCGGGGCGAGCACCCGAAACCAGACGCCCTCACACCCCTACCTGCGAGATCGGGTCAGAGGGTCGGTGTCCAGGCGCGGGTGGTGACGCCGACGGTGTTCCAGGAGTTGATGACGACGACGAGGGACACGACGGCGGCGAGCTCGGCCGGGCTCAGGTGCGCGGAGGCCTCGCGCCAGTCGGCGTCGGGCACGTGGGTCTCGACGGCGCGGGTCATCGTCTCGGTCAGGCTGAGCGCCGCGCGCTCGCGCGCGGTGAAGAACGGGGACTCGCGCCAGACGGCGACCGCGGCGACCCGGCCGATGGGCTCGCCTGCGATGAGGGCGTCGCGGGTGTGCTCGGCGACGCAGTAGGCGCAGCCGTTGAGCTGCGAGGCGCGCAACCGGATCAGCTCACGCAGGCCGGTCTCGACGCCGGCCCGGTCGAGCTCCTGGGTCGCCGCGGCGTCCAAGGCGGTCAGGGCGCGTGAGAACGCCGGCGCCGCGGTGTCGATGTCGAGGCGGGTGAGGATGTCGATCGTCTCGGTGGTCATGGGAACTCCCTTCGTCCCTTCCACCTTCACCCGAGTCGTCCTATGTTTCCAACAGCAGATGGAGATCGGAACTATCCTCTGCAGCTATGGAACTGCACCAACTGCGCTACTTCCTGGCCGTGGTCGACGAGGGCACCTTCACCGCGGCGGCGGACGCCATCCGGATCAGCCAGTCCGGGGTCAGCACGCAGATCCAGAAGCTCGAACGCGAGCTCGGCCTCGCCCTGCTCGACCGGTCGGCGCGCCAGGTGACGCTCACTCCTGCGGGCGTCCGCCTGGTGCCGTACGCGCGGTCAGCGGTGGCGGCCGTGGACGCCGTCACCGGTGCGGCGAACGACCTTCGCGGGCTGGTGGTCGGATCGCTGCGCGTGGGCACCGTCACCGGCCCGGTCTTCTCCCGGCTGTTCGACGCGTTGGCGACCCTGCACGCCGAGCACCCCGGCCTCGACCTTCGGCTCGAGGAGGGCGCCTCCGACGACCTCATCGCCCAGGTCCGCGCCGGCACCCTGGACGTCGCCATCGCCGCCTGGTCGAACGCCGCGCCCGAGAGCGTCGAGGTATCCGTCATCGTCGACGACGAGCTCGTGGCGGTGGTCGGCCACGGTCACCCCTGGGCAGCGCGACAGCGGATCCGCGCCGCCGAGCTCGCCCGTGCCGACCTCATCGCCCTCCCCCGCGGCACCGGCGCGCGGGCAGCCCTCGACGGGCTCACGGCACGCCTGGGGACCACGACCACCCCGCGCTGGGAGGTCGCCACCCCCGCGTACGTCGAGCTCCTCGCCGCCCGCGGGCTCGGCGTCGGCATCGTCAGCGCGACGACGGCCGCGGACTGGGAGGACGTGATCTCGCTCCCGATCGCGGACAAGGAGGCGCGGTCGCAGCTGGGGATCGTGTGGTCGACGCGGCCGAGTCATGCGGCGCAGGCGTTGGTGGGTCAGCTCGTTCCTGAGAACGGTCAGGCACCCATCTAGGTCGACGATATGCGGGCGCGCCGAAGGTCTGCACCTGTCAGGCGGCGTACCTCTTCGCACGCAGCAGCCCGACATCGCCGAGCAGGTCCACAGCGAGGATTGCCTGCGGTTGCGGTGGTCGAGACGCGCGAAGGACCACTCTTCTCTGTGGCGCACCAAGCCCTGCTTGCGATCAAGCCCACGCAGAAGCAGCGATGCCTAGGCGAAGTTGAAGAGTTAGCGCCGTGGAGTCACTTCCCCATTGGCGAAGTGCTGAAGTTGTTGAGCAGCCGAGTGGGCCTTCTCGATTCCGGTTGTGTAGATGAAGATGACCTCGTTGTTGGGCATCCGATGCTCGGCGCCATCGAGGTCCCGGACGACCTCGACCAGCCGGTTCGATGCCACCACGAGCTGAGCGCTGTTCTGGTAGCAGCTTGCCTGTTGTTTCGTGCCGCGATAGGTCCATCTGATGTACGTGCTTTTGGCGGGCGTGGAGGGGATCCAGCCGTCGTCGACGAGGACGTCGTGCAGTTGGCGCGCGAGTTCGGACCCCGCATACCGTGTAAACCGGTCGAGCATCGCCGAGACCGCCTCGTCGGGCGTCCGGGTTACCCCCTGCGCCGCGAGCTCGTCAGTCATCGTGTCCAGAACTTTCTCCTGGGTGGGGGCGTCTGCCTCGCTCACGATCCGCTCAAGGGTGTTCAGCGCTGCGCGTCCGACCGTCATCTCGTTCTCGCCAATCCGCAGGCGGGTCGGCACCAGTCCGAAAGTGGCACAGATCAGGAAAGCCCCTCCGACGAGCAACAAGGCGGCGGTCCCGAGTTCGTTGGTGGTCGTGAAGACCGCGGCGATCCCCGCTCCCGCAGCGACCAACCCGAGGACGCCCGCCGCCAAGCGTGTGGTCCGGGGGGGCTGCAGTCCGTCCAGGGTCCGGGGCACTTCACTTGCGCGGTTCATCTCGCTTGCCTCATCAGGTTCTCGAAGCGGGGCGTTGGTGGACCGCCGAAGCGACCCGGGATGGTGGCCGATCGGCGTTCTCGTAGGACGCGGACATCGATCATCACGGCGCCGGTGGCAGCGCCAACGGGACTGACGTGGCGATATCTGACTTGGCCGACTCGTTTCCGAGGGTGTCAAGTGACGTGACGGCGAAGTCGTACACGACGCCGTTGGTGAGGTCGGTGACGGTGGCCATAGTGGTGGCCGTAAGGCCGTTGGGCACCTCAGTCCATTCCTGGGCCGCGGTAGGTCGTAGGTACAGCCTGTAGCCGACCAGGTCTGGATCATCCACGGCAGACCAGGTGAGGCTGACCTGGCCGTCGCCAGGAGTCGCGCTCAGCCCGGAGGGGACGGCGGGAGGGGTGATGTCGGGCGCAGTCGGGACAGCCGACGACGGGTCGGATGCCGAAGACTCGTTGCCGGTGGCATCGACGGCGCTGACTGCAAAGTCGTATGACGTGTCGTTGGCCAGCCCCGTCGCCGTGTACTCCGCGGCGGTGGCCAACGTGCTGTTGTCCTGAGTCCAGGGGCCGTCGGGTGAGACTCGGCGGTACACGCGGTAGCCGGCCAAGTCGGGTGAGGCAACCGCCTGCCAAGTCAGCTCGACCTGGCCATTCCCGGGCACGGCCTGGAGCCCGAAAGGGACCTCCGGTGGCGTGGTGTCCCGAGGGGTCGCCGCCGCCGTCAGCGACAGTGTCGACTCGTTGTTCGAGGTGTCCACCGCCGTGACAGCGAAGGTGTACTCGGTGCCGTTGGTGAGTCCGGTGACGGACGTGGTGGGAGTCCCTACACGGGCAGTCTCAACCCACGTGGCGCCGCTGTTGGTACTTCGGTAGACCACGTAGCCCGCCAGACCCTCATCGGCGACGGGCGTCCAGTGAAGTGCGACCCCTCCGTCGCCTGCGGTGGCGACCAACCCTGTCGGCACCGGTGGCGGTGTGTGATCAGTGGGGGTGGGGGTGGTTGCCCGGAGCTTCTCGGTCGCGGACGCGATGGCTCGGGCACCAGCGCGCGCCTGGACGACGGCGCGGTACCGGTAAAGGCCGTCAGTGACTGGGCGGACCGTGAACTGCACGCGCCCGCTCCCCGACTCGCGCCCCTGCTGCAGAGCCTTCCACCGCCCACCGGTCAGGCGCTGCAGGGCCACCGCACGCCCCGCGCGAGCCGGGGCGACCGTCGCGAGCGCAGCAACCCTCGTTCCGGTGACCGACGCGTTGGGCATCGACAGGACTACCGACTGCGTCTGGGTCAGCACCCGCCGCTGTGGTGAGCGAGCAGCCGTGTAGCGCTTGCCGTTGGCCTTCTTCTTCGTGACGGTGGCGCGATAGACCGTTGACGACGGCCGCACGGTGCTCTTGATCGTGACCCGACCGTTCTTGCGCGTCTGTGCGGCAGCAACCCTGGCCCACCCACCACCGGGACGCTGGCGCTGCACGACGACGGCCCGCTTGACCTTCGGGAGGACCTGCACGCGCAGCTTGAGCCGCTCACCAGCGATCGCTCGACTCGGACCGACCGCGAGCCGCACCGTGCTCCTGACTACCGGGGCCGGAGCGCTGCCGGGCAGCGAGGTGCCGAAGTAGTACGGCGCCGGGTTGGTCTCACAGGCGACTCCGTCGCCGTCGGCGTCAAGGCGATGCGGGTCCGACTGTGGGCCACCATGCTTAAGGAAGAAGATCTGAGCCGAACGCTGGCTCGCGAAGTCACCGCAGTCGCGATCTCCCACGACCGCCGGCGAGGCGCCGGCGCCAAGAAGTAACGAACTCGTGAGAGCCACGAGCAGACCCAGCGACCATGTACGCAACTGTGTCGACATCCATACCCCCGTATGTCCGGCGTTCGACCAGAGCGTGAGCCTAAGCCCGCTGGGCGATTGCTTCTACGCGTGGAGCAACATTGCGCCCCAGAAGGGTCCGTAGGTCCCGAAGCGGACTCGACGGGTACGCAGTTTTCGAACTCCGCCTGGGCGGTTGATCGAGAATCGACCGCGCGGGTGAGTTGAATCGCCAGAAGTTTCCGCAACCGACGTGTTGAATAGCCCGGTCACCAAACGTGGGTCTCGAGATTCGTGGGCGAGCAACTAATGGGGGAAATAGGAATGGTCAAGTCTGGTGGGTCTGTCAGTACGTCCGGCGCCACGCGCCTCGTCTACGTGATCGGACTACTCAAATGGCTCGCGTTGGCTGTCATCGCCATCGGGGTGCTTGGCGCCACCACTCTCAGTCTCGCGGGCGCAGGCAACGAGCTGGGCCCGGCGATCTCGTTGCTGGTATGGGTCTACGGGATCATCTCCGCAGTCGCTGTCTACGTGACCATGGGCTGGTTGCAACAAACGCTGCTCATGCTGGTCGGCATCGCGAAGAACACGGCCAGGGACGACATTTTCACTCGGTTCTGACTCAAGTGCTTCCGGCCATCGCGTCTTCCACGCCTGCTGACGCGTGCCGAACAGATGATGGCTGGTCCATGTTATGCGAGTTTCCTATCGGACCGAGCAGCGTCTCTTCTCAGTCACGCAGCAGTTCTTCCATGTCAATGCTCTGGAGGAGAGCGACGAGTCCGGGCTCGCCGCTCAAGGGGATTGGCTGGAGCTCCTTGGCTATTCCCTTATGGATCAGCATCCTCTCCGTGCAGCAGTCGTTGAATACGCGGACGGCATCGGCCTGATCCCATCGGACCTGCTGCAGAGCTTGTGCGGTGCAACGCGCAGCGGCGATCACCTCGGGCCGTCGACGCCCGCACGCATCCGGGTCCGACGGTCGGATCGCAACGATGCGCGCGGAAGCGATTCCCGGCACGACTGCGAAGGCTTCTCTCAGAGTGACGATGACGTGACCGCAGACCAGCTGTGTGTAAAGGCTGGCTCTCTCGGTCTTCGTGAGCTTCTTGAGTGACAAGCTTCCGGCCGGCGTGGCGGCGGGTTTGCGCTCGGGGATCGCCGAGGTCGCGGGGATAACGACGATCAGCGTGACCTCTCGTCCGTCGACACCCATGGCCGCGGCAGCCGCCTCGTTGTCCTCGAACGCCTTGGCCAATGTGGCAAGGACGACATCGCCCTCACAGGCCTCTAGAGCAGACCACCAGGCGTCCAACAGATACTGATACTGGGCAGTCTGGTCAGCCTGCTCGCGCCGAGTGCGTTCAGCTTCTTCAGCGGCGAGGACGTCGGCTCGAAGCAGCGCCTGTCGTCGGTTCTCACGGGCGAAGAAGCTGGTGGCCCTCTTGGCCTCAGCCCTGTGGCGACGCTGGATGTCGGCGAGCGGCACCTGGGGTGGCGGAGTGGCGATGGGCTTTGTCGCCGGCGAGAAGTCCTCGCGATGAAGGTCGAGGATCCGGGCGAGTTCATCACTCAGATGCTGAGCCTCAGCCAGCTTGTCAGCCTGTGCCTGTGTGCGTGCGGCCGCGACCAGTTGGCGGTTGGCTGCGGCGGTGCCGCCCGTCGTTCGCGGCCGCTGTCCGCTACCGAGGCTGCTGTAGTAGCTGATGGGGCCGACGCCGGTGGAGACGCCGGGCCTTCCCCCACCGACATGAACACGCGCCACCCTGGGTCCCAGGCTGGTGCGCACGCCGCGGCTGGACGCGCGAACCCGGACGCCGGGAGCAAGCCTTACCGAGAAGCCCATCACTCCACCCCATCCGACAGGTCCGTCAGCACGCCTCGAGCCACCCGCGATCGAACGTGGGAAGCGGATCCGCGCCACTCCTCATGAGCTCGACGCACGGTGTTCCAGCTCAGTCCGTGCATGCCAGCCCATCCCCGTCACGGTCCAAGTCATAGGGATCCGAACCAGTGACACTCACCGCACCGTAGGCATACTTCGGGCCGTCGCCGGAACCTCCAGCACAGTCGTAGTCGGACGCTGGGGGCAGACAGGGGCTGTAGCCCGGCGTGCATCCCGATCCGCTAGAGGAGCCCTTGCTGCTGAGTGTCGGCACGACCTTGGCCACGACCAAGTGCACCGTCGCGTGCGGCCGCAGCCGGGTGCCACCCATGGGCTGTTGACTCAACACGCGACCGCTCGACCCCGATGATTGAGTCTGCGTGCTGACCAGGACCCGGTATCCCGCTCGTCGCAGGGCGCTCAAGGCGTCATTGCGACTCCGCCCAACCACTGAAGGCACCTTGGGCAAGGGCACCGCTATCACCAGCGCAACGGGGGTCCCGGGGTCAAGGGCCGCGCCGACCCTGGCGCGTTGTTTCAGTACGGTTCCGGCTGGCCGGGCCGACGGTTCACGTCGGATGCCGCCGATCCGGAGCCCTACCTCGCGCAGCTCTCGGCGCGCGCCGTTCACGCTCATGCCAAGCAGCCTGGGTACGGACACTAGAGCCGGCTTGACAGCCTCCGCTGGCTCCTCCGGAGTTATCGGCGCGACAGTCGACGGGCCGTCGGCAGCGGTGGCCGGCGCTTTGGTGGCGGGGTCATCCGGCAGGAAGAGGCCCAGCATCAACAACAGGATCGTCGCAGCGGTCACCGCTGATCTGACACCTGTGGACGTCCCAGGCCTGCGCCACAGCGCAACCAGGCCGATCGGGAAGCACAACACCAACCCGACGATGATCGCGGGCCAGGTGCACCACCACCTCAGCGCAGGGTTCGCCCCCGCAGCGGTGTGCGGCGGCACACCTTGCGTGAGAGCCGGGGCGGGGGCTGTGTGCGTTGACCAGTGTGCCCCGTCCCAGTAGCGCACAGTGTGTGGATCCAACGGGTCTGGATACCAACCCTGGGGAGGCGCGGCGGCGTTCACGATCGAGACCCCTGGCGTCTGCCCGCTTTCGTTGCCCGACGACAGGTCGACAACGTCGCATCACTCAGCATCTTCCAGCTCCCCCATGTGCGTATCCCTGAAAGTCATGCCTACCCCACCGTCTGCGCGCGGGACATCCACCGAACGGTGGACGCTCGCGCCGTCACACCCGTTGGTGTGAACCTCGGAGACCACCAACGACGCCGAACGGTGACATCACCATGACGAAGGGTCCCAACGCGGGCGCAGCTTCACGGGTCAGGCTTCGCAGGCAGTACCGTCGTTGTCGCGGTCGCTCTTCCGATTGGCGTCGTAGACGGCGGGCTTCACGGCCGGCTTGCCGTAGCCGGCCTTGACCTGCTTGTTGGCGGCGGCCTGCGACTTGGCGACTCCGTGCTTGTACACCTTGTGCATATCGGTGCAGTTGGCAAACCTGGTTGCCGCTTCCGCTGACATGGCCGTCGGGGCTAGAAGGGCAAGGCCGGCCAAACCGGCAACCACAAGACGCTTCATACGAGATCGGTTCCTCACGCTTATCCATTGGCCAGCGAGATTCGAGTTCGCCATGGCACATTTCGGTATGGATCGGACAACGAACCGTGGGGGCCGAGGTTACATTCACCAACGCTCTCGGACGGCGACACTCATGGCCACACGCTGCCGAAAGGCACGTAAGCGCTGCGCTTGGGAAGTTCCTGATGCACCCAGGGTCGGGCTCATACGCGGACCGACGCTTGGCTTGTCGAAGAGGACCGCTACGCCGAGAGTGCAAAACTGGCCCGGGCTGAAAGCCCGGGCCAGCGAGTTGTAGCGGGGACAGGATTTGAACCTGTGACCTCTGGGTTATGAGCCCAGCGAGCTACCGAGCTGCTCCACCCCGCGTCGGTGAACCCAACGTTACCTGGCCTCGCGAGTGGAGCCAAATCGAGGGTCAGCCCTGCAGGACCGACCGCGGCGGCTGGGGGCGCTGGTGACCGGCCTCACCACCGATCCGGCCGCCGTAGGGACGGCCGTGGTCGGCGTACTCCTCACGGGCGTAGGACAGCGTCCAGTCGCCCAGCTCGACGCGCGAGCCGGTCCGCAGCAGCGCCTCGGACCTGACCAGACCGCCGTTGACCCGTACGGCGGCGCCTCGGACGAGGGGCGCCAGCACGAACTCGTCCTGGTCGGTGTGCCGGATCTCGGCCGCCCGCGGAGCAAGACCTGGGACGACGATGTCGCACTCGTCGGCCGACCCGATCGTGGTGACGCCGTCGACGGTGAGCGGGAAGACCGGCTGGCGATGGCCCGGAAGTGGGGCCTGAGGGAGAGCCATCACCAGCCGGGGGTAGCCGCCCCGGTCGGGGTCGTGTGTGGTGGTCGGCGTGTGCAACCGCCGCATCAGCGTCGGGAGCAGCGGCAGCGGGGAGGGCGGCGGGACCAGCGGGGTGGCGGTCGCCGAGCCCCGCCGCAGCTTCAGCAGGCGCCAGGCAGCGCCCCACGAGGCGACCTGGATGTGGCGCGAACCGGTCACCCGACGCTGCCAGTACGACGACCGCAGCGCGCCGAGCGTGACCAGCGGGCGGTCGGCCACCACCGAGAGCCGCAGCCCGCGGACGGCGAGCTCCTCGGCGAGCGTGCGCGCCAGCGCGGTCCCGCTGCCGCCGAGCAGCGTCGGTTCGCTGACGTGCAGGACGAGGTCGGACCCGGAGCCCCGCAGCGTCCCGGTCATCTCCTTGCCGTCCACGCTCACCGCGAAGTCGAGGTCCGCCTCGAGCTCGAGCAGCGCCCCCGGAGACGTCACGGCCGCTGGCCGGCCTCGACGTCGGAGGTGGTGATCTGCAACGTGCCGTTGAGCTTCCAGGTCGCGCGCGGCGCCATCGGGCCGGTGTCGCGCGGCACCTCGACGGTCATGTCCACGAACCGGTAGTTGATCGCGGCGTTGCGGCCGGTCAGGAACGACCACATCTCGCGGCCGAGGTCGGTCCAGTCGACGACCTCGGTGTCGGCTTCGGCGGGGGTCCGGGTGAGGGGAACGCTGGCCATGACGGCCTCCAGTCTCTGTCCACAGGAATCTCAACAGGTTGTTGAAGTTCTTGTTTAAGAATGGCGCTGCTGCGTCCGTCGCGCAAGGGCCGTCGGCGAGAAATGAGAGGACCCTGGCGGCTGCGACCTCAGAATGCTGAGGAGGGGATGTCGCGCCTGCCAGGGTCCTAAGGCCATCAGCCGAGGGGCGCCTGACGACCGGGGCTTGGTCAGATCGAGGGGATGTCTGACCCGCTCTTCGAGCATAGACACACCTCAACAACTTTCTCAACAGGTCGTAGAGGTTTACCCTCTAGCAATGACCACGACCGCCGCACCCGGGTCCGACGACGCCCCCGAAGCCGTCCCGGCCGGCGGGCTGAGCATCGGCGAGCTCGCCGACCGCTCCGGCGTCCAGGCCGCCACCCTCCGGATGTGGGAGTCCCGACACGGCTTCCCGGTCGCCAAGCGGCTCCCCAGCGGGCACCGCCGGTACGACGCCGAGACCGTCGAGTCGGTCCGCGAGGTCATCCGTCGCCGCGACGCCGGCACCCGCCTCGAGGTCGCCATCGCCGAGGTCTCCACCGGGCCGATCATCCCCGCACCCTCGGTGTACGCCGAGCTGCGCCGCCGCCACCACCACCTGCTCCCCCACCGGCTCCGCAAGTCCACCCTGCTGGCCCTCACCTGGGCCCTGGAGGACGAGTGCTGCGCGCGCGCCCAGAACCCGTGGCTGTTCGGAGCCTTCCAGTACTCGAAGTACTACCGCGGTGCTGCGAACCGCTGGCGCGACCTCGCCCGGACGGCCCAGACGGCCTGGGTGCTCGCCGAGTTCGACGACCCCCGGCCCCCGGTCCCCGGCGGCCCGATCGAGGTACCGCTGCCGGCGCACGCCGCCATGACGCGGGAGTGGTCGCTGGTCTGCGTCGCCCAGGACTTCCCCGCCGCCCTCGCCGCCTGGGAGCTGCCCGGCCAGGACGACGTACGGGACGCCGACCGGGTCTTCGAGGCGATCTGGACCCTGGAGCCCGGCCCGGTCCGCGACGCCGCGCGCACCTGCGCCCACGTCGTCGCCGAGCTCGGCTTCGACACCTCACCCGTCCTCGCCACCCTCGACCGGCCCTTCGCCCCCGCCACCACCGACCTGCGGCACGCCACGAGCCTGTTCAACCGGATGATGGCGTACGTCGACCAGCTGACGTAGGCCGACCGCTGGTCGACGATGCTCGCTGGTCGAGCAGCGAGGGAGGAACGACCGAGCGTGTCGAGACCCCGCACGACTTCAGGGGTCTCGACACGGGGGCTCGTCCCTCGCCCCCTACTCGACCGGCGAGGGGGACGACCGCGGGGTCGGATCGTCGGAGGTCGAGGTGCGAGGCGATAGCCGAGCCACGAGACCGGTGATCGCGTCCACGAGGGCGACTACTCGGGGGTGGCGTCTCCGGAGGGGGTGGCGGACGGGGAGGGGGTCTGGGCGGCCTCGGCGGCGGCCAGGGCCTGGCGGACCAGGGACTCGGCCTCCTTGGTCAGCCGGGCCCACTTGACCGTGTTCCCCGCGGTGAGGGCGGCGTTGGCCTGGGCGTACTTCACGTCCGCCTGACGCAGCAGCGAGAGCACCGTGGACGGCGTCTCCGTCCCTCCGTTGCCATTGCCGTTCCCGTTTCCGTTGCCGTTGCCCGTGCCGCTGCCGTCCCCGTTGTCGTCCGGGATGGTCACGCTGCCGCCGCCACGTAGGACGTCCTTGAGCGCGGCCTCCAGCGACGTCCCGAACCCGGCGTTCTTGCCGAACGAGGCGAGCACGAACTGCAGCACGGGGTAGGCGCCCTGGCCGCTCTCCCGCAGCGCGTAGACCGGCTGCACGTACAGCAGGCCGCCGCCCACCGGCAGCGTCAGCAGGTTGCCGTAGCGGATCTGGCTGTTCTGCTTGATCGGCAGCAGCTGGCGCTGGATCCGCTCGTCGGCCGCGAACGTGTTCGCGATCTGCGAGGGGCCCTGCACCTGGGTGGAGTCCGGCAGCCGCAGGATCTGGATCGTGCCGTAGTCGTCACTGGTCGCGTCCGAGTTCACCGCGATGAACGAGGCCAGGTTCGACCGGTTCGACGGCGTGTAGACGCTGGTCAGCGAGAACACCGGCGGCGGGATGACCTTCGACCCGTCCGCGGCCGGCATCTGCACCGAGAGCCGGTACGGCGGCTGCTTGTTGGCCTGGTCGGCCGGGTCCTCGGGGACCTGCCAGCGGTCGGTGCCCTTGTAGAAGTTCTGCGCGTTAGTGACGTGGTACTGCGCGAGCATGAACCGCTGCACCTTGAACAGGTCCTCGGGATAGCGCATGTGCGCCATCAGGTCCGTCGGGATCGAGGAGCGCGGCTGCACCAGCCGCGGGAAGACCTGCTCCCAGGCCTTCAGGATCGGGTCGGCGTCCCACTCGTACAGCGTCACGGTGCCGTCGTAGGCGTCCACGACGGCCTTGACCGAGTTGCGCATGTAGTTGATCTCGTCGGTCGGCAGCGTCACGTAGTTGGTGACCGGCGTCAGCGCGTCGGAGGTCATCTCCTCGAAGGAGGACTTCTGCGCGTTGGGGTAGCGGTCGGTCATCGTGTAGCCGTCGAGGATCCACTTGACCCGCCCGTCCACGACCGCCGGGTAGGGGTCGCCGTCGACGGTCAGCCACGGGGCGACCTTCTCGACGCGCTCGCGCGGGTGGCGCTCGTAGAGGATCCGCGAGTTCTCGTTGACCCGGTTGGAGAGCACGATGTTGGGCTCGCCGAACTTGATCGCGTAGAGCAGCTTGTTGAAGATGCCGCCGACCGCGACCCCGTCCTTGCCCTCGTACGTCGTGGTGCCCCGCTCCCCGGTGGACTCCTCAGGGATGTCGAGCTCGACGTTGTTGCCCTTCGGCGCCTTGCCGACGATCGAGTACGACGGCGACTTCTCGCCGAAGTAGATGCGCGACTCGTAGCCGTCGGGGGCGTTGAGGTCGGTCAGCTGGCCGCGGGGCGGCAGGTCCTCCTCCGCCCACGGCGGCTCGTCGGTCAGCGGGGCGCCGTTGTCGGCGGTCCGGTTGTTGCCGAAGGCCGCGATCACGCCGTACCCGTGGGTGTAGACGGTGTGCTCGTTGGCCCAGTTCTGCTGGTCGGCGACCAGGCCGGACTGGTCGAGCTCACGGACACCGAGCACGACGTCGCGCTCGCGGCCGCCGATCATGTAGCGGTCGACATCCAGCACGGGCGCCACCGAGTAGTAGCCGCGGACCTGCTGCAGCTGCTCGAACGCCTGGCTCATCCGCGACGGGTCGATCAGCCGGATCCCGGGCAGCGACTGCGCGGACTCCTTCAGCTGGTCGGAGGTGACGTTGACCGTCGCGGCGTACGGCTGCTCCTTGGCGTCGTTGATCCGGAAGGAGTCCCGGGTCGCCTCGATGTTCTTGGCGAGGAACTTCTCCTCCTTGTCCGGCTCCGAGGGCTTCACCTGGAACTGGAACACGATCCCCGGCCACAGCGCGCCCAGCAGGATCGCGGAGAGCACCAGCAGGCCCAGGCCGATCGAGGGCAGCAGCCAGGTGCGACGCAGCACGTTGGCGAAGAAGAGCAGCGCGCAGATCAGCGCGATGAACATGAGGATGTTCTTGCTCGGCAGCACCGCGTTGTAGGCGGTGTAGTTGATGCCGGTGAACCGGCGCCCCTGCCCGGTGGTCAGGTCGAAGCGGTCCAGCCAGTAGTCGACTGCCTTGAACAGCACGAACATCCCGAGCAGCACCGAGAACTGCACCTGGGCGGCGCCGGTGAGCTTGTCGCCGCGCGACTGCAGCCGGATGCCGCCGAAGACGTAGTGGGTGACGATCGCGGCGACCAGGCCCAGGACGATCATCATCATCGCGAAGTTGACGACGTAGTGCAGCCACGGCAGCGAGAAGACGAAGAAGCCGATGTCCTTGTGGAAGTACGGGTCGTCGGTGCCGAAGGGCTGCCGGTGGCGCCACATCAGGAAGGTGCGCCACTGGCCCGAGGCCGAGCCGCCCGCGATCAGGCCGAGGGCCACGCCGATGGCGATGACCAGCCACTTGCGCATCGGGACCACGACCTCGCGGTAGCGGTCCAGGCTGGCCTCGCTCGGCAGCGACCGGAACTCCGGGCGGTTGCGGAAGGCGACCACGATGTTGGCCGCGACGAAGCCGCCGAAGATCGCCCCGAAGACGACGAACAGCAGCGTGCGGGTGCCGAGCACCTTGGTGAAGACCTCGGAGTACCCCACGCTGCTGAACCACAGCTTGTCGGTCCACACGCCGGTGAACGCCGACAGCACGAAGAACGCGACGATCAGCACCGCCACGGTCGCGAGCAGGGCACGCGACCGCCTCGGGGCAGGCGCGGTCCGACGCGGGGGCGTCGGGTCGTCGAACAGTCCGCTCACAGTTTCCTCACTCGGTCTCAGGCTCACTCAGTGTGGCCAGGAGCAACTCCAGCAGCGCTGGGACCAGGTCCAGGCCCTCGATCACGTGCAGGTCGTCGTCGTGCGACCGCAGTCGCAGTGCACAGTACGTCGAGCCGCTGCGGGTGGCGCCGGCGATGATCCGGACCTCCTCGCGCTCGGGGTGCGTCTCGGCCACCTGCTGGGCGGCCTCGGGGTCCTCGGGCAGGTCCTGCACCGACGGCGGCAGCACCAGGCGCTCGACGACCACGGCGGTCCCCCAGACCTCCTCGGGCCAGATCATCTGGGTGAGGAACTGCTCCAGCGACTCCTCGGCCGGGAGCGCGTCCTGCTCGATCGGGGTGAGGCTGCCGGTCAGGTCCGCGCCCGGGTCGATCCCGAGCAGCCCCGCGAGCTGGGGCTCGTTGGCCAGCAGGTCCTCGGTGGGGACCAGGGCGAACAGCTGCGCCGGCTGGTCCCAGCCACCCTCGTGGGCGTGCTGCTCGAGCTCGAGGACGGCTGCGCGCAGGGCCAGGTCGGCCGCGGGCCGCAGCTCGTCGGCCTCGTCCTGGGCCTCGTCCTGGGCCGGGATCGTCAGGTCGTCGTCGGTCATGGGGTGGGGCACCTCGGCAGGTCGGCGTCGGGGTTGGCGCGGTACTTGCGCAGCGAGTCCAGGGCGCTGCTCATCGTGTCGGCGCGGACCAGGCGGATCTCGCTGGGGTCCACGGGCGCCTCGACGGCGGAGTCGCAGTTGTCCTTCGGCACGAAGAACAGCGTGGCACCGGCCTCCTTGGCCCCCACGATCTTCTGCCGGATGCCGCCGATCGGCCCGACCGTCCCGTCACTGGCGATGGTGCCGGTGCCGGCGATCACCTTGCCGCCGGTCAGCGGTCCGGGGGTCAGCGTGTCGTAGATCGAGAGGGCGAACATCAGGCCGGCGCTGGGGCCGCCGATGTTGTCGCCGAGCGCCACCTGCACGTCGAAGGGGAACTGGTACCCGGTCCCGATGAGCACCCCGAGGACGGCCCGCTTCGGGTCGTCGGGGGCCTTGCCGGTCGTGACCGTGAAGTCCTTCTCCTTGCCGTTGCGCAGCACCACCCCGCTGAGCTTGTCGCCCGGCTTGACGCTGCCGACCGCGTCGAAGACCCCCTTGAGGTCGTCGATCTTGGTGCCGCCGATGCTGACGAACCGGTCGCGCGGCTTGAGCACCCCGTCCGAGGGGCCGCCAGGCGAGACGCCGGTCACCTCGGCGTACGTCGGCAGCTTGTAGCCGAGCTGGCTCAGCGCCGCGGCGACCGCGGTGTCCTGGGAGTTCACCATCTGCGCGGCGGACTCGGCCCGGTCCTGCTCGTCGGAGACGGTCTCGGGGTACATCGCCTTGTAGGGCAGCACGGCCTGGTCCTTGCCGACCCAGGCGCGCAGCGCCTCGAACAGCCCGACCTTCTTCTCCGCGGTGGTCACCGAGACCGTGACCAGCCGCAGCTGGCCCTTCGTCGGGTACGTCCGGTGGCCGTCGATCTGCACGATCGGCTTGCCGTCCACGTCACCGAGGATGTTGACCGTGGGCCCCGGGGAGACCACGACGTACGGCACCGGGTTGAGGATGAGCACGACGCCCAGCACCACGAAGAGCACCAGCGCGAGAACGCTGGCCTGGGTGCGGTGACTCATGCGGTCACCCTCTCATCCTGGCCCAGCCGCACCCTCCCGCGGTCCCGGACAATCAGCAACTCTTCAGAAACCCGGCCCCCGCTCCGGTGGTCGAGTAGCCCCGGAGCCTGCTTCCTCGGTGGTCGAGTAGCCCCGGAGCCTGCGGAGGGGCGTGTCGAGACCCGGCGAGGGCCCCACGGACCGGTCCAGGGGTCTCGTGGCTCACGCTGCGCGTTCGCACCTCGACCTCCGCAGCGACCACCGGAGGTCGAGGAGCGAGGGCCAAGCCCGAGCCACGAGACCCGGTGAGAGTCGCGCGGACCGGTCACCAGGTCTCGACACGGTCGCTCGTTCCTCGCTCCCTACTCGACCAGCGAGCGGAGGCAGGGGTCAGGTGTCGTCGCGGCGGACGGAGGCGGTCTCGTTGTCCTCGCGGCGGGAGGGGCGGACGGCGATGCCGGTGGAGCGGTCGCGGTAGCCGGCCGGGCGGGGGCGCTGGGCACCGGGGTGCTCCCGCTGGATGGCCGCGGCGAACCGCTCGTACGCCGCCTCGGAGCGGTCCTCGTCCTCGACCCGCGGGCGTCCCGCCCACGCGGCCCAGCACATGGCGACGACCGTCGCCACGACCGCGGGGGCCAACCACCACAGGATCTCCACCCGCCCAGGCTAGGACCGGGCTGCCGCCCAGCCGGGACGCCACACCGGAGGTCGGCTCAGGGGGTGCCGACCCACTCCTCGGAGCCGTCGGAGAAGAGCTGGTGCTTCCAGATCGGCACCGTCGACTTCAGCGTGTCGATCAGGTCGCGGGAGGCGTCGAAGGCCTGCCCCCGGTGCGCCGCCGCGGCGGCCACCACGACCGCGAGGTCGCCGACCTCCAGCCGGCCGACCCGGTGCACGGCCGCGAGCGCGTGCACCTCGTGCCGGGCGGCGACCTCCTCGAGGACCTCGCGCAGCCGCTGCTCGGCGGTGGGGTGGGCGCTGTACTCCAGGGCGTCGACCTGCTGGTCGGAGTCGTGGTCGCGCACGGCCCCGACGAAGAGCGTGACCCCGCCGGCGGCATCGTCCCCGACCGCGGCGAGCACCTCGGCCACCTCCAGCGGCTCCTCGCGCAGCGCGCACAGCCGGACCACGGCCGGGCCGTCGGGTGGGGTGGGTGCACTCACCCGGCAGAGCCTACGCGGACGCCTACCCACCGGTACGTCGAGCCGGCCCTGCCGAGGTCTGGTCCAGGCGCTCCCGCGGATGCGGGGCGGTTCCCGGGCGCTGAGTACGGTGGAGGCATGAACAGCACCCCCGGTGACGGTCCCGTCGACCCCGGTGACGAGCAGCCGAACCCCTTCAAGGGCACCCCTTTCGAGCAGATCTTCGACGCCTTCGGCGGAGCCGGCGGCGCCGGTCTCGGCGGCCTGGGCAACCTCCCGGGCGGGATGCCCGACCTCAACGCCCTGATGGGGCAGGTCCAGGCGATGATGCAGCCCCACGAGGGCACCGTGAACTGGAACCTGGCCAAGGACGTCGCCCGGCGTACCTCGGCCCAGGAGCCCGACCCGTCGGTCGGCGCCGGTGACCACGACCGGATCGCCGATGCGCTGCGGCTGGCCGACCACTGGCTCGACTCCGCCACCGAGCTGCCCAGCGGCATCTCCACCACGACCGGCTGGAGCCGCGCGGAGTGGATCGAGCAGACCCTCCCGGTCTGGCAGAAGCTCGTCGAGCCCGTCGCCGAGCACGTCGTCGCCGCGATGGGCTCCGCGCTGCCCGAGGAGGCCAAGGCGATGGCCGGGCCGTTCCTGGCGATCCTCAACCAGGCCGGCGGCGCCATGTTCGGCACCCAGGTCGGGCAGGCCCTGGCCGGGCTGGCCGGCGAGGTGCTCAGCGCCACCGACATCGGCCTCCCGCTGGCCCCCGTCGGCAAGGCGGCGCTCCTGCCCACCAACGTCGCCGCGTTCGCCGAGGGCCTCGACGTGCCCGCCGAGGACGTCCGGCTCTACCTGGCGCTGCGCGAGGCCGCCCACCAGCGGCTCTTCGCGCACGTGCCCTGGCTCGGCGCGCACCTGGTCAGCGCGGTCGAGGACTACGGCCGCGGGACCACCATCGACATGACCAAGATCGAGTCGCAGATGCAGGGCATCGACCCGACGAACCCCGAGGCGATCCAGGAGGCGCTGGCCGGCGGCCTCTTCGAGCCGGAGAAGACGCCGCTGCAGCAGGCCGCCCTGGCCCGCCTGGAGACCCTGCTCGCGCTGGTCGAGGGCTGGGTCGACGAGGTCGTCAGCCAGGCCACCGCCGAGCGGATGCCCAACGCCGGCAAGCTGCAGGAGATCGTCCGGCGTCGACGCGCGGCGGGTGGTCCGGCCGAGACGGCCTTCGCCGCCCTGGTCGGCCTCGAGCTGCGTCCCCGCCGGCTCCGCGACGCCGCCGCGCTGTGGGGCAGCCTGCGCTCGCGCAAGGGTGCCGCCGCCCGCGACGCCGTCTGGGCACACCCGGACCTGCTGCCGACCGCCACCGACCTCGACGACCCGCTGGGCTTCGGCGAGAACCCGGTGCTGGAGGAGGGCTCGTTCGAGGGCGACGGGTTCGACGCCGCCCTGGCCGCGCTCCTCGACAGCGAGACCGGCACCCCGGACACCGGCGACGAGCCCGAAGAGCCGGAGGCGTGAGCGGTCAGCACGCCACGACCGTCGCCCTGCTGACCGACTGGGTCGCACCGACCCCGCGCCAGGAGGCGCTGCGCGCGTCGTACGTCGAGCATCTGACCGCGCACCCCGACGGGCTGCGGCGCGACTGCCGTCCCGACCACCTCACCGCCAGCACGCTGGTGCTCTCCGACGACGGCCGACGGGTGCTGCTCACGCTGCACGCGAAGGCGCGCGAGTGGTTCCAGTTCGGCGGTCACGTGGAGGACGACGACGCCACGCTCGCTGCGGCGGCGCTGCGCGAGGTCACCGAGGAGTCCGGGCTGGCCGACCTGGTCCTCGACCCGCAGCCGGTCCAGCTCGACGTGCACGAGGTGCCCTTCTGCGGCGGGCCACCGGCGTCGGGTCGGCCGGTCACCCGGCACCTCGACGTACGGTTCCTGGCGGTCGCCCCGGCGTCGGCGATCCCAGAGGTCAGCGAGGAGTCGGACGACGTGCGCTGGTGGCCGGCCGACGACCTGCCCAGCGAGGAGGCGTCACTCCGCGAGCTCGTCGAGCTCGGCCGTGACCGTCTCGGGGTGCGCCCCTGACTCCGCGACCGCCTGCTCGTGGTCCAGGGCGTCGTCCTCGTTGATCTCGAGGTGGGCGGTCAGCGCGACCCCCTCCAGGAACCCCTTGGCCCGCTCGGCCTTGGGGTAGCGGTCGACCATCCGCCAGAACCCGGCGCTGTGCCGCGGCTCGAGGAGGTGCGCCAGCTCGTGCAGCAGCACGTAGTCGACGACCCAGGTCGGCATCCCCTGCAGCCGGCTGGAGATGCGGATGCTGCGGTCCGCCGGGGTGCAGGACCCCCACCGGTGCTCCTGGTTGTCGACCCAACGCACGCTGAGCGGACGGGCCAGGCCCTCCAGGTAGGTCCCCGACAGGCTCTTGGCGCGGCGGGCCAGAGCGGCGTCCGAGGGCTTGCGGCGCTCCTCGGACCGCTCGATGCGCGCCACCATCGTGGTGACCCACTCGGCCTCCTCGGCCTTGGTCATCCGGGCCGGCAGCAGCACCACGACGGTGCCGTCGTCGTTGCGGTAGGCCGAGACCGTACGGCGCCGGCGCCGGCTGCGACGTACCTCCACCTGCGCGGCGGGGCCGGCCGTGGCGCGCGCGGCGGACCTCGGGGTCGCCTGAGCGCGCGGCGCGCCGACCTCTGCTGCCATGACCGCACGCTACCGGCCCGAGCCGCCCGACGGGTGATCCGCGCCACACCCCCACCCGCCGAGAGGACACCAACGCCCCCTTCCCACCCGGCGAGAGGACACCAACGCGCGCTTCCCACCCGGCGAGAGGACGCTTATGCGCGCTTCCCACCCGGCGAGGGGACACGAACGGTCAGCGGGCGGTCCATTCCAGCAGCCGGTCGAGCGGCCAGGTCGTCACGATCCGCTCGGCCGGTACGCCGAGAGTGGACGCCCGGGTCGCGCCGTACTGGAGGAAGTCGAGCTGCCCAGGCGCGTGCGCGTCGCTGTCGATGGAGAATAGGCAGCCGAGCTCGAGCGCCAGCGTGATCAGCTCGTCGGGAGGGTCCTGCCGCTCGGGCCGGCTGTTGATCTCGACGGCGACCCCGTTCTCGGCGCAGGCCGTGAAGACCGCCTCGGCGTCGAACCGGCTCTGCGCCCGGGTCCCCCGCCCGCCACGGACCAGCCGACCGGTGCAGTGCCCCAGCACCGAGGTGTGCGGGTTGCGGACCGCGGCGACCATCCGCCGGGTCATGGGCGCCGGCTCCATCGCCAGCTTGGAGTGGACCGAGGCGACCACGACGTCGAGCCGGCCGAGCATCTCCTCGGTCTGGTCGAGGGCGCCGTCGTCGAGGATGTCGACCTCGATGCCGCGCAGCAGCCGGAACGAGTCCCCGAGCGAGTCGTTCACCGCCTCGACCACGGACAGTTGCTGGGTCAGCCGGGCGACCGAGAGCCCGTTGGCGACCTTGAGCCGCGGCGAGTGGTCGGTCAGGGCGAGGTAGTCGTGGCCCTCCTCGACCGCGGTCATCACCATCTCCTGGATGGGCGACCCGCCGTCGGACCAGTCCGAGTGCGAGTGCAGGTCGCCGCGGAGCTGGGCGAGGAGCTCCTCACCCCCGGCGACGAGCGGGCCCGCGGTGGCCTCCAACGTGGCCAGGTACTCCGGGACCTCGCCGGCCAGGGCCTGCTCGATGACCGCCGCGGTGGCCTTCCCGATGCCGGGCAGCTCGCGCAGGGTGCCCGCCTCGGCCCGCGCGGCGAGCTCACCCTCGGGCAGCGGCAGGATCGTGTCGACGGCCCCACGGAAGGCCCGCACCTTGTAGGTCTCGGCGAGCGTCCGCTCGAGCAGGAACGCGATCCGGCGCAACGCGGCGACGGGACTGGTCTCATCCACACCCCCACTCTGCAGGAACTTTCTCGCCTCCACACCCGGTGGAGGAGCGTCCTCGCAGGTCACCAGGCGTGTCGCCGGCGGCGCCCGGGCGTGTCCTCCACAGGGCTGTGCAGAGACTCCCCCGGCCCGTCCACAAGCACCGCGGCGCGTTCCACAATCTGTCCACAGAGTTATCCACAGGGGTGGAGAACGATTCGTTGACCCGCCCCGGGCCCGCCCCTAGGTTCGTCCGCAGAGAAGGCCCCCAGCCGACACGGCTCGTCACTCGCAAGGGGAAGGCAAGTGACGGACCGTCCAGGCTGGGGGCCTTTCTTGTGCTCGACCGGTCGGGTCAGCGCCCGGTGAAGCGCGGCGTACGACGCTCCTGGACCGCGCGCACGCCCTCCTGGAGGTCCTCAGTAGCCAGGGTGACCGGCTGGGCCAGGGCCTCCCACTGCAGGCCGCTGGCGAAGTCGGCGTGGCCGCCGTCGCGCAGCGCGATCTTGGTCAGCCGGCTCGCCACCGGGGCGGTCGCGGCGATCCCGCGGGCCGTCTCGAGGACGGCGTCGAGGAACTCGCCGTCGGGGGTGACGCTGGAGACCAGCCCGATCCGGAACGCCTCCTCGGCGTCCACCATCCGCCCGGTCAGCAGCAGGTCGCGGGCGTGCGCAGGGCCGACGACGTTCGGGAGCGTGTACGTCGCGGCCATGCCCGCGTGCATGCCGAGCCTGACGAACGGCACCGACATTCGCGCCGAGGCGCCGGCGTAGCGCAGGTCGCAAGCCAGCGCCATGCACAGGCCCGCACCGACCGCGGGGCCGTTGATGGCGGCGATCGTCGGCACGTCGAGCTCACGGATGCTCAGCCACGCCTCGTAGAACCCGAGCATCCGGGTGCGCAGCGCGTGCACGGGGGCGTCCGGCTCGCTCGCGATCCAGCGCGGGTCGCCCCCGGAGCAGAACGCGCTGCCCTCGCCGGTGACCACGACGACCCGGACGTCGGGGTCCTCCTTCAGCTCGCGCATGGTGCGCGCCCAGGCGGTGGTCATCGGGTCCGACATCGCGTTGCGCTGCTCGGGGTTGTCCAGGGTGACCAGGACGACGCCCTCCGAGGGGCGCTCGACGCGCAGGTGGGTGGGTTCGCTCATGCGCGGCAGGGTACGGCGGCGGCGCGTCGTACGCCGTGACCCAGGTCTCCCAGGTCGAGTGGGCGCGCGTTCGGAGTCAGCGCAGCGGGCGGCGGGGCGGGCGGGAGGCGGCCCGGACGGCGGCGGCGATCTCCTTGGGCGGCTCGGCACCCTCGTCGAGGGCGTCGGGGGCGGGGACGGAGGCGGCCCAGGAGCGCAGCCGGTCCTTCTCGTGGACGAGGTCGCGCAGGTCGCCCTCGGGGTAGGCGTACTCCGGCGACCACAGCAGGGCATCGAAGGGGCACACCTCGACGCAGATCCCGCAGTACATGCAGACCGACCAGTCGATCGCGAACCGGTCGAGCACGTTGCGGGAGCGGTCCCGGCCGCCCTCGGTCGTCGCCGGCGTGACGTCCTTGTGGGAGTCGATGTGGATGCACCACGCCGGGCACTCCCGCGCGCACAGCATGCATACGGTGCAGTTCTCCTCGATCAGGGCGATCACGCCCCGCGACCGGGCGGGCAGGCTCACGACGGGTCCCCCGGCACGTGGTCCTCCGGTACGCCGGGCGGGCGCATCCGGCGCCGCGAGGGCGAGGCGTCCTCGTCGGACTCCCCCGGCTCCTTCGAGCCCGGCCAGGGCCGGTCGAGCCGGGAGGCCAGCAGGAAGTCCTTGCGGAGCGGGTGCCCGTCGAACCCGTCGGGCAGCAGCAGCCCCGGCCGGTCCACCGGCTCGCCGGCCCCGTCCACGAAGGCGACCCCGAACATCTCCGCGGTCTCCCGCTCGTGCCAGGCCGCCCCGGCGTAGAGGTCCGCGATCGTCTCCACGACCGGGTTGTCCTCGACCAGCAGGGTGCGCAGCAGCAGGTGCCGCACGGGCGGCGGGGAGGCCAGGTGGCAGGTGACCCGGATGCCCTGGGGCAGGTCGACCGCGGACAGGAAGTCGAAGAACGTCAGCCCGACCTCGTCGCGGGCGCACGCGACCGCCGCGTGCCACGAGGCCGTCGGGACGTCCACCGCGGTCGGCCCGAAGCCCGGGTCGGCGGTCGCGCCGGTGATGGTGGCGAGGAGGGCCTCGGCGGGGGGTGTGGTCACCGGGACGGCTCCGGGGGTCTCGACACGCTCGCTTCGCTCGCTACTCGACCAGCGAGAGGCGTGGACGGCCCCGGGGGTCTCGACACGCTCGCTTCGCTCGCTACTCGACCAGCGAGAGCGGGTCTCGACACGCTCGCTTCGCTCGCTACTCGACCACCGAGAGGCTCGAGACCACCGAGACCACCGAGACCAGCGTCCAGGCGGCGGAGGGCGTCGACGAGGGTCTCGGGACGGGGCGGGCAGCCGGGGATGTAGAGGTCGACGGGGACGAGGGTGTCGACGCCCTTGGTCACGCAGTAGGAGTCCCAGTAGGGCCCGCCCGAGTTGGCGCAGGAGCCGAACGAGACCACGTGACGCGGCTCGGGCATCCGGTCGTAGAGCGCCCGGACGGCCGGCGCCATCTTGTCGGTGACCGTGCCGGACACCACCAGCACGTGGGCCTGCTCCAGCGGGCCGTCGGCGGACGCCCCGAGCGCGGCGAGCGCGTCCACGTCGAGGGCAGCCGCGGCGAACTCCACCGCGCAGCAGGCCAGCCCGACGTCGAAGAGGCGCAGCACGTACTCGCGCTCCAGCCTCACCACGACGTCCCCGGTCACGCACCCACCCTAGGCTCACCCCCATGCCGCAGCACCCGCACGCCGCGACCGACATCGACGCCCCGCTCGAGGTGGTGTGGCAGGTCATGCTGGACACCGCGTCGTACGGGGAGTGGAACCCGTTCGTCGTCCGCGCCGACGCCCCGAGCCCGCCGTCGGTGGGCGACCCGATCCGGCTGCACGTGGTCTTCGCCGGGGGCCGTACGGCGGTCAGCCCGGAGCGGATCACCGTCCTGGACGCGCCGTACGACGACGGGGCCGTCCGGCGCGCGACGCTGGCCTACGTCTACGAGGGCCTGCCGGCCCGCCTCGGCCTGGTCCGCGGCACCCGCTGGCAGCGCCTGAGCCAGCTGCCCGGAGGCCCGACCCGCTACGACACGATGGAGGAGTTCAGCGGTCCGCTGGTGCGGCTGGCCGGGCCGGCGCGCGTCGAGGACGGGTTCCGGCGGCACGCCGCGGCGCTGAGGGCACGGGCAGAAGCCCGTCGATGAAGTCGCGGGCGGCCGCGGCGACCAGGACCGGCTGGGTCAGGGGCAGCCAGTGCCCGTTGGGCACCTCGCGGCGGGTGACGTCGGTGGCCCACCGCGGCGTGTCCTCATAGCTCGCGCCGCGCAGCGCGATGTCACGGGTCGGCACCAGCTGCAGCACCGGGACCGTCGTACGGCGCTCGCGCGGGGCGCGCAGCCGGGTCGGGATGTTGGCGCGGTAGATCTTCAGGCCGTTGACCATGTCGTCGACCAGGGTCGGCCCGAACCGGTCGGGGTCGTAGGGCAGCCCGTCGACCAGCCGCAGGAACGCCGACCACTTCCGGGGGCCGCCGACGAGCCGGAACAGCGGCGGGCCGACCGGCGACATGAAGACCAGCGTGTACAGCGAGGAGGCGACCTGGGCGAGCGGGTCGGCGACGTTGCGCAGCGACGGGTTGGCGAGCCGGTCGCGGAACCAGAGGCCCAGGTGGTCCAGGTTGGGGCCGCTGATGGAGAGGAACGAGGCGAAGCGCTGCTCGGCGCCGGGCTCGGTGACCGCCTCCCAGGCCTGGACCGACCCCCAGTCGTGGGCGACCAGGTGCACCGGGGCGTCCGGGCTGACCGCGTCCGCGACCGCCCGCAGGTCGGCGGCCAGCACCTCCAGGGAGAGCTCGGCGACCTCCTCGACCGGCGAGGACTGCCCGTGTCCGCGGGTGTCGTAGGCGACCACGTGGAAGTCCGCGACGAGCTGGCGGGCGACCTCGTCCCAGAGGTGGTGGCTGTCGGGCCAGCCGTGCACGAGGACGACGGTCGGGGCCGACGGGTCGCCCCCCTCGAAGACGGCGAGGTCGACGCTGCGGCCCCCGGCGTCGCTGCGGACGGTGCGTCGTACGAGTGAGGTCATGGGCCCGATCATGGCCGCCGGCCGGGCCCCGGCGACAGGTGATGCGGATCACGCCACGCCCGCGGAACGAGATGCGGACGTCACGATCCGGACACGGGACCGCGACGTAGGATCGACAGGTTGGAAAGTCGACCCGTACTAGAACACGTTCTAGACTCGTCGCCGGGGCCCACCCGTGCGCCCCGCTCAGGTGAGAGAAGGGCGTCAGGCGTGACCAAGCAGGTCAAGCAGCTCGACCGCGTCATCATCCGCTTCGCCGGTGACTCCGGCGACGGCATGCAGCTGACCGGTGACCGGTTCACCCAGGAGTCGGCCTCCTTCGGCAACGACCTCGCGACGTTCCCGAACTTCCCGGCCGAGATCCGGGCGCCTCAGGGCACGCTTCCGGGAGTCTCGTCGTTCCAGGTGCACTTCGCCGACCACGACATCCTCACCCCGGGCGACGCGCCCAACGTGCTCGTCTCGATGAACCCGGCGGCGCTGCGGGCCAACCTGCCCGACCTGCCCAAGGGCGCCACGATCATCGTCGACACCCACGACTTCACCGTCCGCAACCTCGCCAAGGCCGGCTACGCCGAGAACCCGCTGGAGAACGACGACCTCGCCGAGTTCCAGCTGCACGCGCTGGACCTGACCGGCATGACCGTCGAGGCGGTCAAGGAGTTCGGGCTGTCGCGCAAGGACGCCGCCCGCGCCAAGAACATGTTCGCCCTCGGCCTGGTGTCGTGGATGTACGGCCGCCCGACGGAGTCCACGGTCTCCTTCCTCGAGCGCCGCTTCGCACGGATGCCCGACATCCGCGACGCCAACGTCGCCGCCTTCAAGGCCGGCTGGTACTTCGGGGAGACCACCGAGGCGTTCGTGGTGTCCTACGAGGTCAAGCCCGCCCCGATGGCGCCGGGCACCTACCGCAACATCACCGGCAACCTCGCCCTGTCCTACGGCCTGGTGGCCGGGTCGGTGGCCTCCAAGCTGCCGCTGTTCCTCGGCTCCTACCCGATCACCCCGGCCTCCGACATCCTCCACGAGCTGAGCAAGCACAAGCGGTTCGGCGTGACCACCTTCCAGGCCGAGGACGAGATCGCCGGCATCGGCTCCGCCCTGGGGGCCGCGTTCGCCGGCCAGCTCGGCGTCACCACCACCTCGGGCCCCGGCATCGCCCTGAAGTCGGAGACGATCGGCCTGGCCGTGATGACCGAGCTGCCGCTGGTGATCATCGACGTGCAGCGCGGCGGCCCCTCGACCGGCCTGCCCACCAAGACCGAGCAGGCCGACCTCCTGCAGGCGATGTTCGGGCGCAACGGCGAGTCGCCGGTCCCGATCGTGGCGCCCCAGTCGCCGGCGGACTGCTTCGACGCCGCCGTCGAGGCCACCCGGATCGCGATCACCTACCGCACCCCGGTCATGCTGCTCAGCGACGGCATGCTGGCCAACGGCTCCGAGCCGTGGCGGATCCCGGAGGTCGCCGACCTGCCGGTCATCGACGCGAACTTCGCCACCGGGCCCAACCACGAGACCCCCGACGGCGGCGCCGACTTCTGGCCCTACCTGCGCGACGAGGAGACCCTCGCCCGGCCGTGGGCGATCCCCGGCACGCCGGGCCTGGAGCACCGCATCGGCGGCCTGGAGAAGGGCGACGGGCACGGCAACATCTCCTACGACCCGGCCAACCACGACCTGATGGTCCGCACCCGGCAGGCCAAGGTCGAGGCGATCGCGGAGTCGCTGCCGCCACTGGTCGTCGACGACCCCTCGGGCAAGGCGAAGGTGCTGGTGCTCGGCTGGGGCTCGACGTACGGGCCGATCGGGGCGGGCTGCCGCCGCGTGCGCACCGCCGGGCACGACGTGGCCCAGGTGCACCTGCGCCACCTCAACCCGTTCCCGAAGGACCTCGGCGAGATCCTCGCCCGGTACGACGCGGTGATGGTCCCGGAGATGAACCTCGGCCAGCTCGCCCTGCTGGTCCGGGCCAAGTACCTCGTCGACACCGTCGGCTACAACCAGGTCAACGGCATGCCGCTGAAGGCCGCCGAGCTGGCCAGCGCCATCACCAGCCTGATCGAGAGCGTGGAGGCTCAGGCATGAGCATCACCGAACTTCCCAGTCCTGATCCCACCCGGCCCGGCCTGGCCGGCGTCCCGACCCTGTCCGAGGGGGACGCGAAGCAGACCCGCAAGGACTTCTCCTCCGACCAGGAGGTCCGCTGGTGCCCCGGGTGCGGGGACTACGCGATCCTGGCCGCGATGCAGGGCTTCCTGCCCGAGCTCGGGCTGAAGCGGGAGAACGTCGTCTTCGTCTCCGGCATCGGCTGCTCGAGCCGCTTCCCGTACTACCTCGAGACCTACGGCATGCACTCCATCCACGGGCGCGCCCCGGCGATCGCCACCGGCATCGCCACCGCCCGGGAGGACCTGTCGGTCTGGGTCGTCACCGGTGACGGCGACGCCCTCTCGATCGGCGGCAACCACCTGATCCACGCGCTGCGCCGCAACGTGAACCTCAAGATCCTGCTGTTCAACAACCGGATCTACGGCCTCACCAAGGGCCAGTACTCCCCCACCTCCGAGGTCGGCAAGGTCACCAAGTCCACCCCGATGGGCTCGGTCGACTCCCCCTTCAACCCGGTCTCGCTCGCCATCGGCGCCGAGGCCTCGTTCGTGGGCCGCACCGTCGACTCCGACCGCAAGCACCTCACCGAGGTGCTCCGGGCCGCTGCCGCGCACCGCGGGTCGGCACTGGTGGAGATCTACCAGAACTGCCCGATCTTCAACGACGGCGCCTTCGACGCCCTCAAGGGCGCCAAGGACTCCGACGCCGCCAACGCGATCATCCCGCTGGTCCACGGCGCGCCGATCCGCTTCGGGATCGAGGGCGGCAAGGGCGTGGTCCGGTCGACCTCCGGCGGGGTCGAGGTCGTCGACGTCACCCCGGAGAACGAGGGCGACCTGCTCGTCCACGACGCGCACAACCCCGACCCGACCCTGGCGTTCGCGCTCTCCCGGCTCACCGACGCCGGGTACCTGCACCAGGCCCCGATCGGCATCTTCCGCTCCGTCGAGCGGCCGACGTACGACGACCAGGCGCGCGCCCAGGTCGCCACCGCCAGCGAGGGCACCGAGGACCTCGGCCTCGCGCTCGGCGGCCTGCTCAACGGCGGCGACACCTGGACCGTCGTCTGACCCCTGACCGACGAGAACGGCCGGGCTCCCTGGTGGGTGCCGGGCCGTTGCGTCGTACGGGTCAGGCGCGGACGGTCTTGGTGATCAGGGTCAGGCTCATGCTCTTGACGAAGTTGCCCTGGGCCGGGATGACGGCCCGGAAGCGCCACGACTTGCCCAGCGGCGGGTAGGCGGCCTGGAACGAGAACTTGCCGGTGGCCCGGGTCTGCTTCTTCGAGACCGTCTTCCACCCGCACGAGGCGCAGGCCTTCTTCTGGAACTGGACGACCTTGCGACCCCAGCCCGGCTTGACCTTGCCCTTGAGGAAGATCGTGCTCTTGGTGGGCTTGGCGACGGTGGCGTTGAAGTCGCGCATCACGCTCAGCCGGAGGCCCTGGGAGACCGACGCGTTGTTGGTGCCGTCGCCGGCGAAGGCGACCCGGTAGGTGGCGTTGCCGACCGGGCGGGTGAAGAACACCGCCTGGCCGTTGGCGTCGGTGGTGCCGGTGTCGATGTCGGTGAAGTCGGCCTCGCCGTCCACCTGCCGCTGCAGCGTCACGGTGGCCCCGTCGATCGGGGTGCCGGTGTCCGAGACGGTCAGCGTCCCGGCGTAGCCGGCCAGGTCGGCGGCGGGCTTCTGGTTGTCGGCGGTGGGGCCGATGCCGTCGTAGTACATCGCCTTGGCGAACTGGCGGTCGCCGGCCAGCGTGGTGTCGCCGGTGGCCGCCGAGGCCGGTGCCGCGGTGAGCAGGCCGCCGGCCAGAGCCAGCGCCAGGAACGCGACGAGAGAGAGGATTCGAGGGGTGCGCATGCGGGGCACCCTAAGCACGAGCCCGCGCGCCCGTCCAGCCGGACCTCGCGAACCGGTCATTTTGTCCAGTACGGCGCCGGGTAGCGTGGCGGGCATGAGCGAGTCGCGGCGTGGGTTCCTGGCCGGGCTCGCGGCGTACGGGCTGTGGGGGCTGTTCCCGCTCTACTGGCCGCTGCTCGAGCCCGCCGGTGCGGTCGAGCTGCTCGCCCACCGGGTGGCCTGGTCGGCGCTCACGATGGGGCTGCTGGTCGTGCTGCTCCGGCGAGGGTCCGCGCTGCGCGCCCTGCTGGCACGCCCGCGGACGTTCGCCCTGCTCGCCGGGGCAGCCGTGCTGATCACCGTCAACTGGGGCATCTACATCTACGGCGTGACCCACGAGCACGTGGTGGAGACGAGCCTGGGCTACTTCATCAACCCGCTGGTCACCGTGCTCGCCGGCGTCGCCATCCTCGGCGAGCGGCTTCGGACGCTGCAGTGGGTGGCGGTCGCGCTCGCCTCCGCCGCGGTCATCGGGTTGACCGTCGACTACGGCCGGCCGCCCTGGATCGCGCTGTCGCTGGCCTTCTCGTTCGCGGGCTACGGCCTGCTCAAGAAGTACGTCGGGGCAGGCGCGATCGAGTCGCTGACCGTCGAGACGCTGGTCATCGTGCCGGTGGCGCTGGGCTACCTGGTGTGGCTCGGGGCGCAGGGCCGGTCGCACGCCGGAGAGGAGTTCCCGGGGCACCTGCTGCTGCTGGCCAGCAGCGGCCTGGTGACCGCGGTCCCGCTGATCTGCTTCGGCGCCGCCGCGACCCGGGTGCCGCTGACCACACTCGGCCTGCTGCAGTACCTGACCCCCTCGGTCCAGTTCGCCCTCGGGGTCCTCGTCCTCGGCGAGCCCATGCCCGCCGGCCGCCTCGCCGCCTTCTCCGTGCTCTGGGTCGCCCTCGCCATCTTCACCGCCGAGGCCCTCACCAACCACCGCCGCACCCAGGTCGCCCTCGCCGCCGAGCTCTGCTGACCCGTCGACTGGCCCCCCGTCTCTCGTTGAGTGGGCGCGCATTTCGTGTTGAGTGGGCGCCGGTTTCGTGTTGAGTGGGCGCGCGTTCTCCCCAGCCGAGAATGCGCGCCCACTCAACGTGGAACGAGCGCCCACTCAACGTGGAACGAGCGCCCACTCAACGGGGGGGCGAGGGGCGGCTCGACCGGTGAGGGGAGGAGGGGGTCAGGCGGTGCGGGTGGCGATGAGGTCGGCGAAGGCCTCGAGGGCGTCCTTGACCGAGCCGTCGGGGAGGACCTCGAGGAGGCGCTTGGCCTCCGCCGACAGGCCGAGGACATAGGCGCGGGCCTGGTCCATGGCGGGGTGGGCGCGCAGCAGGGCCAGCGCCTCCCGGTGGTCGCCGTCGTCGGTGATCGGCCCCGACAGCAGGCCCTTGAGCCGGTCGTCGGCGGGGTCGGAGGACCGCTGGGCATAGAGGGTCGGCAGGGTGGGGACGCCCTCGCGCAGGTCGGTCCCCGGGGTCTTGCCGGACTCCTCGGACTCGCTGCCGATGTCGAGGATGTCGTCGGAGAGCTGGAAGGCGATGCCGACCTTCTCGCCGTACTCGGTCAGCGCGGCGACCACGGCCGGGGTGGCACCGGCGAACAGGGCGCCGTACCGGGCCGACGTGGCGATCAGCGACCCGGTCTTCCCGGCCACCACGCGCAGGTAGTGCGCGAGCGGGTCCTCGCCCTCGCCCGGGGAGAGGGTCTCCAGGATCTGACCCTCGACCAGCCGGGAGAACGTCTCGGCCTGGATCCGGACCGCGTCCGCACCGAGCAGCGACGTCAGCTCCGAGGACTTCGAGAACAGCCAGTCGCCGGCCAGGATCGCCACGTGGTTGTCCCAGCGGGCGTTGGCCGACGCGGCCCCGCGGCGCAGCGCCGCCTCGTCCATCACGTCGTCGTGGTACAGCGAGGCCAGGTGGGTCAGCTCGACCACGCAGGCGGCGGTGAGCACCGCGTCGGAGCCGGCGTCGTCGGCCACCTCGGCGGCCAGCAGGACCAGCAGGGGCCGGAACCGCTTCCCGCCGGCGTGCATCAGGTGGCGGCAGGCCTCGGTGATGAAGTCGGCCTCGGAGACGATGGCGGTCTCCAGCCGCGCCTCCACCTCGGTCATCCGGGCGCGCAGCCGGGCCTCCAGGGCGTCGTCCAGGATGGGCAACGCCAAGGACGTGGACGGCTCGGTCACCGGATGAAGGCCCCCGCGTTGGCGGCGAGGTCGAGCACCGGGCCCGGGACCAGGCCGAGGACGACGGTGGCGGCGAACGCGATGGCGATGGTGGTCGCGGTCAGGATGCTGGGCATCGTGACGGTCGGGCCCTCGCCGATCGGGTCGCTGAAGTACATCAGCACGATCACCCGGAGATAGAAGAACGCCGCGACGACGCTGAACAGCACCGCGATCACGACCAGCGGCCAGTTGTCACCGGAGGCGGCGGAGGTGAAGACCGCCCACTTGCCGGTGAACCCCGAGGTGAGCGGGATGCCCGCCATGCCGAGCAGGAAGAAGGCGAAGACGCCCGCCACGATCGGGGACTCCTTGCCCAGCCCGGCCCAGCGGGTCAGGTGGTTGGCCTCGCCGCCCGCGTCGCGGACCATCGTGACCACGCCGAAGGCGCCGACGGTCATGAAACCGTAGGTGACCAGGTAGAACAGCACCGCCTGCAGCGAGGAGAGCTGGTCGGAGCCGGTGGCCACGGTGTGCAGGCCGACGAAGCCGACCAGGATGTAGCCGGCGTGTGCGATCGACGAGTAGGCCAGCATCCGCTTGATGTCGCTCTGCGAGAGCGCGAGGACCGAGCCGACCGCCATGGTCAGGATCGCGATGACCCAGATCATCGGCGTCCAGTCGCGGGCCGCGGAGCCGAAGCCGACGTAGAAGAGCCGGAGCAGCGCACCGAACGCCGCGATCTTGGTGCAGGCCGCCATGAAGGCGGTGACCGCGGTCGGGGCGCCCTGGTAGACGTCCGGGGTCCAGGCGTGGAACGGCGCGGCGCCGACCTTGAAGAGCAGGCCCACCGCGAGCAGCCCGATGCCGCCGAGCAGCAGGCCCTCGGAGCCGATCCGGCCCGAGACGGCCTCGGAGATCTTCTCCAGGTCGGTCGAGCCGGCGTAGCCGTAGATCAGCGCGGTGCCGTAGAGGAAGAACGCCGAGCTGAAGGCGCCGAGCAGGAAGTACTTCAGCGCGGCCTCCTGGCTGAGCAGGCGGCGGCGGCGCGCCAGGCCGGTCAGCAGGTAGAGCGGCAGCGAGAAGACCTCGAGGGCGACGAACATCGTGAGCAGGTCGTTGGAGGCCGGGAAGAGCATCATGCCGCCGACGGCGAAGAGCATCAGCGGGTAGACCTCGGTCTGCTCCAGGCCCTTGGTCGACGCCTGGCGCTCGGCCTCGGTGCCGGGCAGCGCGGCGGCCTGGCCGGCGAAGGCCGAGACCCCGCCGTCGAGGTGACGCTCGGCGAAGAGCAGCACGCTGATCAGCGACAGGATCAGGATGATCCCCCAGAGGAAGACCGTCGGCCCGTCGACCGCGACCGACCCCTCGGCGGCCACGCTGCCGTGCGCGGCGCCCTTGTCGTGGGAGTCGAGGTTGGTGGCCACCACGATGGTGGCGGCCAGGGCGGCGACGTACCCGACGATGGCGAGCACCGACTGGATCAGGTAGCGGCGCTCACGCGGAGCGAAGGCCTCGACCAGCACGCCGACCAGGGCGATGCCGAAGACGATCAGGACCGGCGAGAGCAGCCCGTACTCGATGTGCGGCGACTGGAAGTCGATCACTTGTCTGCTCCTTCACCCGCGCCGGCGGCGACGGTCGGGGCGGGGTCCTGGACGCCGACGCCGGTGAGCGTCGAGTGCACGGCCGGGTTGATGATGTCGGTCAGCGGCTTGGGGAAGAACCCGAGCCCCACGATGAGGACCAGCAGCGGCGCGAGCGCGGCCACCTCGCGGACCTTGAGGTCGCGCATCCCCTCCACGGCCGGCTGCACCGGGCCGGTCATCGTGCGCTGGTACATCAGCAGGATGTAGAGCGCGGCGATGACGATCCCGAAGACCGCGGCGACCGCGTAGCCCCAGCCGTGCACGAAGGCGCCCAGCATGACCAGGTACTCCGAGACGAACGGCGAGAGGCCCGGCAGCGACAGCGACGACAGGCCGCCGACCAGGAAGATGCCCGCCAGCACCGGGGCGACCTTCTGGACGCCGCCGAAGTCGGCGATGAGGCCGGAGCCGCGCCGCGAGATCAGGAAGCCGGTGACCAGGAAGAGCACGCCGGTGGAGAGCCCGTGGTTGAACATGTAGAGCATCGCGCCGGTGCCGCCCTGGCTGTTGAGCACGAAGATGCCCAGCACGATGAAGCCGAAGTGGGACACCGAGGTGTAGGCGATCAGGCGCGGGATCGACTTCTGCGCGATCGCGACCAGGCCGCCGTACAGCACCGAGATGATCGCCAGCACCAGCACCACCGGGGTGGCCCACTGGGAGGCCTCCGGGAAGAGCTGCAGGCAGAACCGGATCATCCCGAAGGTGCCGATCTTGTCCAGGATGCTGACCAGCAGTACCGAGGTGCCCGGGGTGGCCTCGTCGGCGACGTCGGGCAGCCAGGTGTGCACCGGCACCATCGGCGCCTTGACCGCGAACGCGATGAAGAAGCCGAGGAAGAGCCAGCGGCCGGTGCTGGTGCCGACGTCGGCCATCAGCGGGCCGAGCTCGGAGAGCAGGTACGTCGGGCCGGCGGAGGACTTCGCGGACTCGACGTACAGCCCGATCACCGAGGCCAGCATCAGCAGTCCGCCGAGCAGCGAGAAGATCAGGAACTTGACCGCGGCGTAGGAGCGCCGGGCTCCGCCGAACCCGCCGATCAGGAAGTAGATCGGGATCAGCGTGGCCTCGAAGAGCACGTAGAACAGGAAGACGTCGGTGGCGGCGAAGACGCCGATCGCGAGACCCTCCAGGGCCAGCATCCAGGCGAAGAACGCGTTGACCGACCAGCGCCCGCCCTCCGCGTCGTCCCAGCTGGCCAGGATGACGACCGGGACCAGGATCGCGGTCAGCAGCAGCAGGGTGAGGCCGATGCCGTCGACGCCCAGCGCGTAGTGCGCCCCGAACGCAGCGATCCAGGTGTGGGTCTCGGCGAGCTGGAAGCCGGAGGCGCCGCTGTCGAACTGCAACGCGGCGAGCACCGCGATGACCAGGGTCAGCAGCGAGACGCCGAGCGCCACCTTCTTCGGGGTGTCGTCACCGTCCCGCTTGGGCAGCGCCATCACCGCGACGGCGCCGAGCAGCGGCACGACGAGGGTCGTGGTGAGCCAGGGGAAGTTCATGCGAGGTTCACCGCCAGGAGAGCGAGGACGACGATCAGGGCGCCGGCCATCAGGGACAGGGCGTAGCTGCGGACGAAGCCGGTCTGGAGCTTGCGGAACCCGCCGGACAGGCCCAGCGCCGAGGTGCCGGTGCCGTCCACGAACCCGTCGACGATGACGTCGTCGAAGGAGGCCATGCCTTCGACCAGGGTGTTGCCCGGCCGCATCAGCAGCTCCTCGTTGAGCGCGTCGCCGTACAGGTCGTTGCGGGCGAAGCGGGTCAGGAAGGAGACCTTGGTCGGGGCCACCCGCGGGACCGGCTTGGCGCCGACGGTGAACCAGGCGATCGCGACGCCGACCGCGACCACCGCCACGACGATCAGCGAGTACATGATCGGCGAGAGCGGCAGGTCATGCTCGACCTCCTCGCCGACGACCGGGGTGAGCCAGTCGGTGATCCAGCCGCCGGCCAGCATCAGGCCGCCGAGCACCGAGAGCGCGGCGAGCACCATCAGCGGGATGGTCATCACCTTGGGCGACTCGTGCGGGTGGACGCCCTTCTCCCAGCGCTTCTGGCCCACGAAGGTCATCAGCATCAGGCGGGTCATGTAGAAGCCGGTGACGCCGGCGCCGAGGAGGGCCAGCAGGCCGAACCAGAAGTTCTGCCCGAACGCGGCCTCGATGATCTTGTCCTTGGACCAGAAGCCCGAGAAGCCGGGGAAGCCGATGATCGCCAGGTAGCCCATCGCGAACGTCAGGAAGGTGACCGGCATGGCCTTCTGCAGGGCCCCGTAGTGCCGCATGTCGACGTCGTCGTCCATGCCGTGCATCACCGAGCCGGCCCCGAGGAACATGTTGGCCTTGAAGAAGCCGTGGGCGATGAGGTGGAAGATCGCGAAGGCGTAGCCGGCGACGCCGAGCCCGGCGGCCAGCATCATGTAGCCGATCTGGCTCATCGTCGATCCGGCCAGCGCCTTCTTGATGTCGTCCTTGGCGCAACCGATGACCGCACCGGCCAGCAGCGTGACCGTGCCGACGACCATCACGGCGGTGCGGCCGACCTCGGTCAGGTCGAAGATGAAGTTGGAGCGGACCACCAGGTAGACGCCCGCGGTCACCATCGTCGCGGCGTGGATCAGGGCCGAGACCGGGGTCGGGCCCTCCATCGCGTCGAGCAGCCAGGACTGCAGCGGCACCTGGGCGGACTTGCCGCAGGCGGCGAGCAGCAGCAGCAGGCCGATCAGGTTCAGCGTGGTCTGCGACGCCTCGCCGGCGACCGCGGAGACCTGGGCGTAGGAGACGGTGCCGAAGGTGGCGAAGATCAGCATCGAGCCGAGCGCCAGGCCGATGTCTCCGACCCGGTTGACCACGAAGGCCTTCTTGGCCGCCACAGCCGCAGAGGTCTTGTGCTGCCAGAAGCCGATGAGCAGGTACGACGCGAGGCCCACGCCCTCCCAGCCGAGGAAGACGCCCAGGTAGCCGTCGGCGAGCACCAGGGTCAGCATCGCGGCGACGAAGAGGTTGAGGTACCCGAAGAACCGGGCCCGCCGCTCGTCGTGCTCCATGTAGCCGATCGAGTAGAGGTGGATCAGCCCGCCGACGCCGGTGATCAGCAGCAGGAAGAGCGCCGAGAGCGGGTCGTAGAGGATGCCGAGGTCGGCCTTGATCGAGCCGGCCTCGAACCAGGTCCACAGGTGCTGGCCGATCGAGCGGTCCGTGTCGTCACGCCCGACGAGGGCGAGGAACGAGACCAGGCTGAGCACGAACGACAGCGCCACCGTGCCGGTGCCGAGCAGGTGCGCCCAGGCCGACGTACGGCGGTTGCCGAGCAGCAGGATCACCGCGGCACCCAGGGCGGGCAGGGCGATGATCAGCCAGAGGACGGAGAACACGCCGTCGGCCGCGGCCGGCTGGATCACCGGGGCTGCGGCTTCGGACAACGAGATACCCATGCGGAGGCGCCTCTCAGTACTTCAGCAGACTGGCGTCGTCGACGGAGATCGAGCGACGCGTGCGGAAGATGGTCATGATGATCGCGAGCCCGACGACGACCTCGGCGGCCGCGACGACCATCACGAAGAAGGCCGCCACCTGGCCGGTCAGGTCGCCGTTCACGCGGGCGAAGGTCACGAAGGCCAGGTTCGAGGCGTTGAGCATGAGCTCGACGCACATGAACACGACGATGGCGTTGCGGCGGACCAGCACGCCGGTGGCGCCGATCGTGAACAGGATCGCGGACAGGACGAGGAACGGCGTGGCGCTCACTGCTGGTCCCCCTCACCGAGGATCTGCTGGATGTCGTCGGCCAGCTCGGGCGCCGACTGGACGGTGCCGCGGGCGGCGAGCACCCGCGAGATCGACAGCTCGGAGGTGGTGCCGTCGGGGAGCAGTGCCGGGGTGTCGACCGCGTTGTGCCGGGCGAACACACCGGGCGAGGGCAGCGGCGTGGGCAGCTTGCCGTGCTCGGCGTAGTCCCGCATCCGCTGCCGGGCCAGGTCGGCCTGGGTGAGCTTGGGGGTGAGCCGCTCGCGGTGCGCGAGCACCATGGCGCCGATCGCGGCGGTGATCAGCAGCGCCGAGGTCAGCTCGAAGACGAAGACGTAGCGGCTGAACAGCAGGTCGGCCAGGCCCTGGACGTTGCCGCCGGCGTTGGCCTTCTCCATCCCGGTGATGGTGCCGACCGAGACCTGGGCGATGCCGAGCACCGCGGTGATCCCGAAGGCCAGGCCCAGCACGGTCGCCATCAGGCGCTGGCCGCGGATGGTCTCCACGACCGAGTCGGCCGAGTCGACGCCGACCAGCATGAGGACGAAGAGGAACAGCATCAGGATCGCGCCGGTGTAGACGATGATCTGCACCGCGAAGAGGAACGGCGCGTCCTGGACCAGGTAGAGCAGCGCCATCCCGATCATGACGACCGCGAGCAGCAGCGCCGCGTGGACGGCCTTGCGGACGAACAGGATGCCGAGGGCGGCCAGCACCATGAACGGGGACAGGACCCAGAAGGCGATCATTCCGCTCCTCCGCTCGCGTGGTCGGTCTGGCGGAACGTACCGCGGTAGTAGTCGCCGTCGTCGTCGCCGAGCCGCATCGGGTGCGGCGGCTGCTCCATGCCCGGCAGCAGCGGGGCGAGCAGGTCCTTCTTCTCGTAGATGAGGCTCTCGCGGCTGTTGTCGGCCAGCTCGTACTCGTTGGTCATCGTCAGGGCCCGGGTCGGGCACGCCTCGATGCACAGGCCGCACAGGATGCAGCGCAGGTAGTTGATCTGGTAGACCGCGCCGTACCGCTCACCCGGGGAGAACCGGTTGTCCTCGGTGTTGCCGGCACCCTCGACGTAGATCGCGTCCGCGGGGCAGGCCCAGGCGCAGAGCTCGCAGCCGATGCACTTCTCCAGGCCGTCGGGCCAGCGGTTGAGCTGGTGGCGTCCGTGGAAGCGCGGGGCGGTCGGCTTCTTCTCCTTGGGGTACTCCTCGGTGACGACCTTCCTGAACATGGTCCGGAAGGTCACCCCGAACCCGGCGATCGGGTCCCAGAACTGCTCCTTCAGAGTGGACAACTCACTGCTCCTTGCTCAGGGTCACGGATCCACCGGGGACCGGCGGGGTGGGTCCTGCGTAGCCCGGCGTCGCCGAGCCCATCGGCGGCACCGGGAAGCCCCCGGCGAACGCGTCGAACTCGGCCTCGTCCTCGACCGGGGCGACGTCCTCGGTCTCCGAGCCGAGGAAGAAGATGCCGAGCAGGACGACGGCGACGACGCCGATCGCGATCAGCAGGACCCGGCGGTCCACCCCGTTGTCGTCCAGGGTGAGCGCGCGGATGGTGGCCACCGCGACGATCCAGCCCAGCGAGATCGGGATGAGCCGCTTCCAGCCGAACGCCATGAACTGGTCGTAGCGCAGCCGGGGCAGGGTGCCCCGCAGCCAGATGAAGAAGAAGATGAAGCAGAGCACCTTGCCGAGGAACCACAGCACCGGCCAGTAGCCCGTGTTGGCGCCGTCCCAGAAGGCGATCGGCCAGGGGGCGCGCCACCCGCCGAGGAAGAGCGTGGTGGCCAGCGCCGAGACGGTGACCATGTTGACGTACTCGGCGAGGAAGAAGAGCGCGAACTTCAGCGAGGAGTACTCGGTGTGGAAGCCGCCGACCAGCTCGCCCTCGGCCTCGGGGAGGTCGAAGGGCGCCCGGTTGGTCTCCCCGACCATCGAGATCACGTAGATCACGAAGGATGGCACCAGGATCACGCCGTACCAGACGTCCTTCTGCGCGGTCACGATCTCCGAGGTCGACATCGAGCCGGCGTACAGGAAGACCGCGACGAGCGAGAGGCCCATCGCGACCTCGTAGGAGATCATCTGGGCGCTCGAGCGCAGGCCACCGAGCAGCGAGTACGTCGAGCCCGACGACCAGCCGCCCAGGACGATGCCGTAGATGCCGATCGAGGCGATCGCCAGGATGAACAGCACCGCGACCGGCATGTCGGTCAGCTGCAGCGGGGTGCGGGTGTCGGTGAAGGGGATCTTGGCCTCGGGCCCGAAGGGGATCACCGAGAAGGTCACGAAGGCCGGGATCACCACGATCACGGGCGCGAGCAGGAAGACGACCTTGTCGGCGGCCTTGGGGGTGATGTCCTCCTTGAAGGCGAGCTTCACACCGTCGGCGAGGCTCTGCAGGAGGCCGAAGGGGCCGTTCATGTTGGGGCCGATGCGGTGCTGCATCCGGGCCACCACGCGGCGCTCGAACCAGATGTTGAACAGGGTGAAGACGACCAGGATCACGAAGATCAGGACCGCCTTGAGGATCACCACCCAGACGGAGTCCTGGCCGAACTTGCTGAGGTCGTCGGCGGTGCGGACGAGGTTGGCCGCGATCATGCCTGGTCTCCCTTCGACTGGCCCTGCAGATCCGCGAGGGCCGTCCCCGCCGGGGCCACCGAGACCCGGTCCCCGGCGTGCGCGCCGAGGTCGCGGGCGAGGTTGACCCCACCGGAGCAGTTCGGCGTCCACACCACGTGGTCGGGCAGGTCGGCCACCCCGGCGCGGACGGTGACGCCGCCGCGCTCGGTAGCCAACCGGACCGGGTCGCCCTCGGCAAGCCCGAGGGAGGCCAGCGTCGCGGCGGAGAGCAGCGCGAGCGGGACCGGGCCGCTGGCGTGGTACGCCGCGTCGCCGTCCTGCATCGGGCCGTCGCTGACCATCGGCTTCCAGGTGGCCAGCACCAGGCCGTCGGTCGACGCGGCACCCTCGGTCGAGGACGCGGCCTGCGGATCGGCCGCACGCTGACCGTCCCAGGGACCGAACTCGTCGAGCTCGGCGGCAGCGGCCTCCGGGGTCTGGAAGCCGAGCGGCGTGCCGAGCTCGGCGGCGATGCCGGCCAGGACCCGGACGTCGGGCAGCGCGTTGGAGGCGGCGAGCACCTTGCCGAACGGGCGGACCCGGCCCTCCCAGTTGACGAAGCTGCCGGCCTTCTCGACGGTCGGGGCGACCGGGAGGACCACGTCGGCCAGCGCGGTGACCGCGCTCGCCCGCAGCTCCAGGCTGACCACGAAGCCGGCCGCGGTGACCGCGGCGAGCGCTGCGGCCGGGTCGGCGAGGTCGTCGAGCTCGACGCCAGCGACGACGAGGCCGCCGAGCTCACCGGCAGCCGCGGCGGCCAGGATGCCGTCGGTGTCGCGGCCGGCCTCGGTCGGGACGGTGTCGCCCCAGATCGTGCCGACGTCGACGCGGGCAGCAGCGTCGGCGACGGGGCGACCGCCGGGCAGCAGGGTGCCCAGGCAGCCGGCGTCCAGTGCGCCCCGGTCGCCGGCGCGGCGCGGCACCCAGGCCAGCTTGGCGCCGGTCTGGGTGGCGAGCACGGCCGCGGCGGCGAGCGCGCCGGGGATCGCGGCGAGCCGCTCCCCGACCAGGATCACGCCGCCGGCGTCGAGCGCGAGCGCGCCGTCGTGGGCGAGCTGCTCGATGGCGGCGGGCTCGTCGCCGGGGGCGGTGACGACGACGGTCGCCTTGAGCTTGGTCAGGCCGCGGGTGGTGTACGGCGCGACCGCGAAGACCCGGGTGCGACCCCGGCTGGCCTTGCGCAGCCGCAGGAACAGCGAGCCGGCCTCCTCCTCGGGCTCGAGGCCCAGCAGGACGACGGCGGTGGCCTTCTCCAGGGAGGAGTAGGTGACGTCGACCGGTGTGCCGGCGACCCGGGCGGCCAGGAAGTCGGCCTCCTCGGCGCTGAGCGGGCGGGCCCGGAAGTCGATGTCGTTGGTGCCGAGCGCGACGCGGGCGAACTTGGCGTAGGCGTAGGCGTCCTCGCGGGTCAGCCGGCCGCCGGTGAGCACGCCGACGCCGCCGGCCTCGCGCGCGGCCGCCAGGCCTCGGGCTGCGACGGCGAAGGCCTCGGGCCACGAGGCGGGGCGGAGCTCGCCGGTCTCCTCGTCGCGGACCTGCGGGTGGGTGATCCGGTCGGCGGCGGTCGCGTAGTGGAACGCGAACCGGTCCTTGTCGGTGATCCACTCCTCGTTGACCGCGGGGTCGTTGCCGGCCAGGCGGCGTACGACCTTGCCGCGCCGGTGGTCGACGCGGATCGCGGCGCCGCCGGCGTCGTGCTCGGCCACCGACGGGGTGGAGACCAGGTCGAACGGGCGGGCCCGGAACCGGTACTGCGCGGAGGTCAGCGCGCCGACGGGGCAGATCTGGATGACGTTGCCCGAGAAGTTGGAGTGGTAGGGCTCCTTCTCGTAGATGCCCACCTGCTGCAGGGCGCCGCGCTCGACGAGGGCGATGAACGGGTCGCCGGCGATCTGCTCGGAGAAGCGGGTGCAACGGGCGCACAGCACGCAGCGCTCCCGGTCCAGGAGCACCTGGGCAGAGATGTTGATCGGCTTGGGGAAGGTGCGCTTCACGCCGTCGTTCGCGGCGAACCGGGACTCGCCCGCCCCGTGGGACATGGCCTGGTTCTGCAGGGGGCACTCGCCGCCCTTGTCGCACACCGGGCAGTCGAGCGGGTGGTTGATCAGCAGCGACTCCATCACGCCGTGCTGCGCCTTGTCGGCGATCGGCGAGGTGAGCTGGGTGTTGACCACCATGCCCGGCGTGCAGGTCATCGTGCAGGAGGCCTGCGGCTTGACCCGCCCGGGCGGGCCCATCATCGTGCGGGCCTCGCCGTCGGGGCCGGGCAGCGCGACCTCGACCAGGCACTGGCGGCAGGCGCCGACCGGGGCCAGCAGGGGGTGGTCGCAGAAGCGCGGGATCTCGACGCCGATCTGCTCCGCCGCGCGGATCAGGAGCGTGCCCTTGGGGACGCTCACCTCGATGCCGTCGATGGTCAGCGTGACCAGGTCGGCCTTCTCGACACCGGCGCCCGCGGCACCTGTGGTCACGGTCATGAAACGGCTCCCGCGGTGGCGAAGAGGGTGGAGGCGGCCGGGTCGAACGGGCAGCCGCCGTTGGTCAGGTGGGCCAGGTACTCGTCGCGGAAGTACTGGATGGAGCTCATGATCGGGCTGGTCGCGCCGTCGCCGAGCGCGCAGAACGAGCGGCCCAGGATGTTGTCGCACTGGTCGAGCAGCTGGTCGAGGTCGGCCTCGGTGCCCTGCCCGTTCTCCAAGCGCTTGAGCACCTGCACCAGCCACCAGGTGCCCTCGCGGCACGGGGTGCACTTGCCGCACGACTCGTGCTTGTAGAACTCGGTCCAGCGCAGCACCGCCCGGACCACGCAGGTGGTCTCGTCGAAGATCTGCAGCGCCTTCGTGCCGAGCATCGAGCCGGCCGCACCGACGCCCTCGTAGTCCAGCGGGACGTCGAGGTGCTCGGGGGTGAGCAGCGGGGTGGACGACCCGCCCGGGGTCCAGAACTTGAGCTCGTGGCCCTCGCGGACTCCGCCGGAGAGCTCGAGGAGCTGGCGCAGCGTGATGCCCAGGGGCGCCTCGAACTGGCCGGGGTTCTTCACGTGGCCCGACAGCGAGTACAGCGTCATGCCCTTGCTGCGCTCGGTGCCCATCGAGGAGAACCACGACGCACCGTTGCGCACGATGCTGGGCACCGAGGCGATCGACTCCACGTTGTTGATCACCGTGGGGCTGGCGTAGAGGCCGGCGACGGCGGGGAACGGGGGCCGCAGCCGCGGCTGACCGCGGCGGCCCTCCAGCGAGTCCAGCAGGGCGGTCTCCTCGCCGCAGATGTAGGCGCCCGCACCGGCGTGCACGACCAGGTCGAGGTCGTAGCCGGAGCCGTGGATGTCCTTGCCGAGGTGGCCCGCGGCGTACGCCTCGGCGACCGCGGCCTGGAGGCGGCGGATCACGTGGAGCACCTCGCCGCGGACGTAGATGAAGGCGAAGTTCGCGCGGATGGCGTAGGAGGAGATGATCACGCCCTCGACCAGCGTGTGCGGGCTCGCCATCATCAGCGGGATGTCCTTGCAGGTGCCCGGCTCCGACTCGTCGGCGTTGACGACGAGGTACTTCGGGTTCGGGTTGTCCTGCGGGATGAAGCCCCACTTCATGCCGGTCGGGAAGCCGGCGCCGCCGCGGCCGCGCAGCCCCGAGTCCTTGACCAGCGCGATCAGCTCGTCGGGCTTCAGCGCGAGCGCCTTGTCGAGCGCCTGGTAGCCGCCGCTCGCCTCGTACGACGCCCGGGTCCAGGGCTTGTCGGTGTCCCAGTTGTCCGAGAGCACCGGGGTCAACATGTCAGCCACGGAGTGTCCCCTTCCGGTGGTTGAGGTGCGAGCCGATAGGCGAGCCACGAAACCCGGTCACTTCGACTCTCCTTCGGGGGCGGTCCAGGAGTTCTCGCGGGCGAGCCGGAGGCCGAGCAGCGACGCCTCCCCGGCCGCGGGGCCCTCGTCGGCGAGGCCGTCGTTGAAGCCGGCGATGACCCGCTCGGCCTCGCGCCAGGTGCACACCCGGGGTCCGCGGGTCGAGTGGACCTCCTTGCCGGCGCGCAGGTCGTCGACGAGCTGGGTGGCCGACGAGGGCGTCATGTTGTCCATGAACTCCCAGTTGACGGTCATCACCGGGGCGTAGTCGCACGCCGCGTTGCACTCGATGTGCTCGAGGGTGATCTTGCCGTCGTCGGTCGTCTCGTCGTTGCCGACGTCGAGGTGGTCCTTGAGCCGCTCGAAGATCGCGTCGCCGCCCATCACCGCGCACAGCGTGTTGGTGCAGACGCCGACGTGGTAGTCGCCGACGGGGCGCCGCTTGTACATCGTGTAGAACGTCGCGACGCCCGAGACCTCCGCGGCGGTGATCCCGAGGATCTCCGCACAGGCCTCGATGCCCTCGGCGCTGACGCGGCCCTCGGCGCTCTGCACCAGGTGCAGCATCGGGAGCAGGCCCGAGCGGGCCTGCGGGTAGCGCGCGGCGATCTGCTTCAGCTCGTCGTACGTGGTCTCGTCGATCCCAGACTGGGTCACCGGTCGACGCCTCCCATCACGGGGTCGATCGAGGCGATGGCGACGATGACGTCGGCGACCTGGCCGCCTTCGCTCATCACCGAGGTCGCCTGCAGGTTGGTGAACGACGGGTCCCGGAAGTGGACCCGGTAGGGACGGGTGCCGCCGTCGGAGACGACGTGTGCGCCGAGCTCGCCGCGGGGCGACTCCACCGGCACGTAGGCCTGGCCGGCGGGGACCCGGAAGCCCTCGGTGACCAGCTTGAAGTGGTGGATCAGCGCCTCCATGGACTCGCCCATGATGTGCTTGATGTGGTCCAGGCTGTTGCCCATCCCGTCGCTGCCGACGGCGAGCTGGCTGGGCCAGCCGATCTTCTTGTCGCCGATCATCACCGGCGCGCCCTCGAGGTCGGCGAGCCGCTTGGCGGCCTGCTCCACGATCCGCAGCGACTCCCACATCTCGGCCAGGCGGACCCGGAAGCGGCCGTAGGCGTCCGAGGTGTCCCAGGTGCAGACGTCGAACTCGTAGTCCTCGTAACCGCTGTAGGGCTGCATCTTGCGCAGGTCCCAGGCGTAGCCGGTCGAGCGGACCACCGGACCGGTGATCCCCAGCGCCAGGCAGCCGGCCAGGTCGAGGTGGCCGACGTCGCACAGCCGACCCTTGAAGATCGGGTTGGCGTTGCAGAAGGCGGCGTACTCCGGCAGGCGCTTCTTCATCAGCGCCACGAAGTCGCGGATCGCGTCCAGGGCGCCGGGGGGCAGGTCCTGGGCGACACCGCCGGGGCGGATGAACGCGTGGTTCATCCGCAGGCCGGTGATCAGCTCGAACAGGTCGAGCACGAGCTCGCGCTCGCGGAAGCCGATCGTCATCACGGTCAGCGCGCCGATCTCCATGCCGCCGGTGGCGATGCAGACCAGGTGGCTGGAGATCCGGTTGAGCTCCGAGAGCAGGACCCGCATGACCTGGGCCTTCTCCGGCACCTGGTCCTCGATGTCGAGCAGCCGCTCGACGCCCATGCAGTAGGTGAGCTCGTTGTGGAACGGCGAGAGGTAGTCCATCCGGGTGCAGAACGTGACGCCCTGGGTCCAGGAGCGGAACTCCATGTTCTTCTCGATGCCCGTGTGCAGGTAGCCGATGCCGCAGCGGGCCTCGGTCACCGTCTCGCCCTCGAGCTCGAGGATCAGCCGGAGCACGCCGTGGGTCGAGGGGTGCTGGGGGCCCATGTTGACCACGACGCGGTCCTCGCCCTCGTCGGCGATGCCGGCGACGACGGAGTCCCAGTCCTGCCCGGTGACGGTGAAGACCTTGCCGGAGCTGGTGTCGCTCTCGAAGGCGCCGTACGGGTCCTGGCTCTCGGTGCCCTCGGTGGTTGAGCTTGTCGAAACCATCAGTTGTACGACCTCCGGGTGTCGGGCGGCGGGATCGTCGCACCCTTGTACTCCACCGGGATGCCTCCCAGGGGGTAGTCCTTGCGCTGCGGGTGACCGGGCCAGTCGTCGGGCATCTGGATCCGGGTCAGGGCCGGGTGACCGTCGTACACGAGACCGAAGAAGTCGTAGGTCTCGCGCTCGTGCCAGTCGGCCGTCGGGTACACCGAGACCACCGACGGCAGGTGCGGGTCGGCGTCGGGGACGGCGACCTCCAGCCGGATCCGGCGGTTGTGGGTCATCGAGAGCAGGTGGTAGACCGAGTGCAGCTCGCGCCCGGTCTCCTCCGGGTAGTGCACGCCGCTGACGCCGGCCAGCAGCTCGAAGCGGAGGTCGGCGTCGTCGCGGACCAGCCGGGCGACCTCGAGCAGCCGTTCGCGGCGGATGAAGAAGGTGATCTCGCCGCGGTGCACGACGACCTTCTCGACCGCGTCGGGCAGGCCGAGCTCGGTGAGGCCCTGGGAGAGCTTCTGGGCGACCAGGTCGAACCAGCCCCCGTACGGCGGCTCGGTGCCGCCGGGGAGCGCGACCGTACGGACCAGGCCGCCGTACCCGGAGGTGTCGCCGCTGCCGCTCACGCCGAACATGCCGGTGCGGGTGTCGACGACCTCGTGCTGCAGGTCGCCCGGCTGGACCGGGAGCCGCGGGTCGGCCTGGGTGCTGTCCTGGCCGCTGGTGGGGGTGTCGGTCACCGGAGCAGGCCCTTCATCTCCGAGGTCGGCAGGGCGTTGAGGGCCTCGGTCTCGAGCTCGAGGATCTGCGCCTGGCGGTTGGCGCCCAACTTGGTGTGCTGGACCTGGTCGTGCAGCTTGAGGATCGCGTCGATGAGCATCTCCGGCCGCGGCGGGCAGCCCGGCAGGTACATGTCGACCGGGACGACGTGGTCGACGCCCTGCACGATCGCGTAGTTGTTGAACATGCCGCCGCTGCTCGCGCAGACGCCCATCGCCAGCACCCACTTGGGCTCGGCCATCTGGTCGTAGATCTGGCGGAGCACGGGGGCCATCTTCTGGCTGACCCGGCCGGCCACGATCATCAGGTCGGCCTGGCGGGGCGAGGCTCGGAAGACCTCCATGCCGTAGCGGGCCAGGTCGTAGCGCGGCCCGCCGGAGGTCATCATCTCGATGGCGCAGCAGGCCAGGCCGAAGGTGGCCGGCCAGAACGACGCCTTGCGCATGTACCCGGCCAGGCCCTCGACCGTGGTCAGCAGCACTCCGCTGGGGAGCTTCTCCTCGATACCCATGTGGTCTCTCTCAGTCCCAGTCCAGGCCGCCGCGGCGCCAGACGTACGCGTAGGCGACGAAGACCGTCGCGATGAACAGGACCATCTCGACCAGACCGAACATGCCCATGGCGTCGAAGTGCACGGCCCAGGGGTAGAGGAAGACGATCTCGATGTCGAAGACGATGAAGAGCATCGCGGTGATGTAGTACTTCACCGGGATGCGGCCGCCGCCCACGGGCTGCGGGGTCGGCTCGATGCCGCACTCGTAGGAGTCGAGCTTGGCGCGGTTGTAGCGCTTGGGTCCGGTCAGCGCACTCGCGATGATCGAGAAGATCGCGAACCCGGCGGCCAGGGCCATCAGGGCGATCACGGGGGTGTAGAGCTCCATCGGCTCTCTCCCTCCCTTTCCTACTCCAGTCGTGCTGCGTGGTGTGGTGCCGGTCCGGCGCCCTGCTCAGGCGTCCGGGGCGACCCTGCTGAGGCCGTTGATGATGCGGTCCGAGACGTCGCCGTCGCGGGGGTCGGTGAGGTTCGCCATCAACTTGAGCATGAAACGCATCAGTCCTTGGCGAGGCAGGCCGTACTTGGTGGCCTGCTTCATGAAGGTCGGGTTCCCGATCATCTTGGCGAAGACCCTGGCCAGCGTGAAGTAGCCGCCGTACGCGGCGTCCAGCGCGGCGGGGTAGCCCTCCAGCACCCGCTCGCGCTGGGGGCCCTCGGGGCGGGCCAGCGCCTGCAGAATCGTGTCGGCCGCGATGTGCCCGGCCTCCAGCGCGTAGTCGATGCCCTCGCCGTTGAACGGGTTCACCATGCCGCCGGAGTCCCCGACGAGCAGCATCCCGTTGCGGTAGTGCGGCTTGCGGTTGAAGCCCATCGGCAGCGCGGCGGAGCCGATCCGGCCGACCCGGTTCTCCTCGCGGAAGCCCCACTCCTCGGGGGTGTGCGCGAGCCAGGTGGTGAGCAGCTCCTTGTAGTCGACGTTTTGGAAGGCCTTGGAGGTGTTGAGGATGCCGAGACCGACGTTCGCGGTGCCGTCGCCGACGCCGAAGATCCAGCCGTAGCCCGGGAGCAGGTCGGACTCGTTCGGCTTGCCGTTCCACAGCTCGAGGTGCGACTCCATCCACGGGTCCTCGTGGCGCGGCGTCGTGTAGTAGGCGCGGACCGCGACGGCCATCGGCCGGTTGTCGCGCCGGACGATCCCCATCGCGGTGGCCATCCGGGAGGAGACGCCGTCGCAGGCGACCACGATCGGGGCGCGGAACTCGACCTCGTCGGCCGAGCGACGGCCGTCCTCGCCGACCACCTTGGCGGTGACGCCGACGACCCGGCCGGTGGCGTCGAGGATCGGCCCGGAGACGGCGGTGCGCTCCTGCAGCCGGGCCCCGGCCTTCTGGGCGTGCCGGGCGAGCAGCTCGTCGAGGTCTGTCCGGGTCCGCACGGCGCCGTACGGCGGGAAGCTGGTCAGCTCGGGCCAGGGCAGCTCGAGGCGGTGGCCGGCGCCGACGATGCGCAGGCCCAGGTTCTTCTGCCAGCCGGGCTCGTCGAGGTCGAAGCCCATCGCGACGAGCTGCTTGCAGGCCCGGGGGGTGAGCCCGTCGCCGCAGATCTTGTCGCGCGGGAACGACGCCTTCTCCAGCAGCAGGACGTCGAGGCCGGACTGGGCCAGGTGGTACGCCGTGGCGGACCCCGCCGGGCCGGCGCCGACGACGATCACGTCGGCCTGCCGCTCGTCGAGGGGAGTGCCCGTCATCGCGTCACACCTCCTTCGCGTCGTCGCGCTCTCGTGAGTTTGTGAAGGTTTTCACGAGTGAGCCGCGGACCAGTCTAGGAGTCTCAGGTCACAGGAGGAAACCGGGGTACTCGGGCGTGGGAACGCGCCTGCGAGCCGCCCGAAAACGGCCCCTGACCTGGGCATTTACGTCACTCCCCCGTTGCCGAAATCGAGCGCTGGTCGAGAGCCTCCCGGAGCCGGCGCTGCTCGTCGGCGGGGAACAGCTCGGCCGGCACCATCATCGCCATCGGCGATCCCACCAGCCGGATCCGGACCACTCCGCGGTCCTCCTCCAGCGAGCGGATCAGCGGCAGTCGGTACTCGACCGCCCCGAGCGGCCCGCGGGACAGGAAGCCGTTCCGGTCGTGGGTCACCAGGTGCTCGCCGCCGTCGGCCCAGCTGCGGTCCAGGGCCGCGGTGAGCCGGCGGCAGTACAGCCAGCCGGTGACCGCGGCGACCAGCACCACGAAGGTCAGCGCGACCAGCACCGCCACGACGAGCGGGATGCCCAGCAGCGCGAGCCCGACGCCGGAGAGCGCCAGCGCGGGGAGCAGCCGTGCCAGCCGCTGTGGCCGGACGAGCCAGTGGTGGCGGCCGGCCTCGAACAGCAGCCGCCGGTGCTCGGGACCGGCGAGGAGCCGGTAGGTCCGGGCCTCGGGGTCCGCGCCGACCGGGTCCATCGGCTCAGGCGACCGCGTGGTGCAGGGCGACGATCCCACCCGACAGGTTCTGCCAGCGCGGGGTCCGCCAGCCCGCGGCGGCGATGCGCCCGGCCAGGCCCGGTTGGTCGGGCCAGGCCCGGATCGACTCGGCCAGGTAGACGTAGGCCTCGGGGTTGGTGGCCACCGCGCGCGCGACCGCCGGGAGGGCCTTCATCAGGTACTCCAGGTAGACGGTGCGGAACGCGGGCTGGGTCGGCGAGCTGAACTCGCACACCACCAGCCGCCCGCCCGGCCGGGTCACCCGGAGCAGCTCGCGCAGGCCCGCGTCGGGGTCCACGATGTTGCGCAGCCCGAACGAGATCGTCACCGCGTCGAAGGTGTCGTCGGCGAACGGCAGGTTCGTCCCGTCCCCGGCCGTGAAGGGCAGCATCGGGCGGGCCTTCTTGCCGACCTGGAGCATGCCCTGGCTGAAGTCACAGGGGACGACGTACGCACCGGCCTGGGCCAGCGGCACGCTCGAGGTGCCCGTGCCGGCCGCCAGGTCGAGGACGCGCTCGCCCGGCACCGGGTCGATCGCCTTGAGCACCGCGGTGCGCCACCGGCGGTCCTGGCCCAGCGACAGCACGTCGTTCGTCACGTCGTATCGCTTGGCCACGCCGTCGAACATGGCCGCGACGTCCGCGGGCTTCTTGTCCAGGTCTGCTCGGGTCACGGCGCCACCCTAGCCGCGGCCCACGACCACCCCGCTCCCCTCTCGGTGGTCGAGTAGCCGGCGTGCCGAGACCCCGCTCCCCGTCCCGGAGGTCGAGGCGCGAACGCGCAGCGTGAGCCACGAGACCCTCGTCACCCTCCCCGCGATGTCCCGCCTTGTCCGGCCAAGCCGGACACCTCAGCGTGACGAACCTGATTCGTGGCGACATCCTGCTCGGACGTAGGCTGACCGATCGTGACCTTCAGCCCCGTCGACCAGCCCCGTGAGGCGACGCCCCTCGTCGTCCGCACGGTGCTCTTCCCCGACCCGGGCTCCCTCCTCACCCTGCTGCCGACCCAGGAGTGCATGGCCTGGGTACGGCGCGGCGAGGGCATCGTCGGCTGGGGCGTGGCCGCCGAGCTGCGTACGTCGGGCCCGGAGCGGTTCGCGGAGGCTCACGCCTGGTGGCGGGACCGGACCCGGTCCGCGGTGGTCCGCGACGAGGTCGGCGTCCCCGGCACCGGTCTGGTCGCATTCGGCTCGTTCGCCTTCGCCGACGAGCCGGGCGACAGCGTGCTGGTCGTGCCCGAGATCGTGGTTGGCCGGCGCGACGGTGTCGCCTGGATGAGCCACATCGGCGCGTCCACGATCACCGCGCCGACCGTGCCGGTGCCGGTCGAGCCGGCCCTGGCCCCGGAGGGCCTCACCTTCAGCGACGGCGCCCTGAGCGGCGCCGAGTGGGAGCGGGTCGTCGCCGACGCGGTCGCCCGGATCAACGGCGGCGACCTGGAGAAGGTCGTCCTCGCGCGCGACCTGCTGGCCCAGGCGCAGGGCCCGATCGACGTCCGCTGGCCACTGACCCGGCTGGCCCAGGACTACCCGACGTGCTGGACCTTCCACGTCGACCACCTCTTCGGGGCGACCCCGGAGATGCTGGTGCGCCGCGAGCGCGGCCTGGTCACCTCACGGGTGCTGGCCGGCACGATCCGGCGTACCGGCGACGACGCCCGCGACCTCCAGCTCGCCGCGACGCTGGCTCGGTCCTCGAAGGACCTCGAGGAGCACGAGTACGCGGTCCGCTCGGTGGCCGACGCGCTCGCCCCGCACTGCACGTCGATGAACGTCCCCGAGGCGCCGTTCGTCCTGCACCTGCCCAACGTGATGCACCTGGCCACCGACGTCACCGGCGTCATCGACGACGAGACCACCTCCCTCGAGCTCGCCGAGGCGCTGCACCCCTCGGCCGCGGTGGGCGGCACGCCGACCCCGGTGGCCCGGGCGCTGATCTCCGAGATCGAGGGCATGGACCGCGGCCGCTACGCCGGCCCGGTCGGCTGGATGGACGCCTCCGGCGACGGCGAGTGGGGCATCGCGCTGCGCTCCGGTGAGCTCCGCGGCGACACCGTCCGCCTCTTCGCCGGCTGCGGCATCGTCGCCGACTCCGACCCCGAGGCCGAGCTCGCCGAGGCCCAGGCCAAGTTCGTCCCGGTCCGCAACGCCCTCCAGTCCTGACCTCGGTCGCCACCCCGCGCCCCGTCGTACGACGACCCCCGACTTCCCAGGGCGCTCGGACGCTTCGCAGGGGTCCTGACCCTTGTGAAGCGTCCATAACCCCGCGTTACAGCCAGCGGGGGCGGGCGGCCGACGAGCGGGCGGGGTCAGAGGTCGGCGCCGTCGGCGGGACGGGCGTAGGTGCCACCGACCTGGGCGAGGAAGGCCTCCATGCGCTGGTCGACGAGGGCGAGGCCCACGTCGCTGTAGATCTTGTCGTGGATGGCCAGCGTGCGGGTCGCGGCCACGTCCCGCGCCAGGTCGAGGCACTCCGACATCTTGGCCCACGGGGCGCACACCGGCGCGCAGAAGACGTCGACCGGCTGGCCCGGCAGCTCGAAGGAGTCCCCCGGGTGGAACACCGAGGTCCCTCCGGCGGTGACCACGTAGCCCGAGTTCTCGAAGAGCGGCAGCTCGGGGTGGATGACCGCGTGGAACTCACCGACCGCGCGCACCGCGAACCCGGCGATCTCCAGCTCCGCGCCGTTCTCGACCACGGTGACCCGCTCGCCCAGGGCCGGGTCGGCTGCGTTGATCTGCTTGGCGACCGCCTGGATGGTGTAGATCGGGGCGTCGGTGGCCCGCAGCTGCTCGGGCGTCCAGTGGTCGGCGTGCTCGTGGGTGATCAGCACCGCCGTGGCGCCCTCGGTGGCTCCGGCCGGCGTGAAGCCGCCGGGGTCGAGGACGAGGTCGCGGCCGTCGTAGGAGAGCCGCACGCAGGAGTGTCCGTGCTTGGTGATCCGCATGACGGCATCCTGCCAGCCCCGCCCCAGCGCGCGCGGACCCCTCAGCCGACGATCTCGTCGACGAAGCACCACCGCCAGTTCTCGCCCGGCTCGGCCGAGGCGATCACCGGGTGGCTGGTCGCGGCGTAGTGCGCGGAGGCGTGCCGGCGCGGCGAGGAGTCGCAGCAGCCGACCTTCCCGCAGCTCAGGCAGGTCCGCAGGTGCACCCAGGTGCTGCCCTCGGCCAGGCAGTCCTCGCACCCGGACGGGGTGTCCCCCACGCGCGGCGGGGTCGGGATGCGCAGGTGCTCGCACCCGGCGGCTCGTTCGGTCACGGCGTTGTCTCCCATCAGGTGGCGGCGCCGGTCCAGGCGGGCGCCGATCATGGACTCCTCGATGTCCAGGGTGGACAGCACGTCCTCGACCACGTCATGGGGCACGGTGCCGTCGCTGCGGATCTCCAGCACCCGGCCCCGCTCGGCCTGCAGCATGTCCAGGCGCAGGCGCGCGTACTGCTCGCTGGGGGTCTCCGAGGACGAGGCCTGCGAGCCGAGCCGCTCCCACGCCGCGAAGTCGCGCTGCTCCAACCGGGTGCGCAGCAGGTCGCGCACGCTGGCGTCCTGCTCGTCGCCCTCGCTGAGCTCGACCTCCTCCAGCCGCTCGCGACCGGCCCGGCTGGCCTGCTGCAGCAGCTCGGCGCGGGCCAGGGCGTCCTCGCGCGGGTCGGGCGGCGGCACGTTCAGCCGGCGCACCAGCCAGGGCAGCGACAACCCCTGCAGCGCCAGCGTGCCGGCGGTGACGAAGAGCGCGATCAGCAGCAGCACCTCACGTCGGGGCGCGTCCGGCGGGATCGCGAACGCCGCCGCCAGGGTCACCACCCCGCGCATGCCGGCCCACCCCACCACCGTGGCGTACGACGCGGGCAGCGGCTGCTCGGTCTCGCTCCCGGCCCGGCGGACCCGCTTGCCGAGCATGTAGCGGGACGCGAAGACCCACACCATCCGCAGCACGATCACCGCCGCCAGCACCGCCACGCAGGACAGCAGGATCACCGGCAGCGCCACCTCGGAGTCGGCGACATCGCCGATGATCCAGTGCGCCTGCAGGCCGATGAGCAGGAAGACCGAGTTCTCCAGCAGGAACGAGATCGTCCGCCAGTTCAGCTGCTCGGCGATCCGCGACGACGCGCTCTGGATCACCGGAGCCTTGTGGCCCAGCAGCAGGCCTGCCACGACGACCCCGAGGACGCCGGAGGCGTGGATCTCCTCGGCCGCGACGTAGGCGACGAACGGCGTGACGATGGAGATCGAGGTGTCGATCACCGGGTCGGTCACCTGCTTGCGCAGCTTGCCGATCAGCACGAAGACCACGACGCCGACCAGGACCCCGCCGGCGGCCGCGCGGACGAAGTCGAACCCGACGCCGACGACCGTGGCGGCCCCCGAGGCGGCCAGGATCGCGGTGTTCAGCGCGACCAGGGCGGTGGCGTCGTTGAGCAGCGACTCGCCCTCCAGGATGGTCACGATGCCGCGCGGCAGGCCGATCCGGCGGGCCACGGCGGTCGCCGCGACCGCGTCCGGCGGCGCGACGACCGCGCCGATCGCGAAGGCGGCCGGCCAGTCCACGCCGGGCACCACGGCGTGCACGAGCACGCCGACGCCGAGCGTGGTGAAGACGACCAGGAACACCGAGAGCGAGACGATCGGCCGCGCGTGGGCACGGAAGTCGATGAGGCTGGTCTGCAGCGCGGCGGTGTAGAGCAGCGGCGGCAGCAGCCCGACCAGGACCAGCTCGGAGGTCAGCCGCACCTCCGGGACGAACGGCAGGTACGCCGCGACGACGCCCACCGCGACCAGCAGGACGGGGGCGGGCAGGTCGAGCCGTTTCGCCACGGTGGTGACGGCGATGACGGTGGCGACCAGGGCCGCGAGCTCGAGAGCGAGATGCACCCGCACATTCTCCCGGGTGGGTGGGCGCCCGGTCCGGACGTGTCAGCCGGTGACCAGGGCGCGGATCGCCGCGTCGAGCGCGCGACGGTCGTCCCGGCGTACGGCGGCCTCGACCACCTCGACGCCCTGGGGCGTCCGGTCCAGGGCCGCGGCGAGGTCGGCCCGGCCCTCCACCCGGGTGTGCCGGACCCCCACCGCCGCGCAGTACGACGCGACGTCGAGCCCGTGCGGGGTGGCGAAGACCCGCTCGAAGGAGGAGGCGTGCTCGGGGGCGCCCTGCTCGAGGGAGGCGAAGATGCTGCCGCCGTCGTCGTTGACGACCACCACGGTCAGGTCGGGTCGCGGCTCGTCGGGACCGAGCACGAGCGCGGTGAGGTCGTGGCAGAAGGTCACGTCGCCGACCAGCGCATAGGCCCGCGTCGTCCGCGGGCGTCCCAGGGCCGCCCCGATCGCGGAGGAGAGGGTGCCGTCGATGCCGGCCAGACCGCGGTTGGCCAGCACCATCCGGCGGGCGCCGACCGGGTACCGCGGCACCATCAGGTCGAGGTCGCGGACCGGGTTGGAGGCGCCGACGAAGAGCAGGCCGCCGGCCGGGAGCGCGTGCGCGACGGCCCGGGCGACGTGGTGCGGGGTGAGCTCGGCGCGGGCGTCGAGCAGGTCGTCGAGGCGGGTGCCGAGGTCGGCGTCGCGGTCGAGCCACTCCTGGAGCCAGGGTTCGACCGGCGGGGCGCCGTCGGGTGGGGTGTCCCCGCCCCAGACGGGCCGGTCGCCGACCACGGCGGCCGGGACGACCCGGCTGACGGTGTGCCCGGGGTCGGTCCAGGTGGGGGCCGGCGACCCCGGCGGCACCAGCGCGACCACCTCGACGTCGGACCGGGAGAGCAGCCGGGTCACCGGGCGGCTCAGGGTGGGGTGCCCGCCGACCACGACCCGTTCGATGCGGCCGGCGAGGTCGGGGTCGCCCAGCAGCAGGCGGTAGGTGCGGATCGCGTGGGGGCCGGTGCGCGAGCCGCTGCTCGGCTCGGCCAGGAGCGGCCAGCCGCCGACCTGGGCCAGCACGCGGGCCGGGGGCCCGGCGTCGTCGCCGGCGACGACGACGGTGCGGGCGGGGCCGGCGAGGTCCACCGGGGACGCTTCGGGACGGGCGTCGGCGGTGGTCCACGGGGCGTCCGCCGCGCGGCCGTGGACGGCGGTGGCCCAGCCGTCGGGGAGGGTCGGGGTCAGCGGCTCGGCGACCTGCACGTTGAGGTGCACCGGCCCGCGGTGGCCGCCCGTGCGGCCCTGCGCCTGCAGCAGGGTGCGTGCCACCAGGGCGCGCCAGCCACGGACCTGACTGTCCTCCCGCTCCCCCGGCACCGCGGCGGGAACATCGGCGAACGCGCGGACGGCGTCGCCGTAGAGCCGCACCTGGTCGGTGGTCTGGTTGGCGCCGGTGCCGCGCAGGTCAGCGGGCCGGTCGGCGGTGACCACGACCAGCGGGAGCCCGGCGTGCGAGGCCTCCAGGACCGCCGGGTGCAGGTTGGCGGTGGCGGTGCCGCTGGTGGTGAGCACGACCACCGGGCGGCGGGTCGTCCGGGTCAGCCCGAGCGCGAGGAACCCGGCGGTCCGCTCGTCGATCCGCGTGTGCAGGGTCAGCCGCCCCTCCGTGGCCGCGTCGTACGTCGCGAGCGCGAGGGCGGCGGAACGGGAGCCCGGGCAGAGCACCACGTGCCGGACGCCTCCGCGGACCAGCTCGTCGAGGAGCACGGTCGCCAGGGCGGTCGAGGCGTTGCGGGGGTGGCTCACAGGGTCCGATCCTGCCGGATGGAGGCCAACCGCGTGCGCCAGTGCGCGATCCGGTCCGGGGCAGCGGTCAGCCGGAGCAGGGCGGCCTCGTCGAGGACCGGGCGCCCCACCGACAGGGTGCCGGCCAGCGGCCCGTCGGTCGGCGGCACCAGAGGGTCGACCGCGACGTCGTCGGTGAGCAGCTGCACGGTCGCCAGGCCGGAGGCGTGCCGCAGCTCGGGCAGCGCGGCCGCGAGCGCGACCCCCGCGGCGATCCCCACGCTGGTCTCCAGGGCGCTGGAGACCACCACGGGCAGCCCGATGTCCTCCGCGATCCGCAGGCACGCGCGGACCCCGCCGAGCGGCTGCACCTTGAGCACGGCGATGTCAGCGGCCTCGAGGTCGCGCACGCGGTAGGGGTCCTCGGCACGGCGGATCGACTCGTCGGCGGCGATCGGGACGTCGACGCGCCGCCGCAGGGCAGCCAGGTCCTCGACGCTGGCGCAGGGCTGCTCGGCGTACTCCAGCCCGACGGCCCGGTCCAGCGCGGTGACCGCGGTGACCGCGGCGTCGAGGTCCCAGCCGCCGTTGGCGTCCACCCGGACCAGGCCGTCGGGGCCGAGGGCGTCGCGGACCGCCTCCACCCGGGCGAGGTCGTCGGCCAGGCTCTGGCCGGCCTCGGCGACCTTGACCTTGGCGGTGCGGCAGCCCCCGCGGGTGACGATGGCGTGGGCGGTCGCGGGGTCGCAGGCGGGGACGGTGACGTTGACCGGGACCCGGTCGCGCACCGGGTCGGGCCAGCCGGCCTCAGCGGCCTCCAGGGCCGCGGCCAGCCACGGGGCGGCGACGGGGTCGTCGTACTCCAGGAAGGGGCTGAACTCGCCCCAGCCCGCCTCACCCCGCAGCAGCAGCCCTTCGCGGACGGTGATCCCGCGGAAGCGCGTCCGCAGCGGCACGGAGTAGACGACCTCACGCACCGGCCAGCCCCCGCAGGGAGACCCGGTCGGGCTTGCCGTTGGCGAGCCGTGGGACGGCGTCGAGCAGGACCAGCCGGCGCGGCGCCCAGGTGCGGGGCTCGACCAGGACCCGGAGCTCCTCGAGCGCCACCGGCCCGGTGGCGGCCACCACGGCGACGACGACCTCGCCCCACTCCGGGTCCGGGGCGCCCACGACGGCGACCTCGCCGACGGCCGGGTGCCCGGCCAACGCCTGCTCGACGGCGAGCGCGGGCACCTTCACGCCGCCACTGATCACCACGTCGTCGACGCGACCGAGGATCCGCAGCCGGCCGTCGTCGTCGAGGGTGCCCAGGTCGGCGGTCCTGAACCAGCCGCCGGCCAGGACCGCGGCGGTGCGCTCCGGGTCACCGTCGTACCCGTCGAAGAGGACCGGCCCCGAGACCAGCACCTCCCCGGCCGCGTCGACCTTCACCGCGACGCCGTCGAGCGGGTGGCCGTCGTACACGCAGCCGCCGCAGGTCTCGCTCATCCCGTAGGTCTGCACGACCCGGACGCCATCCGCCTCGGCGGCGGCGCGCACCTCCGGGCGCAGCGGGCCGCCCCCGACCAGGACGGCGTCGAAGCGGGCCAGGGCCGCGGTCTCGCCCGGGTCGCGCAGCAGCCGCACCAGCTGGGTCGGCACCAGCGAGACGTAGCGGCGCGGGCCGGTCATCGCCGCCACCGCGTCGGCCAGCGAGCCGGTCTGGGTGAGCGGCTCGGTGCCGGCGCGGACCGACCGGAAGAGCACCTGCACGCCGGCGACGTACGACGCGGGGAGGTTCAGCAGCCACTGGCCGGGGCCGCCGAGCCGGGCCTGGGTCGCCTCGGCGGAGGCCCGCAGCGCCCGCCTCGGGAGCAGCACCCGCTTGGGCCGGCCGGTGGAGCCGGAGGTCTCGATGACCAGAGGGTCGGGGTCCGGGGCGGCGTCCCAGTCGCGGAGCAGCGCCAGGATCTCCTCGGTGGACCCGGAGACCGGTCGCAGGCTGCTCACGAGGCTCCACGGTATGCCCCGGGCCGAGCACCGCCGGGCCGGGTGGCAGGATCATCGCTCGTGGCAACCGCATCCCAGTGGCTCGAAGGCGCCCGACCGCGCACCCTCCCGGCGGCCGTCGCGCCCGTGCTCGCCGGCACCGGGGTCGCGGCGTACGACGACGCGGCTGTGTGGTGGAAGGCCGCCCTCGCGCTGGTCGTCTCGCTGGCCCTGCAGGTCGGCGTGAACTACGCCAACGACTACTCCGACGGCATCCGCGGGACCGACGAGGACCGGGTCGGGCCGCTGCGGCTGGTCGGGTCCGGGGTTGCGACGCCGCGGTCGGTCAAGCTCGCCGCGTTCGCGTCGTTCGGGGTGGCCGGGGTGGTCGGGCTGGTGCTCGCCGCGACGACGGCCTGGTGGCTGGTCGCGGTCGGGCTGCTCTGCATCGTCGCGGCCTGGTTCTACACCGGCGGGAAGAACCCCTACGGCTACCAGGGCCTCGGCGAGGTGATGGTCTTCGTGTTCTTCGGCCTGGTGGCCGTGGTCGGCACGACGTACGTGCAGACCGAGACGTTCCCCGCCGCCGCCTGGTACGCCGCCGTCGGGGTGGGTGCGCTGGCCTGCGCGATCCTGGTGGCCAACAACCTGCGCGACATCCCGACCGACCGCGAGGTCGGCAAGCGGACGCTGGCCGTCGTGCTCGGCGAGGAGCGCACCCGGGCGCTGTACGTGCTGCTGCTCGGTGCCGCGGTCGTGGCGCTGGTCGGCATCGCGCTGACCACCACGCCGGCGGCGCTGGCCGGGCTGGTCGCGCTCGTGCCCGGGGCGCGGGCGGCGCGGATCGTGCTGGGCGGCGCGCGTGGCCGCGACCTGGTCCCGGTCCTGCAGCTGACCGGGGTGACCGAGCTGCTCTACGCGCTCGGCGTCTTCGTCGGGCTGCTCCTCGGCTGAGGGCCCCCGCCCAGCCCGGTGTGGTCAGTCACGCCCGCCGAGGATGGCGCGGCGGGAGCGGGCGCTGAGCACCGCGAGCAGCGAGCCGAAGGACAGCAGCGACCCCACCGAGAGCGCCGAGCCCACGCACAGCACGGACCCGAACGAGCCGACCGACCCGATCGACAGGGCCGAGCCGATGCTGCCGACCGAGAGCACCGAGCCCTTGGAGCAGATCGACAGCACGGAGTCCTCGGAGCGCCAGGAGAGGGTCGAGCCGGTGCTGTCGGCCATCAGTCCTGGTCCTCCTTGGCCTTCAGCTCCTCGAACTTCTGGCTCATCCGCTCGGCGCGCTCGCTGATCCGGGCGGCGAGGCGGTCGCGCAGCCCGCGCAGCAGGTACGACGAGACGACCGTCGAGAGGATCGCCGCGGCGAGGATCGGCCACAGGATCGGGATGCCCCCGTCGGTGGTCAGGATGACGATGCCGATGATGGCCAGGTAGAGGACGCCGAACACCGCGAACCGGGCCAGGGTGTAGACGATGAACTCCTTCACCCGACCACCGTAGGCCGATCGGGTGAAACCCAACCACCTCGGCCCTACTCTTGAGACGTGGCCAAGTTCGTGCTCGTGGTGCTCCTCTTCGCAGGAGTCGTGTACGCCCTGATGTGGGCGCTCGAACGCCGTCGTGCCGGTGGCTCCCCGGCCCCGACGCTTCCCCGTCGCCGGCCCACCCCTCCCCGTCAGGTCGCCCCCGACGACGACGAGGACTTCCTCCGCGACCTCGAGCGCAAGCGTCGCCACACCAAGGACGACACCCCCGACACCTGACCCCCTCCCGTTGAGGGGGCGCGCATTTCGGGTTGAGTTGGCGCGCCTTCCGGGTTGAGTGGGCGCGCGTTCCGGGTTGAGTTGGCGCGCATTTCGGGTTGAGTTGGCGCGCGTTCCGGGTTGAGTTGGCGCGCGTTCCCGGTTGAGCTGTCACTCGTTCCCGGTTGAGCTGTCACTCGTTTCGGCGCGCAGAAACGCGCGCCCACTCAACCGGGAACGCGCGCCCACTCGACGTGAAACGCGCGCACTCGACGGGGAGGGGGGTCAGTTGCCGGCGTAGGAGTGCATGCTGCCGGCGCCGAAGAAGAAGTTGATGCCGACGAAGTTGAAGAGCAGCGAGGCGAAGGCGATCAGGGCGAGGATGGCGGCGGCGCGGCCCTTCCAGCCGACGGTGGCCCGCGCGTGCAGGTACGCCGCGTAGATCACCCAGGTGATGAAGGCCCACACCTCCTTGGGGTCCCAGTTCCAGTAGGAGCCCCAGGCGTACTCGGCCCAGATCGGGCCGGCGATGAGCGCCGCGAAGGTCCACAGCGGGAAGCCGACCGCGTGCACCCGGTAGGCCAGCCGGTCCAGGGACGCGGTGTCCGGGAAGAGCGAGAGGGTCCGCTGCCAGCGGCTGCTCCCCGAGCGGCTGACCCGCTCCTTGACCAGGAAGACCACCGAGGCGATGGCCCCGACCGAGAAGGCGCCGGTGGCGAGGATGGCGGCACCGACGTGGATCACCAGCCAGTAGGAGTGCAGCGCGGGCACCAGCGGACCGGCCGCGGTCTGCAGGAGCAGGTTGGCCGACATCAGCACGACCACCTGGAAGGAGGTCACGAACAGACCCATCCAGCGCAGGTGGTAGCGGCGCATCAGCGCCAGGTAGATGACCGAGACGCCGAGCGAGCCGGTCATCGTGAACTCGTACATGTTGCCCCAGGGCACCCGGACCGGGTCCGAGGCCAGGCCGCGGGTGAGCACGGCGGCGGCGTGCAGCAGCGCCGCGACGACGGTGAGCGAGACGCCGATCCGGGCGGCCTGCTCGACCTTGAGCCGCCACGCCGCCTCGACAGCCGCGTCGGTGCCGTCGGATGGCGGGTCGGCGACGTCGACGGCGGACCCGGAGCTCGTCACCGACGCCGGCACCTTCGCCTTCGCCGGCCCGCTCAGCGTCCGCGCCCACTCCACGACGTGCGCGAGCGCCGCGAGCACGTAGACGATGCTCGCGAACATGATCGCCTTGTCGCTGAAGGCGGCGAAGTCTGCAGTGGTCACGGGTGACCCTCCTCCTCGGGCGCCGGTGAGGCGCTCCGGCCAGTATCCGGCACGATGGCTGCCGCGACGGCGGCGAGCTCGTCGTCGAGCCCCTCGCCCGCGGTCGTCCGGTCGAGCCCGGCCACCTCGACCACCGTCCGCCCGTCGCGACGGGTCACCCGCACCCACGCGCGGCGACGGCGGACGAACAGCGAGCCCATCAGCCCGACGAGCGCGAGCACGACCCCGGCCAGCGCGACGCCCTTGCCGGGGCTGTCGCTGACCTGCACCTTGACCCAGCGCTGCCAGCCGGTGAACTCCACCGTGCCGGCCCCGTCGGGCAGCTCGACCGACTTGCCGGGCGCCAGATCGATCCGGAAGTCCTTGCCGTCGGCCTTGGTGAACTTCTTCATGTCGTCGGTGTCGAGCTCGAAGACCGACTGCGGCGTCCCGGCGTCCATGCCGAGGTCGCCGTGGTAGGCGAGCAGCGAGATGGCCGGGTTCAGCGCGTCGGGGAAGACCGAGAACGGGCCGCGCTGCATGTCGAAGGAGTACGTCGGCAGGAAGAGCCCGTCGAAGCCGAGCTGCTCGGGTTGGGCGTCGGGCACCTTGACCACCCCGAACGACGCGAAGCTCGCGTCCTGTGGCAGGAAGACCGCCGGGCCGTCGAACGCCACGTCGCCGTTGCCGTCGGTGATCTTCAGGATCGGCGCGTAGCCGTGCCCGACCAGGAAGACGCTGGCGCCGGGCAGCTGCAGCGGCTTGTTGACCGCGAGGCGGTACTTCCGCTCCGCCGACCCCGGCGACTCCTGGTAGGTCAGGTCGGCGTAGAAGGTGGTCGGCTGGCCCATGTCGGGCCCGTGGTCGAGGAACTTCGCGGTGAAGTCGTCGACGGTGAACCGCATCGGCGTCATGTCCTGGGCGTCGAAGAACGACCCCGGCGAGAAGTCGTCGTACTGGGTGAGGCTGTTGGAGAAGCCCTTGCCGACCAGCACGATCGCGCCGCCCTTGAACCCGAAGAGCTGCCCGACGGCGAAACCGACCAGCACGACGATCACCGAGACGTGGAAGAGCAGGTTGCCGGCCTCGCGCAGGTAGCCGCGCTCGGCGCTCAGCGCGTCGGTCCCGCCCGGGACGGTCCGGTAGCGCCGCTTGCGCAGGGCCGTCCGGGCCCGGTCGAGGACGACCTCGGTCTCCTCCTCGGTCTCCACCACGACGTACGACGGGAGCCGGGAGAGGTTCGCCGGGGCCTTGGGCGGCGGGGTCCGCAGCGCCCGGAGGTAGACGCCGAGCCGGGGGATGATGCAGCCGACCAGGGAGACCATCAGCAGCAGGTAGATGGCGGAGAACCACGGCGAGTCGTAGACGGAGAAGAGGCCGAGCTTGTCGTAGAGCGGGGTCAGGGACGGGTGGGCCTCCTTCCACCGGGTGACGCGGATGCCGTCGATGTTGGACTGCGGGATCACCGAGCCGGGGACGGCGCCCAGTGCGAGCAGCAGCAGGAGCAGCAGCGCGGTCCGCATCGAGGTCAGCTGGCGCCAGGCCCACCGCAGCAGCTCGCGTGGCGACAGGGCGGGCGGGGTGTCCGGCGCCGGGGCCGTCGGCTTGTCGAGGGTCGTGGCCATCAGACCGGCACCTCGAACCCGGTGATCAGCCCGCGCAGGTCGGCCACCCAGACGTCCCACCAGCCGGTGACCAGGGCCAGCCCGACCAGGACCATCATCAGGCCGCCGAGGCGGGTGACCCAGACCTGGTGCCGGCGGACCCAGGCGACCGCGCCGAGGGTGCGCTTGTAGGCCAGGCCGAGCAGCAGGAACGGCAGGCCCAGGCCGAGCGAGTAGGCCACCGCGAGGACGGCCCCGCGCCCGGCGCTGCCCTGGGTGTAGGCCAGGCCCTGGACGGCGGTCAGGGTCGGCCCGAGGCAGGGCGTCCAGCCGATCGCGAAGAGCAGCCCCAGCAGCGGGGCGGCGGCGAGCCCGACGGCGGGGACCTTGTGCACCCGGACGTCGCGCTGCAGCCACGGCAGCAGCCGGTCCAGCGCCCCCATGAACGCCAGCCCGACGACGATGGTGACGACGCCGAGGACGACGGTGATCTGGTCCTTGTACTCGTAGAGCCAGGCGCCGAGCGCGCCCGTGGTCAGCCCGACCACGACGAACCAGAACGTGAAGCCCAGCACGAACAGCAGGGTGCCGGCCAGCATCCGGCCCCGGCGGGCGGTCTCCAGGTCGGCCCCGGACAGGCCGGTGGCGTAGGAGACGTAGCCGGGCAGCAGCGGCACCACGCAGGGGGAGAAGAAGGAGACCGCGCCGGCGGCCAGCGCCACCGGGATCGCGAGCAGCATCGTCCCGGAGCTGACCTGGTCGACGAACCAGTCCGCGAGGCTCACGAGCCGGCCTCCGCTGCTGCCGGGAGCTTCTTGCCCAGGACGTCCTCGACGACCCCCTGCAGGGTGCTGCGGGTGGTCTCGTCGAGGATGCGCGCCGCGATCCGGCCCTGCGCGTCGATGACCGCGAACGCCGGGATCGTCATCGGCGGCAGTGTGCCGTGGAAGGCCAGCAGGGTGCTGCCGTCCTCGTCGTAGAGGCTGGGGTAGGTGACGTCGAACCGCTCGACGAAGCGCTGCGGCAGCGCGAGGTTGGCGTCGCGGCTGTTGATGCCGAGGAACTCCACGCCGTACGGCTTCAGGTCGCGGGCGGCCTGCGCCAGCATCGGCGCCTCCTTGCGGCAGGGCGCGCACCACGAGCCCCACACCGGCATCACCACGACCTTGCCGCGGTAGTCGGCCAGGTCGACCTTCGTCCCGTCCAGGGTGGTGCCGGCCACCGGGCCGTCGGGGGCCTTGCGCTGGGCGGCGTCGAGCACGGTCACGGTACCGTCGCCGCTGACGAAGCCCTGGTCGCCGGAGGAGAACGACGACCCGGAGCACGCCGACAGCGCTCCCGCCAGCACCAGCCCGAGGGCCAGTGCCGGCGCGAGCGCGGACGTCGTACGCCGGGAACGCCTCACCGCAGCGTGCCACCCGGCTTGTCGTCCTCGGCGGCGCCGCCGGCCGAGAAGGGGGCCTTCTTGTCCTTGACCGGGATCAGGTCGCCGGCCGGCTCGGAGTAGGAGACCGTGGTCAGCCGGTCGCCGTCGAAGGTGAGCGAGGTCAGGCTGCACAGGGTGCACTGGCGCTTGCGCGGGTCGTGCAGGAACGAGCGCCCCTCGACGTGCAGCCGGGTCGTCCAGATCGGCAGCTGGTGGGAGACGATGACCGCCTCGTGCCCCTCGGCGGCCTCGCGGGCGTCGTGCACCGCGGCCATCATGCGAGCGGCGATCTGCTTGTAGGGCTCGCCCCAGGAGGGCCGCAGCGGGTTCCAGAGCAGCAGCCACGACGACGGCCTGCGCAGCGTCCCGCCGCCGGCCCCGAAGGTCTTGCCCTCGAACTTGTTCTCCGACTCGATCACCCGCTCGTCGGTGACCATCTCCAGGTTGCGGGCGTCGGCCAGCGGCTGCGCGGTCTGCTGGGCACGCTCGAGCGGGGAGACGCGCAGGTGCACGATGTCGCGGTCCTGGATCGACTCCGCGACCCGCTGGGCCATCCGGTGTCCGAGGTCGGAGAGCACGTAGCCGGGCCGACGGCCGTAGAGCATGCCGGTCGGGTTGTGCACCTCGCCGTGGCGAAGCAAGTGCACGGTGGTCTTCATCAGGTCCCTTCCTGGGGATCGGGTCGGTCGGGCGCTCAGGCGGGGTCGGGGACCGCGGCGGCTGCTCGGGACGCCGCGGGCAGCGCCGCGAGCACCCGGTCCAGCGCGGCGTCGTCGTGCGCTGCGGAGAGGAACCAGGCCTCGAACGCGCTCGGCGGCAGGTAGACGCCCTGGCTGAGCATGCTGTGGAAGTACGCCGCGAACCGGTCGGTGCGCTGGCGCGCGGCACCGGCGAAGTCGTGCACCGCGGTGACCTCGTCGTCGGCGGTGAAGAAGATCGAGAACATGGTGCCGTCGGCCTGGGCGACGTGCGGGACGCCGGCCTCGGCGAGCGCCGCGGACGCGGCCTCGCGTACGACGGTGGCGGCCTTGTCGACGTGGGCGTAGACCTCGTCGGTGGCGAGCCGCAGCGTGGTCAGCCCGGCGGTGGCCGCGACCGGGTTCCCCGACAGCGTGCCCGCCTGGTAGACCGACCCCTCGGGCGCCAGGTGCGCCATCACGTCGGCACGGCCGCCGAACGCCGCGGCGGGGAAGCCTCCGCCCATCACCTTGCCGAAGGTCATCAGGTCGGGCGCCCAGCCCTCGACGGCCCCGTCGGTGGCCCACTTGCCGCCGCGGGCCAGCCGGAAGCCGGTCATCACCTCGTCGGAGACGAAAAGGGCGCCGTGACGGGTGCAGGTCTCGGAGAGGAACCGGTTGAAGCCCGGCAGCGGCGGGACCATGCCCATGTTGCCGGCCGACGCCTCGGTGATGACGCAGGCGATCCGGTCGCCGTGCTCGGCGAACGCGGCCTCGACGGCGGCGGTGTCGTTGTAGGGCAGCACGATGGTGTGGGCGGTGAAGTCGGCCGGCACGCCGGGGGTGCCCGGCACGGCGAGCGTGGCGAGGCCGGAACCGGCGGCAGCCAGCAGCGAGTCCACGTGGCCGTGGTAGCAGCCGGCGAACTTGACCACGACGTCGCGGCCGGTGAAGCCGCGGGCCAGCCGGATCGCCGACATGGTCGCCTCGGTGCCCGAGGAGACCAGCCGGACCCGCTCGACCGGCGTCCGGGCGACGATCTCCTCGGCCAGCTCGACCTCGGCCCGGGTCGGGGTGCCGTACGACGTCCCGTGGGCGGCCGCACGCGTGACCGCCTCGAGCACCTCCGGGTGCGCGTGGCCGAGCAGCATCGGCCCCCAGGAGCAGATCAGGTCGACGTACTCGGTGCCGTCCGCGTCGGTCAGGTAGGGACCGCGGGCGCTGTCGATGAAGCGCGGCGTGCCACCCACCGCGTTGAACGCGCGCACCGGCGAGTTCACCCCGCCCGGGGTCACCTGGCGGGCACGGCGGAAGAGCTCCGCCGAGGTCGCGGTGGACGACGCGGGCGGGGAGACGGGGTCGGTCACGGTGGCATTCTCCCCGACGAACCTGAGAAGCCCGCAATCGCGCGCGGGCCTGCTCGCGGGCATGCCGCGGGGGCGTCCGGGTACCTGTGACCGATGCCACCCGCGGCTCGTTCACACGCGTCGCGTCGACCTCTCGAATCAGGACGTTTCGCCCCGATCAGCGGTGGTCGCGTCATAAAGTTGAACGACGTTCGTCTCACGGTCAGGCGCCCGGAGACGGCCGGGCGGCCGGTGACGGGCGTGACCCACGTAACCAAACCGAGGGTCGCTCCGTTGGTAGCGAGTGGGGTTCGGCGTGACTCGCGGTAACAGGCGCGGGCGATCGAGTGGGAGACAGATGAGCGCGAAGCGGATGACCGGCTGGCAGAAGGCCACCGCCCTGGTACCTCTGGTGCTGTTGTCGGGTGCCTGGACGGCCAGCCTGGCGGTGTCGAACGCGAACGCCTCCGACGAGGCCGACTCCCCCAAGCTCCCCGACGGCCGCACGGTCCCCTCCAAGGCGATCGACAAGCCCGCGAACATCTCCGCTCCCGGCGAGATCGCCCCCGGCGTGCCCGAGGGCGGCGCCGACGAGGTCATCTCCTCCGCCTCGGCCAACGGCATCCCGTCGGCCGCCCTGGCCGCCTACCAGCGTGCCGCGCAGGTGATCGACTCCGCCGACCCGACCTGCAAGATCGAGTGGCCCCTGGTCGCGGCGATCGGCCGGGTGGAGTCCAACCACGGTCGCTTCGGCGGCAACACGCTCAACGCCGAGGGCGTCTCGACCCCCGGCATCTACGGCATCGCCCTGGACGGCTCCAACGGGACCGCCTCGATCAAGGACACCGACGCCGGCCAGTACGACCGCGACACCCGCTTCGACCGGGCGGTCGGCCCGATGCAGTTCATCCCCTCCACCTGGTCGGTGGTCGGCGTGGACGGCGACGGGGACGGCAAGCGCAACCCGCAGGACATCGACGACGCGGCGCTGGCGACCGCGGTCTACCTCTGCTCGGGCGACGAGAACCTCTCCACCCGGGGCGGCCAGGAGTCGGCGGTCTACCGCTACAACCACTCCCAGGACTACGTGAACCTGGTCCTGTCGATCATGGACGCCTACGCCGCGGGCGACTACTCCGCGGTGCCGAACAGTGCCACCGAGCAGACCACCTTCACGCCGTACTTCGGGGACTCGGTCTTCTCGGTCGGCACGAAGGGCGCCAAGCCGCACAAGCCGAAGCCGGCCCCGGCCGCCGCGGGCTCGACCGGCGGTGGCACCAGCTCCGGCGGCTCGACCGGCGGGTCCACCTCCGGCGGGTCGACGTCCGGTGGCGGTGGCGCCGGCATCACCGACCCGGTGAAGGCGGTCCAGGACACGGTCAAGGGCGTCCAGGACACGGTGACCAACACGCTGACCCCGCTGCAGAAGGCCACGGCGTACTGCCAGGACAACCTGACCAACAAGGAGATCGACGCCCTCGGCGGCCTCTCCGCCTGCGCCGACGCCTACCTCAAGGGCGGGGCCGCCGCGGTCCAGAGCCTCCTCGACGGCCTCCTCGGCACCATCGGCGGTCTCCTCGGCGGCAACTGACCCGCCGAGACGACACCGACGCGCGCTTCCACCCCGCCGAGACGACACGGACGCGCGGTTCCACCCCGCCGACACGACGCGAACGCGCGCTTCCACCCCGCCGAGACGACGCGGACGTGCGGTTCCACCCCGCCGAGACGACGCGGACGCGCGCTCAGCGCAGCAGCTGGGCGGCCTCGGCCGCCCAGTAGGTCAGCACGATGTCGGCACCCGCACGCCGGATGCAGGTGAGCGTCTCGAGGATGGCGGCCTCGCGGTCGATCCAGCCGTGCGCGGCGGCCGCCTCGACCATCGCGTACTCCCCCGAGATGTTGTACGCCGCGACCGGCACGTCGACCGCGTCGCGCACCTCGCGCAGCACGTCGAGGTAGGCCAGCGCCGGCTTGACCATGACCATGTCGGCGCCCTCGGCGACGTCGAGCAGGGCCTCCCGCACGCCCTCGCGCCGGTTGCGGGCGTCCTGCTGGTAGGTACGCCGGTCGCCGGTCAGCGAGGAGTCGACGGCCTCCCGGAAGGGACCGAAGAACGCCGAGGCGTACTTGGCCGAGTACGCCAGCACCGCGACGTCGGCGAAGCCCTCCGCGTCGAGGGCCCGTCGGACCACGCCGACCTGGCCGTCCATCATGCCGCTGGGGCCGACCACGTCCACCCCGGCCCGGGCCTGCGCGACGGCCATCTCGGCGTACACCTCGAGAGTGGCGTCGTTGTCGACCGAGCCGTCCGCGGCGAGCACCCCGCAGTGACCGTGGTCGGTGAACTCGTCGAGGCAGAGGTCGGCCATCACCGGCAGCGCGTCGCCGACCTCGGCGGCCACGTCGCCGATCGCGACGTTGAGGACGCCCGCCGGGTCGACTCCCCCCGACCCGGTGGCGTCCTTGGTCTCGGGGACCCCGAAGATCATGATCCCGCCGAGCCCCAGGTCAGCCGCCTCCGCGGCCGTCTTCCGCAGCGAGTCCCGGGTGTGCTGGACGACGCCGGGCATGCTCGAGATCGGCAGCGGCTCGGTCGCTCCCTCCCGGACGAACACCGGGAGGACCAGCTGGCGCGGCGCGAGCGTGGTCTCGGCGACCAGCTCGCGGAGCGCCGCCGTACGACGCAACCGGCGAGGACGGATGTCGGGGTAGCCCATGGGACCGAGCCTACGACCGGGGCCGGCCCGAGGGTGGCCGAGCGGTCACCGACGGACGGCCGAGAGGTACGCAAGCGTCGTCTCGGCGGATCTGAACCGTCGGTAAGCGTCGTCTCGGCGGATCTGAACCGCCCGTAAGCGTCGTCTCGGCTACTTGGTGGAGGCCTTCCGGCGGCCGGCGGGACGACGCTCGGACGGGCGGGTGACCGGCTGGCCGGCCTCCAGCATCGCCGTACGACGGACCGCGCCGTGGTCGGCGAGCGCGTCGACGACCGCCTCGACCGACGGCGTCGGCGCCATCACGTCGACGCGGAGCCCGTGCTCCTCCGCGGTCTTCGCCGTCTGCGGGCCGATCACCGCGATGACCGTCGACGGGTGCGGCTTGCCGGCGATGCCGACCAGGTTGCGCACGGTCGAGGACGAGGTGAAGACGACCGCGTCGAACTTGCCGGTCTTGATCGCCTCGCGCACCGGTGCCGGCGGCGGGGCGGCCCGCACGGTCCGGTAGGCCGTCACGTCGTCGACCTCCCAGCCGAGCTCGACCAGGCCGGCCACGAGGTTCTCGGTGGCGATGTCGGCGCGCGGCAGGAAGACCCGGTTGATCGGGTCGAGCAGCTCGTCGTACTCCGGCCAGTCCTCGAGCAGGCCGCGGGCGGACTGCTCACCGGAGGGCACCAGGTCGGCGCGCAGGCCCCACTCGGCCAGCGACGCGGCGGTCTTCTCGCCGACCGCGGCGATCTTGAGGCCGGAGAAGGCGCGGGCGTCCAGGCCGTACTCGTCGAACTTCTCCTTGACCGCCCGGACCGCGTTGAACGAGGTGAACGCGATCCACTCGTAGCGGCCCTCGACCAGGCCGCGGATCGCCTTGTCCATCTGCAGCGGGTTGCGCGGCGGCTCCACCGAGATGGTCGGGACCTCCTCGGGCACGGCCCCGAAGGCCCGCAGCCGGGCCGACAGGGAGCCCGCCTGCTCCTTGGTGCGGGGCACCAGCACCCGCCAGCCGAACAGCGGCCGGGTCTCGAACCACGACAGCGTGCTGCGCAGGTCGACGACCTCGCCCACCACGGTCACCGCCGGCGGGGTCATCCCGGCGGCCTTCGCGTCGGCTGCGATGTCGGCCAGCGTGGACACCACGGTGGTCTGCTCGGTGGTGCCGCCGGCGCGGGTCATCGCCACCGGGGTCTCGGGCAGCCGGCCGGCCTCGATGAGGGAGGCGGCGATCTGCTTGATCGAGCCCACCGCGGAGAGGAGCACCAGGGTCTTGTCGTCGGCGTACCAGGCCCAGTCGATCTTGGCGTCGGAGCAGGAGATCACCGCGATCTCGCGGTCGTGTCGGGTGGTCAGCGGGATCCCCGCGAACGCCGGCACCGAGGTGGCCGAGGAGACGCCCGGGACGATCTCGAAGGCGATGCCCTCCTTGACGCACGCCTGCGCCTCCTCGGGGCCGGACGCGTAGAGGAACGGGTCACCGGCCATCAGCCGGACCACCCGCTTGCCGGACTTGGCCTGCCGGACCACGACCTTGGCGCGGGCCGCGTGGGTCAGCGGCTGTCCGTCGGTGCCGAAGCCGCCGTCCACGAACAGCGGGCCCACCGGCGCCGGGTCGTTCTCGGCGTCCTCGGCGGGGGTCGGCAGCCCGAGCAGGGCGCGGACCAGGGGCTCGTGCCCGGGGACCTCGGTGACGACCACCTCGGCCTCGCGCAGCAGGTCCACCGCGCGGAGGGTCAGCAGGTCGGGGTCGCCCGGGCCGCTCCCGACGAACGCGACCTGGCCCGAGGGCCGGGGGCTCCGGGAGGTCGGGCGCGCCGGGGTGCGGGCGTCGTCGGTGGCGGCGGTCTTCACGGTGTTGCTCACGTCTGCCTTCTAGCTCTGCTTGCTCTGGTGTTGCCGGACGCGTCCGTCGTCCGGCAGGTGCGGGAGTTCCGAGGGGGTGCCGACGGGTCAGGTCAAGGCACCGGCTCCCCCAGCAGCGTGCTCGCCCCGTCCTCGATCATCTCGGCGGCGAGCGCGGCTCCGACCCCGTCGGCATCACCCACCGGGCCGCTCGCGGAGCGCCGGATGCTCAGTACGCCGTCGGGGGACAGCGCGATGGCGCGGATCCACAGCTCCTCGCCGTCCTCGCCCTCGACGACCTCGGCGAGCGCGCCCACCGGGGCGCTGCACCCGGCCTCGAGGTCGGCCAGGACACGGCGCTCGGCGGTGACCGCAGCACGGGTGGCCGGGTGGTCCAGCGCGGCGCGGACCTCGGCCACCAGGGCGGTGTCGTCGGTGCGGCACTCCACGGCGAGGGCCCCCTGACCGGGGGCGGGGAGCATCTGGAGCGGGTCGAGCACCTCGGTGACCTCCTCGAGCCGGCCGATCCGGGCGAGTCCCGCCCGGGCCAGCAGCACCGCGTCGACCTCGCCCGAGCGGACCTTGCCGATCCGGGTGTCGACGTTGCCGCGGATCGGGACGAGCTCGAGCCCGAGACCGAGAGCCTCCAGCTGCGCCACCCGGCGCGGTGACCCGGTGCCGACCGTGGAGCCGACCGGCAGCTCCCCCAGCGTCAGCCCGTCCCGGGCGACCACGACGTCGCGCGGGTCCTCCCGCAGCGGTACGGCGACCAGGGTGACGCCCGGGTGCGGCGCGGTCGGCAGGTCCTTGAGCGAGTGCACGGCGACGTCCACCTCACCGCGGAGCAGGGCGTCGCGCAGGGCGCCGACGAAGACGCCGACCCCGCCGAAGGTGGCCAGCGGAGCGCGCGACACGTCGCCCTCGGTGGTGACCTCGACGAGCCGGACCTCCCGGCCCAGGGCCTCGGCCAGCGCGTCGGCGACCAGCCCGGACTGGGTGGTGGCCAGCAGCGAGGCACGGGTGCCGACGCGGATCACGCCGTTGCTCGGAGCGCTCATCTCAGACCCCCTCCACCCGGGTGACGGCCTCGACGGCCTGCTGGTCCAGCGAGAACAGCTCAGCCAGCGCAGCGGCGTACGAGACGGCGCCGGTGCTGTTGGCCAGCTCCTTGACCCGGACGGTCGGCTGGTGCATCAGCTTGTCGGCCACGCGCCGTACGGCGTGCTCCAGCTCGGCGCGCACCTCCGGGTCGAGCCCGGGCAGGCGGCTGTCGAGGCGGGCGAGCTCGGCGTCCACCACCCCGGTCGCCATGGTGCGCAGGGCGACGACGGTCGGCGTGACGCTGGCGAGCTTGCGGGCGTTGAGGAAGGCCTGGATCTCCTCGGCCACGATCCGGCGGACCCCGCCGAGGTCGAGGTCGTCGTGGGCGACGTCCTCGTGGAGCTCCTCGGCCAGGCGGCTCAGGCTGATCAGGGCGACGCCGGGCAGGTCGGCCACGCCCGGGTCGACGTCGTGCGGCATGGCGAGGTCGATCACGGCCAGCGGGCGGGGGTCGGCCTGCCGGGCGGCCTCCATGGCGGCGACGTCGAGGACCAGACCGACCGCCCCGGTGCAGGAGACGACCACGTCGGCGGCGGCGAGCTCCGCGGCGAGGTCCTCGAAGCCGGTGGAGCGACCGCCGTACTGCTCGGCCAGCCGGGTGGCCTTGGACTCGGTGCGGTTGACCACGACCAGGTCGGCGATGCCGCAGCGGGCCAGGGTGGAGACGGCCAGCGAGGCCATCGCCCCGGCGCCGACCACCACGGCCCGGCGACCGGCGAGGCCGCCGAGGTGGTCGTCGGCGCGGTCGAGGGAGACCGAGACCAGGGAGGGGGCGACCCGGTCGATCTCGGTCTCGGCGTGGGTCCGCTTGGCGACTCGCAGCGCCTGCTGGAAGGCGGCATTGAGCGCGGTGCCGACGGTGCCGAGCTCCTGGCCGAGGCGGAGCGCCTCGCGGGCCTGTCCGAGGATCTGGCCCTCGCCGACGACCATCGAGTCCAGTCCGGCGGTGACGTGGAAGAGGTGCGAGATCGCGCCGTCGTCGTAGTGCACGTAGAGGTGCGGGACGACGTCCTCCTGCGCCTCGCCTGCCAGCTCGCACAGGGAGCGGCAGATCGACTCGACGCTGCCGTGGAACCGCTCGACGTCGGTGTAGATCTCGATCCGGTTGCAGGTCGCCAGCACGGTGGCCTCCTGCACGTGGTCGGTGTGGTGCACCGCCAGGGCGAGCTTCTCGACGCCCTCGGCGTCCAGCGCGAGCCGCTCGAGCAGGGCCACCGGCGCGGTGTGGTGGGAGATCCCCACGACCAGCACGCTCATGCGCCCACCGCCCCGTCGAGGGTGTCGAGCGCCGGGTCCAGCCCGGTGTCCAGCCCGGTGTCCAGCCCGGTGTCCACGACCGCCGGGACTGCGGTCACCACGGGGGCGCCCGCCTCGGCCAGCGCCTTGCGCTGCTCGTGGTAGGCGAGGATCTGCAGCTCGATCGAGAGGTCGACCTTGCGCACGTCGACGCCGTCGGGCACCGCGAGCACGCTCGGGGCGAAGTTCAGGATGCTGGTCACCCCGGCGGCGACGAGCCGGTCGCAGACGTTCTGGGCGGCCTCGGCGGGCGTCGCGATCACGCCGATCGCGACCCGCTCCTCGGTCACCACGGTCTCGAGGTCCTCCAGCCCGCGCACGGCCATGTCCCCGATCCGCTCCTCTTGGCGGTCGGGGTCGCTGTCCAGCAGCGCCACGATCCGGAAGCCGCGCGAGGTGAAGCCGGAGTAGTTGGCGAGCGCGTGGCCCAGGTTGCCGATCCCGACGATGACGACGGCGAGGTCCTGGGTGACCCCGATCTCGCGGGCGATCTGGTAGCGCAGGTACTCCACGTCGTACCCGACCCCGCGGGTGCCGTAGGAGCCGAGGTAGGAGAGGTCCTTGCGGAGCTTGGCGCTGTTGACGCCGGCGGCGGCGGCCAGCTCCTCGCTGGAGCAGGTGCCGGTGCCACGCTCGGCGAGGCCGACCAGGGCGCGGAGGTAGACCGGGAGCCGGGCGACGGTGGCCTCAGGGATGCCGCGCGGCGGCTCGGCGGCCGCCTCGGTGCGCGTGTCGCGTCCTGGGCTCACGGTTCTCCTGCGCGCTGACGCGGTCGGGGGGTTAGGGCACGTTCACTTTAGGAGTTTGTGAACGTGAGAACAAACCGAGCGCCATGACCGCTAGCACAAGGTGACCTGCCTCACGGCAGCGGGGTCTTGTCAACCGCCGCAGCGACCCGGAACAGCCTCAGCCGCGGCGCAGGGCGGCGGCCAGGCGGGCCGCGTCGACCCGCCAGTAGTCGTGCTGGGCGCCGTCGACCAGGGTCACCGGGATCTCCTCGCCGTACCGGCGCTCGAGCTCCGCCGACGTGGTGATGTCGACCTCGTCGTACGACTCACCGAGGTCGGTGCAGACCGCCGCCACCACCGCGCGGGCGTCGTCGCAGAGGTGGCAGCCGGGCCGGGTGTAGAGGGTGACCCGGGCGCTCACTCCAGCAGCCCCAGGTGCTTGCGCCGCAGGGTGGCCCGGAGCCGGCCCTTGGCGATCTTGCCGGTCACCGTGTGCGGGAGCGCGTCGACGACCTCGAGGGTGGTCGGCTGCTTGAACCGGGCCAGCCGGGCCGCGCAGTGGGCCGCGGCCCGCTCGACCAGATCCGCCCGGGTGGCCTCGTCCTCCAGCGCACGCGGGGTCGCCCGCAGGTACGCCGTGACCGCCTCCCCGGTCCGCTCGTCCGCGACCCCGATGACGGCGGCCTCCAGGACGCCGTCGACCTCGGCGAGGACCTCCTCGATCTCGCTGGGGTAGACGTTGAACCCCGAGACGATGATCAGCTCCTTGAGCCGGTCGACCAGGAACAGGTCGCCGTCGGGGTCCAGGAAGCCGACGTCGCCGGTGGCGAGCCAGCCGTCGACGGGGGCGTCGGCGCGGTCCGGCCAGTAGCCGTCGAACAGGTTGTCCCCGGAGACGAGGATCTCGCCGGCGTCGCCCGGCTCGGGCGCCTCACCGGAGTCGTCGACCAGGCGGAGCCGGATGCCGGGTAGCGCCGCGCCGACCGACCCGGGCTTGCGCGTCGCGCTGCACAGGGTCGAGGTCACCACGGGTGCGGCCTCGGTGAGCCCGTAGCCCTGGTGCACCGGCAGCCCGGCGGCAGCCTCGAAGTCGGCGGCGAGCTCGGGGGAGAGCGGCGCGGAGCCCGAGAGCAGCAGCCGTACGCCGCCGAGCAGGTCGGCCAGCCCGGGGACGTCGCGCCAGTAGGCGAACACCGGGGGTGCCAGCGGGAGCACCGTGACGCCGTACCGGCCGACCTGCTCGAGCGCCCGCTGCGGGTCGAACCCGTCCACGACGACCAGCCGCGCCCGCTGCCGGAGCACGGCCCCCAGGACCGCGTTGAGGCCGTAGACGTGGAACAGGGGCAGCACGCCGTAGACCACGTCGTCGGGGCCGACCATGGGCGGCTCGACCGAGGCCGCCTGCTCGATGTTGGCGAGCAGCGCGCGGTGGGAGAGCATCGCGGCGCGGGGGCGTCCGGACGCGCCGGAGGTGTAGAGGAGGACGGCGAGGGCGTCGGCGTCCCGGGCCGGCGGCAGGGCAGTGGGCTCGGTGGCCAGCAGCCGCTCGTAGCTGGTCTCGTCCGGCAGGGCGGGACAGCCCAGCGCGGCGATCCGGGGCACCGGGGTGCGCGCCCGCAGCTCCTCGTCCGCCCCGACCAGGGCGTCGTGCACCCCGGCGGCGACGGCGCGTGCCGCGGTCACGGTGCTGCCGTCGGCCACGATCAGGCGGGCGCCGCAGTCGGCCACCATCCGGACCAGCTCGCCCGTGGCGGAGCGCGGGTTCACCGGGACGGCGACCAGGCGCGCCCGCAGCGCGGCCAGGTAGGTCACCACGAACTCGGGTCGGTTGGCGGTCGCGACGACGACGCGGTTGCCGGCGACCAGCCCGAGCTCGCCGAGCCCGGCCGCGACCCGGCCGACCGCGTCCTCGAGAGCCGCGAAGGTGGTCTCGTCCCCGGTCGCGGCGTCGACCAGGGCGACCCGGTCCGGGGCCTCGGCTGCCGCGCGCGTGAGCAGGTCGGCGAGGTTGGCGGTCACGCGGCGAGTCTTCCACAGCGGCGGGCCACACCCCGGGACACCGCCGTGGTCGTGGGGGTGACCCCCACTAGGCTGACCCGCGTGACCCCGGGTACGGCGGGACGCCCCCGCAAGAACCTCCGCCAGCGTTCGCTGCTCGCCGGCGAGGCCTCGGCTGCCGCCGCCGAGGTGGAGTCCTCGCTCACGGTGCCGGCGGACCCGACCGCGGCAGCGTTCTTCGACGTCGACAACACGATCATGCAGGGCGCCTCGATCTTCCATCTCGCTCTCGGGCTGCACCGCCGCAAGTTCTTCACGACCCGCGACATCCTGGGGGCCGCCTGGAAGCAGGCCTACTTCCGCCTTGTCGGCGTCGAGGACCCCGAGCACGTGGCCGAGGCTCGCAGCTCCGCCCTCGCCTTCATCAAGGGGCACCGGGTCGAGGAGCTCGAGCAGATGGGCGAGGAGATCTTCGACGAGACCATGGCCGAGCGGATCTGGCCGGGCACCCGGGCGCTGGCCCAGATGCACCTCGACCAGGGCCAGCGCGTGTGGCTGGTCACCGCGGCACCGGTCGAGATCGCCCGCACCATCGCCGGCAGGCTCGGGCTGACCGGGGCGCTCGGCACGGTCGCCGAGCACGTCGACGGCGTCTACACCGGCGAGCTGGTCGGCAACATGCTGCACGGTCCCGAGAAGGCCATCGCCATCCAGGCGCTCGCCGAGCGGGAGGGCCTGGACCTCAGCCGGTGCGCGGCGTACTCCGACTCTCACAACGACCTGCCGATGCTGAGCCTGGTCGGGGACCCGTGCGTGATCAACCCGGACGCCAAGCTGCGCGAGCACGCCCGCGCGGAGGGCTGGCGGATCCGGGACTACCGGACCGGCCGGAAGGCCGCCCGGCTCGGCCTGTTCGCGGCCGGCGTGGCCGGTGCGGCCACCGGGACGGTTGCGGCGGGTGTGGCGATCCGTCGACGGACCATCTGAGCAGACTTAGCGGGACATCGCGACCCAAAAGGTGAGGCCAGAAGTCAAATTTCTCACTGTCCGGACCAACGTCCCGGTTCCTCGGTATCCTGAGTCCCGCATGCCCCGGAGAAGAGCTGGCATTTTCCGCGTCATGCCAGGACGGGTACGGCGTCTCATCAGGGACACCACCAGCCGTCCACCGGCCAGGGAGGCCCGGGTTGCCGCCGGGGAGGGAGATGCATGTATACGCGCGACGCCGAGGTTCGGCAGGGATTCGACGCACTGCGTCGCGCCCTCGCCGAGGCGCTGTCGCCGTCTCCCCTCATCTCCGCGCTGGCCCCCGCGCTCGCCCCCGCGCTCGGCTCGGCCCCTGCGTCCCGTCGTGCCGGACGCTCGCCGTGGCTGCTGTCCGAGGCCGTCCTCGACCCGGCGGGCACGTCGCCGACCCCACCACCCCACGACGACCGTGACCTGGCCGTCTCCTCCGAGGCCGACGAGGCCGAGCAGACCCGGCTGATCGCGCTGGTCGAGCTGGCGCGCGGCGGCGACGCCGAGGCCTTCGGGATGCTCTACGACCACTACAACGCCTCGGTGTTCCGGTTCCTCTACTACCGGGTCGGCTCCCAGGCGCTCGCCGAGGACCTGACCTCGGAGACCTTCTTCCGGGCGCTGCGCAGCATGAGCTCGTTCCGCTGGCAGGGCAAGGACTTCGGGGCGTGGCTGATGACGATCGCCCGCAACCTGACCACGGACCACTACAAGTCCGGCAAGACCCGGCTCGAGATGGCCACCGAGGACATGTCGCCGCACGACTCGGCGACCGAGGGCCCGGAGACCGCGGTGCTCGCCTCGCTCACCAACGAGGCGTTGCTGCAGGCACTGCGCGAGCTGCCCGCCGAGCAGCAGGAGTGCCTGATCATGCGCTTCCTGCAGGGTCTGTCGATCGCCGAGACCGCCGAGGTGCTCGGCCGGAGCTCCGGAGCCGTCAAGCAGCTCCAGCTCCGCGCCGTCCGCAACCTCGCCAAGCTGATGCCGGAGGGACTGCGATGACCACGACGCGCACCTTCGAACTCATGCGAATGACCGGACAAACGGCCGTAACCAACACGCTCACAGGCTCGTTGTCCCCTCTGAACGACGACAACACGACAGGAACGACGCGATGACCTCCCTGCTGGGCGCCAAGAAGCGCGCCGAGGAGTTCGCCGCCGCCGTCGACGGGGGACCTGACCAGCGCTCGATGCGCCCCGAGCTCGCGGAGCTCGTCGGCGTGGTCGGCGCCCTCCGCTCCGCGACGGCCGCCACCGAGCTTCCCGCCCCCCGGGCGGACTTCTCCGCCGCCCTCCGCGAGCGGCTGATGGCCGAGGCCGCCACCGTGCTGCCCGCCAACGCGACGCTGGCGCTGCCGCCGCGCACCAAGGGCACCCGCGAGCGCAAGCTCGTCGTCGCCGCCTCCGCGTTCGTGCTGGTCGGCGGTACCGCCGGCATGGCCGCGGCCGCCCAGGGCTCGCTGCCCGGCGACGCGCTGTACCCGATCAAGCGCGGTCTCGAGAAGGCTCAGTCCGAGGTGCACCTCGGCCAGGCCAGCCGCGGACGCGAGCTCCTCGGCCAGGCCGACGGCCGCCTCGCCGAGGTCGAGGCGCTGCTGAAGGGGTCGACCGACTCGCCCGAGGTCCCGGCCACGATCGACGACTTCACCGCGCAGGCCCAGCAGGGCGCCGCGCTGCTGATGCAGGCGTACGGCGAGAGCAACGACCCCAAGCTGATGACCAGCCTGCGGGAGTTCGCGGCCGACGGCATCGCGACGCTGCAGCAGATCGCCAAGGTCGCCCCGGCGGGCAGCCAGGAGGCGCTCACCAACGCCGCGCTCGCCCTGCAGCAGATCGACGCCAAGGCTGCCGCGGCGTGCCCCAGCTGCGCGGGCAGCCTGCCCATCGTGCAGATGCCGCCGGCGATCGTCACCGGCGCCGACGTCGAGAAGGCACTGAAGGCCGCCGGCCGTCACCCGCTCGACAACAGCCACACGCCCGCCACCGGCCTCGGCAGCAAGACCGGCTCGGCCGGCAAGCCGTCCGGGTCCGCGCCGAGCGCCGAGCCGAGCACGCCCAGCGTCGGCGGTGTCGTCGGCGGTGTCGTCGGCGGTGTCACGACCGGCGGCAAGAAGGGTGGCGAGGGACTCCTCGCCCCCGTCGACGGTGCCACCGGAGGGCTGCTCGGTGACGTCACCGACGGCGTCGCCCCGGTCCTGCCGGACCCGGTCGACGACACCCTCGACGGCCTCCTCGGCGGCAACTGACCCTGCGTCTGCGGGACCGTCACGAGGTCTCGACACGCCCCTCCGCAGGCTCCGGGGCTACTCGACCACCGAGAAGTGGGCTCAGGCTCCGGGGCTACTCGACCACCGGGTGTCCCTCGCTGGTCGAGTAAGGAGCGAGGAACGAGCGACTGTGTCGAGACCCCGTAACCGGTCCGCGGACCCTCACGAGGTCTCGACACGCGACCACCGAGATGCTGACGCCGAGGCGTCAGTGGAAGACGGACTTGCGGCGCATCAGCAGGGTGTAGAGCGTCTGCTGGATCGTCTCGCGGACCTGGTCGGTCACGTTGAAGACGAGCATCGGGTCGTCGGCTGCACCGGGGTCGTAGGAGTCGGTCCGGATCGGCTCGCCGAACTCGATGATCCACTTCGACGGTAGCGGCACGAGCCCGAGCGGCCCGAGCAACGGGAAGAACGGCGTGATCGGGATGTACGGCACGCCGAGGAGGCGGGCCAGCGCCGGGATGTTGCCCACCAGCGGGTAGATCTCCTCCGCGCCGACGATCGAGCAGGGAACGATCGGGACGCCGGTGCGGATGGCGGCGGAGACGAACCCGCCCCGGCCGAAGCGCTGCAGCTTGTAGCGGTCGGAGTACGGCTTGCCGATGCCCTTGAAGCCCTCGGGCCAGACGGCTGCCAGCTCGCCCTTGCTGAGCATGCGGGTCGCGTCCTCGTTGCAGGCCAGCGTCGCCCCACCCTTGCGCGCCAGCTCGCCGACGAACGGCAGGCGGAACACCAGGTCGGCTCCCAGCGGGCGCAGGTTGCGGCCGGTGGTCTCGTGGACGGCGAACAGGGTGATGAGGCCGTCGATGGGCACGGTGCCGGAGTGGTTGGCCACCACCAGGGCGCCGCCGTCGGTCGGGATGTTCTCGACCCCGCGGACCTCGACCCGGAACCACTTGGTGGCCAGGGGACGGACCATCGCGAGCAGGAGCTTCTCGGTGATCTCGGGGTCCAGGCCGTACTCGTCGACCTCGTAGTCGCCGGTGACCCGGCGCCGCAGGAAGGCCAGCAGGTGGGCGACCTTCCGGTCAGCGTCCTCCCCGAAGACCTCCTTGCCGGCGTTGGTCAGCGCGGCGAGCAGGTCCCCGACGGGGATCGGCCCGAGCTTGAGGCCCGGGGCCGGCTCGGTCACGACGATGCTCGTCGTCGCGCTGGGGAGCGCGGTGACGGTGGGGTCAGCCCCGGCGTCGTCGGGAGCGGGCTGCTCCGCGATGCCGGTCGGGCCGCTCTCGTCGGCGCGCAGAGGCGCCGGCGCGTCGGTCGCGGGCTCGGTCAGCGGGGCCGGCGTCACGCCGGCGGGTGAGGCCTGGTCGGGGACCTCGGGACCACCCGCGCGGGACGCACTGCCCTCGTCGGCGGGTTGCCCCGCCTCGCCCTTGGGACGTCCGCCGGCGAGGTTGCGCGAGGAGGCGGACGGGTTCTCACGACCCGTCCCGCGACCGGGACGGCCACGGGTGCCCAACGGGATGATCTCGGCGTCAGCCACTCCGGCCTCCCAGCGTTCCGGTGACGAGTCCCTCGACGCGTACGACCGGGTGGTCGCCCAGCACGCCCGAGGGGAGCGTGCGCGCGAACTCCGCGAGCGCCTGCTCGGTGGTGTAGCGCGGCTCGAAGCCCAGCACGGTCCGCATCCGGGTCGTGTCGATGCCGCGTCCGTAGGTCAGGAACCCGACCTGCTCGGGGGAGAAGTCGGAGAGTCCGAGGTGCGCCTGGCGGGCCAGCGAACCGAGGCCGGAGATCGCGAAGGACGGCAGCGGGACGATCGTGCGGCCGAGCCGCCGCAGGGTCTGCGACATCACCAGGACCCCGTCGCCGGCGACGTTGAACGTGCCGTGCACCCCGGCGAGCGCGGCGTGGTGCAGGACGGCGATCAGGTCGTCGTAGTGCAGGAGCTGGAAGCGGGCGTCGTACCCGACGACCTTGGGCACCGGGTTGAGGCGGAAGTAGTCCGACAGCGGGGTGTGCGTGTTGGAGGAGATGGTGTTCGCGTTGCGGATCAGCGTGACCGCCACGTCGGGCCGGCGCCGGGAGAACCCGCGCACGTAGCCCTCGACCTCGAGCACGTCCTTGGGGTAGCCCGTGCGCGGCATCCGCTTGGCCGACATCTCCTCGGTGAACATCGCCGGGTCGCGGTTGGAGGACCCGTAGACCTCCGAGGACGACTTGACGACCAGGCGCTCCAGCCCCGGGGCGCGCTGGCAGGCCGCGAGGAGCTGCATCGTCCCGATGACGTTGTGCTCCTTCATCTGCGTCCGGCCACCGACCGCGCTCGCCGAGGCGACCACGCTGGTGTGCACGACCGTGTCGACGTCCTCGCCGGCGATCACCTTGGCGATCACCGGGTTGCGGATGTCGGCGCGCACGAACCGGACTTCACCGAGGTCCCGGCGCGGCGGCACCACATCGACGCCGATCACCCGGCTGACCTCGGGGTCAGCGGCGACCCGGCGCGCGAAGCGGCCACCGAGGTCGTGCGAGACCCCAGTGACGAGCACGATGCGTCCCATCGGCTTCCCCCTTCAGCAGGTACGGCGCGGCTGGTGGTGGAGCGGATGCTGCCGGCGCCGCGAGGACCGCGCCCGGCAGCGCAGCGTCACTTGCCGAGACGACGGCGCTGGACGCGCGTCTTCTTCAGCAGCTTGCGGTGCTTCTTCTTCGCCATGCGCTTGCGACGCTTCTTGATGACTGAACCCACGGACGGACCTTTCCAAGCGTTGACCGGCCGGGCATGTGACCCGCCGGTCCGGAAGGCACAAGCCTATCTGGCCCCGGGGGATGCTCCGACCCCCGGTCCGCGGGCGTGGACGCGGGGCGGCGTGGACCCGAGCCCCTCAGCAGATGTCCGATCCGGGAAAAGGCCCGTCCCGACGGGACTTACGTCCTAATCTGGATGAACCGAGCGTCCTCCCCCGGGGCCGCGCGGAGAGACCGACCCAGGGAGAAGGTCGCCACCATCATGACCCCCAGCCCGACCGCCCAGCCCGCCGGGACGCGCCGCCTGGCCGTCCTCCTGCTGCTCGCCGTGCTCGCCGCGTGCGTGTCGGTCCTCGGCACGCACGGCACCGCTCACGCCGAGGACACGACCGCGGCCGATGCCGCCGCCCAGCTGGCCGCCATCCGCGCGATCCCGCCGGACCGCTACGAGCGCCGGATCAACCACTTCGTCAACGTACGACGGGCCCGCCACGACCTGCCGCCGGTCAAGGTGGGCCGCTGCGTGGACCGGTACGCCGAGAAGTGGGGCAGCCACCTGGCCGCCGACCTGGCCTTCTACCACCAGACCCTGGACAAGTTCTTCTCCAAGTGCGACGCGCTGTACGCCGGAGAGACGCTGGCGCGCGGCGCGGTCTCCCCCCGCGCGATGGTCCGGATGTGGATGAACTCCCCGGAGCACAAGCACATCCTGCTCAGCACCTATCCGAACAGGATCGGGGTCGGGGCCTACCAGGACTCCCGCGGTGACTGGGTGGTCGCCGCCGACTTCATCAAGCGCTGATCCCAGCCACCGGCAGTTTCTGCGGCCGGACACAGCGAGGGGGGCCCGGACCTTCAGGTCCGCGCCCCCCTCGTCGCTCTGCTGCTGCTCAGCCGGTCTGGAAGAAGCTGCGCTGCAGGTACTCGTTCACCGCGTCCTCGGGCACCCGGAACGAGCGACCGACCCTGACGGCCGGCATCTCCCCCGAGTGGACGAGCCGATAGACGGTCATCTTCGACACGCGCATCACCGACGCCACCTCGGCAACGGTGAGGAACTTGACCCCGGAGATCTCCCCGGAGCTGTTTTCGGCCATGTTGCACCGCACTTTCCCAGGCCACACGCCCCCGGCTTCCCCACCGGAGGAACGACGATGCGCTCTGTGCCCACGAGCCTAGTGTGACGCGTGGGGTCACGGATACGACTTGGGCAAAAAGTTAACTCTCGACCGCGTGTCGTCTGGACAAATGGTCAGTGACCCTTGCCCAAATCGTGCACGTCGATCAGGGCATCGGGTCCAGGCCTGCCAGCGGGAACACCGCGGACCGGGTGGCGTGGATCGCGCGGTCCAGCCACACGCTCGGGTCGTAGCCCGAGGCCCAGTCCCGGAAGACCGGGCTGCGCCCGTCGGTCATCCGCATCGGCGCCACCCGGCCCAGCGACGTGCTCACGTAGTCCCGCCAGCCGGGAGGCACGGCCGTGTCCGGAGCCAGCGGCCGGCCACCGACGATGGCCATCAGGTGCGTCCAGGCGCGCGGCACCACGTCGACCACGGCGTAGCCGCCGCCACCGGTGGCGACCCACCGCCCCTCGCAGACCTCGTGCGCCAGCTCGTGCAGCGCCTCGTACGACGCGCGCTGGCCGTCGACGGTGAGCATCAGGTGGGCCAGCGGGTCCTCCAGGTGCGAGTCGCAGCCCTGCTGGGTGACCAGCACGTCGGGGGCGAACTCACGCACCAGCGGGGGGACGACGGCGTGGAAGGCGCGCAGCCAGCCGGCATCGGAGGTGCCGGGAGGGAGGGCCACGTTGGCCGCCGTCCCCTCGGCGCCGGGGCCGCCGGTGTCCTCGGGGAAGCCGGTGCCCGGGAAGAGCATCTGCCCGGTCTCGTGCAGGCTGATCGTGAGCACCCGCGGGTCGTCGTAGAAGATCCGCTCCACGCCGTCACCGTGGTGGACGTCGACGTCGACGTAGGCCACGCGGCGGGCGCCGTGGTCGAGCAGCCACTGGATCGCCACCGCGACGTCGTTGTAGACGCAGAAGCCGCTGGCGTTGCCCCGCATCGCGTGGTGCAGGCCGCCGGAGATGCTGGCGCCGTGCACGACCTCGCCCTCCCACACGCGGCGGGCGGCCTCCACGGTCGCACCGACGATGTGCGCCGAGGCGTGGTGCATCCCCGCGAAGGCCGGGTTGTCGTCGGTGCCCAGCCCCCGGGAGCGGTCCGGATGGGTCGGGTCCTCCCCCGTGCGACGGACCGCGTCGATGAACTCCTCGTCGTGCACGGTGCGGAGCAGCTCGTCGGAGGCCACCGGCGCCCCGACCATCGCCAGCCCACCGGACCCGACGACCTCGAACTCCTCGGCCAGCCGCATGGTCAGGTCCACCCGGACGGGGTTCATCGGATGGTCGGCGCCGAAGTCGTACTCGATGAGGCTGCGGTCGAAGACGGTGCAGGCGGTGCCCGTCATCGCAGGTCAGCCCAGGCCCTGGGCGAGCTGGCGGGACCGGTCCCGGGCCGCCTCCATCGCGACCAGGAAGGCCGCACGCACCTTGTGCTCCTCCAGCTGCCGGATCGCCGCGGCCGTGGTGCCGCCCGGCGAGGTGACCTGCTCGCGGAGCACGGTGGGGTGCTCGCCGGTCTCGCGGAGCAGCTTGGCCGACCCGACCATCGTCTGCACCACCAGCTCCGACGCGGTCGCCCGCGGCAGGCCGAGGTGCACGCCCGCCTCGATCATCGCCTCGGTGACGAAGAACAGGTAGGCGGGGCCGGAGCCGCTGATCGCGGTGACCGCGTCCTGCTGCTGCTCGGGCACCCGGAGCACCTTGCCGGTCGAGGCCATGAGCGCCTCCGCCTCGACCAGGTGGCTCTCGTCGCAGTGGGACCCGCGCGAGATCGCCGCCATGCCCTCGTCGACCAGCGCCGGGGTGTTGGGCATCACCCGGACCACGGCGATCCCTGCCGGCAGGTGCGACTCGATGAAGGCGGTGGTGATGCCCGCGGCGAGGGAGACCACGAGCTGGCCGGCCGTGAGCTGAGGGGCGATCTCGGTGAGCAGGTCGGACATGTCCTGCGGCTTGACCACGACGACGACGGTGCTCGCCTTCGAGGCGGCCTCGGTGTTGGAGACGACCTCGACGCCGTACCGCTCGCGCAGCTCGGCGGCACGCTCGGCCCGTTTCTCGCCCACGAGCAGCGAGTCGGCGGAGCGCCCGGCCCGGATCAGCCCGGACAGCAGGGTCTCCCCCATCACGCCGGCGCCGAGGATGGCGACCTGACCAGTCATTGCTCTCGTGTCCTCATCTCTTCGGGATCCCTCGGAGGGCTCAGCCCTTCGACACCAGCGATCGCAGGAAGAACCGCAGGTTGCTCGGCCGCTCCGCGAGCCGCCGCATGAGATAGCCGTACCACTCCTGGCCGTAGGGGATGTAGACCCGAACGGTCTCCCCCTCGGAGGCCAGACGTCGCTGCTCGTCGGGACGGATGCCGTAGAGCATCTGGAACTCGTAGCTGCCGCGGTCCCGGCCGAGCCGGCGCGCCAGAGCCGACCCGATCGCCACCATCCGCGGGTCGTGGGTGGCGATCATCGGGTAGCCGTCGCCCTCCATCAGCACCGTCAGGCAGCGCACGTAGGAGCGGTCGACGTCGAGGCGGGACTGGAAGGCGACCTCCTCCGGCTCGTTGTAGGCGCCCTTGCAGAGCCGCACCCGCGACCCCTCGACGGCCAGCGCACGGCAGTCCTTCTCGGTGCGGCGCAAATACGCCTGGAGGACCGCGCCGGTCTCGGGGAAGTCCTTGCGCAGCTCGCGGAGCACCCGCAGCGTCGAGTCGGTGGTGGTGTGGTCCTCCATGTCGAGGGTCACCGTGGTGCCGGCGTTGCGGGCGGCCCGGCAGATCACCCGCGCGTTCTCCAGGGCGATCCGCTCGCCGTCGCCGGGCAGCGCCTGGCCGATCGCCGAGAGCTTCACCGAGACCTCGGCGGAGTGGGCCAGCCCCCGGGCCGCGAGCGCGGCCAGCAGGTCGACGTACGCCGTGACGGTCGCCTGCGCCTGGCCGGCGTCGAGGGTGTCCTCGCCGAGGAAGTCCAGCGAGGTCCGCAGCCCGTCGCCGACGAGCGTGTCGACCACCCCGACCGCGTCCGCGATCTGCTCGCCGGGCACGTAGCGGGCCACGATCGAGCTCGAGACGGGCAGGGACGTGACGAGCCCCTTGACCTTCGGGCTGCGCGAGAGCAGGAGGAGCGGCTGCCTCAGCAACGGACCACCTCCCAGGTGCGCGCGGGCCGCCGGGTGCGACGCCGCTGTCAGGCTACGCCGTCCTAGGCCGTACGACGCCGCAGGGTGGCGGCGCCCAGGCCGAGCAGCGCGACCATGAAGCCGGCCACCACGGCGAGGTCGCGCAGCACGTCACCGGAGAGGCCCTCCCCGCCCGCGGCGACCCGCGTCATCGCATCCACGGCGTAGGAAAGCGGGAGCAGGTCGCTGATCACGTCGAGCCCGGCGGGCAGCTGGTCGCGCGGGACGAACAGCCCGCACAGCAGGATCTGCGGGATGACCACGGCGGGCATGAACTGCACCGCCTGGAACTCGGTCCGGGCGAACGCGGAGACGAAGAGACCCGAGGCGGTGCCGAGCACCGCGTTGGCGACGGCCACCACCAGCAGCATCCCGACCGGGCCCTGCACCGCCATCCCGAGGGGCCCGGCGCACAGCGCCACCGCGAGGCCGGACTGGACGACAGCGGCGACACCGAAGGCCACCGCGTACCCCAGCAGGAAGTCGAGCTTGCCCAGCGGCATCGCCAGCAGGCGCTCCAGGGTGCCCGAGGACCGCTCCCGCAGCGTCGTCACGCTCGTGACCAGGAACATCACGATGAACGGGATGAGCGCCAGCAGCGGTGGGCCGAGCTCGTCGAAGGAGGCCTCGCGGCTGTCGAACATCCAGCGCAGCAGGGAGAGGATCAGGCACGGCATCACCACCAGCAGCGCCACTGTCCGGTGGTCGTGGCGCAGCTGGGTCAGCACCCGGGCGGCGACGGCGAGGGTGCGGCGCGGGCTCACCGCGCCTCCTCCCCGGTCTCCTCCACCAGCGCCAGGAACGCCGACTCCACGTCGCTCGCCCCGGTCCGGGCGAGCAGCCCGGCCGGCGAGTCGTCGGCGATCAGCCGCCCTCCCCGCATGAGCAGCAGCCGGTCGCAGCGCTCGGCCTCGTCCATCACGTGGCTCGAGACGACCACGCAGGTGCCGCCCGCGGCGAGCCGGTGGAACAGGGCCCACAGGTCGCGCCGCAGCACCGGGTCGAGGCCGACGGTGGGCTCGTCGAGGACCAGCACCCGGGGCGAGCCGAGCAGGGCGACCGCCAGGCTGGCCCGGGAGCGCTGGCCGCCGGAGAGCTCGCCGACGCGGTCGCGGGCGTGCCGGTCGAGGTCGACCGCGCCCAGCACCCGGTCCACCTCGGCGGCGTCCACGTCGAGGACCCGGGCGAAGAAGCGCAGGTTCTCGGCCACCGTCAGGTCGTCGTACACGCTGGCGGCCTGGGTGACGTAGCCGACCTGGTGGCGCAGCGGTGCGGAGCCCGCCGGCTCGCCGAGCACCCGGACCTGTCCGCTGCTGACCACCTGGACGCCGACCACCGCGCGCATCAGGGTGGTCTTGCCGCACCCGCTGGGTCCGAGCAGCCCGAGGACCTCCCCGGCGGCGGCGCTGAAGGAGACCCGGTCGACGGCGGTCGTGCGGCCCCGGACGACGACCAGGTCGTCGACCTCGACCGCGTTCACCGGGGGTCCCCGGCCGGGGCGGCGAAGTGCAGCCGGGTGAAGGCCAGGCACTCGACCAGGTCGCGTTCGCGGGCGGCCCGGTTGCCGGCCCGCCGGGTGTTGACCTCCAGCACGATGTGGCCCGCGAAGTCGCGGCCGGCCAGGTGCTCGAGGAGCTCGGCCACCGGCTGGTTGCCGCGACCGGGCACCAGGTGCTCGTCCTTGGCGCTGCCGGACCCGTCGGTCAGGTGCAGGTGCCGCAGGCTCCCGCCGAGGCGGCGGGCCAGCTCGAGGGAGTCGACCCGGGCCGTCGAGGCGTGGGAGACGTCGAGGGTGGTGTTGGCGTAGCCGAAGCCGTCCGGGTCCCAGTGCGGCGCGTAGACCTGCATCTCGCGGCGCGAGGCCCGCCAGGGGTACATGTTCTCCACCGCGAAGGCGATCCCGGTGCGCTCCTCCAGCAGCGCGATGCCCTCGACGAAGCCGCGAGCATAGTCGCGCTGCCAGCGGAACGGCGGGTGCACCACGACGACGTCGGCACCGACCTCGCGGGCCATCTCCGCGCTGGTCTCGAGCTTGCCCCACGGGTCGGTCCCCCAGACCCGTTGGGTGATCAGCAGGCACGGCGCGTGCACCGCGCAGACCGGCATCTCGTGGTAGTCGGAGAGGTGCTTGACCTGCGCGATGTCCTGGCTGGTCTCGTCCATCCCCACCATCACCTCGACGGCGTCGTAGCCGAGACGGCTGGCGAGCTCGAAGGCGGTGGCGGTGGTCTCCGGGTAGACCGACGCCGTCGACAGCGCGACCCGGGCGGGCCCGGCCACCGGCAGCAGCGGCTCGGGGTCCGGGGTCTGGTCGGGAGAGGTCATCGTCGGCAGCCGGGGGCGTGCGTCACCGCAGGATGCTGATCGCGTCGAGGCGCTCGAGGATGATGCCCTCCCGCAGCGCCCAGGGGCAGATCTCCAGCTCGTCGAGCCCGAAGATCTCCATCACCGCGTCGGCCACGAGCGCACCGGCGACCAGCTGGTGGGAACGGGACGGGGACACCCCGGGCAGCTGGCAGCGCTCGGCGTCGGTCATCGCGAGCAGGTCGGTCAGCCGGTCCTGCAGGTCCTTCTTGACCAGGGCGCGACGCACCCGCGGGCCCTCCGTCGAGGGCGCCGCTCCGCAGATGCGCGCCAGCGAGCGGAACGTCTTGGAGGTCGCCACCGCGTGGTCCGGCGCACCGGCCCGCAGCACCATCCCCGCGTCGCGGGCGACAGTGGCCCGGACCAGCTTGCGCAGGTCGCGCACCGACTCCTCCCGCGGCGGGTCGTCGGGCAGATACTGCCGGGTCAGCCGGCCGGCGCCCAACGGCACCGACTGCGCCACGTCGGGGGCCTCGTCGGAGCCGGCCGCGATCTCCAGGGAGCCGCCGCCGATGTCGAAGAGCAGGAGCCGTCCCGACGACCAGCCGAACCAGCGCCGGACGGCGAGGAACGTCAGGCGGGCCTCGTCCTCACCGGGCAGCACCTCGATCGCGACGCCCGACTCCTCCCGGACCCTGGCCAGCACGTCCTCGGAGTTCGTCGCGTCGCGGACCGCGGAGGTCGCGAACCCGAGCATCTCCTCGCAGCCCTTGTCCTCCGCGACGCCGAGAGCCGAGGAGACGAAGGCGATCAGCGCCTCGGTGCCGCGCTCGGTCATCGCGCCGTCGGCGTCGAGGTGCTCGGCGAGCCGCAGCGGCTCCTTGAACGAGAACGCGGGCAGTGGCGCGGCGCCCCCGTGCGCGTCGACCACCAGCAGGTGCCCGGTGTTCGAGCCGATGTCCAGCACTCCCAGTCGCACCCGACCAACCTACCGCGCCGGGCCTGCACGGCAGCCGGGCGCACGCCCGGGCGGCGGCTAGGGTGGCCGCGTGCCCGAGGTCGATCTTGTCTTCCCCCGCGTGTGGGTCGAGTTCCCCGACCCCGCCAACGACCAGCAGGTGCTGCGCTGCGACCTGACCTGGCTCACCTCGAGCTGGACCTGCATCTTCGGCACCGGCTGCCAGGGCATCTACGCCGACAAGCCCGACGCCGGGTGCTGCAGCCTCGGCGCCCACTTCGCCGACGAGGAGGACGAGCAGCGCGTCGCCGCCCAGGTCGAGCTGCTCACCGACGAGGAGTGGCAGTTCGCCAAGGTGGGGCGCAAGAAGGGCTGGACCGAGGTCGACGAGGACGGCGACCGCAAGACCAAGGTCCACCAGGGCGGCTGCGTCTTCCTCAACCGGCCGGGCTTCCCCGGAGGCGCCGGCTGCGCCCTGCACGCGCTGGCCCTGCGCACCGAGGTGCACTTCGTGAAGACCAAGCCGGACGTGTGCTGGCAGCTGCCGATCCGGCGCACCTACCGCACCGTCGAGCTGACCGACGGCACGTCGTACCTGGAGATCAGCGTCGGCGAGTACGACCGCCGCGGCTGGGGTGCCGGCGGCCACGACCTGGACTGGTACTGCTCGGGCAACACCGAGGCGCACATCGGCGTCGAGCCGGTCTACGTCTCCAACGAGACCGAGCTCGTCGAGCTCATCGGCCGCCCGGCGTACGACGAGCTGGCCCGGCACTGCGCGGCCCACCTCGCCTCCCGCAGCGCGCTGGCCATCCACCCCGCCTCCCGCCACGCCTGACCCCGCACCGGGGTCGGCGCGGGGGGATCACTTCTCGCGGTACTTCACCGCCACGTTCTCCGGCATCGGCTCGTAGCGGGCGAAGGTGCGGCTGAACGTCGCCGCCCCGTGCGAGAAGGAGCGCAGGTCGATCGCGTAGCGGGTCATCTCCACCTGCGGCACCTCGGCACGCACCAGCGTCCGGTCGTCGCCGACGGGCTCGGAGCCGAGCACCCGTCCGCGGCGGGCGGACAGGTCGCTCATCGCGGTGCCGACCAGGTCGTCGGGCAGGAGGACGGCGACCTCGTCGACCGGTTCGAGCAGGGTGACGCCGCTCTGCTGGGCCGCCTCGCGCAGCGCCAGTGCACCGGCGGTCTGGAAGGCCATGTCGGAGGAGTCGACGCTGTGCGCCTTGCCGTCGGTGAGGGTGACCCGGAGGTCGACCAGCGGGTGACCCGCGACGCCCTTGGCCATCTGGGCGCGGACGCCCTTCTCCACCGACGGGATGAACTGGCGGGGCACCGACCCGCCGACGACCTTGTCGACGAACTCGAAGCCCGAGCCCTGCGGGAGCGGCTCGACCTCGAGGTCGCACACGGCGAACTGGCCGTGGCCGCCGGACTGCTTCACGTGCCGCCCGTGGCCCTTGCCGGTCCCGCCGAAGGTCTCCCGCAACGGCACCTTCAGGTCGACCTGGTCGACCACCGCGCCGTAGCGGGTGCCGAGCCGGTCGACGAGGACGTCGGCGTGCGCCTCGCCCATGCACCACAGCACGATCTGGTGGGTCTCGGCGTTGTGCTCGACCCGCACGCTGGGGTCCTCGGCGGCGAGCCGCTGGAGGCCCTGGGACAGCTTGTCCTCGTCGGCCTTCGCGCGGGCCTCGATCGCGAGCGGCAGCAGCGGCTCGACAAGGGTCCAGGGCTTGAGGACGAGCGGGGTCTCCTTGTCCGAGAGGGTGTCGCCGGTCTCGGCCCGGCTCAGCCTGGCCACCGCGCAGATGTCACCGGCGGCGACCTCGGCGACCGGTCGCAGGGCACGGCCGAGCGGGACCGACAGCGCACCGATCCGCTCGTCCTCGTCGTGGTCCTCGTGGCCGGCGCCCTCGCCGAAGAAGGAGGAGAAGTGCCCCGAGACGTGGCACACCGCGTCGGGGCGCAGGGTGCCGGAGAAGACCCGGACCAGCGAGACGCGGCCGACGTAGGCGTCGGTGGTGGTCTTGACGACCTCGGCGACCAGCGTGCCCTCGGGGTCGCACGTCAGGGCGGGGCCGGGGAGGCCACCGGTGGTGAACACCTCCGGCAGCGGGTGCTCGAGCGGCGAGGGGAACCCGGCCACGACGAGGTCGAGCAGCTCGGTGGCGCCCACCCCGGTCGAGGAGTCGACCGGGACCACGGGGTGGAAGGAGCCGCGGGCGACCGCCCGCTCGAGGTCGGTGAGCAGGCTGGCCCGGTCGATCTCCTCGCCGCCGACGTAGCGGTCCATCAGGGTCTCGTCCTCGGACTCCTCGATCACCGCCTCGATCAGCCGCCCGCGTTGCTCGTCGTGGGCGTGGTCGTCGGTGAGCAGGCCGACCAGGCGGTCCGCCTCACGCAGGTAGACGGGGACGACCTTGTCGCCGAACGCGTCCTGCGCCTGGGCGACCACGCCGTCGTAGTCGGCGCGGGCGTGGTCGAGCTTGGTGATCACCACGGCCCGCGGCAGGCCGACCTCGGCGCACTCGCGCCACAGCGCCTTGGTGGCCTCGTCGACACCGGCGTTCGCGGCGATCACGAACATCGCGCAGTCCGCCGCGCGGAGCCCGGCGCGGAGCTCCCCGACGAAGTCGGCGTACCCGGGCGCGTCGAGCAGGTTGACCTTGGTCCCCCCGTGCATCAGCGGCGCGAGGGCGAGGCCGACCGAGCGCTGCTGGCGGTGCTCGGCGTCGTCGAAGTCGGTGACCGTGGTGCCCTCGGTCGTCGTCCCTGCCCTGTTCAGAACACCGGCCGAGACCAACAGGGTCTCGACCAGTGTCGTCTTGCCTGAGCCCGCCGGGCCCACCAGGACCACGTTGCGGATCGCATCAGCGCGTCGTACCTCGGGGACAGCGTCCCCCCTGCCGTTCTGCCCCGTCACCTTGCTGGCCATCGGGCCCTCCTCCTCGTCCCTCGTCCTCGCCTCTCACTCTTGACCCGATCAGCCGCGTTCCACAAGGGATCCCGGCCCGGCATCTCGCAGGTCACACCGACCCTCGCCAGGACCGTCCCGGGACCCTGCGCAGGACATGGCGACCCCGATGTCACGTCCGGCTGCGGTCCGGGTCACAATGACGGTCATGCGCCTGGACCATCTCTCGTATGCCGCCGGACCGGATGGACTCGCCAGCACCGCACGTCGGCTGGGGGACCTTCTCGGACAGGAGTTCGTCGACGGGGGCATCCATCCCCGCTTCGGGACCCGCAACATGGTGCTGCCGATCGCCCACGGCACCTACCTCGAGGTCGTCGAGGTCCTCGACCATCCCGCCTCCGACAAGGCACCCTTCGGCCAGGCCGTGCGCGCCCGCAGCGAGCTGGGCGGCGGCTGGCTCGGCTGGGTCATCGCGGTCCCCGACATCTCCGTGCTGGAGCGGCGGATCGGCCGCGAGGCCGTTCAGGGCAACCGTCACCGTCCCGACGGCCACGAGCTGCGCTGGCGGCAGCTCGGGGTGAAGGGGCTGCAGTCCGACCCGCAGCTGCCGTTCTTCGTGCAGTGGGAGGGCGACGGCCGCGACCACCCCAGCGTCGGCGCGTCCGGCACCATCACCCTCGACGCCCTCGAGATCGCCGGCGACCCCAACCGGGTCAGCGAGTGGCTCGGGCGCCCCGTCGAGGGACCGCTGGAGGACGTGAAGGTCGAGTGGGTCGGCAACCACGGCAACCCCGGCCTGGTCGCGGCGCAGTTCACCACGCCCCACGGCGTCGTCCGGATCTGACCCGACCCGGGTGGTGCGCCCCAGGCCCGGCGACCCGGCCCCGGCCGGGGCGATCCCCTCGCCCAACATCTGGCAGCACCCCGAGACCTACGAGCTCGAGAACCGGGCGGTCGACCAGGACGGCCTGATCGAGACCACCCTCCGCGGCCTGGGCGACTGGACCGGCCGGGACGTCCTGGACCTCGGCTGCGGCACCGGCTTCCACCTGCCCCGCTTCGCGGTCGACGCCCGCAGCGTGACCGGCGTCGAGCCGCACCCGGCGCTGGCGAACCTGGCCCGGCGTCGTACGGCGCGGCTGGGGAACGTGGCCGTCCTCGACGGCACCGCCCAGCAGGTGCCGCTGCCTGCGTCGTCGGTCGACGTGGTGCACGCCCGCTGGGCGTACTTCTTCGGGCCCGGCTGCGAGCCCGGCCTGCGCGAGCTCGACCGGGTGGTGCGCCGCGGTGGCACCGCGTTCGTGATCGACAACGACGGCACCCGCTCCACCTTCGGCCGGTGGTTCCGGCTGGGCTACCCCCAGGTCGACCCCGCCACCGTCGAGCGGTTCTGGTCCCGGCACGGGTGGTCGCGCACGCCGCTGCTCGTCGACTGGCGCTTCGAGAGCCGCGCCGACCTGGAGGCCGTCGTCCGGATCGAGTTCGACCCCGCCACCGCCGACGCCGTCCTGGCCACCCACGAGGGCACCGTCGTCGACTACGCCGTCAACGTCTGGTCCAAGCACTTCTGACCCCTCACCGCCAGGGAAGTCGAGGCGCGAGGGCGCAGCCCGAGCCACTCACCGCCACGGAGGTCGAGGCGCGAGGGCGCAGCCCGAGCCACGAGACCCGGTGACGCCCCCGCTCAGCTCGACGCGCGCAGCCGGAGCTCCGGGGTGAGGATCACGTGGGGCTCGTCGCTGACGCGCATCGCGAGCCGGTCCTCGAGGAGGCGGACGACCTGCACGGCGACCTCCTCGAGCGGCTGCCGCACCGAGGACAGCCCCGGGGGCACCACCTGCGCGGCCAGCGAGTCGTCGAAGCCGACGACTGCCACGTCCTCGGGCCCGGGGCGGCGGTGCCGCTCGTTGATGGCCTGCAGCACCCCCATCGCCAGGGTGTCGCTCGCGCAGATGAACGCGGTCGGCTGGTCCCCGTCGAAGAGCGCGTGCGCCGCCCGACGGCCGAACTCGATGGTGTCGTCGCCGCGGGCACTGAGCCGCGTCGTCGACAGCTCGCGCTCGTGCATGCGGTCCACCCAGCCGCTGCGCCGGTCCTCGCCGATCGGGTGGCCCTTCTGCCAGCCGACCCAGGCGATCCGCTGGTGGCCCCGGTCGGCGAGGTGGTCCACGGCCAGCATCACGCCGGCGCGGCCGTCGACGTCGACCCAGGGGTGGCGCGCCGACGGCTCGCCCCAGGGCCGGCCGAAGGCCACGAACGGCACCTGGCGGTCCTCGAGCCAGGCGGCCTGCGGGTTGCCCCGGTAGGTGTCGGTGACTACGAAGGCGTCCACGGCCGCGGAGCGCAGGAGCTCGTCGTACCCGTCGAGCGGGTCGGTGACGTCCTCGGCGGTGAAGAGCAGGATGTGCAGCCCGGCCTCGCGGCAGGACTCCACCAGGCTGTGCAGGAACCGGTCCATCAGGCCGCTGACGGTGCCCTCGACCGCCGGCTCCAGGCGGAGTCCGACGAGGTGCGAGGAGCGGGTGCGCAGGTTCCGCGCCGCCCGGTTGGGGGTGTAGCCGAGGCGCTCGATCGCCTGCCGCACCCGGTCCAGCGTGTCGGGCCGGAGCAACTCGGGGCTGTTCAGCGCGTTGGACACGGTCTGGCGGGACACTCCGGCTTCCGCGGCCACGGTCGCCAACGTGGCGACAGGTCGGTGACGGGCGGGCATGTCCCTCCTCTCGGCTGGATCGTTCCAAGGACAGTCTAGAGGTACCCGGGCTCCGGCAGATCGTGCATGTGACCTTCGTCGGGCCGCGTTTCCCACCCCGGGGGACGGGTCCTGGGACGCTGACCCGGGGGACACGGTGGAGAACCGCGGGGAACTGTCGGCCCTCTCCCCTACCGTCAGCGACATGACCCAGACCTCTCCCAGCCCCCGCTCGTCCGGAGGCCGTACGACGGGCAAGTCACCCCGGCCGGCGTACCGCTGCAGCGAGTGCGGCTGGGATGCTCCCAAGTGGGTCGGCCGCTGCGGCGAGTGCCAGGCCTGGGGCACCCTGGTGGAGGGCACCGCGCCGGTCGGCCGGACCGCCGCCGGCCCGGTCACCTCCCCGGCGGTCCCGATCGGGCAGGTGCCCATCGAGGACTCCCGGGCCCGCACCAGCGGCGTGCCCGAGCTGGACCGCGTGCTCGGCGGCGGGCTGGTGCCCGGCGCGGTCGTGCTGCTGGCCGGCGAGCCGGGGGTCGGCAAGTCGACGCTGCTGCTGGAGGTGGCAGCGCAGACGGCCCGGGCCGGTGCCCGGGTGCTGTACGTCTCCGGCGAGGAGTCGGCCGCCCAGGTGCGGCTGCGGGCCGACCGTACCCGCGGGGTGCACCACGACCTCTACCTCGCGGCCGAGACCGACCTCGGTGCGGTGCTCAGCCACGTCGAGCAGCTCAAGCCCGACCTCCTCGTCGTCGACTCCGTGCAGACCATCGGCGCCGAGGGCCTCGACGGCGTCCCGGGCGGGGTGACGCAGGTCAAGGAGGTCGCCGCCGCCCTGACCCGGCAGGCCAAGCTGCGGGGGATGGCCACGGTGCTGGTCGGGCACGTCACCAAGGACGGCGGCATCGCCGGGCCGCGCGTGCTCGAGCACCTGGTCGACGTGGTGCTGCACTTCGAGGGCGAGCGGTCGAGCCGGCTGCGCATGGTCCGGGCGATCAAGAACCGGTACGGCCCGGTCGACGAGGTCGGCTGCTTCGACCTGTCCGGGCAGGGCATCGTCGCGGTCACCGACCCCTCCGGGCTCTTCATCTCCCGGCACCACGAGCCGGTCTCGGGCACCTGCGTGGCGGTCACCCTCGACGGCCGGCGCCCCATGCTCGCCGAGATCCAGGCCCTGGTGGCGCCCTCCCCGCTCGAGCGGCCACGTCGTACGACGGCGGGGGTGGACCCCTCGCGGGTCGCGATGGTGCTCGCCGTCCTGGAGGCTCGCGCGGGGGTCCGGCTGGGCACGTGCGACGTGTTCGTCTCCACCGTCGGCGGGGCCCGGGTGCACGAGCCCGCCGGCGACCTCGCGATCGCCCTCGCGGTGGCCTCGGCCGCGAAGGGGCAGGTCGTCCCACCGCAGGTCATCGCGATCGGGGAGATCGGTCTGGCCGGGGAGCTGCGCAACGTCCCGGAGACCGAGCGACGGCTCGGCGAGGCGACCCGGCTGGGCTTCACCTCCGCGATCATGCCGGCGGCGAAGTCCGACCACGCGCCACGGCCGCTGGACCGTCCCGAGGTCTACCGCGCCCCCGACCTGCGCACCGCGGTGCGCATGATCGACCCGGGCGCACGGGGTGGGCCGGTCGGCCTGCGACCGGTGTGACCAGCCCCTAGACTCGCCCCGACGGCGACAACCAACCGGGGAGTGACGTGGCCCAGCCAGACCGAGCGTCCGAGGAGACGGCGCAGCTCCGCGCGACGCTCGCCAGCGTCGCCCCGGGGACGCCGCTGCGTGACGGGCTCGAGCGCATCCTGCGGGGCCGCACCGGAGCCCTGATCGTGCTGGGCTCCGACCGGACGGTGGACTCGATCTCCTCCGGCGGCTTCATGCTCGACGTGGCCTTCTCCTCGACGGGTCTGCGCGAGCTCGCCAAGATGGACGGCGCGCTGGTCCTCGACAAGGACGCCTCCCGGATCCTGCGGGCCGCGGTCCACCTGATGCCCGACCCGACCATCCCCTCGGTGGAGACCGGCACCCGGCACCGCACCGCCGACCGCGTGGCGCGGATGACCGGCTGGCCGGTCATCTCGGTCTCGCAGTCGATGCAGATCATCGCGCTGTACGTCGGATCGACCCGCTACGTGCTCGAGGACACCGGCTCGATCCTGTCCCGGGCCAACCAGGCGCTCGCGACCCTCGAGCGGTACAAGATGCGTCTCGACGAAGTGTCCAGCACGCTCTCGGCGCTGGAGATCGAGGACCTGGTCACGGTCCGCGACGTCGCCGTGGTCGCGCAGCGGCTCGAGATGGTCAGCCGGATCGCCCGCGAGATCGAGGACTACGTGCTCGAGCTCGGCACCGACGGGCGGCTGCTCTCGCTGCAGCTCGAGGAGCTGGTCACCGGCGTAGACTCCGACCGCGAGCTGGTCGTGCGGGACTACCTGCCCTCGGGCAAGAAAGCCCGGACGCTGGAGGAGGTGCTGGGCGAGCTCGAGAGCCTCAGCCCGACCGACCTCGTCGACGTCAACGCGGTCGCCCGGGCGCTCGGCCTCGGCACCAGCGAGCACCTCGACAACCCGGCGTCGCCGCGCGGGTACCGGCTGCTCGCCCGGGTGCCGCGCCTCCCGGGCGCCGTCGTCGAGCGGCTCGTCGAGCACTTCGGCGGGCTGCAGAAGCTGCTGGCCGCCTCGATCGACAGCCTGCAGGCGGTGGACGGCGTCGGCGAGCTCCGCGCCCGCAGCGTGCGCGAGGGCCTCTCCCGGCTGGCCGAGTCCAGCATCCTCGAACGCTACGTCTGAGCCCGCCGAGCGGGGTCTGACCTCAGCGGCCCGTCGACCTGCCGGTCGGCGTCCCGCTGGGACTGGTCGGGGTCCCGCTCGGGCTGGCGGTCGGGCTGGGCTCGGCCGTGATGGTCGCGGCCTCGCGGCGACGCAGCTCGAACCGGGTCTCGACCGGGTTCACCGAGCCGGTGGCCACGGCCTCGGCCCGGTAGGTCTTCGGGAACGCCCAGTCGGTGGCATCGGAGCACTCGGGGTCGGACTGCCGTCCGTCCCAGACCACGACCACCTTGTCCGCATGGGTGCGCCGCGGCACCACGGCGACCGTCGGGATGGCCTGCGGACAGTCCTGGCTGCTCCACACGTCGTCCCCGTGCCGGACGATGGCCAGGACCACGCTCTGCGGTGAGACCTCCCACGTGCAGGCAGCTGCGGTCAGGGTGGTGAGCCGCAGCACGATCCGGATGCCGTCGCCGACGTACGCGTCGGGCACCCGCGGCGTGACCACGACGTCGCTGGGGTCGCACGGCCCGTCGGGGGTGGCGAGCGGCTGGGGCTTCTTCTTGCGCGGCTTCGCGGCGGCGCTCGCGGTCGGCGACGCCGAGGACGCGTCCGCACCGGGCAGCGTGCTGGGGCGCGGCGAGGAGCCGACGACCTGGGCGCTGTCCCCGGAGCCGCCCGACCCGCCGCCGCCGCCGAGCAGCCGGACCACCGCCATGACCAGCACCAGGGCCACGACGAGCACCAGCGCGCGCCGGGTCCAGTAGACCCGGCTGGGCAGGGGCCCGCGCGGTCGACTCATGGTGCTCATGTGACAGACGGTAACGAGAACCGGGCGTGGCTCCGCGGTGCCACACCGGGCGCGCGGCCAGGTGGCACCGGCGTTGGCGGTGCTGGCTAAGGTGGCGGCGCCCATGGACGCCGAACCCCCCGCCCCCGCAGTGCCACCTGCGCCCGCCCTGCTCCACGAACGGGTGCTCGACTGGTACGACGAGAACGCCCGCGACCTGCCCTGGCGCTCACCCGAGGCGACGCCGTGGGGCGTGATGGTCTCGGAGTTCATGCTGCAGCAGACGCCGGTGGCCCGGGTGCTGCCGGTGTGGGCGGCCTGGATGGAGCTCTGGCCCCGCCCCGCGGACCTCGTCGCCGCAGGCCCCGGGGAGGCGGTCCGCGCCTGGGGCAAGCTGGGGTACCCGCGCCGCGCCCTGCGCCTGCACGCAGCCGCGACGACCATCGTCGAGCAGCACGCCGGCGAGGTGCCCGGGACCTACGAGGAGCTCCTCGCGCTGCCCGGCGTCGGCGACTACACCGCAGCGGCGATCGCCTCCTTCGCCCACCGGCGCCGCCACGTCGTGCTCGACACCAACGTCCGGCGCGTGCTGGCGCGCGCCCTGACCGGGATCGAGCTGCCGGGGACGTCGGTCACCCGCGCCGAACGTGACCTGGCCACCTCGCTGCTCCCGGAGGAGCCGGCGACCGCTGCTGCCTGGGCGGTCGGCGTGATGGAGGTGGGGGCGCTGGTCTGCACGGCCACCTCGCCCCGGTGCCCCGCCTGCCCGCTCCAGGACCTGTGCGTCTGGCACGCAGCCGGCCGGCCGGCGCACGACGGGCCACCGCGCAAGGTCCAGTCCTACGCCGGGACCGACCGGCAGTGCCGGGGCCGCCTGCTCGACGTCCCGCGCGGCGACCCCGCTCCGGTCCACCGCAGCCGCCTCGACGTCGTCTGGGCCGACCCGGTACAGCGGGAGCGCTGCCTGAGCAGCCTGCTGGAGGACGGCCTCCTGGTCGCCCTGCCCGGCGAGATGTACGCGCTGCCGGACTGACCGCGGCCCAACCCGGCCCGAGGGTCAGGGCCGGCGGCTGCCGAACCGCGAGGCCAACCCGCCCAGCCGACGCTCGCCGGCCGGCTGGGACGGCTCGCTCGACGGCTTCGCAGCAGCGGGCGCCTGGTCGCGGTGGGCACGGGCGCGGCGTACCTCGGCGGTGACCTTCTCAGCCAACGGCCCCGGCAGGTCACCCTTCACCGAGCGCATGAGCTCCAGCAGGTGCTTGTTCTTGTACGCCGGGCTGGCGCCCCTCTTGTCGGCGGCGACCAACGTCGCGAGCAGGGTGCGCATCGCCTCCTGGGCACCGGGCGGGAACGGCTCCGGCGTCCGGGCGGGCCGCTGCTGCGGGGCGACGAGGTACCCCAGGTCGCCCAGCGTGGTCACGTCGTCCTCGACCCAGCGGTGGTAGAGCCGCATCAGGTACTGCTGGCGGAGCTCCTCGGTCAGGGACCGGTTGGCCACCAGGGCGGTCAGCGCGGTCTTCAGGCGGTCACGGTTCTCCCGGAAGCGGAGCTCGCCGGCGCTCACGTGGGCCATCCACTTCCGCACGAACTCCTCGCCGTCGTACGACTCGTAGTGGAGGACCTGCAGCCAGTCCGCGTCGTACGGCGGGAGCGGGGTGAGGTCCTCGGCGACGACCCGGTGGAGCTGCAGCCGTCGCTCCAGCCCGGGCCGGACCCCGAGCTTGCCGTGGGTGTGGCCGCGGAAGTACTCGCGGTTGTCGGCGGTGGGGATCACGTCGAGGGCGACCAGCAGCTCGAGCTCGGCGGGCTCCAGGAGGCGCTTGAAGGCGGTGACCTCCCCGTCCCACTGCAGCTTGCTGACCGCCTCCACCGACTGCAGCACGACGAACGGCTCGCTCAGCGGCACCTCGGCGAGCAGGCGCTCGCGGTCGATCTGGACGACCTCGTCGGCATCGAGGTGGAAGAGCCAGTCGACCCACCCGTCGGCGGCGTGCCGACCGAACGGCGCCAGCAGGGCGTGGACGACGTTGGAATTCGTCACCTGACGGACGTTGAGGCTGTCGGGACGGGGGCCGCGCCAGTAGGCCTCGTCGGTGACGACGTGCGTGACGTGCGGGTGACCGGCGAGGTAGCCCTCCGCCGCGGCGTCCGGCTCGTCGAGGAAGACGACGAGGTGGTCGACGCCACCGGCGAGGTTCCGCTCCACGAAGCGCTGCAGGTTGGTCACCGAGTCCTTGACGGTGCTGACGGTGACGATCATCGGGCAGCTCCTCGGGGCCGGGCGGGACGGCTCGCATGCTACCCGCCGGGTCGGTGGCGTCCGCTCAGCGCGCGGCCAGCGCAGCGACCGCCTCGGCGACGTCCTCCACGGCCGCGTCGAGCTCGCGACGGAGCTCGGCACTGGTGCGGCTCAGCGGCAGGTCGAGGTGGAACCCCATGAAGGCGGCGTCGAGGAGGACCGCTGCCCGGCGGGCCCGGTCGGGTGGACAGCCCGACGCCTCGAGGTACCCCGCCAACGCCTCCTCCCAGCGGCGGTTGGACTCGGCCACGACCCGGGCGTAGACCTCCTGGCCGAGCAGCCCGAGCGCGGCCGCCTCGACGTAGAGGCGCTGGCAGCGGGCGAGCTGGCCGCGGGTGGAGGCAGCCCACAGCGCGAGCACGGCCGCACGGACCCCGTCCGCAGGCGGCAGCCGACGCACCTCCTCCACCGACAGGTCGCTGGACACCCGCAGGACGGTGGCGACGAGGTCGTCCTTCCCGTCGAAGTGGTAGAGCAGCATGCGGTCGCTGGTGCCGAGGTCGGCGGCCAGCGGCCGGAGGCTGAGCCCGATCAGCCCGTGGCCGAGGACGTAGTCGGTCGCAGCGACCGCCAGCTCCTCACGTCGACGTGCGTCGCGCGCCATACCCCTCCTCGCCGGAACTCGGTGGAACTGCACTGTAGCAACTGCTACATTTGTAGCACTTGCTACACAACAAGGAAGTGTGATGTTCACCGCCTGGATCGTCCTCATGTCCGCCATCGGCATCGAGATCGCCTCGACCGCTGCGCTGCCGCGCAGCCAGGGCCTGCGCGACCCCGGCTGGGCTGCGGTCGTGCTGCTGGGCTATGCGGTGTCGATCTGGCTGCTGACCGTGGTGGTCGAGCGGATCCCGGTCTCCATCGCGTACGCCGTCTGGTCCGGGGTCGGGACCGCCGGCATCGCCCTGGTGGGCGTGCTGTTCCTCGACGAGCCGGTCACGGCCGTCAAGCTCACCGCCCTCGGCCTGATCATCGGCGGCGTCGTCCTGCTCAACCTGCAGTCCGCCGCCCACTGACCCCCGCAGTCGAGTGGGCGCGCGTTCCGATCCCCGCGCGGGACGCGCGCCCTCTCGGCCGCGAACGCGCGCCCACTGAACGGGGAACGCGCGCCCACTCAACGTGAAACGCGCGCCCACTCAACGTGAAACGCGCGCCCACTCAACGGGGGGTGGGGTGGGTGGGTGGGTGGAGGAAGGCGAACGGCCCCCGGACCCGGGGAGGGACCAGGTGGTCCGTCCGGGGCGGGGGCCGTTCGTGGTGCGTGTGGTCCGCGACGGGTGAGTGCGGTCCGCGAGGAGTCGCGAGGGGGTCAGCCCTCGACGGTCTCGGCCTCGTCGATCGTGTCGATCGGGGGCAGGTCCTCCATGCCGATGACCGGCGTGCGCTGGTGACCCTCGAAGGTGAAGACCGCGGTCGGGCCCTCCCCCTCGATGTCGACCCTGACGACCTGGCCGGGGCCGACCTCACCGAAGAGCATCTTCTCGGCGAGGCTGTCCTCGATCTCGCGCTGGACGGTCCGGCGGAGCGGACGCGCGCCGAGCACCGGGTCGAACCCGCGAACGGCCAGCAGGTCCTTGGCCCGCTGGGTCAGCTCGAGGTGCATGTCGCGGTCCTTCAGCCGGAGCTGGACGGCCGCGATCATGTTGTCGACCATGTGGATGATCTGCTCCTGCGTGAGCGGCGGGAACACGATGATCTCGTCGACACGGTTGAGGAACTCGGGCCGGAAGTGCTGCTTGAGCTCCTCGGAGACCTTCGCCTTCATCCGGTCGTAGGACCCCTGCATGTCGCCCATCTGCTGGAAGCCGAGGTTCTGGCCCTTGGCGATGTCCCGGGTGCCGAGGTTGGTCGTCATGATGATGACGGTGTTCTTGAAGTCGACGACCCGGCCCTGGGAGTCCGTCAGCCGGCCCTCCTCCAGGATCTGCAGCAGCGAGTTGAAGATGTCCGGGTGCGCCTTCTCGACCTCGTCGAAGAGGACCACCGAGAACGGCTTGCGCCGCACCTTCTCGGTCAGCTGGCCGCCCTCCTCGTACCCGACGTAGCCGGGAGGCGAGCCGAACAGCCGCGAGACGGTGTGCTTCTCGGAGAACTCGGACATGTCGAGCTGGATGAGCGCGTCCTCGTCGCCGAAGAGGAACTCCGCCAGCGTCTTGGAGAGCCACGTCTTCCCGACGCCGGACGGGCCGGCGAAGATGAACGAGCCACCGGGACGCTTGGGGTCCTTCAGGCCCGCACGGGTGCGGCGGATCGCCCGGGAGAGCGCCTTGACGGCCTCCTCCTGCCCGATCACGCGCTTGTGGAGCTCGTCCTCCATGTTGAGCAGCCGGGTCGACTCCTCCTCCGACAGCTTGACGATCGGGATGCCGGTGGCGACGGCGAGGACCTCGGCGATCAGCTCCTCGTCGACCTCGGCGACCACGTCCATGTCGCCGGCCTTCCACTGCTTCTCCCGCTCGCCCTTGGCCTGGATCAGCTTCTTCTCCTCGTCGCGCAGCGACGCGGCGAGCTCGAAGTCCTGGCTGTCAATGGCGCTCTCCTTGCGGCGGCGCACGTCGGCGATCTTGTCGTCGAACTCGCGCAGGTCCGGCGGAGCGGTCATCCGGCGGATCCGCAGCCGGGAGCCGGCCTCGTCGATCAGGTCGATGGCCTTGTCCGGGAGGAACCGGTCGGAGACGTAGCGGTCGGCCAGCGTCGCCGCCGAGACCAGGGCCTCGTCGGTGATCGTGACGCGGTGGTGCGCCTCGTACCGGTCGCGCAGGCCCTTGAGGATCTCGATCGTGTGCGCGATCGAGGGCTCCTGGACCTGGATCGGCTGGAAGCGCCGCTCCAGCGCGGCGTCCTTCTCGAGGTACTTGCGGTACTCGTCGAGCGTGGTCGCGCCGATGGTCTGCAGCTCGCCGCGGGCCAGCATCGGCTTGAGGATGCTGGCGGCGTCGATCGCGCCCTCGGCGGCGCCCGCCCCGACCAGCGTGTGCAGCTCGTCGATGAACAGGATGATGTCGCCTCGGGTCTTGATCTCCTTGAGGACCTTCTTCAGCCGCTCCTCGAAGTCACCGCGGTAGCGGGACCCGGCGACCAGGGCGCCGAGGTCGAGGGAGTAGATCTGCTTGTCCTTCAGCGTCTCCGGCACGTCGCCGCGCACGATCGCCTGGGCGAGGCCCTCGACGCACGCGGTCTTGCCGACGCCGGGCTCTCCGATGAGCACCGGGTTGTTCTTGGTGCGGCGGGACAGCACCTGCATGACCCGCTCGATCTCTTTCTCACGTCCGATGACCGGGTCGAGCTTGCCCTCGCGCGCGGCCTGGGTGTAGTTCCGGCCGAACTGGTCGAGCACCAGCGAGGAGGACGGCGTGCCCTCCGGGGCGGTGCCGGCCGACGCCGTCTCCTTGCCCTGGAAGCCCGAGAGCAGCTGGATGACCTGCTGGCGGACCCGGTTGAGGTCGGCGCCGAGCTTGACGAGGACCTGGGCGGCGACGCCCTCGCCCTCGCGGATCAGACCGAGCAGGATGTGCTCGGTGCCGATGTAGTTGTGGCCGAGCTGCAGCGCCTCGCGCAACGACAGCTCGAGCACCTTCTTGGCCCGCGGCGTGAAGGGGATGTGGCCCGACGGGGCCTGCTGGCCCTGGCCGATGATCTCCTCGACCTGGGCGCGGACGGCCTCGAGCGAGATGCCCAGGCTCTCCAGAGCCTTGGCGGCGACGCCCTCACCCTCGTGGATCAGGCCCAGGAGGATGTGCTCGGTGCCGATGTAGTTGTGGCTGAGCATGCGCGCCTCTTCCTGCGCCAGCACAACCACCCGACGAGCACGATCAGTGAACCGCTCGAACATGTCTTCGCTCCCTAGCCCATCTCGACACTCCCGTGCTGGTTGCGCGGAAGCCGTCCACCTTCAGCACTCTAGTCCGCGCGGACGACAGAACGACCGGGTTCGCGGGAGCCCGAAGGTGGACACCTGGGACAACTCGCCACTCTCCCGCGGTGTTCCGCCTGGAGGTTCGCTGCCAGCGAACAACCGCGGACGTCCGGAATGACCGCGCAGGGGGGTGCGGAGCGGAGTGGCGGGTCAGTGCGCGGCGGCGTACGCCTCCCGCACCTCGGCGGCGACGCGGCCGCGGTCGGGGATCTCCCAGCCGTGCTCGCGCGCCCACGCGCGGATCTCCGAGGGGCTGGCCGCGCCGTCCGCCGCGGCGGCGGCGGGCTTGGCGGCGGCCTTGCGCCGGCCCCCGGTCCGGCGGGCGTGCCCGACGTAGGGAGCCAGGGCGTCGCGCAGCCTGGCCGCGTTGTCCGAGGAGAGGTCGATCTCGTACTGGGTGCCGTCGAGGGAGAAGACCACGGTCTCCTCCGCCTCGCTGCCGTCGATGTCGTCCACGAGGACGACACTCACACGCTGGGCCATGGCCGTTCCACCATTTCTGCTGATCCCCGAAGAAAGTGCATTCCACATCGACCCGATGCCGGGCCCCCAAAACGAAAGACTAGGGCCCGAGCGCGCGCCGCGGGAAGATTAGCGTGCCGAATGTGGGAAATCTTGTCGAAAAGGTCGGAAGTTCTTTCTCTTGGCCCGGCCCAAAACGAGACCTTTCTCATACGCATAAACGATCGCACGAATTCCGTCGCGCAATCCGATAATGCTTAGGACGCCGACCACGGCAGGTCATCCCGAGCCCGAGAAGCCCGACCACGACCCGGAGCGTCGTCGGTCACCCCTGTGACCGGTTTGGTTGCAGGCACCGGGGGGAACCACCACCACATGACCTCTTTCTCGATTCCCGGCCTGTCCGAGCAGGACTGCGACAAGCTCGCGGCCGTGCTGCAGCTCCGGCTCAGCGCCTACAACGACCTGCACCTGACCCTCAAGCACGTCCACTGGAACGTGGTCGGCCCCAACTTCATCGGCGTCCACGAGATGCTCGACCCGCAGATCGAGATCGTCCGCGGGTACGCCGACGAGTGCGCCGAGCGGATCGCCGCCCTCGGCGTCGCCCCGCGCGGCACCCCCGGCGCGATCGAGAAGGACCGCACCTGGGACGACTACTCGCTGGACCGCGACACCGTGCTCGCGCACCTCGGCGCCCTGGACCAGGTCTACACCGGCCTCATCGAGGGCGTCCGGGCCGCGATCGCGACCGCCGGCGAGCTCGACCCGGTCACCGAGGACCTGCTGATCGGCCAGTGCCGCGAGCTCGAGCAGTTCCAGTGGTTCATCCGGGCGCACCTGGAGAACGCCTCGGGCCACCTGGCCGACGCCGGAGCCGGCTCCGAGAAGCAGGCGGCCGACCAGGCCCGCTGAGGCCGGCCGCACCGTCCCTGCGCCGCCGCGCGGCAGCACGGCCTCCACCACGGACGAGGGCGCCCGACCGATGGCCGGGGCCCTCGTCCGCGCGGGGGATCACCGCTTGGTGAGCGCGGACTCCTTGTGCGCCGCGACCGCACCGGTCTTGTCCGACTCCACCAGGAAGTAGGGCTCGTCCTGGCTGGCGTTGACCTTGTCGCCCTTGCTCAGTGTCATGGCCAGGGAGTTCCCCGGAGCCGGCGGTTCACTCGGGGCGCAGCAGCGGGAACAGGATCGTCTCGCGGATGCCCGCACCGGTCAGCAGCATGACGAGCCGGTCGACTCCCATGCCCATCCCGCCCGCCGGCGGCATGCCGTACTCCATCGCGCGCAGGAAGGACTCGTCGAGGTCCATCGCCTCGGGGTCGCCCTGCGCGGCGAGCAGCGACTGCTCGACGAGCCGCTCGCGCTGGATGACCGGGTCGTTGAGCTCGGTGTACGCCGGCGCGAGCTCGACGCCGTTGATGATCAGGTCGAAGGCCTCGACCAGGCCGGCGCGGGTCCGGTGCGACTTGGCCAGCGGACGGACCGAGGCCGGGTAGTCCTCGACGAACGTCGGTTGGATCAGGGTGTCCTCGACGAGCTGCTCGTAGAGCTCGAGCACGATCTCACCGGCGTTCCAGTGGTCCTGCAGCTCGATCTCGCGGTCCTTCGCGAGCTTCTTGAGCTCGATCACCGGGGTGTCGACGGTGACCTCGACGCCGGCCGCCTCGGAGACCAGGTCGAGCACGCTGGCCGAGCGCCACGGCTTCTCCAGGTCGATCTCCTCGCCCGTGCGGCCGGTGACCACGGTCCGGCCGACGGCGCGGGCGGCGTTGACCACCAGCTCGCGGACCAGCTCCTTCATGGTGTCGATGTCGCCGTACGCGCAGTAGGCCTCGAGCATCGAGAACTCCGCCGCGTGGGTGGAGTCCAGACCCTCGTTGCGGAAGGTGCGTCCGATCTCGTAGACCCGGTCGACGCCGCCGATCATCGCCTTCTTGAGGTCGAGCTCGAGGGCGATGCGCAGCAGCATCGGCTGGTCGAAGGCGTTGAGGTGGGTCCGGAACGGCCGCGCCGCCGCGCCGCCGTTGGTCAGCTGCAGGATCGGGGTCTCCACCTCGACGTAGTCGCGGCCGTCCAGCGTGGCCCGCAGCGAGCGCAGCACCGCCGCCTTGGTCCGCACCATCTGGCGGGAGTCGGGGTTGACGACCATGTCGAGGTAGCGGAGCCGCACCCGTGCCTCGTCGGAGAGCGGGCGGTGCTCGTTGGGCAGCGGGCGCAGCGCCTTGGCGGCCATCTCCCACGAGGTCGCCTGCACCGACAGCTCCCCGCGACGGCTCGTGACCACCTCACCGGTGATGCCGAGGTAGTCGCCGATGTCGACGAGCGCCTTGTAGTCGGCCAGCGACTCCTCGCCCAGGTCGGCCAGCGACAGCATCGCCTGCAGCTCGCTGCCGTTGCCCTCGCGGAGCCGGACGAAGCAGAGCTTGCCGGTGTTGCGCGCGTGGATGACCCGGCCGACCACGGAGACGACGTCGCCGGTGCGGGTGTCGGGCTCGAGTCCCCGGGCGTCGTAGGTGTCGCGGACCTGGGTCAGGGTGTGCGTCTGGTCCACCGCGTTGGGGTAGGCACCGCGGCCGGAGGCGACCAGGCGCTCCCGCTTCTCCCGGCGCACCCGCATCTGCTCGGGGAGGTCGTCCTCCGGGGCAGCGCTCGGCGCGGGGGTCTGGTCGGTCATGGCGCACAGCCTATGTGCTGGGCGGCACCGCCCCGTCGACCGCTCCCGTACGTGGAAGTGCAGCCTCGCCGGACTCTCCGGGCAGCGGGACCACCCAGTCGACGACGGTCCCGCGGGGCTCGTTGGGACGGCAGACGAACACCCCGCCGAGCAGCTCGGCCCGGTGGTGCATGTTGGCCAGCCCGCTGCGTCGGGCCGGACCGGCAGGGTCGACGCCGCAGCCGTCGTCGGCGACCCGGATCGCCAGCTCGTCGCGTCCCGCGTCGACGGTCAGGTGCACCCGGGTGGCACCGGCATGCCGGGCGACGTTGGCGAGCGCCTCGTTGAGCACCGCGAGGGCCTCGGCCACGATCCGGGTGGGCACGTGGTCGAGTGAGCCGGAGAACGTCACCACCGGCGGGAAGCCGAGCAGCCGGTGGGCGCTGCGCACGATCCGCTCCACGCTGGTCGGCGCCGACGTGGGCTCCATCAGGGCCTTGAGGCTGTGGATGGAGAGCCGTAGCTCGGTGATCGCCTCGTCGATGCCCTCGGTCGCCGACTGCGCGCGCTCCCGCAGGTCGGCCTTGCCCGCCAGGCCGCGCTGCAGGTCCAGGCCGACCGCGAACAGCCGCTGGATGACCACGTCGTGCAGGTCCGCGGCGATGCGCTGACGCTCCTCGAGCAGCGCGAGCTGGCGGACCGACTCCTCCAGCGCCCGTTCGGAGGCCACCCGCGGGGTGACGTCCTGCGCCGCGACGAACATCCCCCGGACCCTGCCGTCGTGGACGTCGGGGACCAGCGTGACCTGCTTGACCTTCTCGTGGCCCTGCAGGTCGACCAGCCGCCGCTCGAAGCGCTGGGTCTCGCCGCCCAGCGCTGCCTCGATGTAGGTCCGGTCCTGCTCGAAGAGGTCGTGTCCGAGCACCTCGAGCGGACTGCGTCCCAGGACCGACGCCCGGGGCAGCCCGAACACCTCGCTGTAGCGGGCGTTGACGAACAGGTTGCGCATCTCGAGGTCCCAGTACGCCACCATCAACGGCAGCGCGTCGAGCAGGTCGACGAGCCGCGACTCGTCGAGCAGGGTGTCGTTGCCGCGAGGACTCGTCGCGCCGGCGTCTGTCATGCGGTCTCCCCCGATCCCGTCGCTGACGACCGTACCCCCGCAGCGGCACCGCGGCACCCTCGCCGAGCGGTTACCGCACCGGCGTCACCGGGACCGACCACTCCACGACCGTCCCCCGCGGCTCGTTGTCCCGGCACACGAAGGTGCCCCCGAGCTTGTGCGCGCGGGCGCGCATGTTGGTCAGGCCGCTGCTGCGCTCGGGCTGGAACAGTCCCCGGCCGTCGTCCGCGACCTGGAGCACCAGGTGGTCCGGGGCGCTGGCCAGGGTGACGTGGACCGCGCTCGCCGCCGCGTGGCGGGTGACGTTGGACAGCGCCTCGTTGAGCACGGCGAGCAGCTCGGTGACCACCCCGGCCGGCACCCCGGCCAGGGAGCCGGTGTAGGTCACCGATGGAGGGAAGCCCAGCGTGCGGGTGGCGTTGGTGAGCAGCTTCTCGATGCTCGCGGGCACCTGGGTCGGCGACATCAGCTCCTGCAGGCTGTGGATGGCCCGGCGCAGCTCGCGGATGCCCTCGTCCACGCCGACGGCTGCGGAGTGGATGCGGCCCGAGGCGTCCGGGTTCTCACGGGCGGCGACCCCGAGGTCGAGGCCGGCGGCGAAGAGCCGCTGGATGACCAGGTCGTGCAGGTCCGCGGCGATCCGCTGCCGCTCCTCGAGCAGCGCGATCTGCCGCACGCTCTCCTGCAGCGCCTTCTCCGAGCGGACCCGCCCGGTGACGTCGGTGACCATCACGAAGAAGCCCGTGGTCAGGCCGTCGACGACGTTGGGCACGTAGGTCACCTGCACGTAGCGGCGCTGGCCGTGCACGTCGAGCAGGCTGCGCTCGAAGTGCTGGGGCTCCCCGGAGGCGAGCACGCCCTCGACGTAGGGCCGGTTGAGCTCCCACACGGCCTCCCCGAGCAGCTCGGCCATGTGGCGCCCGCGGATGTCGGCCGGCGCTCGCCCGAACCACGACGAGTACTCGGCGTTGGCGAAGACGTTGCGGGCCTCGGCGTCCCACTGCCCCACCATCGAGGGCAGATGGTCGAGCATCCGGACCAGGGCGTCGGGGTCCGCCGTACGGTCGGCGGCGCGGGGCAGCGGGTGTCCCGCAGTGGCACCGGTGCTGCTCACGGGCGGGGCTGCTCCTTCGCCGACGCTGCTCGACTCCGTCTCGGACGGTCCCCCGACCTGCCCCCTATTGGGCGGGACCGCCGCCCCGCCACGCCAGGGACCTGCAGGGCGAGCCGGTCGGGACCAAGGTCCCGCGGCGATGCGAGGGTCAGGTCAGGTGTTGCGACCGAACACGATCTCCAGGCCCATCAGCGTCAGCCACGGCTCGTGCACGGTGACCGTCGCGCACTCGGCGACCACCAGCGGCGCCAGGCCGCCGGTGGCGATCACGTTGACGTCCTCGACGTCCAGGCCCAGCGCCGCGGTCATCCGCGTCACCATCCCGTCCACCTGCGAGGCGAAGCCGTAGAGCACGCCGCTCTGCAGGGCCTGCACGGTGTTCTTGGCGATCACCGAGCGCGGGCGGAGCAGCTCGACCTTGCGCAGCTGCGCACCACGGCGTCCCAGCGCCTCCAGGGAGATCTCGATGCCCGGGGAGATGGCGCCGCCGACGTACTCGCCGCGCGGGGAGACGACGTCGAACGTGGTCGCGGTGCCGAAGTCGACCACGATCGACGGGCCGTCGTAGAGCTGGGCGGCCGCCAGTGCGTTGACGATGCGGTCGGAGCCGACCTCGCGCGGGTTGTCCATCAGCACGGGCACCCCGGTGCGGACGCCCGGCTCGACGACGACCCGAGGCAGGTCGGCGTAGTAGGTCACCATCATCTCGCGCCACTCGTGCAGCACCGCGGGGACCGTGCTGCACACGGCCAGCCCGGTCAGGTCGGGAGCCGCGGGCACCGGCGCGCCCGCCGACGACCCGGTCACCAGGGCGCGCAGCAGGACCCCCCACTCGTCGGCGGTACGACGTTCGTCCGTGGCCACCCGCCAGTGGTCGAGCACCTCGCCGTCGGAGACCAGACCGACGGTGGTGTGGCTGTTCCCGATGTCGGCGCAGAGCAGGAGCGGCCGCCGGTCCGCGCTCGCGGCCATCAGCGCGACCGCAGGTCCATCGCGAGGTCCAGCACCGGCGCGGAGTGCGTGATGCCGCCGATGGCGATCAGGTCGACACCGGTGGCGGCGACCTCGCGCGCCCGGTCGACGGTCAGCCCGCCGGAGGCCTCCAGCTCGGCCCGGCCTCCGGCCAGGCCGACCGCCGTCGCCATCGTCGCGGCGTCCATGTTGTCGAGCAGGATCTGCTCGCACCCCACCTCCAGCAGCTCCTCGAGCTGGGCCAGGGTGGTCACCTCCACCTGCACCGGGAGGCCCGGGTAGCGGTCGCGCACCGCCCGGTAGGCCGGGACGACGCCGCCTGCGGCCAGCACGTGGTTGTCCTTCACCAGCGCCTGGTCCGAGAGCGACGTCCGGTGGTTGACGCCACCGCCGCACCGCACGGCGTACTTCTCCAGCAGGCGCCAGCCCGGGGTGGTCTTGCGGGTGTCGCGGATGCGCGCACGGGTGCCGGCCACCGCCTCCACCCATCGGTGGGTCGCGGTGGCGACCCCGGACAGGTGGCACAGGAAGTTCAGCGCGGTGCGCTCGGCGGTGAGCAGCAGCCCGGTCGGTCCGGTGACGGTCAGCACGTGGTCGCCGCGGGCCACCACCGTGCCGTCGGCGACGTGCCGCTCGACGTCGAGGTCGGACCCGACGACGTAGCGCAGCACCAGCTCGGCCACCGCCAGGCCCGCGACCACCCCGTCGCCGCGAGCGTCGAAGTCGGCCGTCGCGCGCGCCCCGGACGGGATCGTCGCGGTGCTGGTGACGTCCTCGTCGGGGACGTCCTCGGCCAGCGCGCGGACCACCGCGTCGTAGGTGTCCCGTACGTCGAGCCCGCAGCCGGCGAGCTCGTCGAGCAGCGCTGGCGGCAGGTCCTCGAACGCGGTCCGGGCCAGGGCGGTCATGGGCGGGGCGCCTCCTCGGCGTCGGCGGTGCGGAGTTCCAGGTCGGCGGGGGTGCCGGGCGAGGGGCGGTAGGCCGCACGCACGGTGCGGGGGCCGCCGGTCTCGCCCTCCAGGGTCAGGTCGAGGTGTCCGAACCAGTGGACGTCGTCGCGCTCGGGGAAGTCCTCCCGCCAGTGCGACCCGCGGGTCTCCTCACGGCGGCGTGCCGCCAGCAGCAGGGCGTGGGCCAGGGTGAGGAGGTTGGTGGTCTCCCAGGCGGCGGTGCCCGGCTCGGAGCCGACCTTCTCGGCCAGGGCGGCGAGCTCGACGGCGCCGGCGGCCAGCCCGGCGTCGCTGCGAAGCACGCCGGCGTGCTCGGTCATCGTCGTCTGGAGCGCGTGCAGCACCGAGCCGTCGACGAGGCCGGGGGGACGCGGGTCGACCGCGGGGTCGCGCCGCGCGGGGAGCCCCTCGGCCAGCCGCTGCGCGATCCGGCGCGAGAAGACCAGCCCCTCGAGCAGCGAGTTGGAGGCGAGCCGGTTGGCCCCGTGCACGCCGGAGCAGGCGACCTCGCCGGTGGCGAAGAGCCCCGGCACCGAGGACTGGCCGTGCAGGTCGGTCGCGACCCCGCCCGAGGCGTAGTGGCAGGCAGGCGCCACCGGGATCAGGTCGGTCACCGGGTCGATGCCGTGCGAGCGGCAGGTCGCCAGGATGGTGGGGAAGCGGCGCTCCCACTTCTCGGCGCCGAACCCGCGGGCGTCGAGCCAGACGTGCTCGGTGCCCGTCTCGCGCATGCGGCGCATGATCGCCTTCGCCACCACGTCGCGGGGGGCGAGGTCGGCCAGCTCGTGCTGGCCGACCATGAACCGGACCCCGGCGTCGTCGACCAGGAACGCGCCCTCGCCGCGGACCGCCTCGGAGATCAGCGGCTGCTGCCCCCGCGACTCCCCGCCCAGCCACATCACGGTCGGGTGGAACTGCACGAACTCGAGGTCGCGCAGCACCGCACCGGCCCGCAGCGCCAGCGCCATCCCGTCGCCGGTGGCGACGACCGGGTTGGTGGTGGCGGAGAAGATCTGGCCCAGGCCACCGCTGGCCAGCACCACGGCCCGGCACAGCACCGCGCCGACCCCGTCGTGCTGGCCCTCGCCCATCACGTGCAGCGTCACCCCGGCGATGCCGCCGGTGTCACCGGCGTCGTCGGCTCCGGGGATCAGGTCGAGCACCAGCGCGTGCTCGGTGACGGTGATGTCCGGAGCCGCGAGGACCGCGGCGACCAGGGCGCGCTGGATCTCGGCACCGGTGGCGTCCCCGCCCGCGTGCGCGATCCGGTCGCGGTGGTGGCCGCCCTCGCGGGTCAGCTGGAGCTCGCCGGCGGAGGTGTGGTCGAACTGGGTGCCCAGCGCGATCAGCTCGCGGACCGCGTCGGGGCCCTCGGTGACCAGCGCCCGCACGGCCTCGACGTCGCACACCCCGGCGCCGGCGACGAGGGTGTCGCGCAGGTGCTGGTCGGGGGTGTCGCCCGGGCCGAGCGCCGCGGCGATGCCGCCCTGGGCCCACTGGGTGGAGCCGGCCGAGAGGTGGTCCTTGGTGACCACCATGACGGAGCCGACGCCGGCCTCGCGCAACCGCAGCGCCGCGGTCAGCCCGGCGATGCCGGAGCCGACCACCACCACGTCGGCGTACGTCGTCCAGCCGGGTGGGGGCGCGGCCAGACGGGCCGGGATGGTGCTCACCGGGCGAGGCTACCGGGTCGGCTCAGCGGGTCCCGGCCAGCGTGTCACCGCGGACCAGCCCGGTGCCGGGGAGCGCCTCGGCGGCGTCGTGGCCGGTGCCGACGACCCTGTTCTCGGAGTCGACGAAGACCACGTGCGGCCGGTGCTCGCGGGCCTCCTCGGTGGTCATCTGGCCGTAGCCGATGAGGATGACGAGGTCCCCGGGCTGGACCAGCCGGGCTGCGGCGCCGTTGATGCCGATGACGCCGGAGCCGCGCGGGCCGGCGATCGTGTACGTCTCCAGCCGCGCCCCGTTGGTGATGTCGACGATGTGGACCTGCTCGCCGGGCAGCAGGTCCGCGGCGTCCAGGAGGTCCTCGTCGACGGTCACCGAGCCGACGTAGTGCAGGTCGGCCTGGGTGACGGTGGCGCGGTGGATCTTGCTGGTCATCATGGTCCGCAGCATCGGGACTCCTCAGGGGTTCGAGCGGGGTCGGCAGGTGCCGGGCCGGGTTCAGGGCAGGGTCAGCGGGAGGTTGTCGATCAGGCGGGTGGCGCCGACCCGGGCGGCCACCAGCAGCCGGGCCTCGCCGTGGTCGGGCACCGGTCCGAGGTCGGGGTCGGTGAGGGCCAGGTAGTCGACGTCCACCTCCGGGGCGTCGGCGAGCGCTGCCTCGGCGGCCTTGCGCACGGCCTCCGGGCCGCCGGTGGCGGCCTCGGCCCCGGCGCGCAGGGCGGCCGACAGGGTCAGGGCGGAATGGCGCTCGGCCGGGGAGAGGTACCGGTTGCGGCTCGACAGTGCCAGGCCGTCAGGCTCGCGCACCGTCGCGGCCCCCACCACCTCGACGGCGAGGCACAGGTCGGCGACCATCCGGCGCAGCAGGGTGAGCTGCTGGTAGTCCTTCTGCCCGAAGACGGCGACGTCCGGCCGGACCAGGCCGAGGAGCTTGGCCACGACGGTGAGCACGCCGCGGAAGTGGGTGGGCCGCGAGGCTCCCTCGAGCACGCTGCCCAGCGGCCCGGGCTCCACGGTCACCTGGGGCTCGCCCCCGGGGTAGACCTCATCGACGGTGGGCGCGAAGACGACGTCGACGCCGTGCTCCCCGCACAGGGCGAGGTCGTCGTCGAAGGTGCGCGGGTAGCGGTCGAGGTCCTCCCCGGGCGCGAACTGCAGCGGGTTGACGAAGATCGAGACGACCACGGCGTCGCCGGCGCCTACCCGGGCGCGGGCCTCGTCGACCAGCGACGCGTGGCCGGAGTGCAGGGCACCCATGGTCGGGACCAGGGCGACCCGGCCACCACCGCGGCGTACGGGACCCAGGGCAGCCTCGAGCTCGGCGCGCGTGCGCGCGACGACCGGGACGGTCACGCGGAGACCTTCTCCAGGGCGTCGTTCAGGACGCCGACCAGCTTGGCGGCCCGGATCGGCAGGAGCCGGCCGTCGAGGACCGCGGTGTTGGCGGTCGCGCGGGCCAGCGCGACGTAGGTCGGCAGGGTGTCCGGGCGGGTGACCGCGATGTCGGCGAGGTGGGCACGGACGGTCTCCACGTCGCCACGCACGATCGGGCCGGTCAGCGCGGCGTCGCCCATCGTCAGGGCGTTGTCCAGGGCGGCCGTGAGGAGGGGACGCAGCGTCGCCGCCGGGTCGGTCGCCCCCGAGTCGCGGAGCAGGTCCATCGCCTGGGTCACCAGCGTGACCAGGTGGTTCGCCCCGTGCGCCAGACCGGCGTGGTAGAGCGTGCGGCGTGCCTCCGGCACCCACACGATGCGGCCACGGAGGTCGGAGACGAGCAGCTCGGCGAGCGTGGTGGCGGGCTCCTCGTCGGCGGTCACGCCGTACGAGCAGCCGGCCAGGCGGGGCAGGTCGACGGCGGTGCCGGTGAAGGTCATCGCCGGGTGGAGCGCCAGCACCCGCGCGCCGACGGCCCGCGCCGGCTCCAGCACGGCCAGCCCGTGCCGGCCGGAGGTGTGCGCGACGTACTGGCCCTCGTGCAGCGCCCCGGAGGCGGCCAGCATGGAGACCACGTTGGCGAGCATGTCGTCGGGAACGGTGAGCAGCAGCAGGTCGCAGGAGCGGGCGACCGCGGTCGGCTTGCGCAGCGGTACGCCGGGCAGCAGCGTGGCGGCGCGCTCGCGGGAGGCGTCGGACTCCCCGGCGGCGGCGACCACGACGTGGCCGGCTGCCCGGAGGCCTGCGGCGAGGACGGCACCGACTCGACCGGCGCCGACCACCCCGATGGTGAGGTGGGTCATCTGTGAGCCTTTCGTTCCAGTCCCGCGAACGGGTACCGGACGGTGTGCTGACCTCCTCAGAGTAGGTCGGTCCTGCCCGTGGCGTCACCGGCTCGGTCAGGTGGCCTCCATCACAGGCATCCGGGGCCGGGACGCCTACCCTGGGCCGGTGACCCTGCTCGGCCTGCCTCCGCTGCCCGCCCGGACGGAGGCACCCCCGCTGCGCTCGGCGTGGGACTCCGCGCTCTACGGCGCCGACGGGTTCTTCCGGCTGCAGGCTCCCTCCGACCACTTCCGGACCTCGGTGACCGGGCCCGGCGCGCCACTGGTCGCCGGCGCCCTCCTGGGGCTGCTGCGCGAGCACGACCTGGACACGGTGGTCGACGTCGGCGCGGGTCGCGGCGAGCTGCTGCGGGCCCTGCACGCCCTCGACCCCGCCCTGCACCTGCTCGGGGTCGAGGTCGCCGGCCGGCCCGCCGACCTGCCCGCCGCGATCGGCTGGACCGCGCGGCTGCCTGAGTCGGTGGATGGCCTCCTGCTGGCCCACGAGTGGCTCGACAACGTGCCGTGCCACGTCGTGGAGGTCGACGGCCGCGGCGTCCCGCGCGTCGTGCACGTCGACCCCGCGACCGGGCTGGAGTCGCTCGGCCGCCGGCTCGACGAGCCCGGCGTCCCCGAGTCGCTCGGCGCCTGGCTCGCACGCTGGTGGCCCGTCGAGGGGGCGCCCCCGGGCACCCGCGCCGAGGTCGGCACCAGCCGCGACGCCGCCTGGGCGGACGCCGTACGCCGGGTGGGCCGCGGCCTCGCGGTGACCGTCGACTACGGCCACACCGTCATCGACCGGCCGCCGCTGGGGTCACTGCGGTCGTATGCGGCCGGCCGGGAGCTCTCCGTGGCCTACGACGGCAGCCGGGACGTCACCGCGCACGTCGCGGTCGACGCGGTCGCCGCCCGGGTGGGCGGTCGGGTGCTCCGCCAACGTGAGCTGCTCGCCCGCCTCGGCGTCAGTGCCGAGCGGCCGCCGCTGTCCCTGGCCACCACCGACCCGGTGGTCTACGCCCACGACCTGGCCCGCTCCACCGTGGCCGCCGACCTGCTCGCCCCCGGCGGGCTCGGGGACTTCTACTGGGTCGTCTCCGAGATCGGCCTCGACCCCGCCTGACCCGATCCGCGCGACCGTCCCGAGGTCTCGTGGCTCGCCTATCGGCTCGCACCTCGACCTCCGGGGGTCAGGGTCCGGGGCTACTCGAGCACCGGCGGAGCGGCCGGCGGGGCGGGGTCGGCGGAGGCGAGGGTGGCGGCGCGGGCGCGGCGGCCGCGCACGATGGCGTCGCCCATCATCAGGCGGGCCTCGGCGGGGTCGCGCAGCGAGCCCTGCCAGGCCACCGGCCCCGGGGGGCTGTCGGCGTGCACGTCGACGACGCGCAGCAGGCGCTGCAGCGGTCCCTGGTGCAGGCGCAGGGACTGCACGCGCTGGTGCGGGACGGCGTCCAGCCGGCGCTGGAAGACCCCGCGCCGGCTGACCAGGAGCCGGTCGTCGAGGCCGGTGCCCAGGAAGGGCCAGCTCAGCGGTGCCAGCCAGCGCGCGCGCCGTGGCGGCCGGTGCAGCCGGACGGCGGCCGGGTCGAGCCCGCCGAGCACGAACCGTGCCAGCGCGAGCGCCTCGTCCCGGGGGGCGACCGGCAGCAGGGTCGAGGACGCGGCGGCCCGGTCGGAGTCGGAGTGCCGGTAGCCGGCCAGGGCGACCTCGACCTTGGCCCACCCGAAGGGCCGCCACAGCAGGGGCTCGGTGACCACGACCCCCTGCACCCGGTGCAGCGCGATGGTCTGGCTGGAGAGGGTGAGCAGGCCGCGACGGATGTGCAGGCCGGCGTCGCTGTGCCCGACGGTGAAGCCGTAGTAGCCCACCAGGCGGTTGACCAGCGCGGCACCGAAGCCCAGTACCGCCGGCAGCCCGACGCCGAACGACGCCCAGGTCGCCCCGGTGCCGACCACCGCGGTGAGGAGCACCACCGCGGTCAGGCCGGCGCCGAGCGACTCCCCCGACAGCAGCAGGCTGGCCACGAGCAGCCCGGGCTGGAGGCGCGAGAGCACGCGCTCGGGCACCGCCGGCGACGTCGGGGCCGGTGTGGCAGTCCCGGCCGGGGCGGCGCCGGGCTCGTGGCCGGCACGACGTGCGTCGCGCCGCGACAGCAGCTGGGTGCGGAGCCGGTCGGCGTCGCTCAACGGCAGGAACGCGAGGCTGGCCTCGCGGTCGCCGCCGGCCAGGTCGAACCGCAGCTCGGCCAGGCCGAACACGCGGGCCAGGGCGGGCTGGGCGACGTCGATGCCCTGCAGCCGGTCGATGCGGATCCGGCGGGACTGGCGGGCGATCACCCCGGTGTCGATGCGCAGCTCGTCCTCGGCCACCCAGAACGTGGTCCGGATCCACGAGAGCAGCCCGAACACGAGCCCGCCGAGCAGCACCGCGGCGAGGATCGCGCCGGTGACGGTGCGGTCGCCGTCGTGGAGCAGCTGCTGCCAGGAGGCGCCGAGCGCGGCCAGCAGCAGGATCGGGCCGCGCACCACCGGGGTGAGCGGGGAGAGCCGCTGCGGCGTCGAGGGGAGCGGGTCGCTCACAACCCGGCCGTCGCGCTCTCGCCGGAGACCGTGAGCCGGTCGCGCAGCCGGGTGGCCTCGTCCAACGGCAGGCCGGGCAGCGTCGCGCTGGTCGCCGGGCTGGCCGTGTGCACCTGCAGCTCGGCGATCCCGGCGAGCTGGTCGAGAGGGCCGGAGCGCACGTCGACGTACTGCATCCGTCCGTACGGCACGACGGTGATCCGGCGGAACATCGCTCCGCGGGTGACGTAGAGCTCCTCGTCCCCCTCGGCGTAGCGCCAGCGCTGCTGGTTGCGGCCGATCAGCCACCAGCCCCAGGCGAGCCCGACGATCCCGGCGACGACCGTCACGACGACCCACCCGGCGCCGGCGTCGAGCACCAGCAGCAGGACGACGGCGGCGGCGAGCGGGACCAGCGCGAGACCGAGCAGGCCGCGCCGTACGACGGCGAGCCGACGCGAGACCCCGCTCCAGCGCAGCCCTGCCGGGGCGAAGAGGTCGTCCATGACGCCGAGCCTATGATGCGGGCGTGAGCACCCCCGCGACCGCGCCCTCACCGTCGGCCGCGCGGAGCGTCACCGTCGGGGTCGGGGCTGCGGCCGCAGGTCTGGGCGCCGTGCCGGGCCCGTTCCAAGACGAGGACCAGGTGGTGCTCGACCTCGGCCCGCACCACCCGTCGGCCCACGGCGCCCTGCGCCTGCGGCTGACCCTGGAGGGCGACCGGATCACCGGCTGCGACCCCGAGGTCGGCTTCCTGCACCGCGGTGTCGAGAAGCTCTTCGAGGTCCGCGACTACCGGCAGATCCTCGTGCTCGCCAACCGGCACGACTGGCTCAGCGCGTTCGCCAACGAGCTCGGCGTGGCACTGGCCGTGGAGCGGATGCTGGGCATCGAGGTGCCGGCCCGGGCGGTCTGGCTGCGCACCCTGCTGGCCGAGCTGAACCGGGTGCTGCACCACCTGGTCTTCCTGGGGTCCTACCCGGCCGAGCTCGGCGAGGCGCCCGCCGTGGCTCGCCGCGAGCGGGAGCGGCTCCTGCGGGTGATGGAGGAGATCTCCGGCGGGCGCATGCACTACATGTTCAACCGGGTCGGCGGGCTGAAGGAGGACGCGCCCCAGGGCTGGCTGGGCCACGTGGTGGACGCCGCGACCGAGGTCCGCGCAGCGCTGCCCGAGCTGACCGAGGGCGTGCTGGGCAACCCGCTCTTCGCCGAGCGCACCCGCGGCGTCGGCGCGCTCCCCGCCTCCGCCGTGCAGTCGTACGGCGTGAGCGGGCCCGCCGCCCGCGCGTCCGGGGTCGACCTGGACCTGCGCCGCGACGAGCCCTACCTGGCGTACGGCGACCTGGCCGCCGACGGCGTGCTGCGCGTGCCCACCCGGACCGAGGGCGACGCGTACGCCCGCTTCGCCCTGCTGCTCGACCAGGTAACGGTCAGCCTCGACCTGGTGGACGCCTGCGTCGACCGGGTGCGGTCGCTGCCGCCCGGCCCGGTGGGCGTCCGGCTCCCGAAGATCGTGAAGGCCCCCGAGGGCGAGACCTATGCGTGGACCGAGAGCCCCGGCGGGCTCAACGGCTACCTGCTGGTCTCCCGGGGGGAGAAGACGCCGTGGCGGCTCAAGCTCCGCTCCCCCGGCTTCAACCACGCCTCGGCGCTGCCGGCCCTGCTGGAGGGCGCCCGGATGGTCGACCTGGTCGCCGTGCTGGGCTCGATGTTCTTCGTGGTCGGCGACGTCGACAAGTGAGTCCCCGCACGGGTCGGGCAGCCTCGCGGGAGCGCCGTTCCGCTGTGGTACGTTCGCGCCTTCCCGCCGCCGGAGGAAGGAGTCCCGGGTGCCGATCTTCCGCGGCCAGGGCCTGAACATCCTGTTCGTCCACGTGCCCAAGACCGGGGGCACCTCGATCGAGCGGCTCTTCGCCCGCAGCGGCTTCGACGTCATCGACCGCGACGGCGTGACGGGCCGGGACAGCACCAACTGGCTGCGCCGGATCTCCCCGCAGCACCTGCACGCCGACCTGCTCCGGCAGACCGTGCACGTGAACCGCTTCGACCTGGTGTTCATGACCGTGCGCGAGCCGCTGGCCCGCTACCGGTCGGAGTACCTGATGCGGAACAAGGAGGACCCGCGCACCGACGCCGCGTCGGTCGACGCCTGGACCGAGCGGGTGCTCACCAACTGGCGCACCAACCCGTCGGTGTGGGACAACCACATCCGTCCGCAGCGGGACTTCCTGCTGGAGGAGGCCCGGATCTTCAAGCTGGAGGACAGCCTGGAGGCCCTGGTCGGGGCCCTGAGCGACGAGCACGGCCTGCAGCTGCTGGACCAGATCCCGCACGCGCACCGGCAGCGCAGCGGGATCCCCAGCTCGGCCGTCGAGCTCTCCGCGGCCACCGAGGCCCGGCTGCGCGAGCACTACGCCGTGGACTTCGAGACGTTCGGCTACTGAGCGCTGCCGCGGTGGCGACGGTCGCGACCGGTGACCGTCAGTCCCGGTCGAGCCGCCGGCCCAGTCGTCGGTCCAGTCGCCGGTCCAGTCGTCGGCCCAGGCCGCCGAGCGCCCCGCGCAGCCGCTCGGCGCGGCGCGGCTGCCCGTCGGCGCTCTCGGGGGGACCGGGTGCTCCCGAACGGGACGCCACCGGCCCGGTGCCACGGGCCCGGGCGGCGGCCTCGATGGGACCCAGGGTGCGCGAGGCGTCGGTCTCCTCCCGGTGCACGGCCGAGGAGACCGTCCGGGCCAGGCCGACTGCGAGCCGGGCGACCACGTCGGCCGGGACGTCGGTGACCGGCGTGTTCTGGCCCGTCTCGGGCGAGAGCTCCGGGTCGCTCAGGGTCGCGGGGTCCCCGATCACCCGGACGCCGGTGGCGAGCAGCCTCGCGACGATCTCGCGCTGCACCTCGTGCGCCCGGTCGACGGCCCACGGCGGGGTCAGGATCCGCTCCTCGCCGGGAGCAGGGCGCCGCTCCTGCAGGTGCCGGGCCGCACCGAACCTCACCATCCGGGTGTAGTCGGCATCCGACCAGCCCTCGGTGCGCCAGAGCTGGTTGAGGCTGCGGAGCAGCTCCACCTCGACGTGGGTCAGGGACCGGTTCGCGGTGCCCGGTGACAGCAGGGTGCCCGGCGTGAGGTCGAGGAGCCGTTCGAAGGTGGTGGTGAGCATCGTCTTGTCCCGCTCGTCGACCACGACCACGGTGAGCCGGTCAGGACCGACCACGTCGGCCCAGCGGGCGATCAGCTCGTCGTGGCGGTGCCGCCGCCAGAACGTCGGGGTGAGCACCTTCTCCGCCGCCGGGTCGAGCACGGAGCGCAGCCACGGCTCGTACGCCGCGCGGAGCCGGTTCTGCACGTACTGCTGCCACTGCGAGGGCAGGATCCGGGCCAGGGGGCGCAGCGTGACCACGACGTGCACCGCGTCCCCGCCGAGCGCCTCGATGATCGGCCCGATCCGGGTGTCCGCGGCGTCGCCGAAGAACTCGCTGCTGACCACGACGCGCTCGTCACGGGGTCGTCCGGCGACCTCGGCGACCAGGTCGTCCCAGCGCTCGGTGGAGACCGCGGCTCGCGTCGGCAGCGCCTTGTCGTGACCGGCGGCCATCGCGGCCAGCATCGGGTTCGCGGTCGGGCCGGCATAGTGCACGCCCTGGGCCGCGAGCCCCTCCCGACTGGCGTGGAACGACGCCTGCAGCGTCGTGGTGCCGGTCTTGTGCGGGCCGATGTGCAGCACCCGGGTGCCGGCCGGGAAGGGGGTGGCCGAGGGGGAAGCGCTCACCGGGAGGCCCCCGTGTCCGCCCAGGACAGCGTCCGCCCGACCAGGCCGCGGACGACCTCGACCGCCGCCTCGAGCGGGACGGTCGGGGGCACGGGGTCCGCGCCGGCGGCCCGCCACTGCAGGGCTCCGGGGTCGCCGGCCACGCGCACCCCGAGCGCCTCGACCCGGCCCACCAGGTCGGCCGCCAGCGCGGCGACCTCGGGACCCGCGGGAGCGGCTCCGTCGCCGGTGGGCGCTGCCGTGCGCATCAGGTGCAGCCCGACGCCCTCGACCAGGTCGACCGCCACCGGGCCGACCAGACCCACCTCGCCGAGCTGGCCCATCAGCTCCTCCAACAGGCCCACCTCGGCGGCGGTCAGCGCGCGTGGGGCCGTGGAGAGGTCCAGGCCCAGGTCCGGCGCGGTGACCCCGACGGCCTCCACCAGGGCGGCCTCCTGGACCGGCGGGGCCCCGGCGACCACGACCACGCGTCCGGGTCCCAGAGCACGGCAGCAGCGGGCGACGAGGACGTCGTACCGCCACGGGGGCGCGGGATCGGGGTCGGACCCGGCGCCGGATGCGAGGGCCGTCCCGGCCCAGGCCGCGAACGTACGGCGCCGCCCGCGCGCGACCGAGCGCAGCCAGGCGGTCTGCAGCACCACGGGCAGCGAGGGCACCAGCAGCAGCGCGATGGTCCCTCCCGCCGGGCCGCCCAGATCGTCGACGCCGACGAGCTCCACGGGCGCACCGGAGGAGTCCAGCAGGTCGTTCACCCCGGGAACGCCGGCGACGAGCACGACCTGGTTCCCTGGCACGACACCGACCTCTCTCGACACGGGTCCGGCCATCATGCCAGCCGCTGCCGCGCCCGCCGTACGGGCCGGGCCGGGCGGACCGGGACCTCGGCCGGGCGGGGACGGACGGCGGCCGTGTGGGAGACTCCCGGGTGCCGGAGCGACCGACCCGGTGAAGGAGACACCATGACGGGTGGACACAGGAACACCGCCGTCGTGCTCGCCGGTGGCGTGGGCACGCGGGTCGGACTCGACGTCCCCAAGCAGCTGATCAAGATCGCCGGCCGGCCCATCATGGAGCACACGCTGCACGTGCTCAACGCCCATCCCGAGGTCGACGACATCATCGTGCTGATGGCGCCCGGCCACCTCGACGCGGTCCGCTCGATGGTCCGCGAGGGCCGCTACGACAAGGTCACCCAGATCCTCGAGGGTGCCGGCACGCGCAGCGACACCACCCGCCGGGCTCTGGCCGCGCTGGGTGAGGGCGAGGGCAACGTGCTCCTGCACGACGCGGTGCGTCCCCTGGTCAGCCCGCGCATCATCACCGACTGCTTCCGTGCGCTGGAGACCTACCGCGCCGTCGACGTGGCGATCCCGTCGGCCGACACGGTGATCGAGGTCGGTCCGGACAACACGATCAAGGCGGTGCCGCCGCGGGCGAACCTGCGCCGCGGCCAGACCCCGCAGGCGTTCAAGGTCTCGGTGATCCGCGAGGCCTATGCCCGCGCCGCGGAGGACCCCGACTTCGAGGCGACCGACGACTGCTCGGTGGTGCTGAAGTACGTGCCGGAGGAGCCCATCTGGGTGGTCGCCGGCGACGAGCGCAACATGAAGGTCACCGAGCCGATCGACGTCTACCTCGCCGACAAGCTCTTCCAGCTCACCTCCTCCGGGGTGGTGGAGTCCCCCGACTCGGAGAACCTCGCCGCCCTCCGGGGCCGCACCGTGCTGGTCTTCGGCGGCAGCTACGGCATCGGCGCCGACATCGCCAAGCTGGCGGCCGAGCTCGGCGCCAACGTGGAGGTGTTCAGCCGTTCGGCGACCAACACCCACGTGGAGCGCCGCGCCGACATCGCCGAGGCCGCCCGGGTGACCGCGGAGCGCCACGGCGGGATCGACTTCGTCGTCAACACCGCCGGCATCCTGCCGCGGGGCCGCCTGGACGAGACCTCCGAGGAGACCATCTACACCGCGACCGAGGTCAACTACATCGCGCCGATCCTGATCGCCCAGGAGCTCTTCCCCTACCTGCGCGCCTCGAAGGGCAGCCTGCTGCTCTTCACCTCCAGCTCCTACACGCGCGGGCGGTCGGGCTACTGCCTGTACTCCTCGGCCAAGGCCGCCACCGTCAACCTCACCCAGGCGCTCGCCGAGGAGTGGGCGGCCGACCAGGTCCGGGTCAACTGCATCAACCCCGAGCGGACCCGCACCCCGATGCGGACCAAGGCGTTCGGCGAGGAGCCGGCCGCCTCTCTCCTGGAGTCGGAGTCGGTCGCCAAGGCGTCGCTGGAGACGCTGCTGTCCAGCGGCACCGGCCACGTGGTGGACCTGCGCCGCGAGGACCCGCTGCGCGACGGCCGGTCCCCGCTCGAGGACGACCTCGACGACGGCCTCGGGGCCGACGGCGTCTGACCCGGCTCTCAGGCCGGGTCGTCCGAGGAGGCTGCGTCCGGGGCGGGCCCGAAGAACCGTCGTACGACGCGGGCTGCGGCCTGACCGTCCTGCAGGTAGTTGAACCGCTCGTGGAAGCGCTGGTACTCCTCGGCGTACCGCGCGTGCACGCCGTCGAGGTCGCGGAGCAGCTCGATCACCTCACCGGCGTCCGAGCACAGCGGACCCGGCGCGCTCTCCTCGTAGGGGTAGAGGAACCCGCGGACGTCGCCCGAGTAGGCGCCGAGGTCGGGCACCAGGAACAGCATCGGTCGCCGGGTCAGCGCGAAGTCGAAGCGCAGCGAGGAGTAGTCGAGGACCGCGGCGTCCGAGGCCAGGATCAGGTCGTTGATCTCGGGGTAGTCGGTGACGTCGAGCAGCCGGGCGGACCCGCCGCCGCGCAGCCGCGCGCTGTGGAAGCGGTGGCCGCGCATCAGGAAGACGTACTCCGAGCCGAGCCGCTTCGTCGCGGTCTCGAGGTCGAGGTGGTGCACCATCTCCGCGGAGCGCCAGCTGGTGGCCAGGTCGTCGCGCCAGGTCGGCGCGTAGAGCACCGCGGTCTGGCCCGGCGCGATGCCCAGCAGGGCGCGGGTGCGCTCGCGGATCCCGTCGGCCTCCGGGGAGACCAGCACGTCGTCGCGGGGGTAGCCGGAGGACTCGATCGGGCCGTCGTAGCGGTACTCGGAGCGGTAGTACTGGTCCATCTCCGGCGAGGGGGTCAGGATCAGGTCCCAGCCCCGTGAGGTCCGGTCCAGCTCGGCCTCGAGGCGCCGGGGCGGGTACCGCTTGGCGAGCCACATCCGCAGCCCCATCGCCTTGGCGGGGTACCCGTGGAAGGTCTGCAGCTGGCGCTGCCCGGGCCGCTTGTGCCACCAGCGCTCGAAGTCGATGTTGTTGGACAGGTACGTCGCGGTGGCGAGCACGCGGTACCACTCCGCGGTGCGCATCAGCACCGGGACGCCCCCCTCGGGGACCTCGGTGGCCAGGTCCGCGACGCCCCAGTGCACGGTCAGGTCCGGCCGGGTGCGTCGCAGCTCGTCGTGGATCGCGCGCTGGCTGTCGGTCGCGGTCCTGCCCGTGTAGGACTGCAGGTAGACCGACGTCGGGTCGAGCGGCTCGTCGGTCTCCGCGGTCCACTGCTGGAGGCGGCGCTGGTGGAAGGGCCCCCGCTCGTCGTCCTGCAACGGGAGCTGGAGGCGCAGCGCGGGCGCCCGGTCCTGGCAGACCGGCAGCACCCGGAAGGCCTCCAGCCGCACCGAGGCGAGCAGCCGGCGCTGGTACGACGCGGCGAGGAGCAGGCGCACCTCGCCCGACCCGGCGCCGGCACCGGGCCGGACCCGGAGGGCGTAGAGGTCCAGTGGCAGCGGGACGCCGGTGCGTCCCCACGGGTCCCAGGTCAGCGGCAGGTCGGCGGTGAACCGTCGACCGGTCAGCGTCACCGTGCCGACGACCTCCGCGCCGGGGCCCTCCAGCGCGACCTCCCAGCCCTCGGGCACCGTGCCCAGCCAGCGCCCGGTCACCCGGACGGCGGTCTCGCCGACCTCCAGGTCGTCGAGCACGACGGACAGGTCGGCCTCCTGCACCTCCACCGCACCCGACCCGGTGGCGACCACGACGAGCCGGCCGCCGGGCTCGAGCAGACCGGGGTGCAGCGGGTCGGAGGCTCCCGCGAGCGCGACCTCGCCGCCGGCCCCACGACCGGCGTCGACGCTCAGCGCCCACGACCCACCGTGGCCGGCACCGCCCAGGTCGAGGGTGAAGGACTGCGACCCGTCGGGCCGGTCCACCAGCGGGCTGCGCACGCGCCGTCCGTCGGTGCGGGTCGCGACGAGGGCGCGGGCCTGCCCGCCGGCGGGCTGGCGCAGCACGCCGGAGAGGCTGCGCCGGCTGCCCTCGACCTGCTCGAGCAGGGCCGCGGCCGGGGCGAGGACGTCGACCACCAGGCCGGCGCGCGGGTCGTGGCGCAGGTGCAGCCGGCGCCCGGCGACGCTGCGGGCGCTCAGCGCGGGTGACCCCAGCTGGCCGGCGGAGCCGCGCCGGTCCACCCGGGTGACCGGCCCGCTCCGCTCGACACCTCGCGAGCGCAGCGAGACCTGCAGCGACCAGCTGGCCAGGGGGCCGGTACCGCTCCCGCCACTTCCACCGGCGACGTCCAGCGCGGCCGGGTCGAGCTCGGCCCGCAGGGCGCTGCGCGCGTAGTCCTGGTAGCGGCGGGCCGCCGCCATGTTGACCCCGCTGTCGACGTACGGCGTGACCGTCAGCGGCACGCGTCGACCGGCGCCGGCCTCGACCAGCTCGACGGTCACGTCGGCGACCTCGTCGCCCTGGTCCAGGAAGTCGACGTACGCGTACAGGTCGAGCTCGAGTGACCCCGTGGCCGACCAGGCGAGCCCGCGGAGCACCACGACCAGCGGCGTCTCCTCCTCCGCCATCGTGAAGCAGTCGTCGTCCAGGCCCGGCAGTCCGGCGCGGTAGAACGGCAGCACCGCGCGCAGCTCGCCGCCGACCAGCTCGGTCGGGTGGTTGCCACCCTCGAACCAGCGCCGGGCCAGCAGCTCCTCGAGTTCCTCGCGCCGGTCGAGCACCGCCAGCATCACCTTGACCCGGGACTCCGCGCGCACCCGTCGCCAGGCGCGCGGGGTGATCCGGCCGTGCACGTCGGCGAGGAAGCCGTGCAGGGCCTGCCACTGCCGGTCGTCGGCGCGGTGGACGTCGTCGAGGAACGGCAGGGCGAGCTGGTCGCAGACCACGTAGGACCAGGCGTCGCGGACCGCGGCGAGCTCGAGGCCGCCGAGCTGCTCCTCGAGCACCGCCTCGTCGGCCAGCCAGTCGTCCAGCTCGGACATCGCGTCGCTGACCGTGCCGAAGGCGACCCGGCCGGCGCGGTGCTTGACCTGGTAGGTGACCACCGGGACGAAGTCGAAGGCCCCGGCGGCGGCGAAGGCGGCCAGCACCAGACCGCGCGCCGCGTCGCGCACCTCGGTCGGGAAGGCGAGCTGGGAGCGGCGCCAGAACGAGGTCCGGAACAGCTTGTTGCCCAGCAGCAGGTCGGTGACGGCCAGCGGCAGCCGGTCGATGGAGGCGCTGTCGGCGACCAGCTGGTGGGTGATGCCCAGCGGCGACTCGTGCGGGGCCCGGCCGTGCGCCACCGCGCGGCCGACCGCGAAGTCCGAGCCGGTGCGCTCCAGCGACTCCACCAGGGTGGCGATGCCGTGCGGGGGCACCACGTCGCGGGCGCCGACGAAGCCGACGTACCGGCCGCGGGCGCGGGCCGCCGCGCGGTCGAGCCGTGCGTCCGCCGGGCCGTCGTCGGGGACCAGCCGGACCCGCCAGTCCAGCGGGGCGTGGGTGCGCACGACGTCGGCGGCGCCCTCGGCACCGGGCCCGGTGACGACCAGGACCTCCAGGAACCGGTGGGTCTGGCCGCGCAGGGCCTCCAGGCTGTCGGGGAAGAACGGCAGGTCGTCGGCCTCCGGTGCCAGCACCAGCGTCACCAGCGGGGCGGCGCGACCGGTACGGCGCTGGTTCAGCTCCCGTGCGGTGCGCCGCAGGTCCCACGGCAGCCGCCGGTCGACTGCCCGCGCGGTACGGCGCAGGAACGGCGCTTCGGGCACGGTGTCCTCTCGGGTGGGCGGCTGGACCGGGTCCCAGGGTAAGGGTCGGGCCGCAGACTAGGGAGCCCGGTCCGGGCCGTCCAGCTGGTCGAGCACGTCCAGCAGGTAGCGGCCCTCGCGCTCCCAGTCGACCCGGAAGGGCGAGTGGAAGCCGGTGGTCTGCCCCGGCACCCGCTTGCGCTTCGGGAGCGGCAGCGCCTCGGAGACCACGGCGTGCAGCTCGTGGCCGCGCACCGAGGCCATCAGGTACTCGTTGCGGGCGATGTAGCGCTGGTGGGACAGCATGAGGACCTTCTTCGGCTCCTCGGCGAAGCACAGATGGAACAGGCCGCTGCCGGCGAAGCCGGCGACCACCTCGGCGCGGCGGAACATCTCCACCTGTTCGGCCAGCCCGTGGTCCTCCGGGTAGACCACGGCGAACCCGCGCTCGGCGAACGCCGCCTCGACCTCGTCGGTGTTCAGGCAGGCCCGCTTGCGGATCCGGCGCGAGACGAACATGCGCGCGGGGTAGTCGCGCACGGGAGCGGACGCGCTCAGCGCCCGGCCGATCCGGTCCCAGGTCTCGGCGACCCGCGGGTGCACGAAGTCGGGGTTGGAGAACATCGGCGAGGCTCCCCACAACCGCTCGACCCGGACCGGCTCGTGGACCAGCACGAGGTCCTCGGCGGCGAACCCGCAGGTGCCGTAGAGCTCGACCTCGAAGGAGTGCAGCTCCCGGTTCTTCACCGTCATCAGCGCCTTGAGCCCGGGCGCCTCCCGCCGGGCCCGGTCGACCGCCCAGAGCCGGGCGATCTGCTCGGTCAGGGCGTGACCGAAGTGGCCGCGGTACTCGTCGTCGAGGTAGAAGTAGTCGCCCTCCAGGACCGGGGCGTCCCGGACGTCGTCCTCGAGGGCGGCGAACCGGCGGCCGAGGTCGCGGGTGTAGCGGTTGAACAGCCAGGCGGCCCGGTTGTGCCGGAACGTGTCGGGCAGGAGCACGTTGCCCTGGACGGCGATCTGGCCCGGCACGCACAGCACGTCGCGGTAGCGCCGGAGCGCCACCCGGGGCGCGTCGAAGGCCGTCGGGGTGCGCCGCGACCGGGAGTCGCCGCTCTCGCGCAGGTCGCAGCGCGAGGTGAACGCCTGGCCGGCGACCGTCTCCACCGTGGTGACCCTGTCCGCGGGCGGCCGCCGCTCGACCAGCGTGTCGAGCTGGACGTCGTCGAGCTTGGCGAACGCCTCGACGGCGTTGACCAGCGTGAGCACGCCGTCGCGCTCGCGCAGCCCCGCCACGGCCGCGACGGCGAGCCCGGCGACGTCGTCGGTGCGGGGTCGCGGGGGCCCTGGCCGGGGGCGGCGCTGGGGCGTGGGCGCGTCGGCTCCGGCCCGGAGCCGCTCGACCCAGGTCAGGACCTCGGCGTCCGGTGCCGGGTCGGCGGGCACCCGCACCAGGTAGACGCCGCCCCGGACGGTGTGGAAGAACGCCCGCTCCCACTGCCGCGGCGCCTCGGCGGTGACGCCGGTGGCGTCGACCACGGCGTCGTACGGCCCGGCGACGGCGAGGGTGAGGTGGAGCTCGTCGTCGTCGAGGGAGGCGTCGACCACGGTGAGCAGCCAGCTCGGGTGGCGGTCGGCGAGGCGGTCGAGCAGCGTGGGTCGCTGCTCGCCCACCAGCACGGCGACCCGGGCGTGCGTGCGCTCACCGAGGGCGGCCTCCAGGGCGCGCAACAGCGGGCGCGGCACCGGCGGAGCCGCGGGGGCAGTCGGCGCGGGGGTAGCTGGCTCGGCGCGGCCCACCAGACCGCGGGCTCGGCGTCGCGCGGCCCGCAGGGCGCGACGGGCGCGCGGGACCTCCGGCACGTCGACGACCCTCAGGCGTGCTTCTTCTGGGCGCGAGCGGCGTCGGCGGCGGAGAGGTTCTTGTCCTCCCAGGCGAGCAGGTCGACCACGGTGTCCATGTCGCCCGAGCCGTCCCAGGTGGCCAGCTCGTCGGCCTCCTCGGCCGTGCGGATCTCCAGCGCGAGCTCCAGCTCGGCGACGCGGTCCTGGGCCTCGGTCACGCGGCGCGCCTCACGGCGGACCCGCTCCTCGGCGTCGGTGGCCCGGCGCTCGGAGAGCCGCAGCGTGCCCTCGAGCTCGCGGACCTCACGGTCGCGGGTCGCCAGCCGGTCGGTCATCGCGGAGGCGAACTGGGCGTGCTCCGCGGCCCGGTCGGAGAACAGCGTCCGGAACGCGGTGGCCTGACGGGCCCGGTCGGCGGCGTTGTCGCGCCAGGACTGGGCGAGCTCGGTGTAGATGATCCGGGCCGACGCCCACCCGCACACCAGGGCCAGGACCGAGGAGAGGCTGAGCGCGAGCACGGTGGCCAGCGAGAGTGCGACCACGACCGCGGCAGTGGCCAGGGCGAGCAGGGCGACAGCGACCGTCACGCGGACGCTGCGCTGACGACGACGCGATCGAGGGGTCATGCGCGAAGCCTAGTTGTCGGTCCCGTCGCCGCTGACCCGACACGCACGCTCCAGGAGCAGCGATCCGGTCACGGTCAGCGCAGCGCCGAGGGCGGCCACGAGGCTGCGCGCGATCCGCTCGTCGGCCAGCTCGGCCTCGATGCCGACCCAGCTGAGCGCGTAGCCCAGGTAGCCGCCGGCGACCAGCGCGCCGGCCAGCGCGCAGGACTTGGCCAGCACCAGCCGGTTGACGGCCTCGTGGGGACGCAGCGGGTGGCGCCGTACGACGGCCCGCCGAGTCACCCACGCGACCCAGCCGACGATCGCGGCGACCAGGTAGAAGACCGAGGCCTGCAGCCAGGTGACCCGCGGCGGGGTCAGGTCGACCTGCACCGCGACCGGACGGAGCGCCCAGCCCAGCACCAGCCCGACCAGCACCGCGGTCAGCAGCGCTCCGGGCGGTGTGGTGCCCAGCCGGTACCCCGGGTCCTGCTCGTCGGGCAGGGGCGGCTCGGGGTCCTCCGGCAGCAGCGGGTCCCGGCTCACCGGCTCTCGAGCACCACGTCGTCGCGCAGGACCACGCCGTCGGTGCCGACCTTGTCCAGCAGGTCGCTCACCGCGCCGTGGTCGGCCAGCCGGGCGTCGGGCTCCACCTGCGACCACGGGAGCAGCACGAAGGCGCGCTCGTGGGCACGGGGGTGCGGCAGGGTCAGGTCGGCGTCGTCGGCCCGCCGGTCGCCGACCAGGATCAGGTCGACGTCGAGGGTCCGGGGCGCGTTGGGCACCTCCGTCCGCTCCCGGCCGAACGCGGTCTCGATGGCCTGCGCCCGGTCGAGCAGCACGTGCGCCGACAGGGTGGTGTCGATGAGCACCACGGCGTTGAGGAAGGGCCCGGAGCCCTCGGGGGCGTCCACCGGCTCGGTCTCGTAGACCGGCGACACGGCCGTCACCCACACCTCGGGGGTGTCGGCCAGCGCGTCGACGGCTCCCTGCAGCTTGACGTGGCGCTCGCCGACGTTGGACCCGATCGAGATCACGCAGCGCCGGATGGGCCGCATCTCCCCGGTCAGGGTGTCGGCGTCCACGACGAAGGGGTTGGGGGTCTCGGTCATCAACGGCTCCGGTGGATCGTGAGGGTGACGTCGGAGAACGTCGCCTCGATGGGCGCATTCGGCTTGTGCACGGTGACCTCGGTCCAGCGGACCCGCTCGTCGGCGAGGCACAGGTCCGCGATCCGCTGGGCCAGGGTCTCGATGAGGTCGACAGGGTCCTGCTCGACCGCTGCACGGACCCTGGTCGCCAGACCACCGTAGTCGACGGTGTCCGCGAGGTCATCGGTGCGGGCGGCGCGGGAGGTGTCGAGGCCGAGCACGAGGTCGACCCGGAAGACCTGGCCCTCGCGGCGCTCGAACTCGAAGACGCCGTGGTGACCCACGGCCTCGAGCCCGACCAGCGCAAGACGGTCTGCGGGACCGCCGGCGGGCAGGCCCGTGGGGGCGTCGGGGCGGGTCTCGTGGGTGCTCATATGTCGTCCGACCCTACCGGCGCGGCCTGGTGGAGCCACATCCGCCAGCCTCCGGCCGTCCTGACCAGCACGTTCACCGCCCGGGCCCGGCCACCGTGGAAGGAGTCGGTGGGCTGGCCCTCCTGGGCGGTCAGCACGTTCTCGGTGAGGGTGACGGCGGCCAGGTCGCCGGTCACGGTGACCTGCACGTCGGTCAGGAAGAACTGCAGGTAGGCGGTGTTCGCCATGATCAGCGCCCAGCTGCGCAGCACCGCGTCGGTGCCGTGGATCGGGCTCGCGCCTGGGTGCACGCAGACCGAGGCCGGGTCGTCGACCCAGGCGCGGCGCAGCGCGTCGAGGTCGCCGGTCTCCACGGCCGCGTAGAAGGCCTCGTGGGCCGCCAACACGGCCTGCTCGGCGCCCTCCCCCGCGCCCCCGTCGGCGCCGGCGGGGTTCACGACCCCTGCCAGCGGTGGGCGACCCGGACCGCGTCGGCCGAGGCGCGGACGTCGTGGACGCGCACGCACCACACGCCGGCAGCGGCGGCCAGCGCGGTGGTCGCGGTGGTTGCGTCGTCGCGCGCTGCCGGGGGCCGCAGGGCGCCGTCGCCAGCGTCCTCGCGGAGCAGCTCGCCCAGGAAGCGCTTGCGGCTGGTGGCCAGCAGGACCGGGCGGCCCAGCGACCCGAGCCGCGCGATGCCGGCGAGCACCTCCCAGTTCTGGTCGGCGGTCTTGGAGAACCCGATGCCCGGGTCGACCGCGATCCGGCGCGGGTCGACCCCCGCCGCCACGGCGTGCTCGAGCTGCTCGGCGAGCTCGGCGACGACGTCGGCCACCACGTCGCCGTACGCCGTGTGCTGCTGCATGGTGGTGGAGTGGGCCCGCCAGTGCATGAGCACGTAGGGCACCTGGAGCCTGGCCACGGTGGCCAGCATGTCGCGGTCGGCCTTGCCGCCGGAGACGTCGTTGACCAGCACCGCCCCGGCGGCGACGGCGGCGTCGGCCACCTCGGCGCGCATCGTGTCGACGGAGACGGCGACCCCCGCAGCGGCGAGCTCGGTGACCACCGGGACCACCCGGGCCAGCTCCTCGGCGACGCTGGGCCGGACCGCACCGGGTCGGGTGGACTCGCCGCCGACGTCGACCAGGTCGGCGCCCTGGGCCGCGAGCGCCCGCCCGTGCGCGACCGCGTCGGCCGGGTCCAGGTAGCGCCCGCCGTCGGAGAAGGAGTCGGGGGTGACGTTCACGACGCCCATCACCAGGGTGCGCGGGAGCTCCGGGAGCCCCAGGACCGTGTGGGCGGGTGGCATCGCCGTCCTTGCTCAGCGGGTCCCGTGCATGATGAGGCTCATCGCCTCGCTGCGCGTGGCCTGGTTGTGCATGATGCCCCGGATCGCGGAGGTGATCGTGCGCGAGCCCGGCTTGCGGACCCCGCGCATGGTCATGCAGAGGTGCTCGGCCTCGATCACCACGATGGCGCCCTTGGCCTCCAGGATGTCGATGAGGGCGTCGGCGATCTGGGTGGTCAGCCGCTCCTGGACCTGCGGGCGGCGCGAGTAGACGTCGACCAGCCGCGCCAGCTTGGACAGCCCGGTGATCCGGCCGTTCTCGTTGGGGATGTAGCCGATGTGCGCGACGCCGGTGAACGGCACCAGGTGGTGCTCGCACATGGACCACAGCTCGATGTCCTTGACCAGGACCATCTCGTCGTGGCCGGCCTCGAAGGTGGTGGTGAGCACCTCCTGCGGGGTCTTCCGCATGCCGACGAGGAGCTCCTCGTAGGCGCGGGCGACCCGGGCCGGGGTCTCGCGCAGGCCCTCGCGGTCGGGGTCCTCCCCGACCGCGATCAGCAGCTCGCGGATCGCGGCCTGGGCACGGTCGTGGTCGAACGGCTTGAGGTCGTCGTAGACGGGCTCGCCGATGCGGTCGATCGTCATGCAGGCGTCACCGGGCCGGAGCCCAGGGGCCCGGAACCCATCGGAGGCGTGCCGTGGATGTCACCGCCGGACCCGGGCGGGGTCAGCACGGTGGTGCCCTGGGACTCGGGGGCGTTGCCGTTCTGGGCCGACTTCGGCACCTCCACCGGCGGGATCGAGGACGGCTCGCGGGTCGGCGACCCGGTCCACGCGGGCCGGACCGGGCGGCGCCGGAGCGGCTCGAAGATCGTCGCGATCTGCTGCTTGTCCAGGGTCTCCTTCTCCAGCAGGGCCCGGACCAGGTCGTCGAGCACGTCGCGGTTCTCCACCAGGATGTCGAAGGCCTCCTGGTGGGCGGTGGTGAGCAGCTTCTTGGTCTCCTCGTCGACGACCGCGGCCACGTCCTCGGAGTAGTTGCGGGTGTGCCCGAAGTCGCGACCCAGGAACGGCTCCGCGTTGCCCTCGCCGAGCTTGATCGCCCCGAGCCGCTCGGTCATGCCGAACTGGGTGACCATCGCTCGGGCCAGCGAGGTGGCCTTCTCGATGTCGTTGCCGGCACCGGTGGTCGGGTCGTGGAAGACCATCTCCTCCGCGGCGCGGCCGCCCAGCATGTAGGCGAGCTTGTCGAGCATCTCCGAGCGGGTCTGGGAGTACTTGTCCTCGTCGGGCAGCACCATCGTGTAGCCCAGCGCCCGCCCGCGCGGCAGGATCGTCACCTTGTGCACCGGGTCGGTGCCGGGCAGGGCCGCCGCCACGAGCGCGTGACCGCCCTCGTGGTAGGCGGTGATGAGCTTCTCCTTCTCGCCCATCAGCCGCGTGCGCTTCTGCGGCCCGGCGATGACCCGGTCGATCGCCTCGTCGAGCGCGTAGTTGTCGATCAGCTTCTTGTTCTGGCGGGCGGTCAGCAGCGCGGCCTCGTTGAGCACGTTGGCCAGGTCCGCACCGGTGAAGCCCGGCGTACGGCGCGCGACCGACATCAGGTCCGTGCCCGGACCCATCGGCTTGCCGCGCGAGTGCACCTGCAGGATCTTGTGGCGACCGTCGAGGTCGGGGGCCTCCACCGCGATCTGCCGGTCGAACCGGCCGGGGCGCAGCAGCGCCGGGTCGAGGATGTCGGGCCGGTTGGTGGCCGCGATCAGGATGACCCCGCCGCGCACGTCGAAGCCGTCCATCTCGACGAGCAGCTGGTTGAGGGTCTGCTCGCGCTCGTCGTGGCCGCCGCCCATGCCGGCACCGCGATGACGGCCGACGGCGTCGATCTCGTCGATGAAGACGATCGCGGGGGCGTTCTCCTTGGCCTGCTCGAACAGGTCGCGGACCCGGGAGGCGCCGACGCCGACGAACATCTCGACGAAGTCGGAGCCGGAGATGGAGTAGAAGGGGACGCCGGCCTCGCCGGCCACCGCGCGGGCCAGCAGCGTCTTGCCGGTGCCGGGCGGGCCGTAGAGCAGGACGCCCTTGGGGATCTTGGCGCCGACGGCCTGGAACTTGGCGGGCTCCTGGAGGAACTCCTTGATCTCGCCGAGCTCCTCGATCGCCTCGACACAGCCGGCGACGTCGGCGAACGTCGTCTTCGGCATGTCCTTGCTGATCAGCTTGGCCTTGGACTTGGCGAACTGCATAACGCGCCCGCCGCCGCCCTGGACCTGGTTCATCAGGAAGAGGAACAGCAGGATGATCAGCACGAACGGCAGGAAGGTCGCCAGCAGCGTGCCGATCAGGCTCGGCTGGGGGTTCTCGGAGTTGCTCGAGCCCAGGTCGCCGTTGTCGACCTGCTTCTGGGCGAGCGTGGTGATCGACTCCTGCTGACCGTCGACCCAGTGCGAGAGGACCTTCTCGTCGCCGGCCTTCAGGGTGGCCCGGATCTCCTGGTCACCGTCGATGAAGGTGATCTTGGAGACCTCGCCGGCGGAGATGTGCTTGACCATCTCGCTGGTGTCGATCTCCTTGTACCCGCCGTTGGGGGCGAGGTACTGCAGGGCGACGAGCACGCCGACCACGGCGACCACGATCCAGAGCCAGGGGCCGCGGAAAATGCGCTTCACGTCCATGTTGCGGGGTGGGTCCCCCGTCCTCTCTCACTACAAGGGTGCTGCGACACCGTTACCAACGGGTCACCTGAGACGGTACACGTGACCGGCAACGGCGGGGGCGGGTCCGCGCAGGCTGGTCGGGGACTCGGTCGTGCGCGGGCCGGGCCCGTCCCGGGGGGCGTCCGGCCGGTGGCTGCCGGGTCAGGAGTAGACCGCGGGGGCCAGCGTGCCGATGCAGCGCAGGTTGCGGTAGCGCTCGGCGTAGTCCAGCCCGTAGCCCACGACGAACTCGTTGGGGATGTCGTAGCCGACGTACTTGACGTCCACGCTCATCTGCAGCGCGTCGGGCTTGCGCAGGAGGGTGCAGATCTCCACCGAGGCCGGCTTGCGCGAGGTGAGGTTCGACACCAGCCAGGACAGCGTCAGCCCGGTGTCGATGATGTCCTCGACGATCAGGACGTGGCGACCGTTGATGTCGGTGTCCAGGTCCTTCATGATCCGCACGACGCCCGAGGACTTCGTCCCCGCGCCGTACGACGAGACGGCCATCCAGTCCATCTCGACGTGCCGCTCGAAGTGACGGGCCAGGTCGGCCATCACCATCACGGCACCCTTGAGGACCCCCACGATGAGGAGGTCCTTGCCCTCGTAGTCCGCCTCGACCGCGCGTGCCAGCTCCGAGAGCCGCTGCTGGATCTGCTCCTCGGTGTAGAGGACGTGCAGCAGGTCCCCGTCCACGTGCTTCTCGTCCACGGCGAGGCCTCCCAGGGCAGCGGGGTGAGGGTGCGGCGCGGCACCCGGCGGGTCGGGGGTCAGCCTGCCACAGCGCTCGGCGCGATCGTCAGGGTGTCCCCCTGCCGGGACCCGGCCACGTGCCCTGGGAGCTGCACCTGCTGCTGGCCGCGCCAGCCGGTGACGAGCTCGGCGAGGGCCAGCACGTGCACCCGGAAGAGCTCGCTGTCCCGGGCTCCCGCCTCCAGCGCCGCCAGCCGCAGCACCCGGTGCCGCAGCGCGGGGTCGAGCGCCGCCAGCAGGCCGACGTCCAGCGCGACGCCCCCGTCCTGCGGGGCCGGCCGGCGCGCCTCGGCGTACGCGGCGTCGGCGATCCGGTCCAGCGCCTCGGCGTCCTCGCGCAGGCCGTCCGCGGTGCGCGCCAGGGCAGCGGCCACCCCCGGACCCAGCTCGGCCTCGAGCACCGGGAGCACCCGGTGCCGGACCCGCGACCGGGTGAAGCGCGGGTCGTCGTTGTGCGGGTCGACCCAGAAGTCGATCCCCTCGGCCCGGCAGGCCTGCTCGGTCTGCGCGCGAGTCAGGTCGAGCAGCGGCCGGGCGACGACGCCGTACGCGCGGCGCATCCCGGCGATCGAGCGGCCCCCCGAGCCGCGGGCCAGGCCGAGCAGCACGGTCTCGGCCTGGTCGTCGGCGGTGTGGCCGAGCAGGACCACGGCGGCTCCGGAGCGGGCGGCGACCTCCTCCAGCACGGCGTAGCGAGCCTCCCGGGCGGCCGCCTCGGTGCCCTGCCCCTCGACCCGGACCTCGACCCGGACGGTGACGGTCTCGGTGGCGCCCAGCCCGGCCATCTGCGCGACCACGCGGTCGGCCTGGGCCGCCGAGCCGTCCTGGAGCCCGTGGTCGACGGTGACGCCGAGCACCGGGCGCGCGTCGCGGCGGCACTCGAAGACGGTGGCCGCGAGCAGGGCCAGCGAGTCGGCCCCGCCGGAGCAGGCCACCAGCACCGGCCCCTCGGCGGGGACACCGGCCAGGCAGCGCCGTACGGCGAGCCGCACCGCGGCGACGGCGGGGTCGGGTCCCATCCCGGGCGACCTCAGCCGTGCACGCGGCGGACCCAGGCGGTGGGGTCGCCGATCTCGTCCTTGGAGGGCAGGTGGGCCGGTTCGACCCACACCTTGTTGAACCCGTCCATGCCGACGTGGTCGATGACGCCGCGCACGAAGGCGGCGCCGTTGCGGTACTGCGCCATCTTGGCGTCGAGGCCCATCAGCCGCCGGAACAGCCGGTCGAGCGAGCCGGCGCCCTTGCGCCGCTGGTTGAAGCGGGTCCGGATCTGCTCGACGGACGGGATCACCTCGGGGCCGACCCCGTCCATGACGACGTCGGCGTGGCCCTCCAGCAGCGACATCACGCCGGTGACGTGGTCGATGACGACGCGCTGCTCGGGGGTGGCGAAGAGGTCGAGCAGGCTGCCCTCTCCCCGGCCGCGGACCAGGTCCCCGGCGCGCTTGAGGCCGTCGCCGAGCACCGCGGCCACCTTCGAGGGGTCGACGTCGACCCCGGCGACGAGGGTGTGGATCTGCTCCTGCAGGTGGTCGCGCATCCAGGGGACGGCGGTGAACTGCACCCGGTGGGTCTCCTCGTGCAGGCAGACCCAGAGCCGGAAGTCCGACGCGTCGGCCTCGAGCTCCCGCTCGGCCTGGACGATGTTGGGGGCGACCAGGAGCAGCCGCCCGACGTCCACGGTGTCCGGGTCGGCGTAGAACGGGTCGAACTGGCCGAGCACCTTGCCGGCCAGGAAGCCGAACAGGGTGCCCACCTCCAGCCCGGTGACCCGGCTGCCGATCGCGTCGGTGAGGCCGCCGGTCGACGGGCGGCGCTCCTGCAGCTTCTCGACCACGGGCGCGATGACCTGCTTGAAGCCGTCGGCGTTGGCCTGGATCCAGCCGCGCCGGTCCACCACCAGCACCGGCGCGGTGCCGGCCTGGGCGTGCAGCCCGGTGAACTCGCGGACCAGCGGGGTGGACCGGTCGGCGCCCTCGCGCAGCTCGGCCACCGCCTCGGCGCCCTCCGCCCGGGAGACCACCGGCCCCTGCCCGGCTATCCTCGCTGCGGCGGAGACGGCCAGGTCCCAGTCGATCATGTGTGCGGAGCTCATGCGGCGAGCCTACGAGGCGCCGCACACACAGGCGGCCAGAGCGGCGGCGATCTGGTCCAGGCGGTCCCGCACGAAGCTCACGTCGGGGTCCCGGACCCGGTCCGAGACGGCGACGAAGAGCATCGGCGTGCCGTCGCGGCCGACGACGGTGCCGGCCAGGCCGTGGACCCCCGACAGCGTCCCGGTCTTGGCCCGGACCCAGCCGAGCCCGGGCTCGACCGGCGGTCCGGAGAGGGCGACGAACCGGTAGGCCAGCGAGCCGCTGAACCCGGCGACCGGGAGTCCCTCGAGCAGGCCGCCGAGCTCGGGACGGTCCGGGTCCGCCGCGGTGGCCAGCACGTCGAGCAGGGTGCGCGGGCGCAGCCGGTCCTGGCGCGACAGCCCGGACCCGTCGTGCAGGACGGCGCCGGCGAGGTCCACCCCGAGGGTGGTCAGCACCTTCTCCACGGCCCGGGCGGCCCCGGTGAACGAGGCGGGGGCGCCGGTGGCCAGCGCGACGTGCCGGGCGAGCACCTCGGCGCCCTCGTTGTCGCTGACCTCGAGGACGTGCTGGACGACCTCGACCAGGGGGGCGGAGCGGACCACGCCGACCCGGGTGGCGCTGCTCGAGGCGACCCCGGGGCGCGGCGACCCGGCCACCGCCACCCCGTGCCGGCGCAGCGCGGTGGCGAAGGCGCGAGCCGCTGCGGCGGCGGGATCGGCCGAGCGCTGCTCGAAGCCGGCCCGCTCCCGGCCCTCGTCGACCCACAGCGGGGTGATCGGGCTGACCACGTTGGTGCTGAGGTAGTCGTCCTCCCAGGTGGGCGAGGACGACGGCCCGGTGAAGAGCGAGGTGTCGTAGGCGAGCCGGACCCGCGGCCTGCCCGCGCCGCCCGGCTGCTGGTCCTGCTGGTCCTGAAGCGCCCGGGCGACCTGCCGGGCCAGGGTGTCCAGGTCGGCGACGGCCGGGTACCCGCCGTCGGTGCGCGGGCGGGTGGTCAGCAGCGGGTCTCCCCCGCCGACCAGCGTCACCGTCCTGCCCTGCTGGACCGCGGTGGTGGCGAACCGGTGCTCGGGCCCCACCGCCTCCAGCGCGGCCAGCGAGGTGAGCAGCTTGAGCGTGGAGGCCGGGGTGACCAGCGGCGCCCCGCTGCGCCAGGCGGCAGGTCCCCCCACCGGCGCGACCACGACCGCGTAGTGCCGGGAGAACCGCTTGTCGCGGACCAGGCGCCCCACCGCGCGCTGGACGGCCGCGGGGGCCACCCTGGCCGACGGCAGGGTCGCCACGACCGGGCCGACCGGGTCGACCTCGGGCAGGTCGAGGCCGGGGGGCGGGGCGATCTCGACCGGGGTCGGTGGCTCCTGCTCGGTCAGGCCCAGCCGGTCGGCCAACCCGTCGACCCCGGCGACGTACGACGTGGTGGCCAGCGCGAGCACGCCGACCAGGACCGGGACGACGAACCGGAGCCGACGGCGTCGTGAGGGCCCCGGCTCGGTGTGGGGCTCGGGCTCGGTGCGGGGCTCGGCGCCGGACGGTGCCGGCTGGGGCTGCCCCGTCGCCTCCGCGGTCGGGGTGGGCTGGTCCGGCTCGCTCGGGGCGTCGTCGGAGGAGTGGGGTGCGTCACCTTCCGGCATTCGGGCCCACCTCCGGTTACGACGCACGACGATTCTGCGGGAGACTAACCCGAACCGGTCACGATCCTGTGACGCGCAAGCACGGTGAGTGGAGGAACGCAGTGGAGTTCGACGTCCTGGTGGAGATCCCCAAGGGTCAGCGGAACAAGTACGAGGTCGACCACGAGTCCGGCCGCATCCGACTCGACCGGACGCTCTTCACGTCCACCCAGTACCCGGCCGACTACGGGTACATCGAGAACACCCTCGGCCTGGACGGCGACCCTCTCGACGCGATGGTGATCCTGCAGGAGCCCACCTTCCCCGGCTGCCTGATCAAGTGCCGAGCGATCGGCATGTTCCGGATGACCGACGAGGCCGGCGGCGACGACAAGGTCCTCTGCGTCCCGGCGACCGACCCGCGCCTGGAGCACCTGCGCGACGTCAGCCACGTCTCGAAGTTCGACCGGCTCGAGATCCAGCACTTCTTCGAGGTCTACAAGGACCTCGAGCCCGGCAAGTCCGTCGAGGGCGCCAACTGGGTCGGCCGCACCGAGGCCGAGGCCGAGGTCAACGCCTCCTTCGAGCGCTTCCAGCAGGTCCCCGGCCACCACTGACCCACCACCACCCCGCTCCACCCCGAAGCCCCCGCCCTCCCCCGAGGCCGGGGGCTTCGGCAATTCCGCCCTGTCCGCGACCCAGCGATCACGCCGCCCAGGCGGCGGAGGACGGGGCCTCAGCAGATCCACGTGGGACAGGCGTCGCCACGCGCAACGAAGGACGGGCCCCGCCGCCCCGAGCGGCGGAGGACGGGGCCTCAGCAGATCCACGTGGGACCAGCGTCGCCACGCGCAACAAAGGACGGGCCCCGCCGCCCCAGGCGGCGGAGGACGGGGTCTCGGGAAGCCTCAAGCGCCGCGGACACAGACCCGCGGCAGCGGCACAAAGTCACCCGCGGTGCAGCGCCCGAGGCGCCGTCCGCAGCCGCCCGCCGGAACGCGAGCCGCCCCCGGACAGCGGACCGGCCGACAGTCACAGCAAGTCAGTGCGCAACAGCTCCGAGGGCACCCCGAACGCCCCCACCAGATCCACCGCAAACGGCCGCACCTTCCGGCACAGCTCGTTCACCATCGCCGTGACCGCCTTGGAGCGCGCCGTCGAGAGCCGCCCGTGCTCCATGAACCAGGCCCGGTCCGCCTCGATGGTGGCCAGCGCGTGCAGGTCGAGCAGGAGCTCGAGGGCCTGCCGGTTGGTGCCCTCGGAGGTGTTCTGCACCTTGGTGAGGAAGGCCTCGTAGACGAGCCGCTCGGCGTGCGCCTGGGCGGCGGCGATGACGTGGTCCTGGGCGTTGCTGAAGACCTCGGCGGGGTCCCCGCCACGATCGACGCCGGACTTGATGCGGCGGGCCACGCCCGAGGTCATGTGGTCCTCGCGCCAGCGCAGCATCGACAGGTGGTACTCGGAGTCGAGCAGCCCGGCGTCGGGGTCCTCGGTGTCCTTGGTGCCGGGGACGGCGTCCTTCAGGCGCTCGAGGATCTGGCGCATCGAGGTCTTCTCGACGACGGTCTCCACGGCCAGGCCGGCGACGTAGCGGACGGTGCCGATCTGGTCCAGGGAGCCGAAGGAGTCCCGGAGGTCGGTCAGCCGGCCCTTGGCCACCAGCTGCATGAGGATGGTGTTGTCGCCCTCGAAGGTGGTGAAGACGTCGGTGTCGGCCTTGAGGGCGGCGAAACGGTTGATCGAGAGGTAGCCGGCTCCGCCGCACGCCTCGCGGCACTCCTGGATGGTGCGGGTGGCGTGCCAGGTGCCGAGGGCCTTGGTCGCAGCCGCCCGGGACTCCAGCGCGCGCCGGAGCCGCTCGGAGGCGTTGTCGGGGTCGGAGAAGACCCGGTGCAGGTCCTCGGCGAGCCGCTCCTGGGCGAAGTGCAGGGCGTAGGTGCGGGCGAGCAGCGGCAGCAGCCGCCGCTGGTGCATGCCGTAGTCGAGCAGCAGGGTCTCGCGCTCGGCGCCGGGGCCGGAGAACTGGCGGCGGCGGGCGGCGTACCGGATGGCGATGGTGAGCGCGACCTTGCTGGCGTTGATGCCGGCACCGCCGACGCAGACCCGGCCCTGGACCAGCGTGCCCAGGGTGGTGAAGAAGCGCCGGTCGGGGTTGTCGATCGCCGAGACGTAGGTGCCGTCCTCGGTGACGTCGGCGTACCGGCTGAGCAGCGCCTCGCGGGGCACCCGGACGCCGGTGAACCAGATCCGCCCGTTGTCCACCCCGTTGAGGCCCACCTTGTGCCCGCAGTCCTCGATCCGCACTCCGGGCAGGGTGGCGCCGGCGTCGTCGCGGAGCGGTACGACGAGCGCGTGCACGCCCTGGTTCTCGCCGGCGACGACGAGCTGGGCGAAGACGACCGCGGTGCGGGCGTGGCAGGCGGCGTTGCCGATGTAGTCCTTGCGGGCGGCGTCGTCGGGGGTGTCCAGGACGAACTCGCCGCCCTCGGGGTCGTAGACAGCCGTCGTACCGATCGCCTGCACGTTGGAGCCGTGCCCGGTCTCGGTCATCGCGAAGGAGCCCAGCAGCTCCCCGGCGATCAGAGGCTCGAGGTAGCGCGCGTGGTGCCGTTCGGTGCCCAGCTGGAGGATCGCCCCGCCGAAGAGGCCGAACTGCACGCCGAGCTTGACCAGCACCGACAGGTCGCCGAAAGCGGAGGTCTCGAAGGCCGCGACCGAGGCGCCGATGTCGGCGCCACCGCCGTACTCCTGAGGGAAGCCGTAGCCGGTCTGCCCGGTGCCGGCGAGCTCGAGGACGATGTCCTTGACGCGCTCGCGGTACTCGGCCGTGGTCAGCTGCTCGGCCTCGTCGAGGATCGCCGCGTGCCGGGCGAGGTTCTCGCGGACCAGGTCGCGGACCGGCTTGTAGCGGCCGTCGAGGAGGGCGGCGAGCGAGGCCACGTCGAGCGGCTCGGGCAGGGCGTCGGTCGTGTCGGGCATGTCGCCCATGGTGGCAGGAACCCCTCCGCCCGGGGAGGGTCCTGACCAGGTTCAGACGCGGCCGAAGAAGTTCGGCGGGATCCAGTAGTACATCGAGTCGATCGAGACCGGGCGGCCGGTGCGGGGGGCGTGGATGATCAGCCCGTCGCCCAGGTACATCGCGACGTGGTGGATCGAGCCGGGGCTGCTGCTGGTGCCCCAGAAGACCAGGTCGCCGGGGCGCAGGTCGGCCGACGAGATCGGCGTCGAGGCGGCGTACTGGGCGGCCGAGTAGTGCGGCAGCGACACGCCCCCGGCGCGCCAGGCTCCCATCATCAGGCCCGAGCAGTCCCAGGCGTCCGGCCCCGCCGCACCCCACACGTAGCGCTCGCCGAGCTGGGCGCGCGCGAACGCGACCGCGGCGGCAGCACCGCCGCTGGTCGGCGGGGCGGTGCCGGGGGCCGGCGCCGGCGGGGTGCTCGGCGAGGAGGTCTGGCCCCCGCCGTTCCCCTGCTGGTCGTGCTGCTGGGCGGCCTGCGCCGCGGCCTGGGCTGCCTGCGCGGCAGCCTGGGCGGCAGCAGCGGCGGCGCGTTCCCGGCGCTTGCGCTCGATCTCCTCCAGCGCGGCCTGGCGCCGGGTGGCGAGCCGGACCGAGACGCCCTCGAGCTGGGCCATCCGGCGGACGAGCTGCTCCTTCTCCTGCGCGACGGTGGCCGCCTCGGCCTGGGCGGCGGCCGCGGCGGACTCCGCCTCCCGGCGGGCTGTCTCCGCGGCGGCGAGGAGCTTCTGCTGCTTGGCCTGCGCGGCGGCGGCCTGACGGCGGAAGACCGTGGCCAGGGCCGCGGTGGCGCTGAACCGCTGGAACCGGGCGTCCATCGAGCTCGACGCACCCTCGTAGGCCAGCATCTGGCCCATCATCCCTTCGGGTCCCTGCGAGCCCATCACGGCGTTGAGGGCGGTCAGGTCGCCGGCGTCCTGGTACGACGCGGCGACCAGCCCGGCGAGGCGGTCGCGCTGCCGCCCGACGCTGGCGTCGGCGCGGCGGGCCGAGGCGGTCGCCTCGCGGTAGGTGGCGGTGGCCTGCTCCAGCTGCCAGCGGGCACCGTTCCAGGCCTCGGCGGCCTGCTCGGCGCGCAGAGCGGCGTCCTCGAGGCGTGCGTTGGCGGCGGCGAGCCGGGCCTTGACGGCCGCGACGCTGTCCGCGGCGGCGGCCGCGCGCTCCTGGGCTGCCCTCACCTGGGCCTTCGACGGGAACGCCGGGTCGGCCTTCTCCGCCAGCGCGCTGGGCGCGACGGCCACGGTGGTGACGAGCACCGGCACGAGCAGGGCCGATGCGACCACGGCGGTGACGAACCGGTTCCGGCGTGCCGGGTGTCCCGGACGTCCCACCGTGAGTCGCATGGCTCCCTCTCTGCAGGCTCCAGTCCCATCCCCGGTGACTGGAGCTCGACCGCTGTCCGCGACCGACCGCGTCCCTCAACGTGGACTGGTCGCTGCCTCGGCCGCTCCGCCACGCTAGTGCTCATCCGTCACACGCGGAACAGTTTTCGCAGAAAAAGTGCGCCGCTACGGCGTGTCGCCTTGACGAACTACATGGTTGTAATTCGCGAACCGGAGGTCGAGGTGCGAACGCGCAGCGTGAGCCACGAGACCCGGCGCACCTCACGCGGTCTCGTGGCTCGGCTATCGCCTCGCACCTCGACCTCCGCTCAAGGCGCGCAGCGTGAGCCGGTTCGGAGGTCGAGGTGCGAACGCGCAGCGTGAGCCACGAGACCCGGCGCACCTCGCGCGGTCTCGTGGCTCGGCTATCGCCTCGCACCTCGACGGCGCGCGGCTACGACCTGGGCGGACCGCCTGGAGAAAGAGTGAGGCCCCGCCCGATTGGGAGGTTCGGGCGGGGCCTCAAAGCGCTGACCCATTGGGAGGCTGGGACAGCTGAAGAGCCAGTTCTAGCGCCGGGTAAGTGGGATACAACTCCCCGGAGGCTTTCCCTGCTCAGTGGAGATCCCCCCGGACCTCCGACTGGGTCGAGCATACAGCAGAAGGCATGCTTCGGGGAGGAAGTAGCGCATCTTAGTGAGCAAGGTTGACGGATTCCAAATCCAGAGGGGCCTCCAACAACGGAACCAGTGTTTGTCGGCCTCTCCTGTGCGGATTCCTTGCATGCCTCACGCACACCGCACGGTGGGCGGCGAGTGCTCCGTGTCCAGACCACTCCTGCTACCCCTCGGTAGCCACTGTTGACCAGGTTGTTCGACCAGGTTGGGTGACCCGACCGGGTGACCAGGAGGGCCGTCGGGACGCGGCCACCGGGACGGGTCAGCGGGACTCGACGAGGTCGTCGGCGTCGTCGTCGACCGGCACCCGCCGGGTGCTCGTCGTGGGATGGGACGACAAGCCCCGTCTGTCGAACTTCTGGCCGGTGGCGATGCCGCCGAGGTAGACCGCGAGGAACGCGATCAGAGCGCCCGCGATGTCGTCGGCGACGTAGTGCCATCCGAAGTAGAGCGTGGAGATCACCGTCATCCCGAAGTACACCCACGCGGTCCACCGGATCAGGGCGTGCCGGACGGTGTAGTGCGCGACCAGCGCGATGACCAGGGTCAGCGCCACGTGCAGCGACGCGAACCCGGCCACGCTCTGCACGGAGTCACTGAACGGGTTCAGCGGGTAGCGCACGTCCTGGCGCCCGTTCCACAGCGAGTTCTGCAGGTCGGTGACGCCGGTGACCTTCAGGTCGGTGTAGAGCCACGGGTACCAGAAGTTGGGGCCCAGCGTCGGCAGCGCGTAGTAGCTGATCGTGCCGAAGGTCCAGGTCAGGCAGTTGGCGGTGGCATACCAGTAGCCGTAGCTGATGTTGCGCGACCAGACCAGCCAGATGACCAGGCTGAGGGGGGCCAGCGGCAGGTAGAGCAGGTAGACGAAGGCGAAGACCTGCGCGGCGACCGTCTCCCCGAAGATCGAGTGCAGGATCGTGGCGGGCTCGTTGCCGAAGAAGACCAGCCGGTCGATGTGGTGCAGCAGCGGGTCCTTGGTCTCGGTGTAGAACCGCGGCAGGAAGTTCTTCAGGTTCCGGTAGCTGACATAGGTGACGTAGAAGCAGGTCAGCCCGATCGAGACCAGGGCGATGCGCTCCTTGGTCCAGTGCTCCTTCACCAGGCCCCGCCCCTCGCTGAAGGCCAGGTGCACCCGGCCGCGGGCACGCCACAGGGATCGCGGCACCACGTCGACGAGGAACGCGCCGAGCACCATCGCCGGCAGCCTCACCCAGGCAGGGCCGAGGAAGCCGTCGGGGTCACGCAGCCGCTCGTCGAGGGACCAGGAGACGACCACAGCGACGAGACCCATGAGGAGCGCAACTCCCACCAGGAGTCCGTACGCAGGCCGTTTCATCCTGCACATTCTAGGGACCTGACCCCAGCGAGGTTCCGTCCGTTTCGGGCCCTGTGTCGTGAGGGCGGTCACGCAGGCGGTTGCGACGCCCCGGGGGGAGCGTTCCGGACGTCGCCGGTCACGGTGGCCAGCACCGCCGCACGGGACCGGTCGAGGCGGAGCCGGACGTCCTGGTCGGGCCGTACGGCGACGTCGAGGGGTGCGACCGCGTCCACCACCGGCCCGGTCGCGAGCCGCACCGACAGGCGGGTCTGCTCGGGCGTCGTACGCGCCGCCAGGACCGTTGCTCGCAGCGGTCCGTCCGGGCTCACGACCAGCGCCGAGCGGCGTACGGCGACCGTGCCCGCCGCCGGCCAGCCGACGGTCGCGCCGTCGAGCACCGCGGCGTACCCCAGGAACCGTGCCGTCGGAGCGTCGGCCGGACTACGCCACACCTCCTCCAGCGTGCCGGTCTGCACCAGCCGGCCCTCGCGCATCACCGCGAGCCGGTCGGCCACCGCGAACGCCTCCTCGTGGTCGTGGGTGACCAGCAGGGCGGTGGTGCGCTCGGCCCGCAGGATCTCGCGCAGCTCCCCGGCCAGGTGTTCGCGCAGGCCGCGGTCCAGCGCCGAGAGCGGCTCGTCGAGCAGCAGCAGCCGGGGCCGGGCTGCCAGCGACCGGGCCAGCGCGACCCGCTGTCGCTCGCCACCGGAGAGCGTGACCGGCGGTCGGTCGCCGTACCCGGGCAGCCCGACCAGCTCGAGCAGCTCGGCGATGCGGGCGGCGACCTCGGCCCGCGGGGCCCGGCGCAGGCGCAACGCGTAGGCGACGTTGCGCGCCACGCTCAGGTGCGGGAAGAGCTGGCCGTCCTGGAACATCAGCGCGAAGCCGCGGCGGTGGGTCGGCACGTGGGTCAGGTCGCGACCGTCGAAGGCGACCGTGCCGGCGCCCACCGGCTCCAGGCCGGCCACCGCGCGGAGCAGGGAGGACTTGCCGCACCCGCTCGGGCCGAGCACCGCCAGGACCTGGCCCTGCGGGAGCTCCAGCGACACGTCGTCGACCGCGACGGTCTCCCCGTAGGTGACGGTGAGGTGGTCGACGCTCAGCATCGCGCCACCGCCGGCAGGTCGGTCCGGGCCATCTCAGAAGGCTCCCACGCTGCCGACGCGGAGCCGCTCGACCAGCACCATCACCGCGGCGCAGCCGGCCGCCAGCAGCACCGAGGCGGCCAGCGCGGTGCCGAAGTTCTCCGCGCCCGGTCGCGACACGAGCTGGTAGATCAGCACCGGCAGGGTCGGGCTCTCGGGCCGGGCCAGGAAGCTGGTCGCCCCGAACTCCCCCAAGCTGACCGCGAAGGCGAACCCCGTGGCCGCCAGCAGGGGGCGCACGAGCACCGGCAGCTCCACGCCGGTCAGCACCCGGATCGGGCCGGCCCCCAGGGCCGCGGCCGCCTCGCGCTGCCGGGGGTCGATGCTGCGCAGGACCGGGGCCAGCGTGCGGACGACCAGCGGCAGCGCGACCATGGCCTGGGCGATCGGCACCAGCCACGGGCTGTCGCGGAAGTCCAGCGGCGGCTGGTCCAGGGTGACCAGGAAGCCGAAGCCGACCGTCACCGCGGACACTCCCAGCGGGAGCATGAAGAGGCCGTCGAAGGCCCCGGAGAGCCGGCGCGGCCAGGGCCGACGCACCCGGCGGGTGACCAGGACCGCGACCAGGAACCCGAGGGTGAGCGCCATCAGGGTGGCGTCGACCGCCACCCGCAGCGAGTTCTCCAGCGCGACCGACGGGGGCACCTCCAGGGCGGCCCCGTCGACGGTCGCGCTGCCCGAGAGCCGGCGGTAGTTGTCCAGCGACCACGCGTCGCCCACGTGCAGGGAGCGGCTGACCAGGGTCAGCAGCGGCGCCAGCACCAGCAGCAGCACCAGGGCCAGGACCAGGAACGACGGCAGGTCCCCGCGCCGCGGCCGCCGTACGGCGAGGTGGCGCGGCCGCCGCTCGACGGCCCCCTCCCGGCGGGCCCGCGCCCGGCCCGCGAGCGCCAGCAGGACGACCACGACGACGATCTGCAGGACCGACAGCGCAGCCGCCGCCTCCAGGTCGAGGAACTGAGTGGTCAGCAGGTAGATCTCCGTCTCCACGGTGGAGTAGCGGACGCCGCCCAGGGTGAGGACCACCCCGAAGGCGGTCGCGCAGAACAGGAAGACCACGCTGGCCGCGGAGAGCACCGCGGGAAGCAGCGCCGGCAGCGTGACGGAGCGGAAGACCTGCGCCGGCGAGGCTCCCAGGGCGGCCGCGGCCTCGGCCCGGCGCTGGTCGAGGCCCTCCCACCAGGTGCCGACGGTGCGGACCACGACGGCCACGTTGAAGAAGACCAGGGCGAGCAGGATCGCGGGCGCGGTGCCGTCCCAGCCGAGGAACCCCAGGGGCCCGCTCGGGGTGAGCAGCGTCCGGAACGCGACGCCGACCACGACGGTGGGCAGGACGAAGGGCGCGGTCACCACCCCGCGCAGGAAGCGCTGCCCGGGGAAGCTCAGCCGGTGCAGCACGAAGGCCGCCGGCACCCCCAGCAGGACGGTCGCCGCGGTGGCCACGGTCGCCGACCACAGGGTGAACCAGACCACCCGGGCCACCCGCGGACGCAGCAGGCTGTCCACGACACCGGCGAGGTCGAGGTGGCCGTCGGGGAAGAACCCCAGGCGCAGCATCCCGGCCACCGGGACCACGAAGAACACCACCAGGACGGCGAGCGGCAGCGCACCGGCCAGGACGGCCAGGGCGACGTACCGCCTGCTCGTCATGAGGTCCCCGTCACCGGCGGCTCAGCCGCTGGTGACGTCGCTCCACTGGCGGATCCACTCGTCGCGGTGGGCGTCCACGTCGGCCGGGTCCACCTCGACCGGGTCGGTCGCGGGGACCGCCCACCGCTTCCACAGCGGCGGCAGCGGGGCGGCGTCGTCGACCGGGAAGACGTACATGTTGTCGGGCAGGATCGACTGGAAGGTGCGCGAGGTCAGGAAGTCGACGAGCGCCCGGGCCCCGGTCGGGTTCGCCGCGTGGTCGAGAACGCCGGCGTACTCGACCTGCCGGAAGCAGGTGTCGAGCAGCGCGTGCGTGGTCGGCTTCTGCGCGCCCTTCGGGATGGTGAAGGGCGGCGAGGAGTTGTAGGACAGCACGATGGGCCGGTCGCCGCCGCCTCCCCCGGCGGTGAAGTCCACCTCGTAGGCGTCCGACCAGCCGCTGACCACGCGGGCGCCGTTGGCCATCAGCCTGGTCCAGTAGTCCTTCCAGCCGTCGGCGCCGTAGGTGCCGATGGTGGCCAGCAGGAACGCGAACCCCGGCGAGGAGGTCGAGGCCGCCGGGGTCACGAAGAGGTCCTTGTACTGCGGGTCGAGCAGGTCGTCGAGGGTCGTGGGCGGGGCGAGGCGGTGCTCGGCGAACCACCGGTCGTCGACGTTGACGCACACGTCGCCCCAGTCGACCGGGGTGAGCTGCTTGCCGCCGTCCCCGTCGAGGTCGTACCGGGCGGCGGAGGCCGGCACCGTGGGCGAGGTGTAGTCGGCGAGCACGCCGCCCTCGACGGCGCGGGTGGCGAAGGTGTTGTCGATGCCGTAGACGGCGTCGGCGATCGGCCGGTCGGCGGTCAGCACGAGCTTGTTGGTCAGTGCTCCCGCGTCACCGATGGAGACGACCTTGACGGTGAAGCCCGACGCCTGCTCGAAGGCCTTGATGGTCCGCTTCGGCACGTACCAGGAGTCGTGGGTCGCGAGCACGACCTGGCGCGGGGCGGCGGTGCCGGTCGGGCTGGCCGCGCCGGCGTCGTCGGTGCCTCCCGAGGTGGGGGCGCAGGCGGACAGGGCCGCGGCGGCGGTGGCAGTGGCGATGGCGGCGACCACCGCCGGGGTGATGCTCTTCATGGGTGGACTCCCTGAGGTCGGGAGGGTCCCGCGGTCGCGGGAAGAGCTCGACTTCCTTCGCCGGTCCTAACCGGATCAGGTTCGAGGGTCTGCGGCCGTTTCCGCACTCTCAGCGCCGGGCGGCGCTCCCCTGTCGTAACGCCCGCAAGGCTACACCGGCGCCCCGCGGCGACCCGGCCGCGACCGGTCCCGTCCGGTGGCCGGACCTCAGAGCACGGCGTGCAGGCGGCCCCAGTGCGCGTGCCGGCCGGCGAGCGGACCGCGTCGCAGGTCGCGCGCCGACGGGGCGTAGGGGTGGCCGAGGGTGAACCAGCGGGCCGTGCCTGCGTCGCCGTCCAGCGCCAGGAACGCCAGCCTCGGGCCGCCGCACGTGCCGATCGACAGACCCGTCACCGAGCCGAACCCGTGCCGGCGGACGGTCACCAGGGTGGACCGCTCCGGGTGGGCCACCGGCACCCGGAGCTCCAGCAGGGCCCCGTCGCGCGCGGTGGCGAGGTAGAGGTCCGCGAGCCTGCCCTCGGTGCGGACCCGGTCGACATAGACCAGGGTCGAGAGACCGTGCCGGCGGAGGACGAGCGTCTTGTCGCCGTACGCCAGCCGGTGGCGGGCGCGATGGCGCGTGCGGTGGTTGATTCGGTGGTCGGTTCGGTGGGTCCGGTGGGTGGCGAAGCGCAGCACCCGCTCGCCGCGCACCGCGAGCACGTGGTAGCCGAAGGACCCGGCGAACAGCCGGGCCGCGAACCGGTCGTTGGCCAGCCGGTGCGTCGTGGCGACCAGCTCCGGGTCGCCCTTCCGGAAGGCCACGTCGACGCGCCGCGGCGGCCCCTGGGGACCCGTGGTCCGGAAGTAGCTGGTCCCCCTGGTCAGCGCCGCGTCGTCGTACGACCAGCCCATCAGGGCCAGGCCGGTGACGGGGCTGCGGAACGGGCGGGTGTGCTGGGTCCCGGTCACCTTGCGACCGCGGACGGTCACGATCGTGAGCCGGTTGCTGCGGTCGATGCCGGTGACCAGGCCGGAGCAGCCGCGCGCCGAGCGCGCCTCGGCGGGGCCCGCCACCGCCGGCGCGAGGGTGGCGGTCACCAGCAGCGTGGCCAGCAGCGCGGTCAGCACGACCGCGAGACGGGACGGACGGGACAGCGACACGACAGCTCCAGAGGTGCGTTCCGGTGCAGGGGCCACCGGCGGTGCGTGCCGGGGAGCCTCCATCCTCCCGGGCGATCCGGCGCCGGTCACGTTCCGCCGCGCCCGTGTCGCCGACGTCTCACCGCCGCACGGTGCGCCCGCCGCGGCTCAGCCGGAGAGCCGTTCCGCGCCCGAGGCCGCGCCCAGCCAGGAGTGCGGGTTGTTCCACCAGCACCAGCCCAGCCGGGGCGCCCCCTTGCTGAACCAGAAGGTCGGCACCCGCGCGTTGCCGGCCCGCGAGGCGAGTGCCTGGAAGGCGTGGTGGGTGTCGAGGACGTCGCACTGGGTGAGCAGCGCGACGCCCTCGTCGATCGTCAGCGGGGTGCGGCCGCCGCCGAGGAGGCGCGGCTGGGCCTCACTGGGACGGACCCCCAGGGTGTCCCGGCCGCTGCGGACGTCCGTGAGCAGGTAGACCGGCGCGTCGGGGACGACGACCTCGGGGATCGGCGCGTAGGAGGCCAGCTCGTCCGCCATGTCCGTCCAACCCGGTCGACCCCGCACCGACCACCGGGACACCGCCTCGACGGTGGGCACCAGCCCGCTTCCGACCACGAGCAGGTACGGCACCACCAGGTCGTCCGGCGGCGACGGCTCCGGACCTTCCAGCCCGTCGACGACGTCGGCCAGCGGCGCGCACAGGTGGGTGAGCTCGGCGGGGGTCAGGCCGGCGAGCTCGGCGTAGCCCAGGTCCAGCAGGCGCCGGACCTGGTCGTCCAGGGTCGGGTGGGTCATCGCCTCGACGGTACGCCGGGGGTCCGAGAGCCCTTCGGGTGCGGCGTCACTGCAGGTGGAGACGACCCACCCGCAGCGCCGTCAGCGAGGGGAACTGGGCCCGGGTGCCGTCGCCGGTCGACTTGCACTGCAACGTGACCGGCCGGGTCCGCGTCAGGTGGGTGCTGGAGGCCAGCGAGACCGACTGCCGCTCGCCGGCCAGGAAGGTCGAGGCCAGCACCACGAAGGGTCGCGAGTCGAGGTACCGGCCCCGCAGCACCAGCCGGCAGTCCAGGGCCTGGTCCTGCTGGGAGGCGTTCACCACCAGGACGTCGGCCGAGAGCAGGTAGGTCCCCGCGGGCAGGCGGAGCCGCTCGATCACGGCGTACGACGTGGTCAGGTCGGTGCTGGTGGCGTCCTGCGCCTGGTACGCCGTCGGGAGTGCGGCGGCACGGGGCGCCACGTCGACCCGTCCGGTGGGACGGGTGGCCGCGGCGTACCCGGGCACCGCGACGAGGGCGACCACCAGGGCGAGGTAGCCGACGGCGTGGGAGGCGAGGTGCGTCCGGGCGCGGGTCAGGGCGAGGGACAGGTGGAGGGGCATGGCGGGAGCTCCGTTCCGCGAGCCCCTCCTCCCCACCGCGACTCGGCTTTAGCGACCCGCATCCCGACCACGGTACGACTCGTCCGCCGGCCGGAGGAGCCGCTCAGAGCACCGAGTGCAGCCGGGCCCAGTCCTCCCCGACCCCGACCAGGTCGCCCTCGGTCAGGTCCGCCGGCTTCGGGGCGAAGGGGTGCGCGAGCCGGTACCAGCGGGCGGTGTTGGCGGCGGCGTCGATGGCGACGAAGCCCAGGTCGGTGGCGCTGCACCCTCCGATGGAGATGCCCGTGACGGTGGAGAAGCCGTGCTTGCGCAGCCGTACGACGTCGACCAGCCGCGGCTTGCGCACCGGGATCCGGATCTCCAGAAGCCGGCCGGTCGTGGTGGTCGCCAGGTAGATGTCGGCCTTGCGGCCCTCGACCTTGCGCCGGTTCACGTAGCCCAGCGTGGTCAGGCCCGCGAGCCGGGTGACCACGACCGGGTCGTCGTACGACAGGCGCCCGGCAGAGTCGGCGTAGGTGACGTAGCGGATCAGCCGGTCGCCGCGGACGACGAGCACGTGGTAGCCGAACGTGCCGGCGAACAGGCGGGCGTTGAAGGTGCGGTTCGTGAACTTCTGGATCAGCGGGGTGGTGTAGTCCGGGTTGCCGGCCTCGAACCCCACGTCGAGCCGGCGCGGCCGAGCGTCGAGGGAGATCGTCCGGAAGTAGTTGGTGCCTGCGGTGCGGGTGTCGTCGGTGTAGCTCCACCCCATCAGCGCCAGGTGCTGCACGGGGAAGTCGAGCACCGCCGTCTGGTGGGTCGCGATCACCTCGCTCCCCTTCACCGACATGCCCACCAGGCGGTTGTCCCGGTCGATGCCGCCCACGCTCGCGCCGCACGAGTCCGTGACGGAGACCCGCTGCTGCGGTGCGGCGGCCTCGGCGGACACCCCCAGCAGGGGTGCGACGGTGGCCGCAGTGAGCAGCGCCCCGAGGGCGGCGAGGCGGGCACGGGGACGGGAGAGGTGAGGCACAACAGGCTCCTGGGCTGCGAGGTGGCTCCGCCCCAGGCCGATCCCCCGGCGGAAAGCATTCAACGCGGAGGGTAGCCGGAGGTCACGCACTGGCCGGCGCCCGGGTGTACACCGCGGTGCCGTCGTGCTCCTCGCGTACCAGGCTGCCGCGCACCACGAGCAGGTCGAGATGGACCAGGGTCTCCATCGACGCCATCGCGGTGTTGAAGACGTCGAGCTCGGCGAGCGTCCGCTCGTGGCGCGTCCAGGTGAGCTGGCGGGCCACGTCGTACGCCGTGCTGCCCTCGGGGTTCACCGCGGCCAGGCAGAGCTCGAGCCGGTGGTCGTGGTGGGCGAGCAGCTCGACCACCCGCTCGTGCGAGCTCATCCCGACGGGGCCGTGTGCCGGCAGGAGGCGGAGGTCCGGGAGCCGGCGGACCGTCTCCAGCGACCCGAGGAAGTCGCCGAGCGGGTTCCCGACGTACACCAGCTCGAAGCCGACCGACGGCGTGATGGTGGGCAGCACGTGGTCGCCGGCGAACAGCACGCCGTTCGCCTCGTCGGCGAAGACGAAGTGGCCGGCGGTGTGGCCCGGGGTCGGGACGGCCCGCAGCACCCGGCCACCGAGGTCGATCTCGTGCTCGCCCTCGAGCCATCGGTCGGGCAGCGCCCAGTCGCGCAGGTCCGGGTCGCGGCCCTCGAACATCGCCTGCCACTCCGCAGCGACCTGCAGCGCACCGGCGTACCGGAGCCGGCCGACGCTGGGGTCCTCGTCCAGCGTGCCCGCATTGAACAGGTCGAGGGTCGGCTTCTCGCCGATGCCGAGCTCGACCTCGGCGACGCCGTACTCACGTCGTACGGCGACGGCCTGGGTGTAGTGGTCGCGGTGCGCGTGGGTGACCAGGAAGCGGCGGATGTCGCGCGGGCTGAGGCCCAGCGTGCCCAGTGCGCGCTCGAACTCGACCCGGCCCGCTTCGATCGCCCAGCCCCCGTCGACGCAGGTCAGGCCCTGGTCGGTCTCGAGCAGGTAGACGTTGATCGCGCGCAGCCCGTCCATCGGCAGCGGGAGCGGGATCCGGTGGAGTCCGGGGGCGACCAGCTCGGGTCCGGGGTGCGTCCAGGCACCGGAGCCGGTGTGCGCGAGTTCGGGAGTCACCTCGTCATCCTCCCTGACGGCCCCGTGGCAGGCTGACCCGCATGCACGAGAGCGCACCCGACCTGACCGTCGACGACACCACCCGGATCCGCCGGGAGCCGCACCGCCAGGTCACCGACCGGTCCGCGTTGCACGCGATCCTCGACGAGGCGCTCGTCGCCCATGTCGGTGTCGTCCGGGACGGTGCGCCGCTGGTGCTGCCCTTCGCGTGTGCCCGCGACGGCGAGACGCTGCTGCTGCACGGGTCGACCGGCTCGGGGCTGCTGCGCCTGGCCGCAGGCGGCTCGGTCTGTGCGACCGTGACGCACCTGGACGGGCTGGTCGTGGCCCGGACCACCTTCGAGTCCTCGATGCGGTACCGGTCCGCCGTCGTCCACGGCGTCCCCGAGGTGCTCGAGGGTGAGGCGAAGGCGGCCGCGCTGCGCACCCTGTCGGACCATCTCATCCCCGGCCGCAGCGCGGAGGTGCGCGAGAGCAGCGGCAAGGAGCACGCCGCGACCCTGGTGCTGCGGCTGCCGCTGGACGCGGTCAGCGTCAAGGTCGCCGCCGGCCCGCCGGAGGTCGACCCCGACGACCACGAGCCGCGCACCGTCTGGGCGGGCCTGCTGCCGCTGACCCTCACGGCCGGCGACCCCGTCCCGTCTCCCGACGTCCCACCCGGCACCCCTCTCCCCGACTCCGTCCACCGCGCCGCCTCCCGCCTCCACCCCTGACCCCCCGGTTGAGTGGGCGCGCGTTTCGAGTTGAGTGGGCGCGGATTCCACGTTGAGTGGGCGCCGATTTCGGGCGCCTTGAAACGCGCGCCCACTCAACGAGGAACGCGCGCCCATTGAATCTGAACGCGCGCCCACTCAACGAGGAACGCGCGCCCACTGAACGGGGGAGGGGTCAGGCTTTGGGGACGAGGCCGCGGCCGGTGACCAGGGGGAGGTCGAGGGCGGTGACCAGGCCGGGCTCGGCAGCGACGACGGCCTCGGCGGCGTTCACCAGACGCATCGCGGTGACGATCATCCCCGAGACGTTGTGGTCGCCGTTCTCGCCGTGGTGGGAGAAGTCCAGCCGCATCACGGGCTCCCCGGTGATGTCGACCCGGTAGCAGCCGTCGCCTCCCGGCGGGGGCACCGGCCAGTCCGGCCGCTGGTCGGGGTCGTTGCGGGTGACGTGGTCGAGCACGACGCGCTCGACGCCGTCGACCTTGCCGATCACCTGGAACCGGACGGCGGCCCGGGTCCCCTCCGCGATGAAGACCGACGCGGCGTCGATGTCGTGCTCGGCAGCGGCGAACTCGACCGACTCCTCCAGCGGCTCGTCGAGGGTGAGGTCGAGGCCACGGGCGATGATCCGCACCACCGAGCCCCAGGCCAGCGAGAGGATGCCCGGTGTGAACAGGTACGGCGTCTCGGAATCCATCGGCTTGCCGAACCCGTAGAGCTCGCGGTTGACGAACTCCTGGTAGTACGTCGAGTAGTCGGCGATCTCGGAGACGCGCACGTGGTCGATGCGCTGGGAGAGCGAGGAGAGCACCAGCGGCAGCAGGTCGTTGGCGAAGCCGGGGTCGATGCCGTTGACGTGGATCGAGGCGTTGCCGCGCCGCCCGGCCTCGTCGAGCCGCTCGATCATGTCGGCGGGCAGGATCCCGTCCGGGTACTGCAGGAAGACCGGGCCGGAGGAGACCACGTTGATGCCGTGCTCGAGCATCTCCACGAAGTCGTCGAGCACCTCGAAGGGGCGGTCGTCGGTCATCGCGGTGTGCACGATGACGTCCGGCTGGAGCGCGAACAGCGCCTCCTTGTCGGTGGTGGCGGCGATGCCCAGCCTGCCCAGGCCGGCCAGCTCGCCCACGTCCTTGCCGTCCTTGGCGTCGCTGGACACCCAGACGCCGACCAGCTCCAGCTCGGGTCGGGCCAGGATGCCGGCGATCGCGTGGCGACCGACGGTCCCGGTGGACCACTCGACGACGCGCATGGTCATGAGTCACTCCTGGGGGTGGGGACCAGGTCGGGCAGACCGAGGTCGAGGTTGGGCTGGTCGAGGCCGCCGTCGACCTCGAGGACCTTGCCGGTGAGGTAGCCGCCGGCCGGGCTGGCCAGGTAGAGCACCGCGGTGGCGATGTCCTCCACCTCGCCGATCCGGCGCAGCGGGGTGGCCGCCTCCATGGCGGCCTTGGTGCGCGCGTCGGAGGCGACGAACTCCAGCGCGGAGGTCATCACCGAGCCGACCGCGATCGCATTGACCCGGATGTGCGGGTCGAGGTCCCGGGCGGCCAGGCGGGTCCAGTGCGACAGCGCGGCCTTGGCCGTGCCGTAGGCGAGGTAGCCGCGCCCGGAGAGCCGGCTGACGACCGAGGAGATGTTGACCACCGCGCCGGCGCTGCCGTGCGGGCCGTCGGCGTCCCTCAACATCAGCGGGACCGCGGCCCGGGTGAGGGCGTGCGCGGTCGAGACGTTGAACCGGAACGCCTCCTCCAGGTAGTCGGTCGTGGTGTCGAGGAAGGCGTTGGGGATGGTGCCGCCGACGTTGTTGACGACCACGTCGAGCCGGCCGAACGCGTCGTACGCCGCCTGCGCGAGACCCTCGACCTCATCGAGCCGCATCAGGTTCGCGCGGACCACCAGGGCCTTGCGCCCGACGCCCTCGATCCGGGCGGCGACCTCGGCGAGCTGGTCCTCGCTGCGGGCCGAGATGACGACGTCCGCGCCGGCCTCGGCCAGCGCGACGGCGCTGCCCGCGCCGATCCCGCGGCCGGCTCCCGTCACGACCGCGACCTTCCCGTCGAGTCGGAACCTGTCCAGGATCATGCGCTCACTCCTCGCGTCTCCCCCAGCACCAGCGGGGTCGGGTGGTCCAGCACGCAGCGCGTGCCGGTGTAGATGCTGGGCATGCAGCGGTTGCAGTGGGTGCACGTCGCCGCCTCGGCGCCGTCGCGCTGCATCCGCAGCAGCAGGTCGGGCTCACGGAGCAGCGCGCGGCCCAGCGCGACGAGCTCGAAGCCCTCGGCCATCGCCAGGTCCATCGTGGCGCGGCGGCTGATCCCCCCGAGCAGCATCAGCGGCAGGTCGATGGCCTCACGGAAGAGCCGGGCCTTCGGCAGCAGGAAGGCCTCCTCGTAGGGGTACTCCTTGAGGAACCCCTTCCCCAGCGGCGTCCGCATCCCCCAGCGCACCAGCGGCGGCATCTGGGCGGCGAACTCTTCGGTCGGGGCGGGTCCGCGGAAGAGGTACATCGGGTTCATCAAGGAGGACCCGGCCGAGAGCTGGAGCGCGTCCAGGCAGCCGTCCTCGGCCAGCATCCGCGCGAACTCCACCGACTCCTCGACCCGCAGGCCACCCTTGATCCCGTCGGTCATGCCGAGCTTGGCGGTGACGGCGACCTCGTCGCCGACCTCCTCCTTCACCGCGCGCACCACCCGCCGCGGGTACGACGCGCGGCGCACCAGGCTGCCGCCGTACGCGTCGGTGCGGCGGTTGGTGTTGGGGCTGAGGAACGAGCTGAGCAGGTAGCCGTGCCCCAGGTGGAGCTCGAGGGAGTCGAACCCCGCCCGGACGGCGAGGCGGGCCCCGGCGACGTAGTCGCGCAGGATCCGGTCCAGGTCGGCCTCGCTCGCCCGGCGCACCATCTGCATCGACAGCGGGCTGGGCATCCGGCTCGCCGAGAGCGCGTGGACCCCGTTGGAACGGCCGTTGGCGACCGGCCCCGCGTGGCCGATCTGGGCGGCGACCGCGGCCCCGGCTCCGTGCACGGCGTCGGTGAGCCTGACCAGGCCCGGCAGCGCCTCCTCGCGCAGGTGGACCTGGTCGCGATGGGTGCGCCCCTCCGGGGCGACCGCGCAGTAGGCCATGGTCGTCATCCCCACGCCGCCCTCGGCGAGCGTGCGGTGGAAGGCGACGAGCTCGTCGGAGACCAGGGCTCCCGGGGTCCGCCCCTCGAACGTCGCCGCCTTCACGACCCGGTTGCGCAGCGTGAGGGGACCCAGGCGGACGGGGCTGAAGACGTCGGGGGCCGGCACCCGAAAAATGTAACAGGTTCTAGTTCTGCTGGGGAGGGGTCACTCGGCGACGGGGAGCGGGACGGCCAGCGTGCTCGGGCCGGCCACCGGCGCGGCCACCTGGCTGCGCCGCGGCAGCCAGAGTGCCGCGAACGAGGTCAGCGCGCCGCAGGCGACGAGCATCCACCAGACCCGGTGGAAGTGGGCGAGCGCGTCGGGCGACCCGGGCGCCCCGAGCAGGGTCACGGTGAGCGCGATGCCGAAGGTCGCTCCGAGCTGGCGGATCGCCTGGTTGACCGCCGAGCCCGCCCCGAGGTCGTTGCGCGGCAGCCCCTGCACCGACGCGCTGGCGAGCTGCGGGATGACCAGGGCGACGCCGAGACCGGCGAGCAGCGAGGCCGGCAGCATCCGGGTGGCCCAGGCCGGGTCGGCGTCGATCGCGACGAGGTAGAGCACCGAGGACGCGGCGTACACGAGCCCGCCCGGGACCAGCAGGCGGCGCTGGCCGACCCGGGCCGCGACCCGGCCCATCACGGGCGCGAGCAGCATCACGACCAGGGGACCCGGCATCATCGCCAGCCCCGCGCGGACGATCCCGTAGCCCCAGACCTGGGTCAGGAACTGGATGTTGGCGAAGAACATCGCGGTGAAGCCCACCATGAAGGCGGCCGAGGCGATGTTGCCCCAGCGGAAGGACGGCAGCCGGAAGAGCTCCAGGTCCAGCGCGGGGTTGGACACCCGCAGGGTCCGCAGCACGAAGGCGGCCACCACGACCAGGCCGCCCACCAGGGCGCTGACCGTGCGGACGGAGCCCCACGCCCACGCGTCGCTCTGCACGATCCCCAGCGCCAGCAGGGCGACGCCGAGCGCCAGCAGCACGATGCCGAGCGGGTCGGGGAAGCGGGCCCGGGTCGACTCGCGCGACTCGGGCAGCACGTCGCGCCACCACCACAGGGTGACCAGGCCGACCGGGAGGTTCACCAGGAACACCGAGCGCCAGCCGAACCCCTCCACCAGCAGCGCCCCGATGGTCGGACCGACCGCGGCCGCCAGAGCGCCGACCGAGCCCCACACGGCGACCGCGACCGGGACCCGTGACGGCGGGAAGACCGAGAGCACCAGGGCCAGGGAGGCCGGGAGCAGGGCGGCCGCGCCGAGGGCCTGCACCCCGCGGAAGGCCACCAGCAGCTCGGGCCCCGGAGCCGCGGCACACAGGGCGGAGGCCACCGTGAACGCCGCCAGGCCCCCGAGGAAGACCCGCCGACGGCCGTAGCGGTCGGCCATCCGTCCAGCCGGGACCAGGGTCGCCGCCAGCACGATCGTGTACGCCGAGAGCACCCAGGACAGCTGGGCCTCCGAGACCCCGCTGAAGTCGGCACGCAGGTCGTTGAAGGCGACGAAGAGGACCTGGGTGTCGAGGAAGACCACGAAGATCGCCAGGCTCGCCACGGCGAGGACCAGCCAGGGGCTGCGGAGGTCGGAGCGAGCGGGTCGCTGCAGGAGGCTCATGGGTCGACCGTACGAGCGTTAGTTTATTTTCTCAACCACTTGGTTCTGATTGTCTATCGGAGCTAGGCTCGGGTCGTGGGCAACAAGAGCTATGAGCAGTACTGCCCGATCGCGACCGGCCTGGACCTGGTGGGCGACCGGTGGACGCTGCTCGTGCTGCGCGAGCTCGCGTTCGGCCCGCAGCGGTTCACCGACCTGCGCTCGGCCCTCCCCGGCATCGCGGCCAACCTGCTGGCCGAGCGCCTCCGGGGTCTCGAGGCCGCTGGGCTCATCGAGCAGCGCGAGCTGCCACCACCCGCCGCCCGGACCGTCTATGCACTCACCGAGCAGGGCAGGGAGGTCCGGCCGCTGCTGCGCGCCGTCGCGCGCTTCGGGCTGCCGTACCTGCCGGCCCCTCGCGAGGGCGAGGTCCGCCCCCGGATGGCCGCGCACGGCACGCTGGCGGCCCGGCTCGACCCGGTCGCCGCGGCCGGCACCGACCTGCTGGTGGGCCTCGACCTCGACGGCGAGGTCCTGAGCCTGCACGTGAAGGACGGCGACCTGGCCCGTCCCCCCGACGGGAGGGGGCCGGACGTCACCGTGACGGGGAGCGCCGCGGCCCTCGTCGAGCTGTGCCAGGGCACGCTCGCCCTGGCCGACGCGGAGCCCCGCCTGCGGGTGACCGGCCCCGCCCGGGCACGCCGTACGTTCGTCGACGTCTTCGGGCTCCGGGCGCGCTGACGCGATCACGGAGCCGGGCTGGGCCGGGCTGGGCGGGCCAGACCAGGCACCGAGGACACGGTTCGGTCGGGACCTCCGGGGGTACCCGCGTTCGGACCATCGACGTACGGTGGTGTGACTCGGGGGAAGAGAGGACCACTCCACCGTGCTCACACCCCGTGACCCCGATGCCGCCCTCGCCCTGACCCGGGCGACGGACCTCGCAGCCGTCACCGCCGTGGTGCGCAGCGTCGCGCGTCGGCTGTGCTCCGCCGACGGGGCGACCTTCGTGATCGCCGACGGGGACGAGTGCTTCTACGCCGACGAGGACAGCATCGCCCCGCTCTGGAAGGGTCAGCGGTTCCCCGCGAGCCAGTGCATCAGCGGCTGGGCGATGATCAACGACACCCCCGCGGTGGTCACCGACATCCGCAACGACGTGCGCATCCCGCAGGAGGCCTACGCCCCGACGTTCGTCCGGAGCCTGGCGATGTTCCCGGTCGGGCACCCGCCCGTCGCCGCGATCGGCGTCTACTGGGCGGTCGAGCGCGAGATCACCCTGCCGGAGTGGAGCGCGCTGCGCGAGGCCTCCACCCACGGTGCGGGGCAGCCGCGAGCCCACCGGACCAGGTCTCGTGCCACCAGGTACAGCTCACGCACCAGCATGGCCGACCTCCTCGCCAGTCAGGGCCTCGGCCTCCTCGTCGGAGAAGAGCCGGGACCGGATCAGGAAACGGACACCCTCCGGAGCCTCCAGCGAGAAGCCCGCGCCACGGCCGGGCACCACGTCGATCGTCAGGTGGGTGTGCGACCAGTACCCGAACTGGGCCTTCGACATCCATACCGGGACCAAGACGTCCAGACCGACGTCGAGATGACCCAGCAGGACGTCGGCCGAGCCGGTCTGGAACTCGCCGTCGGGGTAGCACATCGGCGCCGACCCGTCGCAGCAGCCGCCGGACTGGTGGAACATCACCGGGCCGTGCACCGCCGTGAGGCGGCGGACCAGGTCCGCCGCCTCCGGGGTGACGTCGACCCGCGACGTCACGAGCACCCCACGGTCGCCGCGCGACCCGGGTCGACCATCAGAAGAAGCCCAGCGCGTCGGGGCTGTAGGACACCAGCAGGTTCTTGGTCTGCTGGTAGTGGTCGAGCATCATCTTGTGGGTCTCGCGCCCGATGCCCGACTGCTTGTAGCCGCCGAACGCGGCGTGCGCCGGGTAGGCGTGGTAGCAGTTCGTCCAGACCCGGCCGGCCTGGATCCCGCGGCCCATCCGGAAGGCGCGCGAGCCGTCCCGGGTCCACACGCCGGCCCCGAGACCGTAGAGGGTGTCGTTGGCGGTCTTCAGGGCGTCGGCCTCGTCGTCGAACGAGGTCAGCGCGACCACCGGGCCGAAGATCTCCTCCTGGAAGATCCGCATCGAGTTGTCGCCCTCGAAGACGGTCGGCTGGACGTAGTAGCCCTCGGCCAGGTCGCCCTCGAGGACGGCGCGCTCGCCGCCGATGAGGACCTTGGCGCCCTCGTCCCGGCCGATCTGCAGGTAGGACAGGATCTTCTCCAGCTGGTCGTTGGAGGCCTGCGCGCCGATCATCGTGTCGGTGTCGAGCGGGTTGCCCTGGATCACCTTGCCGACCCGCTCGATGGCGTCCGGCACGAAGTCGGAGTAGATGCTGCGCTGCACCAGCGCCCGGCTCGGGCAGGTGCAGACCTCGCCCTGGTTGAGCGCGAACATCGTGAAGCCCTCGAGCGCCTTGTCGTAGAAGGCGTCCTTCTCCGCTGCGACGTCGGAGAAGAAGATGTTCGGGCTCTTGCCGCCGAGCTCCAGGGTGACCGGGATGATGTTCTGCGCGGCGTACTGCATGATCAGGCGGCCGGTGGTGGTCTCACCGGTGAAGGCGATCTTGGCGATACGCGGGCTGCTGGCGAGCGGCTTGCCGGCCTCGACACCGAAGCCGTTGACCACGTTGAGGACACCGGCGGGGAGCAGGTCGCCGACGAGCTCCATGAGCTTGAGGATCGACCACGGGGTCTGCTCGGCGGGCTTGAGGACCACCGCGTTGCCGGCGGCGAGCGCCGGGGCGAGCTTCCAGATCGCCATCAGCAGCGGGAAGTTCCACGGGATGATCTGGCCGACCACACCCAGGGGCTCGTGCAGGTGGTAGGCGACGGTGTTCTCGTCGATCTCGCCGATCGTGCCCTCCTGGGCACGCAGGACGCCCGCGAAGTAGCGGAAGTGGTCGATGCCCAGCGCCAGGTCGGCGTTGATGGTCTCGCGGACCGGCTTGCCGTTGTCCCAGGTCTCGATGACGGCGAGGTCCTCGAGGTTGGCCTCCATCCGGTCGGCGATCTTGAGCAGGATGTTGGACCGCTCGGTGGTCGAGGTGCGACCCCAGGCCGGAGCGGCGGCGTGCGCGGCGTCCAGGGCGGCCTCGATGTCCTCGGCGGTGCCGCGGGCGATCTCGGTGAACGGCTTGCCGTTGACCGGCGAGATGTTCTCGAAGTAGTTGCCCAGGACCGGGGCGACCCAGGCGCCGCCGATGTAGTGGCCGTAGCGGGAGTCGACCTTGATGGTCGAGCCGTCGGTGCCGGGAGCTGCGTAGACAGTCATGCGGTGAACTCCTCGTAAGGGGGACTCGGGTGAGGTGAGTCACAACGTAGGTTGCGCCGCGTTGCCGTTCCGTTGCCCCACGTTGCCGCTCCGTTGCACCGGCCACGGGCCGGCCGCCGTCGGCCGTCGCCGACCGTGGCCCGCGTCGGCGCGCAGATGCTCACCCGCGCGAAACCGTGCCGGAACACAGCCGTCACGCGGTGCCCCGACGGTGGGGCGCATGGCCCCCGAACCGCGCACCTGGAGGGGCCACGTGATCGTCTGCGGGCTGCACGACGAGGGACTGCGGATCGCCGAGCAGCTCGACCGGGCCGGGGTCGCCGTCCTCCTGGTGGACGACGAGCCCGACCCGCGGCTGCTGCGTTGGGCCGGGTCCCTGGGCCTGCCCTACCTGGCCGGAGACTCCCGGCTGCCCGAGACGCTGGAGGCCGCCGGCCTGCCGGGCGCCACCGCCTTGGTGTGCGTGGAGACCGACGACCTGCACACGCTGGCGACCGCACTGCTCGCCCGCGAGCTGCGCGAGGACCTCCGGGTGGTCGTCCAGCTCGGCAACCCCGCCGTCGGCCGCGCCCTGATGGAGACCGGCGTCGCCGTCCTGGACGTCGCCCGGCTCTCGGCCCCCGCGCTGGTCGAGTCGTGCCTGCGCTCGGGGCGCCAGCCGCTCGACCTCGGCGGTCACGAGTTCGTGGTCGTGGAGACCGTCTGTCCCCACGCCGGCACCCTGCGCAGCCTGTACGGCGACCTGTCGCCGATCGCGGTGCTCCCCGAGGGCGCCCGGCACGTCGAGGTCGCCCCGAGCCGCGACCGGCCCGTCGCGGCCGGGGACCAGGCGTGGGTGGCCGGCACCCCGGCCGAGCTGGCAGGTCACGGGCTGGCGCCCGTCCCCACCCGGCAGCGACCCGAGTTCGTCGGCGCGCGGGCCATGCGCGAGCGCGAGCCCCGACCGGTCGCCCTGTGGCGCTACACGCTGCGCACCCTGGACCGCCGGATCCGCCGTGCCCTGCTCGCCCTGGCCGCCCTCGTGGTGGTGTCGACCGGCGTCCTCATGCTCGGCTACGAGGAGGCGGGCGGGCGGCGGATGAGCGTGCTCGACGCCCTCTACTTCACGGTGGAGACGATCGGGACCGTCGGGTACGGCGACTTCTCCTTCCGCGACCAGCAGCCGGGCCTGCGGCTGTGGGCGATCGGCCTGATGATCGTGGGCGCGACGCTGGCCACCGTCTTCTTCGCGCTGCTCACCAACATGCTGGTCAGCCGTCGTCTCGAGGAGGCGCTCGGCCGGCGGCAGGTCACCGGGCTGACCGGGCACGTGGTGGTCATCGGCCTCGGCGCGGTCGGCCTCGACGTCGTCGACCGGCTGCAACGCTCCGGCACTCCGGCCGTGGTCGTCGACGTCGACGAGGACAACCGGTTCCTGCCCCAGCTGCGCGCCCGCGGCGTACCGGTCGTGCTCGGCGACGCGACCCTGCCGGAGAGCCTCGCCCTGCTGCGGCTCGAGCACGCCCGGGCGGTGGCGGTGGTCACCAGCGACGACCTCGTCAACATCGAGACCGGCCTGGCCGTCCGCGACCTGCTCGCCGCCCTGCCCGGCGACCGCTGGGCGGAGGTCCCCGTCGTGCTGCGGCTCTTCGACCGGCGGCTGGCCAACACCGTCGAGGGCAGCTTCGGCTTCCGGTTCGTGCGCTCCACCGCCGCGCTGGCGGCGCCGTGGTTCGTGGGCGCCGCGCTCGGCCTCGACGTGCTCAGCACGTTCTACGTCGCCGACGAGCCGATGCTGGTCGCCCGCATCCGGATCACCACCGGCGGTCTCGACGGTCGCGCGATGCAGGACCTGTCGGCCCGCATCCGGGTCCTCTCCCTCGTCCGCGCCGACGGCTCCGAGGAGCGCCCACCCCGCCGCGACACCCGCCTCGCCGCCGGCGACACGGCGTACCTCGTCGGCCCGTACGACGAGCTGCTCGCCGTCCTCCGCCTCAGCTGACCTGCGTCAGCGCCGGCTCTGCGGCTGCCTGCGTGAAGAATCGTCCATGTGCGCGGAATTGGTCGCTCTCAACGGCATACGGGCGACAAGAATCGCGCAGATGGACGATTCTCGACGCCGGGCCAGCCGAGGACGCGTCAGATGCCGAGGTCGCGGTCGAGCCGGGCGATCTGGCCGTTGATGAGGGGCAGCAGGGGTGAGAGCGGGCCTACCGCGGCGCGCTGCGCACACCACATCTCGTAGTCGTCGGAGCCCCAGCCCGAGCGGGTCCAGGTGGACATCAGGTCGGCGCTGCCCGAGCGCATCACGGCGTGCCGCAGCGACCCCTCGATCTCTGTCCGGAGCCGTACGACGCCCGGGGCGACGGAGCGCGGCAGCAGCGGACCGCGGTAGGCCCGCATCGCGCCGTGCACGTCGCCGGCCGCGAGCATCGCCTCGACCGCGAGCCAGTCACCGGCGAGCGAGGCGACCAGCCGGTAGGGACGGGAGGCGAGCAGCTCGTCGCCGAGCAGCGAGCGGAGCCGCTTCATCTCCGCCCGCAGCGTCGAGTCGCCGCCGGAGTCCTCGTAGATCAGCACGGCCAGCTCGTCGCCCGACAGGCCGCGCGGTGCGGAGGCGAGCAGGATCAGGATCTCGCTGTGTCGTGGGCTGAGCTTGACCGTGCGCGGCCGCGACCGGCCGTCGTGGACGCTGAGCAGTGACTCGGACCGGCCGAGCGACTCGACCAGCACCTGCAGGCCCGTGCTCTCCGCGCCGAAGCCGGGGGTCCGGGTGAGCAGGGTGCGGGCCAGCTCGGACTCCGCCATCCGGGCTGCGGCGCGCACCATCGCGATGGTCTGCGGACCGACCACCTCGGTGCCGCCGGTGATGTCGAGGACCCCGATCACGTTCGAGGAGGACGGGTCGTGGATCGGGGTGGCCGCACAGCTCCAGGCCTGCACCGAGTGCCGGAAGTGCTCCGCCCCGATCACTGTCGCGGTCTGGCCCAGCGCCAGGGCCATCCCGGGCGCGTTGGTCCCCGCCATCCGCTCGTCCCAGTTCGACCCCTCCACGAAGCCGATCCGCTCGGCCTTGCGCAACGAGCTCGGTTGCCCGCACACCCAGAGGAGCTGCCCCGCGGCGTCCGAGACCGCCATGATCGCGTCGCAGTCCCGGGCCGCCTGGCCGAGCACGTCGTCGAGGACCGGGAAGACCTGAGCCAGCGGGTGAGCCTCCCGGTAGTCGCGCAGCGCGTCGGCGGGCAGGGTGATCGGGGCGTCGACCGTGTCGGCGGCCACCCCGGCCGCAGCCGAGCGCAGCCAGGAGTCGGCCACCTCCGCGCGCATGCTGGGCGAGTTCACCTGATCAGTGAACACGTCGGAGCTGAGCGGGGCCAGAGTCATCGCGTCAGGATCCGCGCAAGAAGGTTGCGGCGACGTTGCGGTGAGGGCACCGCGGCCCTTCCCGGATCGTCGATCGTGTGCCTAGGGTCGAAGGATCCGGTCGACAGGGGGAGATCACCGATGAGCACCACAGCCATGCCACCACTGCAGATCGCGCCCAACCAGCCCTATGGGCGAGCGCGGATCGCGGAACGGATCCGGGCCCACGCCCAAGCCCACGACAACCACCTCGACCTGCTCGAGGCCGGGTGCGGTCGGGAGTGGAACATCGACGTCGGCGGCATCGACGTCCGGATGACCGGCATCGACCTCGACGCCAAGGCGTTGTCCTACCGTCGCGACGAGGTGGGCGACCTCGACGAGGCCATCGTCGGGGACCTGCGGGAGGTCGAGCTACCCGCGGAGGGGTACGACGTGGTCTTCTCCGCGTTCGTCCTCGAGCACATCGCCGGCGCCCAGGACGTCCTCGACAAGATGGTGGCCGCGGTCCGCCCCGGAGGACTGCTGATCCTGAGGGTGCCGGACGGGGCCGCGGTCTACGCGTTCCTGGCCCGCACGCTGCCGCACTGGACCCATGTGCTCTACAAGCGCATCTCCGAGCACGACCCGATGGCGGGCAAGCCCGGCCACCCGCCGTACGTCGTGGTCTACGACCCGATCGTGACCCGCGAGGGCCTGCGCCGCTACTTCGAGAGCCACGGTCTGGAGGTCCTCGACGAGTTCGGCACCAACCCGCACATCACCAAGCTCGGCCGCCTCGCCCCGGTCGGGATGGGCGTGCAGCGCTCCATCGCCAGCCTGTCGCGCGGTCGGCTCGACGGGAGCCACAGCAACCTGACCTACATCATCCGGGTGCCCTGACCGCTCTTGCGCCCGGCGCGAGACTGGGACGGTGAACGACCCCGCCCCTGCCCGGCTCGACGTGCTCGAGCCCGAGGGCCGACCTCTGCCGGTGCGCAGGCTGGCGGTCCTCGGGGTCGTGCTGGCGCTGGTCGGCGGGGCCGCGTTCCTGGTCGACCATCGGATCCGGGTCCGGGAGGAAGCGGCCCTGGCCGGCTGCACCTCGGCGGTCCGGGAGGCGGTCGGGCTCCAGCAGCAGCGCATCGCCGGGATGGCGTCGTACGTGCGCACCACCGCGACCGGGGACGTCCCGGCCCGGGTGCGCGCGGGCGTGCTTGACCTGCTCGTTCCACCCCGGCCTGGCCGACCACCGCGACCGGTGCCTGAGCGTCCTGGACGACAGCGCCGCCTACTTCTCGGCGGTCGCCGTCGACGGGGGCAAGGCGTACTCCAGCACGCTGCGCACACTCGACTGCTGACCGGACACGCGCGAGGCCCGGGCGAACGTCAGTCAGGTCCACGGCGACGCGCGTGCGCGGCTGGAGACGACCGGACTTGAGGAGTTTCCGTCCAACAGGAGCAGGTCGCACTACCAAGTCGGGACCTTGGGCCCGGACCACTGGTTCCTGAGGTCCTGACGTGGTCCCGGAATGGTCCCGGATACCTCTGCAATGGCTCAAGAAGGTCAATTCGGCGCCGACGCTGTTCCTGTCACCAACACCGGTGGCGGACCGAAACCCTGAGGGGAGAGATCGATGCAGCTCGGCGAGTACCACAAGATCCGGACCGGCGTTCAGCGCAACGCCCACCGCGCGGACGTCGCCGCCCTGACGGCCGTGCAGGGCAGGCTCGAGCTCGCCCTCCAGCGCACCGGGCTCTTCCACAGCGTGGAGATCGGCCACACCCAGGACATCGACCGGCTGCTGATCGCGATGGTCGGGTTCGACCCGTCGCACGAGGCGCACCGCATCTCCGGCGCGCTGCAGCGGCTCTGGCTCGACAAGGTCGGCTACGAGTTCTGGTCCGCCCACCACGTGCTCGCCGACCGCGGCCACGTCGAGCTCCAGGCGGCCAGCCGCGAGGGCGCCGGTGGCCACTACGTCACCCTGCACGTGATCGCCCAGGCGTCCACCGCGCCCGCCGCCGTTCCCGCCCCGGTCCCCGCGCACGTCCAGGCCGCCAACGCGGCGATGGTCGCCGCGGTCGCCCCGGTGCGCGGCTGGGGTCGCCGCTTCGGCCGCCCGGCCGTCGCCCAGACCGCCTGACCGCGGCACCCCGCACGACCTGCACGGCCCCGGAGGCACCACGCCCTCCGGGGCCGTTGTGCAGCTGCACGACAGCAGAACGCGAACAACGTTCAACTGCCCATTGTGGACGACCACGCCCGGGCGGAATCATCGACGCAGACCACCGGAAGGGACCTGCGATGTCGATGATCGAGAAGCCTGCGAGTGCGCTGACCGGCAGCCTCGGGAGGCTGTTCACCCCCCGCCTGCAGTGGCACGAGCTGCCCTCGCTGACCCTGCAGCTGGGCAACCTCTCCCTGCTGCGCAGCGACCTGCGCACCAAGAACCTCTTCGAGGTCCCCGACGCGCGACCGGACGTCGACCTCGGCCCCGTCACCGACGAGGTACGACGGGCCCGCACCCCGGACGGCTCGTTCAACGACCTGTCGATGCCGACCATGGGCATGGCCGGCACCGCGTTCGGGCGCAACGTCCCCCTGAAGGCGACCACGCCGCGACCCATGCTCGGCGACCCCAGCCCGCGGGAGATCTCGCGGCTGCTGCTGGCCCGCGACGAGTTCGCCCCGGCCGGCATCATCAACAGCCTCGCCGCGTCGTGGCTGCAGTTCATGAACCACAACTGGTTCTTCCACGAGCGCGGACCCGAGGACGTCTTCGTCGAGGTCCCGCTGCCCGAGGGCGACTCGTGGCCGGAGCCGCACATGCGGATCCGTCGTACGCCGGTGATGCCCGGCCACCCCGAGCACGGTCACGGTGGCAACGCCCCGGCCTTCCACAACCAGGAGTCGCACTGGTGGGACGGCTCCCAGATCTACGGCACCGGCTCGGAGAAGCAGGCGCGGATGCGGACCTTCGTGGACGGCAAGCTCAAGGTCGACGCCAGCGGCCGGCTGCTGCCCGACCCCGACACCGAGGGCGTCGAGCTGAGCGGGTTCAACGAGAACTGGTGGGCCGGGCTGTCGCTGCTGCACACCGTCTTCACCCTCGAGCACAACGCCATCTGCGACGCGCTGAAGAAGTCCTACCCCGCGATGGACGACCAGCGACTCTTCGAGACCGCCTGGCTGGTCAACTCCGCGCTGATGGCCAAGATCCACACCGTCGACTGGACCCGCACGATCCTGCGCCACCCGGCGCTGCAGATCGGCATGAACGCCAACTGGTGGGGCGTGCAGGGCGAGGCCAGCCAGAGGCTCTTCGGCCGGATCACCGACTCCGAGGCCCTGTCCGGCGTGGCCGGGTCGGAGACCGCGCACCACGCCGCCCCGTTCAGCCTCACCGAGGAGTTCGTCTCGGTCTACCGGATGCACCCGCTGATCCGCGACGACTTCGACTTCTTCTCCAGCGAGGACGGCCGCTTCCGCGAGGCACGGACGCTGACCGAGATCCAGGGCCGCGACACCCGTGCCTTCATGGACCACATGGGCATGGAGGACGCCTGGTACTCACTCGGCCTGGCGAGCGCCGGCGCCGTCCAGCTCCACAACTACCCCAACACGCTGCGCGAGCTGCGCCGCGTCGACGGCGAGCTGCTCGACCTGGCCACCCTCGACATCCTCCGCGACCGCGAGCGGGGCATCCCCCGCTACAACGACTTCCGCGAGGCGCTGCGGATGCCGCGGGTGCGCAGCTTCGACCAGCTGACCCCCCACAAGCGGTGGGCCAAGGAGATCGCCGAGTTGTACAAGGGCGACATCGACGCGGTCGACCCGATGGTTGGGATGTACGCCGAGAAGCCGCCGAAGGGCTTCGGCTTCTCCGACACCGCGTTCCGCGTCTTCATCCTGATGGCGTCGCGGCGGATCAAGTCCGACCGGTTCTTCACCGAGGACTTCCGCCCCGAGGTCTACACCCAGCGCGGCTTCGACTGGGTGCAGGACACCACGATGAAGGACGTGCTGCTGCGGCACTACCCGGACCTGGCTCCCGCCCTGGAGAACGTGGACCTGGTCTTCGAGCCCTGGCCGGGGCTCGGAGCCGACCGGAAGGCCAAGCCGAACCCGCTGACGGCGCTCGGCCGGACCGTCAGGGACTACCTGCCCTGACCCGCCGGTACCGGAGGTGGTCGAGTGGGTAACGAGGACGAGAACGAGCTGAGGAGACCGAGATGAGCGACATCAAGAGCGTGGCCGGCATGAAGATCCTGGTGACCGGGGCGGCGATGGGGATGGGGAAGCTGTACGCGACGCTGGCCGTCCAGGAGGGCGCCTCGGACGTGGTGCTGTGGGACATCAACGCCCCCGTCCTGACCGACACCGTCGAGGAGCTCCGCGCCCTGGCCGGTGAGGGCACGACGATCCACTCCTACCTGGTCGACGTCGCCGACCGCGACGCGATCATGGGGGCCGCCGACGCGGTCCTCTCGGAGGTCGGGTCGCCGCACGTCCTGATCAACAACGCCGGCATCGTGCGCGGCAACCACTACTTCTGGGAGACCGACCCGGTCAAGGACGCCGAGCTCACCATGGCGATCAACGCGCTCGCGCCGATGTACATCACGCGCGCGTTCCTGCCGACGATGATCGAGAGCGACCAGGAGTGCCGGGTCGTCACGATGGCCTCGGCCGCCGGGCTCACCACCAACCCGCGGATGGCGGCCTACTGCGCCTCCAAGTGGGCGGCCGTCGGGTTCTCCGACTCGGTCCGCCTCGAGCTCGAGCAGGCCGGCCACCACCACGTGAAGGTCACCACCGTCTGCCCGTACTACATCAAGACGGGCATGTTCGAGGGCGCCAAGGCGGGGCTGCTGCTCCCGCTGCTCGAGCCCGAGGACGTCGTCGACGAGGTCTGGAAGGCGATGCGCAAGGGCCACGCCATGGTGGTGCTGCCCAAGACCGTCGGCCGGGTGTTCGGCGTGCACAAGACCATGGAGGACTTCACCGGAAGGCCCACGACCTGAGGACCCTGGAGACGCGCCCCGTCAGCGGACGGCGGCGGTGGCCAGCGTGACCGCGCAGTAGTGCGCCACGAAGGCGAGCACCGTGAAGGCGTGGAAGACCTCGTGGAACCCGAACCACTGCGGGAAGGGGTTGGGGCGCCGGAAGCCGTAGACGACCGCGCCGACCGTGTAGAGCAGCCCCCCGAGCGCCAGCAGGACGAGCACGCCGACGCCGGCCCGCTCCGCGAAGGCGCCGGCGAAGAGCACCGAGACCCAGCCCAGCGCCAGGTAGACCGGGGTGTAGATCCAGCGCGGGGCGGAGGTCCAGAGCAGCCGGAAGGTGATCCCGAGGGCGGCTCCGCCCCAGGCGACCAGCAGCAGGGCGGTGCGCGAGCGTCCCTGGAGGAGGGTCAGCGCGAAGGGCGTGTAGCTGCCCGCGATCAGCAGGAAGATGCAGGCGTGGTCGACCCTGGTCAGGACGGTGTTCAGGCGCGGCGACCAGCGCCCCCGGTGCAGCGCGGTGGACGACCCGAAGAGGGCCATCGCGCAGGCGGTGAAGACGACCGCGCCGAGGCGCGGGGCACCCGCGGGGGCGCCGACCACGAGCACGATGCCCAGCGCGAGGGTGACCGGCAGGACGCCGGCGTGCAGCCAGCCCCGCATCCGGGGCTTGAGCTCCCCGAGCACCTCGACGACGCGCTCCTGCACCGTCGCGGGGGCGACGGGTAGCGGGGCGGGGATGTCGACTGCCATGGGGATCTATCGGCTCCGTACCCTGAAAACGTGACTAGAACGTGTTCTTGTCTGGACGGGTGCCTCATGTTTCGATCAAGCCCATGACGTATGACGTGGTGGTGGTCGGCTCCGGCGGCGGCGCCCTGACCGGGGCGTACCTCGCGCAGCGGGCCGGACTCGCGACAGTAGTCCTCGAGTCCACCGACCTCGTCGGCGGGACCTCGGCCTACTCCGGAGGCGCCTGCTGGCTGCCCGGCTCCCCCGTGCAGCAGCGGGCGGGGATCGCCGACTCCACCGACTCCGCCCGGACGTACCTGGGCGCCGTCCTGCGCGCGCCGGACCCCGCCCGGGTCGAGGCCTTCCTCGCCGAGGCGCCCCGGCTCGTCGCCACGCTGGAGCAGGACGAGGCGCTGGCCTTCGAGTGGCTGCCCTTCCCGGAGTACTTCGCCGCCCCGGGTCGCGTGCCCTGGGGACGCTCGATCCAGCCGGTCTCGATCGCCCGCGACGACCTTCCGTCCGAGGTCGCCGCCCTGGTCCGGCCGCCGGTCGAGCGCGACCGCGCCGGCCTGGGCGGTCGGCGCACCCTCACCGGCGGCCAGGCGCTGGTCGCCCGGCTGCTCACCGCGTTCGTCCGCGACGGCGGCACGGTGCTCACCGGACACCGCGTCGAGGGGTACCTGACCACCGACGACCGCATCACCGGCGTGCGCGCGGTCACCGCGGAGGGGACCGTGGAGGTCACCGCCCGCCGCGGTGTGCTGGTCGCCTCCGGCGGGTTCGAGGGCAGTGCCGCGCTCCGGACGACGTACGGCGTGCCGGGGTCGGCCGACTGGTCGATGGCGCCGCGCGGCACGAACCACGGGGAGCCGATCGTGGCGGCCGCGGCGCTGGGCGCCGCCACCGCGCTGCTGGACCAGGGCTGGTTCTGCCCCGGCCTGGAGCAGCCCGACGGCGGAGGCTCGTTCACCCTGGGCTTCCGGGGCGGGCTGATGGTCGACTCCGCCGGACGCCGCTACGCCAACGAGTCCCTGCCCTACGACCGGTTCGGGCGCGAGATGGCGAAGGACGCCGCCCGGATCCCGTCCTGGTTCGTCTTCGACTCCGCCGAGGGCGGCCGGCTGCCGGCGATCGCCATGCCCGAAGGCGACCCCGAGGACCACCTCGCAGCCGGCACCTGGGTGCGCGCCGACACCCTCGAGGACCTCGCCGAGCAGGTCGGGCTGCCCGAGCTGGTCGCCTCGGTCAAGCGCTTCAACGGGTTCGCCGAGTCCGGTCACGACGAGGACTTCGGCCGGGGCCAGGACGAGTACGACACCTTCTTCGCGGGCGGCCAGGGGCCGAACAAGGCCCTGACTCCCGTGGCTCTCCCCCCGTTCACCGCCGCGCGGTTCGTGCTCTCCGACCTCGGCACCAAGGGCGGCCTGGTGACCGACCCGGACGCCCGCGTGCTGCGCGAGGACGGGTCGGTCGTCGCCGGGCTCTACGCGACGAGCAACGCGGCGGCCTCGATGGCCGGGACGGAGTACCCCGGTCCGGGGATCCCGCTCGGCACGGCGATGGTCTTCGCGTCGCGGGCCGTGCAGGACCTCGTCCGCAGGTCCTAGTACCTCCGGACCGGGCGTGGGACCGAGGTGCTAGCACGGTCGGACACTGATGCGCTGCCCTCGTTCCGCGGTCTTCTTGGTTCACCGACAGCACCCCCACCAAGGAGATCCACCATGAAGACTCGCAAGCTCGCCGGCGCCGCCCTCGCCGCCTCCGTCATCCTCACCGCCACCGCCGGCGCCGCGGTCGCCAAGCACGGTGCCGACGACCCGGCCGGGCACGTCCGCCACTCCGGTGTCGACGACCCCGCCACCCACGACATCGGTGACGACAAGGGCGGCCAGCGCCAGCAGCGGGTGAAGGTCAGCAAGGCGACCACGATCCGCGCCACCACTGCTCGCCACGGCGCCGACGACCCGGCCGGCCACGACGCGGGTGACGACAAGGGCGGCCTGCGCGACGACTCCGTCTCCGACGACCCCGCCGGCCACGACGCGGGCGACGACCACGGCGGCCTGCGCGACGACTCCGTCTCCGACGACCCCGCCGGCCACGACGCCGGTGACGACCACGGCGGCAACGGGGGCGGCTCGGACGACTCGGGTTCGGACGACTCGGGTCACGGCGGCCACGGCGGCCACGGCTCCGACGACTGAGCAGACCAGCGCCTGTGGAGAACACGATCGGGGAGGATTCGAGTCATCTGGTGGCTCGGATCCTCCCCGATCGTGGCGGTTTCCCTGCATCCCGTGGGAATCCGGCAGGGCCGGGCGGCCCCGGCGACCTGAGGCGGGTCAGACGCCCTCGCGGTCGCCGATGCCGGGGTGGACGAACGGGATCCCCGCCTGCAGGTCCTCCACCGCGCCGGGGTGGACGCGGCGCAGGTGGGCGATGGCCTTGCGGCGGTACCGCACGATCTGCACCGCCCCGAAGCCCCAGGCGACGTACTGCACGGTCATGGCGACCCTGAAGTCCGCCAGCCCGTAGGCGTCGACGCCGCCGGGCTGCCGCAGGTCCAGGACGACGCCGATCGCCAGCATCGTGAGCAGCGAGGCCCCGAAGCCCCCGATATTGACCACGCCGTTGGCGCGGCCGCTCTCCTCGACGGGGGTGAAGGTGCGGGCCAGGTCGAAGCCGACCATCGACGCCGGCCCCCCGGTCGCCATCGCGCACACCAGCACCACGAGCAGCCACAGCGGCGCCGGACCCGGCAGGACCAGCACCACGGTCCAGGTCGTGACGATCACGGCGACGACGGCCAGGACCAGGTGGGAGCGGTGGAACGGGTACCGCGCGACGAGGACCCCGGTCACCAGGCCGCTGACCACCACCCAGCCGGTCATCAGCATCAGCAGGGTCGAGGCGACGCCTGGCGACAGCCCCTCCCCGCGGACCAGGAACGGGAAGCCCCACAGCATGCCGAAGACGGTGGCGGAGAACTGGGCGGTGAAGTGCGACCACATCCCCAGCCGGGTGCCGGGGTTGCCCCACACCATCCGGACCGAGCCGGCCAGGGCGCGCAGCTTGACCGGCACCACCCCGTTGCTCGGGTACGGCGAGTCGTCGACCACCAGCGCCACCACGACCATGAGGACGACGCCGACCGAGGAGGCCGCGGCGAAGGTCCGGGTCCAGCCGAGCTGGTCGAGCGCCCACGCCAGCGGAGCGGCCGCGATGATCGCCCCGACCTGGCCGAGCTGCCCGGTGAGCTGGGTGACCACGGGGGCCTGCCGCACCAGGAACCACAGGCTGACCAACCGGATCACGCTGACGAAGACCATCGCGTCGCCCGCCCCGAGCACCGCCCGGGCTGCCACCGCTGCGGGGAACGAGTGCGTGAACGCGAAGCCCAGCTGTCCCCCCGTCATCAGCACCAACCCGACCAGCAGCATCCGTCGCGACCCGAACCGGTCGAGCAGCACACCGACGGGGATCTGCATCCCGGCGTACACGAGCAGCTGCAGCACCGTGAAGAACGCCAGCTGGGTGGCGGCGATCCCGAACCGGTCCGCCGCCACGAGGCCCGCGACCCCCAGCGAGCTGCGGTGGAAGACGGCGAGCACGTAGACCGCGAGGGCGACGCCCCAGATCGTCCAGGCCCTCCGCCCGCCGATCCGGTCGATCTCCGCCTGCTTCACCCGGTCCCCTCTCGTCGGTGACCACGGTAGGTGGTGGGCCCGGACCGCGGCCGCCCGCGAGGTCAGAGAGCGCGGGCCAGGGCGCGTCCGGCGGCACGACCGGAGAAGATGCAGCCGCCGAGGAAGGTGCCCTCCAGCGCGTTGTAGCCGTGCACGCCGCCGCCCCCGAACCCGGCGACCTCGCCGGCGGCGTACAGGCCGGGGAAGACCGAGCCGTCGGGGTGGACGACCTGGGAGTCCAGCGTGGTCTCCAGGCCGCCGAGGGTCTTGCGGGTCAGGATGTTGAGGCGCACGGCGATCAGGGGCCCGTGCGCCGGGTCGAGCAGCTTGTGCGGCTTGGCGACCCGCATCACCTTGTCGCTCAGCAGCGAGCGGGCGTTCTTGATGCCCATCAGCTGCAGGTCCTTGGAGTACTTGTTGTCGAGCTCGCGGTCGCGGGCCACGACCTGCCGCTCGATGTCGGCCAGCTCGAGGCGGGGGCCGCGGGCGATCGCGTTCATCCGCTGCACCAGCTCGGGCAGGGTGTCGGCGACCACGAAGTCCTCGCCGTGGTCGACGAAGGCCTGCACCGGACCGGGCGCACCCTTGGCGAGCCGGCTCCTCAGCATGAAGCGGAGGTCCTTGCCGGTGATGTCGGGGTTCTGCTCCGACCCCGACAGCGCGAACTCCTTCTCGACGATCGAGCGGGTCAGCAGGAACCACGAGTAGTCGTAGCCGGTGCGGCCGATGTGCCCGAGCGTGCCGAGGGTGTCGAAGCCCGGGAAGTAGGGGGCGGGCATGCGCCGCCCGGTCGCGTCCAGCCACAGCGACGACGGTCCGGGGATGATCCGGATGGCGTGGTCGGGCCAGACCGGGTCCCAGTTGTGGATGCCCTCCACGTAGTGCCACATCCGGTCCGGGTTGACGATGCTCGCACCGGCGCCGCTCGCGATGCCGAGCATCCGCCCGTCGACGTACGCCGGGACCCCGGGGATCATGTGCTCCGGCGCGGGGCCGAGCCGGTCGGTCGGCCAGTTGCGGCGGACCAGGTCGTGGTTGTGACCGATTCCGCCGGTGGTGAGCACGACGGCCTGGGACCGCAGCTCGAAGTCGCCGACCTCCTCGCGGTTGGTGGCCACCCCGACGGCCTCGGTGGCCGGGGCCAGCGTGCGCCCGCGGACCCCCACGACGGCACCGCCCTCGACGACCAGCTCGTCGACGCGGTGCCGGTGGGCGAACGTGACCTGGCCGCTGCGCTCGGCCTCCTCGACCGGCTCCCGGAAGATGCGGACCACCTCGGGGCCGGTGCCCCAGGTCAGGTGGAAGCGCGGGACCGAGTTGCCGTGCCCGGTCGCGGTGCCGTCGCCCCGCTCGGCCCAGCCGACGAACGGCAGCACCCGCAGGCCGAGGTCGTGCAGGTAGGAGCGCTTCTCCCCGGCGGCGAACTCGACGTAGGCCTGCGCCCACTGGCGCGGCCAGTGGTCGTCGCGCTCGCGGTCGAACTGGGCGGAGCCGAACCAGTCCTGCAGCGCGAGGTCGAGGGAGTCCTTGATGCCCATCCGGCGCTGCTCGGGCGAGTCGACCAGGAACAGGCCGCCCAGCGACCAGTACGCCTGGCCACCCCGGTTGGCCTCGTGCTCCTGGTCCACCACGAGCACCCGCCTGCCGGCCCGGACCAGCTCGTGGGTGGCGACGAGCCCGGCCAGCCCGGCTCCCACCACGATCACATCGGCGACGTCGGCCTGCTCGGACATGGGCTCCTCCTGGGGTCCCGGCCGATTCTGCCCGAGGCGGGGCGGGGACGCGTGGCAGGATCGACGGCATGGCACGGACGATTGCGACGAACACCCGGGTCGGCCTCGAGGAGCTCCTCGACTTCGTCAGGCCCCGGCACCGGTTCATCCTGCTGACCGAGCGCTCCGACGGGTCGTCGCAGGCGTCCCCGGTGACCGGCGGCGTGGACGACGACGGGCGGCTGGTCGTCGCGACATACCCCCAGCGCGCCAAGGCGCGCAACGTCCGGCGGCGCCCCCGGGCGAGCGTGCTGGTGCTCTCCGACGAGTTCGACGGCCCCTGGGTGCAGGTCGACGGCAGCGCCGAGGTGCTCGACGTGCCGGAGGCCCTGGACGCCTTCGTGGAGTACTTCCGCAACATCTCCGGCGAGCACCCGGACTGGGAGGAGTACCGCCAGGCGATGGTGGACCAGGGCAAGTGCCTGGTCCGGGTCACGCCGGAGCGGTGGGGTCCGGTGGCCACCGGCGGCTTCCCGCCCGAGCTGGCCTGACGTCCGCCGTCGGCCGCGCCGCCCTGCCTCAGGGGGTCGCGGAGCTGCCGAGCTCGGCGACCGGCGGAGCCACCATCAGGTCGCCGACCTGCTCCCTCAGCACGCCCCGCGCCTCGGGCGGCAGGCTCTCGTCGGTCACGAGCACGTCGGCCTCCCGGAGGCGGGCGAAGGTCGAGACGCCGACGATGCCCCACTTGGTGCCGTCGGCGACCACGACGATGCGCCGGCCCGCATGGGCCAGGGCTCGGTTGGTGTCGGCTTCGAGGAGGTTCGGCGTGGTGAAGCCGGCCCGCTCGTCCATGCCGTGCACGCCCATGAAGACCATGTCGAGGTTGAACCCCTGCAACGACTGGACGGCGACGGGCCCGACGAGGGCTCCGGAACGGGTGCGGACGCCTCCGGTCAGCACGACGTTCTGGTCCTCGAGCGGGCCGTGCTGGAAGACGTCGGCCACCTCCATCGAGTTGGTGACGACCGTCAGTCGCGGGATGGTGCGCAGCTCGTGCGCCAGGGTCCAGGTGGTCGTTCCCGCGCTGAGCCCGATCGCGGTCCCCGGCTCGACCAGTGCGGCCGCTGCCCTCGCGATCGCCACCTTCTCGTCGCGCTCGCGGACCGACTTCGCCTCGAAGCCGGGCTCGTGGGTGCTGGAGACGGCGGTCGCACCGCCGTAGACCTTCTCCAGCAGGCCGTGGCGGGCGAGGTTGTCGAGGTCGCGCCGGATCGTCATGTCCGAGACGCCCAGGACCTCGGTCAGCTCACTGACCCGCGCCGCGCCCGTGCGCCGTACCAGCTCCAGGATGATCTCGCGCCGCTGCGCAGCCAGCATGGGTCACTCCTGGGGCTCTCGGAGACAGGCGACCTCACCGGCGCCGAGCACCAGGGTGCCGGATGCGTGCTCCCGCTCCGCGACCAGGTCGAAACCCCGGACACTCACCTCCACCGGCGACGCGGTGTGGTTGAGCACGAAGCAGTAGCTGCGGCCCTCGCCGGCACGCCGGACCAGCTCCACCCCCGGTGGGAGGGGGTGCTCGGCGACACCTGCGGCTGCGACGACCTGCCCGACCAGGTCCCGCGTCGTCGCGGCGTCGGTGCGCGTCGCGACGTACCAGGCGCATCCGGAGCCGTGCTCATGGCGGGTCACCGCGCAGACGCCGGCCATCGGGCCGTCGGTGTACCGCAGGACGGCGTCGGCGCCCTCCGGACGCAGGTCCTCGACCCACGTGTCGCAGGAGCCCCCGCCGTCGAGGCCGACCACGGTGTCCTGCGGGAGCGGGCAGAACTCCTCCACGCGGACCCCCAGCACCTCCCGGAACGCTCCCGGGTAGCCGCCGGGCACGACGTGGTCGCGCTCGTCGACGATGCCGGAGAAGTAGGTCACGAGCAGATGCCCACCCTCGCGCACGTACGCCGCGATCGCGGCCGCGTGGTCGGCGCGCACCAGGTGCAGGGTCGGAGCGACGACCAGCCGGTAGGACGAGAGCTCGGCGCCCGGTGCGACCACGTCCACGGTGACCCCGCGTTCGAGGAGAGCCGCGTGCAGGGCGCGCGCCCGGTCGAGGTAGTCCATGCCCGTCAGCGGCATCGACTCCCGCTCGACGGCCCACCGGCACTCGTAGTCGAGGATCAGGGCGACGTCGGCCACCGGCCTGGTCCCCGCCACCTCCCCGAGCCGCCCCAGCAGGGCGCCGAGCTCGACCACCTCGCGCCACACGCGGCTGTCGGTGCCCGCGTGCGGCAGCATCGCGGAGTGGTACTTCTCCGCGCCCGCGACCGACGCCCGCCACTGGAAGAACCCGACCGAGTCGGCCCCGCGAGCGACGTGCTGCAGGCTGTTGCGCCGCATCTGCCCCGCCGGCTTCGGCAGGTTCCGCGGTTGCCAGTTGACCGCGCTCGTGGAGTGCTCCATCAGGATCCACGGGGTGCCGCCGGCGAGGCCACGGGTCCAGTCCGCGCACAGGGACAGCTCGCGGTGGGGGTCCTCGAGGCGGCTGTCGAGGTAGTGGTCGTTGCTCACGACGTCCTGGGAGTCTGCCCAGCGCCAGTAGTCGAGGCCGTCGATGTGGGCGCTGACCATGAAGTTCGTGGTGACCGGGACGGTCGGGGTGAGCCGGCGCAGCACCTCACGCTCGGCCAGGTGCTGGTCCAGCAGGGCGTCGGAGGAGAAGCGCCGGAAGTCCAGCAGCTGGGTGGGGTTGTTCTGGGCGGTGCTGCGCCGCGGTGGCGTCACCTCATCCCAGTCCCCGTACCGCTGGGACCAGAAGCTCGTCCCCCAGGCCTCGTTGAGGTCGTCGAGGTCGTCGTACCGGCGGCGCAGCCAGGTCCGGAAGGCCGCGGCGCTCGCGTCGCAGTAGCACAGGGCGTTGTGGCAGCCGAGCTCGTTGGAGACGTGCCACATCGCCAGGGCGGGGTGGTCGGCGTACCGCGCGGCCATCGCCTCGACGAGCGCGAGGGAGTGGTCACGGTAGTCCCGCGAGCTGGGGCACCAGGACTGGCGGCTGCCGTAGCCCCGACGGTTCCCGTCGACGTCGACGGGGAGCATCTCGGGGTGCGCGCGCATCAGCCAGGCGGGCGGTGACGCGGTCGCCGTGGCCAGGTCCACCCCGATCCCGTGCCGGTCCATCAGATCCATCACCCGGTCGAGCCAGCCGAGCTCCCGGCGGCCCTGGGACGGCTCGATCGTCGCCCACGAGAAGACCCCGACGGTCACGAAGGTGACGCCCGCCTCGACCATGAGCCGGGCGTCCTCGACCCAGGTCTCCTCCGGCCACTGCTCGGGGTTCCAGTCGCCGCCGTAGCCCAACCCGTGCCGAGATGCTCCCCCAGTGCGGGGGTGACGCAGGACCGCGGAGACAACCACGACCTCCAGCCTGCTGCGCTGACAGAACGATGTCAACAAACTTCAACAGAAGATGCAGGTGCCTGCGGGCATTCGAACGCAATCGAACATGCCTGACTGCATCAAGGGCTCGCATCAGGCCAGGTCACAGCCTGATAAACAAGGAATGTGACCCTTGACACAGGCGCAACCGCCCACAACAGTGTGGTTAATTCTGTTCGACTCCGTTTGATCCCCGTGGCAAACGGACTTCCCAGGAGGCCTACCCCCATGCCCACTCCCCAGCGCTCCCAGCTGATCCCGCCCTCGTTCGCTGCGACCTCGGCGCTCAGCCGCCGGTCGTTCCTCCGCGGAGCGGGCCTCACCGCCAGCGCCGTCGGGATGTCGAGCCTCCTCGCGGCCTGCGGCGGCGGTGACGGTGGCGGCAGCAGCAGCGGCAGCGTCACCGTCGGCATGAACGAGGCGGTCGGCTCTGGCCGCGCCTACGACCAGGCCAAGGGCCGGTTGGACGCGTTCGCCAAGACCGGCACCAAGCTCAAGGTGAACTACGTCGACCACAACACGTTCCAGGAGAACATCAGCAACTACCTCCAGGGCAACCCCGACGACGTCTTCAGCTGGTTCGCCGGCTACCGGGTGCAGTCCTTCGCCGACAACGGGCTGGTGGGGGACGTCAGCGACGTGTGGCCGATCGACGGCGTGGGGGACGCGTTCAAGAAGGCGTCGACCGGCAGCGACGGCAAGCAGTACTTCGTGCCGACGAACAACTACCCGTGGGCCGTCTTCTACTTCAAGAGCCTGTGGGAGAAGAACGGGTACACCCCGCCGAAGACCATGGACGAGCTGGTCACCCTGAGCAAGCAGATGCAGAAGGACGGGCTCGAGCCGATCGCGTTCGCCGACAAGGACGGCTGGCCGGCGATGGGCACCTTCGACATCCTCAACATGCGCATCAACGGGTACGACTTCCACATCAGCCTCATGGGAGGCAAGGAGTCCTGGGAGTCCGACCAGGTCAAGACCGTGTTCGACACCTGGCGCGGCCTCCTCCCCTACCACCAGTCGGACTCGCTCGGCCGCACCTGGCAGGAGGCGACCAGCTCGCTGCAGCAGAAGAAGTCGGGGATGTACCTGCTCGGCCTCTTCCTGACCGACTCCCTGCCGCTGGAGCAGCAGCAGGACATCGACTTCTTCACCTTCCCCGAGGTGGACTCCAACGTCGGCGCCGACGCCATCGACGCCCCCATCGACGGCTTCTGCATGTCGCCGAACCCGAAGAACGAGAAGGGCGCCAAGGACCTCCTGAAGTTCCTCGGGTCGGAGAAGGGCAACGACGCCCTGACCGCGAAGGGCATCCCGATGATCGCGACGAACTCCAACGCCGACACCAGCAAGTACACCGACCTGCAGAAGCGGGCGGCGGACTTCATCGGCCAGCAGGCCTCGATCGCGCAGTTCCTCGACCGGGACACCGACCCGGCCTTCGCCTCGACGGTGATGATCCCGGCGCTCCAGCAGTTCATCAAGAGCCCGGACGACATCGACGGCCTGACCAAGAGCATCGAGGAGCAGAAGAAGTCGATCTTCGTCGGCTGAGGAAGACATGACCGACGTGACCGAAGAGCCCCAGGTAGTACGAGGCACGGCACCCAAGCGCCACCTGAACGCGACCGACCGGCTGACGGTGATCCTGATGGTCACCATTCCCACGGTGCTCGTCGTGGGTCTGGTCTGGCTGCCCGCCCTCTCCTCGGTCGTCCTCGGCTTCTTCCGCTGGAACGGGCTCGGCGGCTTCGGCACCGCCGAGCCGATCGGCTGGAAGAACTACGACGACATCATCAACATCTACCCGCCGTTCTGGCCCGCGATCAGGCACAACCTGATCTGGCTGGGGGCGCTCTTCGTGGCCACGGCCCTCGGCATGCTCCTGGCGGTGATCCTCGACCGGGAGCTCAAGGGCAGCAAGTTCTACCAGACCGCGTTCTTCCTGCCCACCGTCCTCTCGCTGGCCCTGATCGGCTTCATCTGGCAGCTGATCTACTCGCGTGACCAGGGCCTGATCAACGGCATCACCGGCGGCACGACCGACTGGTACGGCGACCCCAGCGTGAACCTCTGGGCGGTGATCGTCGCCGCGTCGTGGCGGCACACCGGCTACATCATGCTGCTCTACCTGGCCGGCCTGAAGGGGGTCGACCCCAGCCTCCGGGAGGCGGCCCTGATGGACGGGTGCAACGAGCGGCAGACCTTCTTCCGGGTGGTGTTCCCGGTGATGCGGCCGATCAACATCATCGTCCTCGTCATCACGGTCATCGAGTCGCTGCGGGCCTTCGACCTGGTCTGGGTGGTCAACAAGGGCCGCAACGGCCTCGAGCTGATCAGCGCCCTGGTGCTGCAGAACATCACCGGCGAGGCCAGCCGGATCGGGTTCGGCTCGGCGCTGGCGACGATCATGCTGCTGATCTCGACGGTCTTCGTGATCATCTACCTCAAGATCGTGATGAAGGAGGACTCGTGAGCGCCACCACCACGCAGGCCGCACCGCACGTCGCGACCGGGACCCCTCCGCCGGGCCGCTCGCGGCTCCGGCTCTGGCTGGTCTACGGGTTCATCATCGGCATGGCGCTGGTGTGGCTCTTCCCCGTGTTCTGGGCGGTGCTGAACAGCTTCCGCGACTACGCCTACACCTCCGCGAACGGGTACGTCTCGCTCGGAGGCTGGACGCTGCAGAACTACCAGGACGCCTGGCAGCGCGGGAACTTCGGGCACTACTTCCTCAACTCGGCGTACATCACGATCCCGGCGGTCATCCTGAGCCTGCTGCTCGCCTCGATGGTCGCCTTCGTCCTGGCTCGCTTCAGCTACCGGTTCAACCTGACCCTGCTCGGGGTGTTCACCGCCGCCAACCTGCTCCCGCCGCAGGCCCTGCTGATCCCGATCTACCGGCTGTTCCGTGACACCCCGATGCCGCTGTGGATCAGCTCCAGCGGCTCCCTGCTCAACAGCTACCTGGGGCTCATCCTCATCAACACCGCCTTCCAGACGGGCTTCTGCACCTTCGTGCTCAGCAACTACATGAAGACGCTGCCGAAGGAGCTCTACGAGTCCGCCGAGGTGGACGGGGCCAGCGTGTGGCGCCAGTACTGGCAGATCACGATGCCCCTGTGCCGCCCACCCCTCGCCGCGCTCGCCGTCCTGCAGGTGACCTGGATCTACAACGAGTTCTTCTGGGCCACGGCCCTGCTGCAGGACTCGACGAAGTTCCCGATCACCAGCTCGCTGAACAACCTGCGCGGTCAGTTCTTCACCGACAACAACCTCGTCGCGGCCGCCTCGGTGATCATCGCGCTACCCACGCTGCTGGTGTTCTTCGTGCTCCAGCGCCAGTTCGTGGCCGGCCTGACCCTGGGCGCCACCAAGGGCTAGCGCGCCCGCCGCCGGACATCAGCTGCGGGCCGACGGCAGGTCGACGACGAACTCCGCGCCGCCACCGTCGGCCTCGCGGTAGCGCACCGACCCGCGGTTCGCGCGGCAGAGCATGTCGACGATGTGCAGGCCGAGCCCGGTCCCGGACCGCGTGACGGCCTTGCCGCTCTCGGCACGCGAGAACCGCTCGAACAGGTGCGGCACGAACTCCTCGGGGACTCCCTCTCCGTGGTCGGCCACGGTGATCTCGACCCGACGCCCGACCCCGCGGGCCGCGATGCGCACCGGGGGCTCGCCGTACCGGGCGGCGTTGGTGACCAGGTTGCCCAGCACCTGACGCAGCTGGGACGGATCCGCCTCGATGGTCACGTCGTCGAGCACGTCGACCTCGACCTGGACGCCGAACACGGAGTCGCGGAGCAGGACCCGCACGAGCTCGGCGACGGCGACGGGCGACGGGTCCGCCTCCAGCGTGCCGGCGTCCGAGCGGGCCATCGCGAGCACGTCGGTGAGCAGGTCGTTGACCCGCCGGGCCGAGCCGGCCGCACGCTCCACGAACCCGCGCTGCCGGTCGGGGGTGAGCTCGTCCCACCGGTCCAGGGCCAGGCCGAGGAAGCCCGCGACCGCGGAGGCCGGGTTGCGCAGGTCGTGGCCGAGCATGCCGACCATGTCGCCGAGGAGCTGGTTCTTCTCGACGAGCTGGGCGTTGGCCTGCTCGAGCGCGACCTGGGCGGCGTGCTCGGCGGTGACGTCCTGCACCGTGCCGCGCAGCAGCACCACGGTGCCGGTCGCGTCCTGCTGGGCCGCGACGACGCCGTGCACGAACCGCAGGTCCCCGTCGGGTCGCACGATGCGGTACTCGGTCTCCCGGTCCTCCCCGGTCGCGACCGCGCCGGCGATCACCTCCGCCACACGGGACTGGTCCTCGGGGTGCACGACTGCCAGCGACGTCTCGAAGGTCGGCGCCGGGTCGCGCGGCAGCCCGGTGATGCGGTGGAGCTCCTCGGAGTAGGTGATCTCCCCGGTGAGCGGCCGGTAGACCCAGCTGCCCATCCGGGCCAGGTGCTCGGCGAGAGCGAGCTCGCGGCGGGCCTCCGCGATCGCGGAGACGTCGGTGACGTGCACCAGGAAGCCGTCGACCTCGCCGTCCCGCCGCATCGGAAGGTACGACGCCTGCACGTGGCGGGTGTGCCCGTCCGGACCGACCAGCACCCGCTCGAACAGCTGCGGCTCACCGGCCAGCACGCGCTCGATGTGGACGCGGTTCTGCTCGTACAGGGTCGCTCCGAGCAGCTCGGAGAGGTGCTGCCCGCGCACCTGCTCGGGGGTCAGGCCGAACCACCCGGCGTACGCCTCGTTGGCCAGGACGTTGCGCCCCTCGCGGTCCCCGAAGGCGACCATCGCCGGCAGGCTGCCGAACAGCCGGACGACCAGCCCCGCCTCGTCGGACGTCTGCGGTTCAGACCCCCACGGCGACAACGCGACCTCGCACGGTCACGAGGTCCGCTCCGGGACACCACCGTGCCGCTGCTGCGGCGGCGCGTAGCCTCCGCCCGTGCGCTTGGGGAGCAGCTTGGTCGCCAGCACGGCGGCCTGCGTACGACGCTCCAGTCCCAGCTTGCCGAGCAGGACCGAGACGTAGTTCTTCACGGTCTTCTCGGCCAGGAACATCCGCTCGCTGATCTGCCGGTTGGTCAGCCCCTCGGCCAGCAGCGCCAGCAGGCGCAGCTCCTGCTCGGTGAGCGAGCCCAGCTCGGGGGCGAGCTCGGGGCCGGTGCGGACCCGCTCGAGGAGCCGGGCCGTCATCGCGGGGTCGACCAGCGACTGACCGCCGGCGATCCGGGTGACCGCACTGACCAGCTCGTCGCCGTGGGCGTCCTTGAGCAGGTAGCCGTGCGCACCCGCCGCGATCGCGGCCAGCAGGGCCGCGTCGTCGTCGTACGAGGTCAGGATGAGCACCTTCTGCTCGGGGTCCAGCGTGCGGACCTCCCGGCAGACCTCGACCCCGGAGCCGTCCGGCAGCCGGGCGTCCAGGACGGCGACGTCGGGTCGCAGCGCCGGGATCCGGCGTGCCGCCTCGAGAGCCGATGCGGACTCCCCGATGACCTCGATGCGTCCGACTCGTAGGCATTCAGGAATGGTCCAAGGTCCTCCGGGAGGTCCCGCTCGGACCGGTGCAAACGGACCCCCCTCGGCGCACGCTCGGGACCCCGGCCCTCAGACGAGGAAGCGTTTGCCCCTGGGGTCGGGCGACCAGTCCGGCCATCCTGACGGTGTGACCAACGCGACAGGGGGCACCGCCGGGAGACCTCCCGGACCTCGACCGACGAGACGTCCGGCCCGCCACGAGTCGGAAGCCGAGCTCCGCACAGCCCTGGTCCACAACGCCCTGCTCGACGAGCGGATGCGGCTGGTCGTCGACGCGCACGACGTGCTCCTCCAACAGCTGTACGCTGCCGGGCTTCTGCTGGACCTCATGCCCCGGACCGCCGGCGTGCCGGCCGAGCTCGACGAGACCCTGGGTGCGGTGCGCCACTCGATCACCGAGCTCAGGTCCACCGTCCGCGGGCTCGCGCAAGGTCGGACCACCTCGCTGAGCGCAGTCGTCGAGGTGCTCACAGCCCAGCTGCGCGCGTGGCTGGGCCCGTGCCCGACGATCGAGCTCCACCTGCACGGTCCCGACCAGGTGCCGGAGTCCGTCGCGCAGGACGTCCTCGAGGCTCTCGCCCGCACGGTCCACGTGACCGCGCGGCGCCCCGGCGCCGCCGGCTCCACGCTGACCGTCGCCCTCGACCCCGCCCAGGACCGGGTGCTGCTGACCCTGGTCGGTCCCGACGGCCGGCCCGTCGAGGAATGGACGGCCGAGGTGTCGGCCCATCCTCACCTGCGCCCATCCGCCAAGTGACCAACGACCCCTGCCATCCGCTGTCCGCGGCGGGAAGGTGGAGACAGCACACCAGTTCTCACGGTCCGAGGAGGAGCCATGCACGCCGAGGTCGGTGACCGTCTCGTCATCCTCAACACCCATGTCGGCACGCCCGTCCGCGACGGCGAGATCATCGAGGTCCGCCACGCCGACGGCAGCCCGCCGTACGTCGTCCGCTGGTCCGACACGGGTCACGAGGCGCTCTGCTTCCCCGGCCCGGACGCGCACGTCGAGCGCTTCCACCACGAGGCGATGGGCGGCTGACCCTCGCCTCTGGTCTCGCGGGGTCCCGGCTGCGACGATCGCGGTCGTGGGGCGACGCACGCCCCGGTCGAGGAGGAGCGCCCCGGTGCCCGTGCAGGAGGAGGACCGCGAGACCGACCGCCTGATCCGGCTGGCGCGGGCGACCCAGTCGCTGGGCCGCGGCCTCGACCTCGACGAGGTCCTCCAGGACCTGACCGACGCCGGGCGCGAGCTGGCCGGCGCCCGGTACGCGGCGATGGGCGTGCTCGCCGACGACGGCGTCGGCCTGGCCGCCTTCCACCACTCCGGGCTGGCCCCGGAGGTCGTCGCACGCCTCGGCGCCCTGCCGGTCGGACACGGCCTGCTCGGCCTGAGCGGCCGCCGGCGCAGCCCCGTCAGCGTCCCGGACGTCGCGACCCACGACGGGTTCACCGGCTTCCCCGACAACCACCCGACGATGCGCACCCTGCTGTCGGTGCCGGTCCACATCGAGGGCCGGCTCTTCGGGAGCCTGTACGTGGCCGACCGCGCCGACGGCGCGCCGTTCGACGACGAGGACGCCGAGCTGCTGCAGGCGCTGGCCACCGCGAGCGCCTCGGCGATCGAGCACGCCCGCCTGTTCACCCGCCTGACCGAGCGTGAGCGGTGGCTCGAGGCGTCCCGCCTGCTCTCCGCGGACCTGGTCGGCGCGGACGGCCAGCCCGAGGCCCTGCGACTGGTGACCCGGCGGCTCCGCGAGGTCTCGGGCGCCGACCTGACCGCCGTGGTCGCACCCGACCCCTCCGGCCGGCTCGTGGTCAGCGCGGCCGACGGGATCGGCGCCGAGGAGCTCCGTGGCGCGGCCGTCCCCGAGACCGCAGTCGCCGCCCGGGCCCTGCGCAGCCTCGCGGTGCTCCGCGTGGACGCCGCCGAGGAGCACGCCGACGTCTTCGGCGTGCCCGTCGACGTCCAGCTCGGCGAGGCCGCCGTGGTCCCCCTGGTGGCCCACGACCAGGTCGTCGGCACCGTCGTGCTGGGCAACTGTGCCGACCGTGACGCGCCGCTGGGCGACCTCGACCTGGTCGCCGACTTCACCCGCCAGGCGGCCCTCGTCCTCGTCCTGGCCGCCGCCCGCACGTCCGCGCGCGAGCTGGCCCTCAGCGAGGAGCGCGTCCGGCTCGCCCGGGACCTGCACGACGACAGCCTGCAGACGATCTTCGGGGTGGCGATGCGACTCAACGTGCTGGCCGGCCAGCACCCCGAGGTCGCCACCGACGTGCTGCCGCTGGTCGACGACCTTGACGACGCCAGCACCTCCATCCGCCAGACGATCTACGCACTGCAGCGCGAGGGCCGACCGGCCGGGTTCCGGGGCGACCTGACCGACCTGACCACCGCCGCCAGCTTCCGGCTCGGGTTCCCCCCACGGCTGCGGGTCAAGGGTCCGGTGGACACCGCGGTGTCGCCGCGGCTGGCGCCCGTCGTGCTCGGCGTGGTCGAGGCCCTGCTCGACGACGTGCTCGAGCGCGGCACCGCCACGCGGGTCACCGTGCGGGTCACGGTGAAGGACGCGGTCACGGTCGAGGTCTCGGAGGACGGCACCGCCGGCGCCGGCGCCGCGGTGCTGGCCGAGCTCGGCGAGAGCGCTGCTCGGGCCGGCGGGACCTGCGAGGCCGGCCCGGCTGAGCGCAGCGGCACGCGAGTGCGCTGGTCGGTGCCGATCCCGCCTGCCGCGTGAGGCTCAGGGGCGACCGGGGAGGGCCCGGCGCCGGCTCTGCACCAGGTCGGTCACGCCGACCAGCAGGGCCAGGGTGAGGAAGCCGAGCGCCGCGAGCACGGCCGCGGTCATCGCGCCGGCGTACGCCGCCGGAGATCCCCCACCGCCCAGGTCGAGGTGGGCGAAGAAGACCGCCCCGATCACGGCCTGCCCGACGGCCAGGCCGATCCGCTGGGCGGTCTGCAGCACGCCGCCGGCGGTGCTCCCGACCACCGGGTCGACCTGCATCAGCGTCAGGGTCTGGTTGGGGGTGATGATCGCCCCGGCTCCCGCGCCCATCACGAAGAGCGCGGGCGCGACCGCGAGGCCCACGTGGTCCGCCGGGGCGTGCTGCACCACCAGGGCCAGGGCCGCGGCCCCCAGCGCGAAGACGGCGGTCGCCCCGACCAGCAGCGGCCGCCCGATCCGGGTCACCACCCGTCCCGCCAACGGCGCCGAGACGGCATTGCCCAGCGCGAAGGCGGTCACCCCCAGCGCCGACTGGACCGCGGTGTAGCCCAGCCCCTGCTGGTAGTAGAGGGCGAGCACCAGCGGCAGCCCCGCCAGGGCGGGGAAGCAGACCAGGGCCAGCACCACTCCGGCGGTGTACGACGGCCGCGCGAACAGCCGGACGTCGACCAGCGGGTCGCGCTCCTCGCGGGTCAGCCGGCGCTCGCGGCGTACGAAGAGCAGCAGCAGTGCGACCACGGGCAGCGCGACCCAGGCGAGCCGCAGGTCGCGGGCGGCGTCGTACTGCACGGCGGCGAAGAGCACCCCGAAGGTGGCGGTGCCCAGCAGCGCCGCACCGAGCAGGTCCAGCCGGTGGCGGCCGACCGGCGGATGCTCGGGCAGCAGCCGCCGGGCCAGCAGCAGCACGGTCACGCCGATCGGGACGTTGACGAAGAACACCAGCCGCCAGCCCAGGTGCGGGCCGCCCAGCGCGATCAGCGCCCCGCCGACCAGCGGCCCGACCGCGGTCGCCATCCCGACGGTCGTCCCGAGCACGCCGAAGGCCCGGCCCCGGTCGTTGCCGGCGAACATCTGCTGGATCAGCCCCGAGACCTGCGGGTTGATCAGCCCGCCCGCCAGCCCCTGCAGCACGCGGGCGCCGATCAGGATCTCCGGGTTGGGCGCGAGCCCGGCCAGCACGCTGGTGGCCACGAAGCCGGTCACCCCGACCTGGAACATGAAGCGCCGGCCGTGGTCGTCGCCGAGCCGGCCCGCCAGCACCGGCACCAGCCCGAAGGCCAGCGTGTAGCCGGTGACCACCCACTGCAGCTGCGAGGGACCCGCGCCGGTCGCCGACCCGATCGACGGCAGCGCCACGTTGGTGACGCTGACATCGACCAGGGTCATGAAGAGCGCCGAGCAGCAGGTCAGCAGCGCCAGCCAGCGGCGTGCGTCGGCCGCCTTCTCGGCTGCCTGCTCGGCGGCTCTCTCGGCGGCTCGCTCGCCAGGTATTTCAGTGGCGGAGTCGGCCGGGACCCCGGTCAGCGGGTCGACGGGCTCGGCTGACGGCCCGTCGGATGGCATGCGCTCGAAGGTAACGCACCGCCCCTGAGGGCCGGTCTGATCCAGCACGGGCGGGCCAGGTCGCCCGGCCGCGGACGGCCCTACGATCGCACCATGCCCAACGGGGGGCACCGAGGAGCCCGGGAGCGCACCGGTCGGGCCGGGAGGCGGATCCACCATGTCCGACGCGCACACCGAGCGGCTGTCCGGGCTGCAGCCCGACACGCTCGCCCAGGCCAAGGACGCCTTCGCAGCGGCGGCCGCCGAGGGCGTCGACGTCGTCGTGATCAGCGCCCTGCGCACCTACGCCGAGCAGACCCGGCTCTACGCCCAGGGCCGCACCGCGCCCGGCTCGATCGTCACCAAGGCCAAGGCCGGCGAGAGCTACCACAACTTCGGGCTGGCCTTCGACTTCGCCGTCGTCAAGGGCGGTCGCGCGCTGTGGGACCAGAACCACCCCGACTGGAAGCGGTTCGTGGCGATCTGCAAGGGCCACGGGTTCGAGTGGGGCGGCGACTGGCGCACGTTCAAGGACTACCCGCACCTCCAGCTCACCGGCTCGCCGACCCTCGGCGAGCTGCGCAAGGAGTTCCCGCACGGGTGGCGCGGCACGCCGGAGCGCTCCGCGTGGCGGGTGGCCACCGACCTGCCGCTGTCCAACGGCTCCCGCGACCCCGACCCCAAGCGACGCAAGGGCCTGGTCGCGCAGGTGCAGCGCTTCCTGATGATCGACGACGACGGCTACTTCGGGGACGTCACCGAGGGCGTGGTCCGCGACTTCCAGGCGACCCACGACCAGGCCGGTGCGGTGGTGCCCCGGGGCAAGGGGATGCCCTCGACCGGTGTCGTGGACCCGGCCACCTTCCTGGCGATGCAGGCCGCCGACGCCGCCTCGGCCGCCGCCCCGCGCGGTCTGGTCGGCGGCAAGGACGACGCCGACCCGCCCGGCGGCGGGTGGCTGACCCCCTCGGAGATCGCCGCCGCGATCGGGGCGAAGCCGGAGAACGTGCGCGACAACTGGCCGCGGATCGCCCGGGCGCTGCGGCGGGCCGGCATGGCCGGTGACGCCGTGCGCATCGCGACCGTCGCCACCGTCGTGGTCGAGGTGGGGCGCGGGTTCGAGCCGATCAACGAGTTCGGCGACAACGACTACTTCACCCGCATGTACGAGGGCCGCAAGGACCTCGGCAACACCCAGCCGGGCGACGGCACCCGCTACCACGGGCGGGGCTACATCCAGCTGACCGGGCGGGCCAACTACCGCACGTACGGCGAGCGCCTCGGCCTGCCGCTGGAGGACCAGCCCGCCCTGGCCCTCGACCCGGGCATCGCCGCGCGCGTGCTGGTCGACTACTTCGGGCAGCGCGGCGTGGACGACGCGGCCCGGGCCGGCGACTGGCAGCTGGTCCGCAAGAAGGTCAACGGCGGGCTGAACGGGTTCCCCGCCTTCAAGGCCGCCGTCGACGCGCTCCGCCGCGCCGAGGGCTGACGGCGTACGTTCGGGACATGACCGACGTCGCCGACCTCCTCCTCGACGCCTACGACCGGGTCCGCCAGTCCGTGCACGCCGTGCTCGACCGGGTCCCCGAGGCGCACCTGACCACCCCGCCCGCCGAGGGCGCCAACACCGTGGCCTGGCTGGTGTGGCACCTGACCCGGATCCTCGACGACCACGTGTGCGGAGCGTTCGAGGAGGAGCAGGTGTGGACCTCGGGCGGCTGGTACGAGCGGTTCGCACTGCCGTTCCCGCCCGAGGCGCACGGCTACGGCCAGTCCTACGACGACGTGCTCGCCGTACGCCCGACCGCCGCGGACCTGCTCGGCTACTTCGACGCCACGCACGAGCGCGCGGTGGGCCTGCTCGCCGGGGTGGGCCCCGCCGACCTCGATCGGGTCGTCGACGAGGCGTGGGACCCGCCTGTCACCCTCGCGGTCCGGCTGGTCAGCGTGGTCAACGACTGCCTGCAGCACGCCGGCCAGGCGGCGTACGCCCGCGGCATCCTGCAGCGGGCCGGCTGACGGCGGGCCCGTTCGGCGCGGCCTTCCCAGGGCGTGCGGACGCCTCGCACGGTGCGGGCGCCTTGTGAAGCGACGGTAACCCCGCGTTACAGCGGAGGGGGGTCGGTCAGACGAGGGGGATGCACCACTCGAGGCGGGTGCCGGAACGGCGGTGGGGGAAGGTCAGGGTGCCGCCGTGGCGTTCGGCCCGGGCGGCCATGTTGGCCAGGCCGCTGGAGCGGCGCGGGCTGCCGAGGCCGCGACCGTCGTCGGTCACGGTGAGCCAGAGCCGCTGGGCGGTGAGCTCGACGGTGACCGCGACCTGCCGTCCCCCGGAGTGGCGCAGCGCGTTGGAGACGGCCTCGGTGGCGACCGCGGCGACCTCCCACGCCAGCGGCGCAGGCAGGGCGAGCCGGGGACCGGAGACCTCGATGCTCACCCGCAGCGTCGCCCCCTTCGCGACCTCGGCCACCGCGTGCTCCACGGTGGCGGCGAGGTCGAGCAGCGGGTTGGACCCGGAGTTGACGTCCAGGATGGCGCTGCGCAGGTGCTCCTGGGCCACCGCGATGCTGGCCAGTGCGTCTCGCAGCCGGCCGTCGTCGGGAGTCCGCGCGATCAGCAGCCCCGCGGCGAACAGCGACTGGATGACGAGGTCGTGGATGTCCTCGGCGATCCGGGTGTGGTCCTGCTGCACTGCGTCCTCGCGGGCGCTGGCGCGCAGGACCTTGTCCGCCTCGATCTCGTCGGTGATGTCCTGCACCAGAGCGACCAGCCCGATCGGTCCCCGGCGACCGCGCTGGCCGATGTAGTCGACCCGCTCGTGCCGGGGCCGGCCACCGAAGGTGCCGGACCGGACGAACTCCTGCGGCTCACCGGCCAGGGCGGCCTCCCACAGCGGGAGGCTGGACTCGAAGGCCGCCTCGTCGAGGATCTCGTCGCAGGGAAGCCCCTCGATGTCGGCGCCGCCGGCGTACCACTCCCGCGCGGTGGCGTTGGCGTACTCGTTGACGTACTGCGGGCTCCACGCCGTGACGGCGACGGGCAGCAGGTCGAGGATCGCGGTCAGCTGCGCCGTGGTCAGCGTCGGCGGCTCGAGCGTCATCGGTGCGCTGCGGGGCGGACGCAGGCCGACGTGCAGCACGCGCTCGGTCGGGGTGGAGGGCGGCGGCGCCGGCAACGGGCTGCGGAGCACGAGGATGTGCTCGCGCAGCCGCCGGATGATGTCGTCGAGGGTGGCCCCCGCACGCTCCACGGCACCGTCCCGGCCCGGCGCGGTGTCGCCCAGGGCCCGCTCGAGATGGCCCGCCGCCACGGCGAGCTCGCCGTGCACCTCGGCGTCCACCGCGAAGGCGAGCTTCAGCCGGTCGCGCCGGATGGCGGCGTCCACGTCGAGCATCGCGGCCTCCTGCTGCGCGTGGAGCAGGTCGGTGCGGTCCAGCACGATCATCAGGAGGCCGGTGACCTCCTCGTCGATGCGGATCGGCTCGAGGGTCACCTCCTCCTCCCGTACCGCGATGGCGCCCCGTCGTACGGCGGTGCGCTGGTAGGTCTGCGGCTCGCCCGCGAGGGCGCGGTCGAGGTGGGTGCGCTGGGCGGCCACGCTCTCGGGCCCGACGAAGGCGACCATCGGCTGACCCCGAAGGTCGCGGCCGGCGATGCGCATGTGCTGCACGCCGGCGGCGTTGGCGTAGCGGAAGCAGAGGTCGCGGTCCCACACGTAGACGCGGGCGGGCAGCGCGTCCAGGACCTCCGCCAGCCGCGCGAGGCCGAGGTCTCCTCGGTCGCGCAGCAGTGGCAGGTCACGCGTCGGCATGGGTCGATCCTGCGCTGCCCATGACCTGAAGTCGTCACCGTTTCCGCTCTCTTGCAGGAAACTTGATCGCCGAGAACCCCGGCTCGGGTCCGGCATCCCTTCGCTGGACGTCTAGACCTCCGGTCTCTGCAGTCCCCTGCGTCGGCAGCGGTGGCGGCGTTCACGTCGTGAGACGACCGGCGAGCACCGGTCCCTGCACGACCCTCGACGCGGCGGGTGGCCTCGGGGCCCGGGCCGGCCCGCACGGAGTCGACCATCGCACCTGCGTCTTGCTGCAGGCGTGTCCGCGACGCGCCGCGTTCGACCGGAGCCAGTCCGGCCTTTGCAGTCGATCTTGCGGTTCTTTTACCTTGAACCGGATGATCTACGGTCAAAGCGGAATGTGAAAGTAGGTCAGACCAGGCGAAGGTCCCGAGCGACCGGGACCTTCAGCGACTGACCAATCAGCCGATCGGCTGAAACACACCTGACACGTTTGGGCGGTATGCCCCGTTTTTGCACATTTATGCAGATCACGTTCCTGCGGCCCAATTCAGGCCCGCGACCCGGGGTCGCGGGGTGATGGTTACACCCCGCACCGACCAACGAACTCGCCGGTGGTGGTGACCGTCTCGAGGGAGAGGCGCCACCCCCTCACCGCCGGCGCCGCCCGGGGCCGCACCTGCGGCCGCCGGGCAACGAGCCCTGGGAGAGAGCCCGTGACGACGTCACTCCAGCATGCCCTGAACAGCCCCGCCACCCCCCGCCGGCGACGCGCCCGCACCGCGACCATCGCCGCGGTCCTGGCCGCACCCACCCTCGGACTGGCCCTCGTCGGCGGCCCGGCCGGCGCGGCCGGCGTGCCGGCGTTCTTCTCCGGCCAGAACACCGGCGGCGGCGCCGCCGTCACCGCCCCCGACGGCAGCGTGCACACCCTGGCCGCCCGGCTCCGCTCGGTCGCCGGCGACGGCACCGCCTCCGTACTGGCCGCGCGGGTCACCCCCTCGACCACCGCAGCCGTCCTCGTCGACGGCACCACCCACACCGGCCGGCTCGTCGCCCTCGACCCCACCGACGGCGACCTCTCCTGGTACGCCGGGAACGGAGCCGTCGTGGTCCGACGGGACGGGGACTTCTCCCTCGTGGACGTCGCCACCGGGGCCACCACCCCGCTGGCCGCCGTGCCCGCCCCGTCCCGCGGCACCCGCGAGGTCACCGCGGCGGCGGCGACCGCAGGTGGCGCGCTGGTGGCGACGGCCGACGTCAGCCCGAGCGGCACCTCCGGCACGGTCTACTCCGCGCACGTCTGGCTGCTCACCGCCGACGGCGCCCAGGACCTCGCCTCGGTCGACGGGCAGTACATCCCCGCCCTGGCCGCCCGCTCCGGCGCCGTCGACGCGGTGCTCGCCTCGCTCGCCGACGACTCGCTGAGCCTGCTCCACCTCGAGGGCGGCCAGTCGACCCGGACCCCGATCGGCCTCGCGGTCACCCCCGACGTGCTCGCCGCGGACCTCGCCTACGCCACCGGCGACTCCGGCCTGCAGCCGGTGCTGACACTGACCCGGTGGACGCGCACCACGACGTACGACCTGAGCGGCACGCAGCTGCGCCGGTACGACGCGGGCTCACGGATCTTCGTCTCCGCCGGCGACATGACCGACCCGACCTCGGTGTCCAACCGCCTCACCAAGGTGGTCACCCTGACCGGCCTGCCCGACGACGACGTGGTCGCCTACGGCACCAAGGTGACCCCCACCGTCGCCGCGAGCGTCACGGGCGTGGTCGACGCCGGGGACGCTCCCGCGGTCCTCACCGTCGCCACCGACAAGCGCACCACCACCGGGGTCTCCGGCAAGCGGATCCCGGTGACCCGCAACGTCTGCTTCACCGCCTCTTCGCCCGGCACCCTCTACACCGAGGACGCCGCCCCGGTCACCGACTGCGTCCAGGTCGCGCACCGCCTCGAGCTCGACGGTTTCAACCCGCACAGCAACAAGGTCGTCATCGAGACCTCCTCGGACGAGCTGCGGGTGCAGGTGCTGAACCGCTACCAGGAGTGGGTCACCGTCCGCGTGGTCGACAGCGAGGACGGCGAGGCCAAGTTCAAGATCCCGGACGGCAGGGTCCGCATCCTGGCCCCGGCGACGTCCTCCAACGCCGCCAACCGGCTGCTGATCGTCAACCGCTGATCTCCCACCGCTGAGGCCGGACCCGATCCCGGGTCCGCCTCCCGAGCACGCCCCCGGCCGTGTCGCCGCCCGGCCGGGGGCGGGTCGCTCCACCGACCCTTCCACCCCTCTCCCCCTTCCCCTCCGCCCCCGAGGTGATCCGTCATGCCCGAACGCAGCACTCCCCTGCCCACCACCCGCACCACGACCAGTCCCGCGACCCCTGCCGCCACCCCGCCCGAGCACCTGCTCCGCCGCTACGGCATGGCCGACGAGGCCGCCGTCGGACTCGCGATCGCCACCGCCGCCCGTGCCGCCGACCCGACAACCGCCGTCCAGCCGCCCAACGAGGACGAGAAGTACCAGTACCTGCGCCGCACCCGGCGCTGGGTGGTGCCGCTGCAGACGCTGCTGTTCCTGCCGGTGCTGCTCTCGCTGGGCCGGTTCTCCCTCACCTCCCCCTGGCTCTACCCGTTCTTCGCCTGGGTGGCCCTGAGCCTGCTCAACACCTGCGTCGGCGCCTTCAGCTCCAACCAGCGCCGCCGGGTCCGCTACGACGAGCACCGTGCCCGCGTCGCCGCCTACGCCCCCGCGAGCTGGCCCAGCGTCGACGTCTTCCTGCCCACGGCCGGTGAGCCCCTGGAGGTGCTGGTCAACACCTACCGGCACGTCGCCGCGCTGTCCTACCCCGGCGAGATCCGGGTGCACGTCCTCGACGACGCGGACCGCGGCGAGGTCGCCGCCGCCGCGAACCACCACGGGTTCGACTACGTCGTGCGCCCCGACCGTGGCGTGATGAAGAAGGCCGGCAACATGCTGCACGCCTTCACCCACACCTCGCAGGACCTGATCCTGGTGCTGGACGCCGACTTCGTGCCGCGGCCCGACATGCTGCTGGAGCTGGTCCCGTATTTCGAGGACGAGACCGTCGGCATCGTGCAGTCCCCGCAGTACTTCGACACCACGCTGGAGCAGAACTGGCTGCAGCGCACCGCCGGTGCGACCCAGGAGATGTTCTACCGCTGGGTGCAGCCCTCCCGCGACGGCCTCGGCGTCGCCATCTGCGTCGGCACCAGCGCGGTCTACCGCCGCTCGGCGCTGGAGGCCGCCGGCGGCTTCGCCCAGATCGAGCACAGCGAGGACGTCCACACCGGCGTCAACCTCCGCAAGGCCGGCTACGGCCTGCGCTACGTCCCGGTGCTGCTGAGCAAGGGGCTGTGCCCGGCAGAGATCAAGCCGTTCATCTCCCAGCAGTACCGCTGGGCGACCGGCTCGCTCTCGCTGATGAAGGACCGGTCCTTCTACCGCGACGCCCGCCTCACCCCGGCCCGGCTGCTGCCCTACCTGTCGGGGTTCCTCTACTACATCACCACCGGCTTCTCGGTGTTCGTCTCCGTGCTGCCCGGCCCGATCATGATGTGGTTCTTCCCGCAGAACGTCGCCCCGCAGAACTACCTGCCGTTCATCGGCGGCCCGCTGGCCTGGCTGGTGCTGATGCCGCTGGTGTCCACGGGCCGCTGGCGCTTGGAGGTGCTGCGGGTGCAGATGCTCTACAGCTTCGCCCACTTCCGCGCCCTCCAGGACACCCTGCGCAACCGCACCGCCGGCTGGGTGCCCACCGGCGCCACGAAGGCACCCAACCCGGTGGCCACCTCGGTGATGCGGATGGTGCGCGTGGTCGTCCCGTTCAACCTGCTGGCGATGGTCTCCGGGGTCACCCACGTGACGCTCACCTACGGCCTGCAACAGGTCTGGCCCGCGCTGGCCTACGTCGTGGTCTACGCCTACATCAGCGTCCCGCTGCTGTTCGCACCGCGGGTCGTCTCCTGGCGCAGCCTGCTCGTCCCGCGGTTCGCGCCCACCCGTCGTACCCCCGGCCTCGTCGCCGACGGCGCCGTCGCCTGACTCGTGTCCCTGCCCCGGAAGAAGCCATGCGTCCTCTGATCGGAGCGGCCCTCGCCGCTCTCACCCTCGCCCTCACCCCGGTCGCTGCGTCCACCGCGACCGCGGCCCCCACCCCGACCCTCAGCGCCGTCGGCGCCGGCTCGACGACCGCGGACGCCGGGCTGCGCCAGACCTGCACCGGCCCCCGGGTCGTCTGCCCGTCCCGGCTGCAGTTCGGGCTGTCGGTCCCCCGGGTGCTGCGCCGCGGCGCCAACCTGACCTCGCTGGAGACCGCGGTCGGCCGGCGCGCCGACCTGGTGGGCAGCTACCAGGACTTCACCGAGCCGATGTACACCCGGCGGCTCAAGCAGACCATCGCCTCGGGCCGGCGCCCGGTGGTGACCTGGGAGCCCTTCGTCAGCACGAAGCCGCTGCTCAACACCCGGCCGCTGGCCCGGATCGCGGCCGGCCGCTACGACCGCTACCTGCGCCGCTCGGCCGACCAGGCCAAGGCGGTCGGCAAGCCGTTCATCATCCGCTTCGGTCACGAGATGAACGGGTTCTGGTACCCCTGGGGCCAGCCGCGCCCACTGCACCCGCAGTCCATCGCCGACCCGACCAACACCCCCGCCGCGTACGTCGCCGCCTACCGTCACGTGGTCACGGTGTTCCGCCAGCGCGGGGTGAGGAACGTGGCGTGGATGTGGTCGCCAAACCTGACCGACGCCAACCCCAACGTCACCCTGCAGTCGCTCTACCCGGGGGACGCCTACGTCGACGTCATCGGCCTCTCGGGCTACCTGGAGAAGCCGACCGACACCTTCGAGAGCCGCTACCGCGACACGATGACCGAGCTCGCCCCGATCGGGCCCGGCAAGCCGGTGCTCATCGCGGAGACCGGTGCCGTGGTCGACCCGGGCCGCACCACCGCGCTGCCGGCCCTGATGAGCGCCATCTCCGCCGAGCCGCGGGTGACCGGGCTGATCTACTTCTCCCAGCCGGACAAGACGATCGACTACCGGCTCGAGGGTCACCCCGACGACGAGCTCGCGCTGCGCACCGCGCTGGCCCAGCCCCGGTTCACCCTGACCCTGACCGGGGGGGCCGCCTTCGCGACGACGCCGCTGCTCACCGGGGAACCCCTGGTCGGCGACACCGTCACCGCGGCGTTCCAGTGGCGGGGCAGCCCGAGCACCACCGCCGCCGGCTGGGTCGCCTGCCCGTCCGCCGGCACGCCGGTCGCCGACTGCACCCGCGTGGGCTGGGGCTCGGAGCTCGTGCTCGGCCCGGACCTGCGCGGCCAGTACGTCCGCGCGACGCTCGACGTGACCTCGCCGGTCAACACCGACGAGACCGAGACCAGCCTCGGTCTGGTGCTCAACGTGCCCCCCGCGGTCGACCCGGCCGGGGTCGACATGCTGGGCGGCAACTCCGTCCGGCTCCGCTTCCCCTCGGCGCTGCCGATGACCACGCACTGGGTGGTCGGCTGGGACGGCGGCGACCGGTCCTACCTGCCCACCTCGACGACCGAGAAGTACTTCAACTCGCTGGTGACCGGGACCGAGCACACGCTCACCCTCGGCACCTGCGACTGCCCGTCGAAGGGTCCCGAGACCTCGGTGACCTTCACCCTGCTCGCCCGGCCCGCGGCCCCGACGTACACCACGGCACCCGGTGCGTTCACGGTGACGCTGCCGGCGCCGGCCACCGGCCAGACGGCCTGGGTCGCAGTCGTCGACGGCGTCGAGGAGGTCCTCGACACCGCGACCACCACGCTCACCCGGACCGGCCTGGCCGCGGGCCAGCACAGCGTCGGCATCCGCGCGGTGTCCGGGATCGCCCGCACCAACCCCACCTTCGTCTACCCGCAGGTCCCGGCCGTCCACTGACGCACGGCCACCCCCGCCCCCTCGCACCACCCGCACCCACCCCCAGGAGCGACCTCATGAACACCCACCCCCTCCGCCCCACCCGGATCTCCGTCATCGGCACGGGCTACCTCGGCGCCACCCACGCCGCCTGCCTCGCCGAGCTCGGCTTCGAGGTCATCGGCGTCGACACCGACCCGCTCAAGGTCGAGTCGCTCAGCTCCGGCTCGCTGCCCTTCTACGAGCCCGGGCTCGGGGCGATGGTCGCCCGCCACACGGCCGCCGGCCGGCTGCGGTTCACCACCGACGCAGCGGACGCGGCGCGCTCCGCCACCGTCCACTTCCTCTGCGTGGGCACCCCGCAGCTGCCCGGCCGGCTCGCCGCCGACGTCTCCTACCTCGACGCCGCGGTCGACGCCCTCGCCCCGCACCTCTCCGACGGCGACGTCGTCGTGGGCAAGTCGACAGTGCCCGTCGGCACGGCCGCCCGGTTGCAGCGCCGGCTCGACGAGCGGGTCGCGCCCGGCGTCTCGGTCGACCTCGTCTGGAACCCCGAGTTCCTGCGGGAGGGCTTCGCGGTCCAGGACACGCTGCGCCCCGACCGGCTCGTGATCGGCACCCGCAACGCCCGCTCGCTGGCCGTCCTCCAGCAGGTCTACGCCGTCGCGCTCGAGCTGGGCACGCCGCTGCTGGTCACCGGGCTGGAGACCGCCGAGCTGGTGAAGACGGCCGCGAACGCCTTCCTGGCCACGAAGATCTCGTTCATCAACGCGATGGCCGAGCTCTGCGAGGTCACCGGCGCGGACGTCACCGAGCTGGCCGACGCACTGGGGCACGACGTCCGCATCGGGCGTCGCTTCCTCAACGCCGGCATCGGGTTCGGCGGCGGGTGCCTGCCCAAGGACATCCGTGCCTTCCGCGCGCGCGCCGGTGAGCTCGGCGCCGAGGACGCGCTGGCGTTCCTCACCGAGGTCGACCGGGTCAACCTGCGCCGTCGCGAGCGGGTGGTCACCCTGGCCGAGTCCGCCCTCGGCGGCCGGGTCGCCGGCGCGAAGGTCGCCGTGCTGGGGCTGGCCTTCAAGCCGGACAGCGACGACCTGCGTGACTCCCCCGCCCTGGACGTCGCGCGCCAGCTGCACCGCCGCGGCGCCGACGTGGTCGCCTACGACCCGATGGCCAACGGCCCCGCCGCCGCCCGCTTCCCGCAGCTGACCTACGCCGACTCGGCCGCCGCGGCGCTGGCCGGGGCCGACCTGGTCATCGTGGCGACCGAGTGGCGGGAGTTCGTCGAGCTCGACCCGACCGAGGCGGCGGCCCTGGTCTCCACGGCGCGGATCATCGACGGCCGCAACTGCCTGGACGCCGACGCCTGGGCGGAGGCGGGGTGGACCTACATCGGCCTGGGCCGGCGCCAGCAGGTGCTGGAGAGCGTGCCGGCCTGAGGGCCGCCACGGGTCAGGCCGGGAGCGGGTCGGCCAGGCCGTCGCGTGCGCGCGCGGCCTCGCCGCCCGGCCACTGCACGACGCCGACCGCGGCGAGGACCGCGGCTGCCCCGGCCCACTGCACCGCGGTGAGCGCCTCACCGAAGACGAGCGCGGCGCCCACCACGGTCACCACCGGCTCGAGGATCGACAGCAGCGCAGCCGTGGAGGGGCCGACGAGGGCCAGGCCGGCGAAGAAGAGCAGGACGGCGGCGACGGTGCTGACCAGCGCCACCGCCGCCAGCCACAGCCAGCCCGCGGGAGCGAACCCCCAGTCGGGGGTACCGCGCACCGCGCTGCCGGCAAGGAAGGTCCCCGTCGCACCGCCGCAGACCAGGGCCGCCAGGGCCAGTGGCGGCACGTCACCGGTGATCCGGTCGCCGACCAGGATGTAGCCGGTGTAGACGACCGCCGCACCCAGCGCGAGCAGCACGCCGAGCGCGTCGAACCGGGCCCGGCCCGCCCCCAGCAGGACCAGGGCGATCCCCGCCAGGGCGACCAGCAGGGCGGCGACCCTGCGCACCGAGAGGCGGTCGCGGCCGAGGGCGACCGCCGCGACCATCACCAGCACCGGGTAGACGTAGAGCAGGAGGGCCACCAGCGCGGCGTCGATCCGGGTCAGTGCGGCGAAGTAGAGGCCGGCCTGGGCGGCGTACCCGACCGCGCCCATCGCCAGCGCGGTGAGCCCCTTGCGCCGTCGCAGCCCCCGGAACGACCCCCGGGCCAGGGCGACCGCGGCCAGGACGGCACCAGCGAGCCCGAACCGGACCAGCAGCAGCGCGTCGAGCGGCACGCCCTCGTCGAAGGCGAGCTTGCCGAAGACGGCCATGGCGCCGAAGCCGACAGCGGAGAGCAGACAGAAGACGGCACCCATGAGGTCCATCGTCCGCGCCCGGACTGTTCACGTCCATCGCGCCATTCTGCACACGATCGTGCGGTTACTCTGAACAGATGCTCGACCTCCACCGGCTGCGGCTGCTGCGCGAGGTGCACGCCCGTGGCACCGTGCACGCGGCGGCCCGCGCGCTGGGCTACTCCCCGAGCGCGGTCTCCCAGCAGCTCGCGGTCCTCGAACGGGAGGCCGGGGTGCCCCTCCTGCAGCGGGTCGGCCGCAACGTCCGGCTCACCGACGCCGGGCACGTCCTGCTGCGTCACGCGACGACGCTGCTCGACGGCGTGGAGGCGGCTGAGGCCGAGCTCGCGGCGGTCGCGGCCGGACGGGTCGCCGGGGTGGTCCGCGTCGCCGCCTTCCAGTCGGCCTTCCTGCGGCTGCTCGCCCCCGCGGTGCGGGCGCTCGCCGAGACCCACCCGGACATCCGGGTCGAGGCGACCGAGGCCGAGGTCGAGGTCGCGGTCCCGGCGCTGCGGCTCCAGCAGCTCGACGTCGTGGTCGGCGACGAGTACCAGGGGCAGCCGCGGCCACGGCACCCCGACCTGGAGCGCGACACGCTGCTGCGCGAGCACCTGCAGGTCGTGCTGCCCGCGGGTCATCCTGGCGCCACCGACGGCCGGGTGGCGCTCACCTCCCTGGCCGCCGCGCCGTGGGCGGCCTGCCAGCCCGGCACCGGCCACCGCGAGATGCAGCTGCGGGTGTGCCGCGAGCTCGGCGGCTTCGAGCCCGACGTCCGCTACAGCTCCGACGACTTCCTGATCCTGCTCGAGCTCGTCCGGACGACCGGCGCCTGCGCCCTGCTGCCCGACCTGGTGCTCGGCCTGGACACCCCTGGTGTCGAGGTGTGCGAGCCGACCGAGGGCACCCTGGGCCGCGAGGTCTTCGTGCTCACCCGGGCGACCAGCCCGCCCGCGGTCGCCGCCGTCACCGATGCCCTGCGGGCGGCCGCGCGCCGTACGCGCTGACCCGGCACGGTCAAGGAGGGTGTCTGTACCAGGGTTCCCACGGTCGGTGCGGAACAGCAGGGTGGGCAGCGTCGTCCGGTTCGGAGGGGAGCCATCCATGGGTGTCGTACGAGGTCGTCTTGCCGCCACGGCGGTCGCGCTCACCGCGTCAGCGTCGGTGCTGGCCGGCATCGGGGCGGCCGCCCCGGTCGGTGCCGCGCCCCGCCCGGCGCCGGCCGTGGAGACCGGCCACCTGCTGGCGTTCAACGACTTCCACGGCGCGATCGACCCGCCGACCGGCAGCGGCGGCCTGGTCAACGGCACCCCGGCCGGAGGCGTGGAGTACCTGGCCACGTGGGTCAAGAAGCTCCGGGCCCAGGACCGGGCCACGACCAGGAACGTCTGGACCGTCGCCGCCGGCGACCTGGTCGGCGCCTCGCCCCTGGTGAGCGCCGCCTTCCACGACGAGCCCACGGTCGAGGAGATGAACTCGTTGGGGCTCGACGTCACCGCGGTCGGCAACCACGAGTTCGACGAGGGCGTCACCGAGCTGCGCCGGCTGCAGCGTGGCGGCTGCCACCCGACCGACGGCTGCCAGGACGGCGACGCGTTCGCCGGTGCGTCGTACCCGATGCTCGCGGCCAACGTGGTCGACAAGAAGACCCGCCTGCCGATCCTGCTTCCCTTCGTCGTCAAGTGGGCCGGCACCGTGCCGGTCGCGATCATCGGCGAGACCCTCGAGGGCACGCCCGGCATCGTGAACCCGGCCGGCATCCAGGGCGTCGACTTCCTGGACGAGGCCGACACCGCCAACCGGTACGCCGCGGTGCTGAGCAAGCTGGGCATCCACGCCTTCGTGCTGCTCCTGCACGAGGGCGGGACGCAGAACCCGCCGCCGACCCCCCTCGACCCCAGCGGTTGCGCCAACTTCAGCGGCGCCGTCACCGACATCGTCTCGCGGCTGCGCCCGGAGTTCGGCGTCGTGATCAGCGGGCACACCCACCGCTCGTACGTGTGCAGCCTGCCCAACTCCTCCGGCGCCTCCTCGCTGGTCACCAGTGCCGGCACCGCCGGAGTCCTGCTCACCGACGTCTCCTACAGCCTCGACCGGCGCAGCGGCCGGTTCGTCTCGGCCACGGCGACCAACCAGGTCGTCGAGAACGGGATCCGGCTCGCCGACGGCAGCTGGGCCAAGGAGCCGTCCGGGGTCTTCACCCGCAACCCCGCCCTGGTGGACCCCGACGCGAAGGTGATCGCGGACAAGTACCGCACGGCGGTCGCGCCGCTCGCGAACCGTGTCGTCGGGTCGATCTCGGCCGACATCACCCGCGCGGCCAGCCCCGCCGGGGAGTCGCCACTCGGGGACGTCATCGCCGACGGCATGCTCGCCTACACCCAGGCGACGGGAGCCCAGCTCGCGCTGATGAACCCAGGGGGCATCCGCGCCGACCTCAGCTTCGCGTTCTCCCCCGGCGGGGAGGCCCCCGGTCAGGTCACCTACGGCGAGGTCTTCACGGTGCAGCCGTTCAACAACCTCGTGGTGACCGTGAGCCTCACCGGCGCCCAGCTCAAGGAGGTGCTCGAGCAGCAGTTCGCCGGGTACGCGGGGCAGACGGTCGACCGGCAGCTGCAGGTCTCGGCCGGGGTGTCCTACACCTTCGACCGGGCTCGGCCGCTCGGGTCGCGGATCGCGAACCTCGCGCTGAACGGGATCCCGGTGGACCCGGCGGCGACGTACCGGGTCAGCACCAACGACTTCCTCGCCAACGGCGGCGACGGCTTCACGAACCTCACCGCCGGGACCAACCGGACGGTGGCCCCGGGCTTCGACGTGGACTCGCTGGCCGCCTACCTGAGCTCGGGACCGATCGCTCCCGGGCCGGCCAACCGCTACGGCATCGGCTGAGCCACCGCGGGTGCTGACCCTCCTCGCGCGCTGACCGCACCGGGGGGTGGGCGGCGCGGTCAGCACACGACGGGGGTCAGGCGGCGCGGCTCAGGACGCCCGGCTCAGGAGGGCGCGGTGCTCACGCTGACGCGGTACCTCGGTGTGCCGCAGTTCCTGCAGCGAGTCCCGGACGGCGTCGATGGTGCTCGCGACCTCACCCAGGACGGACGTGAACAGGTCGTGGTCCACCGCAGCACGCCGACCGACCACCGAGAGGCGCAGGTTCAGCGCGAACAGCTGCTGCAGCACCTCGTCGTGCGCCTCCAGGACGCTCTCGCGGGACGTCGGTGGGACGTTCACCCTGGTCAGGTTCCGTACGGCGCTCATGCGGCTGCCCTCGCGGTCCGCACGGTGCAGCGCGCCGTGAGCTCCTCGAGCCGGGAGACCGCGTCCCCCATGTCGCCCGCGCCGTCGTGCCGGTCAGGCACCCACGAGCCGTTCGCTGCGTACGTCACGCCGCCACCCCACTGCGGTGAGTCCCAGTCGATCATGGTCCCGGCCCTTCCTCTGACGGCTTCCTGCTTCTCTTCGAGGATCGCGAACCCCAGGCTCACTCCCCAGTCACACCCGCACCCGTTCCCGCAGGCCAACCACACCCCGGCACCGGGGTGCAGATGCACTACCCCCGCGCGCCGAGCCCGCTCCCCGGGGCTTGACTACGGAGGTCGAGCCCATTCGCTGGTCGAGTAGGTGCGAGCACCGTGTCGAGACCCCGTGACGGTCCCGCGGGCTGGCGCCCGGAGGACGAGCCGTTTCGCTGGTCGAGTAGGTGCGAGCTTGCGAGCACCGTGTCGAGACCCCGTGAGCGGAGCGGGGTCCGGTGTCGGGGGTCTCGTGGCTCACGCTGCGCGTTCGCACCTCGACCTCCGGGCTTGGGTGCGGAGGTCGAGACCCTTCCTCGCTGGTCGAGTAGGTGCGAGCTTGCGAGCACCGTGTCGAGCGGCCGGGCGGCCGGAGGCCGCCCTCGTGGGCGTGGAGGTGTTGCCGCGCTGCGGTTGCGGGGTGGTCGTCGTCCGGGTCAGGCTGGTGGGGTGTCGGGCGCGGTCGACCCCGTTGGTCTTTGGCGCTTGAGCCTGCTCACAAGCCTGTTGTCGAGCATGGTGGCGGAGGACGCCACGGGACCCGTGGATTGTGGCCGTTGAGCACGTGTAACAGACTCCATCTCTGTTTGTCCTCCCCGTGTCCCGACCGTTTTGGGAAGCGCTTTGAGAGCGCTGGCGGAAGGAGGGGCAATGGAAGAGCTGCATCCTCGGTGCGCGGGGATCGACATCGGCAAGAAGTACGCCAAGGTCTGTGTTCGCCGCCCTGGACCCGGTGGCCCCGGGGCACGACGCAAGGGTGACCGGGTCAGCGAGGTCATCACCCAGTGGGGGTCGATGACCGGGCAGATCCTGGCGTTGCGGGAGTATCTGCTCGCCGAGCAGGTGACCTGTGTGGTGATGGAGGCGACCAGTGACTACTGGAAGCCGTACTACTACCTGCTCGAGGACCTCGCCCGTGACGTGCCCGGGTGCGAGGTCATGCTGGTCAACGCCCGCCACGTCAAGAACGTCCCGGGCCGTAAGTCCGACGTCAACGACGCCACGTGGTTGGCCCAGCTCGGCGCTCACGGGCTGGTCCGGGCCTCGTTCGTGCCGCCACCACCGATCCGTGAGCTGCGTGACCTGACCCGCACCCGGGTCGGGTTCGTGCGGGACCGGAACCGTGAGATCAACCGACTCGAGAAGCAGCTCGAGGGTGCCGGGATCAAGCTCTCGGCCGTCCTCAGCGAGCTCGACGGGGTCTCGGGCCGCGCGATCCTGGGTGGCCTAGCAGCCGGGATGCGTGACCCCGTCGAGCTGGCGGGGCTGGCGCACTGGCGGATGAACGGCAAGCAAGCCCAGCTCGTCGCGTCCCTGACAGGTCGATTCACCGACCACCACGGGTTCCTCGTGGCCAGCCATCTACGTCTGCTCGAGCAGCTCGACGTCTTGATCGAGGACCTGACCGCCCGGATCGAGGTGGTGATCGAGCCCTTTCGCGGGTTCCGCGACCTGATCTGCTCGATCCCCGGCATCAGCACCCTGGTCGCCGACGTCATCACCGCCGAGACCGGCGCCGATATGACCCAGTTCCCCACCCCAGCACAACTCGCCTCCTGGGCCGGGGTCTGTCCGGGCAACAACGAGTCGGCCGGCAAGATCCGCTCGACCCGATGCCGTCAGGGCAACACCTACCTCAAGGGTGCCCTCGGGATCGCCGCGATGTCGGCAAGCAGATCGAAGAACACCTACTACGCCGCGAAGTACCACCGCATCGCCGGACGCCGCGGAAAGCAGCGGGCCCTGGTCGCACTCATGCACGACATGCTCACCACGATCTGGCACATGGCCCAGACCGGCGAGCTATACAACGACCCCGGACCCGACTTCTACCAACGCCTCGACCCCCAACGCGAGCAACGACGCGCCCGCGCCATCCTCGAACACGCCGGCTACACGGTCATCAAGACCGCCAGCTAGCCACAACCCAAGGGAACCTCGTAACAGACCCCGTGAGGGTCCCGCGGACTGGTGTCAGTGGTCTCGTGGCTCACGCTGCGCGTTCGCACCTCGACCACCGGGGTTGGGTACGGAGGTTGAGGTGCGAGCCGTTGGGCGAGCCACGAGACCCGGGCCCGGCGGGGTGGGGGGCGGGGGCTATTGGCGCCGGTTGATCCGGATGAGCTTCCACCCGCCGGTGGGTTGTTGTGTCAGTTCGAATCTGAGGTCGTGGGCGAGGGTGTGGTGACGGGGGCAGAGCAGGGCCCCGTTGGTCAGGTTGGTGGGGCCGCCGTCGGCCCAGGCGACCAGATGATGTCCGTCGCACCAGGTCGCGGGTCGTTGGCAGTCGACGATGCCGCAGGTGCCGCCTTGGTGGACGGCCATCGCGATCCGTTGGGGGAAGGTGAAGCAGCGGACTTCCTGGCCGAGGTCGAGGATCTGGGAGTCCGACCCCAGCACCGCGGGGATGAGTCCTCCGGCGCAGGCGAGCCGGCGGGCCTGGCCGGCGGAGACCTGGAGGTTGGTGCCGAGGATCCCGGCGGCCTGCTGCCGGCCCTCGAGGCATTCCAGCGTCATCAGCACCACCGCGGTGGTGTTCACCCCACCAGTCATCGGCAGCTTCTTGCGCGGGTACCGCTCGACCAGCTGGACCAGGGCCTGGCCCTTGAGCTCCGGGGTCGCCACGGCCGTCCCGTCCTCCAGGGTCCGGGGGATGGGGTCGGGGCGGCTGGGGTTGAGGAACGCGCCGAGCAGGGACTCGAGGATCGCCCCATCCAGCGACGGCATCCGGCCCTTGAAGTGATACGACCCGCTCCCATCGTGGAACCCGCTGAACGAGGTCTTGCGGGCTGCTTCGCGTTCTTCCTTCTCCAACTGCTTGTTGAGGCGTTCGTCCGCGGTGTCGGGGTCGATCACGTCGAGCAGGTGCTTGCCCAGGGCGCGGAGCTCGCGGGCGTCGTGGTGCGCCGCCTCGGCCAGGAGGTGCTCTTCGGCTTTGGCGATCTCGTCGGGGGTGACGGTGTCGGGGAGGGCGTCGACCGCGGCGATGATCGCCGCCGCCTGGTCCGGCAGGACCGCCCCGGCGGCCAGCGCCTCGCGGGTGGGGTCGTGGTCCTCCAGACCCCGTGCCAGCGCCACCAGGTCCTTCGCGGCCCGCGGCGTCTGCCGCGTGGTCGCTTTCAGCCAGGCCACCAGGTTGGTGGCGCCGAGCTCCGTGGGCAGGTCACGGGAGTGGGCGTCGGCGAGCAGGGTGGCGTGCAGTGCGTGGAGGCGGGCGATGCCGGTGGTGACCTCGGTGAGGGTCTCGGCCAGCTCATCGACGCTCAGCGGCCAGGCAGGGGCGGGCAACACCTGGTCGAGGACCTGGTGGAGCCGGCCGGTGAACTGGTGCTGCGGACGCGTCCGCGCCTCCATCGGGGTGGGTCCGGTGCGGGGTCCGGAGGTGGGGGTGTCGCCTGCCATGGGGTGACTCTGCCAGAGGGCACCGACATTTTCGGGGTCGTTCACAAGGGAGTTTCGTCAAGCAGGGTTGGGGATTCTCGCCATACGGGTGTGTCTGGGTACGGATCTGGGGCTGGGTCCGCGGGCCGCGTGCGGGGTCTCGACACGGGCGCTCGTTCCTCGCGCCCTACTCGACCAGCGATGAACGGATCCGGCGCCGC
>JBGAFN010000004.1:0-376419 GCA_044227235.1 Marmoricola sp. | reverse complement strand
GCACACCCCCAGGACCCCCGAGACCGACCCGCGTTGCTGCTCCGGCACGTGGTCGGGGAGGACCGCGGCCTGGGCCGCCAGGAGGGCGTTGAGGAACACCTGGGCCAGGCACCAGCCCACCAGCACGACAGCCACGTTCGGCGCCAGGGCGACGGTCACGATGCCGGCCGTCCCCCCGAGGAGCCCGGTCAGCATCCAGGGCCGCCGCATGCCCAGCGAGGCGGTGGTCCGGTCGCTCAGCCGGCCGAAGAGCGGGTTGCTCACGATCGCGAGCAGGGACCCCACCCCCGTGACCAACGCCAGCGCCCGGGGGGCGCGGTCGGCGCCGACCAGGTCGTTGATCTTCAGGGCGAGGGAGACCAGCAAGGGCGCCAGGAACAGCAGCGCACCACCCGCGTAGGAGCACGCGTACGCCGCGACGAATCCACGCCCCACTCGGACGTGGTCGCCCCGGTGCGCGGCAACGTCGGCGGGCGGGCGGAGCTGCTGGTCACGCCTCATGATGTGCCTGACGACGGCAAGGGGGGTGGAGCTCGGGAGCCTCAGCATCGCGGACGCGGACCGCAGCCGCCACCCGCGTCCCACCCACACCCGAACCGCCACCGTCGTCGCGTTCGCCGTCGAGCGCCGGCGCCGTAGTCGCCTTGGCCAGGACCTAGCCGTGTCGGTTGTCGACGCCATCCGGGGTCTCACGAGCGGGGAGAAGCGTGCCCGAGACTCCCTGCTCGAGCTGGAACCGAACCCGCCGTCCCGTCTCCGCGGGGGTTCCCGAAGGTGTTCCCGCGGGGTGGGTCCACGCGACCCGGGCGACCCCCGAGAGATGGAGGGTCTCCCCCGAGTCGAAGTCAGCGAACAGCACGGCTGCGCTGGTGTCCACCTCGAGGTTGCCCAGACTGGTGAACATGTTGTTGCCCGGGAAGTCCGACCAGGTCAGGGTGCGCCCCTCGACCCCGACGAAGCCAGCCGGTCCGCCCCGGTGGGAGGCGTCGCTGCCCCGTTGTGGGTGGGTGGTGCCCAGCAGGAAGGTGCTGGAACGTCCGATGAGGGCACGGTGACGAGGCGAGAGATCGGTCACCAGCGCGGGTGTGGACCGCGCAGGCGTCGGGTCGTGCGTCGTCGACCGCAGGAGACGGGGTTGGATGTACTGCGGGCAGTTCCCGAAGGCCTCCTCGACCTCCATCTGGAGCCCGGTCGAGTCCGAACCGACCAGCGTTCCATTGACGCGCAGACGACGTCGGGCGGCGAAGTCGATCGCGACGAGACCGACCGGCTGCGGCGCGGGTAGCCCGTGGAGGGGGTCGCCTGGCCACGGGGTCGCCGCGATGCGCAGGCCCCCTCCGTCTACTTCGACGAAGCCGGGTAGACCGGCCAGCGGAGAGATCCAGAGCCGCCCGGCACGGTCGCGGGCGGTGAGACCAGCGAAGGTGCGGCCGGCGAGGAACCGAGCCGCTCCCCCGCTGAGGGGTCCGCGGTCCAGCATCCCTTCCAGGCGCGCAGCCTGCTCCCTTACCCCAGCACGCCCTTGAACCAGCAACTCACCTTCGTGGAACCCTCCAGTCAACCCCATCCAACCATGGTAACTAATGGATCAAATGGCTGCTAGACATTAGGTACGACCGGTTGAGGGGCGTCACCGTGGTGGGTGCGTTCGTAATGTCGGGCGACCCGAGCACGGTTGCCACACGCGGCCGAGCACCACTCGCGCCGGGGGTGCTGTCGCACGAAGTAGAGCACGCAGCCCGGCGCGAGGCACGCGCGCAGATCCTCGCGCGCAGGAGAGGCGAAGAAGGAGACTCCTGCCCGCGCGAGAGCGCCGACCACCACCCTGCTCAGAGGCTGACGTGCACGCAGGTGCTCGCCCACGTCCACCCCGCTCCAGGACAGCGCGGGCCAGGTCAGCCCCTCTGCCGCGGCTCGGTTGAGCAGGCGCACCGCCTCCCGCAGGTCGACCCGGTCGCCGAGGGCTCGCTCACGCGGATCGCCTGTCTGCTCGGCGGCCAGCCGGCGCAGCGCGTTCCTCACTCCCACCAGCTCGCTGCCAGGACCGAGAGCAGGAGAGGCCCGGTCCGCGCCAGCCGGCCCCAACGCCGACGACCCGCGAAGCAGCCCGAGGTCGTCCTGCACGTCGACCAGACGGTCCAGCGCCAGTCGCCCGGCGACGGCGCTCAGCCAGGCACGAGCCTCGTCGGCGCTCGGGGCTGCATCTGACCTCTCGGCGAGCCCACCGTCGACCGTCAGGCTGGTGAGCGCGTCGTGCACTCCGACGCGGTCGGCCCAAATGGTGTTCATCAGCTCCACCGGCAGAGGCTCACCCAACAGCGGTGCGGGCGTGCGCGCGGCGACGTGGTCCACCCTGCGAACGCTACCTCGCGGCATCTGGTCGACGGCTCCGCCTGGCGTTCCCGTTCACCTCGGCCTCCGCCACGACTCGCCCAGTCGCAACGTCGCGCAGTCCTCTCCTCGGCGCCCTGGCCAGAAGGGCGCCCGGCGTGCACCGGGCGCCCACACGGGACAGCGAGGGTCACTTGTAGCGAGTGTCGTCGTACAGGTTCCAGGCGTCGTCATCGAAGTAGGGCGAGAGCATGATGGTCGGGCCGGCGATCCTGTCGATCCGGCTGTTCACACCGTTGAGGTAGCCGACCCGCCCGTCGTAGCCATAGAGCCAACCGCCACCGCTGGAGCCGCGGGTCATGTCACAGGGGATCCTCACCGTCTGCGACCAGGTGGTCCCCGAGTCCCACTCCGGGGTGGTGGTGCCGGTGCAACGGCGCAGGTTCCCGCCGTCGTACGGCGTCTCGGCCGGGTAGCCGAAGGCGTTCTCGACCACCGACTTCCCGCGGTTGACCGTGAACCCCTGGCCGCCGAACTTGTCGCCGATGTGCACCCCTCCCAACGGGTTCATCGTGGCGACCCCGAAGTCGACCGAGAAGTCCGAGCTGTTGACCCATCCCGTCCGCGCCGCCAACGACGCAGCCGACCAGGTCCCGTAGGGGCGCGGATTCGCCAGGTCGTCGTCGTAGGCCGGGACGAACGTCCAGTTGCTGTTCCAGGTGCCGCCGCTGCCACCGTGGACGCAGTGACCGGCGGTCCACACGCTGTCCTTGCCCTCGGAGATCACGATCGTGCCCGAACACACGTAGTCGACGCCGGACTTGGTGAAGAAGACCTTCCCCTCCGTGAAGGCGGTGGGGTGCGTCGAGGCCAGGTTGGGGTTCGTCGAGACCGACCCCGTCGACGCCAGCGACACGGTTGCGGGTGAGCCCGCGATCAGCGTCTTGGGCGCCCGCAGCGTCGGCGTTGCGGGAGCCACGAGCTGCGGCGCGACCGGGTGCACGACGCCCGAGACGCGCGGAACACCGGTGCTCGTCGAGCCTGACGCCACGAACCTGCGGATCGCCAACCGCACGGCACGGTCGTTCTCGGCGGGGATGGCCGCGCGCATGCGGGTCGGAGTCCAGTACGCGACCAAGGACTGCCGACGGGTCGCCACCGGGCCGAAACGTCGATGCCCGGCTGCCAACGCCGTGGCCGTGACCGGAGAGACGCTGCTCAGCGTGCCCTCCGTGCCCGTGATCCTCGACGTGCCCAGCGGAGCTCGGCTGGTGGTCGCGGCCGCACCGCCGGCCGCGACGGCCGAGGTCGTCGAGGGCGCGGACGCTGCCACGGCAGGGACTGCGGCAGCAGCGCCCAGGGCGACGGTCGAGATGGTCGCGCAGAGGCCGAGGGCGGCGAGTCTGGTCGGGGTGGGAGAGAGGCGTTTCATCGATCTGGATCCCTTCAGGTCAAGGGATGCCCGTGGCATCCGTTCGTGACCTCGAGGAGCACCTCGTCGTCATGTCCGATACGCCTCCGCGCACCACGTCAGCGACCCGTAAGAACCCGACCCGTCGCCCCACCGCGATCACTCCGCGCGGGACCGCATCCGGACGAACCCAGGATGACCATCGCGACGGATTTACAGCAGGCCAACTCCGTCGCGATGACCTGCAGGAACACCGACCCGGGCGAGATTTGCTTCCTATTTGCTCCCAGACAGCCGGTCCGACACGGTGCCAGCCGACAACATCTGGACCGTCTCGACCGCCCATCGCGTCAGCCTCGTCCGCACTCCGTTCGAGGATCCCGTCGACGGAGCGGCGCACGGCACCATCGTGTGAACCGCGCGCCCGGCCGAGCCAGACCGCAGCAGAGACAGCAGGGACAGCGGGGTCAGCGATCGAGGAACTCCACGAGCAACGCGGCGAACTCTTCGTGGAACTGGAAGATGGCTCCGTGACCGGAGTCGGGGTAGATCACGAGCTCAGAGCCCGCGATGCGCCGATGCAGGTCCTGCGACAGGACCGAGGGCACCATGCGGTCGTGATCTCCGTTGGCGATCAAGGTCGGTTGCGTGAGCACGGACAGATCCGAGGGCTTCGAGCGTCCGTAGCGCTTCAGCGCCCTCAGCTGTGCCTGGAAGGCCTGGTTCGAGATTGGCGCATCCCGGTCGACGGTGCGCTCCCCGAGTCGTGCGACGAACGCCTTGCCGGCGGCCTTGCCGGCGGGACTGCGGTTGAAGAAGAGGAACTCCTTGGGGTCCGAGCGCGTCAGCGTCGCGCGCAGGATGTCCCCGTAGGTGACGCCCGCGACCTTGTCGATCCCGCGCCCCCCGCGCGGCCCGGTCCCGGTCAGCACGAGCTTGCGCACGAGACCTGGATGGCTCAGGACCAGGTCCTGGGCGACCATGCCTCCCAACGAGAACGCGAAGACGTCGATCCTGTCGATGCCCAGCGCCTCGAGGAAGTTGTACGCGTCGTTCGCCATCTCCTCGACCGTGCCGGGGACGCGGCCGCTCGACGCCCCGACGCCGCGGTTGTCGAAGGCGATGACGCGGCGGCCCGCCGCGACCGCGTCCACGATGCGCGGATCCCAGTTGTCCAGCGTCGCCGCGAGGTGCACGAAGAACACCACCGGGATGCCCCCCGTGGGGCCGAGCTCGCGGTAGGCGAAGGTCACCCCGCCTGCGATGACGGTCTTCGTGGGAGCGTCCTTGTAGGCAGTCACCACGTCGCCGCTCGAGTCGTTGCCGGTCATGACGAGCTCCCTCTTATTGCATGACGTTTATAATCTTACGCTCGACAGACTATAGGTTAGGATGGTTCCAGACACAAGGTGAAGGAGGGTGTCCGTGGCGCGTTACTCCAAGGAACACAAGCACGAGACGCGGCAGCGGATCATCGAGACCGCGAGCCGGCGTTTCAAGCAGGACGGCGTTGACGGCTCCGGGATCGCCACCTTGATGTCCGACGCCGGTCTCACCAACGGGGCGTTCTACGCCCACTTCGAGTCCAAGGACGACCTGGTGGCCTCCGTGGTCGCCGAGGAGCTGCGCCGGCAGGCCGAGACCTTCAGCGCGCTCCCACCCGGTCGTGCCGGGCTGCGCGCGTTCGTCGGCGACTATCTGACCCTCGAGCATCGGGACAACCCCGGCCTGGGGTGCCCGTCGGCAGCCCTGCTGGATGAGATCGTGCGCTGCACCGAGGTGACGAAGGAGGCCTACACCCAGGGCTCGGAGCGCATCCTGGAGGAGATCGCCGTCCGCCTCTCCCCGCGCGACCCCGCATCGGCGCGGGCCAAGGCGGTCGCGCTCTACACGATGATGGTCGGGACCCTTCAGCTGGCGCGGGCGGTCTCCGACCCCGAGCTCTCGGCCGAGCTGCTGGAGGCGGGCACCCGGAACGCGCTCGCGCTGCTGCGCTGAGCCGCTCCGGGGCCGTAGGTGCAGCGGTTCAGTGCGATGTGGTGGCGGCTGCGAACACCGCGTCGGTGACGGCGGTCGGGGTCACCGCGACCAGCGCCAACTGCGCGCGACTGACAGTGTCGGTGCGGTACCGACGCTTGGGGTGCTTCGACGTGAGTGCGCGGTCGACGGCGGCCACGACCTTCTCCGGATCCCCCGCGAGCTTCTGCATCCGGCCGAGCAGCTTGCGGGTGCCGACCAGGTGCGCCTGGTACAGCTCGCGGTGCGCGGGGCTGAGCCGGTCGATCATGCGGTCGTAGTCCGTCAGGGCATCGCCCCACATGTCGGTGCGCGTTGGCCCGGGCTCGATCAGTGAGACGCGGATCCCCCAGGGGCGCACTTCCATCCGCAGCGCGTCGGCCAGGGACTCCAGGGCGTACTTCGAGGCGCTGTACGCGCCGGTGCCCGGTGTGGTGATCAAGCCGCTGACCGAGGACATGAACACCACGCGCCCCCGAGCCTCTCGGATCTGTGGGAGCACGGCTTGGACGACGCCGATCTGGGCGGTGACGTTGACGTCCAGCTGACGTGACAGGTCGTCGAGCGAGAGCCCCTCGACGGGGCCCTGGACGATGATCCCGGCGTTGTTGACCACGGCGTCCAGCGCCGTCGGCAGCTGCGCGGCCAGGCCGGCGAGCGCCGAGCGGTCGGTGATGTCGAGCTGGACCGGATGCACGTGGGGCAGCCGGCCGAGGGCGTGGAGATCCTCGGCGGACCGAGCCGTGGCGTACACGTCCCAGCCACGGTCGCTGAGGTGACGAGTGATGGCGTGGCCGATCCCGCGGCCGGCTCCGGTGACGAGTGCTGAGGGCATGGGTGGGTTCCTTCGCTGTCAGAGGCCGGCGCGGTTCGCGGCCGGGAGCTGCGGGTACGGCGCCTGACCGATCCCGAGCTCGCCGGTGCACGCCAGGGGGCGTGCTTGCAGGAAGACGCCGACCCGGTGGGTCTTCTGCTTGATGGCGTGCTTGAAGGCGGTGGCGTGACCGCCAGGCTTGTAGGCGTAGTCCAAGGCGAGCTCGTAGGTCTTCCACAGGCTGATGGAGGTGTGCTCGAACGGCAGCTGCGAGGAGATGTCGATGCTCCCCCGGTGTCCGGGGTGGTGGGCGGCTCGGCTGGCGGCGTGGATGTTGTTGCGCAGGAAGTCCATCAGCTCGCCGCGTCGCACGATGCCGTGCACGATCGCGACCATGGGCTCTCCTCTCTCCAGCCGGGCGGCGCCATCGGCGCGGGGCTTCCAGCCGTGCCAGTGGTCGCGCTCGGACTCGGAGTCGATCTTGACGCGCACGATCTCGCCGTCGAGGCTGAAGCGTCCGGGGGAGTCGAGGGCTTGGCGGAGCGGTCCCGCGAAGGCGGCCTCGGCCGCCTCGGGCGACTCCCAGGCGGCGACCAGTGCGCACCCGCCGGGCAGGACCCCGGGCAGGACAGTGTGGGTGCCGTTGTTGGAGTAGTTCACCGTCGCGCCCCGCAGGCCCTCGATGCCGCCGTTCACGACGTGCCGCAGGTTCCGGCGCCAACGCACCCGGCCCCCGAGAGGCTTGGCGAAGGCGTCGACGGTCACGAAGTCGGGGCCAGTCATGGCGCGGCGAGGAAGTCGAGGACCTCGGGGACGAATTCGCGGTGGTGCTGGAAGACGCCGCCGTGGCCCGAGTCGGGGTAGACGACCAGCTTGGCGTCGGGGAGTCGGCGGGCCAGGTCGGCGGAGTGCTCGCTGGCGACCATCAGGTCGTGGTCGCCGTTGGCGACCAGGACCGGCACCTTGATCAGGGACAGGTCGTCGGGGGCGTGGAGACCGCCGGTGGTGATGGCGCGCAGCTGGGCGAGGGCCGCCTGCCGGGAGATCGGCTTGCTGCGGTCCCCGATGCGTTCGCCCAGGCGCTCGAAGTACTCCACCGCCGCCTTCTTGCCTGCGGCGTTGCGGGGGAAGAAGAGGAAGTGGCGGGGGTCCTTGCGGGTCGCGAAGGCCTTGGCGTAGGCGCCGCCGACGATGAAGGGCATCTTCCAGATGCCGCCGCCGCCGCGGGGGCCGGTGCCGGCGAGCACGATCCGGCGCACCAGATCCGGCGCCCGGAGGGCGACCATCTGTGCCACCGCGCCGCCGAGGGAGAAGCCGAACAGGTCGACCTCGTCGTACCCGAGGGCCCGGATGAACGCGATCGCGTCGTCGCCCATCTGCTCGAGGTCCGCCGGGACCTTCGAGCCGGTCGAGCCGACGCCGCGGTTGTCGAATGCGATGACGTGGTGCTGCGTGGCGACGCCGTCCAGGATGCGGGGGTCCCAGTCGTCGAGAACGGCGGTGAAGTGGTGCAGGAACACCACCGGGACACCTCCGGGCGTGCCGAGCTCGCGGTAGGCGAACGTGGTGCCGGCGACGTCGACGGTCTTGGTGGGTGTGTTCTTCCAGGTGGTCATGACTTCTTCCTTCTCGAGGGCGCTGCGAGGACAGCTGTGGCAACGGTGGAGGGGCGGGAGTCGAGTCGAGCGAGGACGTCGAGGACGCGCCGGTCGGCGGCGAACTTCGCATCCAGGCTCGGACCCAGCACCCCGCGCAACGCCGAGACGGTTCGCCACAGGCGGGGATGGATGACACGTGCGGACCGGCCCTCGAGGGCGTCGACGAGGGCGGTGGCCGCCGAGGCCGGCGTGACCCGCGTGAGCATGGGCTTCGGCAGGGTCGAGAGCAGGTCGACGACCACGTCGTCCTCGTCGACCCCGTGCTTGATCATGTCGGTGTCGACGAGCGAGAAGTACGCCGTGAGAACGCTGACGCCGTGGTCGGCGAGCTCGACCCGCAGCCCGCGGCCGAGCTGTTCGACGGCGGCCTTGCTCATGGCATACGGGATGGTCCCCATCCCGTTGACGAACGCGAACACCGAACTGATCAACACGAGCTGACCGCGGTTGCGGATCACCTCGTCCATCCCGGCGGAGACCGAGTTCACCGCGCCGGTGACGTTGACGGCCAGCGTGGACTCGACGTCGCTGATCGGGGTGTTGCGCAGCGTGGCCGCCTTCGCCAGCAGGCCGGCGTTGGCGATCACGACGTCGACGCGTCCGAAGCGAGACACGGCCTGGGCGACTGCCTCGTCGAGCGAGGTGCGGTCTCGGACGTCAGTGATGCAGCCCAGCACGCGGTCGCGCCCCAGGGTGGCCGCGAGCTCCGGCGTCCGCGGGTCGATGTCGGCGATCACCACGCGGGCCCCGCGCCGCAGGAGCTCGCGGGCGGTGGCGCCCCCGATGCCGCCGTTGCCGCCGGTGATGAGGACGACCTTGTCGTCGAGGTCGAAGGCCTGCCGGGTCATGCGACACCGCGCTTGGGCCGGAAGGCGATGCGACCGTTGCGGCGCAGCATGGTCACCGTGGTGGCCACCGCCCCCCGGTCGAGGTCCGGCTCGAGACCCCGAGCGAGCCGGTGGAGCTGGTCGGTGTTCCAGCTGATGTTCAGGAACCCGTCGAGCGCCTTGAGGTCGGTGACCCTGCCCAGGACCGAGCGCATCCCGGCCTGGATCTCGTGGGTGGTGAGTGTGCCGATGCTTCCGTCGAGGAGGCGTGCCGCCGCGTCGGTGGCCGTCACGGTGGGCCGTGCGATGCCGACCAGGTCGCAGTCGCCGGCGCGCAGCGCGTCGTCCATCGCGCCACGGGTGCGGAAGCCTCCGGTCACCGCGATCGGGACCGCGCCGGCCTCGGCGCGCACCGACCGGGCGTAGTCGAGGAAGTAGGCCTCGCGGGTGCGGGTGGAGGACGCGGCGGACCCGCCCATCGCCGGGGACTCGTAGTTGCCACCGCTGACTTCGATCAGGTCGACGGCCTCGGCGGCCAGCGCGGCCACCACGCCACGGGACTCCTCCTCGGTGAAGCCTCCGCGCTGGAAGTCGGCGGAGTTGAGCTTCACCGCGACCGCGAAGCCGGGGCTGACCCGGCCGCGGACCCGTCGTACCACCTCGATCAGGAAGCGCATCCGTCGTTCGGGGGTCCCGCCCCACCTGTCGGTGCGCAGGTTCGTCAGCGGCGAGAGGAACTGGGTGATCAGGTAGCCGTGGGCGGCGTGCAGCTCGACCGCGTCGAAGCCGGCCTCCTCGCAGACCGCAGCCGCCGTGGCGAAGCGCTCGATGATGTCCTCGATCTCCGCATCCGTCAGCTCGCGCGGGGTCGCGGCTCCGGGCACCGCGAGCGCCACGGGGCTCGGAGCGACCGGCGTGTGCCCGAGCGCGAGCAGGTTGGACTGTCGACCCGGGTGGTTGAGCTGGGCGAAGATCGCCGCGCCACCGTCGTGGGCCGCCTTCGTCCAGGCAGTCAGCCGGTCGAGGGCTCGGTCGTCCTCGATGACGATGTTGCCGGGCTCACCGAGGTGGTTGCGGTCGACCATGATGTTGCCGGTGATGAGCAGCCCGTAGCCGCCCTGGGCCCACCGGCGATAAAGCGTGACGAGCCGCTCGTCGGGCGAGTTGTCGGCATCGCCCAACGCTTCGCTGAGTGCCGCCTTCGCGATGCGGTTGGGCAGCTGGACCCCGCACGGAAGATCGAGCGGTTCGCTGAGGGTGGGCATCGGTTCTCCTGACGAAGAGTTGCTGTTCTGTTTTTATCGTACGATCATCATTCTATAGCCGCAAGAGGCACCCCGAGCGAGAGAAGAGCCACATGCCCTCACTTCACCACGCCGTCGTCCTCGTGACCGGGGCCAACGGCGGCATCGGAACCGAGTTCGTGCGCCAAGCCCTGACGCTTGGGGCGGCCAAGGTCTACGCGACGGCGCGCACACCGCGCGCCTGGGACGACGAACGGATCGTGCCCCTCACCTTGGACATCAACGACCCCGCCTCGGTGGCCGCTGCGGTGGTGGCCGCAGGCGACGTCACCGTCCTGGTGAACAACGCCGGCGCCCTACCCGCGGGAGCCAGCCTCCTCGAGCTCTCCGAGGCCGAGCTGCGCGAGGGCATGGAGACCAACTTCTTCGGCCCGGTGCTGATGGCCAAGGCCTTCGCGCCCGTGTTGACGACACATCCGACCTCGGTGATCGTCGACGTGCACTCGGTGGCCAGCTGGTATGCCTTCGGCGGTGTCTACAGCGCCTCGAAGGCTGCGCTCTGGTCGGCCACGAACTCGATCCGACTCGAGCTGGCCCCCCAGGGCGTGCACGTCGTCGGAGTCCACATGGGATACGTCGACACGGCGATGGCCGAGCACGCGGAAGGGCCCAAGCTGGCCCCGGCAGACCTGGTGCGCACCGTGTACGACGCGGTCGAGGCCGACCGCTACGAGGTCGTTGCCGACGAGATCGCCGCGGAGGTCAAGGCAGCCCTCAGCCTGCCGGTCGAGGCGCTGTACCCGCAGCTGTCGACGGCCGTCAGCGTCGAGTGAGGACGATGCCGGGATCCCGGCACGGGTGAGCTCCACAGCGGCGGGTCGCGGCGCAGACGGTCATCGGCCAGCACGGTGGCGGTGAGCTCGGCCGTGAACAGGTGACCCTGCTCGGCGGCATCCACCATCGGTGCCGATACCTCCCTTGTGGGCAACGGCAACCGCAGTGGGGACGTCGGTGTTCGAAGAGCGGAGGCGCGAGATGGTCGTCTACGTCACCGGACGACCTTGACGTGGAGCAGCACCAGGCTGTCTGGCTCCATCGGTGGGGCCTGGATGCCGACGTCGGTGAGCACCCGGCCCGATGCCTGGGCCTCCGCGCCGGACCAGGGTGGCAGCGTCGACCACGGGCCGACGCTCCGAGGGGCGTCGAGGGCGATCACATAGGTGGCGTCGGGGGCGAGGCCGGGAAGGGTGATCCGGCCGGGGGGGAACTGGGCGGTGTGGTCCAGGCAGGACAGCCGGTACAGCGCCGCGGACTTGTCGCGGGCGACGACGCCTTGCAGGTCCAGGGCCGGGTTGAGGCCATCGGCGTGGACGAGATCGCCGCTGTGGAGCAGCGCTCGTCGTGCCTTGTAGAGCTCGACCCAGGTCCGGAGACTCTCACGGTCGGTTTCCGGGAGGGTCGTCAGATCGCATTCGATGCCGAGGTGCCCCCACAACGCGGTGCCGGCTCGGAAGTCCAGGGAGTGCCTGCGTCCGGTGGAGTGGTCAGGGCTGGTCCCGACATGGGTGCCGATCATCTCCAGTGGAAGAGTCAGCGCGGTCCAGCGCACGATGCGGTGACGTTCGTGGGCGTCGATGGTGTCCGAGGGCCACGTCCTGCTGGCCTGTTCCAGGATTCCGAGGTCGAGCCGGGCACCGCCACCGGCACACGCCTCGATCTCCAGCCCGGGGTGACGTTCGCGCAGCGCCGCCATCATGCGGTAGACCGCCTTGGTCTGCAGGTGGACTGCCGGTGTGCGGTCGGGCCCGCGGCCGGCACCGAGGACGGGCCGGTTGTGGTCCCACTTGAGCGAGGCGATCCGATACTCGGCCACCAGGCCGGAGATCTTGTCGAACACGTGGTTCCAGGCGCCGGGGTTGGTCAGGTCGAGCACGTGTTGGTGACGCGAGGCGACCCCGGGCCCCGTGCGGGTGCCGAGGATCCAGTCCGGGTGGGCGCGTGCGAGGTTGGAGTCCAGGTTGACCATCTCGGGCTCGACCCACAGGCCGAACTCCATGCCGAGGGAGCGAACGGTGTTGGCCAGGGGGCTCAGGCCGAGGGGAAAGACCTTCGGGTCGATTGTCCAGTCCCCCAGGCCGCGGGTGTCGTCGCGACGGTGCAGGAACCATCCGTCGTCGAGGACGAAGCGCTCGACTCCCACCTCAGCCGCCGCGGCGGCCAGGGCGAGGAGCTTCTCCTGGTCGAGGTCGAACCGCACCGCTTCCCAGGTGTTGAGCACGACCGGACGTCGCGTTCGCGGGTGGGTGTCTCGGCTGCGTAGGTGCTGGTGGAAGCGTGAGGCCAGCTCATCGAGGCCATGCCCCCACGACCCGTACAGCCACGGGGAGTCATAGGTGTCCCCTTGCTGCAGACGGATCTCACCCGGTGCGAGCACCTCACCCCCGCGGAGGAGACGCCAACCGGTGTGGCTGCGTTCGGCCGAGACGCTCTGGTTCCCGCTCCAGGCCAGGTGCACACCCCACACCCGCCCGGACCGAAACCCGAAGCCGTGCTGACCGGCGGCCACCAGAGGGGGAAAGTCGTGGCCGGGCCGTCCAGCCCAGGCCTCGCGGACCCACTGGCCCTGGTCGAAGCTCCGACGCTGGACCTCTCGTTCATGTGTAGGACCACCGGCCACGTCCAACAGCTCGTCGGCGTCGTGAGGAACGGGCAGGGCCGGCTCCAGGAGGGCCACCTTATAGGGGTGGCTGGCCAGATTGCGCACGATCGCACGCACCCGGAGAAGGCCGGTCTCGAGGAGCTCGAGCTGGGTCGCGACCTCGAGCTCCGCGACCGGGTCGAGGGCGACGCTGACCAGCCGGTCGCACCCTTCCGAACGCAGACTCTCGTGACGGACGGCAGTGAACGTCAGTTCCGAGTCCCGTCCCTCTCGACTCCCTCGCAGCCCGGGCCGGCCGAGCCAGCCCGCGGTCGGTCGGGGCACCACACTGGCCCAGGAGTGAGGCCAGATGGGTTCATCGGGCCCGGCCATGCGCAACAGGTCCAGCGAGCTGTCGAGCCCGCTCTCGGAGAGCTGCCCCAGGTCCGCGCCCCAGTGCAGGATGCATGGCAGGTCATCGGGAGCCAGGCGTACGAGCAGACTGGTCCCACCGCGCCGTAGATGCACCAGTCGCGGGTCGATGCGTTCGATCGGCCTGGTCATGCAGGTGACTCCCGGGGATGGCTCGGCGTGGTCATCCCTTGATGCCTGACGACGCGGCGACGCTGGCGATGAACCACTTCTGGAAGATGAGGAAGACGACGAGCAGCGGGAGGACGAGCAGTACGCCGAAGGCGAAGATCTGCCCCCACTCGTAGGGCGGTTGGCCCTGGAAGACCGAGATCTCCAACGGGAGCGGCCGGTACTTGGGTTCGTCGACCACCATGACGGGCCAGAGGAACGCCCCCCACGCGGTCAGGAAGCTGAGGATGGTCACGGAGGCGAACACCGGCCTGGAGAGGGGGACGATGATCGAGAAGAACGTCCGCCAGGGTCCGGCGCCGTCGATGATCGCGGCCTCCTCGTACTCCTTCGGCAGGCCGATGAAGAACGTGTAGAAGAGGTAGATCGAGAAGGCGTTGGCGATGAAGGGCAGGAACTGGACGTAGTAGGTGTTGCGGTAGTCGTTGAGCAGGTAGAACAAGGGCACCGCGATGGCTTCGAACGGCACGATGACCAGCAGGATCACCCCGACCAGGACCACGTTGCGTCCTCGCCACTGCAGCCGCGCCAACGCGTAGGCGGCGAGGGAGTTGACCAGTAGCCCGCCCAGGACGATGACCGTCGAGACGATGAGGGAGGTGAGGTAGAAGTCGGTGAAGTGTCCGGTTGCGTCGCTGTTGAAGCGGTCGAAGACACCTGGGTAGTTGGCGAGGGTGAGGTCCTCAGGGACGAATCCGGAGAGGCCGTTGAGGACCTTGTCCGAGGGCTTGAAGCTTCCGATCACCATGTAGATGATCGGCGCCATGAAGATCAGGGTCACGATCGTCAGGAGGGCGTAGTCCAAGGCCTTCTTGGCGATCCTGCGGGCACGGACGTGACTGTGACCGCCGGGGCGACCCCCGGTCCTCGTGTGCGGTCTCGGTGTCGCGGTGGTGGTGGTCATGCGATCTCACGCTCCTCTTTGAGGACCCGCCGTTGCACCAGGGTGATGCTCAGGACGATGACGAAGAACACCACGGTGATGGCTGCACCGCGGCCGACGTTGTTCTCGGCGAACGCGCTGGTCACCGCCTGGAACATCACGGTGGTGGTGGCGTCGTTCGGTCCGCCCTGGGTCAGGATGTAGACCTGGTCGAAGAGCCGGAACGAGAAGATCGTGGTCACCATGACCACGAAGATCAGGGTGTTGCGGATGCCCGGCACCGTCACGTACCGGAACTGCTGCCACCGGTTGGCACGGTCGAGCTTGGCTGCCTCGTAGCGGTCGACGGGGATGGCCTGAAGACCTGCCAGCAGGATGATCATCTGGAACCCGACGCCCTGCCAGATCGACAGGATGATGATCGAGAGCAGCGCCGTCGAGGTGGATCCCAGCCAGTCGACGGGCCCGATCTGCCCGAACGACAGCGCGTGGAGGACGGCGTTGAGCATGCCCTGCTCGCCGCGGGAGTAGATCAGCTTCCAGATCGTCGCCACCAGGGCCATCGGGAACACCACGGGTAGGAAGAAGCAGGTGCGGAAGACGGGCATCCCCCGCAGCGGCTGGTTGCACAGCATCGCCAGAGCCAGGGCCAGACCCGTCTGCAGGGGGACCACGACGGCGGCGAAGATCGCGACGTTGAGCAACGAGCGGTAGAACTCGGGGTCGGCCAGGATCCTGCTGTACTGCGTGAGTCCGAACCAGATGGCGGGTCGTCCGGAGTTGAGCCGGACGTTGTGCAACGAGAGCCAGCCGGCGGTGATGAAGGGGACGACCACGAACAGGGTCAGCCCCACCATCGCGGGCGCGATCATCAGCAGCGCTGTGCGTGTGCGGGACCGATGTCTGCTGGGGCCGCGGGGAGGGCGCTCGACGGTCTCCGGGGTGGTGGATGCGGTGGCGATGCTCACGAGGTCTCCTCGCGTTGATGGGATGACGCGGGCTGGCGCCGCTCGAGGGACGGCGCCCTCGTGGGTGGCCGTAGCGTCGAGTTTCTCGGCCGTCGGGCCGAGTGGCGGGCCCGGTGACGAGGCGGCCGGGGTGGGCCGCGCCGTCAACGGCTCGTGGTGCAACCGGCCATCGGGTCGAGGTGCGTGCCGAGCCCGGTGGGGACTCGGCATCGCGGCTCAGTTCTGGTAGCCGCCGTTGTCCTCGAGGTCCTGGTCGATGGCCTTGGCGGCCTTGTCCATCTCGGACTGGGCGTCGCCACCCTTGTAGGCGTTGAAGAAGGCCTGGGAGAACTGGCTGGTGATCACCGGATAGGCCGCAGTGACCGGTCGGGCAATCGCCACGCAGTCCTTGGTCGGTGGGTTCGTCCCGCAGGTCCGTGCCAGACCGTCGGCGAACAGCTGGAGGGGGCCGCCGGGCTTGTAGAGGTCGCTGGTGGCCGTGACCGACGTGGTCCCCGGCGGCGCGCCGTTCGCGTCGGTCATCGCCTTGACGGTCTTGTCGGACATGAGGAAGTCCAGGAACGCTCCAGCAGCCTTGCCGTTCTTGCTGCCTCCGCCGATCCCCCACGCCCACGAGCCCTGACCGGACTTCGGGCCGGCACCGAAGTCGGGCAGCGGCATCACGACCAGATCCTTGCCCAGAGCCTTGCTGTAGTCGTTGTAGACCCAGTGGCCCACCCAGCTCAGCGCGACCCGCCCGTCGGTGAACGCCTTGTCGTCGCTGTTGGGGTCGACGTACTGACGCCAGCTGGCGAACTGCTCGACGGCCTTCACAGCCTCGGGACCGTTGAGGTTCCCCTCGGCCTTGCCGTCCTTGAGGACGACCGCGCCGGCGGAGTTGAGCACGGGGAGGAACCCGTAGGAGGGCCAGTCGCCGCCGTAGTTCTCCTTGATGTCGAGGACCTTGCCGTCGGAGTCCTTGGAGACCAGCTTCTTCAGGTCGTCCTGGAACTCATCGGCGGTCCACGCGTCGTCGAGACCCTTCGGGTAGTCGACGCCGGCCGCATCGAGCATCTTCTTGTTGCCGTAGATGCCCAGGCCCGAGTCGAAGAGCGACAGACCGTAGAGCGCCTTGTCCTCCGGGGAGGTGTTCTGTGACTTCACCGAGTCGGTCTGGTTGGCGACCACGTCGGAGGAGACCAGGTCGGTCAGGGGTGCGAGCTTGCCGTCGTAGACGAACGAGGACATCAACGGCCCGTCGAACTCCATGACATCGGGGAGCTTGTCGGGGCTCGTGGCCTGGATCGTCTTGGTGTAGTCGCCCTCGGGGATCAGCTGCAGCTTCGCCGTCACGTCGCCCTGGGAGCCGTTGAACTCCTGAACCGCTGCCTGCAGGACGTTGACCTCCGCCTCGAGACCCTGGTGGGCCCAGATCACGATGGTGCCCTTGCCCGATCCGGCGTCGGCCTTGTTCCCGCCTCCACCGTCCCCGCTGCCGCAGGCGGTTGCCGTGAGCGCGACTGCGCTGATGAGAGCCCCGGTGCGAAGCCAGGGCGTGAGGGACCACTTCCGGGTCCGAAGAGGACTGAGAGACATCGCCGATGTCTCCTTTCGAGGGGAGATGGGAAGCATACTTTTGCGCTAAATCACTGTTACGCTAAAGTGGTTTGCATCACAAGTCAAGGGCCCGGGTCCGATCACCACTGACAAGGAGGGAGCCGGCGTGGGGCATATCCTCAGTCGCGTGGACCGCAGCCCTGAGCAGCTGAGGGGCCAGCGGTGACCTCCAGCAGCGAGCGATCGGGGCGTGGCGGTGCGCGCCGCGGGCCGGCACCGGGACCGGGGCCCACCCTGGCCGATGTCGCGCGTGCGGCCGGCGTCTCCCCCCAGACCGTCTCCAACGTCCTCGGCGACCGCACCGGGTTCACGCCGCAGACCCGGGAGCGGGTGCTCCAGGCAGTCCGAGACCTCAACTACGCCCCCAACCGCAACGCCCAACGGCTTCGGTCGCACAGATCCGGCCAGATCGGGCTCCACCTCCCGGGGCGGTGGCTCTCGATCCGGGAGCCCTTCGCCATCAGCTTCCTGCGGTCGGCCACCGAGGCCGCCGAGCGGGCGGGACAGCAGCTGGTCGTCTTCACCACACCGCTCGACCGGGAGTCCGTCGCTGGTTTGGTCCGCTCCGGTGTCGACGGCTTCGTCCTGTGCAACGTGGGAGAGGAGGACCCTCGACCACACATCTTCAGCGAGCTCGGCATCCCCTTCGCCCTCATGGGGCGAGTCGACCCGCACCTGCCTCAGAACAGCGTGGACATCGACAACGCAGCTGCCATCGGCCTGGCCGTCGACCATCTCGTCGAGACCGGTCGAGAGCGTTTCGCCTACGTCGGCTTCGACACCGACTTCTACGCCGACCATGACCGCCTCGCCGGAGCCTCGCAGCGGCTCCGCCACCACGGTTTCACGCTCGCACCGGAGGACACCCTGATCACCAACGTCGACAACGTGACCGACGCGGTGCGGGCTCTCCTGGACCGCGACCAGCCCGACGCGATCATCTGTGCGGGCGACACCCTCGCGATCCGCGTCCTCGATCTTCTCAAGAAGCGCGGTCTCACCCCCGGGGCCGAGGTCGCGCTCACCGGCTTCGACGGCCTACCCCTCGCCTTCGACCTCGACCCGCCACTGACCACCGTCCGGATCCCGATCGATGCCGCGACCGAGGAGATGACCCAACTCCTGCTGAGTCGCATCGCCGGTGCCCCCGAACCAGAACACGGCTCCATCGTTGCCGCCGACCTCGTCATCGGCGGCACGACGTAACGCCGGCCCCGACCCGACCCCGACCGACCCGTCCGGACCCAGCCACGCCGGTGCGACAGCGCCCTCCGCCCGGAGGTCACACCCCAGGTTCGGAGGCGAAGGCGTCGATGGCAACGAGCTCAACGACGCTCAGCGGCGGCGCGGAGAGTGCGTCGAGATCGATGTCCACAGGCCGACGCCATCGCTTCGGTCGGGTCCAAGGGCGACTCATATGACAACGCCAGCTGGCGCCGCGCGGCTATCACGACGAGGCTGCTACCTCGGACGGCCACGTACGACCTTGTCGCACTCCAGGCAGGCACTGACATCGCCCGGCACATACGGACGCTCGTAGACGTTGGTCCAGTAGAACGCCGCTTCGCCGCAGGCCGTCGTGGTCGAACCGATCCTCCGCGCGTGGAACAGGTCGTACGGCATGACCTCCTCGTGACCGTTCACGACCCGCTTCTGGATGTGACGCGTGGAGGAGATCCACTCAGCGAGGTCTGCCACGGTCACGCCACCCTGTGGTGGGAGAGCAGCCCCCGTGCAAGAGCGAGGGTGGCCGTGTCCACGCTACTCGGCCTGAGCGTCGCGGCGGGGGCCAGCTCGTCGATCAAGGCCCGCTCCAGCTGGACCCCGGCCCTGGGAGACTCGTCGGCCACTGCGCCGACGGATGCCTCGTCGAACGGGATCTCGAGCGCGCCGTACACCTTCGCCAGGAGGGGCCGCAGCTCGCTCGCGTCATCGAGGACGACCAGCGAGCTGAAGAGCCAGGCGTCCCGGATCACGCGCTGCGCGGTGCCGACCAGCTTGGCCTGGCCGCGGGCGTTGACCGAGTGGGCGCCGGGACAGTACTCCCCTGGGACCGGGCCGAGCCGGGCGTCCACGCCGTGCCGCTTCAGCAACTCCGCGAAGGCCTGCCCGAACGTCACGAAGCGGTGATCCTGAAGCGCCGACGCGCCGGGCTCCCGCTTGACGTGGTCGACCACGATCGACCGGGCGGTGTAGGCGACAGCACGACCGCCAGTCGCACGGACGGCCGTCTCGAAGCCGGCGGCCCGGCACATCTCGACGGCATCACGGAAGCCCGGACGGCGGGTGTCTCGGCGCCCGAACACGACCATCGACCGCAAGGGGCGGTACACGCGGACCACCTCGTCCAGCTCACCCCGGCCGGCTCTGAGAACCAGCGCGTGGGCGAACGCCAGCTCCAGCTCCGGGCGCTCGTAGGTGAGCGGGCCGACCAGCACTTCGCGGGTCATGGCGGTGGCTCCTTCCGCTCGACGCCTAGGGAATGTGGGCGGGAGCCAGGATCTGGGCTCCCGCCAGGTCGGGTCTGATGAGCACCTTGACGTGCTCGATCGCGTGGGGATCGCGCGGCCGCAGCAGATCGAACACCTCGGCGACAGCGTCGTAGCCGGCGTACCCCGTGACGATGCTGTCGGTGTCGACACGGCCGCTGCACAGGTGGTCGAACATGGCGGCGAGAGCGCCGTACGACGTCTCCTCGCGGGCTGGGCCGGTGACGTACTCCACGGCGATGTTCTTCAGCATTGAAATCAACGGCCGGAAGGTGTCGGCCGTCATGACGGTGCCGACGGCATAGATCCGGGTGTGCATCGGAGCCGACGCGATCAGGGTGTCCAGGATTCCTGGCTTGCCGGAGGCCTCGAAGACGAAGAGCTGCTCGCCGGCGCCGGCCAGCTCGGCCCAGGTCGCGACGGGGTCCACGGTGCCCGGATCGACGACCGCGTCGGCGCCGAGCCGATCTGCGGCGTGGCGTCGCACGGGCGACGGATCCGATGCCACGACGGGGTGGACTCCCCTGCTGACGAGCTCGACGATCGCGCCCAGTCCGACCGGTCCGCAGCCGGTGACCAGTGCGCCTGTGGGCGGCTGGATGCGCGAGCGGCGTACGCCGTTGACGCCGGTCGCCATGGGTTCGGTGATGGCAGCGAGGGACGCCGAGACCCCTGCGGGGATCTTGAGGTGCCCCACCGCCTGCACCACGACCCGCTCGGCGAGACCACCGGGGAAGGCGTTGCTGTAGCCCACGGTGTGAGGCGCTCCCGCGTCGTCGATCGCGAAGGGAAGGGTGACCAGACGGTCACCGACCGCATACTCGGTGACGTCACGCCCGACCTCGATGACCTCGGAGGTGAACTCGTGCCCGAGCACAAGGTCCCGCGTGGGGTCGAACAACGAGTGACGGGCGCCCGCAACCTCATGCCCGGCGAGGAAATCGTCGGTGTGCTCACGGGCCGACAGGTCGCTGCCACAGATACCGGTGGAAATCGGAGCGACCAGGAGCTGGCCCGGTCCCGGTTGCGGCTCGGGGATCTCGGACACCTCCAGGGCACCCGCGCGCAGGACCACCGCCCGCATCCTCACCGCCTCCTCTCTGGTTCTCTGACGACGAGTGTCTCGCGGTCAGACGCGCACGGCCGTCCGCTGGGACGCCACGAGGGCGCGGAGTCCGGCGGAGACCTCCTCCACCGACGGCAGGCAGTACTTCTCCAGGAGCGCGTTCTGCGGGATGTGCGTGTCCTTGCCACAGACCCGAGCCACCGGTGCCTTGAGCTCGTCGAAGAGCTCGGCCTGGACCCGTGCCGTGACCTCGGCCCCGACGCCCCCGGTGAGGCACGCCTCGTGGACCACCATGGCCCGGCCCGTCTTGGACACGGACGCGAAGACGGTGTCCCAGTCGAGCGGGACGATCGAGCGCAGGTCGACGACTTCGATGTCGATGCCCTCGGCGGCCAGCACCTCGGCCGCCTCCAGGACCACCGGGACGCTGCCGCTGTAGGTGACCACGGTGGCGTCGGCTCCTTCGCGGCGGATGGCTGCCTGGCCGAGGGGGACGATGAAGTCCGGGTCGAGCGGCACCTCGCCTCGGGTGAAGAACATGCCCTTGTTCGGCATGAAGATCACCGGGTCGGGGTCGCGGATCGCAGCCTTGAGCATGCCCTTGACGTCCGCGGGGGTGGAGGGCACGGCCACCTTCAGCCCCGGGTTGTGGAGCAGGTGAGCCTCGAGGCTGCTGTTGTGCTCGGCACCGGAGCCACCGAGCACACCGGTACCCGCGATGACGGTGACCGGCAGCTCGTTGGGGTGTCCGCCGTGCATGAAACGCCACTTCGCCAGCTTGTTGAAGACCTCGTCCCCGGCGATGAAGAGGAAGTCGGAGAAGGTGATGTCCACGACCGGAACGGCACCACCGATCGCCGCCCCACAGGCGGAGCCGATCATGAAGGTCTCGACGACGCCCGTGTCTCGCACCCGGTCCTTCGAGAACTTGTCGATCAGTCCGCGCGAGAGGCCGAACTGACCTCCGAGGCTGGTGAGGTCCTGCCCCATCGCGAAGACGCGCGGGTCGCGCGCCATCTCCTCCTCGATGGCCAGGCCGATCGCCTGCTGGTAGCGGAGCTTCTTGGTCTGCTTGTCGTTCATGGCGTTCACTCCGCGTAGAGGTTGTGGAAGATGACGTCGGCTGTGGGCAGGGGGCCGGCGAGCGCGGCGTCCGCAGCGCGCGCGAGCTCGTCGCAGGCAGCGGCGTGGATCGTGCGCGCCTCGTCGGCGTCGAGATAGCCCGCGAGCACCTCGAGCGGGTCGCGGTAGTGGGCGAGCTCGTCCTTGGGTCGGTAGTTGCCCACGTCCCCGAAGTAGTGGCCGCCGACGCGGTAGGTCCGCGCCTCGACCATGGCGGGTCCGTTGCCGGCCGCGATGTGATCGCGCGCGCGCCGTACGGCGGCGGCGACGGCGACGGGGTCCTGACCGTCCACGACCTCACCGGGAATCCCGTACGCCGAGGCACGCTCGGCCACGGTGGCCGTCGGCGAGGTGTCCTCGAACGCGGTGCCCACGGCCCAGCCGTTGTTCTCGCAGAAGTAGAGCAGCGGCAGCTTCCAGGCCGCTGCCTGGATCAGCGTCTCGTGGAAGGTGCCACGAGCGGCGGTGCCGTCTCCGAAGCCGGCGACGGCGATGCCGGGCTTGTTGAGCACCTGCTTGGCGAGGGCCAGCCCGCCGGCGATGACGTGGGCGGTGCCCAGGGTGCCGCCCGAGCCGATCAGGCCCCGGTCGAGGTCCACCCAGTGCGGTGCACCGGCACCCTTGCCGTGCACGCTGCCGTTGGTGCGGCCCAGCAGGTCGGCGATGACGAGCTCGGGGTTCATGCCGCGGGCGATCGGCCAGATGGCACCGCGGTGGTACCACATGATCTGGTCCTCGGGCTCGAGGGCGCCCATCAGGCCGATCCCGCAGCCCTCCTGCCCGCGTCCGGGGTGCCACCAACCGGTGAAGGTGTTGTCCCCCGCCCACTTCTCGAAGAGATCCTCGATGCCGCGGGCGATGACGGCACGGTGGTACATCGTCCGCAGCGTGTCCTGCGCAAGGTCGGTCGTGGTCGTGGTCATGCGGCTGTCCTCGTGTGTGATGGGTGGTGTGGCTCAGCGGATGGAGGGCGTGAGGTAGTCGGAGAGGGACCACTGCTCGACGCGTCTGGTCAGGGCCGCGAGATAGCGGAGCACCTCTCCGCCGTCGAGCGCCCGGTGGTCGAAGGTCAGGGACGGGCAGAGCACGGTGCGGATCTCGACGCGCTCCTCGTCACCCTCACCGACCACGACAGGCGTGCGCCGCTGGCCGGGCAGCCCGAGCAGGGCCACCTGCGGGACGTTGAGCAGGGCTTCGGCGCGCAGGGAGGGACCCACGGCGCCCGGGTTGCTGATCGTGAAGGTTCCCGCGGACAGGTCGTCGAGCTGGAGACCGCCGTCGCGGGCGCGGAGCGCGAGGTCACGGATCGCACGCCCGATCGTGGCGACATCCAGCTTCTGCGCGTCACGGATGACCGGCACCACCAGCCCGCCCGGAGCGTCGACCGCGACACCGAGGTTGATGGTCTCCCACTGGTACACGGTGCGCTCGGTGTAGGTGGCGTTGAGCTGCGGGAACTCCAGGAGCGCGTCGATGGCCGCGCGGGCGATGAAGGCCAGGGCCGAGAGGCGGTCCTCCCGGGCGCGCCCCTCCGTGCCGTTCCACTCCTCGCGCACCATCAGCAGGTGGGTGAGGTCCATCTGCATGTCCGCGGTCAGTGACGGGATCCGGCCGGCCACCTCGAGGTTCCTCGCGATCGCCCTGCGCCGCGGACGGAGCCGGATGGGGGTGACCGGAACGTCCTCGTAGCCCTCCGGCAGTGCCGCGCCGTCAGCGGCTGCTTCCACGGTGTTCTGCGCTCCGGTCGTCATCGGGTCGTCCTTCAGGAGGCCGGAGCCTGGTAGGTGTCCACCGCGGCCGCGATGTCGTCGTCCGCGTCGGCAGGGTCGGCCAGGAGGGCGACCACGGTGCCCACGGCGACCTCGGTGCCGTCCTCGACGAGGAACTTGACGACCTTGCCGGCCTGGGGGGCTTCGAGCTCGGTGTCGACCTTGTCGGTGCTGACCTCGGCCAGCGAGTCGCCCTCGTCGACCACGTCGCCGATCCCGACCATCCACTCGACGATCTCGACGTTCTCCACCGAACCGCTGTGCGGGACCTTGACCTCGACCAGATCGGCCATGACTCCTCCTGAATGTGTGTGACGGGCACCACCTGATGGTCGTTACCCTAAACCGATCATTCGTTTCATGCAACTGTTTCATTTGAGTCGCCGAAGTGCGCCAGACCAGTGACGGCGTGGCTCGGCGCGCGGGTCGCTCAGAGCCGGACGGTCGCGCGGCCGGCGAGCTTGACCTCCGCGTTCTGGTCGACGATCTGCACCTCGTAGTCCACTTCGGCACCCGGGCCTGAGGTCGCTGCGCCGTCGAGGCTCTCGACCCGCTCGGCACGGCACGTGAGACGGTCACCGACGTGCGTCATCGCCGTGAAGCGGACGTGCAGCCTGAGCAGCGCCGCATCGCCGAACGTCTCGGTGAGGAAGCGGCCCAGGTAGGCCATCGGCAGCATGCCGTGGGCGATCACGTCGTCGAAGCCCGCTGCCTGCGCCGCGTCGCTGTCGACATGAAGGGGGTTGTGGTCTCCCGACCCTCCGCAGTACAGCGCCAGCGCGAGGCGGGAGATGGCCGGGAACGGCGCGCTCTCAAGCACGTCGGCCGGCGCTGTCGGTCCAGTCGTCATGAGGACGCCTCCGGGTTGCGGACGACCAGCACGGTGCGAAGCTGCGCGACGGGCTCGCCGCGCTGGTTGGTGACCGAGCTGGACTTGGTGACCAGCTCGAGGGCTCCCCCACGCTTGACGATGATGTCCTCGATCGAGACGTGGAAGGTGAGCGTGTCGCCGACCCAGGTCGCCTGTTGGTAGACGAACTCCTGCTCACCGTGCAGGACGTGGGCCAGATCGATGCCGAGCGTCTCGAGATAGCCCCACGGGTCGGGTTGCTCCATCTCGAGGGCGAACAGCATGGTCGGTGGCACGGGAGGGGCGGGCCAGCCGTGCGCGACGGCGGCATCGTGGTCGGTGTAGCGCGGACGTGTCTCGCCGATCGCCTTGCAGAAGAGGCGAACCCGTCCCGCCTCGACGAGCACGGTGAGCGGATCGAAGGTGTGTCCGATCCAGGAACGGTCGATCATCGCGGCGCCCCCACGGGGATGTGGGCGGGGTCAGCCATGGCGTGCCTCACGCAGTCGCCGCAGCTCGGTACGGGCCAGCACCATGCGGTGCACCTCTTCGGGTCCGTCGGCGAAGCGGAGACCTCGCGCCTGCGCCCACAGCATGGCCAGCGGGTAGTCGGAGGTCAGCCCACCGGCCCCGTGCACCTGGATGGCCTGGTCGATGACCCACTGCGCGGTGGTGGGCGCCGCGATCTTGATGGCAGCGATCTCGGTGCGGGCGTTCTTGGCGCCGCCCTGGTCGATGAGCCAGGCCGTGCGGAGCACGAGCAGGCGGAGCTGCTCGATGCGCACGCGGGCCTCGGCGATCTGCGCCGCGACGTAGCTCTGCTCGGCGAGCGGCTTGCCGAAGGCGACGCGCTCCTCGGCGCGCCGGCACATGAGCTCGAAGGCCCGCTCGGCCATACCGATGAGTCGCATGCAGTGGTGGATCCGTCCCGGGCCCAGCCTCGCCTGGCCCAGCGCGAAGCCCCTGCCTTCCTCGCCGAGCAGCGCGTCGTGGCCGACACGGACGTTGTCGAAGACGACCTCGGCGTGTCCGCCGTGGGTCTCGTCCCAGTAGCCCATCACCGAGAGGCCGCGCTTGACGGTGATGCCGGGGGTGTCCCGCGGGACCACGAGCATGGTGTGGCGCTCATGCTTGGGGGCCTCGGGGTTGCTGAGTCCCAGGACGATCACCACCGTGCAGTCCGAGCTCAGGATCCCCGTGGTCCACCACTTGCGTCCGTTGACCACGTAGCCGTCCGCGTCGCGGGTGATGGCCGTGGCGATGTTCCCCGCATCGGAGGAGGCGACGTCGGGCTCGGTCATGCTGTAGGCGGAGCGGATCTCTCCGCGCAGGAGTGGCTCGAGCCAGCGCTCCCGCTGTTCGGGGGTCGCGAACATCTCGAGCAGCTCCATGTTGCCGGTGTCCGGGGCCGCGCAGTTCATCGCTTCGGGTGCGATGTGCGGGCTGCGGCCGCTGATCTCGGCGAGCGGGGCGTACTGGACGTTGCTGAGCCCGGCGCCGGCCTCGGAGTGCGGCAGGAAGAGGTTCCACAGGCCGCGACGTCGCGCCTCGGTCTTGAGCACCTCCATGACCGGCGGTCGCTCCCAGCTGAACGGCCTCTCGGGGTCGTCGATCTCGAACTCGTGCTCGGCGGGGTAGACATGGGCGTCCATGAAGTCGAGAAGCTCGCGGCGGAGCTCCTCGGTGCGGGAGTCGAAGGCGAAGTCCATGCGCGTGTCCTTGGGGGTGAGGGGTCGTCAGGAGGAGAGAGCATCCAGCCCGCGAGCGACCAGTGGCTCCACGAGGCCACCGATTCCCTCGAAGCCGTCACCCACCGTGAGGCCCTGGACGTAGCGGTAGTGGATGCCCTCACAGATGACAGCGAGCTTGAAGAAGGCGAAGCCGGCGTACCAGTCGAAGTGGGCGAGGTCGAGGCCGGTTCGCTCCGCGTAGCGCTCACTCAGCACGCTCCACGCGGGGAATCCCGGGAAGTCCGCCGGCGTCGCGGCGATCGGGTTGTCGAGGCCCTGCCAGCCCTCCCAGAAGAGGTACAGCATGCCGAGGTCGGTCAACGGGTCGCCGAGGGTCGACATCTCCCAGTCGATGATCGCCCTGACCTCGGAGGGGTCGTCGGGTGAGACCAGGGCGTTGTCGAGGCGGAAGTCGCCGTGCACGATTGCAGCGCGCTGTGCAGGGGGGACGCGATCGGCGAGCCGCTTCTGGAGGTCGGCGATGCCCACCAGCTCGCGGCTCGAGGACGAGGCGAGCTGCTTGCCCCAGCGCCGCACCTGACGCTCGGCGAAGCCGTCGGGGCGCCCGAAGTCGCCGAGCCCGATCTCGGTGTAGTCCACCGTGGCGAGGTCGGCCAGCGTGTCGAGGAACGCCGTCCCGAGGGCCTGGCGTCCCGCGGGGTCCAGCGAGGCGAAGTCGTGTGCGTCGCGGTAGGCGATCCCGGAGATCTTCTCCATGAGATAGAACGGCGCGCCGAGCACGCCCGCGTCCTGGCAGAAGGCGACCATGTGCGGGACGGGTACGCGGGTGTGCCCCAGCGCCTTCATGACGCGGTACTCCCGGCTCATGTCGTGTGCCGTCTCCAGGACGTGCCCCAGCGGTGGGCGCCGCAGCACCCATTCGGTGGTGCCGTCGGTCACCGAGAGGGTGAGGTTCGAGCGGCCTCCCGCCAGCAGACGGGCGCGGAGGTCGCCCTGACGCAGATCGGGCAGCTCCGCGTCGAGGAACGTGGTCAGGGCCACGAGGTCGACGCCGGCGGTGGCCGGAGCGGGGTCCAACGGGGTCGCGGTCAACGGAACCTCCCAGAGACGCGCCTGACACGGCGCCAACAGATCGACTGCATGAATCATCTGTTTTATTCTTTGGGGTGTCAACCGTCGATGCCGAGCTCCCTAGACACCGGGCAGAGGCTCCGGGTGGCGTGTCGCACGGGAAGGAGCTGGCTCAGCGCGTGACGCCGCACGGCTTCGCAACGAGACGCGCGCAACCCGTTCGTCTCACCTGGGCCTACGGACGCGGCCGGCAGGCGCTCGAGCCAGGCAGTCACCGCCTCCGCCGATGCCTCGTGGTCGTCGAACAGGTACAGATGCCCCTGACCGGACCGGAGCATGAGCTCGGCACCGGGGATGCCCGAGGCGAGCAGCCGCGCGTTGCGCGGCGGCACCAGGACGTCCTGGTCGCCGTGGACGACCAGGGTCGGGGCTGCGATCCTCCCGAGTCGCGTGGAGGTGTCGTGGGTGGAGGCTGCCCAGGCGTGGAGGATGGCTGCCACGCCACGCGAGGCCAGACCCCCGGGGACGCTTCCGCGCGCCTGGTCGTAGGCCGACATGATGGTCCAGGGACCTGCCGGCACTGCGCGCCATCCTCCCGGTGTGGTCGCACCGAGGACCAGGCCGTGCACCATCTCGGGACGATGGAGGGCAAGCTCCTGGGCGACCATGCCCCCGAGCGAGACGCCGTAGACATGCGCTCGATCCACCTGCAGGTGCCGCAGCACGCGCACCGCGTCCCTGGCCATGCCTCCGGTCGTCACCTGGCCCAGGCGCTGCCGCGAGCGGCCGGTGCCGCGGTAGTCGAACGTGATGCACGCGAAGTGTTCCGCGAAGGCGGCTGCGAGCGGCCCCAGCGCGCGGGCCGGCGTTGCGTAGCCCGCGAGCAGGAGCAGAGGCTGCCCCTGCCCACGGACCCGGTAGGCCAGCCCCTCAGGGGTCACGCCCTTGAGATAGGGCGGTGTCGACGACGCGGACCCGACCAGGGGCGGGTCAGGCCGGGACATGGAGGACCAGGGCCTCACCCTGGCCGCCGCCGCCGCAGAGCGTCGCCACACCATGGCCCCCGCCGCGGCGGCGCACCTCGGTGGCGAGCGTGAGGGCCAGTCGTGCCCCGGACATGCCAACAGGATGCCCGAGGGCTATCGCGCCCCCGTTGACGTTGACCTGCTCGGGGTCGAGGCCCAGCTCGCGCTGGCTCTGCAGGGCGACGCCGGCGAAGGCCTCGTTGATCTCGACGAGCAGCTCCAGATCGGCCAGGGCCAAGCCGCTCGCGGAGAGCCGGGGGTCACGCGCAACGGCCTCCCGGGCCGCAGCAGCGGGCTGGGACAGCAGGGAGGGGTCCGGTCCCGCCACCGCTCCGGCCCCGCCGATCTCGGCCAGCCAGGGCAGGCCGCGGGCCTCGGCGTCATGGCGGCTCATCACCACCACGGCACAGCCGCCGTCGGAGATCTGGCTGGCCGATCCTGCTGTGATGGTGCCGTCCTCGGCGAAGGCTGGACGGAGGGAGGCCAGCTTCTCCACCGTCACCGTGGGACGGACCCCCTCGTCGTGCACCAGCGTTGCTCCCGGGACCAGCGTGATCTCGTCGTCCAGTCTGCCCTGCGCGATGGCGGCCGCGGCGCGCGCATGCGACTGCACGGCGTACGCGTCCTGGTCCTCCCGGCTGATCCCGAGGCCGCGCTGGTAGCGCTCGGTGGCTGCACCCACGTGGATCCCGTCGAACCCACAGACCAGCGCGTCGACCTCGAGGGCGTCCCGAGGATCACCCTCGAGGGTTCGCCGTGGGTCGCGCATCGTGGAGGCGACGAAGGGCGCTCCCGTCATGGACTCCATGCCGCCGGCGACCACGATCCGATGTCGCCCGGCACTGACGGCCTGGTCGGCCGCGACGATGGCGGCCAGGCCCGAGAGACACAGCTTGTTCAGCGTCATGGCGGGCACCGACATGGGGATGCCGGCGTCCACCGCCGCCCTGCGCGCCGGGTTCGGGCCCGCGCCCGCTTGGACCACCTGGCCCATCAGCACGCTGCCCACCTCGCCGGGCTCGACGCCGCTGCGGCACAGCGCCTCGGCGATCGCCACCGAGCCGAGCTGGCTCGCGGTGTAGGCGGACAGGGCTCCGCCCAGCCGTCCGATCGGGGTACGAGCCCCTGCCACGATCACGTTCGTCATGTTCGCCTCCTTGCCTCGCGGGTGCGCGGTGACCTACAGGACCAGGCCGCCACCGGCGATGACGAGCTGGCCGGTGATGTAGTCGGACTCCGGGATGGTGAAGAGGTACACCGCGTTGGCTGCGTCCTCGGGCGCGCCGGCCCGCCCCAGCGGAATGCCGTTCTCCATGGCTTCGAGAAGCTCGGCACCGATGCCGACCTTGAGGTCGCGGTCCCCGATCCGGATCGTCGAGCCCCCACCCGCCGGCGCCTCGGTGAGGCGGGTCTTGATCAGGCCGAAGGCGACGGCGTTCACGGTGACCTGGGAGCGACCCCACTCCTTGGCCAGCGTCCTCGTCAACCCGATCACGCCCGCCTTGCCTGCGGCGTAGCCGGCCTGACCCACGTTGCCCCTCGTGCCTGCGATCGAGCTGACGTTGACCACCTTGCGGACCACGGGCCGTCCTTCCGCAGCCTCCTTCTTCGCCGCCGCGCGCAGGACCGGAGCGGCGGACCGGAGCAGCCGGAAGGGTGCGGTGAGATGGATGTCGAGCATCGCCTGCCACTGCTCGTCGGAGGTGTTCTGGATCATCGAGTCCCAGGTGTAACCGGCGTTGTTGACCAGGATGTCCAGACCCCCATGGGCGTCCACGGCGGCCTCGACGAGGTCGTCGGTGAACCCCGGCTCGGTGACGCTGCCGCTGACCGCGACAGCGCGGCCACCCACCGCCTCGACGAGCTCGACGGTCTCCTTGGCGGGACCGGGGTCGAGGTCGTTCACCACCACGGCCGCACCTTCGCCTGCGAGCTTGAGTGCGATCGCCCGACCGATGCCCCGTCCCGCACCGGTCACCACAGCCGACTTGCCATCCAGCTTCATCTCGGATCTCCGCCCTGTTGTTGGTCCACCTGGGGCACGACATCGCGTCCCAGTGTTTTGATCGTATGATTGATACGTGAGGCTATACCAGCGGGTAGGCGTTCACAACGAACAAATGGATCGTGCGTTAAGATCCATTGATCCAAACGCCCACCCCGGTCGGCGTGGGACATCCACACCAGGAGGGAAGCAATGGGCCGCAGACCCGACATCAACGGGCGGGAGCTCCTGATCGCTGCCGCCTTGAAGGTCTTCGCCGAGGAGGGGATCGACGCGGTGTCGATCCGCGCGGTCAACCGCGAGGCCGGGCTGGGTCCCGCGTCCATGCACTACCACTTCGGGACCAAGGAGGCACTGGTCGACGCCGTCCTCCACCTCCACGGCGACCGCATCGTCGATGCCATCACGACCCGGGCCAAGGAGCTCGTCACGCACGACGTGGTCACGGCCCGCGACCTGGTCACCATGCTGGCTCAGCCCTACCTTGACCTGGTCAAGGAGCACTCCGACAGCGGGCACGACTGGATCCGCCTGGTCAGCCAGCTCGCGCAGACCGAGCCGGAGAGGGTGCTCGACCCGACCGCAGGCAAGGCTGCCCGCGCTGCCGTCCTGAAGGCCTACAGCGGGGTCTCCCCGGCTCAGTGCGATCGAGCGCTTCGGATGTGCTTCCTCCTGCTGGTCACCCAGCTCGCCCAGATCCCGCCACGCGCCAACGGCAAGTCCGTGTCGGTGGATCTGGACCTGCTCATCGACTTCCTGAGCGGGGGGCTGGACGGTTCGCTGCAACGCCACGAGAAGAAGAAGGCCCGCACCGCATGAGCTCGATGACCTCCTGGCTCGATCGCTCCGAGGCCGCGACCCTCGGTCTCTCGCGGGTGTCGCAGGCAGCCGTCCTGCAGGCCGCGGACTGGGGACAGCGATGGGCACCCTCCCGGTCGCGGCACCTGAGCCAGGTGTGGCTGCAGTGGCTCACCGAGTACGTCGAGGAGCCGGCTCGGCTCGCCGCGCGTCCCTATGCCGTCCTCCACGAGCTCCTCACGCTGCACCGGGAGTTCGCCCAACGCCTGCTGGAGATCGCGGAGGGACCGATCACCCGGCCCACGCCGACGCACGAGCGCGACGCCGTGGTCGTGGACCTGGCGAGCGTGCAGCGCCGGCGCGCAGCCGACCGCTGACTCGAGCGGAGGCGCCCCCGAGCCGGCCTCGGGGACTACCCCTGCGCGCGCGCCGAACCTGCGTACCTCTCGCCGGCAGCCTCGGCATGGTGGCACGCCACGAAGTGGCCGGTGGTCAGCTCACGCATCGGCGGAACGACGTCGGCGCACACCTGGGTGGCCAGCGGGCAGCGGGTGCGGAAGCGGCAGCCGGACGGCGGGTCCAGGGGTGAGGGAAGCTCCTGGACCTCGTCCACCGACTCCTCGAGCTCGCGCAGGGCGTCGTGCACCGTGGGCACCGACTCCAGCAGGAGCTGGGTGTAGGGGTGAGTCGGCCGTTCGAAGAGCTCCTCGGTCGTAGCGACCTCGCACAGCTTGCCCAGGTACAGCACCATGACCCGGTCGCTGATGTTCTTCACGACGCCCATGTCGTGGCTGATGAAGAGCAGGGTCAGGCCGTGCGACGCCTTCATCTCGCGCAGCAGGTTCAGGATCTGGGCCTGCACCGACACGTCGAGGGCCGAGACCGGCTCGTCGCAGACCACCACGCGGGGGCGCAGCGCGAGGGCCCGCGCCACTGCCACACGCTGGCACTGACCGCCGGAGAACTCGCTCGGCCGCCTGTCGCCGGCGATGTCGGGGTTGATGCCGACCTCGCGGAGCAACGCGTCCACCTCCGCGGCGATCGGGCCGGTGGCGCGCTCGGGCCAGATCTCCAGACCCTCGGCGACGATGTCACGGATCCGGCGCCGGGGGTTCAGGGAGGCTGTGGGGTCCTGGAAGATCATCTGCAGGTGCGGGCGGACCTTCCTCAGCTCCTTCGGGGGGAGACCGAGCAGGTCGACGTCCTCGAACCGGATGGCGCCCCGGGCCTGACCGATCAGGCCCATGATGGCCTTGGCCACGGTCGACTTCCCTGACCCGCTCTCCCCCACCAGGGACACGGTCTCCCCCGCGCCGATGGTGAAGCTCACGTCGCTCACGGCGTGCACGGTGCCATGCTTGGTCTTGAACTCGACCACGAGCTGGTCGACCTCGAGGAGTGGCCGTTCGGTGACGGCTCCGGATGCATCGCCATCAGGTAGTAGCACGGACATGGGTGCCCTCCGGGTCTCAGGGTGCCGCGACCGGCGCGGCGTGGTGGTCGGTGACGGGGTTGTGGCAGGCCACGTGGTGCAGCGGGTCCCCCTGGGTCGCCTCCAGCTGCGGCATCTCGGCACGGCACAGGTCGATCACCCGGGCGCACCGGGGAGCGAACGGGCACCCCTGGCTGGTGCGGGCCCTGATGTCAGGCGGCTCTCCGGGGATGGTGGTCAGCGTGATGCGTGGTGGCGCGTCGATGTCGGGTTCGCTGTGCAGGAGCCCTTGCGTGTAGGGGTGCCGGCCACCCTCGACCAGCTGTCGGGAGGTGAGCGACTCGACCAGCCTGCCGCCGTACATCACGACCACGCGGTCGCTGCGTCCGGCGACCACCTTGAGGTCGTGGGAGATCAGGAGGACACCGATGTTGCGCTCCTTGCGCAGCGTGTCGATGAGGTCGAGGATCTGGCGCTGGATGGTGACGTCCAAGGCTGTGGTCGGCTCGTCGGCGATCAGCATCTCGGGGCGGTTGGCGATCGCGATCGCGATGAGCACCCGTTGCCGCATGCCGCCCGACATCTCGTGGGGGTAGAGGTCGAGCCGGCGTTCCGGATCGGCGATGCCGACGTCGCCCAGCAGCCGGGCGGCCTCTCGTCGGGCGTCGCTCCGACTGAGCCTCCCGTGACGTCGCAGCGTGTCGGCGATCTGGACGCCGACCTTGCGGACAGGGTTCAGGGAGGTGGCGGGGTCCTGGGGGATCAGGGCGATCCGCTTCCCCCACAACGCGCGTCGCGACCGCGGGTCGAGGTCGGTGATGTCGTCGGCGTCGAAGACGACCCGGCCGCCGTGCGCCAGGCGCGCGTTGGCAGGCAGGAGACCCATGACGGAACGGACCAGCATGCTCTTGCCGCTTCCGGACTCACCCACGATGCCGAGCATCTCGCCGCGTTCCAAGGTGAGGGAGACCCCGGAGACGGGACGTACGACGCCGGTGGGAGTGTCGATCTCGGTCACCAGGTCGGTGACCTGGAGCAGGGGGGTCGTCACAGTCCGGTCCTCTCTGTCAGTCGCTGACCGATGTAGTTGGCCGACATGACCGTCAGGAAGAGCGCGAAGGAGGGGATGAGGACCAGGCTCGGGTTGGTCTCGAGCAGCGTCTGGCCTTGCGAGATCATGTTGCCCCAGGTCGGGTTGGGACGCTGGATGCCGAGTCCCAGGTAGCTCAACGACGCCTCGGCGACGATCAGGAAGCTCATGACGATGAACGAGTAGGCGATCAGTGGGGGGAGCACATTGGGCAGCAGGTTGCGGAAGAGGATGCGCGACGGGCTCGCGCCCAGGGTCTGCGTCGCGATCACGAAGTCTCGTGAGGCGACCGTGAGCGTGTTGGCCCGTGCCAGGCGGACATAGCCGGGGACGGCCAGCACGCCCAGGGCCACGGTGATGTTGGGCAGGCTCGGCGACAGGAACGTGACCATGGCCAGCAGCAGGATCAGCGCGGGGAAGGACAGGATGCAGTCGTTGACGAAGCCGATCACCTCGTCGATCCAGCCCCTGCGGTAGCCGGCCACCATGCCGATGACGGTGCCGACGACCAGGGCGATGAGGGAGGCGCCGAACGCGACGACGAGGGACACCCGGGCGCCGTAGAGCAGCTGCGACAAGATGTCGAGCCCGAGGCTGTCGGTGCCCAGCGGGTGCCGGGTGAGCAGGTCGACGGGGGCGAGGTTGGCCTCGGTGAGGGTCTTGGACGGATCGCGTCCCTCGGCGAGCGGAAGGATCGTGGCCAGGGCGGCTGCGATCGTGATGCCGCCCAGCCAGCCCCACGCCAGCCACTCCCCCGCACGCGCGAAGGGCCCGCGCCACCGGCGAAGCGCGGCCTTGAGGCTGAGGTAGCCGACGACCGCAGCGGCCAGCCAGAGCGCGAGCTGGCCGGCCGGGACCACGGACGTGGCCCCGAGCGCTGCACCGACCAGCACGCAGGCCGCGAGGGCCAACCCGACGATGCGGCGGAGCGAGGGGCGCCCGAGGGTGGGCTCTTCTTGCGGAGGCGGCGCGACCACAGGCGCCGCACTGAGATCAGTGCCCGACACGACGAATCCTTGGCTCGAGGAGGTAGTAGGTGAGGTCAACGAGGGTGTTGACCACCAGGAAGAGGGCGGCGGCCACCAGGATCCCCGCCTGGACGACGGGGTAGTCCTTGGCCTGGATCGAGGTGACGGTGACGCGTCCGAGTCCGTTGACACCGAAGAGGGTCTCCACGATGACCGAGCCCCCGATCAGGCTGCCGACGACCAGACCGGCGACCGTGACCAGCGAGAACATCGAGGGACGGAGCGCCTCGCGGACGATCACATGCGACTCCGGCATGCCTTTCGCCCGTGCGATCGTGATGAAGTTCTGCCGCAGGGTCTGGACCATGTCGCTGCGCAGCAGCTGCACGAACAGCGGGATCAGCCCGAGTGCGAGCGTCAGGGAGGGCAGGAAGGCGGTCTTGAGGTTGGCCCCGACGTCACGGGTGATCGGGACCCAGCCCTGCCGGGGGAAGACGGGGAGGGTCTGCCACAGCACGACGCCGATGAGGGCCGGCAACGCGGCCGCGATCCAGAACGTGAGGGCGTGGGGCTGTCGGCGACCACGTAGTGCGCTGATCACGATCGCTAGGCTCAGAGCCACTCCCGCGACCAGGAGGACCACCTTCAGGGCGTCGGTCTTGAAGATGAACAGCTGCACCACGATCAGGCCCGTGACGAAGACCGGGATGGCGAGCAGGGCGAAGGTGGTGGTGGTGATGGCGCTGTCCGCGACCGACCCCGCCTTGGCCGCTGCCCAGGCGCCCAGCGGGATGCCGACGACCAGGGCCATGACCATGGCCAGGAGGGTGATCTCCAGGGTGATCGGCAGCGCCGACCCGATCACCTCGGAGACCGGGCGGACCGGGCGGACCGCGGTCTGACCGAGGTCTCCGGTGAGGAAGCCGGTCACCCAGTGCCCGTAGCGGGTGAGGATGGGCTGGTCGAGTCCCAGCTGCTCACGGACGAAGGCGAGCTGGTCGGGGGTGGCGTTGCGGCCCAGGATGGCCACCGCAGGGTCTCCGGGGATGAGGCTGACCAGGAGGAAGGTGCCGATGCTGACGACGAAGAGGACGGCGACCATGCGGCCGACACGGAGGGCGATCTGGCGTCCCATCAGCGTGCCCCTTCCGCGGCGAGGTCGTCGGGGGTGATGAGCGCGTCGCCGACGAGGTCGGGACGGACGAGGATCTTGAAGTGCTCGATCCTGTGCGAGTCAGCGGGCCGAAGCGCCTCGAAGGCGAGCGCCGCCGCCTCCAGCGAGGCGTAGCCGGTGACGAGACTGCGGGCGTTGAGACGGCCCTCGGCCAGTCGCTGGAGTGTGCGGGAGAACTCGTCGTTCCCGGTGGCACCGAGGTCGGGGTCGGGACCCATGCAGAAGTCGATGCGGATGTTCTTGTAGATGCCGACGACGGGGCGGATCGTGTCGTCGACCATGCAGCTTCCGCTGACCAGGATCCGGGTGGAGTGCGGGACGCTGTAGAGGAGTCGGTTGAGCATCCCCTTGACGCCCGTGTTCTCGAAGACGTAGAGGCGACTGCCCGTGGGGGCGATGTCGCGCCAGGCGTCGATGGGGTCCTGCTCGGCGGGGTCGACGACCACGCGCGCCCCGTGCTCCAGGGCGAGCCGGCGCCGGGCGGGAGAGGGGTCGGAGACGACCACGGAGGTGATCCCTCGCTCGAGCAGCCCGACCAGGACTCCGAGCCCGACGGGGCCGCAGCCGACCACCACGGCGCCGATCTCGGGGGTGATCCGGGAGCGGTCGACGGCGTTGAAGCCCACGGTGAGCGGTTCGGTGAGGGCTGCCAGGTGGGGGTCGAAGCCGGCCGGGACCCGCGGGTGGAGCGGTCGGCCTCCGGCTTCGGCCTCCACGACCACCCGCTCGGAGAGGGCCCCGGGGAAGTCGGTCGCATATCCGACGCAGTGGGCGACCCCCGCGGAGTCGAGCGCCAGGGGGAGCGTGACGATGACGTCGCCCGGGTGGTAGCTGTCCACGCCCGAGCCGGTGGCGACGACCCGCGAGCTGAACTCGTGTCCCATCACGAGATCCCTCGAGGGGTCGAAGACGAACAGGTCGGTGTTGCTGTCCCGTGAGGCTTGCAGGAACTGGCTGGTGTGCTGCCAGGCCGACAGGTCGGAACCGCAGATGCCGGTGGCCAACGGCTCGACCAGCAGCTGCCCGAGGGCCGGCTCCGGATCTGGGACTGAGTCCACGACGAGCTCGCCGTCACGAAGAACCAAGGCGCGCATGTCGACCCCTTTCGGCTGGGTGGGTGATGGGTGTGCAGAGGACAGACCGGTCGATCCCCTGGGCCGGCCGCGAGGGCCGGCCCAGCGGCGGACCGGCTACTGGTCCACGTACGCCTTGTCGAACTGGATGGTGGTCCCGGAGTTGAAGACCAGGCCGTGCAGCTTCGGTGAGACCGGCACGACCCACGTGAGGTAGCCCGAGATCGGACTCGGCATCTCCTCGTTCCACACGGTCTGGACGGTGCCCATCGCGGACTTGGTCTCCGCCGGGGTGGAGGCTTCCCTCAGGGTGTCGAGGGCGGCGTCCATGTCCTTGCTGGCGAAGCCACCGATGTTGCTGGGGTCTCCGCTGTACCACTGGCTCAGCGAGCACCACAGGCAGGCCGGGTCGGCGCCCATGCCCCAGAGGGCCGCGTCGGAGCTGCGGTCGACGTACACCTTGGTGATGAGGTCGTTGTTCTGCATCTCCTTGCGAGTGACGGCGAAGCCGGCGTTCTTCCAGAAGGCTTCCTGGAGGATGGACAGGTCGCTCTGGAGCGGCGCGGCCGTCACGTCGTAGGTGAAGGCGGAGGTGGCGCCGCCACCCTTCGCGTCCGTCACGAGCTTCTTGGCCGCGGCAGGGTCGTAGCCCAGGGGCTTCACATCGGGGGCCACCGGGCTGCTGGGGTCGACCAGGGCCGCCGTGGGCACACCGACCCCGGAGTAGATGCGCTTGTTGATGGTGTCCAGATCCATGGCCTGCTGGAGGGCCTGGCGCATCTTCGGGTCGGCGAAGGGGGCACCCGGCTTGGCGAGCACCTGGACGCTGCTGATGACGGGGTTCGGGATCACGAAGAACTTGTCGCCGGAGTCCTTCACCTGCTTGGCCACCGGTGCGTCGAAGGTGATGAACGCGCTGAGCTGGTCGGCGTTGAAGCTGTCCAGCTTGGTCTTCCCGTCGACCGTGACGGTGATGGTCAGGTCCTGGATGCACACCGGGCCACCCCACCAGTCCTGCTTCGCCTTGAGGACCAGCTCGTCGTTCGGGGTGTAGCGCACGACTGTGTAGGGTCCCGCGCCCGCGCCGGCGGGAGGTGCCGTCGCGAAGCTCTTGCCTGCCGACTTCACGGCCGCGGTGTTGACGATCATGCCGGGCTCGGCCGACAGGATGTAGGGGAACGAGCCCCACGGCTTGCTGAGCGTGAACCTGAGCGTCTGGTCGTCGACCACGTCCATGGTCTTGATGAGGGCGACCTGGGCGGTGAAGTTGGAGGCGTTGGCCGGCTCCAGGAAGCGCTGGATGCTCGCCTTGACCGACTCGGCCGTGAGGGGGGTGCCGTCGCCGAACGTGATGTCGTCGGGCAGCGTCAGTGTCCACTCGGTGTTGTCGGCGTTGGGGTTCAGCGACTTCGCCATGCTGGGCTGGTACTCGGCGGTGTCGTAGTCGTAGCGCATCAGCGTGCCGTAGAGCGCTGCCTGCTGCATGCCGCCCTGGTTGGCCTGGGGAGCCGCCGGGTCCAGGCCCGGACCGTCGACGTAGGCCCCGAAGTTCGCCGACCCACCCACCTTGTCCGTCGTGCAGGTCGTGCCGTCGCTGAGCGCACCCTGCGTCAGCTTCTCGTTCGGCTTGCCGGTGCTGGTGTCACTGCCTGATGAGCAGGCGGTGGTCAAGACGAGCAGCGTCGCGGTGGCCGCGACGAGCGGAAGTCGTCTGCTCATGGGAGCTCCCTTTCGAGTACGGGGTGGTGTGATGGCGATGACATTAGGTAGTAGCATTCGTTTGGGTCAAGTGTTTCAATAGATTGATCTTGAACGGGCTAGAGCGCCCTGGTGCGGCTCCGGCCCAGACCTGCCTCCGGGAGGCACCATGGAACTGTCCGCGCAGGCGACGACGCCCGCCCGGCTCATCGACGTCGCGTCGCGGATGTTCGCCAGGCAGGGGGTGGATGCCGTGTCGATCAGGTCGATCACGCGCGAGGCAGGGGTCGGCGCCGCCGCGGTCCACTACCACTTCCACTCCAAGGACGCTCTGCTCGACGCGGTCATCCAGCGCCACAGCAGCTCGGTCCTCGGAGGGATCCAGGCACGGGCCGAGGTGCTGATGCGCTCGCCGCGCCGACCGAGTTCGTGGGAGTTCGTCGACTGCGTGGCCGAGCCGTACTTCTGGCTGCTGGACGCCCATCCGCGGCAAGGGGCGGAGTGGCTGACCATCGTCGGGCAGCTCGCGCGGGTTCGCGACCAACGCGGGATGCGAGGCTCGGAGGACACCACTGCGCTCCTGCACCGACTGATGCAACGCGTCTTCCCCCAGGCGACCCCGCAGCAGTGCGAGCTTGCCTCGGCGGTCTCGATCAGCACCTTGTTGACGCTGCTGGGTCAGCAGGAGGTGGGCCACCGAGGCACGACAAGGCTGGCGTCGGACACGCGTCAGCTCATCGTGGACTTCGTGGCGGGTGGCCTGTCCGTCGCTGCGACCCGCGGCTGAGGCCGCCTCGCACCTAGTGCGTCAGCGCGGCTGCGCTGACGCGGCCGCCGCTGGTGAAGGAGACCTCAGGCATCACGATCGAGGCGACCGCGGCGACCACCGCTAGCGGGATGCTGATGCCCACCGCCCAGAGGAAGGCCACCATCAGCCCTTCGCCCGCGCCCAGCGCGACACCGAACACGGCCCCCGACAGTGCCACCCCCAGGACCGCGCCGACCGATCGGGTGAAGGAGGCGAAACCCGTCGCCTGTCCCATCTCCTTCAACGGGACGTCGGCTTGGGTCGCGACCGCGAGTGACTGAAGAGCCAGCCCCTGGCCGGTGCCGAAGACCATCAGAGCCACTCCGAGAAGCCAGAGGCTGGTGTCCGCACGCAGCAGCAACATCATCGAGAGTCCCGCGGCGTTCAGCGAGGCGCCCGCGACGGCGAAGGGCTTGACGCGGCCCCATCGGCTGATCGCCACGCCGCACAGGAGCGTGGAGGTGAGCCACGAGACCATCTGGGGCAGCATCATGATCCCGGTCTCGGCCGCTGTCATGCCCCGGACGCCCTGCAGGTAGAGGGGCAGGAGGACCACGGCACCCATCATGGCCGCGTGGACGGTCAAGCCACCGATGTTGGAGGTGACGTACAGGCGTGCTCGAAGGGCACGGGAGGCGAACAGGGGGACCCTGACCCGCCTCTCGACCAGGACGAACACGCCCGCCAGCACCCCTGAGGCGACCATCATCGTCGTGGTCAGCCAGGCCTCCGCGCCCTCACCGACCAGCGACAGGGCGGCCAGCAGAAGGACGGCGGGCACCGACAGGGCGATCGAGCTGGCCAGGCTGGCGCGACGACCCAGGAGGCCGAAGGCACCCCGGGGAAGCGCCTTGGCGAGCATCCAGAGAGCCACGAGTCCCACGGGCACGTTCACCAGGAAGATCGCCCGCCAGGAGAAGTGGTCGGCGAGAAGGCCGCCGACGAATGGGCCGGCGACGCTCGCGGCACCGAACACTGACAGCACGTAGCCCTGGTAGCGACCTCGCTCGCGAGGCTCGACCAGGTCGGCGATCACCGTCTGGGACAGCGTCATCAACCCTCCGGCTCCGATGCCCTGGACCGCGCGCAGCACGATCAGGTAGGCCATCGACTGCGCGAGACCGCACAAGGCGGACGCCAGCACGAACACGGCCACACACGCCAGCAAGGTGGGGCGCCGACCCAACGTGTCCGCGATCTGGCCGAACCACAGGGCAGCGAGGGCGCTGGCCAGCATGTAGGCGGTCACCACCGCGGACAACGACTCGGCACCCCCCAGGTCCTTGACGATGATCGGCAACGCGGTGACCACGACCGTGTGGTCCAGCGCCGACAGCAGCATGGCGCTCATCAGGCCCGCCAGCACGAGCCGGAATCGGGTGCGGTCGAGGGGCACGTACGCTCCGGGCGCGTCCGGGGGATGCTGACGGCGCGTGCTGGTGCCACCCATGGGGCATCCCTTCGTCGAGGACCAGGACGTGGTCCGCAGATGAGCCAGTGGTCGGGGGCCGTCGTGGGCCACCGACCGCTCCGTTCCTGAGCGGTGCCGCTACGCGTGCGCGTGGAGCGGCTTGCCGGCCAGCGCGAGGTAGGCCTCCCCGAGCGCCTCGTTCTGCGTCGGGTGCGCGTGGACGAGGGGCGCCAGCTCCTCACCGGTCAGCCCTGCCGCATACACCACCTGGGCCTCACCGATGAGCTCACCGGCGCGCTCGCCGATGATGTGCACCCCGACCACACGGCCGTCGCCGTCGGCGACGAGCTTCACGAAGCCTTGGGTCCTCAGGATCTGGCTCTTGCCGTTGCCACCGAGGTCATGGACCACGGTGGAGACCTTGTCGTCCCATCGCTCGCGCGCCTGCGCCTCGGTCAGCCCCACCGAGGCGACCTCGGGGCGGCTGTAGGTCACCCGGGGGATGGCCGTCTCGTCGATCGCTGCCGGTGCGAGTCCGGCGATCTCCTCGGCGACGAAGATGCCCTGCTGGAAGCCCCGGTGGGCGAGCTGCAGACCCGGCACGATGTCGCCGACCGCGTAGACACCTGGCACGTTCGTCCGGAGCCGATCGTCGGTGACCACGAAGCCACGGTCCAGCACGACACCGCCCTCCTCCAGCCCGACACCGTCGGTGACCGGCCCCCGACCGACGGCCACCAGGAGCACCTCCGCCTCGAGGACCTTCGCCACGCCGGCCTCGTCCTGGACCGTCAGGCTGACACCGGTCGACGAGGCCACGACCTTCGTCGCCGTCACGTGGAGCACGGAGGCGATCTTGCGACGCCGGAACGCCCTGTGGAGCTGGGCCGACACCGCGGCGTCCGCGCCCGGCACGAGACGGTCGAGAGCCTCCACGACCGTCACCTCGCTCCCCAGGGACTTCCAGGCACTGGCGAACTCGCACCCGATCACTCCCCCACCGAGCACGATCGCGGAGGCGGGGATCCGATCCAGGGCCAGTGCGTCGTCGGAGGTGAGGATGCGAATCCCGTCCGGCTCGAACCCGGGGATGGCGCGTGGCCGCGACCCGGTGGCCAGCACCACCGCACGGCCCGTGAGGACCCTGCCGTCGACCTCCACCTGATGCGCGCCGGTGAGGCGTCCGTAGCCCTCGACGAGCTCGACTCCCCGTCCCTTGACCAGGCCGGTGAGGCCCTTGAACAGGCGGGCCACCACTGCGTTGCGGTAGCTGGAGATCGCCTCAGCGTCCACGCCCACGAGCTCTGCGGTCACGCCGAACTGGTCCGCCTCGCGGACGGTGTCAGCGACCTCGGCGGCGTGCAGCAGGGCCTTGGTGGGGATGCACCCGACGTGCAGGCACGTTCCACCGAGCTTCCCCTTCTCGACCAGCGCGACGGACAGGCCGAGCTGGGCGCCGCGGAGCGCGGCGGCGTAGCCTCCGCTGCCGCCCCCGAGGACGACGAGGTCGAAATCCGGCTCTGCTGCGTTCATGGTGGTCCCCTTGCGTGTGGATCAGGACCGAGCGAGGTTCGCCCGGGCGGACATGGCCTGGTGGTAGAGGCGGCCGGCGCGGTAGGAGGAGCGGACCAGGGGTCCGGACAGGACGCCGGCGAAGCCGATCTCCTCGGCCTCCTCGGCCAGCTCGACGAACTCCTCGGGCCGCACCCACCGCTCGACGGGGTGGTGGCGCGCCGAGGGGCGCAGGTACTGGGTGATGGTGACCAGCTCGGTGCCAGCGGCGTGCAGGTCGGCCAGGGCCTGGGAGATCTCCTCGCGGGTCTCGCCCATCCCCAGGATCAGGTTCGACTTGGTGACCAGCCCCGCCTCCCGCGCCGCGGTCAGCACCCCCAGGGACCGGTCGTAGCGGAACGCCGGCCGGATCCGCTTGAAGATCCGCGGCACCGTCTCCACGTTGTGGGCCAGCACCTCAGGACGGGAGGCGAAGACCTCCGCGAGCAGGTCAGGGACCCCGTTGAAGTCCGGAACCAGGTTCTCCACCCCCGTCCCGCCCCATTCATTGTCAGAGTTCAGGGCGTGGATCTGGCGGACGGTCTCGGCGTAGAGCCACGCCCCACCGTCGGGCAGGTCGTCGCGGGCGACCCCGGTGATGGTGGCGTACCGCAACCCCATCGTGGCCACCGACTCCGCGACCCGGCGCGGCTCGTCACGGTCCAGGGCGGCGGGCCTGCCGGTGTCGATCTGGCAGAAGTCACAGCGCCTGGTGCACTGGTCCCCGCCGATCAGGAAGGTGGCCTCGCGGTCCTCCCAGCACTCGTAGATGTTGGGGCACCCGGCCTCCTGGCACACCGTGTGCAGCCCCTCGGACTTCACCAGGCCCTGCAGGTGCTGGTACTCCGGACCCATCCGGGCCCGGGTCTTGATCCACTCCGGCTTCCGCTCGATCGGCGTCTCCGCGTTGCGGACCTCCAACCGCAGCAGCCTGCGGCCGTCAGGTTCCGGTGCGGGGGCGCTCGCCGCCCCGCTCATTGGTCCAGGTTGTCGAGGGAGAGCTTGGGCACGGCCAGGGCCACGACGATCGCCGCCACGCCGAGAAGCGCCGCGAGGAGGTAGGCGTGGGTCAGTCCCGTGTCGCCGTAGATGGGCTGTCCCGCCTGGACAGAGGCGACGTGGGCGGCCAGGATCGCGAAGCCGATCGTCGGGCCCACCGCGCCGCCGAGCGACTGGGTGGTGCCACTCATCCCTGCGCTGATTCCCTGGACGTCTCGCGGCACGGCCGCGATCACCATGGACGGGATCGAGGAGATCACCAGGGCCTGGGTGATGCCGAGCAACGCGAAGCCCAGGATGACCTGCCACCGGTGGCCGTGCAGGAGCGCCAGGAAGAGCGACCCGACCACCATCAGGATGAGTCCGGCGACCACGGGGAGCTTCGGTCCGGTGCGCTTGATGACCGCTCCCAGGAGGAAGCCCATCAACACGGTGCCGAGCCCGGCCGTCGCGGTGAAGGTGGCGAGTCCGGTGGCGTCCACTCCGAATCCGTAGTCCTTCCCCAGGGCACGAGGGGTCATGACGAGGATGGGCAGGATCGTCGCGCCGATCCCGAGCGCAGCCTGGGCCAGGAAGCCCACGCCGAGAACGGTGGCGACCGAGCGCTTGCGGAGCACGTCGAGGGAGATCAGCGGTTCGGCGACGCGGCCTTCGACGTAGACCCAGAGCGCCATCAGGAGCAGCGCCAGCACGAAGCAGCCCAACGTGCGCGTCGAGGTCCAGCCCCACGTGTTGCCTTCACTGATGCCGAGGAGAGCCAGCGCGAGCCCGGCGCCGATGAGGAGTCCGCCCCCGATGTCCAGCCGAGCCTTGGCCCGGAAGGTCGAGGTGGGGACGATGAGCAGGATCGCAGCGAAGCCCGCCGCCTGCAGGATCGCCAGGAACCAGAACACCGAGCGCCAGCCGTGGTTGTCCACCAGGTAGCCGGCCAGGAACGGACCCGCGATCGTCACGATGCCGACACCGCTGGCGGCGATCGTGACCGCGAACGCCAGGATGCGCTGGGGGAAGATGTCGCGCATCAGCGAGTAGGTGAGCGGGATCAGCGCGAGGAGAACGCCCTCGAGGGCACGCCCCAGGAGAAGCAGGGGGTAGGTGGTGGCGACGGCGACCAGCGCCGCGCCGGCGGTGGCCACCGCGGTGACCACCAGAATCATCAGCTTCTTGCCTGCGATGTCACCCAGACGGGTCAGCAGAGGGGTCGCCACTGCTCCGACCAGGGTCAGGGAGGTGAAGAGCCACCCGAGCTGGGTCGTCCGGAACTCGGTGGCGATCGGCACCAGGGTCGGTGACACGAGGTTGAACGAGAAGGCGACCGCTTCGGTGTGGAGCACGAGGATGAACAGGACCAGCCACCAGAAGCCCATCGAGCGCTCGGCCGCTCGTGCTGCCTGCCCGGTGAAGGGCGTCGAGGTGGCGTTCGCGGCCTCGACGTCCTCGATGTCGCGGGCAGGGTCGCCCGGGAGCGGCTCAGGGCTGACGAAGGCTGGGACGCCTCGTGACTGACGGTTCATCGGGGGACCTTTCCTCGAGTCTGACTCGACTACCCTAGAAGGGTGTGGATCAGTTGTACAGATCAGTTGATTGATTGTCTAGGCGAGGGCGCGCTCCTGGCCACCACGCGTGGGGCACCCGGGGGTCGCCCGGGGGTCGCCCGCCGTAGCCGGCGGCACCGGCGCACCGGGCCTAGTTGGGCTGCCGGACGTAGCTGCCCGGCGCGGCAGCCTGAGCGGGGAACCGCTCGCAGCCGAGTGCCGCCGGGGGCGTGAACAGGTTGCCAGAGCGGTCCGAGACCCAGACCGCCCACGCTTCCCACCAGGAGCCGGTCTGCTTGGTCGCCCCGTCCAGCCACTGCTCCGGCGACTGCGACTTGTCCAGGGGACCGGTGTAGTACGACGCCTTGGGGTTCCCGGGCGGGTTCACCAGCGCCGCGATGTGCCCGGCGTTCGACAGGACGAACGTGGAGTCGCCGGCCAGGAGCTGGCTCGTGCGGTAGGTCGACTTCCAGGGGGTGAGGTGGTCGTTGACGGCGCCGGCGACGAAGGTGGGGACCTTGATCGTGCCCAGGTCGACAGGCTGCCCCAGACAGGTGATGGCTCCGGGCGTGGGAAGCGGGTTGTCCTTGAAGATCTCGAGGAACTGCTGGTGGAGGCGACCCGGCAGGTTCGTGCCGTCGGCGTTCCACGACAGGATGTCGAAGACGGGTGGCTCTTGACCCAGCAGATAGTTGTTGACCCAGTAGTTCCAGACCAGGTCGTTGGGTCGCATCCAGGTGAACGCGCTGCCCATGGCCCGCGCACTGGTGATTCCCGCCTTGCCCGCCTTCCAGCGCGCGAAGTCCAGGAGGCGTGCGGACTGGAAGGCCCCGATGGGAGCCGACTGGCCGAAGTCCAGAAGGGTCACCGCGTACGACGCGGAGTGGATACGGTCGTCGCCGCTGGCAGCGAGCTTGTTCAGGACCGCGGTGTTGAGGATGCCGCCCGCGCAGAAGCCGATGACATTGACGTCGTGGGCTCCGGTGGTCTCCCGGACGGCCTCGACCGCCTCGAGGATTCGCTGGGCGTAGGTGTCGATGTCCCAGTGCGACTGCTCCGAGGACGGGTTGCGCCAGGAGACGAGGAACGCCTGGAGACCCTGGGACACGGCGTACTCCACGAACGAGCGTCCCGGCCGCAGGTCCAGGAAGTAGTAGCGCCCGATCGGGGGCGGAACGACGAGGACCGGTCGCTCATAGACCGTCTCGGTGGTCGGCGCGTAGTGCAGGACCTCGGCGAAGTCGTCCTTGTCGATCACCTGACCCGGCGTCACCGCCAGGTCCTCGCCCACCTTCAGCGCACCGGGCTTGGCCATCGAGGGCATGCCGCCGTTGTGCCGCAGGTCGTCGACGAAGTGCGAAAGGCCGCGGACGAGGTTCGCCCCGCCTGCATCGAAGGTCCGCTTCAGCGCCTCGGGATTCCCGAGCAGCGTGTTGGTCGGTGCGGCCGCCGAGGTCAGGACGTTCAGGGCGAACCGAGCGCGCTCGACGCGGTCGGGCTCGACATGCTCCTCCAGGTCCTGGAGGACCGACTCGACCGCCGCACACGAGGCCAGATAGAGCTGGGCCAGGCGTCGGTACACCGGGTTCTCCGACCACGCCGGGTCCTTGAAGCGCCAGTCACCGCGCTCCGGAGTCACCTCGGAGCGCCCCACGGCGATCCTGAGCGACTCCGCACCGAGCGAGACGCCGGCCTTCGCCAACGAGCTGCCGCGCAGCACGGTCGCCGCGAGACCGTCCAGTACCCCCTCCAGGGTGGGTGGAGCGACCGCGTCTCCCCCGGAGATCGAGTCCTCGGCAATGGCAGTGGTGTCCTGGGCTGTCACGTCGTACGTCCTCTCGTGGTGGGCTCAGCACGCTACTTTGAAACATCTATACGATGCAATCATTCGATCAAAACATCAGCGGACCGACCCCGCCGTGATGCCCCCGTCGACGACGAACTCGCTCCCGGTGCAGAAGCTGGACTCGTCGCTGGCGAGGTAGACCATCAGTCCACTGACCTCCTGCGGCCGGCCCGGCCGGACGAGGGTCGACCCCTCGGCCGCTCCGCCCGAGAGCGGCCGCACCTTCTCCAGGAGTGGGGTCGCAATGGCGCCGGGGTGGATCGAGTTCACCCTGACCCTTTGGTCGGCCAGCTCGAGCGCGGCGGAGCGGGTCAGGCCTCGCAGACCCCACTTCGAGGCGCTGTAGCCGGCGCAGCCCGGGTAGCCCTCGATACCTGCGGTGGAGGAGACGTTGATGACCGAGGCGGGGGCAGAGGCGGCCAGCCACGCCAGGGATGCTTTCAGTCCGAGGAAGGCGCCCGTCAGGTTGACCGCGAGGGTCCGCTGCCAGGTCTCCAACGAGTAGTCGGCCACGGCCCCGGTCGTGAAGATGCCGGCGTTGTTCACCAGCACGTCCAGCCTGCCGAAGGTGCCCACGGCCGACTGGACGGCCGCCTCCCATTGGGCCGCGTCGGTGACGTCGAGGTGGACGAAGATGCCCGACTCGCCCAGCTCGCCCGCCAACGCCCCTCCCCCGACATCGTCCACGTCCGCCACCGCGACCCGGGCACCCTCGGCGACGAAGGCGCGGGCCGCCTCGGCACCCATGCCGCTGGCGGCTCCGGTCACCAGGGCGACCTTCCCCGAGAGTCGCCCTGCCATCAGGCCGGGGCCCCGTGCTGATCCCGCGCACCCGCGCGGCTCAGGGTGAAGCCGCGGTAGTCGTCCTTGGCGATGTCGTCGCAGATGGTGCGGTAGGAGCCCAGCCCTGCCGTGTAGACGAGGAACGTCGGTGCCTTGCCGTCGATGTTCGACCCTCGGTACCAGGACTTGGCGTGCAGGTAGAGGGTGTCGGCCACGGCCTCGTCGACCTGCTCGGCCCACCAGTCCTCGGACTCCAGGGTCGCCTCGATGGCGTCGATGCCGTGGTCGCGCAGATACACCAGGCAGTCGGTGATCCACTCCACGTGCTGCTCGATCGCGGCGAACATGTTGGACAGCACCGAGGGGCTCTGGGGACCGGTGATCGTGAAGAGGTTCGGGAAGCCCGTGGTGGCGAGACCGAGGTAGGTGTGCGCACCGGCCGACCAAGAGTCCTTGAGGCTGGTCGCATCGCGCCCCCGGTAGTCCACCCGGGTGAGGGCGCCGGTCAGGTTGTCGTAGCCGGTCGCGTAGACGATCGCATCCACCTCGAAGGTCTCGCTCGCGGTCTCGATCCCGCTCTCGGTGATCCGCACCAAGGGGTCCTCCACCAGGCTCACGAGCGTGACGTTGGGCCTGTTGAACGTGGCCCAGAAGTTCGTGTCCGTGACGATCCGCTTCCCGCCGATCGGATAGTCGACCGGCGTGAGCTTCCGGGCCACCTCGGGGTCGAGGACGATGTCCTTGATCTTCTCCCGGACGAACTGCGCCATGACCTCGTTCGCCTCCAGGTCGGAGCCGACGTCGACGAAGGCGGTCAGGAAGAGGTTGCCGCCCAGCTTCCAGTTCTTCTCCAGCATGATCGAGCGCTTGGGCTCCGGGGTCTGCAGGATCGCGTCGCCCGGGATGGGCAGGTTGATGCCGGCGAAGCTGTTGCGCGCCCGCTCCGACAGCTCGGGGTGGTTGCGACGGTGCGACAACACCTCGTCGTCGTAGAGGGGCCGGTTGCGCGCCGGCAGCGTGTACGCCGGCGTGCGCTGCAGCACGATCAGCCGCTCCGCATGCTGGGCGACCTCGGGGATCAGCTGCGCCCCCGAGGACCCGACGCCGATGACGGCGACGCGCTTGCCCGTGAAGTCGACCCCTTCCACCGGCCACTGGCCGGGGTGGTAGACCTCGCCGCGGAATTCCCCCGCACCCTCGAAGGGCGGCAACGAGGCAGCGGAGATCGAACCCGATGCGGCCACGACGAACCGGGCTCGCACCACGGTCCCGGTGTCGGTCTCCACCGTCCAGCGGAGATCGTCCTCGTCGAAGACCGCTCGGACCACCCGAGTGTTGAAGGTGATCTGACGTCGCAGGTCGAGCCGGTCGGCCACCCACTCGGCGTACTCGAGGATCTCCGGCTGGGTGGCGTAGCGCTCGCTCCAGGTCCATTCGTCGACGAGCTCCTGGCTGAAGGAATACTGGTAGGCGAGGCTCTCGACATCGCAGCGCGCGCCGGGGTACCTGTTCCAGAACCAGGTGCCGCCCACGCTCTCCCCCGCTTCGAACGCCGCGAAGGTGAAGCCCTCCTGGCGCAGCGAGTAGGTCGTGTAGAGGCCGGCGAAGCCGGCTCCCACGACGACGACATCGACGTTTGTCGCTGTGGTGCTCTCCGGCATGGTCATGCTCCCTGGGTCGTGGTGTCGGCAGCGGCGCGGGTGAAGGCGCGACTGAGGGCGTGGCGCAGGTCGGTGTCGTGACGGCGTGACACCTCCGCGTCGGGTGCGAGCGCGACGGAGCCGTGGAAGGTCCCGCCGTACAGGTGGAGGTCGACCGGCACGTTCGCGTGGGCGAGCCGCCGGGCGTACTCGATGCCCTCGTCACGCAGTGGATCGTTCTGGCTGACCGTGATGTAGGTGGGCGGCAACCCCGACAGGTCCTCGGATCGGGCGGGTGCGGCGTACGCCGGTGTATCCGTCTCGGCTGCACCGAGATAGGAACGCCAGCTCGCCTGCACGTTGGGACGGTTCCAGACCGGCGTGTCGACGTAGTCGGTCGCCGACGGCGTCTCCGCCCGGTCGTCGAGCACGGGAGTGTCGAGGGCCTGGTAGAGCAGGCTGCCACCCTGGTCACGGATCCTCAGCGCGAGGCCCGCCGCCAGGGCGCCGCCCGCGCTCTGGCCACCGATCGCGATCCGATCCGGCTCGAAGCCCATCGACTCGGCATGGTCCCTGAGCCAGCGCCAGGCGGCGTGCCCGTCCTCGAAGCCGGCCGGGAAGGGGTGCTCCGGCGCGAGGCGGTACTGGACCGAGACCGCCACCACGCCCGACTCCCTGGCGACGGCCGCGAGGAAGGGCAAGGACTCCCGAGCGTCCCCGAGAACGAACCCGCCCCCGTGGAACCAGAGCAGCGCTCCCCGCAACGTCCCGTCACCCGTCGGACGCACGAGATGAAGGTCGACCTCCGGCTCGCCCGGCGCCCCGGGTGCCGCGTGGACCTCGTAGACAAGTCCGGCCTCCGGCTGCCAGGGCGGTACGCCGGCGCCGAGCCCGGCGATCAGCCGGCGTGCAGCCGCGACGTCGCTGACGTCCAGCCTCGGGGCGTACGCCAGGGCTGCCTCTACCTCGGGGTCGTAGACGTAGGCCATGTCAGCTGGCGCGGGCGAAGTGGTCGGCGTCGGAGCGCAAGGCCTCGGCCGCAGCGCGGTGCGCATGGACCGAGGCCGGGCACGGCGTCCAGTACGGCACCGCGGCCGCCTCACGGATGGCGAGCTCCTCCTCGCGGCGGGCGATGGCCAGCAGGACGCCGCGCACTGCTCGCGCGAGCTCGGGAGCCACTTGGCTGATCTCGTCGTCCACCGTCCGCCTCCTCGGCATCGATCACGGATCAATCAATCATGTGTTTCAAGCAAACGATATCAACCGAGGAACGTCAAGACCTGCCTAGATGTCTCTCCGCACGAGGCGCGACGCCGGAGCATGGGGAGACACCTCAGCCGAGCCGCTCCAACGAGGGAGCCTCGACTTGCAGGGGCGCCAAGGCCCCAGGCACGGTGCAGTCAGGCGCGTCCAGCTCGTGACGGCGACATGGCGGCGGCCACCTGGTCCGTCCACGGCGTGCGCCAGCAGCCGAGGATGTTGTGGCGTGAGAGTCATGATCTTGATCGGGTGCCGACCGCGCCGAACCAGCGACGATCGACCCGAATCGGACATCGCGACGGTCCCGATGTCCGTCGCGATTGCATACCCCCACCCCTACGAACCCGCTGGTCAGCGCCGCCGTCGCCATCGAGGCCCGCCAAGAGAGCCGCGACTTGCTCCCGTACTACTCACACGGAGACCCTTGACTTCCGCGGCAAGCACGTTTCCGCAGGTCAATGGCCTGCTTGCCAACAGCCAACGGAATGTTGGATTCCCGCTATGGCGGGTACCAGCAGGCCAACTCCATCGCGGTGACCTGCAAGAACACCGACCCGGGCGCGACTGGCTTCCTATTTGCTTCCGGACACCCGGTCCAACATGGTGCTGGCCGACGGCATCCGGACGGGTTCATCCGTCCTCGCGCCAGCCTCGTCCGCACTCCGTTCGAGGTCCGCAGGCGGATCAGGCTCGTCGGTCTCGAAGCGTGCAGCAAGCTCGTCAGCGCGTTCGAGGATCTCGTCGACGGAGCAGGGCACGCCATCACATTTGCCACCCAGGCGCCCAGGCGGACCAGACCCAGCCGAGGCCGATGTGTCCGCGCGGAGCGGGTCGCTCAGCTCTGCCAGTACTCGTCGAATCGTTGATCACCACGATCGTCGACGATGGCACGGGTCACTTGGACGAGGCGACCGAGGACGTGGTGCGCAAGCCCGGCGGTCTCCGCCATTCCGTCGGCTGCGACATCGCGACAGGCGCGAAGCGAGAGCCTCACCGATTCCTCCTCGACGTGACCTGGTCCCACGCGATCATGTGCACCTACGAGGCCCTGGTCTGCAGGCGACCAGGGCCTCGCGGCGCCCGGAGCCTGACCCTGGCCTGCTTCTCGGGGGCGGGGCAGGCGGTCGACTCCGGTTGACGCTGCGGTCGTGGGAGAACCGCGGCGACGATGGTGGGCCCGAACCACCCGTTGTGTGCCCCCTGGAACGTGCGGCCCGGACCTGGACCGGACGCTAGTGACTTCAACCCCTCAGGTCTGCGCTACCTCTGGGTAATGACACGCTCGACCAACTGACGCGGGACCAACGCACCGCAGATTGGTCACACCCTGTAGTGATTGCCTTGACGACTCCGGCGGCCTCTGCGCCCGTCCGCTCCATGCTGCGATCGTGTGCCAGGGCCGTTCGGTGCGACCAGACGACCTCTCACTCCTCGCTTCGGTGACTCAGAGCTGGGACTGGATGCCGGCGAGGAGCTGGCGGGCCATCACGATGCGCTGGACCTGGTTGGTGCCCTCATAGATCTGGGTGATCTTCGCATCACGCATCATCCGCTCGACCGGGTAGTCCTTGGTGTAGCCGTACCCACCCAGCACCTGCACCGCATCCACGGTGACCTGCATCGCCACATCGGAGGCGAAGCACTTGGCCGCCGCGCCGAAGAACGTCAGATCCGCATCCCCCCGATCGCTGCGTCCCGCCGCGGCATAGGTCAGCTGCCGGGCCGCCTCGACCTTCATGCCCATGTCGGCCAGCAGGAACTGCAACCCCTGGAACTCCGCGATCGCCTTGCCGAACTGGGTCCGCTCCTGGGCATAGGCCAACGCATAGTCCAACGCCCCCTGCGCCACCCCGACCGCCTGCGCCGCGATCGTGACCCTCGTGTGGTCCAGCGTCCGCATCGCGATCTCGAACCCCTCACCCTCCGCCCCGATGATCCGGTCACCCGGGATCCGCACACCGTCGAAGTACACCTCCCGAGTCGGGGACCCCTTGATCCCCAGCTTCCGCTCCGGCGCCCCGAACGAGACCCCCGCATCGGACTTCTCCACCACGAACGCGGTGATCCCCTTCGATCGGTGGCGTGTGGGCAGGTCGGGATCGGTGACGGCGAGGACGGTGTAGAAGTCCCCGATGCCGGCGTTGGAGATCCACCGCTTCACCCCGTTCAGCACCCAGTCGTCCCCATCGCGCACCGCTCGGGTGCTCATCGAGGCCGCATCCGAGCCAGCCTCGGGCTCCGACAGGGCGTAGCAGAAGCCTCGGCCGGCGGCGAGCTGCGGCAGGTAGTGCCGGTTGAGGTCATCCGAGCCTGCCAGCAGGAGCGGCATGGATCCGAGCTTGTTGCCCGCGGGCACGAGCGAGCTCGACATGCACGCACGGGCGACCTCCTCGATCACGATGCACGTCGCCAACGCGTCCGCCCCCGCGCCGCCGTACTCCTCCGGGACATGAGGTGCGTGGAAGTCCGCCGCCAGCAGCGCCTCCGCCGCCTCAACCGGGTACCGCGCCTGGTCGTCGACGTCGGCCGCGAACGGCGCCACCTTCGCATCGCAGAGGGTGCGTACGGCCTCGCGGACCGCCCGGTGCTCCTCGGACAGGCCGTAGAGGGGGAACTGGTCGCTCACGGAGCTGGACTCCTTCGGTGGGTGTGTCCGGTACTCGCCGGAGCGGTTGGATGTCTGTCAGCCTCGCGGGTGGCGTTGTGCTCGTGCGCGATGCGCAGGCAGCGTTCGCACACGGCGAGGAACTCGGGTCCCAGCGGGCGGTGCCAGAAGAGCGGCCAGTTCGCGGCAGGTCGCCCGCAGAGGGTGCGGCGGTCTCCTGGACCCCGCACGTGAGGTAGACCGTAGGGCTCGGGACTGTCACCCCACGCGCGCTGGTAGGCGTGCGGAGCCGTCAGATACCAGCGGGCGGCGCCGGTTTGAGCCGACGGTGGACCGTCGCACCGAAGTGGGGTCACGGGCATGGCGGCACTCCTCACGAGGTCGACATGGACGGGGATGCGCGGCAGCGGGTCAGTCGGGGACTTCGGCTGCAACGAGCGGCAGCGGCTCGACCTCCGAGCGCCTGTTCAGGCGCCTGGTGAGGACGATGAAGAGGAAGACCGCGGCGAGCACGACCAGCACCACCCACGACATCGTGTCCGCGGGCGGAGCGGGCGGGTTGATCAGGCCGTTGGCGTAGGTCCAGGCCATCGCGACGGCCCCCAGCACCGAGGTGATCACCAGGCCGGGGCGACGTTCGCGGCCACGGACCGTGAGCACGATCGCCCCTAGGCAGATCAGCACGTACGGAACGACCCAGACGTACACGATCAGCGGCGCCACGGTGTAGTACGCCGAGACGACGTCGCCGGTGAGGAGGAGCAGCGCTGCGATGATCGCGAACCCGGTCACGGACATGAGCGCGATGGCGGCGTACGGGCTGTGGAAGCGGGGGTGGACCTTGGTCGTCCAGGTCGGCATCAAGCCGCCCTCCCCGAGGGTGAGGACGAAGCGTGACCCGTAGTTCACGAAGCCGATCAGGGCTGCGAACGTGGCGGCGGCCAGGACCACGTCGCTCGCGCTGGCAACCGTCGAGCCCAGCCCCGACTCGAGGGCCAGGGCGGCGGGTGCCGACATCCCGGCGGCGAGGTTGTCGGAGGCGCCGAGAAGTCCCGGCACCTGCATCAGGGTGACCAGGGGGAACAAGCCGCCCAGGACGACCGGGACGGCCATCACCGCGAGCGGGACGTTGCGCTTGGGGTCCCGGGTCTCGGCGGCCAGTGCGGCGCAGCTCTCGAAGCCGACCAGGAAGGCTGCCCCGAGGGCGATGCCCTCCAGGGTCCCGCTGATGCTGAAGCTGCCGAAGTCGAGCTGGGTCGAGAGGTCGAACCCGGTGTGGACGACGCTGGCGACGGTGATGACGAGCACGAGGGGGACCGACAGGACCGCCAGCGTGACCGCCACCAGGACCGAGGTGTCGAGCCCACGGAAGGCGACGGCAGCCGAGATGCCGATGGCGACGACGAAGATGACGAGCTGGGGGCCCGGTTGGAGCGCGTTCGCCATCCCCCGCGACAGCAGGAAGCTGCCGGTGAAGATCCCGAAGACGCCCGCGAGTGCCCCGATGGCGGTAGCGAAGCCCGCCAGCAGGGCGGCGCCGGTGAGGTAGCGGGCCCAGGGGCCGAACACCTCTCCGATGTAGGAGTAGAGCGACCCGGTCGCGACGTACCGCCGGGCGAAGGCGATCACCGAGCGCCCGACGAAGACCAGCGCCAGCGTGGCGAGCAGCGAGGACTGCCACGCCGTGGGGCCGGCGGTGCTGAGCACCAGGAGTGGCGCCAGCGCGATCCCCACCGCGGGGAAGAAGGAGGCCAACGAGAGCGACACCAGGGCCCCTCGGCCCAGCTGTCCTGACTCGAGGTGGGCCTCAGAGGCGTGGGCACCGGCTGTGGGCCGTTCAGCTGTGGTCATGACGAGCTTCCTTTCTCGAGCGATCCCGGTCGCAGACCCGGTCGCTTCCCTTGCGGTGGAGCGTAGGACGGTGAAACATCAAACACAAGACATCTGATGTCAAAGGTTTATGCGATCTGGAAGGCGAGCGGCAGGACGAGGGGGCCGGTGTTGCCTGTGGGGGGCCGGGAGCTCGGCACTCCCGCCAGGGCGACGCCCGGAAGCCGCTGCGCGAGCGCGACCAGGGCCTCGCGCATGTCGAGCCGAGCCACGAAGTGACCCAGGCAGTGGTGCCGACCACCGCCGAACCCGTAGTGCGGGGGCCGAGCACCGCTGATGTCGAAGGGCTCGTCTCCGATGGCCAGCGGGTCGGTGCTCGTGGCGTAGGTGAGCAGGTGCACTACGGTGCCCTCGGGGATCACCAGGTCGTGGACGACCAGGTCCTCCACGGCCAACCGCGTGGTCCAGTGGATCGAGGGGTTGAAGCGGATCACCTCCTCGACCGCGTGCGGGCCGAGATCAGGGCGCACCCCGAGCAGGTCCCACTGGTCGGGATGCTCCACGAAGAGCTGCATGGCCAGGCCGAGCTGGCTGCGCGTGGTGTCCATGCCACCGAAGATCAGCGAGGTGATCAGGTCACGGGCCTCACGGTCGGTGAGCCCACCTTCTCCCCCGGAGTTCCGGAGCAGCCCCGTGACGAAGTCGTCCTGGGGCTTGCGACGGCGTTGCGCGACGACCGCCTCAGCACGCGCGTAGAGGTCGAGAATGGCAGCCTCGATCCGAGGGCGCTCGGCGACGATCGCGGGCCCGAAGGCCAGGCCGAGATCGGAAGCCAGGTCGCTGAGCTCTCGCCACTCCGTCTCGGCCAGACCCAGCAGCCGGGCCAGCGCGCGGGACGAGAAGGGCTCGGCGAAGTCGCTCATGAACTCACAGCTCCCCCGCGCGGCGAACTGGTCGATGACGTCGTGGGCCAGCTCGCGGAAGCTCGTCTCCAGGGGAGCGATCGCGGACTTGGAGAAGGCAGGGTTGAGCATCCTCCTCAGACGGGCGTGGTCGTCGCCCTCGACGCCGACCAGCGTGTTGCTCCACCAGTCCGCCAGGACACCCTCGGTGATGCCGTTCTGGGCCGGCCATGACCAGCTGCCCTGGCGAAGTCGGCGGTCCTTGAGCAACGCGCCAGCCTCGGCGTGTCTGAGCACAGCCACCCCGAAGTCGGTGCGGGCGTACCAGCTCTGGGCACGAGCAGCGCGGAGCTGCTCGCCCATCGCGGAGAACGTGGGCTCGGTGAGGCGGAGGTAGGGAGCAGTGGCGACGTCTGAGTTCATAACTCTATACTCTAACTTTAGATGTTAAAGCGTCAAGCCGTTCCTGTTCTCGACGTTGACTGGCCCAGACCTATATGATCGGAAGATAATGGATACGACACAGACGAGCACCGAGGAGCCCGCGGCTCCCCCCGCCTCGGAGCTGATCCGGGGGCTGCTGCTGTCCCCCTTGGCCGGCGAGGGCCTGGTCGCCCAGACCGTGAAGCGCCTGGGTGAGGCGATCGGCTTGGGCATCTTCGAGGTCGGCGGGCGGTTGCCTTCGGAGGCCGAGCTCGCCGAGCAGCTCGGCATCTCGGCGATGACGCTGCGCGAGGCCTTGGCCATCATGCGCGAGGCCGGCTACCTGGAGACTCGGCGCGGCCGCTCGGGAGGGACCTACATCAGGGAACTCGCGCCCGGGGTGGTCGAGCGCGAAGCGCTTGCCCGTGTCTCCTCGATCACCGACGAGTACCTCGACGACCTGACCTGCTTCCGCGTCGCGGTGGGAGGGGAGAGTGCCGCTTTGGCGGCGACCCGCGCCACCGGCTCGGACCTGGCCGACCTCGCCGACCTCATCGAGCGGATGGCCTCGGCGAGGAGCTTCGAGGAGTTCCGGAAGTTCGACGCGGCCTTCCACATCACGATCGCGTCGTGCACCAAGTCGCACCGGCTGACCCGGGCCGAGACGGAGCTGCAGGCCGAGCTCACCCCCCTGACCGGAGCCTTCCGGGTCGGTCCGCAGGCCTGGAAGACCTCCAACGACCAGCACCGGCTCATCCTGGAGGCGATCGAGGCCGGCGACGCCGCCGAGGCTCGACGCCTGATGTCCAACCACATGGCGGCGACCTCCGAGGCCATCTCAGGTTTCGTCAAGGCGAACGTCAAGCCCGCCAAGGCGGCCAAGCCGGCCAAGCCTGCGCGCCGCCGCCGTAGCTGAGCGGGCCCGTTCAGGCCCCGACGTAGCGTCCCGGGCGCCGCTCGACGTACGCCGCGAAAGCCTCTCGGGCGTCCGCGGTGGACCGCGCCACCGCCATGTGCGAGGAGATCAGGTCCAGGGCCGTGCGGAGGTCGCATCGTGCCGACTGGTAGGTGGCGCGCTTGATCATCCGCAGGTGCACCGGGGGTCCAGCGGCCAACCGGCGGGCGAACGTCTCCACCTCGGCGGCGAAGGTCTCGTCGGGATGCACCCGGGTCACCAGTCCGAGCCGGTGAGCCTCCTCGGCCGAGACCACGTCCCCGGTCCACAGCAGCTCAAGCGCCTTGGCCATCCCGACCAGACGGGGCAGGTAGTAGCAGCCGCCGTCGCCGGGGACCAGCCCGACCTTCACGTACCCCTCGCAGAACGTGGCCGAGGCGGCAGCCAGCCGCAGGTCGCACATCAGGGCCATGTCCATGCCTGCGCCCACTGCTGCCCCGTTGACCGCCGCGACGAGAGGCTTGTCGAGGTCCTCCACCGCGAGGGCGACCCGATGGACCTGGTCGGTCAGCACCGCCTTGGTCGCCAGGGGCGACGCGTCGGCACCGATCGCGCTCAGGTCCGCCCCTGAGCAGAACGCCCCGGGAGCACCGGTGAGCACGACCACGCGCACGTCGTCATCGCCTCGAGCCGACTCCAGCGCCCTCACCCAGCTCTGGAGCATCGGCAGCGTGAACGCGTTGCGCTGAGCGGGCCGGTTGAGGCGGATGGTGGCGACGTGGTCGTGCACCTCGTACTCCAGGTCGGCCATCGGACATCCTCTCGCTTGACAAACTTTAGACATATGATCTTAGAGTATTTAAGCACAGTTCCCCGAGCCACGAGGTGGTCCCATGCCCGCTACACAGGTCCCCGGAGTCGAGGCGCTCCTGCGACCCCGTGCCATCGCGGTGGTGGGCGCCAGCCCCAGAGCCGGCTTCGCCGCCACGGTGCTGGACAACCTGGAGCGCCACGGCTTCGCCGGGGCGGTCCACCTGGTCAACCCCCGCTACGACGAGCTGGATGGCCGGCCCTGCCACGCCGCCGTCGTCGACATCGAGGACGACGTCGACCTCGCGTTGCTCTTCGTCCCTGCCGCCGTGGTCCCCACCGCCCTCGTCGATGCGGGGAAGGCGGGGGTCAGGGCGGTGATCATCTACGCCTCCGGGTTCTCCGAGGCCGGCGAGGCCGGCCGGGCCCTGCAGGCCGAGGTCGCCCAGATCGCCACCGAGTACGGGATGCGCGTCCTGGGCCCCAACTGCCAGGGGCTCTACTTCGGACCCGGCCGGCTCGCGGCGGCGTTCACGCCGTCGCTGACCGCACCGCTCCGGTCGGGCTCCGGTGTCGCCTACGTCGGACAGAGCGGGGCCATGGGCGGGGCGCTGATGGGCATGCTGCGCGAGCGCGGCGTCGACCTGGCCGCCTGGGCGAGCGTGGGCAACCAGGTCGACCTGAGCGCAGCCGAGCTCATGGGCCACCTGGTCGAGCAGGACGAGATCCGCGTGATCGCCGCCTACCTCGAGACGGTCCCGGACGGTGGCCAGTGGCAGGCACTCACCACTCGGGCCTGCGAGACCGGGACGAGACTGGTCGTGCTGCGCAGCGGGCGGTCCGAGGCCGGACGCCGGGCCGCCGCCTCCCACACCGGGGCCCTGGTCCGCGACGACGCCGCCTTCGAGCTGGTCAACCGTCGCGACGGCGTTCTGGAGGTCCACGACGTCGAGGAGCTCGCCGACGTGGTCGAGGCCCTCGCCGCCGGCCGACACCTGAGCGGCCCCCGGCTGGCGGTCATCACCAGCTCGGGCGGAGCCGGCTGCCTGTTCGCCGACCACCTGGCCGACACCCGCCTCGAGCTCGCCGCCCTCTCCGATGCGACCCAGGCCAGGCTCGCCGACCTCGTCCCCGGCTACGGATCCTGGGAGAACCCCGTCGACGTCACCGCCCAGCTCTTCGTCGACGGGGGCAGCGCCCTGGGAGACGTGTGCCGGGCCGTAGCCGACGACGGCGGCGTCGACGCACTGGTCGTGCTCGTCACCAGCGCCACCGGCGACCTGGCGGCCAGGTTGGGCGAGGCCCTCGCCACGATGGCTGCGGACACGACCAAGCCGGTCAGCGTGGTCTGGCTGGCCGGGGTGAGCGACACCTGGTCGGCGCGCGCCGCGCTGCGCGCCGGCGGCGCCGCGGTCAGCTCGTCGATCGCCTCCACCGTCCGCACGCTGAGCCTGCTCCACACCGTCACGGTCCCCAGCACCCCCAGCACCCCCAGCACCCACAGCACCCCGCGCACCCCGGGCCTGGACGCCGTCGAGCTCCCGAGCGCTGTCGACCGGCTCCTGCCCTGGCTCACCTCCGAGGCCCGGGTCATCACCGAGGCGACCGGGACCCCGGTCCTGGACGCCCTGGGCATCGACCGACCCCCCTCGCGCTTGGCCCGTTCCCGGAGCGAGGCCGAGGCGGCGGGCGCCGAGCTGGGCGGCGACGCCTTCGTGGTGAAGATCCAGTCGCCCCAGATCCTGCACAAGACCGAGGTCGGTGGCGTCCGCGTCGGCGTCGGCGCCGACGCGCTGGCCGCGGCCTACGACGAGGTCGCCGCATCGGCAACGCGCATCCCCGAGTGTCACACCGAGGGTGTGCTGGTGCAGCGCGTCGACGACCCCGGACCCGAGCTCGTGGTCGGGGTCCGCGGCGCCTCGGACGGCTATCCGGCGGTGGTCACGGTCGGCTTCGGCGGCATCGCCGTCGAGCTCTACGCCGACGTCGTCTCGGGGTTGGCCCCCCTGACCAGGACAGCGGCCCGCGAGCTGCTGGGTCGTCTGCGGTCCTGGCCCCTGCTCGACGGCTACCGCGGCCGCCGGCAGGTCTCCGTCGACGCCGCGGTCGACGCCGTCGTCGCGGTGGCCTCGTTGGCCGACCGCCTCGGCGAGAGTCTGGAGGAGCTCGAGATCAACCCGCTGCGGGTCCACCCGGACCGGGCCACCGCCCTGGATCTGCTGATCCGGACCACCGGAAGACGAGCAGGTGCCTGATGCGCTTTCCCCCCACCCGTCTGACCGACACCGAGCTGCGCCTGCGTGACGACGTGCGCGCCTTCCTCCTCACGGAGTCCGCCGTCCTCGGCCGCACAGACATGGCCAGTGGCACCGACCGCGCGTTCAGCCGGCGGCTCGCCGCTCGCGGCTGGGTCGCCATGTCGGTGCCTCCCGAGTACGGCGGCCGCGGTGCGTCCGCCGTCGACCGGTTCGTCGTCGCCGCCGAGCTGCTCTCCGCGGGCGCACCCGTCGGGGGCCACTGGGTCTCCGACCGTCAGACCGCGCCCTCACTGGTCAAGTTCGGGACCGAGGAGCAGAAGCAGTTCTTCCTACCCGCCATCACCCGGGCCGAGTGCGAGTTCTCCATCGGGATGAGCGAGCCCGACTCCGGCTCCGACCTGGCCTCGATCCGCACCTCGGCCCGCCGCGTCGAGGGGGGCTGGGAGGTCACCGGGACTAAGGTGTGGACCTCCGGCGCCCACCGCAACGACTACATGCTGACCCTGGTCCGCACGAGTCCTCGAGCACAACGACCTCATGTCGGGCTCAGCCAGCTGATCGTCGACCTCCGCGCCCCGGGCGTGACGATCCGGCCGATCCTCAACCTGGCCGGACAGCACGACTTCAACGAGGTGTTCCTCGAGCGCGTCTTCGTGGCCGACGACCGCGTCCTGGGCGAGGTCGGCGACGGATGGCGGCAGGTCACCTCCGAGCTCGCCTACGAGCGCTCCGGTCCCGACCGTTGGCTGTCCACGTTCGGACTCTTCCGGCTGTTCGTCGCCTCCCTCGCCCGCCGCAACCGCGGGGACGGCCGTGACCGCGAGGACGGCACCCGCGGCCCGGGCGTCGTTGCGGCCGGCGGCGAGGCGGTCGGCCGGATCGCCGCCCGCTACCGCACCCTGTACCACCTCTCCCTCTCGATCGCGCGCGTCATCGACGAGGGCGGCGCTCCGGCGGCCGAAGCCGCACTGGTCAAGGACCTGGGCACCACCTTCGAGAAGGAGGTCGCCGAGGCCGTACGACGCCTGGCGGACCTCCCCTCCGATGCCGACCCCGCCGACCCACTGGCTGTGGAGCTGCACGCCAGCATCCTCGGCCTTCCTGCCCTCACCCTCCGCGGCGGGACCACCGAGGTCCTGCGTGGAATCGCCGCCAAGGAGCTGCTCCGATGACCCGACCCGCCCCGACCACCCCGAACACTCCGCCCGCAGTACCCGCCCCGGAGGGGTTCGCGGCGGTCGACCCGGACCTGGGCCGCGCTCTGCTCGACGTCGCGGCGCCGCACTGCGAGCACGCCGGCCGCACCGCGGCCGGGCCGTGCGGGTGGTCCGGTGAGCTCTGGGCGGCGCTGACCGAGACCGGCTTCACCGGCGCCGGCCTCCCGGAGACGATGGGCGGCAGTGGCGGGAGTCGGTGGGACGCCGCCGAGCTGGTCCGTCTCTCCGGCTACCTCGCGGCCCCGGTGCCGCTGGCCGAGACACTCCTGGTCACCGGACCGGCCTTGGCCCGCGCGGGACTGAGCCTGCCGGACTCCCCCGTTGCCGTCGCGACGCGGCGGGACCACGACTCGCCCGGCCTGGTGGCCCAACCCTCCGAGGACGGCCTGGTCGTCACCGGGTCCATCCGCTCGGTCGCTTGGGCGCGCGTGGCCAACCAGGCCCTCTTGCCCGTCGTCGGCCTGGACGGGTCCGACCTGGCACTGGTCCGGCTCCCGGACGGCGCCGTGCAGTCGGGCGCCAACCTGGCCGACGAGCCGCGCGACCACCTGCGCCTCGACCGTGCCCCCGCGGTGCCGGTTCCCGGCACCGGCGCCCGCGAGCTCGAGACCTCGGGTGCGACCGCCCGTGCGCTCCAGATCGCCGGGGCGCTCGAGCGCTGTCTCGAGCTGAGTCTGGAGTACGCGGTGACCCGGCACCAGTTCGGCCGTCCCCTCGCGCAGTTCCAGGCTGTCGCCCACCAGCTCGCCCTGCTCGCTGAGCAGTCGGCCCAGGCGCGGATGGCCGCCGAGATCGCCGTGGTGACCGGACGCCCCGAGGACGCGTGGGCCAGCAAGGTCGTGGCGAGCGAGGCGGCCACGACCGGATCGGGCCTGGCCCACCAGATTCACGGTGCCATCGGCTTCACCCGCGAGTACCACCTGCAGGTCCTCACCCGGCGGCTGTGGTCCTGGCGCGCCGAGTTCGGCAGCGAGACGCGCTGGGCCGAGAAGCTGGGCCGCTCGCTGATCTCCGAGCCCACACGCGTCTGGAGCTCGCTCGCCGACTGAGCGGGAGCTGGAGTCCCCAGAGCTCCGGCGCCGGCCGAGGTGACTAGGAGACTCGGTCGGCGCCGGCCACCACGGCATCACAGGCCGGACAGGCTCCCGGCGCTCCCGGCGCGTAGGCCAGCTCGTAGAAGTTGACCCAGTAGACCGCAGGGCGTCCGCACGCCGTGACCGTCATACCGAAGGCGCGGGCATGGTGCTCGGCGTAGGGGCGTCGCTGGATCGTCCCTGCGACCTGACGTTGCCGCGCATGCGCGGCGGAGACGAACCAGGCCGCCGGCAGCGCGGCCCCGGGCAGATCCAGACGCATCAGGCGGTCTCCGCGACGTCGGCGACCTCGCCGGCCTGCGGGGCCGGGTTGGCCTCCTGGACCAGCTGCTGATGACGCATCCGCAGCGCGGGGGGTCCCCCCGCGACGACGGCGCCGACCAGGCGCTCGCCCCGGTAGTGGCCCACGACCAGTCCGTCGCGGTCCCAGCCCGGGGCGGCAGCACCGTGGAGGACCTCGATGCGGTCAGCGACGCTCAGCGCGCCGAAGCCCTGCAGGCGCAGGTGGTACTGGTCGCTCCAGAACGACGGCAGGGGTGCGAAGGCACCTGGGGCCACGGGGGTGCCCGGGTGCAGCGTGTGGAGGAGGGTGCGGGCGGCCCGTTGCGCGGTGTCGGTGGGCACGCACCAGTGCTCGACACGCCGCGGCACGGGGTCGAACCGCGGGTTGGGGAAGCGGGCGACGTCGCCGACGGCGACGACCCGGTCGGCTCCGAGGGCGCGCAGGTCGTTGTCGCACAGCACCCCATTGGTCAGGTCGAGCCCGTTGCCCGCCAGCCACTCCACGTTCGGGACGGACCCCACGGCCTCGACCAGGACGTCGGCCTCGACCACCTCGCCGTCGTCGAGCAGCACCCCGGCGGGCGTACGCCACCGCGACGGCTCGGCCGTCAACGCGAGGACCGAGCGCTCCAGCAGGAAGCGCACCCCCCGGCTCTCGTGGGCAGCTTGCAGGGCCCCGGCCAGGGTGTGACCGAGCTGGGTCAGCATGGGGGCTGGCAGCGGGTCCACGACCGTGACGCGACAGCCGAGAGTGCGGGCACTGGCGGCGACCTCGCAGCCGATGAAGCCGCCGCCGACGATCACGACCCGCGTGCCGGGTCGCAGCCGGCGGCGCAGGCCGGTGGCGTCCTCGACGGTCCGCACGACGTGCCTGCTGGGGTGGAAGCCGGGGACGTCGAGCCGGCGGGGCCGGATGCCGGTGGCCACGACCAGGGCGTCGTAGCCGATACGCTGCCCGGTGGCCGTGGTGAGCACGCATCCGGTCAGGTCCGCTGAGACCACCGGCGTCGCGGTCCGCCAGGTCACGTCGCCGGTGCTGGCGCGGCGGCGAAGCGCCACGGCGGGACGCCCCGCGACCGCTGCGGGGCTGAGCGCGTCCACGTCGGGGTCGGTGAGCACCGACTTCGACAGCGGCGGCCGCTGGTACGGCAGGTGCGTCTCGGCACCCAGCACCAGCAGCTCACCGGTCCAGCCTGCACCACGGAGCTGCTCAGCTGCGCGGAGTCCTCCCAGCGAGCCCCCGACGACGACGATCCGGCCTCTCATGGCTCAGCCGTCCACCAGGATCGCCTGCACCGGGCACACGTCGGCGGCCTCGAGGACCGCCTCGCGCTGGGACTCCTCGGGCGTGGTCTCCCAGACCAGCTTCCCGTCGGGGTCGAACTGGAAGACCTCGGGGGCGCTGAAGATGCACTGGCCGTGGTCGGCGCAGACCGCAGTGTCGACGGTGACTCTCATGAGCAGGTCCTTCCGGAGGGAGAGGGGTGTGCGGGTGCGACGGGTGGTTCGGCATGAACGCCCAGCAGTGCCCGGAACAGCGGGGTGTGGGGGTCCTGCTCCGGGTGCCACAGCACTCCGACGGCGAAGGTGTGGGAGGTGGACTCGATGGCTTCGACGACCCGGTCGGGGCGTGAGTGGGCGGTGACGACGAGGCCGTCGCCGAGACGGTCGATGCCCTGGTGGTGGGCGGAGTGGATGCACGGTGACGCATCGTCGGCGTAGAGGCTGGCCAGGAGGCTGCCGGGGGTGAGGTCGACCTCGTGTCGGGAGAAGACACCGTTGTGGGCGGTGTGCTCCTCGTGCCCCAGGCTGTCCGGGAGGTGCTGGTCCAGGGTGCCTCCCAACGCCAGGTTGATCAGCTGCATCCCGCGGCAGATCCCCAGCACCGGCAGGTCGCGGGCTAGTGCGGCGCTGACGACGGCGAGCTCGCTGCGGTCCCGTTCGATGTCGGCCTCGTCGTTGGTGGGATGCGGCTCTGCCGCATAGGACTGCGGGCCGATGTCCCTGCCGCCGATCATCACCAGGGCGTCGACGAGGTCCAGGAGCAGTCCGGGGTCGTCGGCCATCGCGGGCTCGGCCGGCACCATCACCGGCAGACCGCCGGCCCGGCGGATGCCGTCCAGGTAGCTCGTGGGCACGACGGCGACCGGGATGTCCCACGCCCCGAAGCGCCCTTGCTCGGTGCCCACGACGATGCCCACGCGGGGGCGTCGACCGGTGGTGCGCCGGTGCGGGTTGGTGGAGTGCGTGAGGAGGGTCATGGCGGCCCCTCAGCCGATCGTGAAGGGATCACGGGTGGCTCCGGTGAGCTCGACCCAGACTGCCTTGGTCTCGGTGTACTCCAGGACGGCCTCCCGGCCGTTCTCCCGCCCCCACCCGCTGTGCTTGAACCCCCCGAAGGGGACCCCGGGGCTGACGACCCGATAGGCGTTGACCCAGACGGTGCCGGCGGCCAGGGCTGCGGCCACCCGGTGCGCGCGGGCCAGGTCGCGGGTCCACACACCAGCCGCCAAGCCGTAGCGGGTGCCGTTGGCCAGGGCGAGTGCCTCGCTCTCGGTGCTGAAGGTGGAGACGGCGAGGACGGGTCCGAAGACCTCCTCCTGTGCGATGGCCATGTCGGGGCGCACCCCGGTGAGCACCGTGGGTTCCACGAACAGCCCACCGAGGTCGTCCGGCTGACCTCCGCCGGTGACGGCGGTCGCACCCTCCTCGGAGGCTTGGCGCAGCAGGGCGAGCACCGAGGCCAGCTGGGTCGCGTTGGCCACCGGCCCCATCTCGGTGGCGGGATCGGTCGGGTCGCCCAGCACGATGGTGCGGGCGCGCGCGACGATCCGCGCGACGAGCTCGTCGTGGACCGAGTCGTGGACCAGCAGGCGGGAACCGGCCAGGCAGGTCTGTCCGGTGGCCGCGAAGACGCCGGCGATCACGCCGTTGGCGGCAGCGTCGAGGTCGGCGTCGGGGAAGACGACCTGGGCCGACTTGCCGCCGAGCTCCAGCGACAGACGGGTCAGGTTCGGGAGTGCCGCGCGCCCCACCTCGATCCCGACCGCGGTCGAGCCGGTGAAGGCGATCTTGTCGATGCCGTGGTGAGCGGCCAGCGCCTTCCCCACCCGCGGACCGGTGCCGGTGAGCACGTTGAAGACCCCGGGCGGAAAGCCGGCCTCGTCGACCCGTTTGCCGAACTCCAGCGCGGAGGCGGGGGTGTGGTCCGAGGGCTTGACCACGAAGGTGCAGCCGGCGGCCAGGGCAGGGGCCAGCTTCCAGGCCATCAGCATGAGAGGTGAGTTCCAGGGCAGGATCGCCCCCACGACGCCGACAGGCTCGCGGCGGGTGTAGACGAAGAAGTTCGGCCGGTCCGAGGGCAGCGTCTCCCCGCCGAGAGTCTCGGCGACGCCGGCGTAGTAGCGGTACCACTGCGGCAGGTAGGCCATCTGCGCGGACATCTCGCGCAGGAGCTTGCCGTTGTCGGTGGTCTCGACCTCGCCGAGCCGAGCAGCGTCACGCTCGAGCAGATCGGCCAGGCGCCGCATCAACCGCGCCCGCTCGGCGCCGGTGCTGGCGGACCACGGGCCCTGGGACAGCGCGGTGCGCGCCGCCGCGACCGCACGGTCGACGTCGGTCTCGTCGGCCTGGGGTGCGGTGGCCCAGGGCTGCTGGGTGTAGGGGTTCAGGGTGGCGAACCGCTCCCCCGAGGCCGCCTGCACCCAGGCTCCGTCGACGTACATCTCGTAGGCGGGCAGGTCACCGGTCCCGGCAGTGGCGGTGGTGGCGGCTCTGGTGGCCTCGGTGGTGCTCATGACACTCCAAGTGATCGTGATGGTGGTCGTGGTCGTGGTCGTGGTCCGGGCGGGGTGGGTCAGCCCGGGAGGTGGTGCTCAGCGGCCTCGGTGAGCACCGCGCGCAGGATCCGCTCGATCTCGGCGAACTCCGCCGGGCCGGCGATCAGTGGTGGGGCAAGCTGGATCACCAGGTCGCCGCGCATGTCTGCCCGGCAGATCAGTCCGGCGCGGTAGAGCGCCGGGGCGAGGTAGCCCAGCAGGGCTCGGCTCGTCTCGGGTGAGAACCGGGTACGGGTGGCGGGATCGGCGACGAGCTCGATCGCCCAGAAGTAGCCGGCGCCGCGCACGTCGCCCACGATCGGGATGTCACGCAGCGACTCGAGCATGCCGCGCAGGGCCGGCTCGTGGGCGCGGACGTTGTCCAGCAAGTGCTCGTCCTCCACGATGCGCAGGTTCGCCAGGGCGACGGCTGCCGCGACGGGGTGTCCTCCGAAGGTGGCGCCGTGCATGAAGACGTTGTCATCGCGCAGGAAGGGCTCCATCACCCGGTCCGAGGCGATCACCGCCCCCATCGGGGCGTACGCCGAGGTCAGACCCTTGGCCGTGGTGATGAGGTCCGGGGCGTAGTCGTAGCGTTGGGCGCCGAACCACTCCCCGAGCCGCCCGAAGGCACAGATCACCTCGTCGGAGATGAGCAGCACGTCGTACTGGTCGCAGATCTCGCGGACCCGCTGGAAGTAGCCCGCGGGGGGCACCAGGCAGCCCCCGGAGTTCTGGACGGGCTCGAGGATCACCGCGGCCACGCTGTCGGGGCCCTCGAACTCGATGCGCTCCCGGATCGCCTCCGCGAGCTGCCTGGTGTCCGCCCCCGGTGGGAGCCGGTAGGTGTTGGTGTTCGGCACGTGGCAGCCCCCCGCCGGCAGGGGCTCGAACGGTGCCCGGGCCGCCGTCAGCCCGGTGGCCATCAGCGCCCCCAGCGACGTGCCGTGGTAGGCGGTGTGGCGGGCGATCACCTTGTACTTCCCGGCGTTGCCTCGTGCGCGGTGGTACTGGCGTGCCAGCTTCAGGGCGGTGTCGACGGCCTCGCTGCCGCTGCCGACGAAGAAGACCCGGTTCAGGTCGCCGGGAGCCAGCTCGGCGATGCGGGCGGCCAGGTCGAGGGCCGGCGTATGTGCGAAGGACCAGGTCGGGAAGTAGGCCAGCTGGCGGGACTGCTGGGCAGCGACCTCGGCGAGCTCGGCACGGCCGTGGCCGACGTTGACGCAGTAGAGGGCGCTGAGTCCGTCGAGGTACCGCTGCCCGTGCTGGTCCCAGACGTAGCAGCCCTCGCCGCGCACGATCGTGGGCACCTCGGCGCCGCGGGCGTAGCTGCCCATGTTGGTGAAGTGCATCCACAGGTGTCGGTCAGGGGCCACAGCGCCAACGGGCTCCTGCTCCTCCTCGAGCTCCACGACCACCGGCTCTGCGCTCATCTCGACCCCGCCCTTCTCTCTCCGCGACGACCTCTTGCCATCTAACATCTAGTATCATAGGTTAAGTGTCATGGAAGTCAACACGAAGGGGCTCGCATGACGCTCACCCGCAGCCAGAACCTGATCGGCGGCCGCTGGGCCGACCCGTCCTCGCGCGAGCACCGCGACCTCACCGACCCCGCCACCGGGCAGCTCGTCGGGCAGGCCGCCGAGAGCACCCCGGCCGACGTCGACGCAGCAGCCGCCGCCGCAGCCGCGGCCGCACCCGGGTGGGGAGAGGCGACCCCGCGCGAACGGGCAGAGGCGTTGTCGACCTGGGCCGACGCCCTGGCCGCCCACCGCGACGAGCTGGCCGCCCTGGAGTCGGCCAACGTCGGCAAGCCGATCCTGCTCGCGCGGGGCGAGGTCGACGAGGCGGTGGACTGCCTGCGGTTCTACGCCGGAGCGGTCCGCACCGGCCACGGGCTGGCCACCGGCGACTACCGGCGCGGCACGACGTCCTTCGTCCGCCGTGAGCCCCTGGGTGCGGTCGGGCTGATCACGGCGTGGAACTTCCCCCTGATGGGCGCGGTGTGGAAGGCCGGCGCCGCGCTCGCGGCCGGCAACACCTGCGTCCTCAAGCCGGCCGAACAGACGCCGCTGACCACGCTGGCCCTGGGCGAGCTGTCCACCGGGATCCTGCCGGCCGGGGTGCTGAACGTCGTCACCGGCGGCGGTGCTGCCGTCGGGGCTGCCGTGGCGTCCCACCCTGGCCTGCGCATGGTCTCCCTGACCGGGGCGGTCAGCACCGGGACCGCGGTCGCAACCGCCGCAGCCGCGACGCTCAAGCGGGTCCACCTGGAGCTGGGCGGCAACTGCCCGGTGGTCGTGCTCGACGACGCGGACCTGGAGGCGGTGGCGCTGGGCATCCGCCGCACAGCGCTGGTCAACTCCGGCCAGGTCTGCCTGGCCGCAGCCCGCGTCCTGGTCGACCGCTCACGACACGACGAGCTGGTCGAGCGGCTGCTCGCGGCCTTCGCGGAGGTGCGGGTGGGCAACCCGGCCGAGGGCGAGGAGATCGAGATGGGCCCCCTCGCCTTCGCCGGGCACCGTGACCGCGTCGCCGCGTTCCTGGCCTCCCCCGGCACGGGCCGGGTCCTCCAACCCCACCCCGAGGCCGGCCGACACGGCGACCCGGCGGGCGCCTTCCTGACGCCCACCGTGGTCACCGGCGCCAGCCAGTACGACGCGGTCGTCCAGGAGGAGATCTTCGGTCCCGTGGTCACCGTGCAGCCCTTCGAGGGTGACGCCGAAGCAGTCGCGTGGGCCAACGGCACTGCGTTCGGGCTGGCGGCGTCGCTGTGGACCACCGACCTGGCTCGCGCGATGACGCTCACGCCGCGCCTGGACTTCGGCACCGTCTGGCTCAACGACCACCTCTCCATGCTCCCCGAGATGCCCCATGGCGGACGCAAGGCCTCCGGCTACGGCAGCGAGGGCTCGGCGCTCGGCCTCGAGGAGTTCACCCAGGTCAAGCACGTCTGGGTCAACCACGGCTGACCCAGGACCACCTCGGCGGAGGCTTGCCGAGGCCACCTACCGCACCTAACGTCCAGAACCACCGCAGACATCTCCCGACCGTGCTCGCCGAGCACCCGCCACGGACACACCGACGTCCCGACGGCACATCACCACCATCCCGGAAGTGGAGCCACCACCATGCCACCCATGTCAGAGCGCAACGACGGCGCGACGCCTCTCGAGACCACGCTGGGAGACCCCGACCGCGAGACCGCGATCGCCGCCCTGGCCGAGGTCATCGCAGAGCGCGGCGTCACCCACGTCCACTGTCAGTACGTGACCGTCCAGGGGCGGGTGCTGGGCAAGATCATGCCGAGCAAGTACTTCCTGGAGACCGCCGCACGCAAGGGCGTCCCGTTCGGGTACGCCGCCGCCGGCGGCCTGCACGTCAGCCTCGGCGCCGAGCTCCTCGGCCCCGGCGGGATCAGCACCCGCGAGGGCCTCCTGGTCCCCGACCTCCCGACCTTCCAGATCCTGCCCTGGGACCCCCAGGTGGCACGGGTCTTCTGCGACCACTTCCGGTCCCTGCGCGAGGAGGTCGACCCCGGCCAGCCCGAGGCCGCCGACTGCCGCGGGAACCTCAAGCGGGTCGTGGCGGCCTTCCGCGAGGAGACCGGACTGGACCTCAAGACCGGCTGCGAACCGGAGATGAGCTGGTTCTCCGGGCCCGAGGCCATCGACACCTCCGGATCGTTCTTCCCCGACTGGGTCGGCACGTCCTACCACAGCGGGCACATCGAGAACATGCTGCCGATCCTCAAGCGGGTCACCGAGTACGCCCAGGCGATGGGCTTCGAGATGATCCAGGCCGACTACGAGGACCCGGGCCAGCTCGAGTGCAACTTCATGTTCGACAACGCCCTGGCCACCGCTGACCGGCTCGTGACCTACCGCCAGATCTGCATGGCCGTGGCCAAGGAGTTCGGGGTGCTGGCCACCTTCATGCCCAAGCCCGTCGCCGGGATCATGGCCAACGGCTGCCACCACCACGCCAGCCTGTGGCGCGGCGAGGAGAACGTCTTCGCCACCCCCGAGGATCTCACCGAGCTCGGCCGGCACGCCCTGGGCGGCCTGCTCGAGCACACCCGCGGGATGACCGCCCTGCTGGCCTCGACCGCCAACTCCTACGCCCGGTTCTGGGACGTCGGCCTGTTCGCGCCCGTCAGCTCCAACTGGGGCTACGACAACCGGACGACCAGCTACCGGGTGCTGCCCGGCCGCGTCGAGGTGCGACCCCCCGACGCCTCGGTCAACCCCTACCTCTCCCACGCCGCGCTCATCGGCGCCATGGCCGACGGGATCCGGCGTCAGCTCGATCCCGGCGCCCCCGAGGACGGCAACGCCTACGCCCTGACCGACGCCGACGCGGTCGCCGGCTTCCCGCCTCCGCCGCTCACCCTGGTCGACGCCCTCGACGCCCTGGCCGGGGACAAGGTCGTGCGATCCGTGCTCTCCGAACCGCTCTACGAGACCTTCGCCGCCTGCAAGCGCGACGAGTGGAACCGACGCTGCGGCGCCATCACCGACTGGGACTACGCGGCCTACCTCCGCTACGTGCCCTGACCCGACGACGCCCGACCGCCCACCCCACGCCCGGCCTCGTTGGCCCCGCCCTCCGGCGGGGCCAACGTCGTCTCATCCCCACCCCACACCGGGCACCGCACATCTCGCACCTCGTCCCTCACATCGCAACGCTCAAGGAGACACCATGACCGACCTCGACCTGCTCCACCCCGGAGTCCTGACCCTGTGCGGCACCGACATCTCAGCTCCTCCGATGACCTCACTCCTCGACGGACGACGCGTCGGCTACGAACCCGACCTGGCTCGTGCCCTGGCCCGAGAGCTCGACCTCGACCTCGCCTGGGTCGACGTCCGGCAGTGGGCGGAGTTCAGCACCACCCTGCAGGAGGGCAAGTGCGACGCCATCCTGTGCAACCAGGCGATCACCGAGGAGCGGCGGGCGTCGGTCGACTTCAGCACGCCCTACGGCCGCTTCGACGAGGGCGTCGTGGTCGCTGCCGGCAGCAGCATCAGGACCGCCGCGGACCTGGTCGGCGCGAGGGTCGGCGCGATCACGGCCACGACGAACCTGACGCTCGCACAGTCGTTCATCGGGGCTCAGGTGGTCGAGTTCGGTGCCGGTGACGACGCGTTCCACGAGATGGCGGACGCCTGTCGCGACGGCCTGATCGACGCGTTCGTCGACGACGAGATCGTGCTCCCCGCCCTGGAGGCCGACGGCAGCCTGCGGGTCGCCTTCGTCGCGCCGACCCGCAACCCGTACGGGATCGCCCTGCGCAAGGGCTCGGCCTCCCTTCTCGCCGCCCTCGATGGTGCGCTGCTGCGACTGCGTGAGAGCGGCGAGCTCGCCGAGATCTGGGACCGCGCCTTCCCCGGTCGTGCTTTCCCGCTCTGAGCCTCACGACAACACGAAGGCCGGCCCTCTCGAGAGGGCCGGCCTTCTGTCGTCTGCCGGTGGTCAGTTGAGTCAGTCCTGGGCGAGCTCGCGTGCGATGCGACCGGCAACGAGGGCCCCGCTCTCGACCGCGCCCTCGATCCAGCCGACGAAGGCCGGAGCGATGTCGCTGCCCGCGAAGTGAACTCGGCCGTGGGGGCGCTGGATGTCGGGGACGAGCTCGGAGAGCTGGCCGGGCCGCATCATCATCCAGGTGCCCTGCGAGAACTCGTCATCGGCCCAGTCGTGGCCCGTGACGGCGACGACCTCCAGGTCCGGCACGAACGCACGCAGGGCCTGCTGGACCGCACCCGGGTCCTCGAAGTCGATCGCGGTCGTGTCCGGCGCGAAGCAGACGATGAGGGTGTCGTCCTCCACCCGGTACTCGGTCATGGCGATCGTGATCGGGTTCTCTCCGATCGGCGCATAGCCGGTGAAGGGCTCGATGGCGCCCTTGACGCGCACCCACAGCTTCCGGTTCAGCATCGGCTGTCCCTCCTCGATCAGCCGCTGGGTGGGGAGCCGGAGCGCGGGGGTGAACTCGATCGTCCCGAGTGCGTTGACCGGCGCGGTCACGATCACCGCCCGGGCGGCGATCGTCTCGCCGGCACGCGTGGTGACCACGACTCCCTCGCCCGAGTCGTCGATGCTCGCGACCGGAGTCGAGAGCCTGATGTCGGCACCGGACTCGGCAGCCAGGGCATCGGCCAGGCTCTTGGTGCCGCTCTCCATCCGCCAGTAGGCACCCGACTCCCACAGGGTGCGCCAGTTGCCGTGGTAGAGCGACCCCCACCGGAGGAGCTGCGAGACCGCCTGCTGCTCGGGGTCGGAGACCGTGTAGGACATCATGCCGTCGAGCAGGTCACGCTCGACCGGGTCCAGGTCCAGACTGCGCATGCGGTCGGCGATGGACTCCTTGTCGATCTCGTCGATCGGGAACGCGTACACGTCCTGCGGGTAGGGGAAGTGCTCCCGGCTGTCGGCGAACAGCGCGTCCATGCCCACGCCGCCGATCCGGTCGGCGTCGGCCTCGGATCCGGAGTGCACCGCGCCCTCGACGAGCCAGTGCACCTTCTCGATCGGCAGCGGCGTGGACAGCTCGATGCCGTGCCGCTTCATCTCGCGCCACAGGTGTGCCTGGGTCCAGTGCACATAGGTCCCGCCCAGCTCCAGGGGGCGTCCGAGCCGCTCGTCGGTGAAGGTGCGGCCTCCGATCCGGTCGCGCCCTTCCAGGACGATGACGGACAGTCCGGCCTGGCCCAGGTCCCGGGCCGCCGTGAGACCGGCGAAGCCGGCTCCGACAACGACGACGTCACAGGTGTTGCTCATGATCTCTCCTCTGGGCCTCGCGGGCCCGTGATGTTGGATGGCCGGCTGCTCGCCGGTCGAACAAGGGCCCGGGACGCCGGGACCCCGAAGTCGTGCCGACTCAGCCGTCGAACACGCCGAGCTGGCGCAGCAGGGTGCCCGAGTCCCAGTACGAGCGCTCCTGGGCGAGGTGTCCGGTGTCGTCGACGACCAGGAGGTTGACCCCCCGGATCTCGAAGGTTCGCCCCGTAGGCGCGATGCCGTCGAGCTCGCCGGTGTGGGTACCGGTCATCGCCCACTCGACCGTCGCCGTGACACCGTCGTCGGCCACCAGCGTGCTGACACAGGCCATGTCGGAGAACGCGTCAGTGAACACCGTGAGCGCGGCGGCGATCGCTTCGCGCCCCACGACGGGCTCTCCAGCCGTCATGTCGAACAGCACCCCGTCGGCGGCGAAGTGCTCGGCGATCGCCGCACTGGGATTCACCTCCCCCCAGCCCTGGTCGATCTTGGTCAGCAGGTCGGGCAGGTCACCACGCATGTCGCGTCCCTTCGCACGGCGAGCCCGGCACCCCCGTCACCGGGCTCGCTCCTCGGATGTCGTGGACGACCCGAGCCGCCCACCTGTGATCTATAACATCAGATAGTTTAGGTATTGACAACACCCTGGTCACAGCCGCGACCATTGCGGTTCACCCCGACCTGCTGGGAGACCTGATGCCTGCGACGCGTGTGTTGCCGTCCGAGGAGGCTCGTGACCTGGTCGCGTTGACCCGGGAGGTCGCGACCCGGGAGCTGGCGCCGTTGGTGGCCTCGGCCGAGGCCGAGGAGCGCTTCGACCGGGAGGTGTTCCGGGTGCTGGGCAAGATCGGGATCCTGGGGCTGCCCTACCCCGAGGAGTACGGCGGTGGGGGCCAGCCCTACGAGGTCTACCTCCAGGTCCTGGAGGAGATCGCCGCGGTGTGGGCCAGCGTCGGGGTCGGGGTCTCGGTCCACGCCCTGTCCTGCTTCGGGCTGTTCACCCGCGGCACCGAGGAGCAGAAGACCCGGTGGCTGCCCCAGATGCTCGGGGGGGACCTGCTCGGGGCCTACGCCCTGTCCGAGGCCCACGCCGGGTCCGACCCCGCCGCGATGCGCGCCAAGGCCACCCGCGACGGCTCCGACTACCTCCTGACCGGCACCAAGGCCTGGATCACCCACGGCGGGCACGCCGACTTCTACAAGATCATGGCCCGCACCAGCCTTGATGAGACCCACCCGGGGCGGGGGATCTCCTGCTTCCTGGTCCCCGCCGAGACCCCCGGCCTGGTCGCAGACCCACCCGAGAAGAAGATGGGGTTGACCGGGTCCCCCACCACCACCCTGCGGCTGGAGAACGTCCGCATCCCCGCGGACCGGTTGCTCGGTGGCGAGGGCGACGGCCTCAAGATCGCCCTGGCCGGCCTGGACGCCGGTCGCCTCGGCATCGCCGCGGTCGCGGTCGGCCTGGCCCAAGGCGCCCTGGACCACGCCCGGGCCTACGCCCAGCACCGGGAGACCTTCGGCCGCCGCATCATCGACCACCAGGGCCTCGGGTTCGTCCTGGCCGACATGACCGCCGCGGTGGAGTCGGCCCGCGCCACCACCCTGCACGCCGCCCGCCTCAAGGACGCCGGCCTGCCCTACTCACGTGCCGCCTCGATCGCCAAGCTCCTCGCCACCGACAACGCCATGAAGGTCACCACCGACGCCGTCCAGGTCCTCGGCGGCGCCGGCTACACCCGCGACTACCCCCTCGAGCGGTACATGCGCGAAGCCAAGGTCATGCAGATCTTCGAAGGCACCAACCAGATCCAACGCCTCGTCATCACCCGCCACCTCGACCAGCACCCCGACGGGGCCCTCCACCACCTCTAAGACCCCGCGGACCGGCCAGGGGTCTCGTGGCTCGGGCTGCGCCCTCGCACCTCGACCTCCGGAAACGGACCGGACTCGGAGATCGAGGTGCGAACGCGCAGCGTGAGCCACGAGATCACACGCGACGCCCGCCCACGACCCCAGCGCCCTCGCACCTCGACCTCCAGAAACGGATCGGACTCGGAGATCGAGGTGCGAACGCGCAGCGTGAGCCACGAGATCACCTGAGACGCCCGCCCCAACACCCGCACACCAACCCAGGAGAACCCATGCACATCGCCGGCACGACCGCCCTCGTCACCGGAGGAGCCTCCGGCCTCGGCGCCGCCACCGCCGCCGCCCTGGCCGCCAAGGGCGCCAGCGTGTTCGCCCTCGACCTGCCCTCCTCGATCGAGAACGCCCCGGCCGTCCACGGCGTCACCTACCTCCCCACCGACGTCACCGACCCGGACTCGGTCGCTGCAGCCGTCGACCTCGCCGCGTCCGATGCCGACCACCCGCTGCGGATCGTCGTCAACTGCGCCGGCATCGGCCCCTCAGCCCGCATCCTCGGCAAGGGCGGCGTCCACGACCTCGCCCTCTACGCCAAGATCGTCCAGGTCAACCTGATCGGCACCTTCAACGTGATGGCCCTGGCCGCCGAGAAGATCGCCGCCACCGAACCCGACGAGCACGGCCAACGCGGCATCGTCATCAACACCGCCTCCATCGCCGCCTACGACGGCCAGGTCGGCCAAGCCGCCTACGCCTCCTCCAAGGGCGGCATCGTCGGCCTCAACCTCCCCGCCGCCCGCGACCTCGCCCAGTACGGCATCCGCGTCCTGACCATCGCGCCGGGCATCGTGGAGACCCCCATGCTCGCCACCGTCTCCGAAGAGTTCCGCGCCACCCTCGCCGCCGGCATCCCCTTCCCCAAGCGCCTCGGCCGCCCCGACGAGTACGCCCAGCTCGCCCTGGCCCTCATCGACCACGACTACCTCAACGGCGAAGTCATCCGCATGGACGGCGCCCTCCGCATGGCCCCCCGCTGACCCCACCCCCTCGTCGCCGCCTACGTACGCCGCGCGTCGTACGACGCGCACGTGCGCGATCCCCAGCGCGAGAAACGAGCGCTCGTGCCGAGGGTTGACCAGGACCATAGGCAGCGGGATCAAGAAACGAAACTGATGGAAGCTCAATCGGGTACCGGATGAGCCGAAGCCTGCGTGCGTTCGGCGAGTGCGTGCGGGTCACGCAGCGGCGCTGGGCGGGCGAGGTCCCTAGCTGGCCGGCCCTGAGTGGATCGGGGGGCACGCGGCTTCAAAGCGGTTAGCTTCGTCCCTGAGCACGCGAACAGCGAGCCCGCGGTCGATCGCGGCCATGCGAGCCACGGCACGCATGACGGCCTTCGTGAGGAGGTCTGGGGCGCGTACTTCCCATGCTTCAGTATCTGTGGGTGGAGGTGGGCCGGGCTCCATGCTTCCTGTTCTCCTTGCATAGTGAGGTCGGCGTCCACTACTCAACGGCTGACGCGGATCGGGAAAGACGACGCTGCCCAAAGACTCGGTTCTGACCAGACCGCGACCGCATTCGACTGAGCAGAAATGCCCACTCACGGCCGCCGACAGCGTCCAGAACAAGACTGATGGCTACCTGCAAGTAGGCGTAGCGACTGTCCATGACTTTGGTCTGTGACGCGTCTCATCTTGTGGAGCCCGGCCCTCTCGCAGCTGCGTCTCAGACGCCAAGTGGCGGCAACTGCTCACCCGGAAAAGAGGGCAAACCGTCTGAGGTTCTGTTTCGGCGTGAGGCCCTCATCGCGATACCCGACGACGAGAGCAGCAACCGTGCCAAGCACTCCCGGTCCCAGGGAAGGTCTAGCGATCATGCCGGGTAGCACCACGGCACCGGGCGGGATCGACTCGAGGATTGCGCCGCTGCCGGCGTCGACTACGGGGCTCACCTCGGACACCACCACTCCCGGCGCCAGGATGGCACCCTGCGCCACCCGAACACCCGAGCCGATGACACATCCACTTCCCAGATAGCAATCGTCTTCGATGACCGTGGGCGCTGCATCAAGGGGATACAACGAACCGACGATGCTGCTGTTGGGAAGAACTTTGACCCGGTTTCCGATCTGCGCGCACGTACCGAGCGTGACCCACGTGTCGATCAAGGTTCCGCTTCCAACCCATACGCCAAGGTGTGCGTAACCCCCAGCCAGCACCGAGTCGGGCCCGAAGTACGCACCGAAGCGCGCGGTGCCCGGAGGTGCGAATCTGACGTGGTACTTCTCCAAGTCGCCCTTCAGGGGGAACCGATCTCGGAAGGTCATCGTGCCCATACGGGTCTCCACGGCCGGGACGCCCAAACGGTAGTACAGGTCCAATGCCTTCTTCACCCACAGGTTCGCTACCCACTCGTCATCGACGTGGATTGCGCATCGCAGCACTCCCTGATCAATGAGGCCAACCGCCGTGCTGATGTCGCGCATGTCGGTGGAGCTCAAGCTTGCCAGCGGTCTCGTCCACGCGCGTTCGATCGACAGGTGCAGGGGATGCTCCGCGCAACAGACCGTTCCGTTGTCAACACCGGAGTCTGAGTGCACTTGCCTCACCATTCAGCCGAACATCGCGGAACCCCGACAAAGTGCACGTCGCCTGGCGGATTGCATGAGGACATCTGCGGTCGCGGACACGTCGTCGTCTCCCCGACCCTCTGCTGCTGCAATCCGGAGCTGGTCCACGAAGGCTGTGAGCATGCGCGGCTCGATGCCCTGCGCACGGATCTGGTCACAGGTCGATTCGAGACCATCGATGTGGCCGGCAACCGTTGCCTGGTCGCCTCCGAAGTTCCTCTTCGCGAGACGTTCGCAGGTGTCAAGTGCGCCCTCGACGATCTTGTCGGCCATCGGGGGCACGAGGTGTTCGAGGCAGTCCGATGAGAGGCCCGCAGCCTTGACGAGCGCAAGTCCCTCGAATAGTCCTCCCATCGCACTGAAGTACATTCCCCAAATCGCGGTGTAGACGATCGCTACGTCGGACTTACCGGTGCCTACAAGCCTCTGTGCCGGCGCCAGGACCTGCAGCAGGTCCGCGTACCGGTCGAAGGCAGATGGGTCACCCGAGTAGATGAAGACTGTGTTGTCGGCACCCACCGCGCGCGGATAGCACATGATGCCGCCCGCTATGAACGACGCCCCCCGCTCTTCGACGATGTCCCCTTGGCGCAGGGCGTCATCCGGCCCTCCGGTTGTCAGCTGGACGAGGACACGTCCACGCAGGGCGTCCTGCACCGCAGCGTCATCCAAGATCTGGTCCATCGCCGCATAGTCCCAAAGGCACACCAAGGTGATCGGGCTTGCTGCGATGGCATCCGCTGGCGAATCTGCCAGCACAGCCCCAGAGCCGACCAAGGGGATCGCCTTCGTTGCTGTTCGATTCCACACCGTGACTCGGTGACCTGCCGCAATCAGAGTGCGGGCAAGTGCAGCACCCATAGCGCCAAGGCCGATGATGCTCACCCTCTGGCCGCCACTATCCATCTGGTGTCCAGTCCTCTCGTCTGTTGTGGAACTTGTAAGGTGGGCCGGTCACGGAGTTGACGATCCAACTCCCGGGGGGCCCAGTAGACGGTCACGACAGGGACGAGCCCGTCGCGAAACTCGTCGACGACGCAGCAGCAGCAGTGCACGGCGACTTGCTCAGGACCGCAATAGTCGCCGCAAACAATGCACTCCCCCACGATGCGCGATGCGTCGGAGGCGACCGTGGCGACTCAAGGCGTTCTACTTGATGCCCCACAGGCGGTTGTAGACGGCGTCCAGGTCAACTGGCGAGGTGAAGGGAGATCCCTTGGCGGGAAGGTTGTGATCCTTGTCGACTGCCTGGAACCCAATGCCGTTGTTGAGCTTTGAAGGGTCTTTGCCCGCGAAGATGTTCACCAGGTAGTTGACGGCTCCGTAGCCCTCCATGGACGCTTGGTAGCCGAGACAGGCGTTCATGCCGGAGCCGCTGCGAATCATGTCCAGAGCTTCGTTGGAGCACTCGCCGCCGACAACGGTCATCTTGCTGAGTCGTCCCGACGACCGAAGCGCCTGGGCGCCGCCTGCCACAAGGATCGCGTCATAGGGGGCGATGAAAGCGTTGGCCTCGGGGTGCTTCAGAAGCTGCTGTGAGATCTTCGACTGCAGGGCAGGCCCGAAGTCGGCTCCCACGAAGTCGACCTCGCCCACAACCTTGCATCCACTGCATTCTGCAAGGGCCGCCTTTGAGCCCTCGAACTGCGCTCCCACCGCTTCAAGATCCGTCTGGTTGGTCAGGATGACGTTTGCCTTCCCGCCCGTCATTGCGCTCACGTAGTCCGCCTGAGCCGCCCCGAAAGCCTTGATGTAGTCGAGGTAGTTCGAGAAGCCGGGGTAGGCAACGGTGTGTGCAAACTCAGGCGTGTCGCAGTCGACCCCGGCTGCGTTGACCGTCGGGATGCCAGCGGTCTTCGCTTGGATGAGGCCGTTCTTGATGGGAGGACAGTCGAGCGCGTAGCTGATGATGCCGTCGGCTCCGGCCGCGATTGCCTGCTGGACCCCTGCGAGTTGTGTCGTGGGGCTGAACTTGCCGTCGAACACGGTCACCTTCCAGCCAAGCTTCTTGGCTGCGGCCTTGATGCCGTCTGCCACATCGACGTAGACCCCGGCGCTGAGCCCGGGCGCGATGTACCAGATCGACTTCGCCTTCGCTGGTGCTGCGATTACATTCCCTGTCGGGTCCTTATAGCTACCCGCGTAGAGCGAATCAATCGAGACGGTGGATCCGGCTCCGCTGCTGGACGCGTCATTGTTCGAGGGACCATCGCCGGAGCCACATGCCGTGAGAGTGATCGCCACGGTGAGCGTCAACCACGACGCGACAACGTTGCGCAGGACCGAGCGCCTACTTGCTACGTGCTTCATGTCTTTCGCACTGCTCCTTATGTCTGGGTGGCTGGTTAGATCGCCTGGCGGCGGGATCCGAGACGTACAGCTAGAGCAACGCCGACGATGAGGGCGCCGCCGTTGACAAAGCTCGCGACGTAGTCCTGCGCGCCCGCCAGGCTCAGTCCGCTGTTGAGGACCGCCAGGAAGTACACGGCGACGAGAGTTCCGAACACGTTGTACTGGCCCGGTTTGATCGCGGCTGCACTGAGGAAGGCCGCAGCCAGTGCCGGGAGCGTGAGAGAGTCGCCCACCCGGGGATCAGCTCCGCCCGAGCGAGCCACCAGGAGGACACCCGCGACGCCGCACAGAGCGCCACCGAGCATGAAACTCCACGCCATGATCCGCTTCGTCCTGATGCCGACAAGCGATGCAGCTGAGCGATTCGAGCCGAGGGCGTACAGGTAGCGCCCAAACGGCGTGTGGTTGAGCATGTAGTAGACGGCAGCGGTGACCACGGCAAGCGCATATGCGGTGCGAGGAACGCCGAACCAGTTGAGAGTTCCGAAGTCGATGAAGGCGGTCGGGAAGTCTCCACTCACACCTTGACCGTGTGTCCGAACAGAGATGACCCCTCCGAGGATGATGGAGATGCCGAGCGTCGAGATCACGGCGTTCACACCCAGCCGGGTCACGAGCAGCGCGTTGACGGCGCCTACCGCGACCCCAATGACGATTCCGATGAGAATTGCGCGGGGAAGGGATGATCCGTTCGAGAGGGCGATCGCAACGGAGGCCGACGCAAGACCGGCGTTGGCCCCGATCGAGAGGTCCCACTCGTTGCACACCAGCGGTATGAGTGAACCGAGAGCGACGACGGCGATCACCGTGTTTCCGCCGATCAGAACCTGGAGATTGGCAGCTGAAAGGAAGGTGTCCGCGGTCTTCGGCCAGATGCTGAAGAAGGCGAACGCGAGTACGAGAAGACCAAGAAAGGCGTACGCTTCGAGGTAGTACGTGGTTGGTCGACGACGCCTACTCGAGGCTGGCCCGTTCGTGTTGCCGTTCGCGGTGAGAGGCGTTGTCATGGCCGAGGTCATCTCGTCGTCTCCTCTGAGGAGCTATCGGTATGGGACAGGCGTTGCAGGTTCCCGCTGGTGAGCTGGTCGCCGCTCAACTCTGCGACCTGTCGACCTTTACGAAGGACGATGACGCGATCACAGATCGCTTCGAGCTCCTCGGTATCCGAACTCGCGATGAGGGCGCCGCTCCCGGCGTCGACCGCTCGGCGGATCTGGGCGTAGATGTCAGCTCGCGCTCCGACGTCAACACCCTGGGTTGGCTCGTCCAGGAGGAGGACCTTCGGTCGTCGTTGCATCCACCGCGCCAGGACTGCCTTTTGCTGGTTCCCTCCTGATAGCGCCGTCATGGGGACATCGACGGACTCCGCCTTGATGCGAAACTCTTCGAGCAGGCTGTTCGCCTCGCTACGTTCCAGATTGTGCTGAAGCCGACCGTGACTCCAATACCTTCCGACGTTCGCGATCGACAGGTTCTGCAGCAGCGAGAGCTCCGTGAAGGACGCATCTTCGGCACGGTTCTCGGGCACGAAGCCGATTTCTGCTGCGATGGCGTCCCGCGGGTTCTTCAGCCGCAGCGCCGCGCCCTGGACCGCGACCGTTCCGGAGCGTCGCGGAAGCACGCCGAAAACTGACTTCAGCAGGCTGGACCGGCCAGAGCCAATCAGCCCAGTGAGACCGACAATCTCTCCGGCTCGCACCTGGAGGCTGACGTCGTCCAGTGGGCCGGCCGACAGCGATGTCACCTCGAGTACGACAGGACCAGGAACGGAAACATTGCGCTTCCCTACCTGCTCAACAGCTCGGCCCATGATCAACTCAACGAGATCAGTGTGGGTGATCTCGCGTGGTGACACGGTTGTGACGACATGACCGTCCATGAGAAGAGTGGCCCGGTCTGCTGCTGCAAAGACCTCTTCCAGGCGGTGGGTCACGTACACGATCGTCTGCCCACACTTGGCGTACCGGGTCATCGCCTCCAGCAGGAGGTTCGCCTCGTGGTCGGGGAGCGACGCCGTTGGTTCGTCCAGGAGCAGGATGCCGTCGCTGGCATCCTCTTGATCCTGGAGCGCACGAGCGATGGCCACCATCGTCTGTGTGGCAGGGTTCAACTGCGAGAGCTCGGCGTCGGGGTGAACGTCGATCTGGAAACGGTTCAGCACCTCTTGAGCACGCCGTCTCGTCTCTCGCCACCGGACACGCCACCCCAGGGTCAGGTCGAATCCTGACGCGCCGATCGCGAGGTTTTCCGCCACTGACAGGGACGGAAACACCGAGGTCTGCTGATGGACGAACCTCAGGCCGAGCTCTCGTGCTTTCGATGGTGTCATCGATGCAAGCGGAATCGCCGCCCCGGCGATTTCGAGCGTCCCCTCGTCTGCAGGCTGAACGCCAGCGAGCGCTTTGAGAAGCGTGGACTTTCCTGATCCGTTGCCGCCGAGCAGTGCATGGATGGACCCGGGCATCAGCTCGAGCGAAGCATCGTGGAGTGCTTGCGTGGCACCGAACCTCTTGGATGCTTCCGAGACGCGCAGAGCAGCAGCCATCACCCCGGAGCCGTCCCCTGAATCGTTGCCCGCAACTGGACGACGCGGGCTTCGCTCAACCTCAACCACATCAGTTCACCCTCATGTGAGGACACGTGCCACCATCGCCACGGTTCTCTGCGGCACGGTGAGCGATGGAGTCCACTCGGCTCGCCGGTTCGTTGCGGCGGAATGCTTCCTTGCGCCGGCGTTCGGTGATTGGCTCCTTCTCGTCGGCACGAAGGTAGTCCGAGTACAAGATCGTTGCGCGCATGGCGGTTCGGGCAAGCGCGCGGAGAGGCCATGACGGCGACTTCATCCCGTAGATTCGGAACAGCGACGGGGCAAAGAAGGTGGTGACAAGGGCTCGGCCGAAGGGACGCCCGAGCCTGCTGGGGAACCATCGGTCGGTGAACTGCTTGAGTAGATCCTCCGTGAACGGAGCGCCGATCGGGTTATCGGGCCAAGGGCGCTCGGTGTATGCCTGGGCGTACTTGGCCATGGCGTCGAAGTCCACGGGCATCGGCTCAACATCCGTCAGGATCTCGCCGCTCTCAATTGTGAAGAGGTCGGCGATCCCGCACCAGAACTTGTGCGCAGCGATCTTCTGGTTCTCGGACCAACCGCGAAGGCCAAGGCTCCTTCGCAGACGGTCATCTGCAGTCGCCGCATCCGAGAACAAGTACACGTAGTCCTCAGTGTGGGAGAACGCACCTGGATACGACTTAGCCCATTTCACGTGGTACTTGTTCACGATCTCGATCGCCTGCTGGGTGACCGGCGACTCCGGTCCGTGCTCGGACCAGAGGAGCATGTGGTCGTTGGTGTTCGCAGTTCGCGACTCGGCCTGCACGATCATCGCGCCGGTGCCGTCGCGGTAAGCGGCGTCGGCCCCCCACAGAGTCAGCCCGAGATGGGAGTTTGACAGCGTGTATGCCCAGTGCAGTTCGAAGTCACTGGTGTTGTAGATGTAGCTGAGTGCCCAGATCTCCACGTAGTCATCGTGGGGGTCGAGTTGCTCGATTCGACGGCGGATCCACTTTCGCTCCGTCCGTCGGAAACTCGCATTCTCCCTGGTTGACGTGGACCGACCCATCTCGCCGCGATCATCGCTCGATGTCAGCATGACTCGTACCTTTCCTGCAGTCGGCGTGACTACTTGACCAGCCGTCCGAGCGCACAGGCCAACTCGGAGCGCTTGTACGTCTCGACCGAACGCCCGTCGCTGCGTGCAATCCCCGTCGTGGCGACTTCCGCAGCAACGCTGCGCCCGACCACGAGCGTGTGTCCGTGCATCTCTCTCCTGGGCGTGTGCGGCGATGGAGCCCTCCTGGCCTCACGCCAGCGCCTTCGGCGCCTGCGCCTCTGCGTGCGCGCTACTCGCTCCTGGAGCCGCTTCGGCTTCGTCAATAAGGCGAAGTGCGATGGTTCGCACCGCGCCGATGTCCTCCGCCGGAAAGACGTCGGTGGCCTGCGCCGTCCACGCGCCCTCGGCTACGAACCGCGCAGTGGTGAGGAGCCCGCGCGCCGCCTCACTCACGCCGTCAAGGTCGAACCACGGACGGAACGCCTCCTGCCAGGCCACCGACAACAGCGGCTGATAGGCAGCAGAGGAGTAGATCCAAAAGTCCGCACGGGCCACGGGGGACGTCGTCAGCGAGACCACGTAGGTGCGATGACGATCGAACGGCGAGAGCTCCGCCGGCTCACTGCCGGCCGCAGCACACAGCTGTTCGTGCCACTGGCCAGCGAAGTGCCGGACCAGGCCGAGCATGAGCTCTTCCTTGGTCTGGAAGTGGTACATCAGCCCGGGCTTGGTCATGCCGGCGCGGTCGGCCACCGAGGCCAAGGAGATCGTCACCCCCTGGACGGAGCTGTTCTCCTCCGCCAGTTCTTTGGCCGCGTTCATGATCCGGTTCCGTGTCTCGTGCCTCACACTTGTTACTTTACCTTCCGGAAGGTAAAGTTCCAAGAGGTAGACCGAGAAAGTTTCGAGCCGACGCATGGAGCAAGCACGCCCACGCAGAGCGACCGAGCTCGGTCCACACCTCTCGACGAATGGACCTACAGACATGAGCACCCAGACTTCGCACGACATCACCCACAGCACTGCTTCGCTCGCTCGGCGGGGGCTGTGGATCGGTGGAGCCGAGACCCTGGACGGGCACGAATACACCCCGAGCCTCGAACCGGCGACCGGTGCGCCATGGGTGATGTGCGCCCAGGGCACGGCCGCCGACGTAGCATCCGCGGTGGCCTCGGCGCGGGCCGCGCTTCCCGCCTGGCAGCGGCTGACATCCACTGAGCGAGGTGACCGCCTCCTGCGTCTTGCAGCGCTCATCGAGGACAACGCTGATCTCATCGGCGCTTTGGAGTCTCGGGACACGGGCAAGCCGCTGTGGCTCGGTCGGGCAGAGATCGCCGCCACCGCTCGTTGGTACACCTACTACGCGGGAGCTGCCGACAAGATCCAGGGCTCCAGCGTCGAGCTCTCGCCCACGCGGCAGTCGCGCACGGTACGCCGCCCGTACGGCGTCATCGCAATCCTGGCGCCGTTCAACGGTCCCTTCTCATTGACCAGTTGGAAGGTGGCACCCGCGCTGGCGGCAGGCAATGCCGTCGTCATCAAGCCCTCTCCGCATACTCCGGTCACGGCTCTGGAACTTGCGCGGCTCGCGTCGGAGGCAGGAATTCCCGCGGGTGTTGTCAACGTCGTGAATGGCGGAGCGGAGGTCGGCGCCACGCTCGTCGAGCACCCGGATGTCGCGGCGGTCGCTTTCACGGGCAGTTCCGAAGTCGGTCGCAGGATCGCCGCCTCCGCCGGGGCCTCGCTCAAGCACGTCGTCATCGAGGCGGGCGGTAAGTCCCCGCTCATCGTGTTCGACGACGCCGACCTCGACGAGGTCGTCCCAGCGATCGTGGCGGGCGCGTGGGGTGCATCCGGGCAGAGCTGCGTCGCTCCGTCCCGGCTGATCGTCCACGAGAGCCTGCACGTCGAGCTCGTGGAGATGCTGAAGGCGCGGCTCTCACATCTACGGGTGGGGGATCCATTCGACGTCGGGACGCAGATCGGCCCGATCTCGACCCCCGACCAGCTGGCGAAGATCCGGAGTTACGTCGACCTCGCGCGATCCGACGGTCTGGAGGTCATCTCAGCCACAGTGCCCGAGGCCTTGCGATCCTCCGGAGGGTTCTACCACCCGCCCACGCTGGTCCTCGGCGCCTCGAATGACATGCGCATTGCCCAGGAGGAGATCTTCGGGCCGGTGACCTTGACGATCCCCTTCGCCGACGAGGACCAGGCCGTCGCTCTGGCCAACGACACAGCCTTCGGACTCGCCGCGGCCGTCTACACCCGTGACGCGAAGCGTTGCCATCGGGTGGCCAACCAGCTGCAGGCTGGCAGCGTCTGGATCAACACCTACCGCGCCCAGCACTGGTCCCTCCCGTTCGGTGGATTCAAGCAGTCGGGCACGGGGCGGGAGAACGGCCTCGAGGCCCTGGCCGAGTTCACCCAAGTGCAGACCCAGGTCGTCGACTTCGGCACACCGGTTGCCGATCCCTACGCTCCGGCGACCCTCTGACCAGCCCCTCCTCACAGATCGGACACGACACATGCAGATACTCGTCAAGCTCACCGCCCAGTTGCCCGACACGCTGTCGGAGGCAGCTCTTGCGGCGCTGTTCGCCGCCGAGCGCGAACGCGCGATGGAGCTTCTCAGCGTCGGGAAGATGGCCCAGATGTGGCGGATCGCCGGAACCGGCTCCGGGATCACGCTGTGGAACGTGGACTCACTGGAAGACCTGCACGACTCGCTCTCGTCCCTGCCTGCATGGAAGTACTGCACAGTCGAGATCACTCCTGTCGTGCAGCACCCCGTGGAAGCCCAGTTCGCGAACGGAGCGGGCAAGTGAAGACGGCCAACGCTCCAGCGGCCCGCGTCGAGGACATGATCGCGATCGACATGCTGATGCACTGGGACATCGCCGGCTACCGCGGCCATATGCCGGCGACCAGCCGACCCGACTCCGCAGACTGGCACCCCTACCAAGCGCGGTCGGCGCGCGAGATGTTCCAGGACCTCCGGGGCGGGGGCATCACTGCCGCTCATGCCTCGGTCGCGATCTTCCACAACGCCAGCGACGCGCTTGGCATCGTCGCGAACTGGCGCCATCAGATCCTAGACAGTTCCGATTTGGTCATGCCGATCAAGCAGACCGTCGACATCGAGACCGCGAAGGACTCGGACCGGACCGGCATCATGATCGGCTTCCAGAACACCGACCCGTTCCAGAACGACTTGAACCTGATCGGTGCCTTCCGTGAGCTCGGGGTCCTGATCGCCCAGCTCACGTACAACCAGCAGAACGCCATTGCCGGCGGGGGCTGGGACAAGCCCGACGGTGGAGTGACACCAATCGGAAGACGCGTCATCCACGAGATGAACGAGGTCGGCATGCTCATCGATCTCTCGCACTGTGGCGAGAAGACGTGCCTGGACACAGTCGAGCACTCGACGAAGCCCGTGGCGATCACGCACGCCAACCCCACCGAGTTCGTTGACCGGGACGACTGGGCTTCCTATCGCAACACCCGCAACAAGTCGAGCGTCGTACTGAAGGAACTGGCGGCTGCCGGTGGCGTGGTCGGCTTCACCACCTACACCAGGCTGCTGCCCGATCGCGAGGCGACCACGCTCGACCGCTTCTGCGAGATGGTCGAATGGACCGTTGAGCTCATGGGCATCGAGCACGTGGCCTTCGGCAGCGACTACGGGTACGGGTACAACGACATCGATCGCGCATGGGTGCGGCAGGGCAAGTCGAGCCGCGACGCCTTCATTACCTGGGAACCCCTCGCGACCGACCATCCGGCGTGGGCCGGCCCACACGGCTTGCGACCGATCGCTGATGCTCTTCTTCGCCGTGGCTGGTCGGCCGACGACGTGAGCGCCTTCCTCGGCGGCAACTGGATGCGCCTGCTTGCCGAAACCGTCGGCTGAGAGAGGGTGAGATGACAAAGACTTGTGACGTTGCCGTGATCGGGGCCGGCCTGTCCGGCCTCACCGCCGCCTACCAACTTCGGGACACCGACGTCGTCGTCCTCGAGGCTGACGACCAGATCGGCGGCCGCTCCCGGCGCACCGAACTGGCCGGCTGGCCCACCACCACCGGCGGCGAGGGCTGGTACGACCCCAACCCCGACTCCCCGGAGAGCCGTCTCCTGACCGAAGTCGGAATCACGACCACGTACGACACCTGCTGGGTATGAGTGGCGTCGAGTGGCTCGGCCCGGTCCACGAGGAGGTCCTCCTCTTCTACCGTCGCCTGGTCAGCACGGAGATCGGGATATCGCTCGACGCGGACTCGGCCTTCTCGATGCTCACCGGAATGCCGGCCTTCGGCGGAGCGTCCGAAGTCTGGGGCGGCTTCCTGGTGCCCGACGGCGGAGCGCCGATGATCGGACGCGCCATGGCTGCTCGCTTGGGCCGCAAGCCATGGACTGGCGTTGTGGCGACCTCCGTCGTTCCCGACGGCGGTCGAGTGCGCATCACGTACCGCCATGACGGGCAGCACAAGATCCTGGATGCTGCCCACGTCGTGATGGCTACGCCTCACCCGGTCACGTCCCAACTCGTGCGCGGAATGCCATCCGATCAGCTGCTGGCTATGGAGAAGATACGGGTCCTGCCCATCGTCGAGGTGCAGGTCCTGCTGGCCGACGGTGGACCCGCGCCGTGGGACGACCTCTCGGCCTTCTGGACGATGGACAAGAGCTTCAGCGTTGGGGTGCATTCGAAGACCGACCTGGAGAACCGCATCGGCGCCGGCGGGTCGGACAAGCACTCGGTCATCAAACTCCTGGCAGTCGGGCCATCCGCACTTCCCCTGGCAGATCGTGGCGACGAGTACATCATCCAGGCATTCATCGAAGATCTGACCGATGTCTTCCCCGAGGTTCGAGACAAGGTGCGCGACCACTCCATCCGACGCTGGATCCACGGCGTGCCGCTGCCCGCTCTTGGCTACGACCAGCATGTGGCCGCACTCATCAGACCGCTCGGCACCATCCACTTTGCCGGCGATTGGTGCGGCATCGTCGACACCAAGAACCCTGGAGGCGTGAGCCTCGATGGTGACTGGGGCGGCTACACACTCACAGCGGCGCTCAACGCGGTCATGCGCGCGGGCATCCGGGCCGCCGCGGAGATTCGGGGCGAACTCGTATGAGGCCCGGAGCCAGGCCCAACTCAAGCATCCAGCCAGAAGAGGTAATGCCATGACAGATTCCTGCGAAGTTGCCGTGATCGGGGCCGGCCTGTCCGGCCTCACCGCCGCCTACCAACTTCGGGACACCGACGTCGTCGTCCTCGAAGCTGACGACCAGATCGGCGGCCGCTCCCGGCGCACCGAACTGGCCGGCTGGCCCACCACCACCGGCGGCGAGGGCTGGTACGACCCCAACCCCGACTCCCCGGAGAGCCGTCTCCTGACCGAAGTCGGAATCACGACCACCGTGCTGGGCACCTCGCAGGCGGCACACCTCATCCCTGAGCTGCTCAAGGTCTCCGGCGCGGAATGGGTCGGAACGGTCCACCACGAGGTTCTCGACTACTACAGACGGGTCGCCGGAATCGAGATGGGCGTCTCATTGGAGGCGGACTCCGCATTCTCGATGCTGACCGGGATGCCGGCCTTCGGCGGAGCGTCCGAAGTCTGGGGCGACTTCTTGGTCGTGGAGGGCGGCGCACCGATGATCGGTCAGGCGCTGGCCTCTCATCTGAAGCGTTCACCGACCACCGGAGCGCTGGTCCACTCGGTCGCCCAGAAGGGCTCGCGAGTCGAGATCAGCTACCGCCAGGCCGGCCGACGGCGGACCCTGGATGCGGCCCACGTCGTCATGGCGACACCCCATCCGGTCACGGCACAGCTTGTTCAAGGGCTGCCTTCCAGACGCCTCACCGCCATGAACGCTATTCGAGTTCTGCCGATCGTCGAGGTCCTGGCACTGCTGGCCGACCACGGACCGGCACCGTGGGATGACCTCTCGGCGTTGTGGACGATGGACAAGAGCTTCAGTGTGGGACTTAACTCCAGGACTCACCACGTGGTGAAGGCCGAGGATGCCGACAAGCACTCGGTCATCAAGATGATCGCTGTCGGCCCGTCCGCGGTTGCCCTCGCCGATCGTCCAGACGAAGTCATCGCCCAGAGCTTCATCGACGATCTGATCGAGATCTACCCTGATGCGCGCCAGAAGGTCCGGGCTCACTCCATCAAGCGGTGGGTCCACGGGATCCCGGCGCCAGCCATCGGCTTCGACCGCCACCTGGCCGACATGATCGCCCCCTTCGGGGCAATTCACTTCGCCGGTGATTGGTGCGGCTTTGTGGACGTCGAGAACCCCGGCGGAGCCGGCACCACTGGAGACTGGGGAGGCTACGGGATCTCCGGCGGCCTGCATCCCGCGGTTCGCGCGGGAATGCGGGCCGCATCCGAGATCTGGCCGTCGACCGTCTCGAGCCGTGGCTCCCATGCCTGAGCCCGAATCGCATCGCTTCGCCGACCAGATCTGCTTGGTGACAGGCGCGGCAACAGGAATCGGCCGAGCGGTAGCGTGGAGGATGGCGGACGAGGGCGGTGCCCTCGCTGTCTTCGACATCAACGCCACCGAACTGGAGAAGACTCGCCAGGGCATCGAGGACCGTGGCGCTCGAGCCCTCTCACTAGTTGTGGACGTCTCCAGCCCCAACCAAGTTCGCGAGGCGGTGGCGCGCACGGAGTCCGATCTTGGGCCCATCGACGTTCTGGTATCGAACGCGGGTGTTCCCATCGTCTCGACAATTCGAACGCTGACGCTCGATGCATGGGATCGAGCCTTCGCCGTCAACACGCGGTCAACCTTCATCGTGGTGCAAACCGTCCTCGAAAGGATGCGCGAGCGGGGCACCGGCGTCATCTCCATCACCGCCTCCACCGCCGCACTCGTGGGCGAGGTGGGTTCGGCGCCCTACGCGCCTTCGAAGGCAGCGCTGGTCAACCTCTCGCAACAGGTGGCGTCGGAGCATGCCCAACTCGGCATCCGATGCAACTGCGTATGTCCAGGTTGGGTGGACACTCCATTCAACGATCCTGCGTTCGACGATGACAACCAACGCCGCACCACCGTCGAGCGTCAGGTCCCCTTGGGCCGTGAAGGCACGCCCAACGAGATCGCGGCGGCGATCTCGTTCCTCTGCTCAAGAGACGCCTCCTACATCACCGGGCACACCCTCGTGGTGGACGGTGGCCTGACTCTCGGACCTCGCTGATGACCTCCCCTCGTGATTGGACCTCATCGATGCACCTGGTAGGACCTGCCGCCTTGGACGACATGCCAATACCGGCGGAGGCAATCGTGTCGGGCGACCCGCGCGCGGCCGGCACCGAGCTCTACAGGACACCGGATGGGCGCACGATGGTGGGCCTCTTCACCTGCACACCCGGCATCTTCCGCTTCACCCTCGAAGCCGAGGAGTTCACGCACCTTCTCTCCGGACACGTGATCATCCGGCTCGATGTGGGCGATCCCATCGACGCTCGAGGCGGGGACACCTATGTACTGCCGGCCGGACAGGACCTGCTCATCGAGGTGCACGAGACCATCACCGACATCTACGCCACGTGGAGTGATCGATGAACTCTCCAGGGAGCAATCATGCACATGACGTCATCGTCGTCGGCGGTGGCCACAACGGGCTCGTCGCGGGCGCCTATCTCGCCGGCGCGGGTCTCAACGTCCTGATCCTGGAGCAGCGCGATACGGTCGGCGGCCTGTGTGCGACCGCAGAGCTGTTCCCTGGGATGCGTGGGAACCTCGTAGCGAACTCAGCCCACAACTTCGAACCGAAGGTGCTGTCCGATCTGAGGCTTGCCCGTCACGGCCTTGCCTGGACCGATCCGCTCAAGCCAAGTTCGTTCATCTCGTTCGCCGGGGGCCGTCGCGTCGTCTCCTGGCCGGAGGAGGACAGGCTCCGCTCAGAGTTCGACCAGTTCGCGGTCGGCGACTTCGACGCCCAGCGTCACCTGCAGGCGCTGATGATGGAGCTGGCGGAAGTGCTTGACGTCGGGTTCTTCGGTCCCCCGCCGTCCTTCGCTGAGATCGCTGCGCGACCCAAGACTCCGGCGCACCGCGAGCTCTTCTCGAAGGTGATGTTCGGAAGCGCAGCCGACCTCGTCCGTGAGCACCTTGAGTCAGAGGAGCTGCAAGCCTCGCTGGCCATGCTGGCTGCTGCCGGAAACTTCCTCGGGCCCGAGACACCCGGATCAGCTTTCCAGCTCTTCTATCGCGCGCTCTACCGCGGCAGCAGCACCGTCCGGAACCGCCCGAAGATCGCGGCGTCTGCGGAGTTCGCATCCCGCGCCCCGATCGGGGGGATGGGGGCAATCACGCAGGCACTGGGCCGCGCGTTCGTGGCACAGGGCGGCCATCTACGCACCGGCACCGTGGTCGAATCGATCACGGTTGGCCCGGAGGGAGCGAGCGGCGTGGTCCTGAGCACGGGTGAGGAGCTCTGTGCCCCCGTCGTGGTGTCGGCGATCAATCCGAAGACGACGGTGATGCGCCTGCTTCCAGCCGATGCGGTCGATCCGGAGGTCCGCGCGCGGTTCGACGCCCTCACCATGGCGGGGTGTATGGCCAAGGTGCATGTTGCCCTCAATGACCTTCCCCAGTTCGTGTGCGCCAAGAGTTCTGAGGAGAACTGGCTCCTGAGCCGGTGCGGCTTCCGAATCGGCATGAGTCTCGGAGAGATGCAGCAGAGCTTCGAGGCGGCGGGCCGCGGCGACTGGTCCGGCGTTCCCATCGTGTACGGCCTCGTTCAGACGGCGGCCGACCCCACCCTCGCACCCGAGGGACGGCACGTCATGAGCTTGTCGGTGGCCTACGCGCCCTACCACCTCTCAGAAGGCAGCTGGGATGACCAGGGCGACGCGTGGGCGAAGCACGTCCTTCACTCTCTCGCGCCGCACATCTCGAATCTGGACCAGATCGTCGACGACGTCCGCTATCTCACCCCTTCTGACCTAGAGAGCGAGTTCGGACTCTTGGAGGGCCACGCCCTTCACGGCAATCTGACGGCTGCCCGCGCCTTCGACTGGCGCCCAGTCGCCGGTTACAGCGACTATCGCGGCCCCGTGCCAGGCGTCTACCTCTGCAGCAACGGAACCTGGCCAGCGCTGTATGTGTCCGGTCTCGCGGGTCACAACGTCGCCCATGAGATTCTGCGCGACCTCCGGGAACGATCTCGCTAACACAGGTCCGCAGGGACACGCGCAGTCCTCAAAAGGCACTTCCGGGCCCTCGCGGGGTCTGGTGATGGGCAAAGCCAACCTCAGCGGTCTGCGGGGTCGCCCTATTTCTTGGCGCGCAGGGTCTATGCGCGGAGGAGGTGTGATGTGACCAGCTCCGACTCCGGCGCTGTCACAGTTCCTCAGGCCTACTTGACGGCGGAGAAGGTCGATCGGATCCGACACGGCGAGCCGCCGGTTCCGCGTGGGCCCACGCATCTGCGCGTTCCCGGGCAGGCAACGAGCCTCTGCGGGATCCCGACTCTCAACTGGCCCGTGCTCTGGGAGCTCCCCTGGGGGTGCGATCCGCGCAGCGCGATTGTGCTCACCTGCCGTGCCTGTCATCAGCAGGGGCGGATTGCCGACGACCGGGCTGCGCGAGGCCGAAGAGCGCAGTCCTGATCGATCATCTCGGCATCGCGGCAGAAGCGGACTCTGCACTCGCTCGACCTAGTGAAGACAAGGTCGAGCGAGCGCTCATCTCGTAACGCCACGGCAGGCAAGCAGGTCAGCACGTGAGGTGAGCTTGAGCCGGGACCGATCAACTGCCTCACCGCGCTTACGCTCACATCGGTCGATGGCATGCCAGCCCTGAGCGCTGACCGACGTTGGTCTGTGCGGTGCCGCGAGCTGGTCCGCTTGACCAATGGATGCCATCGGACCGCGCGGCACGATGCCCGAGTCGAGATCGGCAACAAACTGGGCCACTGTCTCGTCAGGTCACGAGGGATCACGCAGCGATCTTCGTCGAAGGGGGGGCCGGGCACCGCGCTGCTGCGGTGGCCGATGGCGCGTAGCACCAGGTTCTCCTCGTGCCCTGGCATGTCCCGCACTCGCAACGGGTCCGCTACGACCTGTCCGCGGTCGTTCGATCGCAGAACGATCGAACCAAACCTGGTCACTCCCGTCATCACGACCGGCGAGCGAGGAACTTCAGAATGATTCGTCGGTCGGCACCGGCGTTGGACGTGAGGCACCCCGCAGGTTCCTCGAACGTCGCGAGAGCGGCGATGAAGAGGGCCGGGCGCGTCGTTCGGATCGGGCCATTGAGGACTCCCCCACATGGAGGTCGCCAAGACGGCGTCCGTGCCGCACGCTGTGCGGTACAAACGTTCATACCTATACTTGTGACATGAAGCACCTGTCGTCTTCCGCGACTCTGTTCAATCTCCGGGCGCCTCTCGCCACATGGGCGGGTAGACGCAACTCCCGCTGGCGCCTATACTATGAACAATCGTTCACTTCGAATCCAGATGTGATGCCACAGTGACACTGACCAGATACCGGTAGCCGAACTCGGGTCGTCCTTGTGGGCGTCGAACAGCGCGTTGGCGCGGTACGCCTCCTCGTACTCGGCGTCGGTGACGGGCTGCTCGAGCCACCGGTAGTAGGGCTGGCGGGCCAGCTTGAGCACCCTGCACGTCACCGTCACGGGCACCCGGATCGGGGCGTCCTTAGCGGCTAGCTCGCGGACGAGCGGGTACGTCATCTTCCCGGCAGGTTCGCCTGGGACAGATAGGCCGCCGCTCGCCGCAGGACCTCGTTCTCATGCTCCAACAGGCGGATCCGCTTCTTCGCCTCACGCAGCTCGGCGTTCTCCGCCGAGGTCGTGCCGGGCTTGATCCCGTCCTCGACATCGGCGGTCTTCATCCAGTTGGTCAGACACGACTCGGAGATCCCGAAGTCCTTCGCGATCTGCTTCAGGAGAACATCGGGATCTCGATTGCGCGCGACCCGGACGACATCGTCACGGAACTCTTTGGGGGAGGGCTTGGGCACAGCGACATCCTTCCAGCGGTGCCTCTCGGCACCACACATCGGTTGTCACCTACTCGTGCAGCAGTCCCCGAATCACCCGCGCTGACTCGATGCTGCTCACCTTTCGCCACGCTGGATACGGTGAGAACACTCGGTGCACGCCTGGCTCGCCCTGGGATCGAACGTCATGGTCCAGAAGATTTCCCAGCCGACGGCGTACCTGCCGCACGCCGTCATGACGCTGCCGACTTCTCGCGCGTGCCAGGTCCCGACGGGCCCATGAGCAGCGTGTGACCCCGTCGCAGATTTCAAGGGCGTCGACACGAGCCAGTTTGGGCCTGAATGGTGCTGACGACGATCTTCCATGGCTCCGTGGGTGTCAGTTCGCCTGACGAACGTACGAACCCGGCGCCTCCTGCTGGGCCAAGAACCGGCCGCCGCCCAGTGTCATGGGCGCAGGAACACGGGAACCTGATTTGCGGCTCACCCAATCACCCCAGTGCTCCCACCAGGAGCCGGTCTGCTTCTCGGCGCCCTCCATCCACTCCGATGCAGACTGGTCCTTGTCGGTGGGACCTGTGAAGAAGCTCGCCTTCGGGTTTCCAGGTGGGTTGACCAAACTCGCGATGTGCCCGGCGTTCGACAGCACGAAAGTGCAGTCACCAGCCAGAAACTGGGTCGTCCTGTATGTCGATTTCCACGGCGTGAGATGGTCGTTCACCGCGCCGGCGACGTACGCCGGCACCTTGATCGTGCCGAGGTCGACCGGGACACCGAGGCACGTCATCGCGCCGGGCTCGGGCAACGGGTTGTGCTCGAAGATGTCAAGGAACTGCTGGTGCAGCGCGGCTGGCAGGTTCGTGCCGTCGGCGTTCCAGGAGAGGATGTCGAAGACCGGCGGCTCTTCACCCATGAGGTAGTTGTTGACCCAGTAGTTCCAGACCAGGTCATTGGGCCGCATCCACGTGAACGCACTGCCCATGGCGCGTGCGCTGGTCACGCCTGCCTTCCCCGCCTTCCAGCGCGCGAATGACAGGAGGCGCGCCGAGGAGAATGCCCCGATCGGTGCGGACTGACCGAAGTCCAGAAGCGTCACCGCGTACGACGCCGAGTGGACTCGGTCGTCCCCGGAGGCAGCCAGCTTGTTCAGGACCGCCGTGTTGAGGATGCCACCCGCACAGAAGCCGATGACGTTGACGTCCTGTGCTCCGGTTATCTCACGAACTGCATCGATAGCCTCCATGACCCTTTGGGCATAGGTGTCGATGCTCCAGTCAGCCTGCTCGGCTTGCGGGTTGCGCCAGGAGAGCAGGAAAGTCTGAAGTCCGCGAGACACGGCATACTCCACAAAGCTGCGACCCGGCCGCAGATCGAGGAAGTAGTAGCGGCCGATCGGCGGGGGCACCACAAGCACCGGGCGCTCGTACACGTCCCGAGTGGTCGGTGCGTACTGCAGCAACTCCGCAAATTCATCCTTGTCGACAAGCTTGCCTGGGGTAATGGCGAGGTCCTCGCCTACCTTGAGCGCCCCGGGCTTTGCCATGGACGGCATTCCACCGTTGTACCGCAGGTCGGAGAGCCAATGCTCGGCGCCGCGGACCAAGTTCGCGCCGCCCACCTCGAACGTGTGCTTGAGTGCGGCGGGGTTGCCGAGCAGGGTATTCGTGGGAGCTGCCGCGCTAGTCAGGGCGTTCATGACGAACCGGGCCCGTTCGGCGCGATGTCGATTCCCCGACTTCTCCACCTCATCGAGCACGGAGTCGACAGCTCGGCATGAGGCCAGGTAGGTCTGAGCCAGCCGCTTGTACAGCGGATTGTCGGACCAAGTTGCGTCTTTGAATCGCCAATCACCCCGTTCAGGGCAGATTTCGGAGCGTCCCAGTGCGATACGCACGAGATCGGCGCTTAGGGCGACGGTAGCCTTGGCCACCGCTGAACCTTGGAGCAGCGTCGCTGTGAGGCCGTCGGCCACTCCTGCAAGAGTCGGCGTGGCGACAGGGTCCGCACCGGCGACCGCGTCCTGAGCGATCTCGGTGGGCTGATGAGCCGCGGTCATGAGGCGGGCAACCGCTTCGTGCGCGCGCGGAACGTCTCGGACAGAGCGGTGAGCTTCTGGATTTCGATCGTCCCCTGGGCGGCGACCCAGGAGTAGGCGTCGCGGAGATACCTCTCCCCAGCCGTATCGAGGTGACCACCGAGTCCCCCAAGAACCCGGTTGCACATGTCAACGGCTCCAAGGAGCGCCTCCGCGGCAAAGAACTTCGCCTGAGCGGTTTCACGACGGTGCGTCATCTCGAGCTCGCTCATCCGCGCAGCCTGGAAGGCGAGCAGCCGTGCGGCTTCCACCCGCGCTTTCGCTTCCATGATCGCGAAGCCGACACCCTGCTTCTCCCAAAGGGGACGGCCACCGATCTGTCGCTCCATCGCGAAGCTCTCTGCCAACTCGACCGCGCTTCTGGCCAGCCCGCAGTGACCGGCCGCAAGGCTGATCCGGCTTCGGTTGAGGACCTCGAGGGCAACCTTGAGTCCCCCGCCTTCCAACCCCACGCGCTGGTCCTCGGTGACCTCGACGTCGATCGTGAAGTCCCACGCCTTGTGGCCACGCAGTCCGATCCACTCCGAGCGGCGCTGGACCTCGATGCCTTCGAACGGCGCGTCGAGGAGAAATGCGCTGAGTCCGTCGTCGCCGTTGGCGAAGACGACCATGAAGTCGGCGATGTCGAAGAACGTGATGTGTCGCTTCTGGCCCTGGATCCGGTAGCCGCCCGCAGTTTTGGTCGCACGGGTGGCGATGTTCGCGGCATCCGACCCCGCACCGGCATCGGTGAGGGCGTAGGCGCCGACCTCGCCGGCGGCGAGCCTGGTCAGATACTTCTGCTTCTGCTCCTCGGTACCGGCAAGAACGATCGCGATGCCGAACAACTGGGCAACCTCGAGGTACGGCACCAACGCCGGGCAGGCGGCGCCTATTTCTTCGACCACGATCGAGGCATAGATCTCACCCTTATCCTGCCCGCCGTACTCCGACGGATAGGTGATCGTCGTATAGGCGTTCAACGCCTTGAAGACATCGTCGGGGACCTGGTCCTCGCGGTCGATCTCCTCAGCTCGGGGGGCAATGACCCGCTCGACGAAGTCGCGGACCTCCTGCTGAAATTCGAGTTCTTCCGGGGTGAAAAAGACGTCGGGCACTGTGCGCTCCTGTTGCCTGGCTTCCGGGCATGAGTCCGACTGGCTGCGCTGCCTGTCGGCAAAGGGGGTTCTATCCCTCGCCGAAAACAAGTCTGTTTATTGTGATAGATAGAGTAGTCGGGTGTAGACCGTCCTTGCAAGAGCCGCGGGCGTCATTGGTGGCGCGAAGACCGCGCGACGTAACGCATCACCAGAGCCCCGCCAAGGACCGCTCCGCCAGCCCCGAGGAGGGCTGCCGGCAGCGAAGCTGTCTGCGCGCAGACACCGAGCACAAGTGCCGCTATCGGTCGCACACCAGCGAACGCAAGTACCCAGAGAGCCATCACGCGGCCGAGCATCGCCTCGTTACAGCGTTGTTGAATGGCAATGCTCGTGGCGGTCACCCCGGTGACCATGCTTACGCCTGCAAACGCCATGACCACCAGCAGTAGCCAGAAGGTACCGATCCAGCTCGTCGCCGCGACAAAGACCGCCATGGCGCACATTGCCGCACTGCCTTCGCCGAAAGGGGTCAGACGGACCCGGAGAAATCGATGCGCCAGGACACCGAAAGCTCCGCCTGCTCCGAATGCAGCGACGACGGCGCCCGCCGTGCCACCTCGAGTCGCAGCGGCCATCGACGGAGCCAGTGTGATCGCGGGTTCGGACGCGACGCCTATCGCGGCCACACCGATCAGGCAGGACCCAATGATGGGATCGCCCAGAACGTAGCGGATCGCGGTAATCACTCGAGAGTCGGAGAGTGGGTTGGCAGCGGGGCTCGGCAGATGTGCGAACTGGACGGCGAGGGCTGTGATCACCAAAACAAGTCCGACTACCAGCACGGCGAGTGCAGCCCCCACAACTGCAAGCAGAGCCGCGCCACCTGCCGGACCCACGGTGCGGGCCAGTGCGGTAGGAAGAAAGTTGAGGGAAACCGCGGCGGACAACTCGTCGCGACGAACGAGGCGAGGAACGATCGAGTGCTGGGCGGGCGCGGACAACGCCATACCGCTTCCTGCGAGAAAGGCAAACACCAAGAACGCGACCGGAGCACCTCCGGTCTCTTCGTTGGTGACTCCGAGCCACCCGGCCAGACCCAGGGAGGCCACACCCGAGACGAGTCCACCTACAACAATCAGACTCCCCTCCCCGTAGGAGTCGGACAAGCGACCGCTCAGCAAGGTAAGTAGAAGCTGGGGTGCCATCTGCGCCGCGCTGACGGCACCCGTCCATGCCGGCGAAGCGGTGATATTGAAGGCGGTCGTGACAGTGATGACCGTGAGCGCCCAGTTCGCGATGAGATTGCCGCACTTGCCCCAGAACACGGCAGCCAGGTGACGGTCTCGCAGGAGCTGCCTCGAGGTTCGCGGCGGCGAAGCGCTAGGCATCATAGGCTCAAGCGCTGCGATCGACGTACTGCTGGAAGAGTGCCCAGTAGTCGAGGTCGAGCAGCACGCGGTCGCGGCGCTCGCCGTCTCCCTGACGCAGGGCGAAGTCTTCGAAGAGGCTGTCAGCGCTCGTCTTGCTCACGATGCGTTCGCGGTTGCCCACGAGGATCCGTCGGTGACTTCGATCTGCAACGCCGCACGGTCGGCCATGAGGTCGATGAGGTGATCTTGGACGAGTTTCAGATGCTCTGGATGTGTAGCGTAGCCGAGGTAGTCATCGAGGTTCATGAAGGTGGCCGAGACCACGAAGTCCCAGTTGGTGGCCAAGTCGGCACGGTAGCTTCTTCCCACATCTCTGCCGTAGACGAACTCGATTATCGAGGGAATCTGGCGAGGAAGACCGCCGAGAGCCTCGACGTAACGATCGATGTCGGCCTCACTTGCGGCGCTGTCGAACCTGAGGAAGACGATGTGTCTGATCATGGCCGCTCGATCTGAGCGTCCCGGACGCTTCGTTCAATCACTTGCGCCACCGCCGTGACAGCCCGGGCAGGATCGGTGAAGGTGGGTACCCCAGCTTCAAGCAGATCCCGACGGGGCGTGCCGGTTCCGCCAGTCCACGACACCATGAAGGGTTTGGACGTCTGTTCGTAGGTGGCTTTGAGCACCTCCACGACTTCAGATGCGGCGGCATCGGCATTGCCGAGAACGACCAGCACTGCATCTGTCTCGTCGTGTCCTGAAGCCACATTCAATACGCGCCGCAGGATGCCGACGTCGTTGATCATCGAGCCGGTGACATCGATCGGATTCAAGACGGAACCGAATGTCGGCAGTTCGGCCGCGACGGCTTCTCTAGCAGCAGGGTCCGCCCATGTGTCCACCGCCAACCCGAGCTCGACAGCAGCATCCGCCGCAAGAGCGCCAGCGCCACCGCTCAATGTGACGATTGTGAGCCGCCGGCCAAAGCCTCGCCGCCCGTCGCTGAAAGCCAAGGCCGCGTCAGACCAGGCTTCGAGGCTATTAACCCGAATCGCGCCATGACGCGCAAGGAGCTCCTCGAACACTTTGTCGTCGCCGGCGATGCTGGAGGTGTGTGCTGCAACGGCGCGTGCGCCGGCCTCGGTGCGCCCGGTCTTCAGGATGACTAGCGGCTTACCTGCCTCGTCGGCCTTCTTGGCGAGGAGCTCCAAGGCGGCCAGGTCCTGCACGCCCTCCAGGTGACCCAACAGCACCTCGACGTCGTGTGCGGCGACCAGGGACGACAGGACCTCGGTGACAGTGACATCTGCCTCGTTACCGGTGTTGGCGAAGTAGGAAACCCCAAGGCCCTGGCTCGCCATCGTGCTGTAGGTGAAGGTCCCGACAGCCCCGCTTTGTGAGACCAGGGCGATTGGTGACGTGCGAGGTGTCCCGGAGATGTCGTCGAAAGCAGTTGAGAACGTTGCAAAGGTCTTGGTGGCCAGTGAGAACGCCCCCAGGCAGTTGGGTCCTACGATGCGCATGCCAGATCGCTGGGAGATCTCTGTGAGCTGTACCTGAGCTGCTGTCCCGGCCTCATCAGCTTCGCCGAAACCCGAAGCGAAGATAATCACGGCACCCACGCCGGCAGCGGCACAGTCCTCCACCGCCGCCACCACAGAGTCAGCCGGCACCACGATGATCGCCAGATCTACCGGGCCAGGCACTTCGGAGATGTGCTTCTGGGTCACGATCCCTTGCACTTCAGGGCGTCGTGGGTTGACGGCAAAGAAGTCCCCCTCGAAACCGAGACTCTTGAGGTAGGCCAGGGGTCGCCCAGACAGTTTGGCCGCGTCTGCGGATGCGCCCACGACGGCGACACTGCGGGGTCGAAACAGCAAGTCGGCGACGGAACGAGTCATCCGGTTCAGAGCTCGTCTTGGTCGTCGTGGACGAATACGGGGGCACGACGCTCGCGATGGGCAGCCACGCCCTCGCCCACGTCCGGTCCCCCGAACCCGAGGAACTCCAAACCGAGGGAGGAGTCGAAGAGCGGACCCTGCTGGCGGTACCAGTCATTCAGTGACTGCTTCGTCCACTTGATTGCTTCCTGCGCACCGGCACTGAGCCCGTCCGCGATCTCGCGGGCGGTCTCGAGCAAGCTTTCGGGTTCGACGGCGAGCGACACCAGCCCTGCACGCTCGGCATCCTTACCCGAGATCTCGCGGCATGTCAGCAACAGGTACTTGGCCTTCGCCATTCCGCAGAGCAACGGCCAGACCGCCGTCGCGTGGTCGCCAGCCGCAACGCCCAGCCGGGTGTGCCCGTCGATGATGCGAGCGTCCGTGGCGGCCACGGAGATGTCGGCCATCAAAGCAACGACCAGCCCGGCTCCAACGGCCGGCCCGTGAATCGCGGAGATGATGGGCTTGGAGCAGTTGATCATGTTGTAGAAGAGGTCACGCGACTCCTGCATGACCCGCATCCGGATGGCGTAGTCCTCGATTTGCGCGTCGATGAGATCGAAGCTGCCGCCAGCAGAGAACGCCTTCCCGGCACCACGTACGAGCACCGCTCGGACGGCTGGGTCCCGATCGATCACCGGCCAGATCGCAGGGATCTGCGTGTGGGTCTCCTCGTCGACGGCGTTGAGCCCCGGCCCGTCGAACACGACCTCGAGCACCCCAGGCTGGTGGTTCTCGAAGGTCAGCCTGTTGAACTGCTTCTCATACGTCTCGAGCATGCCCATCCCTCTCGCAGCGCACCCCACGCTGGGGCGTGGCAGCCCGTCTGCGGGCGGCCCTCTTCACCGTCTCACCATATCGCCAATTTATCGTATTGTATAGGATAGTTAGACTGACCCGAGAGGAACGCCCATGGCCAGCCGCTTGGCACGAACCGAAGATCTGAGCGACGTCCAGCGCGAGATCATTAAGACGATCCGTGCGTTTGTCGACGAGCAGGTCATCCCGGTTGCTCAGGCGCTCGAGCACGCCGACGAGTACCCCGAGGAGATCATCGAGGGGCTCATGGATCTAGGCGTCTTCGGGCTGACAATCCCTGAGGAGTACGGGGGGCTGGGCGAATCGCTGCTGACCTACGCCTTGGTTGTCGAGGAGATCGCGCGGGGATGGATGAGCGTGTCCGGGGTCATCAACACGCACTTCATCGTTGCCTACATGCTGATGCAGCACGGGACCGATGAGCAGAAGGCCAGATATCTGCCGCGGATGGCCACGGGCGAAGTGCGGGGGGCGTTCTCGATGTCCGAGCCGGCTCTGGGCTCGGACGTTGCCGCCATCTCGACGAAGGCGACGAAGCAAGAGGACGGCTCGTACTCGATCACTGGACAGAAGATGTGGTTGACCAACGGCGCTACGTCCACCCTCGTGGCGCTCCTTGCCAAAACTGACGAAGGGTCGGAGTCGGTCTACAAGAATCTGACGACGTTCCTGATCGAGAAGGAGGCGGGGTTCGGAGAGACTGCTCAGGGCATCACTGTGCCAGGCAAGATCGAGAAGATGGGTTACAAGGGTGTCGAGACCACCGAGCTGATCCTCGATGCTCATCTGATCGGTGCCGACCAGATCTTGGGCGAAAAGCCCGGCGCGGGCTTCACACAGATGATGGACGGCGTCGAGGTGGGGCGGGTCAATGTGGCCGCCCGGGCTTGTGGACTCGCACAGCGCGGCTTTGAGCTCGGCATCGCGTACGCCCAGCAACGCAGGACGTTCGGCAAACCGATCGCGGAGCATCAAGCGATCCTGTTCCGAATCGCCGAGATGGCCACCAAGGTCGAGATCGCCCACACGATGATGGTTCGGGCCGCCCGTCTCAAGGACACTGGACGGCGCATGGACGTCGAAGCAGGGATGGCCAAGATGGTCGCATCCGAGTACGCCAACGACGTCGTCGAAGACTCGTTCCGGATCCACGGCGGCTATGGGTACTCCAAGGAGTACGAGATCGAGCGCCTCATGCGCGAGGTCAAGTTCATGCTGATCGGCGAGGGGACGTCCGACATTCAAAAGCTCATCATCGGTCGCAGCCTCATGAAGGATTACCGACTCTAGGAGTGATCTCCCTCTTGGGCTGAGTCCGCTCAAGAGGGAGATTCACGCCTTCCTCAGAGGCGTTCGAAGACCGCGCTGATGCCCTGGCCGCCGCCGATACACAGCGTCTCGAGCGCGTATCGGCCCTCGCGCCGGTGCAATTCCCGAAGCATGGTCGTGAAGATGCGCACACCTGTCGCACCGACTGGGTGACCGAGCGAAATCCCGGAGCCGTTGACGTTGAGTCGGTCGAAGTCCGTTTCGGCGAGTTTCCAGGCAGCGGTTACAGCCAGCACCTGGGCTGCGAACGCCTCGTTGAGTTCGATGAGATCCATGTCCTTCAACGACAGGCCAGCCCGCTGGAGCGCTCGCTCTGTCGAGGGCACGGGTCCGATGCCCATCCGTGACGGCTCCACCCCAGCAACGGCCCAAGTGACCAACTTCGCTAGTGGCCGAAGACCCAGCTCGGAAGCCTTCTCCGGGGTCGTCACGACGCACGCGGCCGCGCCATCGTTCTGACCGCTCGCGTTCCCTGCGGTCACGGTCGACTTGGGATCAACAGACTGCCGGACGGGGCGCAGCGCTGCGAGGCCGTCCAGTGAGATGTCGGCGCGGGGGTGCTCGTCCTTGTCGACAGTGACGTCGCCCTTACGTGTGCGGACCACCACGGGGACAATTTCCTCGGCGAACCTGCCATCCGCCTGCGCAGCCAGTGCCCGTTGATGAGAGGTGTAGGCCAGCTCGTCCTGGGCCTCGCGCGTGACGCCGAACTCTTCGCGAAGGTTCTCCGCGGTTTCGAGCATCCCACCGGGCACCGGGTGAAACCTGCCCCCGGCCGTTATGCGTCCTCGACCGATCCGATCCGACAACGGCGTCGAGTCCCCTTTGAAGCCGAACCTGAGCCCTAGTGCGTAGTGCTCGGACTGGCTCATGCTCTCGGCACCCCCTGCGATCACCAGGTCTGCTATCCCGGTCTGAACTCGCATTGCCGCGTCGACGACGGCCTGCACGCCCGATCCGCAGCGTCGGTCGAGCTGCAGCCCCGGAATGGTCACCGGCAGTCCCGCGTCAAGGGCAGCCACCCGCCCGATCGCGGGTGCCTCGCCGTTGGGGTAGCACTGACCGAAGATCACGTCGTCTACATCGGCGCCGGTGACCCCCGTCCTCTCGACCAGCGCATTCACTACGGTCGCGGCGAGATCGGCAGCTGGAACGTCCTTGAAGACGCCGCCGTACCGGCCCACGGCCGTCCGCAGTGGCTCGCAGATCACTGCTTCACGCATGGATGAGCACCTCTCGCAATTTCCAAATTCGGGGGATCAGATTCCCCGGCCACCCGTGACTTCCAGCACCGCACCATTCACGTAGGACGCCATGGGTGATGCCAGGAACAGCACTGCGGCAGCCACCTCCTCCGGGCGGCCGGCGCGACCTAGCGGCACCTCAGCCTCCTTCGAGGCGAAGATCTCGGGCTTCATCGCAAGCGTCATGCCCGTGGTGACCAGCCCGGGCTGAACAGCGTTGACCCGCACGCCGGATGGGCCTAGTTCTTTTGCGGCAGCCTTGGTGAGACCGATCAGTCCCGCCTTGGCGGCGCTGTAATTGGTCTGCCCCGGGTTTCCGATCTTCCCGGACAACGAGGAGACGTTGACAATCGCTCCGCTCTTCTGCTCGCGGAAGAGCGGAGCGACAGCGCGCGTTCCGAGCCAGGCGCCCTTGAGACTTACGTCTACGACAAGATCGAAATCGTCTTCACTCATCCGGACGATGTAGTCGTCGCGCGTAACGCCGGCATTGTTAACCAGGATGTCGATGGCGCCGAAGCGCTCGATGGTCGCTTCCACCAATTGCTGCTGGTCTGTCCCCACCCGGACGTCACAAGCACAGGAGGCGACGTCAAAGCCGACGTCGACCAACGGCGCGGCCGCCGCTGCGGTCCGATCCAGGTCAATGTCCGCCAGCATCACTCGTGCGCCCTGGGAGAGGAATGCCTCGGCGATGGCGAGACCGATACCTTGGGCAGCCCCGGTGACGATCGCGACTTTGTCGGTGAGCAGGCCACTGGAAGGTTCGGCCGGCATCGGCATGTGCATGAGCTCCTGAATCGAGGATGTAGCGATGTCGGTTGTCACACCGAATCTCCTTGTGCTTCTTGCGGCGGAATGTCGTCGAGCGGAGTCGCGGGATCCAATGACGAGAGGTCGCCCGGTGGTAGTTGCAAATGGCGAGCCCGGATCGCCCGGCGCATGATCTTGCCGTTCTTGGTCTTGGGCAACGTCGGGACCACGTGCAGGGAAGGCGCAAACGAGCGGCCGACGTTCGCGATCGCCACTCGCGTGAGGTCATCGAGGGCATCGGCTTCGACGTTGGGCGCGACCACGAACGCAACGACTCGTTGGCCTCGCTGCACATCTGGCACCCCGATAACTGCCGCTTCGACGATCCGCTGATCCTTCAGCAGTGCCGCCTCCAGTTCGGCTGGCCCTACTCGGCGGCCCGAGACTTTGATCGTGTCGTCCGAGCGACCGTGGATACGCCAGACACCTTCGGAGCTGATGCTGGCCAAGTCGCCGTGGTTCCACACATCGGGCCACTTGGACCAGTAGGTCTCGACGTACCGGTCGTCATCCTCCCAGAACCCGTGGGTCATACCGGGCCAAGTGTTGAGGACCGCAAGCTCACCCACCTCGCCGCGGGCGGGCAGCCCGTCGGGCTCTAGGACTGTGACATCCATGCCCAGCAGCGGGCCGTTAAAGCTCGCAGAGTCCGCTGGAAGGAAGGGGTAAACATTGAGGATCCCTCCTCCCGTTTCCGTGCCTCCGCTGTAGTTCAAAATCGGTCGCTTTCGGTTCCCAACCGTTTCGAACAGCCACTGCCAAGTTGGCTCGTCCCATGCCTCACCGGTGGAGGCGAAGGTGTGCACTGTGTCGAGACCTGAGTAATCGCCATCGCTGGCGGCCATCACGGCGCGTGCCGCAGTGGGCGCGATGCCTTGGAACGTCACTCCATTCCGCTCCGCGATGTCCCAGAGCCGACGAGGGCTCGGATGCGTCGGTACCCCTTCGGTGAGCACGACAGTCGCGCCGAGCTGTAGGACGCCCAACACCAATAGCGGTCCCAGCATCCACCCCATGTCGGCGATCCAAGCCACGACGTCGTCCTCGCCCAGGTCGAATCCGTAAGCGAAGTCCAGTGCTGCCTTTACGAGGAAACCTGCGTGCGAGTGCACGATTCCTTTCGGCGCGCCCGAGGTGCCGGAGGTGTAGATGATCGTGAGAGCATCGTTGGAGTCGGTCGCTGCGGTGTCGACCGAAGCTGGCGAGGCGTCCAGCTCGTCCCAGTACAGGTCGCGTCCCGGGGTCATGGGGACGGTCTCGCCGAGATGCCGGACCACGATGGTGTGCTCGACGCTAGGGGCATCTTCGAGGGCTTGGTCGGCGGTCGCCTTCATGGGAACGATCTTCCCGCGGCGTGTGGTCGCGTCCGCAGTCACCAGAGCAACCGCTTTAGAGGCGCGGAGACGCATGGCCAATGCCTCGCTGCTAAATCCTGTAAACGCAGGGACGGAGATTGCCCCCAGCATCGCGCAGCCGAGGAACGCCACGACTGCCTCTGGGACCACGGGGAGAAAAAGCACGACACGATCCCCGCGGTTCACCCCGAGCTGATGAAGATTTGCAGCGAAGAGACGGACCTCGTGATCAAGCTCGGAGTAGGTTAGCGATCGCCGTTGTCCATCGTCTCCTTCGAACACCACGGCTGTCTTGCCGGCGTTTGCGCCGTGAGCATGGCGGTGTGAGCAAAGGGCGGCCGCGTTAATTCGGCCATCGGTGAACCAGCTCGGGAAGTGGTGCCCACTCGAGTCGTCCTTCACCCTGGTGAACGGTGTAGCGAACTCGATCGACAAATCGTCGACGACGTTTCGCCAGAACCATTCGGCGTCGGCGATCGATCGGTCGTGGAGGTCCTCCAACGAGTCGACGCCCCAATTGCGCATGGCGCGCAGGAGTCGGCTACGTGACTTCCGATCCGTGTCAGGGTTCCACGCTGGCCGTTCGGACGCTCCGAAACGGGGGCGTCCGACGCGGCGGGATTCGGCCATGTTGATCTCTCTCTCGCTGTTCATCTCTTTCTCGCTGAAGACGCGCCCGCTGCGGATGACGGCTGAATGATCAGTGACTAGGCAGCGTCGCCGGCGAGGTGATTTGCAGCTCGTGCGTCCACGCAGTGCGGTGCTGGTCGTGCAGGTAGAAGAACGCATCCGCCAGACCGACCGGGTCCAGGAGCTTGTGGGGCTGCTCCCTGAATTGCTCAAGCGCCCGAGTCCCTGGCGAGTCGATGTAGCCGTCGACAACCACGTTTGCAATGTGGACGCCCAGTTCGGAGTACTCCTCCGTCAGGGCTTGCGCTAGGGCGCGCATCATCGTGCGTGGGTAGTACAGCGACTCGCCAGTGTGGCGCTTCCTTCCACGCAGGGAGTACTGGTTGTTCGAGAACAACAGCGTCCCTCGACCGTCACGGCGCATGCTGGGGAGGACCTCCTTAGCGACAAGAAAGGGTCCTCTACAAGCAATGGCGATGGCCTCCTCGAACAGCTCGAGTGGGAAGTGCTCGAGAAGTTCGTGCTCCGGCGGCAGCGCCCGACCAGCCATATACCCGGCGTTGTAAATGACCACCGTCGGGTCCCCAACGCGATCGCGAATCGACGAGAAGGCTGTAGAGATCGATGTGGCCGATGAAACGTCGAGTTCGACGGCGATGCATTGTGCACCCTGTCGCTCTATCGCGGCCGCCAGGCCGGAGGCATTGGCGAGTGTTCGCGTGGTCAGAACCACAAGGTGGCCCTCGTGCGCGAACTTCTGGGCGATTGCTCCTCCGAGTCCCCACCGAGAAGTCTCGACCACGATGGAGTTATCGACCTCGTGGCCATGAGCCAGCTTCGTGTTCGGGCCGTCGGCCTGCCACTTGGATGTCGCGCCCACAACCACGGTGACTGGCAGGGCGTCTGGATTGTCCGGATGAATCGCGTCCATGGCGTTAGGTCAGTCGCCGTACTCGGCGTAGACGGCCCTCTCGAACTCGTAGAAGAAGGACATGAAGTCCGGGTCAGACAGCGGCAGCATGGCCGTCATGAAAACAGCCGCAATTCCCGTGTGGGGGTCAATCCAGTAGTGGGAGTTGTGGAACCCGCACCAAGCAAGCGATCCAATGCTTCGCATCCCAGGCGACGCTTCCTCGTTGCGGACGAAGCCCGCAGTGTGTGTCTTGCGGAGACCGGGGCAGGGATCAGTGTCCTTGATCTGAGCCACATTGCTCTTCAAGACCGGGCTGGGAACCGCGACCCCGCCCTGATCCGTGAACAAAGGCGCCATCGCGTCGCGGCCAACCAGTTGCTGTCCTTCGTGTCGTCCGCGATTGAGAACAAAGCGAAGGAACGTCAGGTAGTCGGCGGCACTGGAGTACAGCGCATGCCCCATGTGGTAGATCTCGGGTTTCGTGGGGGGATAGAACGCCACTGGCTCGTAGGTACCGTCCTCATGCTTGTACATCAAGTCAGCCAGGCGGTCGCCCGCCTCGTCCTTCTCGAAGAAGGTAGAACTCATCCCGAGCGGCTGCAGAATCTCTTCGCGCACGAAGTCGTCGATTGACCTACCATCAACCGCCGAAACGACGGCACCCACCCAATCCGTCCCGATCCCGTAGGCGAAGTCCTCGCCCGGATCGAACAGCAGTGGGTAATTCAACGACTCATGCGTTCCCGTCCAGTCGGGAGGCGCTCCGGTCGCGAGCGCATACTCGGCCTGCAGCGGGTAAAACGCCTCGTACCCCATGCCCACCGTGTGAGTCAGCAGGTGTCGCAGCGTGGCACGGGATTTCGGTTCACGGAAGACCGGCTCGCCATCGCGCATGGCCGTCACGACCTTGAGCTCGTCGAACTTCGGGATCACATCCCCGACGGGGGTGTCCATGGTGAGCAGCCCACGGTCGATGGCGACCATGGCCATGACACTGCCGATGGCCTTGGTGCAGGAGTACAGGCTGAACACGGTGTCCGGATCGGCTGCGCGTGTCGACGTTGCCTGCCCAGCGCTTCCTTCCCACAATGTGCCGTCTGGGCCACCGACCATGCCGACAACGAAGTGGGCAGCCCCACTTTGAACCGTCCTTGCAACAACTTCATGCAGCTTCGACATCATCATGCCCCTTGGGTGTGGCGCTCGTCGGGAACAGCCCGAAGGCCGGGGAGTGAATACGCCTGCTTGGCCAGCGAGTCGGCGAGTGCAGCCGGAATCCCTAGCGATCGCGGCTCAACGTATGAGTCGAAACCCTCCAAGCCAGCCTCTCGTCCGATGCCGCTCCACTTGAAACCACCTGTAGGGGCGAAGAATCCTGCCGGGCTGCCATTGAGTTCGACCGTGCCAGTCCGCATGCGTGCCGCCACGTTTACGCCGAGCTCGAGGTCATCGGTGAAGACTGCGCCGTTCAGTCCGTACTTGGTGTCATTGGCCATGGCGACGGCGTGGTCGATATCGTCGTAGGTCATGATGCTGAGGACCGGCCCGAAGATCTCCTCTCGGGCGATCTTCATGTCCGGAGTGACTTCGGAGAAGATCGTCGGGGTGACGAAGTAGCCGCGGTCCAGCTCCGATGGGACCTCCTGCCGAGCGACTACACGAGCGCCGCCCTCGACACCACTCTCGATGTACCCGTTAACGATCGTCTGCTGACGCTTGCTGACCATGGGCCCGATCTGGGTGGTCGAGAGCCTCGGATCACCGACCGGCATGGAAGCGAGCAGCGCGGACAGACTGTCGATCAGGTCCTGCTTGCGATTCTCCGACACCAGGAGTCGTGTCTTCAAGCTGCAGACCTGACCGCTGTTGCGCAGGGACAGGAGCCGCAGCTTCTCGACCGCTTGGCCCATGTCTGCGTCGTCGAGGAAGATGGCGGCGGACTTTCCGCCGAGCTCTAGGGTCAGCCGCTTGAGGTCGTGACCACAGACGCTAGCCAGGTGACGACCGACTGCGGTCGAACCGGTGAACGCGACCTTGTCGACACCCGGGTGCGTGGCGAGGTACTCGCTAACCTCTCGATCGGCGGGGAGCACACTGATCACCCCAGCGGGAACGCCAGCCTCCTCGAGGAGCTCCGCAACCAAGTAGGCGTTGAGCGGGGTCTCGGGCGCTGGCTTGATGATCAAACTGCAGCCCGCGATGAGCGCAGGGGCGAGCTTCATCATCAGCGTGCTCTGCGGGACGTTCCACGGAACGATCGCAGCCACGACGCCCACCGGCTCCTTGGTCACCAGGGCATGGAAAGAACCCGCACCACGCAGGGTTCGCCACGGGTACTGGAGGGCGAGTTCGAGATAGGCGTCCAGAATGGCAAGTGGGGTGCCGGTCTGAATCACATGGGACAGCTCAATGGGGCATCCCATCTCTTCCGTGATCAACTCGGCCATCTCAGGTTCGCGCTTTGCATAGAGGTTCCGGAAGCGATGCATCACCTCAAGACGCTCATTCAAAGACCGAGCAGCCCACACTCCCGACTCGAAGGCCACTGTCGCGGCGTCGACCGAGGAATCGACGTCCTCGCGGGTCGCGGAGGGGACCGAGGCGAGGACCTCCTCTGTGGTTGGCGAGACCACCGCGATGGCGTCGTTGTTGCGGGGGCTCACCCAGTGCCCGCCCACGAAGAGGCGGTCGTACTGGCCCTTCCACATGCTGCATCCTCCGACGGCTAGAAGGCTATTTATTACAATAAACAGCCTACTCGGACTCCATGTTCGTGGCAAGGGTCATCTCTGCGCAAGCAGGGTGGGCACAGCAGCTCACCGCGGGGGCGCGGGATATGGGCGATGGACCTAATGCTTCCGACGGGCGCGTCCTGGCAGAGAGGGTTGCCGGCACACTGTGGCGCACAGAGGGTGAGACTCAGATCGTCAGCCAGGGCACGACGCTGTCCACTAGCGTCGGGTGCTCCACGGTAAAGACATTGATGCTTTCGCGCATGTGATCCTCCATGAGCTTCGAGGCACGCTCAGCGTCTGCGTCCTCGATCGCGTCGCAGATCTCGCCGTGGACTCCCGAGGTCGCCTTCTCGGCCGGAGAGACGACACCGCGCGCCGCGATCTCGAAGATCCCATGGAGGGAGGAGGTCATCAGCGAAAGCACTGGGCTCTCGTTGCTCGCGCAATCGGCGACCAAGCTATGGAAGGCCCGCGACAGCATGGCCAGGTCGGTTGCAGTGGTGGCGCGGCTGTGTTGCCTCACGTTGGCCCGGAGCGCGACGATCTGTTCGGACGTCCGGTTGGCGGCTGCGATTGCAGCCACGCGAGGCTCGAGAAGGACACGAGTCTCGAGAATTTGACGGAAGGTCACGCCCGCCATGCGGAAGTGAAGAGTCGCCATCCTGGCGAAGTCTGCAGGGGTGAGCTCACCCAGTTGAGGCCCGCCGCCAGGACCGGTGCGGATTGTGATGAGGCCATGGGCCTCGAGGATGCGCAACGCCTCTCGCAGCGTGGCGCGGCTGACGCCGCGCTCTTGCGCCATGAGCACTTCCGAGGGCAGCCGATCCCCGGGGACGAGATTGTTGTCCGTGATGTCCATGACGATCTCGTGCGCAAGTCGTTCGGCAAGCTTCACGTCACGACGGCCCCTGGGGGCTGGAGTAGCTGTGCTCATCCGCCAAAGCCTCTCTGCTTGGTCCGGCGCCAGCGGAATCGGTCTCCGTCGGAGGTCAGCGATCTCCGCCCACAACGGCAGCGTGCGCACACTATATCGATCTATTGGGTTCAATTTCACTTGCCGTGCCGAGTCGCCGCTCGCGACATGGGTGTTGCCAGACTACTTGACACCCTATTTATTGCAATAGATACTCGCATAAGAGGGACTCTACTTGGAAAGCAGTGACCAGATGCTTCAACACCGCCGCACTCCCCCACTCGAGCCGTGCATTTCAGAGCGGAGCGCCTGATGCTCCCCCTCGAAGGCGTCCGGGTGTTGACGCTCGAGAACTTCATCGCTGCCCCCGTGGCTACGATGTGGCTGGCGGATGCGGGTGCCGACGTGGTCAAAGTCGAGCGGCCAGGGACCGGCGACGCGTCGCGAGGAGTTGAACCGCGGCGCAGGACCGAGCACGAGAATCGGAGCCTCTCCTTCATCAGAGCCAACCGGAACAAGCGCAGCGTCGAGCTGGACCTGAAGTCGCCGGGCGACCGGGAGATCTTTGACTCGCTTCTGGGCGCGACCGACGTCTTCATCGAGAATCTCAGGCCCTCAGCGCTGGATCAGCTAGGGCTCAGCTACGAGGCCGTCAAGAAGATCAATCCCCGCATCATCTACGGCGCCATCTCCGGGTTCGGGCTTCCTGAGTTCAACGAAGGGGACCTGCCGTTCCACCCGGCCCTCGACATCGTGGCTCAAGCCATGGGTGGACTGCTCTTTCGTGCCGAAGGTTCGGAGCACGGCCCGGTATACTCGGGCTTTCCCATGGCCGACATCTGCGCCTCCGCCAACCTGCAGAGCGCTGTCTATCAGGCGCTCTACCACCGGGAGCGCACCGGCGAGGGCGCCTGCATCGATATTTCGATGCTCGATGGCGTGGTCGCGTTCAACGAGCTGGTCCTCATCATGTGGGACGCGCTGGGAAAGATCGCCTCACCGGGACAGCACGGACTTGCCGCCCCGTTCGGCTCCTACGCCACAGCCGACGGCTTCGTCGTCATCGCTGTGCTGGGCGAGCCGGTGTGGCAGCGGTTCACCCGCGCTATGGGGAAGGAGGAGATCACTGACCTTCCGGACTTCGCGAGTGGGATCCTTCGCCACCAGCACAAAGCGATCCTCGACGAGTACATCAACGCCTGGCTCGGGACCATGACCTCGGACGAGGTGCTCCGCAGGCTGCGGGCTTATGACGTGCCGGCCAGCGCAGTGCTCAACATTCCCGACGTCATCAAAATCCAGAACCTCCACGATCGGGGCATGATTCTCAACCTGGATGACCCCGCGTGGGGCAGGGTGCAGATGGCTGGAAATCCGCTTCACTCGACCCTCATGAAGGACATGCCCTCCAACCCTGCGCCGAGGCTGGGCGCTCACACACACCAGGTGCTCGAGGAGTGGCTCGGCAGCGACAAGCTGGTCGGATCGCAGCTAACTCCCTGAGCGATCGTTGACCCTCAGCTTGTCAGGAAGGTGTGCAAGTGAAAGAGATCAAGACACGACGCGTCATTGCCGGTCTCAACGAAGTGGGGCGCTCGGCGGTTCTGGTCGATGACTACACCAGGACCCGGGTCGTTCGTCCCAGCGGTGCGGTGGTGCAGGAGCTGTGGCGGCAGGACGGTATTCCGGCTCGTCCAGGTGACGACGGCAGGCGTGGACAGGAATTCGAGCTTGCCCCGCCACCCTCCGGTGTCGTCGTGCGGACCTTTACGTGTCCACCCGACGAAGAGGCAGACCTTGATGCCTACAGGGCGGCCGCAGAAGGGATCTACGGTGACGGCAACGCTGCAGAGCCGGGCAACTTCCCCGGGATGCATCGCACGCAGACCGTGGACGTGAACGTGGTCGTGACCGGCGAGCTCTACGCCGTGTTCGAGGATGGCGAGACCTTGCTTCGGGCAGGCGACTGCATCATCGTGCAGGGCAACATGCGCGCATGGAGCAACAGGTCTGGCGCACCTGCCACGCTCGTGTCGACCTGTTTTCCGTTGGCCGACTGACCTGTCGATCATGAAGTACACCTGGAGCGACGGAACCACCGCGGCCGGTCCTGCTGAGTGGTTCACGGGATCGGTCTTCATTGACCACATTCGGACGCCGGATGATCAGACTGCCGTCGGATCTGCCCACGTGCGATTCTCGCCGGGTGCCCGCACGGCATGGCATACGCATCCCAAAGGGCATGTCAACGCCGGGCGAAAATTGACCCCTTTCCGTCGTTTGAAAATTGACCCCCTGGTGTTCAGGTTTCCTCGGTGGTCGATCCCGGCACTCTGCCGAGGTCGCGGTCTTTGAGCCGGTAGGAGTCGCCCTTGAGGGCGACCACCTCGGCGTGGTGGACGAGCCGGTCGATCATGGCGGCGGCGACGACGTCGTCGCCGAACACCTCGTCCCAGCGGCCGAAGGGCTTGTTGGAGGTGACGATCAGGCTGGCGCGTTCGTAGCGGGAGGAGACGAGCTGGAAGAAGAGGTTGACGGCCTCGGGTTCGAAGGGGATATAGCCGACCTCGTCGATGACCAGCAGCGGGTAGCGGCCCAGCCGGATTAGCTCTTGTTGCAGGGTGCCGGCGTGGTGGGCCTCGGCGAGCCGGGCGACCCACTGGGAGGCGGTGGCGAACTGGACCCGGTGCCCGGCCTGGCAGGCCCGGATCGCGATCCCGGTGGCCAGGTGGGTCTTGCCGGTGCCGGGGTGAGCATCGCTTGGCGGTCCGCGCCGCTCCGATCGGTTCGGAGCGCAGCCCAGCGCCCGCCGGCGACGAGCGTTGACCGGGGCTAGCCAGCCCTGCAGTTGGGCGTTGAAGTCACTCGGGCCGGTGAAGACCCGGCCGGGCAGGAACGAACGCTCCAGGTAGTCATGGGCCCGTTCGATGATGCCCTTGTGCTCGGGCTCGGCCGGCATGAGCACGATCACCCTGGTGCCCAGCACTCCACGGAACGCCTGACAGTCCTGTGTGAGCTCGACCCGGCCGCCGCGGTTGCGGCCGATCACGCCCTCGCCGTCCCAGACCAGCGTGCGTGGCACCGCCCCCAAAGCGTTGATCTGGTGCCACCAGCCGGCGAGAAGATCCTCGGCCCGGCGGGTCGGGACCAGCATCGCTGAGAGCCACCTGGAGTAGCCGGTGACCATCGTCCGCACCGGCAGCAGTTTGGGACCACGGACCTGGCCGAACCCGACCGGCAGCTCGATCGGCGGGAACCAGAAGTCGCACTGCGCGATCTCCCCGGCCACATAGCTCGTCCGCGACGCCGGGTCGACCGGCAGGTACGCCGGACGCAGCTCGGCGACCTGTGCCCTGAAGATCGTGATCCCGCGCGTCCACCCGACCCGCTCCGCGATCACCGTGGCGGGCATCGTCGGCACCAACGCCAGCTGCTCACGGATCGCGTCCTCGAACCCATCGACCGCCGACCCCGCCGGTTGACGCTGATACTTCGGCGGCCCATCAGAGGCGATCGCGGCACGAACCGTGTTGCGCGAGACCCCAACGTCCTCGCGATCGTCTTGATCGGCAACCCCTCTCGCTCGGCCCCGCCGACCTGGCCGCCGACCGCAAGATGAAGACCACGCGTGTCGGTGGCGGCCACCCGGGCTACCTGGTCCGCCAGGACCCGGCCACAGGCGAGGACGGCACGCCCGACATCAACGCCGCGCGTGCCACGTACCAGCAGGACCTGTGGCACTACACGATCGCCAAGATGGTCGACGCCTGCGCGATGCACGGGATCTACCCGTGCTACGGGCCATTCGGGGACATCACCGACGTGGTCGCGTGCGAGGACCAGTTCCGCAATGCGTTCCTGCTCGGCTGCGTCGGCACCTGGTCCCTACACCCAAACAGATCGAGATCGCCAACCGTGTCTTCTCGCCGAGCGTCGAGGACATCCAGCACGCCCGTCGCGTCGTGGCCGCCATGGGCGACGGCACCGGAGCCGTGATGCGCAACGGAAAGATGGACGACGACGCCTCCCTCAAGCAGTGCCTGGTGCTCGTGGAGTTGGCTGAGCGCCTGAGTGCGATCGACCCGAAGCTGAAAGCTCTCTACGCCACCATCGGAATGGACCGATGACTGAGTCCACCGCCGATTTCAGCCCGCGCCGCTCCATCCTCTACATGCCCGCATCCAACGAGCGCGCGCTCGAAAAGGCAAGAACGATCCCCGCCGACGGCATCGTCTTCGACCTCGAGGACGCAGTCGCTCCCGACGCCAAGAACACAGCGCGTGCGGCAGCGGGGGCCGCAGTGCAGTCAGGGGGATACGGCCGCCGTGAGCTGATCATCCGCGTCAACGGCATCGGCACCGCATGGCACGAGGACGACCTCAAGGCCGCCGCGGCCGCGGGCCCCAACGTCGTCCTCGTGTCGAAGGTGAACTCCGCAGAGGAGGTCCACCAACTCGTCGCAGCTCTCGAAGCGGCCGGCGCACCGGAGATGACATCGCTGTGGGCCATGCTCGAGACGCCCATCGCCATGCTCAACGCGCTGTCTATCGCCCAGGCGTCACCACGGCTGACCGGCTTCGGGATGGGCACCAACGACCTGGTCAAGGAGCTGTACGCCGAGCACGCACCCGACCGTTCAGCCCGCAATCACCGGGCTGGGCCTAGCCCTGCTGGCCGCTCGCGCCGCCGGCATCGTGATCATCGACGGCGTCTACAACGACGTGAACAACACCGAGGGCTTTCTGGCCGAGGTCGAGCAGGGCCGTCAGATGGGCTTCGACGGCAAGACGCTCATCCACCCGGGCCAGGTCAAGGGCGCCAATGAAGGCTTCGCGCCGTCGGCGCGGGCCGTCCAGGAAGCCATTAGACTGATCGGGGCGTTCGAGTCCGCGACCGGCGGAGTGGTGACCTACAACGGCCGCATGGTCGAGAACCTGCACGTCGAGTCAGCCCGGCGCATTCTCAGCGTCCACGACGCTATCCGATCGCGCATGCAATGAGTCAGACCCCCGAGCACTCGAGGATCACTCAGGCTCGGGGGTCTGGGCAGTAAGGTCAGGCGCTGCGGTTTCTGCGGCGGAACCACCCGTCCAGACCGACCGCGAACACCAGGATCAGCGCCTTGACGACGTCTTGGGCGTAGCTCGAGACCCCGAGCAGTGCCATCCCGTTGTCAATGGTCGACAGGAGGAATGCGCCCATGACCGCGCCCTGGATGGATCCGACTCCACCCCGAAGTGAATTGCCTCCGATGACTGCGGCTGCGATCGCCACGAGTTCGAGGTTGGTGCCGGCGTCCGCGGTCGAGCTCGCGACTCGGGCGGTGATCATCACGCCAGCCAGACCGTAGATGACTCCCATGATGAGGAATCCGTACAGGACGGTGCGGCTTGCATTGATACCTGCGTAGGCTGCGGCCTCCTGGTTCGACCCGACCAGCACCGCTCGGCGTCCGAACTTGGCTCGGGTGAGCAGTACGGAAAGGGCGAGCCCGACAACAGCGATCCACAGGAGCGCGTTGGGCAGGCCCGAGGTGCCATGGCCAGCCCAGAGAACCACGGCCGCGACGACCACCGCCAGCGCTGCCGACGTTGCCAGGCGGATCACCGGGGGTCGGTCGGACTCCTGCTGGGAAGCGAAACGCCGGTAGACCAGCCATGCCGCTCCGAGGAGCAGGAGCACGGCCAGCAGGTTGACCAGCAGCCCGGACATCCGGCTTTCGGTCAAGCTGCTGAAGTTTGGGTCGACCGGCCCGATGGCGGCAGCGTTGGTCCACATGCGGCCCAAGCCACGCCAGAGCAAGAAGCCGGCGAGAGTGACGATGAAGGCAGGTACGACGAACCTGGTGACCACCAAGCCTTGGACAAGGCCAATGGCCAGGCCTACTCCGACTGCGGCCAGGATGCTGGGGATGAGATCCCAACCAGCGACCTGACACTTCGCGGCCACGACTCCGGTGAGGTATGCGGCACTGCCGATTGAGAGGTCGATCTCCCCCATGATGATGAGGAGCGCGACTGCCGACGCTGCGAGCGCATAGACCGCGGTCTGCCGGAGGAGCAGCGATGCGTTCGTCGACGTGATGAAGAGGCCTTCGGACTCCTGCTGGAAGTACAGCATCAGCAAGACCGCCGCGATGGACAGCACGAAGGTTCGCGATCCGAGGATTCCCAGGAGCCGCGGCATCGCATTCACGGCGTTGCTTCCTGTCCGCGACGTCACGGAGGACTGCGCTGATGCTTGAGTCACTTTTTCTCTCACTCCGAGTTTCATTACTTTCATGCTCCTGTCGCGGCCGACAGCAGCTCGTGTGCTGTCGCGCCTCTTGGAAACTCTCCCGTGATGCGGCACTTGTACATCACGAGCACACGGTCGGCCTCGGTCATGACCTCGTCGACATCACTGGAGATGAGGAGAACGCCCACGCGAAGCTCGCTGGCGATGGTGCGGATCAATTGGAAGATGTCTCGGCGCGCACCGATGTCGACCCCCAGGGTCGGCTCGTCGAGGACGAGGACCTTGAGCCCATCGATCAGGCAGCGGCCCAGCAGTACCTTCTGCTGGTTCCCGCCACTCAAGGCGTCGATGGCGATGTCGTGCCGAGCAGGCCGGACGCCGAGCTTCTGGATCAAGTCGGTGACACGATGGCGCTCCGCGCGCCCATTGATAAGCGCCTGGTACTTGGTCAGGTTGTCCAGCACCGAGGCGGTCATGTTCGTCGCTACTGATTGACCGTAGAAGACCCCTTGGGACTTGCGATCCTCGACGAGTAGCGAAAGGCCCCTCTTGATCGCCTGCTGCACGCTCTTGGGCAGCCCGCCGACGCCAGCGATGGAGCAGTTACCGGTCACTGGGCCCGGCCAGGCTCCGGCCAACGCGCGACCCAGTTCTGTCCGTCCTGCGCCGACCAGGCCGTAGAGGCCGACGATCTCCCCTGGGTAAATCTCGAGGTTGGCACCCAGGACCCGCGCACGACGAGTCTGATCGGGAACGTAGACCGAGAGGTCCCGCACTTCAAGCACGGGCGCCCCGCGCTGCCCGACGGAGGGCTGTGCCGCGATGGCCTCCATCGCCTTCAAGGCAGCCCCGAGCATTGATTCGACGAGTTCGGCCCGGGGCGGGACACCGTCGTACTCGGCGACGAGTGAGCCATTGCGAAGCACCATCACTCGATCGGCGATACGATCAAGTTCGTCTAATCGGTGCGAGATGTAGATGATCGCGATGCCGGCATTGCGGCAGTGCTGAAGCCGCTCGAGGAATGCATGTGCTTCGGTATCGGTCAGAGCGGCGGTGGGCTCGTCGAGAATCAGTACCTTGGCGTCGCCGTAGAGCGCGCCGGCCAGGACGACGAGGCGTCGCTCAGAAGGTGTCAGCGTTTCCGCGCGAGCGCGCGGGTCGACCTGGAGGTCGAAGATCTCAAGGGCCTTCCGAGCAGCCTTCACCGCGGCGCGCTCGTCGTAGAAACCGCGGCGCCCCGGCAAACGTGCGGCGAACATGTTTTCGGCGATCGACAGGTGCGGGATGACGTGAAGTTCCTGCGGCACCATCACGATGCCGGCATAGTCACTGGCCCTGACGGAGTTGAACTTCTGCTGCTCACCCTCGAGCTCGACGGTTCCTTCGTACTCACCGTACGGAATGAGTCCAGCAAGGATCTTCATGAGCGTGGATTTGCCGGCTCCGTTCTCGCCGACGACTGCGAGCACTTCTCCCGCATTGACCGTCACGTCCACGGAGCTCAGGACCGTCGTGGTTCCGTAGACCTTCGTCAGTCCTTTGCCGAGCAGGAGTGACGATGCCGCCCCGTTTCCGGGGCGGCTCGTCTCCTGTCGGCTCACGTCAGGCACAGGAGGTCTTCCCGGCGCCGTAGACAGCCTCCACCGTGGTCCAGCCCTCGGGGGCGATGTCGGTGACGAAGTCACACAGGTTGCTCTTATCCACAGTCACCAGAGGCGCATTCTTGGTCGCTACGCCGTCGTGCTCCCCGTCGGCGGCTGGAGTATCGCCCAGGCTGAACTCGTGGGCGGCGTTCGCAGCATCGGTGGCCATCTTGTCGATCTGCGTCCAGAGCGACGAGCCCTGCCAGCCTTCAGCGATGTACGTCAGGCTGGGTCCGGACGCGTCGAGCCCGGTGATGTACACCTCGCCCGGCTTCTTTCCTGCAGCCTTGACCGCAGGGATGATGCCCTGGGCGCCGCCGTCCCACATGGTGAGGAAACCCTTGACGTTCGGGTCCTTCTGCAGGGCCGCTTCGGCGTTCTTCTGCGCGGTCGCGGTGTCCCAGTTCTTGGTGTCCTCGTCGTAGACCACCTTGATGCAATCGGGCGCGTTGTTCAGTACCTGGTCCCAGCCTTTAACGGCCTGGTGGTAGTTGACGATTGCCGGGTCGCCCTTGATGAGAGCGATGTCGCCGCACTGGACGGCGTCCACGATCGCCTGCGCCTGCATTACTCCGGCCTCAACTCCGTCACGCTCGATGAGGTAGTCAGCACCTTCCACGGGCACGTCGTAAGCGATCACCTTCACGCCTTGTGCATGCGCCTGCGCGACGAGGGGCGCCGCCGCGGCGGAGTCGACCGGGGTGATGATCAGGACCTTGATGCCCCGCTGAAGCATGCTCTGCACCTGGTTGGTCTGAGTCGTCACGTTGTCGTTGGCGTAATTGACGATGGCCTCGTCGCCGTTCTGGGCCGCCACATCCTTGATGATCTTCTCTTCGTACGCCCAGCGCTGCTGCGCATTAGTGTGAAAGGACACGCCAATCAGCGCGCCGTCCTTGCCCGAGTCGCCCGACTCGCCCGGCGCGTCACTCCCGCAGCCGGCGAGGGTAAGTCCAGCAGCTGCGGCCGCGACGGTGGCGAGGAATCGACGACCCCGCTCCCGGCCCTGGTACGTGACAGGCATGTCAACCCACCTTCATCTAGGGTAATAGTTATAGATGAAACTGTGACAGCCGTTACATCGCCATGTCAACGATTTATTGCAATGAATCTAGGAGTTTCTGCGCCGTCAGGTGCGCTGGGCATCTTCGTAGACCTCCCTGCCCACGGGCTCAAGCCAGGTAGTGGGATCCTCTCCATTGGGAAGGGCCTCCAGCATGGCCAGATGGCTCATGAACGTGTCCGCTGCTGCTCCGTGCCAGTGGTCTTCGTCGGGTGGGCAGATCACGGTGTCGCCAGCTCGAACTCGGATCACTTCGCCGCTGCGAATCCCCACCAGGCCTACACCTTCGGTGACATGCAGTGTCTGTCCGACTGCGTGCCGGTGCCAGTTCGTGTGAGCTCCGGGCGCGAATCGGACGAGGCTGGCCGACATGCGGGAGGGCCCGGTTCCGTTGTAGATCGGGGTGCCGTAGACGTCCCCGGTGAACAGGTCTGCGGGTCGCTTGACTGTCGGGCGCGGAGTCTGCAGTTCCACGTACTTCTCCTTCTGTGGTTCCCCCCGAATCGTGGAGGGCTTCTCTATGCGGCTTCCCGGTCGGATGCCGCGGTGTTCTCGTAGCTGACGGGGCTCATCATGCCCGCCGAGCTGTGTCGGCGCTCGTGGTTGTAGAACCCGTAGCACCAGTCCAGGACGATGGCCTGGGCCTGGCGGGTGCTCTCGAACTCGTGGCGTGAGAGGACCTCCCACTCCAAGCTGCTGAAGAACGCCTCGGCTGCGGCGTTGTCGAAACACGAACCGACGCGGCCCATCGACTGGCGGACCCCGAGCTGACGACACAACTTGGCGAATGCGTTCGCCGTGTAGGTCGAGCCCCGGTCGGTGTGAAAGATGACGCGCTGGCTCTCCTCCTCACGCCAGTCTGGCCCGTTGACGGCATGGACACCGCCGCGTGTCGCGACGGCCATCTTGATCGCTGCGCACGCCAGCTCGGCGTCGGGATGCAGTCCGGTCGCGGCACCGAGCAGCCGACGCGAGTAGAGGTCGATCACGGTGGCCAGGTACAGCTTCCCGCTGCCAGTCGGGATCTCGGTCATGTCCCCGACCCACCGGGCGTTGGCCCGGTCGGCGGTGAAGTCCCGCTTGAGTAGGTCAGGGAACTTCGGCGCCGTCTTGTCCTGCCGCGTGAGCCCGTTCCTGCGCTTGATCCGACGCGCGACCAGGCCCTGGCGGCGCATCGAGTCCGCGACCGTCTTCTCACTCACGGTCCAACCGTCATCGACCAGGTCGGCGTGCAGCCGTGGCGAGCCGTGCAGGCCTCGCTTGCGGTTGAACATCACCCGCACGGCGCGGTCGATGGTGTCGCGGCGCCGGTCCGCCACGGTGAACAGGCCACTGGCCGCAGCAGAGCTCTGGGCGCGGTCGCGCCACTTGTAGAACCACGCCAAGCTGACCCCCAGCAGCAGGCAGGTCACGGTGTGCGGCACCCGGTACAGCGTCCTCTGGTCGGCGATGAAGCGTGCCACGCTCACTTCGTCGCCTCCTTCACCCACAGGACCACGGATCGCTTGAGGACATCACGCTCCATCCGGAGCTCGGCGTTCTCAGCACGGAGCCGCTTGAGCTCCTCGAAGTCATCCTTGGTCAGGCCATCGCGGCCCTCACGGGCCTCCCGAGCCTGCTTGACCCAGTTACCCAAGGTGCCCTCGACCACGCCGAGGTCGCGAGCGACCTGCGCGATCGGCTTCCCCGTCTCTTCGACGATCCGGACAGCTCCCTCACGGAACTCCCGGTCGTACTTCTTCCGCTTCTCTGGCATCTCGATCCTCATTGTCGATGCCTCTACGGTCCGGGGGGAACCTCATTCTTTCATCGCGCCCTTGTGTCAGACGCTGTTGCGAAGCGGCTGTCACCAGCCGGCGTAGTGTTCGGGGGCGGTCTTACGCCCGGGAAAGATGTCGTCCAGCTGCGCAAGCACCTCTTCATCCAGGGTGACGTCGAGCGCGGCGATGGCCTGGTCAAGATGGTGCGACTCTCTAGGTCCGATGACCGGACCGGTGAGACCCGGCCGACTTAGCAGCCAGGCGATCGCAACAACCGCCGGATGCAGGGCGATCTCGGCACAGAGCTTCTCGTAGTCCTCGAGCGCGGATCGATGCTCCTCGAGCTGCTGGGCGGGATACCGCGTACCGGCTTGCTCTTCGCGAAGCACGCCCGCAAGCAGCCCGCGAAGGAGCGGTGACCACGCAAGAACGCCTACGCCGTAGGCCTGGGCTGCCGGGAGAACTTCGAGCTCGACATCCCTGGTCAAGAGGTTGTAGATGGACTGCTCGCTGACAAGGCCGAGCAGGTGCCGGGACTTTGCGGCTTCCTGCGCCTGGGCGATGTGCCACCCGGCGAAGTTCGACGAACCGACGTACAGGATCTTCCCTTGGAATCGGAGGACTTCCATCGCCTCCCAGATCTCGTCCCAGGGCGTGCTGCGGTCGACATGGTGCATCTGGTAGATGTCGATGTGATCGGTCTGGAGCCTGCGCAAGGACTCATCGCAGGCCCTGCGGATATGAAGGGCCGACAGCCGTCCGTCATTGGGCCAGTCGCTCATCGGGTTGTAGAGCTTGGTGGCGAGCACGGTACGTTCCCGGCGCCCTCCGCCTTGCGCCAACCACCTCCCGATGATCTGCTCGGTCCACCCTTCGCCGGTCTTCCAGCCGTACACATTGGATGTGTCGAAGAAATTGACGCCCTTGTCGTGAGCATGGTCCATCAACACGTGTGCATCAGGCTCGCTGATCTCCGGACCGAAGTTGAGGGTTCCCAGCACTATTCGGCTGACGCTGAGGCCCGATCGTCCGAGTTGCACGTACTGCATACGATTCCCTTCAATCCATCAACCACATCTACTACTTTTGGAAGTGGATCGTTCAGTCGAGCTTCACTGCTGGAACCCCTTCACCATGTTCTTGGCAATGATCAGCTTCTGGATCTCGCTCGTGCCCTCGTACAGACGGAACAGCCGGCAGTCGCGATAGAACCGCTCCGCCGGCACCTCGCGCATGTAGCCCATTCCACCGTGAATCTGCACTGCCCGGTCCGCCACTCGGCCGACCATCTCGGTGCAGTACAGCTTGGCCGCGGAGGGAGCGATGCGCGTGTCGGTGCCGTCGTCGTACCGTCGAGCGGCTTCCAGCACCAAGGTTTCGCCGGCAAGGCACTCCGCTTCACTTTCCGCCAGCATGGCCTGAACGAGCTGAAACTCGGCGAGCTTCGTGCCGCCCTGACTGTTCGTGGTGGCGTGCAGGAGGCTCTCATGGATCAGTCGCTTGGCCATGCCGACAGACATCGCGGCGATGTGAATACGGCCTTTGACAAGCGACCGCATGGCGGTGGCGAAGCCTTCGCCTTCGATCATTCCAACCAAATGATCGGCAGGCACCCGAACGTCGTCGAAGAACACCTCGGACGACGCGGCGCCCCGCTGACCCATCTTGGCGTCCTTGGGACCGACTGTGACGCCGGGTGTGTCAGTCGGGACCACGAAGACCGAGATCCCGGTCGCGCCGTCGCTGACCTCACCCATCCGCGCGAAAACCATGAGGAGATCTGCGTACATCGCGTTGGTAATGAACCGTTTCTGGCCATTGATGACGTAGCTATCGCCGTCACGCACGACTCGTGTTCGCAGGCTGCTCGGGTCGGAGCCTGCCTCGGGCTCGGTCAGGGCGAACGACGCGACGAGGTCGCCACTGGCGAGGCCCGGGAGCCACCGCTGCTTCTGATCCTCGGTCCCAGCGTTGACGAGAACCTGCCCGGCGATGCCGTTGTTCGTTCCAAACATCGAACGGAAGGCCGGCGTCGTCCAGCCGAACTCAATGGCCATGCGGGCGTCCTCGTACTCCGACATGCCCAGGCCGCCGTACTCAGTGGGGATCATGTAGCCGAACAACCCCATGCCCTTGGCCTGTCCACGGATTCCTTCGGGGATCTGGTCGGTTTCCTCGATCTCGGTCTCTGCAGCGACGACCTCCTTTCGAACGAACGCGCGGACCGCGGCCAAGACATCGTCGAACTCGTCTGCTTCCATGGTCATCTCCTGTCTGCCTGCTAGGCGTGGGTTGCGATGGGCGGCGCGGGGTCCGCGTCCACCGGCCCGACCCCCATTTCGGTGAGGACGGATCGAGTGTGTTCTCCGAGCGCCGGCACAGCCCCCATGGGCAGCTCGACGTCCCGGAAGTTCATAGGGGGAAGAAGCCCCCGGACCACCCCGACCGGAGTCTCGACGTTGCGCCAGCGGTTTCGCTCGGCGAGCTGGGGGTGTCTGGCCAGGCCTGTCATGTCGTTGACTTGCGCAGCGGGCACCCCTGCAGCCGTCAGTCGCTGGTCGAGCACCGCGGTCGTGAAGGTGCGTGTGTGCTCTGCGACCACGGCATCGCATTCAGCACGGTTGGCGACCCGGAGCTGGTTGGTGGCCAGGCGCGGGTGCTCGGCTAGGTCACCTCGGCCGAACACGTCGGTCATGAGGGTCGTCCAGCCGCGATCGTTCTGAACGCCTATGAGGATCTCGCCGTCACTGGTGGGATACGCGTCGTACGGCGCGATAGCGGCATGGCTGAGCCCCAAGCGTGGAACCTGCCGATCGCCGTACAGCTGCATGTACAACGGATGCCCCAGCCATTCGACGGTGGCATCAAACATAGACACGTCGAGGATGCCTCCGCGGCCGGTTCGTTCTCGACGGAGCAACGCGGCGAGCACGGCTTGGGCCACATACATCCCGGCCGCAATGTCGGCCGTGGGGATGCCCGTCTTGGCGGCGGCCTCCGGTGTACCGTTTACGGAGACAAGACCGGCTTCGGCCTGAACGAGCATGTCGTAGGCCCTGCGGTCGCGTAGTGGCCCGGCAAGTCCATAGCCCGTGATTCCGGCCACGACCAGCTGCGGGTGCTCCGCGGCGAGTTGCTCGGCCCCAAAGCCCAAACGCTCTGCGGCACCCGGCGCCAGGTTCTGTACGAACACGTCGCTCTCGCCGATCAGTCGATGGACCACCTCGCGACCATCCTTGGTCTTCACGTCGACGGTGACCGACTTCTTACCGCGATTGAGCCACACGAAGTGCGACGCCATTCCTTGGATAGCGTCATCGTAGTGACGGGCAAAGTCGCCCTCACCGATGCGCTCGAGCTTGATGACCCGGGCCCCCAGGTCGGCGAGGTGTCGAGTCGCGAGAGGTGCCGCGACGGCCTGCTCCAGTGCGACGACTGTGATGCCGTCGAGGGGAAGCAGCTGCTGGTCGCCGCGCGTTCGATCATCCACGTGCGCGCTCATCCGGGCACGACGGTGACGTAGTGCTTGATCAGCGCTGCCGTTGCCACGGCGTCCGTCAACGTCATCGCGAGTCGTCCGTTCCGATGCGCAATGTCTGGACACTCCCAACGCTCAGTCAGTAGGCGAGCCAGATTGCTCGTCATGCCGGACCCATCTCCTGGGGCTAAAGCAAAACAATTATTGCAATAAATAGGTTACTCTTGTTCGGACCACACGTCAATGTTCGATGCCCCTGCCCAACGGAGACATGAAGTGCGCTTCGCTGTCGAGGTGACTCACGCCGACTGCTCAACGGTTGGTCGCAACACCTCTGGAGCTGTTCAAGTGCACGGCGGCCACCTCCCGTTAGACCACTCGCTTCGGCGATGCCAGAACGCCGCCTTTCGCCTTCTCTACGAGATTGGGGGTTTCGAGCGAGGTCTCAGCACTCCGCATGTTGAGGCGGACCTCTACGGAGAAGTGAACCCGGGGGGCATTCACGTCGACGTCACCGTTACGTCGATCGGTCGCACGTCTTTCTCCCTGCGCTGCGAGGTCTACCAGAACGAGACGCGCGTGGCTGTGACAACCCTCGTGCTGGTCAGCTTCGACTACGCGCGAAAAGCGGCAGTGCTGCTCTCACCTGCGCAGCGTTTCGCTCTTCAATCTCATGTCGTCGGCTAGCGGGTGGCGAGCGACTCAGCGTAGGCAATGACCTCACGGGCGGTCTTGATGTGCGCGTAATCCACGTGCAGCCCCTCATAGGCGACTGCCGCGGCGCCACCCGCCTCCGCAACCTCGAAAGCGGCGATCATCCCGCGGTAGAAGTCGACCTCGGACCGCGAAGGAGTGAAGACCTCGTTTGCGGTGGCCACGTGGGACGGGTGGATGCAGACCTGTCCGCGAAAGCCCAGCTGACGATTCTGCTCGCACTGGAAACGCGCACCGTCAGGGTCGTTCAAGTCCTGCCAGATTCCCCCCAGCGGAAACTCCAGACCAGCCGCACGACACGCCAACACAGCCCGGCTGCGGAGGTACAGAGTCTCCAGTCCACCGGCCGTGAACTGGAATCCGATCGCCCGCGCGACGTCGCCGTCCCCGGCGACTCCCGCGAACAAAGTTGCCATCCGTGGCGAGGCGACTGCAATCGCTTCGCAGGCCGCGTAGGCCTCCGCTGTCTCCAGGTTGACGACGATTTCTACGGACCCTGGCTCAACGCCGTTGACCTGCTCGAAGTGTCCGATCAGCGCGTCTAGTCTCACGACGTCCTCGGGACCATACACCTTGGGAAGCATGATGGCGTCGACTCCCGGCACGACGACGGCTGCCAGGTCCGCTCCCACAATGCCGGAGTCGAGCGGGTTCACTCGGACCCACAGCCCCAGGCGCTTGTTGGTCTCGCGCACGCGTGCGATTGATGTGGCGACCTCGGCGCGCGCCCGATCCTTCAGATTGGCTGGCGCCGCGTCCTCGAGATCGAGGATCAGCCCATCGGCACCCGAGGCGATGGCCTTTTCGACCCAGGAGCCGCGGTGACCGGGCACGAAGAGTACAGAGCGCATGGGGCGCATGATCAATTCCTTCTGTCGGGACGGCTGCGGCAGAGCAATGACTTGATTTCGTGGCCTAAGGACTGGTGGGGACCGCATGTTGGTGATCCATCACGACAGCGCCTCGGCCACAGCCCGGATCGTGCGCTCGGGGTTGCCGCCTCGCCATTCTGGGACTGGCTGGACCAACACTTCGTCGGCCCCATCGTCTAGGTAGGCCACTAGCTGTTCGCGGATAGATGCCGCGTCGTGGCCGATCACGAGCAAGTCGTTGAGCAAGTCGTCAGTCACTGCGGCTACAGCAGCTTCGCGTTGGTGGGCGGAGAAAGCCGCATTGACTGCCGCCACTTCCTCGCCGAAACCGACCGACTCGAAGATGCGCGCGAATGGCGGCGACACGACGTATTCGACTAGTTCCTTGCGCACCGCTTCCCGAGCCTCGTCGACCGTGTCCGTGACCGCGACGTAGGCTCGCGCGACCAGCCGCACCTCCTCGCGCCGCCGTCCATGCGCAGCAACTGCGTCCGCGAACGTCTTGCTCAGGTTCGTCAGGACTCGCGGGGAAAGCCAGGTGACGATCAGACCATCGGCGACCTCCGCAGCGAGGTCCACCATCACCGGCCCCAGCCCACCGATGTACAACTTGACCTCGGGGGCCGGGCCTGTGGCCAATCGAAAGCCCGTAGAGCGCCGAGCTTTCCCTTCAACCTCGGTTCGTTCGCCGGCCAATGCCTGCCGCATGATCGCGATGGTGTCGCGGACTGTACTTGCCGGGCTTTCAAACGGTACCCCGTGCCAGCGCTCCACGATGACTTGTCCGCCTGCCCCCAACCCGAGGTGCACCGTCCCGTTCTGACCGAGGTGACTCCAGGTAGACGCCATCATGGTCAGCACGGCCGGAGATCTGCTGTAGACCGGGACGATGGCCGTTCCAACTTCGAGGCGGGTGGTCCGCGCGATCACAGCAGCAAGGGCACTCGCCTCGAGGCCACCGGTCTCAGCGAGCCACACTCGGGGCAACCCGCTGGACTCCACGATGTCGGCGAGATCGAGTACCTTGTCGGCCGACCCGATGTTCGCCAGAAGGATCGAGGCTCGATCGAAATCCTTCACGATTCCTCCCGAATCACAGGCGTTCCTCGCAGAGACTAACAGGTCTATTATAATTAGTACAGTCAATTGGTCAGTTGGGAACAGGCCACCCAGTTGCGAGGTCACGGCGTCGCCGAGCTTGATCGCGCCGTTGCCGAAAGCATGCAGCGCGGAACCCATGCACCCGCACCGGTGGCGCCTACCTCGGCGTATTACCTCGTGACCAGCTTGAGATCGGCGAAATTGGCGTCTCCGCGCAACCACGCTCTTGAGCAGGTAGTCGTAGCCCCGGCCCGCCGCCATCTTCCTCTTTGCCACAGTCATCGCCGCACACGTCTCTGGCTCGAAGGTGTCCGCGCAAGTCCACAGCCATCACTTCGTTCCGGGCTCTGAACAGGGCCCCGTTCGCAGAGCCTGAATGGCGCCATGACGTGAACCCGGGTGGCGAGTTGGTCCGCATCTACTCACGATCGCCGGATGGTTGATTCGGGTCCGGTTTCGTAGACGTCGTCGTCGACCGGTTCGGCATGCTCGGGCTGACGGCGCCGGCATTGCGATGGCGGTCCTCAACAGGAACCTCAGGAGTGAGGGCCGTTGCTCTTCTGGCACGCTCGGGGAGACGACCCCAGCCAACAATCGAGCAGACGGACATCCCGAAATCGGGGCCTACGCCCTCTTTCGTCCGCCCTGGCCGCAGATGACCGTGACCGTGGCGTCGACGATGCGGACCAGGTCCTCGCGCGTGCTGCCGGTCCGCGCGCGGATTGCCAAGGACTGTAGCGCCGCGGACGCAATCGCTGCCGCCGACGTGGGATCGACACCGGCGTTCAACTCGTCAGCCGAGCGTTCGAACCTCTCCCGGAAGACGCGGTCGACGTCCTCGACGTAGCGGGCCGCGATCGCGCGCGTGTCGGCGTCCTGGAGCGCTTCGGTCACGGCGGTGCACACGATGAAGCAGCCACGGGCGCCCTCGTCGCCAGCCAGGGTGCTGTCCGCGGAGGCGATGAGGAACTCGTGGAGCGCCCTTCGCAGCGGGTCGCCGTCCCCCGCCAGGTGGCGCTCGATCTGTTCGATCGACCACGCTCGCATGTCCTCGAGCACGCGCAGGTAGATCGCGCGCTTGTTGCCGAACGCGGCGTACAGGCTCGGCCGGTTGACATGTGACGCCGCAACCAGATCGTCGAGGGACGTCGCTGCGTACCCCTTGTTCCAGAACACGTCACGCACGCGCTCGGCGACCTCCACCTCGTCGAACTTCCGGGGACGACCTCGGGGTCTCGTGGTGACCTCGCCAGATTTTCGTACCATTTCGCAGACAATCCTTGCCTCGGAAGATTTCTATGCGCTACGGTACATTAATCGCCCTCGAGGGGTCAACGGATCACACGTGCGAGGCCTCGTCCGAACCGGCGAGGTTCCCTGTTCATCAAGCCCGATTGGGCCAACCACCAGTGATGGAGCTGAACGTGAAGCAGTACCCGCTCTACGAGAATCCCTACGACGACCTCCAGGTCGACAGCGAAACAGAGTTCGAGTTGCACGCCGTGACCCTCGGTGAGAGCGAGATGGCGGCTTATGTGTCGAGCCTGTCGCCGTACGCCGCGAAGCTGGAAGCGTACTTCCGCCTCTTCGACGTCAGGCACAAGGTCGTCGCTGAGCCGATCCCCGACGTCGGGCCGCGCGGGAAGGTGCCGTACATCACCCTCGGCGGCACCAGGATCTCCGACTCCCAACTCATCATCGACTGGCTGAAGCGGACGGTCTCCGACCCCGACACCCACCTCACCGAGGAGCAGAAGGCCGTCGGCCACGCGGTGAAGCGCACGCTAGAGGACCACCTCTACTGGATCATCATCTACTACGAGTTCTTCGACCAGCAGGGCTTCGACTTCATCATCACCAACACGATCGGCGACACCACGGACCTGCCGGCCGAGATTCAGGAAGCGATCCAGGTGCGCCGGGATGACTTCCGGAAGCGCTGCTACGACCAGGGCGTCGCGCGGTACACGCCCGCGGAGATCATCGATAAGGCCAAGAAGGACTTCGAAGCCATCTCGGTCATCCTGGGCGAGAACCGCTTCCTGCTCGGAAATGACGCCCCGAGCTCTTATGACGCCACTATGTTCGGCTTCATCCAAGCGTTCTTCCAAGCCCGCGGCATGCACCCGGAGATCACCGACTTCGTGCGGACGATCCCGAACCTGGGTCGCTACGTCCAGAACATCCAAGAGACCTGGTACCCCGAGCTCAAGCTCGCCTTCGACCCGGCTTGAGGCGTACGAACTCACTCATCCCGGTGGGCCAGCGGCACGGCGTGCACGCTGGCCCGCCGGAACCCCCGGGGCGCGTCAGAGTGTCTCGTGAACAGGAAAGCGCCATGCCACTCGACGTCGCCATCATCTCCGAGAAGCTGGGGACCTACGCCTCCCAGGACACGACCAAGATCGCCGACGAAGCGCTCGTGCGAGGCCACAGGGTCCGCGAGGTCTACCCCGCCGACGTGAGCCAGGTCGAGGGCCGCTTGATCGCCAAGGCACGCCTGTACACCGGCGCGAACGCGACCGACCAGCAGGAGCACGTCCGCATCGACCTCGAGGACATGGATGTGATCCACTTCCGGCCCAACCCGCCGGTCGACTTGTCCTACCTCACCACGCTCTACCTCCTGAACCGGATCAAGGACAAGGTCCTCGTCATCAACGATCCGGAAAGCATCATCCGTTTCCCAGAGAAGATCTTTCCCCTCGAGTTCCCCGGGTTCACGCCACCCACCTTGATCAGTCGCGACGTCGACGAGATCCGTGACTTCACCCGTCGCCACCAGGACGTCGTCATCAAGCCCCTCTACGAGTACGGCGGTCGCGGGATCGCGAAGGTGACCTCGGCGGCGTTCGACGAGGAACTCGTCAGGTCTCGGCTGGCCGAGGGGAGTCCGCCGCTCGTGTCGCAGGCATTCCTGCCCCGGATCACGGCGGGCGACAAACGCATCTTCTTCATCGGCGGCGATGTGGCCGGCGCCTTTGTCCGGATACCGAGGCGCGGAAGCTACCTCGCCAACATCGCGCAGGGCGGCTCGATCCACCGGACCACGATCACCCCCCGTGAGGAAGAGCTCGCGCGACTTCTCGGGCCGAAACTCGTTGAGCGAGGGATCTACGTCTGCGGCATCGACGTCATCGACGACCACATCACCGAGATCAACATCACCTCCTCGGTGGGGTTCTCGCAGATCGAGGAGCTGTACGGCGAGAAGCCGCAGATCGCCCTGTGGGACCTCATCGAGAAGGCGGCGTAAGCAGGGACGCGACCGTAACGAGACGTCAGACAAGACATTGACCTAGGAAGAACGCCCGACCATGCCAGCAGCACACCGCTCGATCACCTACGAGAAACTGCGGGAGGTCACGGACGCCATGTTCGCCGCGACGAAGGACGACCAGCTAGGACTAGAGACCGAGTGGGCCGTCCATCCGGCGGCGGACCCGATGAGCCGCCCCGACATGGGCCAACTGCTGACCTTGACCGACTCTCCTCTGCCCAAGGGAGGACGTGTCACCTTTGAGCCGGGCGGTCAGATCGAACTGTCCTCGGCCCCTCAACCCTCGGTCTCGGAAGCGATCCGCGCCGTGGACACCGACGTTGCGGTCCTCATGCACAGGTTGTCGCGCCTCGGCCTGCGGGCTGAGAGCAATGCCGTCGACGTGCGCGACCCCGTCCGTATCCTCGACCAGCCCCGCTACCAGGCGATGAGCGAGCACTTCGACCGCCAAGGGGACGCCGGCGGGTGGATGATGACCAACACCTCATCGGTGCAGGTCAACATCAGCAACGACCCCGCGGAGCCGCTCGGTCGATGGCGGGTCCTCAACCTGGCCGCACCCGCGCTGATTGCGATGTTCGCGAACTCCCGGGCGGTCGACGCCTCCGGTTCCATGTGGGCATCAGCGCGACAAGGCATCTGGTGGAACATCGACCCCACGCGCACCCGGCCGGTCCCAATGTCCGAAGACCCCAGTGGCAGTTGGCTGCGCTATGCACTCGACGCACTCGTGTTCTTCATCCCGACCGACGGGCCGGGACGTCCCGGTGGCGTCGGCGTGAGCGAGTCGATGACCTTCCGCCAGTGGATGCACCGCGGGCACGAGCTTGGCTGGCCGACGATCAACGACTTCCAATACCACCTCACCACGCTCTTCCCGCCCATTCGCCCCCGAGGCTGGATGGAGCTGCGGGTCTTGGACGCGCTGCCTCGGGGCGAGCGTGCCGCCGCGGCGTTGGCGGTTGCGACGATCGGCCAGGCGGGCGTCCGCGAGGAGCTCCACCAGCGACTTCCGGACACGAGCGACCTGTGGCTTGACGCGGCTCGGTACGGGTTACGTCACCCGCGGCTCGCGCAGGTCGCGAGCATCCTGTCGCGCGTGCTGTCGGCGTACGCGCCGGGCGTGGCTGACACCCGTGAGCACGTCGACCTGCTCGACTCGTTCCTTGAGCGATTTACCGCGAGGCAACTCTCCCCCGGGTCTCGAGCGTTGTTGCGTTTGCCCATCGACCTGAGCAACGCGAGCTGCTGGCAGTTACCCTCGAAGCCAACCACCACAACTTTTGCCGCGACGCCCGACCTCGCCTGCACACCCTAAACCGCCCTTCGCGGCTGACGACGTTCGAGGAGGCCGGCACCCGGACTCAGGTCTGCAGTCGAGTCCTTCGCTATAGGACGCGACATCACGCTGCGGATCGGGTCCGCGCACACCGCTTGATGTTGCCCGATGCCGGGACGCCGACTCCGAACGCCTCCGCCGCTTCGCTCGAACTCTGGAAAGCTCACCACCAATAATGTCCTGAGCGGTCTACGGCGCCTCGAGCGCAGCCAGCTCGTCGGCCGTGAGCACGATGTTCAGAGCATCCACCGCATCTCCAAGGTGATGCGGCTTGGTGGCACCTACGATCGGCTCGCCACAACCGGCAGAGCAAGGACCCAGGCGAGCGCGACCTGCGCCATCGCCACCCCTCGAGCGCCGGCAATCGCCTGCACCGCGTCCACCACCGCCTCGTCCGCGTCGCGGTCGACCGTCTTCGCCACCCGGTCCGTTGACGAGCGGGCGGTCTGCTCACCCCAGGATCGGGTCGCGCGCTCTTCGCCAACGGCACGTCATGGAGGATGCTCGATCCGACCTTGAGTCCCTCCGTGGCCTCGGCATTCATATCGGCGCAGCCGCCTGACGAGCGGCCCTGTGGAAGTCGACGACGCGCCGGGTGGGCTGGGGTCTACCTGTGTGACGTACGCGCCGGCGACAGAAGATGCGCTGGCAATCTCGACGGTCAGCTCCTCCGTTGCGATCGGCGTTCCGAAGTTTCGCTGATCCCCAAGAACCGGCCTGGACTGCTCCGGAGACTTCATTAGGTCCCTTCTGCCCATCCGGCCTACCGGAGCTGGCTCGAATCGACCGACTCGACTCGGCCCCGGAGCGCAGCAAAGGAAATCGGTCGGTGGCCCAGTAAGTGAGCACGGGTCTCACCTCACGCTCTGTGTGATCGAAGCCGACCACAGAACAGCGGCGAGGTGATGCCGGCACCGAGGCGCGTGCCCCCTGCCGCGGGTCGCCGAACCGCTCACGCAGAGCGATCAGCCGCCGTACTCCTGGTCGGTCACGTGGTCGAGCCAAGTCACAACCTCGCCGTTCTCGTCGGCTTCCTGCATGGCGACGTGCGCCATGAACCGGTCGGGGGCCGCACCATGCCAGTGCTCCTCGCCCGGCTCGATGTAGACCACGTCCCCGGGACGGATCTCCGTAACCCCGCGGCCACGTGTTGCCACGAGACCGATGCCGTCAGTCACGTAGAGCGTCTGGCCCTTGGGGTGGTGGTGCCAGGCGGTTCGGGCACCGGGTGCGAACCGAACATGCGCGCAACCGATTGCGGATTGCTCGTCGGGATTGCGAAGAGCATCGATCTGCACGGTGCCGGTGAACCACTCTTTCGGGCCCGCAGCTGTCTGCCCGCCGCTCTTGGTGTACTTCATGTTCCAGTTCCTCCGTGCGCTCTTGGGGCGTGCGCAGTCGCTGCCTTCGAACGTGACCGTATCTCTCCCTTCCATTCGGTCAAGTCCCGGCAGTGGATGCTCCTATGGCTGTCAAGCAGCGGAAGCAGCGTTGATCTGATCGAGGATCAGGCCGGCGCGGGCCTCCAGTTCGGGATCAGCACGGGTGCCCACTTCGAGGCGGCGAAAGCGCTGGTAGGCCGGCGGCGGCATCCGGGGCGGGTCAGGCGGGGCCTGGAGTGCCGACCAAAACCGGTCCAGTGAGGGTGGCTGTGCCGTCCGAGGTGGCGGTGTCCTGGTCGACGCGGTAGATCAGCGGGGTGCCGAGTGGGATGCGGAGTGTGGCGACCTCGGCCTCGCTGAGCCCTTCCAGGTGCCAGCGGAGCACGCGGATGGTGTTGCCGTGTGCCGCGATGAGGACGGTCCTGCCTGCGGCCAGGTCGGGTCGGACGTTGACGAACCAGTACGGCAGCAGCCGCGTACGGACGTCGTCCAGGGACTCGGCCATCGGCTCCACGGTCGCTGGTTGCCCGGGTGTGGCCCCTGGCTCGGGCGAGTCAGCCCCGGAGCCCCGGGGCGGGGGTCGGCCGTGGAGGGACCGCCGGATGCGCATGAACTCTCGGTCCCCGAGCTCGTCACGGACCGAGGAGCGGGTGCGACCCTGCAGGGCACCGTAGTGGCGTTCGTTGAGCCGCCATGACGACCCGACGGGGAGGTCAGGTGGCGCGAAGGCTGCGATGACGAGCTCGGCCGTCCGCATCGCGCGATGGAGGCGGGAGGTGTGGACGATGTCCGGTCGGATCCCGGCCTCGCGCAGCGACGCTCCGGCGGCACGGGCCTGGTCCTGGCCTCGGGCCGTGAGGGGTATGTCGCACCAGCCGGCGAAGCGGTCGTCGCGGTTCCACTCGCTCTCGCCATGTCGCAGCAGGACCAGGGCGCCGCTCATGACACGTCGCGGGTCACAGGTACTCGTACATGCGGGTGTGGTCCTCACCCGCGTGCCCGTTGTCGCAGGCCTCGTGCCAGGCCTGGGCGATGTCGATGCTCAGCGGGGCGGGCACCTCGAGATCGGCGGCCAGGCTCAGTGCGATGTCGATGTCCTTGGTCATCAGCCCGATCGGGAAGCCGGAGCCGAAGCTCTTGCTGAGCATGAACTGGCGCACCTTGTTCTCACTGGTGTTGCTGCGTCCCGACGATGCGTTGAGCACCTCGACGAACCTGTCGCCCTCGATGCCGAACCGTTCGGCCACGTGGAGGGCCTCCACTGTGATGGCGACGCTGGCCGCGGAGACGAGGTTGTTCAGCGCCTTGGCGGCGTGACCGGCGCCGACGGGGCCGACGTGGACCGTGGAGCGGCCCATGATGTCGAACAGGGGCTGGACCTCGGCCAGGTCACCGACCTCGCCGCCGGTCATGATGGCCAGGCGTCCCTCGACTGCTCCCTTGACCCCACCGGAGACCGGGGCGTCGACGAAGCGGAGCCCGAGCTCGCGCAGCGTCGCTGCCAGGGCGCGCGAGCGCAGCGGCTCCGAGGAGGACATGTCGGCGACCAGAGTCCCCGGGCTGCACAGGGCAGCGATGCCGTCCTCGAGGAGGACCGCCTCCACGATGCGGGAGTTGGGGAGCATGGTGATCACGACGTCGACAGCCGCGAGATCGGCGCGGTCCAGGGCGTGGGCGTGCTCGCTGGTGGCGGCGAAGCGGGCGACGGCGTCGGCCGAGACGTCGAGGCCGTGGACGTCGTGGCCGCGCTGGGCCAGGAGTGTGGCCATGGGCAGGCCCATGTTGCCCAGTCCGAAGAAGGCGATCCTCATGTGGTGTGGTCCTCAGCTCTCTGCGGCCCAGATGGCCTTGATGTTCATGAACTCGTGGATCCCGTGGGTGGAGAGCTCGCGTCCGAAGCCGCTGCGCTTGACACCGCCGATGGGGATGCGGGGGTCGCTCACCGAGAAGCGGTTGACGAAGACTCCTCCGACCTCGAGGGCCTCGGCCACCTGCCGCGCCGCCAGGGGGTTGGTGGTCCACACCGCGGCGCTGAGGCCGAACTCGGAGCGGTTGGCCAGGGCGACGGCATCGTCCTGGTCGGCGGCGACCACGATGGTGGCGACCGGGCCGAAGATCTCCTGGTCGAAGGCGGTCATGCCGGGCACCACTCCGGTCAGGACCGTGGGGGCGTAGAAGAAGCCGGGTCCCTCGACGAGGTGGCCTCCGACCAGGGCGGTGCCGCCTTGGGCGACGGTCTGCTGGACCTGACGGTCGATCTCGTGACGCAGGTCGTCGCGCGCGATCGGTCCGACGAAGGTCTCGGGGTCGGTCGGGTCGCCGAGGGTGAGGGCACGGACCCTGGCGGCGAACCTCTGCGTGAAGTCCTCAGCCACCGCTGCCTCGACGATGATGCGCTTGGCGGCGATGCAGACCTGGCCTGAGTTCTGGAATCGTCCGAACACCGCGGACTCGACCGCGGCGTCCAGGTCGGCGTCGGCCAGGACGATGAAGGGGTCGGAGCCGCCGAGCTCGAGGACCACCTTCTTGATCTCGCGGCCGGCCTGGGCGGCGACCGCTGAGCCGGCCCCGACGCTTCCGGTCAGGGTGACGGCGGCGATCACCTCGCTGCGGATCGCGACCGAGACCAGGTCGGGCTCGACGTTGAGGACGGAGAAGGCGCCGGCGGGGAGGCCGGCGCGCTGCCACAGCTCCTCGAGGAGCAGTGCGCACCCGACGGTCGTCGGTGCTGGCTTGAGGACGTAGGCGTTGCCGCCGAGCAGGATGGTGATCCCGCCGCGCATGACCTGCCACACCGGGAAGTTCCACGGCTCGATGGCCAGGACCGGGCCCAGGGGCTGGTAGATCACCCGGGCTTCGGGGCCGATCGTGGTCGGCTCGTCGTCGATCATGGCCGGGCCGTTGGCGGCGTACCACTCCAGCACGTTGGCCGACTTCTCGACCTCGGCCCGAGCCTGGGTGACCGGCTTGCCCATCTCGGTGGTGATCAGCGAGGCGACCCGGTCGACCTCCTCGCGGAGCAGGGCGGCCATCGCGACGAGCACCTGAGCGCGGTCCGTGACCGGCACGGACCGCCAGGCCCGGTAGCCCCGGTCGACCTGCGCGAGGTGGGCCAGGACCCCGTCCTCGTCGAGGTAGGGGTAGGACGCCACAGGCTCACCGGTGGCCGGGTTCACCGACACCGCGGCGAGGTGTGGACGGGGGAGCGTGGCGCTCATGAAGCCTCCTGGGTCGGGATCGACTCTCACGGTAGGGACGATCCGCGTATTCTCACAATGAGAAGTTTGATAACTGAGGATTCACCAGGAGAGAACAATGGAGCTGCAGCATCTGGAGATGTTCGTGGCGGTGGCCGATGCGGGCAGCATCACCGGAGCAGCGAGCCGACTGCTCCGCGCCCCCTCGAACGTCTCGACCAGGGTCCAGCAGCTCGAGCGCGAGCTCGATGTGAAGCTGCTCGTGCGCGACGGGCGGCAGGTGCGCATCTCTCCCGACGGAGAGGCCTTCTTGGACTACGCCCGGCGGATCCTGGACCTGGTCGAGGAGGCCAAGCGCTTCAACGTCGGGGGCGAGCCGCACGGCCTGTTCCGGCTCGGCGCCCTGGAGAGCACGGCCGCGGTCCGCATCCCTTCCCTGCTGGCCCGCTACCACCTCGACTACCCCGCGGTGCAGCTCGAGCTGCGGGCGGGGTCCTCGGGGTTCCTGCTCGACCAGCTCCTCAACGGCCAGCTGATGGCGGCGTTCTCCGACGGGGCGCCGGCCTCACCTCTGCTGACCGGCATCCCCGTCTACGACGAGCGCCTGGTGGTGATCGCCCCACCCACGCTGGGGACCCTCGAGTTCTCCGAGGGCAACCAACCAACGGTCTTCATGTTCGGCACCTCGTGCAGCTACCGGCAACGCTTCGAGGACTGGCTCACCGAGCAGCGGATCCGACCCAGCCGGGTCATCGAGCTCTCCTCGTACCACAGCATGCTGGCGTGCGTGTCAGCCGGCGCGGGGATCAGCATGATGCCCGAGTCGCTCCTGGCGAGCCTGCCCGACGCCGACAAGGTCACCGCCCACCACCTGCAGGGCCAGCTCGGCCACGCCCAGACCTGGTTGCTGTGGCGCCGCGACACCCGCTCGGACAGCCTGCGCGCCCTGGTCGCGCTGGTGCGCGACTCGTCAGGGGACGGCGCGACCTGCGAGACACCGACGGCTGGACCAGTTCCAGCCCTGTCGGCAAAAGGTTCCTGAGGACCCTTGCGCAGGGTGATCGGGGTCACCTACGCTCCAGATTGTATGACAGGCAGTCAGACAGACGACATACAGTCAGACAGGCAGGGACAAGCATGGTAGACCTCGTAGCCGGCATCACGTCGGCGATGAAGGACCCGGAGTTCTCCCGGGAGATCCGGTACTTCACCGGCCAGCTCAAGATCAGCGTCGATGGAGCACCGACCGTCGCGCGGTTCGACGACGGACAGCTCGTCGAGGTCGTGCAGAGCGACGTCGAGGACGGGGCCTGCGCCATCGTCATCAAGGGCACCCAGGAGCACTTCGACAAGATGCTCACCCAGTACCCGGTGCCGTTCTTCCAGTGCCTCCAGACCACCGCGATCAAGCACGGTCTCGAGCTCAGCAGCACTCACGAGACGTTCGCCTACCTTCCGGCGCTCAACCGACTCGTCGCCCTTCTTCGTTCCGACCGCGTGAGGACCGCATCATGACCAAGCACGACCCGATCACCGGCGGCTACATGTACCTGACCGTCGAGGGCATCGAGTACCGGGTGTACTACGAGGAGGCCGGGCAGGGCATCCCGCTGCTGCTGGGCCACACCGCCGGCTCCGACGGACGCCAGTACCACCACCTGCTGTGCGACGAGGAGATCACCTCCAAGTTCCGCTGCATCGTCTACGACCTCCCCTACCACGGGAAGTCGCTGCCGCCGTACGGCGTGGAGTGGTGGGCCCAGGAGTACAACATGACCCGCGACCGGATGATGGCCTTCCCCAACGCGGTGGCCGACGCCCTGGAGCTGGACCAGCCCGTCTACATGGGCAGCTCGATGGGTGGCCACCTGGCCCTCGACCTTGCCCACGACTTCCCCGAGCGCTACCGCGCCACCATCGCCGTCGAGGGCGCGCTGCGCTCGGCGGTGGAGTACGTCGAGGTCGGCATGGACGGCATCCGCCGCGAGTTCGACAACCCGAACGTCTCACGCAACTCCATCGGGGCCGCGATGCTGCTCAACATGTCGCCCTACTCCCCCGAGTCGGCGGTGCGCGAGGTCCAGTGGATGTACATGCAGGGCGGACCCGGTGTCTTCGCCGGCGACCTCTTCTACTACTACTACGACCACGACATGACCTCCGAGCAGGCCGCGGAGATCGACACCACCCAGTGCATGCTCTACATGCTCACCGGCGAGTACGACCCGAACACCTCCCCAGCAGAGACCCAGCTGGTGGCCGACGTGGTCAAGGGCTGCAAGTTCACCCCGATGGAGAAGCTCGGGCACTTCCCCGCCACGGAGAACTACCCGGCCTTCCGTGAGTACCTGCTGCCGGCGCTCAACGAGATCGCGGCCGCCAGCGAGGCCGCCGAGCCCGCCCCGGCCAACGCCTGATCCCACTCGCGACTGCCGACAGCGGCCCGGACCCCACGGGGGTCCGGGCCGCTGGGCGTTGGGGGCGACCGGGAGGGCCGCTGTCGACGTCGGTCGCAGGGTGGTCTCAGGGGGGTCTCAGGGTGGGGGCAGGTAGGCAGGTTGGCGCTGGGGTTGCGGATCGCATGGGGGCCGGCCCGGCCAAGCCCGACGCTTCGCCATCCAGGCCGAAGCATCCACGGGGTCGTGGCTCTGGCTGCGCGAGGAATGGTCTGCCTGCGCCCCTCGGCTGGTCGGCGCGGCCGTCCCGGGCGCCTGTCGGGACACGGTGCGGAGGGCGTTTCGGGCGCTGGCGCTCCCCCTCGGCAGCGTGCAGCAGGCCGTGGACATCGCGCCGTGGCGCGATCCGCCGCTCGGTGAGCGCCGGGGATGAGGAGCTGCTGGCTCAGGACTCGCTGAGGCGGGCGCTGAGGGCCGCCAGTGCGATCTTGGCGGCGTTCTCGATGTGGGCGCGGCAGGCTTCCCGGGCCGCGTCGGCGTCGCCGGCGACGGCGGCGTCGGTGATGGCCTTCAGCTCGGCCAGCGAGGTCTCGAGACGTCCGGGACTCTGCATGGAGATCCCGCGGAGCATCTGCACACGCGCGTGGATGCCGAGCAGCACCGAGCGGATCACCGAGTTCCCGGCCCCGCGCAGCAGGACGTCGTAGAACTCGTCCTTGCCGTGCAGCTGGGCGACCAGGCCGTCGCTGGCGAAGGACGCTGCGATCCGGTCGAAGGCCTCCCGGAGCGCGGCCCTGTCGGCGTCGCTGGCGCGGGTCGCGAAGCGCTCGCCGGCCAGACCCTCGAGCTGCACACGGACCTCGTAGAGGTCGCGGGCGTCGTCCAGGGTCAGGTTGGCCACCACGGTGCCCTGGTTGGGCACGCTCTCCACGAGACCCTCGGCGGCCAGCTGGCGCAGCGCCTCGCGGATCACCGGACGCGACACCCCGAACCGGGTGCACAACGCCATCTCCACGAGCCTGGTGCCCGGTTCCAGGGTCGCCGAGACGATGTCGGACCTCAGGATGTCGGTGACCTGCTCGCGCAACGGAGCCGAGACTCGACGAAGCTCGGGCTGGACGGTCATGGTCGCTCCCCTCGTTGCGGCACGCTGTCGCAAAGCCCCACTCTACGGGACGGGTCTGACAGCCAGACAATCTGTGCGGCGTTCATACGGTTCGGTCCGGGTCAGGTGCAGTCTGAGGTGGGTCGGTGTGGGTCAGATGCGGTACCGCACGTGCGGGGTGCGGGCATAGATGCCCACGATCGGCACGATGAGCAGGCCGAGCACGACTTGCTGGGCATTGCTGTCCAGGCCCCAGCCGACCAGCAGCGAGGTCAGCACGGTGAGGACCAGGACTCCCAGCACGGTGCTGCCGTAGCCTCCCCGGCCCCCGAGCAGCGAGGTGCCGCCGACCGCGACGGCGGCCACGGTCAGGAACAGGTAGGGGTCGCCGACGCCGGCGAAGCCACCACCGGTGAACCCGAGCAGGATCACCCCCGCCAGGGACGCGAACAGCCCGGACAGGACGTAGACGGTGACCCAGCGGCGAGGCTCGGAGATGTGGGCCAGACGTGCCGCGGTGCGGTTGCCGCCCAGGGCGTAGATGCTGCGCCCGAACCAGGTCCGACGCATCACCACGCCGATCACGACCGCGAGGACCACCCACAGCAGGACCACCGGCGGGACGCCGACGCCGAAGGTGGTGCCGTCGAGGGCCGCGAAGTTGGCAAGCCAGGCCGGGACGGTTCCGGAGACGTTGCCGCCGTACTGGGAGCCGATGCTGGTGATGATCTGGGTGCCGCCGACCACGGCGAACCCCATGCCGAGGGTCACGATGAGGGCCTGGCTCTGCAGCCGCAGGCTGAGCAGGCCGTTGAGGAGTCCGACCAGGGCACCGGCCGCGAGGGTGATCACGATGGCCAGAACCGGTGGCACGCCCTTGGTCATCAGCCAGATGGAGCCGATGTTGCTGGCGCCGATGACGTACGGGATGGACAGGTCGAGGGCGCCGAGCAGGGCGCAGAGGGTCTGTCCCACCGAGGCCAGGCCGAGGAAGGCCCCCAGGAGCAGCATCGAGCGGACGTTGGCGGTGGCGACGAACCCGTCGACGGTCACCGCACCCACGACGAGGCAGGCCAGCAGCATGCCGCCGCCGATCAGGGCCGAGCGGGCGCTCGCGCTGCCCAGGCCGAACCGGGGTGCCCGTGAGTCGGTGGCCGGCTCGGTGGCGGGGTCATGGGTCAGGGTGGACATCAGAGCCCTCCTCGGGCACGGGCGCGGATCAGGGTCGGGAGGCTGGTGCCGACCAGCAGGGCCAGCACGAGGATGAGGCCGTAAGCCAGCTGGACGACGAAGGAGGAGTAGAGCCCGAAGTCGAAGGTGGTCAGGGTGATGGAGACCATCGAGACGGCCAGTGCACCGAGCACCGAGCCGAGGGCCCCTCCGCGGCCACCGGCCAGGCTGGTGCCGCCGAGGACCAGGGCGGTGACGGCGATGAGGGTGAAGGTCGGCCCCTGGGTGGGGTTGCCCGAGGCGATCAGGCCGGTGTAGGCCAACCCGGCCAGGCCGGTGAGCACGCCGGAGACCACGTGGCCGCCGATGCGCACCAGGGTGACCGGTACCCCGCTGACGTAGGCGGTCCGGTCGTTGGAGCCCACCAGACGCAGGTCACGGAAGAACGGGGTGCGGGTCAGCAGGGTCCAGGCCGCGAAGACGACCAGGCACAGGATCGCCAGGGAGCCGATGCCGCCGCTGGCAGCGCCCCACTGGCCCAGCCACGGCGGTGCGACGCCCTGGGGCTGCGGGAGGACGACCAGGTTCAAGCCGGCCAGGGTGAGGAAGCCGCCCAGGGTCACGATGATGGGTTCGATGCGCACCACGATGATGGTGGTCACGATCACCAGCTGGATGGCCACCCCGATCCCGACGGCTGCCAGGACGGTGGTGACCTGGTCCCCGATGCCGTTGCCGAACAGGAATCGGACCAGGACGACGTTGACGAAGATCAGCGCCGGCCCGATGGAGAGGTCCACGCCGCTGCCGACCAGGGCGGTGGCCGTCAGGGCCAGGGTCGCCAGCACCAGCGGGGTCGCGGAGCCGATGGCGTTGTTCAGGCCGGTAGCGGTGCTCAGCGAAGGGAGCCGGACCAGGGCGACGATGCCCAGCAGGACCAGCAGGATGCCGGCGGTGCTGGCGTAGGTCGACTCGAGCAGAGCGGCCCGGAGTCGTGCGGCGCGGTTCATGGGGTGCCTCCCAGCTCCTCCTCGACACGGAAGCCGGCCTCGAGGTGGCCGAACATCGCGGCGAGGATGTTGTCGTTGGTCATGCGGTCGGACTCGATCCAGGTGAACAGTGCGCCGTCACGGAAGACCGCAACGCGGTCGCACAGGCCGATGAACTCGTCGATCTCACTGGAGAGGTAGATCACCGCTGAGCCGTCGGCGGCCAGTCGGCGAAGGTGGCCGTACAGCTCGCGCTTGGTGCCCACGTCCACACCCCGCGCGGGGTCGTCCAGGGCGATCACGCGGGGCCGGAAGGACAGGGCGCGTCCGATGAGGACCTTCTGCTGGTTGCCGCCGCTCAGCGAGGTGATCAGGTTGCGGCGATCGCCCAGCCTGATGCTGAGGTCGCCGACCTGTTGCTCGAAGCGCTCGAGCACCGCCTGGCGGTCGATGACCCCCCGCGAGCGGTGGGCGCGATAGTGGTGGAGAGCGAAGTTCTCGAAGATGTCGAGGTTGGGGAAGATGCCGAACTTGCGGCGGTCCCCGGAGACGAAGGCCAGCCCGGCCCGCTCAGCGGACTCCAGATCGTCGACCTCCCGCCCACTGTGGTCGCTGGTGCGGTCGCCGGTGTGGTCGCTGGTGTGGTCGCTGGAGTGGTCGTCGGTGTGGTCGGTGCGGTCCCCTGGGGTGAGGACGTGTCCTGCCAGAGGGGCCTGGACTCCCACGAGGGTCTGCAGGAACTGGGACTGGCCCTGCCCGTCGAGGCCGGCGAACCCGATGATCTCTCCGGCGCGGAGCACCAGGTCGCTGGGGGCCGAGCCCGCCAGGGCGACCACGGAGGTGGCGCTGAGCAGGACCGGGGCGTCTCCGGCAGGCTTGCTGCGCGGGGCCGGGACGGCCCCGGCGTCGGCGATCCGCTCCCCCGACATCAGGGTCAGCAGCGCCTCCTCGGTGATCTCGCCCTTGCCCAGGACACCGACGTCGATGCCGTCGCGCAGGACGGTGGCGCGGTCGGCGAAGGTGACCAGCTCGGCGATGCGGTGGGTGACGACCAGGACGCACACGCCCTCGTCGCGCAGCTGCTGGGCGCGCTGGTAGAGCCGCTGGGCGCTCTCGAGGTCCAGCGCGGCGGTGGACTCGTCGAGCACCAGGACCTTGGGGCGGCGGACCAGGGCACGGGCGATGGTCGCCCACTGTCGCTGGGCCAGCGGGAGGGACTCGATGGGGGCCAGCGGGTCGACGGGGTCGCCCACCAGCTCGGTCATCAGCTCGGCGGCGGTGCGCTCCTTCTCCCGTCGGGACAGGCGTGAGCGCCAGGGGCCGTCGAGTGTGCGGGCCCGGAGCCCGCACACCTCGACGCTGCCACGGTCAGCCGGGATGATCCCCGAGAGGATCTTGGCGAACGTGCTCTTGCCGCTGCCGTTCTCACCCACGATGGCGTGGATCTCCCCGGCGTGGGCCGTCAGGGAGAGTCCCCGCAGGGCCCGGGTCTCGCCGAACGCCTTGTGGACGTCGAGGGCCTGGACCGCGACGGTCGGGTCGACCTGACGCGTGGGAACGCTGTCGTGGGTGATGGTCTCCATGGCGCTTACTCGGGCTTCCAGGTCAGCGGGTCGGCCGGGTTGGTGAAGAAGTTGTCCATCATCGAGGTGGGGAACCAGGTGTCAGGACCGGGCTGCAGCCAGGCGTCGGAGCTCTCGTCGCAGCCGGCGGGCACCTGCGCCTTGACCTCGTCGAGGGTGAAGGGGGCGATGTTGCGCACGATGGACTGGATCTTGGGGCCCTGACCCTCCAGGGTGCGCATCATGACCTCGAAGGAGAGCTGCATCTCGTCACCGGGAGGCCACACGTGCCAGCCGGTCGTGGTGAAGTCCGGGTTGTTGCGCCAGTAGCAGGCCGCACCCACCTCGCCGCCGAGGGTGACGGGGACCACCGGGCGGCCCGAGGACAGCAGCCCCTGCAGGGCTCCGGTGTCGGAGGATGCCTGGGCGATGATGCCGTCGATCTTGTCGGGGTGGGTGGCCAGCCACTTCTGGACCTCGGTCTTGGCGACCTGGTCGGTCCACTTGCCCGCCACGGAACCCACGATGTTGATGTCGGGGTAGTCCTTCAGGGCGTCCTTGACTCCGGCGTCGAAGCTGTCGGAGGAGGCGGCGCCCGGGATGCCGACGACGTCGAGGATGTTGCCCTTGCCGCCGACCTCGTCGAAGAGACCCTTGGCCACCTGGGCACCCGCGGCGCGGTAGTTCGCCGAGGAGCTGACCGCGTACGGGGAGCTGACGTAGCCGCTGTAGACGAAGAACGGGACGCCCTTGTCGTAGGCGTACTTGATCGAGGTGTCCAGCGCCGTGGTCGACGGGCAGCAGGTGATGATGGCGTCGACGCCCTGGTCGACCAGCTGGCGGATCTGCTGGTTCTGCAGGCTGTCGTCCAGGTTCGACTGGGTGACCACGACCTTGTCGACCAACCCGGCCGCCTTGTACTTGGGCAGCAGGTCCTTCATCAGCCGGTCCAGTCCCTCGGCGCGCCAGCTGTTGCCGGCGTACTCGCTGGAGTAGCCAATCGTCCACGGCGGCTTGCCCTTGGGCTTGAAGTCGGAGAGCGGAGAGGCGCTGACCGGCTGGCCGAGGTTCTCGTAGGAGGCCTGGACCGCGCTCGGCAGGGTGCTGACGACGCTGCCCTCCTTGAACTGGTCGGCCGACCCGGAGTCGGTCGTGGTCTTCTCCAGACCACCGCTGCCGCAGGCAGCCAGGGACAGGGCCGCCACGGCGAGCGAGGCTGCCGCGAGGATCCTGCGAGGTGTCGTGTGCATGGGTCTTCTTTCCCTTTTATCGAGTTCCTCTGGACAAGGTGCCGGTCTCGTGTTGGAACTCGGAGATTCCGGCGACAACAACCCGCATCGCACTGAGTGCGGCGGGCACCCCCGCGTAGATCGCGCTCTGGATGATGACCTCGGTGATCTCACCGGGGGTGCACCCGTTGCGCAGAGCACCGCGCACGTGCGCACGGAGCTCGTCGTGGTGGCCCAGGGCGGTGAGCATCGCCAGCGTGAGCAGGCTCCGCGTCGGGCGCTCCAGGCCGGGCCGGTCCCAGACCGCACCCCAGCAGTACTCGGTGACGAGCTCCTGTAGAGGTTGGGCCAGCGGGTCGGCGTTCTGCATCGAGCGGTCCACATGGGCGTCGCCCAGGACCGCCCGCCTGTTCTTCATTCCCGCGTCGTAGGTCGACATCCGGGTTCCTCCTCGTCGTGTCAACAGAGGCGAGCTGACCATCACTCAGCCTGACCGCCAGACTGTCTGACAGACTGACGCTGTGATCGTATGTGGCGCCGTTCACACCTGGCAAGACTCGTGAGAGACTTTTTTGTATGACAGTCAGTCCGCTAGACAGGATGAGTTGATGGAACGCGACGACACGATCGCTGCCAGCCCCCGCACGCTGCTCTTCGTGCCCGGCGTCCGGCCCGACCGCTACGACAAGGCGGTGGCCTCAGGCGCCGACGCGGTGATCGTGGACCTCGAGGACTCGGTGCCGGCGACCGGCAAGGACGCCGCCCGGGCCTCGGTCGCGTCCTGGCTCGAGACGGGCCGCGCTTGGGTGAGGGTCAACAGCGCGACCAGTGCCGAGGTCGCCCGCGACCTGGCTGCCCTGGCCGGCCGTCCGGGACTCCTCGGCGTGGTCGTACCGAAAGCCGAGGGCGCCGAGACGATCGACACCGTGGTCGACGCCACCGGCGGTCGGACCCGCGTCATCGCCCTGGTGGAGTCGGCCCGTGGGCTGCTGCACGCCCCCGAGCTCGCCGAACATCCCCACGTCGACCTGCTCGCCTTCGGCAACCTGGACTTCGCCGAGGACTGCGCCATGAGTGTCGAGAGCGCCGAGGAGCTCGAGCTTCTGCCGGCCCGGACCCACCTGGTCGTGGCCTCGCGCGCGGCCGGGATCCCCGGCCCGATCGACGGGGTGACCGCCGACGTTCGGGACGCTGCCGCCGCTCAGCGCGACGCCGAGCGCGCCGTCCGGCTCGGGTTCTCCGGCAAGCTCTGCGTCCACCCCTCCCAGGTCAGCGCCGTCCATCAGGCGCTGCGTCCCACTACCGAGCAGATCGCGTGGGCTCGGCGCATCCTGAGCAGCCTCACCGACGGGGTCGGCGTCGTCGAGGGGGCCATGGTCGATCGCCCCGTCCTGCTGCGCGCGCAACGGATCCTCAGCCGCGCCCCCGACCAGGCCGAGGACTGACCCGGACCACTCCGGGTGGCACCCGGCCAGTGACAGGAAGGAAACGCAGACGACCCGACCCTGCTGGCCGCGCGTGGCGGTCCGAGAGGGGCGGGTCGTCGTTGCTTCTCTGAGGCCGGCTCGACGCAGCGGGAACGCCCGGGCGGGTCACAGCGCAGGGTGGCGAGGCTGGCTCAGTGTGCCTGTGCCTGCATCGCCAGGCCGCCCTCGTGGTTGGTGGCCCACAGGGTGGTGACGTCGCTGTCGTAGGAGGCGTTCACGGTGAAGCCGTGCGGCAGGAACAGCGGGCTGCGGGCCCGGTAGGCGAACACCCGGTGCGACCGGTCCAGCCGATGGGCCAGGTCCAGGAGGAGCGTGGCGATCAGCGGACCGTGGATGACCAGGTCCGGATAGCCCTCGACGGCGCGGCAGTAGTCGGCGTCGTAGTGGATGCGGTGTCCGTTGAAGGTCAGGGCCGAGTACCTGAACAGCGCCGTCGAGTCGAGCAGCCACGGGGTCGTCGAGTCCGCCCTCGTAGGTGCCGGGACGGCCTGGGGAACCTCCGCGGTGCTGGACATCTCCCGGTAGACGATCGTCTGCTCCTCACGCAGCCGGTGCGTCCCCTCGACGCTGAAGTCGTGCTCCACAGTGACGAAGCACAGCGGTCCAGTGCTGCCCTGCTTCGGCGTGATGCTGCGGATCGTGGAGACCCGGGTCGCGGTCGCTCCCAACGGCAACGGCGCGCTCGACTCCAGGCTCCCCGCGGCCCACATCCGGCGCGGGAGCGGCACCGGAGGCATGGTCACGCCCAGCGCAGGATGGCCCTCCTCCCCCAACTGCGAGGCCCGGACGACGTCGTGGAAGTAGAGCCACTGCCACGCCGGCGGGAGAGGGTCACCGTCACGGAAGGTCGGCTCCCGGTCCAAGGTGACCGCCATCTTGTTGGCCTGCTCGGGGTCGAGCCAGCAGCTGCTGGTGGTGGTCCGCCCCACCCACGACTCCCAGTCACCTGTCGGGGGCTCGCCGGTTACGGGCTCACTGGTCACGGGCTCACTGGTCGCTGGCTCACTGGTCGCTGGCTCGCTGGTCGCGGGGCCGCTGGTCGCGGGGCCGCTGGTCGTGGGACTGCTCATCGTGCGAACTCCATGGTGATCGCCTCGGTGTGCTCCCCGATCTCGGGGACGGGACGGAACCGGCCGTCGTCGAAGGGAGTCTGGATCGGGGGTGCGACGAACGCGACCTCCTGTCCGTGGACCTGCATGGGCCAACGGCGCACCTGAGGATGTGCGGAGAGCTGGTCGACGGTGTTGACCGCACCGGAGGCGATGCCCGCGGCGTCCAGGGCGCCGCGGAGCTCCTCCAGCGTCAGCTCCTCGAAGCGCGCCTGCAACGCGGCGTCCAGGGCCTCACGGTTGGCCACCCGGTCGTTGTTGGTGGCGAAGCGGGGATCGTCCGCGAGCTCGGGGCGACCCAGCACCTCGGTGCACAGGCGCGCCCATTCGCGGTTGTTCTGCACCGCGATGACCAGCTCGTGGCCCTCGCCAGTGGCGTAGGCGCCGTACGGGGCCATCGAGGGGTGCTGCATCCCGACCGGGCGAGGCGCCTGACCCCCGTACTCCAGATGCACCAGCGGGACGCTCATCCAGTCCACGGCAGTGTCGAACAGCGACACCGAGATCCCGGTCGCCTCGCCCGTGCGCTCGCGGTGCAGCAGAGCGGTCAGCACCCCCTGGGCGGCGTTCATCCCGGCACCGATGTCGCAGATCGAGACCCCGAACCGCCCCGGGGCACCCGGGGCGCCGGAGACCGAGACCAGTCCACTCTCGCACTGCACCAGGAAGTCGTAGGCCTTCATGTCGCGGTAGGGGCCATCGCCGTAGCCGGTGATGTCGCAGGTCACCAACCTCGGGTGCCGCTCGCGTAGGTCGGCGGACCCGATTCCCAGTCGTTCGGTCGCACCGGGAGCCAGGTTCTGCACGAAGACGTCGGCTGAGTCCAGGATGCGGTGCAGCAGCGCGATGTCGTCAACATCCTTCAGGTCCAGCACCAAGGACTCCTTGCCGCGGTTGGTCCACACCACGTACGACGCGACGCCATGCACCGCTGCGTCGTAGCCCCGCGCGAAGTCGCCCTCGGCACGCTCGATCTTGATGACCCGGGCACCCGCGTCTGCGAGCCTGCAGGTCGCCAGAGGGGCCGCAAGAGCTTGCTCGATGGAGACCACGGTGATCCCTTCGAGGGGCTTGCTCGTTCCCATGATCATCGCGGTTCCAACGCGGCCGGCAGTGGTGCGAAGCGCACCGCCCCGTCGCCAGCCTCTTCGATCCTGATCAGCTCGTTGAGCTTCGCGAGACGCTCACCGCCCGTCACACCGGCCTTGATCAGCGAGCACCCCCAGGCGGCACCCATGTGAGCGATGCTGGAGTCGCTGGTCTCACCGCTGCGGTGCGAGATCGCCGTCACGACTCCGTGACTGCGAGCGAAGTCGTTGGTCTCCCGTGCACCGGTGACCGTGCCGACCTGATTGACCTTGATGATCATCGCGTTCATCGACCCGGTCTTCACCCCCACGCCGGTCCGGTCCACGCTGGTGGCCAACAGGTCGTCCCCGCAGACCAGGCAGTCCTCGCCCACGCGACGCCGCAGCTCTGCGAAGGAGTCGTAGTCGTTGCTCTCGAAGGCGTCCTCGACGTACCCCAGATCGAAGCGCCGGACCAGGGACTCCACGAAGTCGACCTGCTCAGCCGGCGTGAGCACCAGCCCGGCGCGGTCATAGCGGTAGAGGCCCGCAGCCCCGTCCCAGAACCGGTCCGCGGCCAGATCCAGCCCGAGCCGGAACAGAGCGCCGGTCGCGGCACTCACCGCACCCGCCGCCTCCGCGACGACCTCGAGGGCCTGGGTGTCGTCGAGGTCGGCCGCCCAGGCCCGCTCGTCGTCCGAGCCGCCGGTGAAGCCCTTGTCGCGTCGGGCGAGCAACCGACCGGTCTCCTCGTGGACCAAGATGTTCCACTCCACGGCCTCGGTGAAGCTCGTGGCGTTGATCGGGACCACCAGGTGCTCCTGCATGTCCGGGGTCGGTCCGAGCGCGTGCGCGCCGCCCCCGATGATGTTGCCCAGCGGCCGGGGCAGCGTCGGCACTCCACTGCCGACGACCTGGTGCAGCGCGACGCCCAGCGCATCAGCGGCCGCGAGTGCCACCGCGCTGGAGATGGCACTGGAGGTGTTGCCGCCCAGGCGGTCGAAGTTGGCTGTACCGTCGACCGCTCGCAGGGCGTCATCGCAGGCCGCCAGGTCCGCGGCGTCGAGTCCGACCAGGGCGGGCGCCACCTCCTCCACGACCGCGCGGACTGCCCCCGGGACCTCCAACGAACCGTAGGCGGAAGCCTCGTACTCTCCGCGGCTGCCAGGCGCTCCGAAGGGTGCGGCCACCCGCCCGTGGCCTTCCGCCGTCGTGACGTCCACTTCGATCGTGGCCACCCCCCGACTGTCGAAGACCTGTCGTGCCCGGACCGAGGTGATCGCTGTCTGCGCCATGGAGAGCCCTTTCGAAGGAGGGACTGACTGTAAGACAGTCTTACGGTCAGTCGCAACCCGAGCGCCTGCTCTTCCGCTCCACCCCGAGGGCCGCTGCGCCGCGACGACCCGCAGGAGTCCGCGTCGGCAAGCCCAGCGGACGGCGCTGCGCCAGTCACGGGTCGAACGAGAAACATGCGCCCAGCATGGGCAGCGTCGCCAGCGCCTCCCGGCTGCCCTGTTGCTGAGAGCTTGCGGTGGTCGACCCACCGTGAGGCGGTATGCCCTGGTGCGCGTTCGATGGGCTGGTCGAGCTCGGCGTGCGACTGGCCCGACAGATCCCGTGCAGCCCGCGCCGCTCCTCCCACGGAAGGAGCGGCACGGTGGGGCTGCTGCGGTCGGCGCTGACCCGGAGCTACGACACCCGGAAGGTGTGCACGCCGCCACCGAGCGAGAGGGTGCGGCCGTGTCCGGTTTCTCCAGCGTCGGCGGTTGCTGGGAGGCGGAGGTCGGTCTGCACGCCGCGGGGGACGTGGACGGTCAGCTTCACCCCGTTGGTCGTCCTGTGCCAGCGCACCGAGACCGGCCCACGGGGTGTGGTGATGCTGGCCGAGGCGTGGGCCAGGCCGCGGGGGAAGAGGGGGTCGATGCGGACCCGGGCGTAGCCGGGGGCGGCCGGCTTGATGCCGGCCAGGTCCTGGAAGAACCAGTCGTCGACGGTGCCGAGGAAGGCGTGGTTCATGGACTGTCCGGGGGAGGTGATGGACCAGGTCTCCCACGAGGTCGTGGCGCCGTTGCGCACCCAGTTGCCCCAGCTCGGGTAGTCGGTCTGGGTGGCGAGCCGGTAGGCGAGCTGGCCGCGTCCCATCCTGGTCAGGACCGGGAGCAGCTGCTTGGTGCCGATCGAGCCGGTACCGAGGTCGTCGCCGTGGCTCTTGATGTCCTTGACCAGTTGCGCCAGCACCGCCTCGGCCTTCTCCTCGGGGACCAGGCCGTAGGCCAGCGGGATGACGTTGGAGGTCTGGCGGTAGCCGGGGTCACCCCCACCGACGAACGGGTTACCGGTGGTGCCGTAGGTGTTGGTGTCCTCGTCGAAGAACCGGTCGTTGAAGGCGGCCTTGATCCGGTCGGCCAAGGCGCCGTAGCGGGTGGCGTCCTCGTCATGCCCCAGCGAGCGTGCGATCCGGGCGAGCGTGCGCGCTTCCTGGTAGAGGTCGGCGGTCGCGGTCAGGTCGGACGCCTCGGGTGCGAACAGCGCCTGTCCCGCAGCCTCGGCTCCTGGTGAGGCCCAGTCACCGAAGGAGAACCCGGTGTAGATGTCACCGGTGGCGGCCACGGTGGTGTCCATCAGGTCCATCCACTTGGCCATCGTGGCGTAGTTGTCGGTGAGCACCCCGGTGTCGCCGTAGTGCTGGTAGAGATCCCACACGTCGAGCACCAGGGTGCCCGACCAGGAGGGGTCGTTGAAGACGGGAATCGATCCCGGGTCCGGTGCGATGATCGGCAGCGAGCCGTCGGGCTGCTGGCTGTCGCGGAAGGTGCGCAACCAGTCGGTGTAGAAGTCCTCGACGTCGAAGTTCAGAGCAGCGGAATCCAGGAAGAGGTAGGCGTCGGCGGTCCAGCCCTGCCTGTCGCGCCACGGGGTGTCGGTAGGCAGGTTGGCCATGTTGTCGAGCAGGCTGCGGCGCTGGTTGGCGTGGATCTGGTTCAGCAGCGGGCTGGCCGAGGTGAAGGCCCCGGTCGCCCGTACGGCGTTGTGGACCAGCCGCGCCTCGATGCGCAGGCCGTCGACCGGTGCCGAGGCGGTGACCTGGACGTAGCGGAACCCGTGCCGGGTGAAGCTGGGCTCCCAGGCCTCGCGACCCTTGCCCCCGGCGAAGGTGTAGCCGTCGACGTGCCGGGCGCCCGCGTCCTGATCGGCCTGGTACTGGTGGACGCTGCCGTCCTCGTTGAGCTGCTCGCCGTAGACCATACGGACGCTCGTGCCGGCGGTGGCGTGACCGCTGATGCGAGCCCAACCGGCCAGGTGCCGACCGAAGTCGTAGACCCGGGAGCCGTCGGCGAGCTTGGTGACGTGGACGGACCTCAGGGTCCCAGTCACCTCCATGGGCGGCTGTGTCGCGGGCACGATGTGCTGGGTGGGCGCGGTCTGAACCGATGCCGCCGACCATGCCGTGTCGTCGAAGTGGACCGAGCGCCACGCCCGGCTCTCCTGCCGGGCGTCCTGCGTCTCCCCCAGGTAGTAGTTGTCCCGGGTGCCGCTGTCGGCGATCTTCCAGGTGCCGTCGGTGATGATGCGCTGCGTGGTGCCGTCGGCGAACCGCACGTCGAGCTGGGCGAGCAGGCGAGGCTCGCTGCGCCAGCGTGCGTCGTCGTAGTTGAAGCTGTCCCCTTCGATCCCCGGCACCCCGAAGTACCCGCGTCCCAGCTCGGCTCCGATGACGTTGGCACCCCGCCGCAGCGAGTCCGTGACGTCAAATGTCCGGGAGTAGGCGGTCTTGTCGTAGACCGTCGGCGCCGGGTCCAGCACCTGACGTCCCACGCGGTGGCCGTTGATCCACGCCTCGTAGAAGCCGAGACCGACCACGCTCAGCGTGGCCGCGGTGACCTTCTTGTCGACCTCGAAGCTCTTGCGCAGCAGCGGTGCAGGGTTCTGCTGCCCGTTGTCCGGCCAGGCGTCGGGGTTGTCCCGCCCGATCCACTCACCGGTCCAGTCCAAGGTCGCGTCGGCAGACGCCGACGCCGCTGACGTGGGGGCAGCGACCCGTGCCTCGACGGGACTGGGAGCGCAGGTGATGACGGCGGCACTGACGAGAGCGGCGGTGGCGAGACGGAACAGTGGACTGCGGGGAGCGGGCATGGCGGATCGACTCCTGGGCTGAGGTGAGACGGCGAATGAAAGGTTTCAACCAGATGTGGTCACGGTATGACGCCGCTCACATCTCCGTCAATAGAGAACGCCGAGTCTCTTATTTGCGAGGCTGGGCCCTCAGCGCTCGAGCGCAGGCAGCCAGATGTCGTGCACGATCTCGGCCAGTTCCTCCTCGGAGGGGACTCGCCGGTTCATCAGGACGTAGTGGCTCACCAGAGTCAGCCCGAGGTTGACCACCCGGTGCGAAAACGGTCCTGCGCGCAGCCGACCGGCATGCTGGGCGGCGAGCAGGAGGTCGAGTACGACCTGCACGGGCATCGTGTCGTCGAAGATGCTGGCGGCCTCACCCGCCGATGGGCGACCGACCGAGGCGTCGGCCACGATCCCCCGCAGCGCCTCGCCGACCGGTCCGACCTGCGAGGCCGCCGTCGCTCTCGCCAACGTCGTGAGGTCGGCCTCCAGGTCGCCGCTGTACTGCAGGGTGGACTCGCCGGCACCGGCGATGTGGACGGCCGCCGCGCGCACCAGCGCGCTCTTCGTCGGCCACCGCGCGTACACCGAGGACTTGCCCGTCCCCGCGCGCGCTGCGACCGCCGACATCGTGAAGCCGGACCACCCCGTCTGCTCCAGCTCGGCCCAGGCAGCCTCGAGAATGCTCGCCTCGAGGGCCCGCCCGCGCCGGCGAGACGATGGCGTCGTTGCACTCACGGCACCGAGGATGTCATGCGACGGGAATGCACGTCCTCAGCATGCCGACACCGCCGCCGGAAGCGGCACCTCCAGATGCGGCGGTGGCAGGCGTGGAAACGACCTTGGTGAACTCCGAATCACGGTGGGAACCCGCGGCACTTGGCGGCAGGCATGGTCAGCGCCCACAACGTGGCCCGTTGTTCTCATCGAGGACCGTTCCACCCCGCCGAGTCCGCCTCGGTGCCGAGAGTCTCGGCGACCTCGGCCTCCATCGTCCGGGCGACCTCGGAGCCGGGCAGCTCCCGGGTGAGCTCGTGACTGAGTGCCTGCAGCTCCGCTCCCCCTGCCATCATCTGGACGAGCTCGTCGAGCGTGAGGTCGGCCTTGGCGAAGTTGCCGAGACTGCGCCCGCGACGCAGCAGCATGAAGCGGTCGCCCACCGGGTAGGCGTGGTGCGGGTTGTGAGTGATGAAGATGACGCCGAGGCCGCGGTCCCGGGCCTTCGCGACGTACTTCAGGACGACACCGGACTGCCGGACCCCGAGAGCTGCCGTGGGCTCGTCGAGGATGAGCACGCGCGCACCGAAGTACACCGCGCGCGCGATCGCGACGCACTGGCGCTCGCCACCTGACAACGTACCGATCGGCTGGTCCACATCGCGCAGGTCGATGCCCATCGCTGCGAGCTCGGACTTGGCGATCTCCTTCATCCTGGCCTTGTCGAGGCGTTTCGTACGCCGCCCGCTCATCTCCGAGCCAAGGAAGAAGTTCCGCCATACTGGCATCAACGGAACGACGGCGAGGTCCTGGTAGACGGTGGCGATCCCGAGAGCCAGGGCCTCGCGGGGTGAGCCGAAGTGTCGCTCTTCTCCATCGACGATGAACTGTCCCTGGGTGTGGCCGTGGGCTCCGGCCAGGATCTTGATGAAGGTGGACTTGCCGGCGCCGTTGTCACCCAGGACACACGTGACCTCGCCTGCCTTGACGGTCGTGGTCACCTCACGGAGGGCGATCACGGATCCATACGATTTGCCGAGGTCTCGGACCTCGATCAGCGGAGTGCGCGACGTCGTCGAGGACGATCCCCCGCTGCTCGTACTCTGCTGTGGGATTGCGCGTGCGGATCTGCTCATAGCGATTCTCCTGAGGTGAGAGTGCGTGGGTCCCGCTGCATGTTGGCGAGGATGCGGGAGGTGATGTCGGGGAGAAGCTCCATCGGTAGGTCGTGTCCCAACCCCTCGATGAGCCACAAGTCGCTACCCGGAATGGCTGCGTGGAGAGCGATGCCGGCGGGATGCGGGATCAGTGCATCGACGGTGCCGTGCAGAATCAGGACTGGGACGTCGATCTTCGCGAGCGCTGCCGTGTCCAGGCGATCCTTCATGAGGGCCTCGCACTGCCGGGCGATGCCATCCGGCGCGTAGCCCCTGTCCCACATGAGCCCGCCCACCTCCGCCTTCCACGACTCGTCCCACGAGTAACTGGTGGAAGCTCCGATTCGTTCGGCCTCCACGTGCAGTTTGACCGCCTCGTCCCGGCTGCTCGCCCGGGGGGCTGAGCGGATTGCCGCGGGGCGATCGACCCCGGTGACGTAGTCGGCGGAGGGCGCGGTGTAGATCAGCGAGAGGCTGGCGACGTCCTCGGGGTGTTCGATGGCGAGGTGCTGGGCCACCATGCCGCCCATCGACTGTCCGACCACGTGGGTTGGGCCGATTCCCAGGTAGTCGATGAGCTGGTGGGTGTCCTCAGCGAGGTCTGAGAGGCTGTAGCCGCCCGCTGGATACCGCTGGGAGAGTCCCACATCGCGGTTGTCGAAGCGCAGCACGCGGTAGCCCGCGTCGAGGAGGGGTTGGCGAAACTCTGTGCGCCAGGCGATCATGTGGGCCCCGAGCCCCTCGATCAGGACGATCACCGGTCCATCGGAGTCTCCAGCGAGGTCGTAGTGGACCGTGCCGCCATCGCGCTTGGTGAAGTCAGGCACCGAGGCACCGCCGTGGTCCGTTGCCCGACTCGCGCCCACTCACGAGCTGGCCCGACCGCTGGTTGCTGCCCGCTTGACGTACTCGTTGGACAGGACGGCCAGGAGGAGCATGATCCCGAGGAAGGTCTTGAAGAGGTCGGCGTCCCAGCCCGCGTAGACGATGCCGATCTGCGTCATGCCGAAGATCAGCGCCCCCAGTGCAGCGCCGATCGCTGAGCCGAAGCCTCCTGTCAGAAGGCATCCACCGATGACGGCAGCCGTGACCACGATCAGCTCTTGCCCGACCCCAGCCGTGGCCTGCACCGAATCGAGACGGGTGAGGAGAAGGGTGCCGGCGAACCATGCCGACGCCGAGGTCCCCATGAAGAGCACGATCTTGGTCCGAGCAACCGGGACACCCACCTTGCGAGCGGCTTCAGGAGCCCCGCCGACTGCATAGATCCAGTTCCCGAACGCGGTGGAGGTGAGGATGTAGGTCGCTGCGGCGGTGATGACCATCCACCACAGGATCGTGACGCGGAACGACGCGCCGCCAACCGTGATCGATGAGGCGAACAGGTCGTGCATGAACCCGAAGCCGGGGGAGGCTGAGACCCCGGAGATTTGCACGCTGTCAGTGAAGGCTTTGGTCACCGCGACATTGATGCCCTGGAGCGCCAGGAACGTGCCCAGCGTGATGATGAAGCTGGGCAGCCTGGTCGCCACCACCAAGACGCCGTTGAGCGCCCCGATCGCCAGGGCAACCACGAGCGACGCGATCGACGCGGCCCAGATGTTCCAGCCAAGCTGGGTGACCAGCGTTCCGGTGATCAGGCCCGTGGTACCGATCATGACACCGACCGAGAGGTCGAACTCTCCACCGATGAGCAGCATGGCGACCGCCACTGCCACGATGCCGAGCGTGGCCGCGGGCTCGAGCCAGTTGGACGCCCCCGACCACGAGAAGAAGATCGGGGAGAGAAACGTGAAGAACACGAAGATGACAGCGGCGCCGATGAAGGCGCCCAACTCGGGTCGGGCCGCGATCCTGCGCAGCCACGAGGTGTGAGCGACTCTCTCGTCCGGCGGGGCTGGGTTCACGACCCCCGCGCCCTCGCGTGACTCGTGGCTGGCGGGGACAGCACCTGAGGTGGTGACGTGTGCTTTGGGATTCACAGTGGGCTCCGTGGGAGTGATCTTGCGGGAGGTCGAGGCCAAGAGTTCGAGGCCCGACACGAGCGAGTCACCGGGAGCGCGTGGAAGGAGGAGGACCACGCGCTCCCGGCGGCAGGGTCGGGGGTCAGCCCCCGACGTTCTCACTGGTGATCAGACGCGGTCCGCTCAGGACTGGGGCGACGCCGCCACCGATGAGGAGGTTCTTCTCCGCGAGGAGAACGCCCATGACCACCGACTGGTAGCCCTGGACGTAGGGCTGCTGGTCCAGCGCGAACAGGACGGTGCCGTCCTTCACCCCGGCGGTGATGTCGTCATTCACGTCGAAGGTGCCGTACTTCGCCGACGAGCCGGCCTGCTTGATCGCGTCGCGGCCTGTCGTGTAGACGCCACCGCCCAGAGAGAGCACTCCGTCGATCGACTTGTCCTGGGCCAGCTTGGCCGCGACCGCAGCGACAGCACCCGCAGCGTCTCCGAGGTCGACGCGAATGGTCTCCACCGGCCCGCCGAATCCGTCGGTGGCTCCAACGCAGCGGGCGTCGACTGCGGCGATGACCTGGGTGATATTGATGCATAGCATCTTGGTGACGCCGGCGTCCTTCATCGCGCTGCCAGCCTGCTCACCCGCGACCTTCTCGTCCTGGCCAACGAAGCCGACCGCACCGAGTGCCTGCCAGTCGTCCGCTCCAGAGTTGATCACGATGACAGGCACGCCGGCCTTCTCGGCATCCTGGATCGGCCCCTTCAATGCCTCCACCGACGGCACACTCACGACGAGAGCATCCACCTTCTTCGACACCTCGGTGGCGATGAACCGACCCTGCTCGTCGGGGTCAGCCGACGTCTGGTAGTCCACGCTGGCGCCGGTCTGCGAGCCGGCGTCCTCGGCTCCGGCCTTGACGTCACTCCAGAACTCGTCACCAACGGCGCCGTGGACGACGACTCCGATGCTGACATCCGAGGAGGCCGCAGCCGCGCCGCCCGAGTCCTTGGCGGCGGATCCATCGCCGGAACCGTTGCCCGTGTTGGTGCATGCAGCAAGGGCCGCAGCGAGCACGGCAACCCCCGCCGCCAGCTTGATCTGCTTCTTCATTGTGCCTTCTTCCTGGTAACGTCTTTTGTTGGAGCGCTCCAACACCTCATAATGGTGGAGCGCTCCAACATCAACTGTCAAGAGTTTCAGGAGGATTTCTGTGGCGACCGTCACTCTCGAGGACGTCGCGGCGAGGGCTGCCGTCTCGCGGTCCCTGGTGAGCCTTGCCCTCCAGGGTTCCACCCGCGTCTCCCCGACAACCCGTGAGCGCATCCTGGCCGCCGCGGAGGAGCTGGGCTATCGCCCAAACCTCAACGCCCGACGGCTCGCCAGCCACAGGACCAACACCCTCGGCGTGATGCTCTCCGATCTGCACAACCCGGTATATGCCGAGATCCTCGACGGATTCGATCCTCAAGAACGACGTGACCCCGAGGCCCACCAGCTGCTCCTCGCCGCTGGCTTCCGTGATCCAAATCGTGAACGACTCGGCCTGGAGTCACTCATGGCTCAGCAGGTCGAGGGGATCCTGTTGATGGGCGCGCTCACCTCGACCGCGCACATCCAGAGGATCGCCCAGCAGGTCCCCTTGGTCGTTATCGGACGGAAGATCCCTCGGGTTGACAGCGTCCTGGTGGACGACGCCCTTGGGCTCAGCCTCGCGGTGAGACACCTCGTCGAACTGGGGCACCGCAAGATCGCGCACATCGACGGAGGCCAGGGCGCAGGCAGCTCGACTCGACGACGCTCCTTCACACAGGTCATGAAATCGCTCGGCCTGGAGGCAGGCTCGCAGGTCATTCCCGGCGACTACACCGAGGAAGGCGGCCGCCGAGCTGCCCAAGCGCTATTGGAGCAGCCAGACCGTCCCACAGCGGTCGTCGCCGCCAACGACCTTTCAGGGATCGGCGTCCTCGCCGCTGCCCGCGCGCTCGGGTACCGGGTTCCCGAGGACGTGTCCGTGGTCGGCTACGACAACACCGCCCTCGCCCACAACGGATACGTCGAGATGACAACCGTGGACTACCCCAGAGCTCAGATCGGCGCCACTGCGTGGGACCTGATGTCGGCACGAATCTCACCGCGATCAACCCGCACCGGCCACACGGTCACCGTCCCCCCGACCCTGGTGGTGCGAGGGACCTCCGGAGCGCCGCCGGTTGACTGATGTGCGCCGCAAGACTGCTTCCATCTCACACCGACGGCACACCGACGTGGTGCGCCCAGCGCGCTCGCCGGAGCGGGATTCCTCAGCCGGCACATCGCTGCCCTCCCCGACGGCGAGCTTGACGATGATCGCGCGAACGAGGACCGCGGAGTAGGCCTCGATCGAGGAACGCCTTCGCGGCGTAGCCGACACGCTGTTTTCGCTGCTCAGCCCGCTCGCGGAAGCAACGATGCATCAGCGGCGCCAAGGACCGTGAGCCTGGCCATTTCCAGCGACATGACTGCCTGCGCTTCATGACTCTGCGAAGGTTGCTGGCGTTCGGGAAGCCCTGCACCAGCGCCGCGGGACGAGGACGTCATTTCGCCACAATCAGCTGATCAACAGTCCATATTGCTGCGTGCGCATCCTCTTGTCGGCGCCCCCTGAAGACTGATCACGGAGCGTCGGCCGAATCTTGACCCCCTTCAAACCGAGTCTCGACTCATTCCGAGTCGGGAGGAGCGAAGGGAGTTGTTGTCAGTGGAGGACTGGGCCGAGATCCGCAGGCTGCATCGAGCGGAGAAGTTGCCGATCAAGACCATCGCCACGACGTTGGGGATCTCGCGGAACACGGTGCGTGCCGCGATCGCCTCGGACGCGCCACCGAGGTACGAGCGGAAGCCCACGGGGTCGGCGGTCGATGCGTTCGAGGACGCGATCCGTGAGCAGTTGGCTTTGGTTCCGACGATGCCGGCGACGGTGATCGCGGAGCGGGTCGGGTGGTCGCGTGGGATCACCGTGTTCAAGGAGCGGGTCGCGGAGCTGCGTCCTGCGTATCTGCCTGTCGACCCGGCATCGCGGACCAGCTATGTCGCCGGCGATGTCGCGCAGTGCGACCTGTGGTTCCCGCCGATCCAGCTCCCGGTCGGGTTCGGGCAGACCAGGCGGCCGGCGCAGTTGCCGGTGCTGACGATGGTGACCGGCTACTCCCGGTGGCTGTCGGGGATTCTGATTCCGACCCGGCGCGCCGACGACATCTTCGCGGCTGGTGGCGGCTCATCCACGCCCTCGGGGCCGCGGACGCTGGTCTGGGTTGGCGAGGGCGCGATCGGCCGCAACTGCGGTGGACGGATCGAGCTCACGCAGGACTGCGAGGCGTTCCGGCGTGTGCTCGGCGCGAAGGTGATCGTGCTCAAGCCCGCCGAACCCGAGCACAAGTGCATCATCGAACGTGCTCACGACCACCTCGAGCGGCCGTTCCTGCCCGGTAGGACCTTCACCGGTCCGGGCGACTTCAACACCCAACTCCAAGCCTGGCTGGCGATCGTGAACACCCGGACCCGTCGGGGCGTTGGGCTGCGCTGCGACCGACCGGATCGGCGCGGACCGACAGGCGATGGATCGTGTAGACCGGTGAACCGAACTCGGCTCAAGGGCGCCTGGCCAGCAACGAGCACTCGCCCGGCAAGCGCCCTCCGCTTTCGCGTGTGACCTGCGTCATGGACATTGGTCCCCGGTCCTGCTCTCCCCTTACCGGCGCGTAGCCAGCACGCTGTTGCGGGTACGGCTGCTCCACCCAGCCCCCCCGGTGCGACGTCGTCTTCGCATCCGACCGAACCCCGCGGGATGGTGAGCGTCGCACGTCGCTCCGTCCGGCGGGAGCCCGAGGCCCTCCCCCACGGGCCCGCCGGACGGAGCACCTCCACCTGCCGGCGCCGCGAGCTGACCTGCCGCGTCAGCGACCGCGATCAGGACCGCCGGCTGATCGCGGACCTCACGGGGCGGGAGCCGGAAGGTCGAGCACGCGGGAGTGTCGCAGCCGCCACACGAGGTATGCCGTGCCCAGACGCGTGCGCCCATAGCCCTCGAAGGGGTCGAAGGCCAGCAGCGACGTGACCGTCTCGAGGCGGGCCTGCATGGTGCTGTGGTGCACCCCCGCCGCACGAGCGGCCTGTCGCAAGGACTGGCTCCGGACGATGGCGTCGAGGGTCTCCGAACCCCAGGGATGCTTCATCACCTCGTCGATGAGTGCGACGTCCGGCTGAGGCGAGCCGTCCGGGACGTCGGCCAGGAGTCCGATGAGGCCTCCGAGGTCATCAGCGAGCACTGAGCTCACAGCAGGCGGATCGCAGAGCCGCAGCGCCACCATGGCCGTCCGGAAGGAGTGGTGCAGATCCGCGATGCCCGTCGCCACACCGATGCCGGTCGGCGATGCTGCCACCGAGCGCTCGGTGGCGGGCAGCACGAGTGCGTGGATCGTGCCGAAGCGGGTCGCCACCACATCCTCCGGCCCCGGCGGGTGCTCGGGCCACACCGCGAAAAGCGGGGCGCACACGACCCGGTACGACGCGTCTGCCCGCAGCCCGAGGGTGGTGGCCGACACCCGCCGGGCCTCGATCTCGACCTCAGGGTCGAGCAGGAGGCTCAGGTCGCGGCGGTGGTCGCTCTGACGACCACGTCCGTGGCGGATGCGGACGGCCAACGCAAGCCTCTCCAAGATGATGGCGTCGTTGGGCTGCCGCTCGCCCGTGCGCTCCAGCCAGATGCTCAACCCCTCGCTCGCGGCCATTCGGAAGCCGGGGTCGATCTCGGGCACGTCCTCGCCACTCGCGTGATGACCCTTGGCGTCGATGCGCACGGTTCGGGGCGGCACCTGCGACCGGAAACCGGCCACGCACCCTGCCAGCGAAGCGGCGGCTGCGAGGAGAGCGCGCGTGTTGACGTTGCCGACCATGAGCTCGTCGAAGCAGGCGATCACCCGCAAACCCAAACTGGCGCTGGGGTCCAGACGCGCGATGCGGCCGAGCAGCTCCTGCACGATGACCTCCTTCCTTGCGAGAGTCGTCAGCGACGAATGGTCGATCAGTCCGCGATGATCCGCTCGACCCAGTCGTTCCTGGCCCTGATCATGGCGCGACCAACGGCCGTATGGGGAGCGAAGATGTCGCAGGCGTGGAACGCGCCCGACCAGACGTGGAGCTCCGCATCCCCGCCAGCCCTCCAGATGCCGTCGGCATAGGCGATGGCTTCGTCACGGAAGATCTCCGCGGCGCCTACGTCGATGAACGCCGGTGGCAGGCCGGACAGGTCCCGGGCACGTGCAGGCGCGGCGTACGGCGACACCTCGGCAGTGCCACGCAGGTCGCCGAGCAGGGCGTCCCACCCGGTCTCGTTGCTCACCCGGTCCCAGACGCCCACCCCGTCGAACTGGTAGGTCGAGGCAGTGCCGCCGCGGTCGTCGAGCATCGGGTAGTCGAGCACCTGTCCCCGCAGCGCGGGGCCGTCCCGGTCGCGGGCCGCGAGGGCGAGACCCGCGGCGAGACCTCCGCCCGCGCTGGCGCCGGCCACCACGAGCCGGTCGCGCCGCACGCCCCATGCCTCCGCGTGGGCGGCGGTGGCCTCGAGAGCGGCGTACATGTCCTCGAAGGGCGCTGGGTGCGGATGCTCGGGGGCGAGCCGGTACTCGACGGTGACGAGCACCGCGCCGAGGCCGCCGACCCAGTCCAGGACCAGGTCGATCCCACTGAACCGGTCACCGAACATCAGGCCCCCCGAGTGCGCGTAGAGCACGCCCGGCCGTAGCCCGGAGACGTCTCGCGGGCTGAGGATCGATACGGCCACCTCATGGCCGTCCGAGGCGATCACGACGTCGTCGATCCGCCGGATTCCCTTCGCCACGAGGAGATCGTCGACCGGTGGGGCGGCGTACGACGTGCGCATGAAGGGAATCAGCTCGGGAGTGATCGTGGGCGGGAACATCCCGCCGACGACTGCCAGCCCCGCACGCAGCTCGGGGTCGAAGGACGGGCGGACGACGTGAGGCGCACCCTCGTTCACCGCTGGCTCCTCTCGTTCGGCACCACCAAACCGGCTGGGATCACAGCGTGCCACCGCCAGGTGGCGGTCGTCAGGGGTTCAACCGCGTCGTTTCGTCGGTTCACGCCGGGTTCCACCAGACCCGACGGTGATCCCCAGCCGGACGGAGAGCCCGTCCCCGCTTCCAGAGGAGCAGGCATGGCCACACACATCGATGGCACCGGGATCGACCGCGTCCTGGCCGACGCCGTGGAAAAGGGCGCTGTGCCGCACGTCGCGGCCATCGCCGCGGATCGCGACGGCGTCTTCTACGACGGCGGCGCCGGCGTGAGGATCGCCGGAGAGTCCGACGACCCGGTCGGGACCTCCACCCACTTCCGCATCATGTCGATGACCAAGATGGTCTGCACGGCGGCGGCGTTGCAGCAGAAGGAGCGTGGCCAGCTCGACTTCGACGCTCCGGTGGAGGAGTACGTCGCGGAGTTCGCCGACGTCAAGGTCCTCGAGGGCTTCGACGGCGACGAGCCGATCCTGGTCGAGCCCCGCACGAAGGCGACCGTGCACCACCTCGTCACTCACACCTCGGGCCTCGGCTACTGGTTCTGGAACGACCAGCTGGTCAAGTACGAAGCAGCCACCGGTGTCCCCAACGTGGTGCCCGGTTCCATGGCCGCATTCGGAGCACCCATGACCGCACACCCCGGGGAGAGCTACGTCTACGGCATCAACACCGACTGGCTGGGCCGCGTCGTGGAGGCCGTCGCGGGGAAGAAGCTCGACGCCGTGATCGAGGAGGGGATCACCGAGCCCCTCGGCATGACCGGCACGACGTTCCACCCGAGCCCCGAGCAGATGGACAACGCCGTCACCGTCCACGTCAGGGGGGAGGATGGCGCCTGGACGTCAGCCGGCAACATCCTCAACCCCGAGCCCGACTGGTGGGCCGGAGGGCACGGCCTCTACTCGACGCCCCGCGACTACATCCGGTTCGAGCGGGCACTGCTGCGCGGGGGCGAGCTCGACGGCGTGCGGATCCTGGAGGAGGCGACGGTCGAGGCCGCCTTCCGCAACCAGATCGGTGAACTCGACTTCCCCGCCGAGATCCCGACCGCCGACCCGCCGATCACCGACACCATGCACGCGGGGAAGGGCTACAAGTGGGGTTACGGTCTGCTCCTCAACACAGCCGACGTCCCCGGGCGCCGCCGGGCAGGCACCGGCTCCTGGGCAGGCCTGTTCAACACCCACTTCTTCATCGACCGGTCCTCAGGCATCTGCGCATCGATCTACACCAACTCGCTGCCGTTCATCACCCGCGACGAGGCCTGGAAGCTCTACGGGGACTTCGAGGAGGCGCTGTACGCCGCCCTCTGAGGCACGGACCCAGCGAGCGACTGGCAGACCCCTCGCCACCTCCGTGACGAATGCGTCGGTCTGGTTCCTTCTGGGGCCACAACGCTGTCCACGCAGATCCGATGGCTGCGTTCAAGGAGTGGCCGGGTGCTTGCCCTGTCATGGGCTCGACCGCCTTCGCCCGTCACGGTCCGTCGACGTGCGCAGCAACCGCCGCATCGCATGGCGGGCATCCGCCCATCCTGTTCACCAGGTACGGGCGGTCGTAGAAGTTGATCCAGACGTGGGCAGCCAGGCCGCACGCGGTGGTCGTCGAGCCGATCGTCCTGGCGTGGTGCGTGATGTCGTGTGGATCGAGCTGGGCCACCCCACCGACGAGCACGCGACGCGCATGGGGGGCCGTGACCATCCAACGCGGAGGAAGCTTCACCTCGGGTCACTCCTCCTCAACTGGCGACCTGGACGCGGTGGCGCCCCTCAGGCGAGCTGGCCTCCATCGACGTTGAACACACCTCCGGTGGAGTAGGACGACCGGCTGGAGGCGAGGAAGAGCACGAGCTCAGAGACCTCCCGCGGTTGAGCCACACGCGAGATCGGCTGCGCTGCGAGCCAGTCGTTGAAGTCGAAGTTCGGGTCCTCTGCGAAGATCGCCAGCTCCTTGTCCAGCATCGGAGTGTCGACCGCCGACGGTGCAATGGCATTGGCGCGGATGCCGTCCGGGGCATACGTGATGGCCGTCGACTTCGTCAGCCCGATGACCGCGGTCTTGCTCGCGACGTATGCCGCATAGCCCCACGTCCCCTTCACCCCGAAGACCGAGGAGATGTTGATGATCGCGCCCCCTCCCGACTTCCTCATCGCGGGAACTGCAGCTCTCGTCCCTCGGAACACGCCGCCCAGGTTCGTATCGAGGACCTCAGACCATTCGGTGTCGGAACACTCGTGGATAGAGGCGATCTCGACGATCCCCGCGTTGTCTACCAGGATGTCCAGCGATCCGAAACTCTCGGCCTGGCCGATCGCAGCGGCCCAGGAGGCGTCATCGCGCACGTCGCCGCGCACGAAGGCGGCTCGGTGCCCTTCCGAGCGGAGCCTCTCCGCTGTGGTCTCGCCGTCGTCCTGGAGGACATCCAGCAGGACGACGGCCGCTCCGTTCTCGGCCAGCAGGCGGGCGTGCGAGGCTCCCTGACCACGAGCACCCCCGGAGATGAGTGCGACTCTTCCCTCGAGTTCCATCTTGCACTCCTCCGCTTGTGCGCTGCTCGTCAGTCGATGCAGCGGCAAGCACCGGACTCTCTGATTGATCCGGAGCGCCATGAAGATGGGCGCGGATGCCAAGCCCCGCTAGGCGCTGTCGCCGGCTGGTCTCATCAGGGTCGCGATGGCGTCGGCGCCCCTGCCGTCCTGACAGCGCCGTTCAGGACCTCGACCACAGCGTCGAAGATGGGAGCCGCCGATCCGGCGCCCGCGAAGGCTTGCCGGAATGTGCGAGCCGCTTCGTCGTAGGTGGGGAGGGACGCTTGGTCCGTGGCGAAGTCATCGGTCTCGTACATGCGGACGATCGCCGACGCGACACCCTCGAAGAGATGCACGATGTGCCCCGACACCTCGAGGGCCTCCGTCAGCGGCACACTTTGTGCGGCGGCGTAGCGGGCTGACTCCACGAAGGCCGCGACCGTACTCATGTGGAATGCCCCGACGAGTCCGACGTCCAGGATGGTGGCTCCCTCAGGAGCCGAGGCGACTTGACGGGCGCGTCCTCCGAGCGCACCGAGCACGACCTCCGCAGCCAGCCACGCGTCCTGCTTGCCTGCTGTCAGCAGGAGGAAGTCGTCGGTGCCGACGTTCTCGGGGAAGGCGACGACCGCACAGTCGCAGACTGCTTGCTGGGGAACGGCACACCCAGATGCTCGACTGAGGGAGTTGGTTCGGTGGACAGCGTGGCGACTGTGGCAGTCCTCGGTTGCGGTCACATGGGCGCAGCCCTCGCACGGACGCTCGCCCGTGCCGGACATCGAGTCCTGCATGGAATCGGACGCCGGCGCGCGCGATCGCCCTGGCGGTCGACGGCGTCGCGCATACGCCGACCGTCGACCAGGCTGTCGAGTCGGCCGACCTGGTCCTCGTATGCGTCGGCACGTATGACGACGTCATGGCAGTCCTTGAGCAGACCGACCAGTCGCAGGGGCGGCTTGTCGTCAACGCCACCACGGGCTCGCCGGCGGAGGCACGTGAGCTCGGCGCATGGGTGGCGGAACGAGGCGCGAGGTACCTCAGAACCCCAGCCCTGCAACGACATCACCAACGACATCGGCATAGACCGGAGGTCGGCATAATGGATGTAATGCCGACGTCGCCATTACATCCACCTGATCCGCAACACGTTCCGGCTCTCCTCCCGCCGCGACTGGGACGCGATCAAGCACGACGTGAAGCCGATCTACACCGCCGTCAACGCCGCCGCGGCCCGGGGCGCGCTGGAGGAGCTGACCGAGAAGTGGGGTGCCAAGTACGGGGCGATCATCTGGTTGTGGAATAACGCCGGGGAGGAGTTCATCCCGTTCCTGGACTACAACCTGAAGATCCGCACCATGCTCTGCTCCACCAACGCGATCAAGAGCTTGAACGCCCGCTACCGCCGAGGCGGTCAAGGCCCGCGGCCACTTCCCGACCGAACAGGCCGCGTTGAAGTGCCTCTACCCAGTCACCCGCTCCCTGGACCCACTGGACAGGGACGGGCACGATGGACGATGCGCTGGAAGCCCGCGCTGAACGCCTTCGCCATCACCTTCGCCGACCGCTGGCCGGCAACAGAAACCTACTGATGACAACCGCAAGAACCCTTAGTGAGACAGTCCCTGCCGTAGGCGCCGATACTCTCATTCCGTCGACCGCGATGATCGGCCTAGCACCGCGTCGGGACTTGATCGGCTTGGGGCACTTGAAATGTAACCGCTGGCTTTGCTCCGCGATGTGGCCACCCCGATCCATCGCGTCGTCGATGGGCCTTCCTCACAGGCTCTATCGACTTCGAGACCGCTGCCGGTATGGCGATTGCGAGCAGCTGACGCCCGCTGCGGGTGCAGGCGACCACGGCCGTGGTTCTGACCTCAGGGCGTGATGTACACCTTCAGCCGGGTGCGGTCGTCCATGGCGCGGTAACCCTGCGGGACATCATCGAGGTTGACGAACGAGTCGAAGACCTTCCCGGGCTCGATGAACCCTTCGAGGATGGGCGGCAGCAGCTCCGCCATGTAGGCGCGGCTCGGCGCCGGGCCCCCGGTGAGCGTGATGTTCGGTCCGAACAGGCTGGTGAACCCGACCGGGGCCTCGTCGTACTGCGGCACGCCCACCCGACTGATCGTCCCTCCTGCTCGCACCACGCCAACCGCCTGCTCGTAGGCAGGCATGTGGCCGACGGCCTCGAGGACGACGTGGCTGCCGACGCCTCCGGTCAGCTCACGGACTGCAGCGATCCCCTCCTCTCCGCGAGTGGACACCACGTCGGTGGCGCCGAACTCGCGCCCGAGGTCCGTGCGCGCCTGGTGGCGCCCCATCAGGATGATCTGCTCGGCGCCGAGGCGCTTGGCGGACAGGACGGCAAGGAGACCGACGGCCCAGTCCCCGATGACGGTGACGGTGCTGCCCTCGCGCACACCGCCACGGACGGCGGCGTGGTAGCCCGTCCCGAAGACGTCGGAGATGGTCAGCAGGGACGCCATCAGCGCGGAGTCCGGGGGCACTGGGAGCTTGAACAGCGTGCCGTCGGCCAGGGGAACCCGGATCGCCTCGGCCTGGCCGCCTTCGCCGGGCAGCATGTCCCAGAAGGTGCCGACCGCGCAGGCCGTGTGCAGCCCGCCACGGCAGAACGGGCAGATCCCGCACGAGAAGGCGAACGGCGCCACGACGAGGTCCCCCTTACGCAGGGTGCTTACCTCGGACCCGGTGTCCTCGACGATGCCGATGAACTCGTGGCCCATGTGGGCCGGGACGGAGCCGGCCGGCTTGGAGTGGTAGGGGTGAAGGTCGCTCCCGCAGATGCATGATGCCGTGATCCGGACCAACGCGTCCGTGGGCTCGACGATCGTGGAGTCGGGGACGTCCTCCACTCGGACGTCGCCCGCGCCGTACATCACCGCAGCTCGCATGTTGCTCTCCTTCGTGTCGGAGACGATTCAACGAGACCTTGGAGATGCCTGGGAGTCCCTTCCGAGGGGTGTACCAGCAGGGCACCTCTCGGACTCGGCTGTGTCAGCGCGCGCCCCCTAGCCTGGGCCGGTGGACAACCGAGCCGAGGTGCGCGAATTCCTCATGACTCGCCGCGCGCGCATCACCCCCGAGCACGTCGGGCTCCCGACGTCCGGCACACGGCGGGTGCCGGGCCTGCGGCGCAGCGAGGTCGCGGCCCTGGCCGGTCTGAGCGTGGAGTACTACGCACGGCTCGAGCGCGGCCACATCTCCGGCGCGTCGACCGGCGTGCTCGAGGCGCTCGCGCGTGCGCTGCTCCTGGACGACGTCGAGCGCGCACACCTCTACGACCTCGCCCGCGGCTCGGACGGCGTGTCGACATCGAGCCGCCCGCGTCGCCGAACCTCGCCCGGGGCCGCCACGCGTCCCAGCATGCGGTGGGCCCTCGACGCCATCACCGATGCCGTCGCGTTCGTGCGGGACCCCCGCCAGAACCTCCTTGCCTCCAACGCGCTGGGGCGCGCGTTCTACTCACCGGTGATCGGGGAGGGTGGTCCCACCCCCAACCTGGCCCGCTTCCAGTTCCTCGACCCGGCGGCCCGCGACTTCTACCCCGACTGGGACCTGTTCGCCGAGATGTGCGTGGGCATCATGCGGGCAGAGGCTGGCCGCCATCCGCACGACCGTCGTCTGCAGGACCTGGTCGGTGAGCTGTCGACGCAGAGCGAGACGTTCAGGCGCCTGTGGGCCGCTCACGACGTCCGCACGCACGGAAGCGGCTCCAAGCGTTTCGTCCACCCCCTGGTAGGTGAGCTGACGCTGGCCTACGAGGAGCTGTCCATCACTGCCGAGCCGGGCCTCGTACTCATGATCTACACCCCCGAGCCAGGGTCACCGAGTGCGGAACGCCTGGGACTGCTCGCCTCCTGGTCGGCCTCGACCCCCCACCAGCTCACGGACTGAGGTGACCCGTGCAATCCGCTGACCTCTTTCCGGGGGTATGGCGCATGACCGCCCTGCATTCCGCCGGCCCGGACGGACGGCTCACACCCGTCTCCTACTCGGGCCAGATCTTCTTCTCCCCTGACGGGCACATGTCCGTGCAGGCGATGGACCGGCGGCCTGATGCGCCGGCCACCCGATACACCGCCCTCGGCTACGAGGCCACCTTCGGTCAGTACCGCCTGCGCAGCAACCAGGACGTCCTGGAGTTCGTCGTCACCTCGTCGCTCGTCCGCAGCCTGGTCGGGCAGGCCCTGCTGCGCTCCTTCGAGATCACGACCTCGCACCTGGTGCTGTCGCCTGTGGGTACCGACGAACGATGGCGGGTGGAGTACGCGCGCGACTCCCGTTGAGCAGCGCAGGCTACCTACCCGTCGACGTCGACGTCTTCATCTGCAGCCACCACGTGGTCACACGCCGGGCATCCGCCCATGCTGCCGACCAGGTACGGCCGGTCGTAGAAGTTGATCCAGAAGTGGGCGCCAAGACCGCACGCGGTGGTCATCGACCCGATCGTCCTGGCGTGGTGCGTGGTGTCGTGCGGAACCAGGTGAGGCACCCCGGCGACGAACACCCGCCGCGCATGTGGGGCCGTGGTCATCCAGCGTGGGGGAAGCTTCACCACCCGAGGCTCCTGCCTGCGAGGAACCGATCTCACGACCGGTTCAGGCCTCGTCGACCCACTCCGGAGGAAGACCGAGCGAACGGAGCTCGGTGAAGGACTCCAAGCCCTCAGGCCCGTTCTCCCGTCCGAGGCCACTGTCCTTGAACCCACCGAACGGCGCGGCCAGACCGGCGGGCCGGCCGTTGAGCTCCACCGCCCCGGTGCGGATCCGACTGGCGACCCTGGTGCCGCGCTCGCGATCCGCAGTGAAGACCGCGCCGCTGAGGCCGAAGGGGCTGTCGTTGGCGAGGCGGACCGCCTCGTCTTCGGTTCCGTACGTCGTCACTGACAACACCGGGCCGAAGACCTCCTCCTTGAAGAGAGTGGAGCCCGAGTCGACGCGGGTGAAGACCGTCGGCTCGACGTACCAGCCTCGATCCAGGCCCGTTGGTCGGCCTCCACCGGCGACCAGAACCGCGCCCTCGTCTCGGGCGGTGGCGACGTAGCCCTCCACCCGGGACCGGTGCGCCGCGGTCGCCATCGGCCCGATCTGCGTCCCTTCGTTGGTCGGGTCACCGACCGGCATGGACGCAACCAGGCCGGTCAGCCGGTCGACGAGGTCGTCGTGCAGGTGGGCGGGGACCAGGACGCGCGTCTTGAGACTGCAGATCTGGCCGCTGTTGCGGAAGCTGCCGAGCCGGAGGGACTCCACCGCCTGGTCGAGGTCGGCGTCGTCGAGGATGATCGCCGCGGACTTTCCCCCGAGCTCCAGGGTGACTCGTCGCAGGTCGTGGCCGCAGAGCTCGGCGATCCGCCGGCCCGCGGTGGTGGAGCCGGTGAAGGTGAGCTTGTCCACCCCCGGGTGGGTCACGAGGTACTCACCGACACTGCGGTCCGCGGGGATGACGCTGAGAACGCCCGGAGGGAAGCCCGCTTCATCCGCGAGCTCCGCGATGAGCAGAGCGCTCAGCGCTGTCTGCTGCACCGGCTTCAGCACGACGGTGCAGCCGACGAGGAGGGCGGGGAAGATCTTCGAGATCGCCTGGTGCGCCGGCATGTTCCACGGGATGATCGCGGCGACCACGCCGACGGGCTCGCGCGTCACGAGCGCCGTCCCCGTCTCGTGCCTGCGCACGGAGCGGAAGGGATAGTCCTGCGCCAGGTCGAGGTAGTACTCCATGAAGCGGATCGGGTTCTGTGCCTGAATCCCGCGTGACTGGGTGATCGGGCAGCCCATCTCGGCGGTGACCACCTGGGCGAGGCGCTCCCGATGCTCGACGAAGAGGTCCTTGAACCGCCGCAGCACCTCCAGGCGGCGGTCCAGGTCGTAGGTCGACCAGGCGCCGCGCTCGAAGGCGTGACGAGCCGCGACGACGGCTCGATCGACTTCGACGCGTCCTCCGACGGGGACCGAGGCGATGGGCTCGCCCGTGGCCGGCGAGATGACCTCCGACGACGCCGGACGGTCCGGCGAGACCCATTCGCCGGCGACGAACAGATCGTCGTAGGAGCGAATGTAGCGAGAAGAGGAGTGGAGTCCGTCGACAGACTCGGCGCTCGTGATGTTCATGACCAGAGGTCTCTTCCTGACAGTGAGCCTGAGGGTTCTACGGCACCCACCTCACCATCTATTTCCATCTTTAACAAGAGTTTGACATTTTACAATCTGCTCGGTCGCGTCAGTGGCGCTACTCGAACTGCGCGTCGCGCCGCTCCAGGAACGCGGTGATGCCCTCGCGCACGTCGTCGGAGAAGAGCGTGATCATCTCCATCGCCAGCGACGCCTCGAAGGTGGGCATCGCCAGCCTGAGCCAGCTGTTCAACGAGCGGCGAGTCCATCTGATCGCCTGTTGCGGGCCAGTAGCCAGCCGCTGGGCGACGGAGAGCGCCTCGTCGAGCACGTCTGCCCGAGGCACCGCCTTACTGACGAGCCCCAGCGAGTCGGCGGTCCGCCCGTCCATCCGGTCCCCCGTGAGCAGGTAATACTTGGCCTTCGCCATCCCGCAGAGAAGGGGCCACAACAGGGCCGCATGGTCGCCGGCAGCAAGTCCGATGTTGATGTGCCCGTCGGTGAACTCGATGTCCTCGCCGATGATGCTGATGTCAGCCATGAGGGCGACGACAAGACCGGCACCGGCGGCCGGCCCGTTGATGGCCGAGATGATGGGCTTGTCACAGGCGATCATGTTCTCGACCAGCTTGCGCGCATCCTCGTGCGAGGTGACGACCTCGGCGTAGTCGCCCACCTTGCCGAGTTCCTCGTGCAGGTCGCCGCCGGCACAGAAGGCCTTCCCGGCGCCGGTCACGACCGCGACCCGTGTCTGAGGGTCGTCGGAGATGTCGGGCCAGACGGTGACGAACTCCTTGAGCATCACCTTGTCGGCAGCGTTGTACTTCTCAGGCCGGTTGATCCGCACCAACAGCACCCCGTGGTCCAGGCGCTCGAAGGCGAGCCGCTCGTATCTGTCGAAGTCCACTGTCACCATCTCCACACCTCTACGGGACCGCCGCGCGCGAGGCCCACCTCGCCGCAAGGTAGTCGTAGTTTGTCATTCACACAACTGCTTGACATTTCGTCAAGGTGTCAATCCTTGGGGCGTGCCCCCTCTGCGCTTCCGTCGGTGCCCAGCAGCGAGAGGAAGGCAGCGAGAAGCAGCAGGCCCCCCGGCACCGTGAAGGCGGCCGCCAGCCCCGCCGCTCCCGCGAGGGCACCGACCACCAGGGGAACGACGGTCTGCGCGAGGCGATTGCCCATCAGCCGCACGCTCATGGCCGTGCCCCGGATCTCGGGAGCCGCCTCGCTGGCGACCCAACCCATCGTGATCGGCTGACCCAGCCCCAGCCCCATGCCGGCCAGCGCCATGACCAGGTAGAGACCGGGGAGCCAGCTCACCCAGGGGATCAACGCCATCCCGACCGCGGCGACGGTCATGCAGGAGGCCAACAGGATGCGTCGGCTGAGGACGTGCAGCAGGCGCGGCAGAGCGAGGCGGGCCGCGAGTGAGGCGCCGCCCAGGGTCGCCAACAACAGGCCCACCGTCATCACTCCGAGGCCCTGAGCCTGGCCCAGAGCAGGAAGGTAGGCGGCTACCAGGTCGATCGAGGCCAGCACCGTGAAGCTGGCCATCAACGCGATGCGCATGCTGGGAACGCGCACCGCTCGACCCACCGTGCCGAACGACGCCTGGCGAACCGGTCGCGGGCGCGAGGCCAGCGTGCCCGGTCGCGCCACCAGGCTGAGTGCGGCGAGGAGGCCCACCGACCCGACGGTAACGGCTGTGAGGAGCGCTGCGCCCGCCGTGAGCTCTGAAGCCTGCTGGCCGACTGGCGTCGAGCGGCCGACGAGCAGGCCGAGGGTGGCGGGCGCTACCAGCTGCGCACCCGAGGTGACGACCGTGAAGTGGGCGAAACGCCTGTCCCGCACCGCCTCGGAGTCGCCGCGCGCGATCACCGTCTGCGCGCCGAGCATGGCCGCCAGCTGACCCAGCCCCATGCCGGCACTGCACAGGGCCAAGGTCGGGATCGTCTGGGGGAACAGCAGGCAGGCCGGGACACACACGAGCAGACTGGTGCCACCCAGGACGAACGGCCGCTCCCCGGTCCTGTCGATCAGGAAGCCGAGCGGGACAGCCACGAGGAGCGACAGGGCCGAGAAGGCGCCGGCGATCAGGCCGAGCTCGGCCGGAGTCGCCTGGATCGACAGGCCCATGTAGGAGAGCAGCGGTCGGAGTCCGTAGACCAACAGCTGTGTTGTCGCGGTCAAGGTGAGGACGCGAGGGAACCAGCCGCTCACGCATCCCTCCCCGGCACCGCACCTTTAATTGTCGGACGGTTAACGATATGGTAAGTGTATGGCGACTCGGTAAAGAAGCGGCGGGAACGGCGGGAACGGTTGGAGGGCAGAAATGATGCTGCTCCAGCGGTGGGCATGGCTCGCATTCCCGACAGTCACCGCCCTCCTGCTGTCGTCCTTCGCGCAGGACGGCCACGGACGGCCACCGGACAGGGTCCGGGTGAGACCGTGCCGCCGTCGGCTCCCGCAGAATCCGCCGGACCGTTCCGCCCGATCCCGTAGACCGCGAGGAGGCTCGTGTGAAGATCATCCTCACCGTCGGCACCGAGAAATTCTCGGCCGAGCTCACGGAGAGTGCCGCCAGCCGTGACCTGGTCGCGCGCCTCCCGGTCACGGTACGGATGCGGGACCACGCCTCGGTCGAGAAGACCGGAAGGCTCCCTTTTCCCTTGTCCCTGAGCGGGCAGCCCGCCGGTGCGGACCCGGACGTCGGAGATATCGGGTACTACGCGCCGGGCCAGGACCTCGTCCTGTACTACGGCGACCAGTCCTACTTCGACGGCATCATCGTCCTGGGTCGCATGGAAGCCGACGCCGCCAACCGCATCCGCCTCAAGAAGGGCGACGTCACCGTCACGGTCTCCGCCGGCGACAGCTGAGGCGTCTGCCTCGCCCCACCCCGGGCAGCGGTTCCGCGGCGCCGTGGTCATCGACGGGATCCGCGATCCGGACGACCAGCACGCCGTGGGGTGCGCCCACGTCCGCTTCAGCCCCGGTGCACGCACCGCGTGGCATTGGCACCCTCACGGACAGACCCACTAGGTCACCGACGGCATCGACTTGGTCGGGCGTCGCGACGGCCAGACCCAGGAGATCCGACCCGGGGACGTCGTCTACATCGAGCCCGGAGAGGAGCACTGGCACGGCGCGACGCCGGACCGGTTCATGGCGCATATCGCCATCCAGGAGGCCGACCAGGACGGTCAGGTGGTTACCTGGCTCGAGCAGGTCGACGAGAACAACTACGCCCCGTGACGGTCGTCGCCGCGTCACGCGCCCCGCTGTGCCCAGGACATCAGACCCAGGACGTCGACGGCGAGCTCGTCGCGGCGCAGGTGGACGACTACCTCCCCCTCCCCCACCTCGAGCCCGGTCAGGCGCACACCGTCGGGCAGGTTGAGGTCGCGACGCAGGGGCGGCAGCCAGGCAGGGAGAGGCCAGGAGCGCTGACCGCGGCCCACGGCCCGCGCGCGCAGCACGAGCACGCCACCCTGCACCTCGGGCTGCACCAGGAGGTGCCCCCAACCGGGCCGGCGGGACCGGCGCAGCCGTAGCCGGCCATGATCGGCGACCTCGCAACACCATGACGGCGCCACCCGGGCCAGCACGCCTGTCAGCGCGTCACTGGTCATGACAGCGGAGACGTCGACGGGGGCGGCGACGACCACGGGACGGGGAACGGGGCGCGTGTGGTAGTTCGCGAACCGCACCACGACGCGCTCGAACTGCGCGCGCCGCCACTCCACGCGCTCTGCGTGGAGGGACACGTCGTCGAGCTGACCCGAGACCCCGGCAGCTGGGCCCACCGATCCCTCCAGCGACGTCAGCGTGAAGGCGAGCGCGCTCTCTCCTTCACCGAACGACACGGCCTTGCCGACCAAGCGCGACCTCAGGGCGTCGAACAGGGCCTGCGGGAGGTTCCACCACGCCCCCGGCAGAAGCAGGGCGGAGCCGATGGGCTGCGCAGGAGCTCGCTCCGGACGGGTCCAGAGACCAAATGGATCCCACCACCGGTCCGAACCCTCGGTGTGCGGCTGACCGCCCATCACCCGGGCTCCGGTACGGCGACCTGCCGCGCTTGCGACGTTGGCGGGGTTGGCGAGGCTGGCGCGGTTGTTGCCGCCTCGGCTTCGGCGCGCTCCGCTCGAGCCCGGGCGACCCGGACCAGGGCGTTGCGCGCAAACACCTGCTGCTCCGTGGTCGTGCGCTCCGAACGTCCCCTGCCCAGGAATGACACCAGCCAGTGGACGACCGCGGTGAAGCGGTTCTTGAAGCCCGTGATGTAGAACAGGTGCACGACGAGCCACATCACCCAGGCCGGCACTCCGGTGAGGCGTAGCCGTCCGATCATGGCGACCGCTCGGAACCTGCTGATGGTGGCCATGGAGCCCTTGTCGTGGTACCGGAACGATCTGCGGGGGGCGACCTGCCGGATCTGCGAGTCGATCTGCCTGGCAGCGAAGCGCGCGCCCTGGATCGCGACCTGAGCGACTCCGGGGAGGTTGTCGAGCGCCATCATGTCGCCGACGACGAACACCTCTGGGTGGCCGGGCAGGGTGAGGTCGGGGTTGACGCGGATCCGACCCGAGCGGTCCAGCGGCGCACCCGTCTGGTCCGACAGCGTCCGCGTAAGCTCGCTGGCCTGGACGCCGGCCGCCCAGATCTTGGTCGTCGCGGAGATGCGCTCTCGTGATCCGTCCGCATGGCGTAGCTCGATGCCTTCCCCGTCGAGGTCGACCACCATCGCGCCGAGGACGACCTCGACACCGAGGTGCTCGAGTGACTTCTGGGTCTTGCGTCCCAGGCGGCCACCAAAAGGCGGGAGGACCTGGGCGGCGGCGTCGATCAGAAGGATGCGGGCATGACGGGTATTGATCGCCGTGAAGTCGCGGCGCAGGGTCCGGTGGGCGAGCTCGGCGATCTGGCCAGCCATCTCCACCCCCGTCGGACCCGCTCCCACGACGACGAAGGTCAGCAGAGCATCGACGTCGTCCCCGTGCCGGGCGCCCAGCTCGGCCAGCTCGAAAGCACCGAAGATCCGGCCGCGGAGCTCCAGGGCGTCGTCGACCGTCTTCATGCCGGGAGCGAAGGTCGCGAAGTGATCGTTGCCGAAGTAGGACTGGCCAGCCCCCGCAGCGACGATGAGCGAGTCGTAGGAGACGACCGTCTGCCGCCCCAGGACGTGGCTGGTCACCAGACGTCTCTCCAGGTCGATGGCCGTCACCTCCCCGAGCAGCACATGGGCGTTCTTCTGCCGGCTCAGCACCTCACGCGTGGGCGGCGCGATCTCGCCTTGCGACAGGATGCCGGTCGCCACCTGGTACAGCAGGGGCTGGAACAGGTGGTGGGTCGTCTTGCCCACGAGCGTCACCTCGACGTTGCTGCGGCGGAGCGCCTTGGTCGCGAAGAGCCCCCCGAGCCCAGAGCCGATCACCACCACCTGGTGCAGGGGCGCGGCGCCCGGGGTGACTCGGGACGTGGGCTCCTGCGTCCGCGATCCAGCCGGCGCATGACCTTGTCGTGGTTGCATCGACGTCCGTCCTCTCTTCTTCGGTGGGATGACCGACGGCTCGGTCACTCGGTCGGGGCCTCAGGTGCCGGGCTGAACCCGAGGCAGCCGGCATGCGGTGCCGGCGGCTGCCACCAGGAGTCCAGCGCCGATGAGCAGGCCGAAGCGCAGCCCCTGGACGAAGTGCGTGGGATCGGCGACAAGGGCGCCGAACACCGCGATCGCGAGGGCCCCCGCCCGCCTGGCGGCTGGTGTTGAACACACCGCTCGCGGTCCCGGCGAGCTGCGTCGGCGTCCCGCTCAGGAGCGCCGCCACCGCGGGCGGCATCGTGAGCGGGCCGCCCAGACCGATCAGGATCATGAGGACCGACGAGACCCACGCCGGTGTGACCGGTCCCAGGATCGCAAACCCGACTAGCCCCGCCGCCATCATGCCGAGGCCGCCCACGATGGGAGCACGAGAGCCGGCTCTCTCCACGATCCGGGCCGAGAACGGCGAGAGCAGCAGTCCGACCAGCATCATCGGCATGAAGACCAGGCCGGTCTCCAGCGGCGTCAGGGTGCGGACCTGCTGGAAGTACAGGCTGAACAGGAACGGCATGCCGTAGAAACCGACCATGAAGGAGAAGCCGATCACGACGGCCGTGCGCACCGTCGCGGACCTGACGAGGTCGGGGGGCACCATGGGGTGGGGTCCCCGGGCCTGACTCGCGGCGAACCCCACGACCGCGAGCACCGCGACCACCAGTGCAACCACCACCTGCGGCGCGACGAAGCCCAGCTCCCCCGCCGCGATCACGGCGTAGATCAGGCCTGCCATCGCCACCACCGCCGTCACCTGCCCGATCACGTCGATCGACGTCGCTCGACGTGGCGAGATCGGCGTGCGCCGGAGAAGGAAGAGGCCGGCTGCTCCTACGGGGATGTTCACGAGGAACACCAGTCGCCAGTCGGCCAGCGTGAGCAGACCGCCGACGAGGGGGCGGATGAGGACGCCAACGCCCCACCGGTCGCCCACGCGGCCACCGCTCGACCGCGCCGCACCGGATCGTGGTGGGTCTGCCGAATCAGCGCCAGGGAGGCCGGCATCATGACCGACGCAGCGGTGCCCTGGACGAGTCGAGCGGTCACGAGAAGGCCCAGCGACGGGGCGAGCCCGCAGGCCAGCGAGGCCACCACGAACAGTCCTGTGCCCTGGAACATGGCACGGGTCGCGCCCGTCCGGTCGCACCAGGCGCCCGCGGAGAGGAGCATCCCGGCGAACATCAAGGTGTAGGCGTCGACCACCCACTCCAGGCCCCCGACCCCTCCTCCGAAGCTCCTCCGGATGGAGGGGAGCGCCACGTTGACGACCACGGCGTCGAGGGTGATGACGAAGAAGGCAAGTACTGCGACGGTTGTGGCCGCACGAGGGCTTCGCCGATCCAGGGACAGGGATTCCGCTGGGGCTCGGACTCCCACCGTCGTCACGCTCCGGCGCCCGGGACGGACGCGCCGACGCCTAGCTCGCCGAAGGCGGCGAGCACGCAGTCGAGGAAGAGTGCTCCGTCGGTCACGGCCGCAGGGTCGATGGTGAACCCCACCGTGCAGGTGCCGTCGAAGGACACCAGGACTGCCATGACGGGGATGCCCGGCAGCGGGCCGAAGGCGTAGAACCGCTGCACCCGCGTGCCCGCCAGGTAGAGCGAGCAGTCCGGACCGATGATGTTGCTGGCCTGGAGGTCGATACGGCCCGCGTAGGCGCCGAGCGCCAGCGTGGCCAGCCGGGACGGCACGTGCGAGACGAGTGGCGCCAGGCGCACAGGTGCATCGATGCCCGGCTCGTGGCGTCGGGCTGCGACGAGCTCGTGCACCAGCCCCAACCGCTCCCAGGGGTCCTCCACGGATGCGGGGCCGGGAATGACGCCGGCGCTGAAGTGGTTCCCGCTGTCGGGAGAGGCGTCCCCTGCGAGGTTGATCGGGAAGGCCAGGGGCAGATCCTGCACGGGCGCACCCGACCGCTCGTGATAAGCGCGCATAGCCCCGAGAAGACCCGCGAGGAACACGTCGTTGACCGTGGCCCCGTGCGACCTGGCCACCTCGCGTATCTCCGACAGGGACACCTCGACCACCGCGAGCCGCCTGACCCGGCTACGGGCGCGCAGCAGGGGCGAGGGGGCAGCCCCACGGGACGCGTACGTCCGCACCACCGAGCGGGCATACCGGCCTGCCACGGCGACCGTCCTCGCCGGCCGCCACGACGCCCCGAACGCCCAGCGCGTCAGTGAGTCTGCACGTTGCTGACGGATCGCCATCACCTGGGACGTCGTGCGCAGCCAGCGCTGGCTGACCGCGCTGACAGCGGAGGGTTGCGCGCCGGGCGAGGCGAGCTCGACGCGGGCCGGCGTCGGCTCGAGATCCAGCAGGTTCGCCATCATCTCCAGCGCGCGTACGCCGTCGGCCACGGCATGGTGCACCCGGAGCAGGACGATCCCGCGGCCGTCGCTGACACCGGTGACCACCGTCGCATCCCAAAGCGGCTTGGCAGGATCGAACGGCGTCGTCACGAAGTCGGAGACCATGTCGAGGACCGCGGCCAGCGAGCCGTCTCCTGGCGCTCCCACGCGGCGGAGGTGCCCACGAACGTCGAACGACCCGTCCGCAACCCAGGTCTGCCGCGGCCGCGGCCAGCCGGTCTCCGTCACCCGCTGACGCATGCGCGGCACGGCGTACGACGCCCGGTCGAAGGCCTCCTCCAACGCCTCCGCGCCGGGGACGGCGTCGAGCACCAGGATCGAGCTCATGATCGCGCGCGTGGAGGGATCGTCATCGCCCTTGAGCAGCAGCGCGTCCAGGGGGGCGACCAAGTCAGCGAGGTAGTGAGACACCGATGTTCGTCCTTCGGAGGCCCGGCGTGGGCTGAGGGCAGGGCGGCAGGTCGAGGGTCAACCGCGCGCCTGGGCGGGCTGGTGCAGCTCGAGGGGCGTCTGCTCGAGCAGGAACTTCTGGATCTTCCCGCTCGGAGTGCGGGGAAGGTCCTTACACGCGCGCACGGCTTCGGGGAAGTACTGCGTGGCGACCCCTCGCTCCCTCAAGAAGGCCGACGTCTCGGCGACTGTGGGCACGTCCTGGCCCGACGCCGGCACCACGCAGGCGCACGCCGTCTCCCCCCAACCGGTCGTGCGGGAGAGTCACGAGCGCCACCTGCTTGATGGCGGGATGGGTGAGCAGGATGTTCTTGATCTCGACGACCGGGATGTTCTCCCCGCCCCGGATGATGACGTCCGTCCTTCGGCCGCTGATGCGGAGGTGCCCGTGCTCGTCGAGCAGGCGGGCACGGTCGCCGGTCTTGAGGTGTCGAGGGCCCCCTTCGTGAAGCGCCGTCCCCCGTGCGGCACCTCATCGGCGAATCGTGCGAAGGCCTGCTGGTCACCCGGCGCGACCGCTCGTACCGCGACACCTGACCTCACCACCCCGTACTTCGGCACACCCAGACCTTAGGATTACCTATCACAAAAAGTCAAACTTTTGTGTTAATAGACATTTGACGTCGGGGGCTGTCTCATCGCTGTACGCCGCCCTCTGACGAGAACACCTAGCGCGCGACCGAGAGGACTGTCGCCACCACCGTGACGGATGCGTCGGTCTGGTTGCTCCAGGTGTGGATCGTCCCTCGGTTGATGATCCGTACAGGATGAGACGGACGACCCGCGCCTACTCTGACCCTCGTTCAGGTGATCACCGAGAACGACATCAAGGTCGAGGAGGTCGAGTCCATCCCCACGCTGTGGATCGCGCCGAGGCGCGCGGAAACCCGAAGTGGGGCAGCCCTGTCACCGGAGATTCGATGGTCTCGTTCAGGGAGTGGCCGGGTCTCCCAGCGTCAGCAAGACCTTGATCGCTCGCCGCTCGTCCATGGCCTGATAGCCCTCGGCGGCCCGCTCGAGGGGCAGGGTCAGGTCGAACACCCTGCCGGGATCGATCTTGCGGTCCCAGATGAGCTGGATCAGCTCCGGCAGGAAACGACGCACGGGCGCAGGGCCCCCGAGCGTGTGGATCTCGGAGAAGAAGAGTGGCATGGCGGGAATGTGCACCTCGCCCGGCACTCCGACATAGCTGAGGTGCCCACCGGGCCGCGTCGCGCCGATGGCCTGCATGAAGGATTCCTGGGTGCCCACAGCCTCGACGACGGAATGCGCACCGAGCCCGTTGGTGACCTCCATGAGCTTTGCCACGCCGTCGTCGCCGCGCTCCTCGATGATGTGCGTGGCGCCGTAGAAGCGCGCCAGCTCCTGGCGGTCCCGGTGGCGGCTGAAGATGATGATCCGCTCGGCGCCGAGCTCCCTGGCCGCGAGCACCGCCATCAGCCCGACCGCGCCGTCACCCACGACGGCGACGGTCTTGCCAGGGCCGGCCTCCGCAGCGACAGCACCGAACCAACCCGTACCCAGCACGTCGGAGGCTGCGAGCAGCGAGGGAATGAGGTCCGGGTCGGGCGGCCCGGGCGTCGCGACCAGGGTGCCGTCGGCATACGGGATGCGCGCACGCTCCGCCTGGGTGCCGATGGTGCCGTCGACGAACTGCGCATGGACGCACTTGGACTGGAAGCCGGACTGGCAGATCTCGCACGTGTTGTCGGAGATGACGAAGGAACCGACGACGAAGTCGCCCACCTTCACCGTGCTGACCTCCGAGCCGACCTCCTCCACGATCCCGACGTACTCATGTCCCATGGCCTGGTGGTCGACCGGCGCCACGCCTCGGTAGGGCCACAGGTCGGAGCCGCAGATACAGCTCGCTGTCAGCCGGACGATCGCGTCCGTCGGCGCGACGATCGTCGGGTCCTCCCGCTCCTCGACCCGCACGTCTCCGGGCTGGTGCATGATCACTCCGCGCATGCCTGCTTCTCCTTCTGGATCTCCTAGACGTGCAGTGGAAGGGCGTGAGCCTCTTCCTCGAACCCGTAGACAGACTTGACCTCGAGGTATTCCTCCAGCCCGAAGACGCCCATGGAGCGACCGATTCCCGACTGCTTATAGCCACCCATCGGCGTGTGGGAGTTCGTGCTGGCGCCGTTGTAGGAGATGCGCCCCGCCCGGAGGCCGCGGGCGAACTCGTAGCCACGCTTGCGGTCCTCGCTGAAGACGTACCCTCCCAGGCCGAAGATCGACTCGTTAGCGATCTCCAGCGCCTCCTCCTCGGTCTCGTACGGCATGACGACGAGCACCGGACCGAAGATCTCCTCCCGCGCCAGCGTCATGTCGCGCGTCACGTCGGCCAGGACTGTCGGCTTGCAGAAGTAGCCGGCGTTGAAGTCCTCGATGCGCCCCAGCCCACCAGTGACCAGGCGGCCGCCCTCGTCGAGGCCGATCTCGATGTGCCGTTGCACGCTGTTGTACTGCTGCGCATGGACCAGCGGACCGTGCGTGGTGCTCGGGTCCCGCGGGTCGCCGATCCGCAGGTGCCCGATCTCGTCCACGAGGAACGGCAGCACCTCCTCGACCTGGCTCCGATGCACCAGCATGCGGCTCGGTGCGTGGCAGGACTGGCCCGTGTTGGAGAACCCGCGCTGGATGTTCCACCGGGCGGCCTTCTCGAGGTCCGCGTCGGTCAGAACGATGTTGGCCGACTTGCCACCCAGCTCCAGGCAGGTCCTCTTGACCGTCTTCGCGGCAGCCTCCCCGACCATCGCGCCGGCTGTGGTCGATCCGGTGAACGAGACCATGTCCACGTCCGGGTGACTCGACAGACGGTCACCGACGATGCTTCCCCGACCGATGACGAGGTTGAAGACGCCGGGCGGCGTGCCGGCCTCGTCCATGACCTCGGCCAGCGCAACGCCAGACGCCGGTGCTGCGTCCGACGGTTTGAGCACCACGGTGCAGCCTGCCGCGATGCCGTAGATCACCTTGATCGCCGAGGTCTGGATGGGCCAGTTCCATGGCGAGATGAGGGCGCAGACGCCGATCGGCTCGCGTCGCACGATAGTGTCGGCCAACTGACGCTCGAAGGCGTAATCCCGGATCAGATCGCGGGCGACCCTCATGTGAGCAGCCGGCCCCGTCACGTGCGCCTTGACCGAGACAGGCGCGCCCATCTCCTGCGCGATGAGTTGCCCCAGCTGCACTTCTCGGCGCTCGTACGCGGCGATGATGCGGTCGATCAGTTCGACGCGCTCGCTGACGGAGGTCTGGGAGAAGCTCGCGAACGCCCGCTTGGCCGCAGCCACGGCGAGGTCGACGTCGGCGACGCCGCCGCCGGACGTCACAGTCGCCCACGGCTCCTCGGTGGTGGGATCGATCAGAGTCCGGATCCCCGTCCCCGAGGGAGCGACCCACTGGCCGTCGATGTAGAGCTGTCCGAAGTGCTCCATGCTCTGCCCTTCATTCGGGAGCCCGAGCGCCCGCGCGGCGGGTGCATAGCGCTCACTTCACGCTTTTCTACACCCAAGCACAGGATTGGCAGTGATTCAAGAGTAAGACTTTTACCCTACTGCTCCGCCTCGCTGGCTGGATCCCCGTGTCACGCTCACGTGGAACGCGGCGACGACACAGGGGGCGTCGGAGTGATTGCGCCAGGCGTGCCACGTGCCGCGGTTGATCGCGGTGTCCCCGGCTCGCAACAGCGTCTCCCCACGCTCGACGACCACCCAGATCTCGCCGGAGATGACGGTGACGATGTCGACCGTGTCTGTCTGGTGCATCCCTGGCACGGCGGCGGGGCCTTGGTCCGGATCGGCGTCGGCCGCGTCCGGATCGCCTACCCCTGCCTGCGCGAGCGCCCTGGCATAACCGCCGTCGTAGTCCCACTCGCTGTCCGGAGGGAACGAGGTGATGTCGCAGTAGTAGCCGCGCGGTGGCGGGGGGATCGTGGCTGCGTCCGTGACGGCATTGTCGGCCAGCACTGGGGTAGGGACCTCGTCCGCGCCCCAGATCACGTTCCGGGTGAAGGCGTCGGTCACCAGTCGTGTGTCCGTGTTGGCGTCACTCACGATGGTGGATCGCCCCTCGTCGTCCACGCCCACGACCACCCGACGGGCGAACGCATGCACATGTTCCTGAACCATCATTCTCATCCCCTCACCCAGACCATCAGGGTCATCACAGGTGAATAATGTAAGACAACTATTGTTCGACATAATAGTCAGATGTACTGTGGTTAGGCCGCGGAGTTGCCGAGGACCTGGTGCGGCGCGCTATCCAAAGGGGTGTGGGACGCAATGGTGTGGCAGGGCCGAACGGAGCTCTTCATCGACGGCACGTGGGTGTCCGGTACGGGCGAGGAGCTGACCGTCGTCTCACCGACGACCGAGCAGGTGTTGGCTCGCTTTTCGGGTGCTTCCGTCGCGGACATGGACGCCGCCGTTCGCGCGGCGCGGCGTGCCTTCGAGGAGGGTCCCTGGTCGAGCACCTCGCTGGAGGACCGGATGCGGTGCGTCAAGGAACTGCGCCGGCTGCTCGTCGAGGAGCGGGAGCGGGCCGCTCAGCTGATGACCGACGAGATGGGATGCCCGATCACGCAGTCCCGGGCGATCCTGGCCGGCGCGCCGATCGACATCACCGACTCCTATTTGGAGATCGCTGAGAACTTTCCGTTCCGCGAGGTGCGGCGTGCGCGAACCGGTACCGCCCTAGTCACCCGCGAGCCGGTCGGGGTGGTTGCCGCGATCGTGCCGTGGAACGGCCCCCTCCCGATCTGCGTCCAGAAGGCCGTCCCGGCCCTCCTCGCGGGATGCACGGTGGTGCTCAAGCCGCCGCCGCAGACCGCGTTGACCAGCTTCTTGTTCGCAGAGCTGGTCGAGCGTGCAGGCTTCCCCCCGGGCGTGGTGAACGTGGTGCCCGCCGACCGCGATGCCAGCGAGGCCCTGGTCACCCACCCCGAGGTGGACAAGGTGACCTTCACCGGGTCGACCGCCGCCGGCCGGCGCATCGCGGCGCTATGCGGACACGATCTTCGACGCGTGAGCCTGGAGCTCGGGGGCAAGTCGGCGGCCATCGTTCTCGACGACGCAGACCTCGACCAGGCCGCCGAGACGCTGCGGTTGGGGTCCTTCCGCAACAGCGGGCAGGTCTGCAGTCTCAAGACCCGCGTGCTCGTGCCTCAGCGCCTCCAGGACGAGCTGGTGACCCGGCTCCAGACCCTCGTCAGGTCCATGCCTGTCGGCGACCCCCACGACGAGGCGACCCAGATCGGGCCCTTGGTCACCGACGTGCAGCTCGCTCGCGTCCAGGGCTACATCGACTCCGGCCGCGAGGAGGGGGCCAGGCTGATCGCCGGAGGAGGGCGGCCGGGCAACCTCGAGCGTGGCTGGTTCGTGGAACCGACGGTCTTCGCCGATGTGCTCCCCGACATGCGGATCGCGCGTGAGGAGATCTTCGGGCCCGTCCTGTCGGTCCTGACCTACCAGGACGAGGCGCAGGCGATCGCGCTCGCCAACGACACCCGGTACGGGCTCAGCGGCGCGGTCTTCACCTCCGACCTCCAGCACGGCCTGGATGTCGCCGGCCGCCTGCGCACCGGAGGAGTCGAGCTGAACGGGTCCCCGCTCGGACTCGCCGCGCCCTTCGGCGGCTTCAAGGAGAGCGGTATCGGACGCGAGAACGGTCCCGAGGGGCTCGCGTCCTACACCGAGCTGCGCTCGATCGGCCTGCCCTCCGGCACGGAGGTCCCCCTCGCGCCGAACGGCTGACCTCCCCGCGTGTCCGGTCCGCCCACCTCGACGTCGGCCGTCATGCCTGTGAGCCGCCCGGCTCATCCACCCCCCAGGAAAGGGAAGCTACACATGGACACCATCGGATTCATCGGCGTCGGCGCCATGGGCTCCTCCATCGCAAGCCGGCTGCTCGGACACGAGTTGCTCGTCAGCGATCGCAATCCGCGCGCCGCCGATGACCTGGTATCAGAGGGTGCGCTGTTCTCGACGGCGGACGAGATCGCCGCCAAGTGCCGGACCATCTTCCTGTGTCTTCCCGGTCCTCCGCAGGTGCAGGACCTGCTCTTCGGCGACGACGGCCTCGCCGACAGACTCGCGGACGGCACCACCATCATCGATATTACGACCGGCACTCCCGTTGCCGATGCCGACATCTCGGCGCGACTCGCAGAGAGGGGCGTCACCTACATCGACTCTCCGATCGCCGGCGGCGTGCGTCGAGCGCGCGAGGGGACTGCCATCCTGATGGTCGGCGCCGAACCGGACGTCTTCGCCAGGGTCGAGGCCGTCCTGCGGGAGATCACGAGCGATGTCGTGCACTGCGGTCCGCTGGGAGCCGGGCACGCGATGAAGCTGGTCAACAACCTGCTCAACGCCTGTAACCGCTTCGCTGCCCTGGAGACCATCCGCCTCGGCGTCCTGGCCGGGATTCCGCAAGAGATCGTAGTGGACGTGATCAACAAGGGAAGCGGCCGCAACTACACCACGGCGAACACCTACCCGCAGCTGCTGTCGGGAGAGACTTGGAAGCCCCAGGGATTCGCCATCGACCTCATGCTTAAGGACGTCCGGCTGGCGAACGAGCTGGCGACGACGCTGGGTCACGCGACTCCGATCGGCTCGCTCACCCAGCAGTTCACCCAGCAGGCGATCGACCGGTTTGGGCCCAAGGCGGACCAGAGCCAGCTGATGGCCGAGTGGTACGGCGAGGATGACCCCCAGCGTGCCCACGACTGACCTGCGTCGCCCCGAGAGCCCGAGACCGCACACGCCGAGAGGCAGAGCCACCGTGTCCGTGCATGAACCCGACGTCTCCCACGCCTTCGCGGCCGCTGCCGCTGCCGCGCGGTTCGAGATGATCCAGCCCGCAGGCGTCCAGGCGGCGAAGTGCAGCATCCTGGACACCATCGGTGTCGCGCTCGCAGCCAGCGGTCTCGAGCCCTCCATCGCCCCGTTCCTCGACGTGGTCCGCGACCAAGGGGGGTCGTCCCAGGCGACGATCATCGGAACCGGGGAGAGGACCAGCGCGATCCTCGCCGCCTTCGCCAACGGTGCACTGGCGCACTGCCTGGACTTCGACGACCAGACGCCCTGGGGACAGCACTCGGGCAGCTCGGTCGTGCCGTCGACCCTCGCGGTTGCCGAACGCACCGGGGGCGTGTCCGGCCGCGACCTCATCACAGCAGTGGCCGTCGGGCAGGACCTCTTCGCGCGGTTGCGGCTGCACACGGGGTGGCGCAAGGACTGGATGCTCTCCAGCGTCGGCGGCGTCTTCGCCGGCGCTGCGGCGTGCGCCCGCGTCCTCGGCCTCGACGCCGCGCAGACCCAGGCTGCACTCAGCATCGCGAGCCAGCAGTCGGCCGGCCTGCACGAGATCGTCGCCGGGACCGGTAGCGATCTCCGCGGCAAGTACGCGGGCTTCTCGGCTCAGGGTGCGGTCCTCTCCGCCCTGCTGGGCGCGCGGGGGGTCACCGGCGTGGAGCACCTGTTCGAGGGTCGTGATGGCTTCTTCAAGCTGTACTTCAACGGCGTGTACGAGCGCGAGGGCCTCCTCGCGGGACTTGGCAGCGAGTTCCTGGGGGCGTCCACCCTGTACAAGAAGTGGCCGTGCGTCGGCACGGCGCACAGCCACATCCACGCGACGATCCAACTCGTCGAGGAGCTCGATGTCCGTCCCGAGGACATCGCCGAGATCCAGGTGCACGTCGGCGACTACCACCAGCTCATGAGCTACCCCCTCGAGGAGCGTCGGGCACCCCGGACCCTCGTCGACGCCAAGTTCAGCCTCCCCTTCCTCGTCGCGATCGCCGCCGTGCGGCGTGGCATGACCGTGCAGGACCACACCCCGGAGGCCCTTGCCGACCCCCAAGTCAGAGGAGTGGCGCAAAGGGTCGTGGCGCTCGACGACCAGACCCTGGACTGGAAGCTGGAACTTCCTCCGGGACGGGTCACTATCACGACGCGCGACGGACGGCGGGCATCACGCGTGGGTGACGCCATTCCCGGCAGCGTGGAGAACCCCATGTCCTGGGACGACGTCGCAGACAAGTTCCGGAGCAACGCCGGTGTCGCTGCACGACCGCTCGCCCCCGATGCCGTCGATGCGGTCATCGAGCTCGTCGGCGGACTCGAGGACGCGACCGACGCGGCCGTGGTGATGGAGCGGCTGCGGTGATCCGGTGACGGTCCTCGGGATTCCTCCGCCCTGCCCATGATACCGGGTCGTGCAGCATGCTGCCGCGCCCTCCCTCTCTGTCCGTCTCCCACACGATCGGTGAACAATGCGTATCTGGTTCCAGCTCATGGCGTCCGAACATCGAAGCCCCGGGTTCATCTCCGGAGTGCAGGAACAGCTCAACCGCGTCGTCAGCCCCGGCACGGAGATCGTCGTCCGTGGGACGACCCACGGCGCGTTCTCGGACCAGTATCGGCTCCTGTTCCACTACGACGAACGCGAGATCATCGAGAACGGCCTGAAGGCGCAGCACGACGGATTCGACGTCTACGCGCTCGGCAACTCGCTGGACCCCGGGGTGGTCGCCCTGCGTGAGGTCCTCGACATCCCGGTCGTGGTGCAGATGGAGGTCTCCTGCGCTGTCGCCTGCATGACCGGAGAACGCTTCGGGATCGTCGGGACCAACGAGAAGTTCAGCCCGCGTTACCGCGAGATCGTGCGCTCCTACGGACTGGAGAGCCGACTCGTCGGAGTGGACTCCGTCCGCTTCGACTACCTGCCCCGCATCCACGAAGGCTTCACCAATCCCGAGATCGCCGCCGCCGTCGTCGAGGCGTACCGGGCCTCGGCACGACGCCTCATTGCGCTCGGAGCGGACACGGTCTTCGGCACGGGCGTCCACACCACGATGGCGGCGAGCGCTGGTCTTCGTGAGGTCGACGGGGTCGTCGTCCAGGACACCTACGCGCTCCTGGCGCGTTTCGCGGAGACGGCCGCCGCCATCCACCAGTACACCGGTCACTGGACAAGCCGCGGATCGCTGTACGCCAAGCCGTCCGCGGAGATCCTGCGCAAGGCCGAGGAGATGTACCGCGTGCCGTACCTCACCGCGCCGGCTGACACCTCCGACTGACGACGCGGGAGCATCGCAATCGACCTTCCTGATCTGATCTCGACAAGAGTAGAAGTGTCAGACAATAATGAAGAAAGCAATGCGGCTCATGCGCAGGAGAGGATCGACGTTGCCAGAGCACCCGAGACCGATCAGTGACACGGGCGAGCGACCCGCCGGGTTGCACCAGTACGTGATGCCCGACGGCGTCGAGAGGATCGTGCGGGAACGGCCGGCGGATGACGCGGTCGCTCAGTTGCTCGACCGGTTCGGCTACTCCTCGGTCTTCCTGGTCGCATCGAAGACGCTCAACCGCAAGACCGACGCCCTCGACGCCCTCCGCCACAGGCTGGGCGGGCGGATCGTGGGCGAGACCGATGAGGTGGGTGAGCACGCGCCGCTCGAGAACATCCTGACCGCCGCTCGTCGGATCGAGGCCTCAGGAGCCGAGGCGATCCTGGCGGTGGGCGGTGGTTCGGTCCTGGACTTCTCGAAGTTCGCCCAGTTGGCGATCTCCGAGAGCGCGTTCACCCGCGAGGAGATCCTCAAGTTCCGCATCGTGATGAGCCCTGACGGCGCCGAGACGATGGCGACCTCGACCGCGGAGCCCCGCATCCGTCAGATCGCGGTGCCGACGACTCTGGCTGCGGCCGAATGGACTCCGTCCGGGACGCCGTTCGACACGCAGAGCGGCCGGAAGGTGCACCTGCGCACCGTGCGCGGCGCACCGCGCGGGATCGTCTACGACCCGGCCATGCTGGAGTACACGCCGAAGCGCCTGCTCCTCGCCAGCGCGATCCGCAGCCTGGACCACTCGATCAACTCCTACCTCTCCATACGCCCGCACCCGCTGGTCGACCTCATCGCACTCGAGTCCGTGCGGCTCGCTTTCGCCTCCCTGCCGCGCCTGGCAGCCGATCCGCACGACCGCGAAGCACTCAGCGCCTGCCAGCTCGCGACCTGGTACACGGGCATGGGCAACGTCACGATGGCCCCGCTACACGGCTTCAGCCACTACATGGTGCACATCCTGGCGCCCCACATCGGCGCGGGGCACAGCGAGACAGCCGGCCCTCTCATGCTGGCGCAGGCGCGCTGGCTCGAGGAGCAGCCGCCCCCGCGCTACGAACAGCTGGTGAGCGCGGCTCTCCCTGCGGGGCAGAGCCTGTCCGGCGCACTGGAAGCCCTGCTGCACCAGCTGGGGTTGCCGACGACGCTGCGCGAGCTGGGCACGACGGCCGAGCACATAGACGAGATCACCCCGTTGGCGATGAAGCACCCCAGCCTCGCGCCACACAGCATCCGCCCGTTGACCGACGAGCACGAGCTCGCGCGGGTGCTCCAGCTCGCATGGTGACACCCGAACCGAACGCCGACAAGTGAGAGGACTGACCATGCCGAGGTTGGACGGTCACGTAGCGGTCATCACCGGTGGAGCAGCCGGGTTGGGTCGCGCGATCGCAGCGCGACTTGCCTCCGAGGGCGCCCACGCGGTCATCGCCGACATCGATCCCGAGGCGACGCAGCGCACGACCGCAGAGTTGATCGCCGAAGGGCACCGCGCCACCGGGATCATCCTGGACGTGTCCGACCGGAGTGCGGTCCGCCAGCGCCTCGACGAGGTCGTCGCGGAGCTCGGTCACATCGACATCCTCGTCAACAACGCCGGCATCACCCGGCACCGACCCTTCGCCGAGATCGGGGACGCTGACTGGGACGCCGTCCTGGGGGTGGACCTGAAGGGTGTCTTCTTCTGCTCACAGGCGGTCGCGCCTCACATGAAGGCCCGCGCGTCCGGCAGGATCGTGAACATCTCCTCGGTTGCCGGCACCGGCACCACTCCCCACGCCACCGGAGGCTCGCCCGGCGGGAGCGCGCCTTACGGATCCGCGAAGGCTGCCGTCATCCAGCTCACCAAGACGCTGGCGCGCGAGATGGGTCCCAGCGGTGTGACGGTCAACGCGGTCGCTCCTGGGTTCTTCCTGACCGACCTGACCGGTGCCGCGCGCTCACCCGAGGAGGTCGAGGAGCACGTCCGAGTCCGTGCCCAGTCAGCGGTCCTGGGTCGGCCCGGCCGGGTCGAGGAGCTCGCCGCCGCCGTCGCCTTCTTCGCCTCCCCCGACTCGAGCTTCGTGACGGGCCAGACCCTATTCGTCGACGGCGGTCGCACCGACAGGATGTGACCCCGGTCGGCCTCGCGCCCTGGCTCTGACCCGGTCGACAGCGTCGACCCTCCCGGCTGCACGGACCGCGCCGCCAGTCACACGTCGGTCGGACCCACCTCGACGGCGAGTGTGGACCTCGTCGTTCCATCGCGCTGGAGGCCGAGCTCCCAACTGTGGTCGCTCTGCTCCCGGACGATCTCCGCTTCCTCACCGCAGAAGAGGGGCCGCACGTTGCGGTGGACCAGCGTCCGGACTGGCCCGCGGGAGGAGAGCCGGACAACTTCAGCCAGCGCCAATGTCATCAGCGGGCCGTGGACCACCAGTCCTGGGTACCCCTCCATGCCCGTCGCATACGGGTGGTCGTAGTGGATGCGATGCGCGTTCCCGGTGACCGCGCTGAAGCGGAACAGCTTGGTCGGGTCGCTGCAGAACCGCCAGCTGCCGCGCACCTCCGTCACGAGTGCCGGGACCACGGCCTGTGCGGCCGTCGCCCGCGGAGCTGGATCCTCCACGGGAGGCGGAGCGTCGCGGTAGATGATGTCCTGTACCTCGACGAGCGCCAACCGTTGCTCCTCGTCGAGGATCCGCGTCTCGACCTGCACCAGCACGAACTCGCCCTGGCGGCCCGACTTGGGGGTCACCGACAGCACCCGGTCCTCGCGACGCACCATGGAGCCCACGCGCAGCGGTGCCAGGAAGTCGACCCTCCCCCCCGCGAACATCCGACGGGGCTTGCCGACGTCGGGAAGGAACCCGCCCGTCAGGGGATGGCCGTCGGGCCCGGTCAACGAAGCGACCGGCCAGGCAGGCAGCGCCACCCAGTGCCACAACGGTGGAAGCAGGTCTCCGCGGCCGGGCACGTCCAGGCCGTCGTCGAAGAGCGCGGCAAGCCCCTGGACGGGTGCGGGCTCCAGGATGGCCTCCGCGACCGCGGTCGACGAACGCACGGCTCCGGTCATCGAGGGCCCCGAGCAGATGCCACGATCCGGGCAGCCCGGCTCACGACCGGCTTGTCGACCATCCGGCCCTCCACCATCACCACGCTGCCGGCCGCCGACTCAGCCGCCTCCATCACCGCGGTCGCCCAGCGGAGCTCGTCCTCGGTCGGGGCCAGCGCCGCCGCGGCGATCGCGACCTGGCGAGGATGCACGCAGAGCTTGGCGCTGTAGCCGAGCCGGCGTGCTCGCTGCACGTCGGAGCTGAGCGCGTCGTGGTCGCCCACCGCCGCGGTCACCCCGTCGATCGGTGCGGCGATATTGGCGGCCGCGGAGGCGAGCACGAGTGCAGCTCGGCACGCGGCCATCGCCTCCCAGTCCTCTGGTGAGACCCCGAGCTCTGCGGCGAGGTCGAAGGAGCCGAAGGCAAGCCTGGCGACCCCGGACGCTGCGGCCACCGCGGGTGCCGTCAGGATCCCGGCGGCCGTCTCCACCAGCGCCACCAGTGCCGAGCCCGGAGCAAGGTTCGCGGCGACCGCAGCGACCGCGGCGGGATCCTGGGCTTTGGGCAGCATCACCACACACGGCATCTCGCTCACGGAAGCAAGGTCAGCCTCGTGCCACTCGGTCCCCACGGCGTTGATGCGCACGCCGTGCACCCGACCCGACCTCAACTCGCCCACCACCGCTCGACGCGCGGTGTCCTTGGCCTCCGCGGGTACCGCATCTTCGAGATCCACCATCACCACCCCCGGCCGGGCCGCGACAGCCTTCGCGAAGCGGTCAGGGCGGTCGCCCGGCACGAACAGAAGGGTGCGCACGGAGGACGCCAGGATCCGCAGGTCCGTCATGTGGTCACCCCGATCACTCCAGCGTCGACGAGCCGGCCGATCTCGGTCGCACTCAGTCCGAGTATGTCGGCCAAAACGGTCTCGGTGTCCTGGCCGAGCACGGGCGCCGGCACCGGAGGCGAGCCCTTGCCATCCCAGCGCAGCGGGCGACCGGTGGCAAGCATCGGACCGATCCCGGGCTGGTCGATCTCGCCCGCGACCGAGGACGCGTCGTCACGGGCCCGCCTCGCGGCCTCCGCCATGTCGACGTAGGGGCTCCACAGGACCCGGGCCCCCGTCAGCAGCTGACTCAGCGTGGTGAAGTCCCGTTGGGCGAACCACGGGCGCAAGACGGCAGCGATGGTCTCTCGCAGGCGGTAGCGGTCACTCTCGAGACCGAGGTCGGCGTGGAGCACCTGCTCGAGTGCGGAGAACACGGGGCCGGTCTCGGTCACGTCCCGCAGAGCACGCCACTGACCTTCGGTGAGGGCTGCCACCATGACCCGTCTGCCGTCCGACGACTCGAAGTCCACGCCGAACGCACCGAACATGTGGTTGCCGTGCCTGGCCCGCGGGGCGCCGGCGAACTCGGCCTCTGCCAGCCACCCCATGTTGCCCACCCCCGCAAGCGCCACATCTGCCAGCGCGAGGTCGATGCGCGAACCAGACCCGGTGCGGGCTCGGTGCTGCAGGGCCGCCAGGATAGACGTGGCGGCCATCATGCCGGTCAGGAGGTCCCAGGCCGGTACAACGTGGTTGGTCGGGGCCTGCGTGTCCTGCGGTCCGGTCATCTGCGGCACGCCCACTTCGGCATTGATCGTGTAGTCGATCGCTGGCGCACCGTTGCTGCGCCCCTGGACGCGCACATGGATGGCGTCGGGGCGGCGGCTCGCGAGGTCGGCGTACGTCGGAGCGTTCCTCCCGACGAGGTTGTCCAGCAGGATCCCCGACAACTCCCCCGGCGTCAGCGCCAGCTCGATCAGCAGATCACGCCCCTCGGGCTTGCGATGATCGATGGTCACCGACAGCTTGCCCTTGTTCAGGCTCGCCCAGAAGAGACTCGCGCCGCCCGGAGCGAGGGGCCACCGCGCCGCGTCGCTGCCGCCACCCGGCGGGTCGACGCGGATCACCTGGGCGCCGAGCTGGGCCAGTGCCATCCCTGCCGAGGGAGCCGCGACGAACGAGGAAGCCTCGACCACGCGCACGCCCTGCAGGGGCTGTGCCGACTCCGACACGCGACTCCTCCTATGTCACGCCAGCACGCTGGCGGCCCGTCTCCCTGTCTCCACGTCTCGGTGCCGGGCTCAGCCGCGCAGCTTGTAGTCCTCGAGGATGCGTCGGCCGATGATCATCCGCTGGATGTCGGCGGTGCCCTCGCCGATCAGCAGCATCGGAGCCTCGCGGTAGAGGCGCTCGATCTCGTACTCCTTGGAGTAGCCGTAGCCGCCGTGGATCCGGAAGGAGTCCTCCACGACGTCGCGGCAGTACTCGCTGGCCAGGTACTTGGCCATCCCGGCCTCGAGGTCGTTGCGCTGCCCGGAGTCCTTCTTGCGGGCCGCCCTGACCACCATCCCGTGGGCGGCCTCGACCTTGGTGGCCATCTCGGCCAGCCGGAACAGCACGGCCTGGTGCTCGGCGATCGGCTTGCCGAAGGTCTCCCGCTGCTGGGCGTAGGCCACGCCGAGCTCGAAGGCCCGGTTGGCCAGCCCGCACGCGCGGGCCGCGACGTTGACGCGGCCGACCTCGACGCCGTCCATCATCTGGTAGAAGCCCTTGCCCGGCTCGCCGCCGAGGATCTGGTCGGCCGAGATCTTGTGGCCCTCGAAGATCATCTCGGTGGTGTCGACGCCCTTGTAGCCCATCTTGGCGATCTTGCCGGGGATGGTGATGCCCTGGGCGGTCTCGCCGAAGCCCTCGGTCTTCTCGACCAGGAAGGTGGTCATGTTCCGGTAGACCGAGCCGGCGCCCTCGTCGGTCTTCACCAGGACCGCGACCAGGTTGGACGAGCCGCCGTTGGTCAGCCACATCTTCTGGCCGGTGATGGAGTAGGAGCCGTCCTCGAGCTTGGTCGCCTTGGTGGTGATCGCGGAGACGTCGGAGCCCAGCGCGGGCTCGGACATCGAGAAGGCGCCGCGGACCTCGCCGGTGGCCATCCGGGGCAGGTACTTCTGCTTCTGCGCCGGCGTCCCGTGCTGCATGAGCATCCAGGCCACGATGAAGTGGGTGTTGATCACGCCGGAGACGCTCATCCAGCCGCGGGCGATCTCCTCCACGACCAGGGTGTAGGTGAGCAGGGACTCGCCCAGGCCGCCGTACTCCTCGGGGATCATCAGGCCGAAGAGGCCGAGCTCCTTGAGGCCCTCGACGATGTCGGTGGGGTACTCGTCCTTGGCCTCCAGCTCCTGGGCGACCGGGATGATCTTCTCGTCCACGAACACGCGGACCGTCTTGAGGATCTCCTCCTGGATGTCGGTGAGGCCCTCGGTCTCGCACAGTCGACCCATGACGCCCTCTCCTGCCTTCGGTTGACCGAACGCTTGACCGCTGCCCAGTCATACGCCCGGGCGAGGATTCACTATCGAACGGGCAGCCCGCTTAGTCAACAATTTAAGGGAAAAGATTTTTGCCAGAGTTTTGTGGTCTGATATTTTTGTCAGACAGTGCGCGCCTCGAAGAATCGAGGGCCGGTCTCAGCCTCTGGAGGTCTGTTCTGACTTCTGCAACGACGAGAACGGTCCGCGCGACCGCCTGGTTCCCCCGCCTCCTGCTGGTGACCGCCGCCATCCAGGTCACGGTCTTCCTCCTGCGTCCCACGATCGCCTACCAGGCTCTGGCGCTCGGCGCCTCGCCCGCTGAACTGGGTCTGATCGTCGCCTCGTTCTCCGTCTTCTCTCTAGTGCTCGCTATCCCCGTGGGCCGAGGGATCGACAAGCGAGGGGAACGCGGCTACCTGCTTGGCGGAACGATCCTGCTCGTCCTCGCCGTCGTCGCACTCGCGGCAGCGACTCAGCTGTGGATCCTGGCCATCGGCAGTGCGGTCCTTGGCCTGAGCCAGATGCTCAGCATGATCGCAATCCAGACCATAATCGCGAACGGGCAGGAGGCGGTGCGCCGAGACAGGCGCTTCGCGTCGTTCACCCTCGTGACGTCGGCGTCGCAGTTCACCGCGCCTGCAGCCGCTGGGCTTCTCATCTCTGCGAGCACGCTCCGGTCCAGCTCGCTCGCGGGCGGTCTCCTGATGGTCTACGTCCCGGCGGCCGCTGCCGCCGTGCTGTCTTTGGCCGCCGGCGCATCGCTGCGCTGGAGACCGGGAACTCTGGCCGATCGCCCGCAGCACTTCGGCAAGGCTGCGCCCGGAGCCCTCGGCGAGGTCTTCCGGACGCGAAGCGTCGTCGTGGCGCTCGTCGTCGGGTTCTGCGTCCTGTCGGCCAACGATCTCCTGGTGGCCTTCATGCCCGCCTACGGCGAGATCAACGGCTATCCGCCCAGCGTCATCGGCATCCTGATCGCGACCTTCGGACTTGCCTCGGTCGCCTCCCGGATCGTGCTCATCGCCGTGTCTCGCCGGTGCTCGCGCACGACGATCCTGGCCCTGGGCCTTGGCTGTGCGGCGGCCGGCTTCGCCGCGATCCCCGTCGTCGGCGGTGTACCCGCCCTGCTCGTCGTGATGACGGTCAGCGGCGCGGCGGTCGGCGTGTGCCAGCCGGTCGCCATGGCATGGGTGGCTGCCAGCGTGCGGCCTGAGGTGCGTGGCACCGCCACGAGTGTCCGGATGACCGGCAACCGGCTGGGCCAGACTCTCGTGCCTCTCGGCGTTGCATCCCTTGCCGGCGCCGCCGGGATCGCCGTCGCCTTCCTGGGCCCGGCAGGCCTGCTGCTGGGCGCTGCCGTCCTCGTGCTCTGGGCTCGACCACCGCATGCTGGTATCTCCCAACCCGACAGCAGTCCCGCGTCCACTTCACTGGATCCCTGGCACTGATGCCGCCGTCGGCAGGCCGCCGCGCTGGTCAGCATGGACGCCGTTCCTACTCACCTTGTATACTGTCAGATCATTCACGCGTTGGTACGACTTCTTCCAACCCGTTCGTTGGGTCGGGTGAAAGGCGTCGCAGCGCGAGCCGAAGGAGGACGAGCATGCTGCAAGGCTCCGTGGAAAGCCCCGGCAACAGGGCCCCGATGACCGTGCTGGTGACCGGTGGTGCGGGTTTCGTCGCTACCCGGTTCATCGAGATGCTGGCCCAGGAACCGTTGGCCTACAACGTTCTCGCCGTGGACGTGGTGGAGAGCCCGCGCTCGCGGGAGCTCGCCCAGCTCCCCCAGGTGGAGTTCATGGCCGTCGACCTGCGCGACACCGAGGTGCTCTCGCCTCTGGTCGCCCGCGCCGACGCGATCGTCCACCTTGCCGCGGTGCGCACCCAGGCCTCCAAGGCGCGCCCCAAGGACGCGCACGACATCAACGTCGGCACGACCTACGATCTCCTGACGCTCGCCGCGGAGCACCACACCAGGCGCTTCGTCTTCGGGTCGACGAACACGCTGTACGGGCCGTACCTCGACCCCAGCGCGGCCCCCATGGCCGAGGACCAGCCGTGGGTGTGCCGCGGCATCAACATGTACGCGGCGACCAAGCTGGCCAGCGAGGCGTACCTGGAGGCGTTCTCGGGCATCGGCGGTCCGGAGTACCTTGCCCTGCGCATCGGTCCCGTCTACGGCCCGCGGGTGAGCCCCGGATCCAATGGCGCGATGACGCTCAGCATCCTGGAGGCGTTCGACCGCGGCGAGAAGCCGGTGATCACCTGGGCGAAGGATGCCATCCACTCCTTCATCTTCGTGGACGACGTCGCGGTCGCGCTGAGATCAGCACTCGCCGCCGAGACGACCGGCGTGGCCGTCAACGTGGTGGGCGAGCCAGTGACGACGGAGCAGCTGTGCACCCGCGCCGCGGAGCTCTACGGGTGCGATCCCGCCCTGATCGAGTGGACGGAAGAACGGACGCGGTACCAGCGGGTGAGCCAGGACCGCATGAAGGCCGTGTTGGGGTTCGCGCCACAGACGACCTTGGATCAAGGATTGCAGGCCGTGATCGACTGGCACCGTTCGCGCGGTTGAGCCCGCTCCCGACCTGATCGCTATCCCTGGACCCCGACACCGACACCGACACCGACACGGACACGGAGCGAGCATGTACCCCCTCAGCAAACACGGACCGATCGTTACGAACTCCCAGAAGCTGCAGGAGACGGCGCCGGAGGTTGCCGCAGCGTTTCGAGCACTGCGTTCGGCAGCCGACGGCCACTCGGCCCTGGACGAGACGACCCGGGAGTTCATCATGCTGGCCGGCTTCGCCACGGCGGGCAACCAGGACGCGTTCCGGATCCACGTCAACCGTGCCCATGCCCTCGGTGCCTCCAAGAAGGACCTCGAACAGCTCGTCATCCTCCTGTTGGGCACGAGCCTCGGTCTCGCGCCCACGGTCGCGACTCTTGAGTGGGTCCGCGACGAGCTGGACTGAGTCACCGTTCGCCGTCACTGGCGCCAACGCGCACGGTCGCGGGACCGCCCTCATCGCTTCACCCGACCTCGATCTCCTTGTAGCCTTGGCCACGCCGCTCGCGCCGAGCGGTGCCAAGGTTCGGGGGGAGTCTCCGTTGTCCACTGCAAGCGCACCGTGGCACGACCGAGCGCCGCGGATCGCGCAGGAGTCCTGGGAGCAACGCGAGACGCGCCACTTCACTGTGTCGATCCGGTCCGAACCCGGCTCCGTCATCCCGCTTCTCATGCTCAACGGCGTCGGCTCCGCGTACGGCAGGTTCGATGGGCTGAGGCAGCACCTGGGGCGGACGTCGCTCACGTTCGACGTGGCGCCACCCCAGCTCGGTCTGTACCGCCCCTCTATCCGGACCTTCGCCTCGCGCGTCGCCACGATGCTGGACGAGCTGGGCCTCGACCGGGTCGATCTGCTCGGACTGTCCTGGGGAGGCATGGCTGCACAGCAGCTGGTCCACAACCATCCTGGTCGGGTGCGGCGGCTCGTGCTCGCGAGCACGACACCGGGCTTCGTCTCAGTTCCTGCCCGGCCTCGCTCGACGTGGGCGCTGGTGAGCCCCAAGCGGTCGTCGAAGAGGGCCGCGCAGCTCAACCGGCACCTCTATGCCGGCGACTTCCTGCGGAACCCCTCCCTGATCCACGAACTCGACCTGCTGTGGCCCGTCGACCGCGCCACCTACCACCGGCAGCTCTGGGCCTCGATGGGATGGACGAGTGTGCCCTGGCTGCACAGCGTGCGGCAGCCGACGTTGATCCTCCACGCGAACGACGACCCCGTCATCCCTTTCACCAACGCGCGCCTGATGCAGCGCCTGATGCCGAGCGCCACCCTCCATGCCGTCGACGGTGGAGGTCACCTCTACCTGTACACCCGGCCCGCAGCTCTGGGCCGGCGCATCTGCGAGTTCCTGGCTGACTGAGGGTGCGCCCCCCGCCGCTCCCTGGGGTGCGGCCGCCTCAGTCCCGCCGCGTGGTCGGGGCCGTGGTCACCTGGCTCCCGACGGCGTCTCGACCAGCCGATCCCGCAGGACGAACTTCTGGATCTTGCCGCTGGGGGTGCGCGGCAACTCCGTCATGATGCGCACTGCCTCGGGCCAGAACTGCTTGGCGACGCCCTTCTCGTCCAGGAAGCGACCGATGGCCTGGACGGACAAGTGCTCGGTGACGTCGGCCTGGTGGACGATGCAGGCGCAGGCTGTCTCGCCGAGGCGCTCGTGCGGAATCGGGATCAGCGCGACCTCCTTCACCGCTGGATGGGTGAGCAGGAGGTTCTCGACCTCCACCACGGGGATGTTCTCCCCTCCCCGGATGATGATGTCCTTGGTGCGTCCCGAGATCCGGAGGTGACCAGCGCGGTCTTGCAGCCGGGCACGGTCACCGGTCTTGAGGAAACCACGTGCCGTGAAGGCTTCGGCGTCGAGGTCGGGGCGTTTGTAATAGCCGCGGAAGAGACCCGGCCCGCGGATAACCACGTCTCCTTCGCCACCCACGTCGACCGGAGTGCCGTCCTCCCCGAGGATCAGCACCTCGGCCCGGCCTGCGGGACGGCCGTCGGTCGTGCTGGCGAGCAGGGGGTCGTCGCTCACGGCGGTCGAGGTTCCGATCGGGTACTCGCTCATGCCCCAGCCCGAGACAACGCGGGAGTTGTGTCGCGAGACGGCTCGCTCGATGAGGATCGGCGGGATCGGAGCGCCTGCGCACACGAACACGTCGGGGAAGCGCGTGCCAGGTCGGCGGGCAGCAAGATCGAGCAGGTCTGTCAGGAACGGAGTCGCCCCCATGGTGAACGTTACCGAGTACTGGGCGACGAGATCCAACGCCCGTTGAGGGTCCCAGGACTCCAGCAGGACCACGTTCCCCGCTCCTCGCAAGGGCATCAGGATCCCCCAGGTGAAGCCGGTCAGGTGCCCGAACGGCGACATGACCAAGGAGGTGAGCCCTCGCCCGAAGCCGGCGTGGCTCACGAAGTCGTCGATCGCCGCATGCATAGACGCATGCGAGTGCATCACCCCTTTGGACTCCCCCGTGGTGCCCGAGGTGAAGGCCAGCACGGCCAGATCCTCCATCGAGACCGGCGTTGAGGGTGCGGCAGGCCCCTCCGGCCAGCGCAGAGCCTCGCTCGACAGGACCCCAACGGTGTCGGAAGCGCCCACGCAGACCACGTGACGGAGGTCGGTCAGCTCCTCCGAGATCTCGCGAGTCATGGCAGCGTAGTCGAAACCGCGATAGGTCGACGGGCAGACGAGCACCTTGCATCGCGTGCGCTCGAGGATGAAGCGCAGCTCCCTCTGGCGGTAGATCGTGGTGATCGGGCACACGACCACCCCCAACCGTGAGGCGGCGTAGGTGTAGATGACGGCCTCGGTCCAGTTCGGCAGTTGGAGGCACAGCACGTCCCCCGGCTCCAGGCCCAGGGCGGACAGGCTCGTGCTCACGCGGACGACCTCGTCCATCAGCTCGTCATATGTCAGCTCCACCCACTCGTCGGCGTTGCGGAGGCCCGCCAGTGCCCGCCGGGTGGGTTCGCACGCGGCATGGACGCGCTCGAACGAGCCGTACAACGAGTCATCGATCGACGATGGGGCCCTTGCTCCTTCGACGGCGGTCTCGGCCATCGGTTCCTCCCTACTCTCTTCTCACGTCTCGCTGGGGACAGAGTGTCGTTTGAGCCAGTCCACGACCCCCGGCATCGTGACGCGGCGTGCCGCCGTGCCCATCAGGGCCCCGGCGTGGCCGCCTCGCACCCGCAGGATCTCGATGTCCTCGGAACCCACGAGCTTCTCGATCGCCTCGGAGCTCTCCACCGGGACGAACTCGTCGCGCTCGGCGACGACGATCAGCACCGGTGCCGTAATCGTCTGCAGCGAGACGGGGCGGCCGGCCAGGCGGGCCGACCCGTTCGCCAGCTTGTTGCCTTGCACGTAGTCCTCGATCAGCTGCGTGAACGCCGGACCCGCCATCGCGCGGTGGTCCCAGGCCCAGTGGTTTACGGCCCGGTGGGCCTCGACGTAGTCGTCCTGCCAGAGGTTCTCCCAGAGGGTGACGTACTGAACAACGCCAGAGGTGGGCTGGAGCGACCGGAACATCGACCGGACGGCGCTCGCAGGGACGAGCCCGGTCGCCTCGTCGATGGCGTCCGATGGCCTAATACGCCCGTCGCGGTAGACGTGGATGAAGTCCGGGATGTGCTCGAAGTCGCACGGAGGCGTGAAGAGGACCAGACTGCTGGCCGAGACGTCCCGTCGCGATCCCAACAGGAGCAGCGCCATCATCGCGCCCATGCAGTAGGCACCGAAGGCCACCTCCTCCGACCCGGCGATGCGGCGCACCGCTTCGAACGCCGGCACGAAGTAGCCGTCCAGGTAGGTCTCCAGGCTGTGGTCGCCCTCGGCTGCCTCCGGTCTGCCCCAATCGAAGAGGAAGACGTCGAAGCCCTCGTTCACCAGGAGCTCGGCCCACGAGTTGCCCGGATGCAGGTCGAAGATCGCCGAGTCGCCCACCAGCCCCAGGAAGAGGAGCACCGGGGGCCCTTGGCGCACCCGGGGACTGTGGTAGCGCCACAGACGCGCCTTCCCCAAGGACCACACCTCGTCCTTGGGGGTCAGGCTGATGCCAGGAGGTGGACGCCGCGCGATGAGCCCGATTCCGTTGCGGGCTCGAAGCTGGGTCCGCGCGACCTCGCGCCGGATGCCGCGAGCCGCATCCATGCCCGGAATCGACGGGCTCACTCCGCCCCCTCTGAGGAGGCCACGGAGCCGGACTCATGATCGCGCAGGGTGCTGGGATCGGGGCGCTGGAGCTCGCGGTGCAGTGCGAGCACCTCGCGCTGCACCTCACCGAGCTGTCGCTTGACGTCCCTCATGTCCGCACGGGACGGCAGCCCTGCCAGGTGCAGGCCCCGCGAAATGACACCGCTCACTGGTCGCAGCACCGCGCTGGTTGCCCCGCGAAGCCTCTTCGTAGCCACCTGGAAGTCCGAGGAGCTCGTGGCGGAGGCGAGCGGCGGGCCGATCCGTCGCTCCACCCCGTCGAAGGCACGTCGCCAGGCTGGCGAACCGGCGGGTGCCACCTCAGTCCTTCCCGCTCTGAAGGGGGAAGCGGCGCCGCACCCATCCCCCCGTGACGTAGCCGAAATGAGCACTCTTCGGTGCCATTCGGATGTAGTCCGCCATGTCGTCGGGCCTGACCACGCGGCCATCCCGCCATGCCCTCGAGCGATCCGGGCTCGCCGCGCGGAAGTACTCCGCGACGGCAGCGCCTGCCCCTGACGCCGGGTCGTGCAGGAGGTAATGACCCCAGCCCTCGAAGACCCGCAGTCGCGCTTCGGGCAGGTACGCCGCCAGGATGGCAGAGTTCGCCATCGGCATGAGGCGGTCCTCCGACCCCGACAGCACGAGTGTCGGCTGCTCGATCCGATGCAGCCACGGCAGGCTGTTGAACGTCGTGAAAGCACCCATCTGGAGCATGTAACCCAGTGGGGAAGGCAGCGCCTCCTGATGGTAGGAGCTCTGCTGTCCCAGCATGGCGCTCTTCTTCTCCTCCGGCGCCAGGTCGATCATCCTCATCGTCACGTTGTAGCCCGACTTCGCGTAGTGACGGGCAGGGACGCTGACGGCGAGCAACGCCCGCAGTGCGCCCGGCACTCCACCGGTACCGCACGATGCGCTTGCCAGCGCCAGTCGCCGAACCCGATCGGGATGCTGCATCGCCAGCTGCTGGGCGACCGAGCCCCCCAAGGAGTAGCCGAGCACGTCGGCCTGGTCGAGCCCGAACTCGTCGAGCACCTGGCCCGCGACGTTCACCAGATGCGAGATGGCGTACGGGGCCCGGGGAGAGTCCGAGCGGCCCACCCCAGGCGCGTCGAACGCGATCACCTGGAAGCCCGCCAGCTGGTGGATCAAGGGGGTCCACGTCGCCACGTTCGCCCCAAGCCCATTGATGAGCAGCACCGGGGGCCCCTGGCCATGGGCGCGGACCCGGAGACTGCGCCCGCCGACCTCGATGAACCGCTCCGTCACCACGTCCCGCTCCGAGCTCATCCGACGACCTCTCCTAGCCCGAGTACCTGGTTACGCCCCCACTGCTCCTCCGCGCGATGCGTCAGGAGCATGAGGTCGTGGAGGTCGCCGCCAGCATCGCGAACGAAGTCGGCGAGGAGGGCCTCCGGTTCGAAGCCGAGGTCCTGGAACATGCCGACCAGCGCCTCCTGCTCGGAGATGACCTCGACGTAGGCATGTGTGCACCCCATGTCCAGTGCCTCCACGAGAGCGGCGCGCGCCAGCGCCCGCCCGACTCCGCGACGACGGAAGTGCTCCGAGACCAGGACCCGCAGCTCGGCGACGTGGGAGGACCACCCCCCACCGGGGAACGCGCCGGCGAACCCGGCCACGTGACCCTGGCCATCGACGGCGAGCAGACGGCGCGCCCACTTCTCCCGGGCGACGACACCGGGAGCCTGGTCCGCGTCGGCCCTGCCGGCGAGATCGTCCTTCAGGAACCGGCGCTCCCCCTCGGGCACCTGCGCGACGAAGTCGGCGAAGGCGGCCACGTCGTCCACCGTCATCCGCCGAATGAGGAATTCATCAGAGCGAGTGCCAGGCATGGGCGAAGAATAGTCGGACAATATAATGCTCGTCAATGTTGGTGCGTGTTGTTTGTCCGATGGACGTCGCGGGGCCGGGACTGACGGTCTGGCAGGTTGCGCGCGCCGACGCGGAGGGCGCGGTCGAGGTCTAGAGGGCCCGGAGGATGTCCTCGACGCGCTCCTTGGCGTCCCCGAAGAGCATCTGGCTGTTCTCGCGGAAGAACAGCGGGTTCTGGACGCCGGCGTACCCGGTGGCCATGGACCGCTTGAAGACGATGACGTTCTCGGCCTCCCACACCGTCAGCACCGGCATGCCGGCGATCGGGGAGGTGGGGTCCTCGGTGGCAGCGGGGTTGACGGTGTCGTTGGCGCCGATGACCAGCACCACCGAGGTGTCGGCGAAGTCCTCGTTGATCTCGTCCATCTCCAGGACGATGTCGTAGGGCACCTTGGCCTCGGCGAGCAGCACGTTCATGTGCCCCGGGAGCCGGCCGGCGACGGGGTGGATGCCGAAGCGCACCTCGACGCCCCGCTCGCGGAGCTTGCGGGTCAGCTCGGCCACGCCGTACTGGGCCTGGGCGACCGCCATCCCGTAGCCGGGGGTGATGATCACCGACCGCGCCGAGGAGAGCAGCTCCGCGGCGCCCTCGGCGTTGATCTCGCGGTGCTCGCCGTAGTCCTTGTCCTGCGCCGGTCCGGCCTCGATCCCGAAGCCGCCGGCGATGACCGAGATGAACGAGCGGTTCATCGCCTTGCACATGATGTAGGACAGGTAGGCACCCGAGGAGCCCACCAGCGCACCGGTCACGATCAGCAGGTCGTTCTCGAGCAGGAAGCCCGAGGCCGCGGCGGCCCAGCCGGAGTAGCTGTTCAGCATGGAGACCACGACCGGCATGTCCCCGCCGCCGATCGAGGCGACCAGGTGCCAGCCCAGCCCGAGCGCGACCAGGGTGACCAGCACCAGCGCGATCAGGGTGGGGTCGATGACGAACCAGGTGGTCAGGCCGGCGAACGCGACCAGCGAGCCGAGGTTGATCAGGTTCTTGCCCGGCAGCATCAGGGGCGCGGACTTGATCCGCGCCGACAGCTTGAGGTTGGCCACGATCGAGCCGGTGAACGTGACGCCACCGATGAAGACACCGATGAAGACCTCGGCGTGGTGGATGCCGAGGGTGCCCATCGCGTCCAGCGCCAGCGCCTCGAACCCCTCGGGGTCGTGCTCCACCGCGAGGTAGCCGTTCCAGCCGACCAGCACCGCGGCCAGACCCACGAACGAGTGCAGCAGCGCGATCAGCTCGGGCATGCCGGTCATCTCGACCACCCGGGCGCGCTGCAGGCCGATCGCCCCGCCGATCACCATCGCGGCGATCAGCAGGCCCAAGCCCACACCGGAGATGTCCCGGTCGATGGCCAGGCCGATGGTGGCCACCAGCGCCACCGCCATGCCGGCCATCCCGAAGGCGTTGCCCTGGCGGGCGGTCTCGTGCTTGGACAGCCCGGCCAGCGCCAGGATGAACAGCAGGGCCGCGACGATGTAGGCCGACTGCGCGGCGGTCTCCATGGTGATCAGGTCAGACATGATCGACTCTCGTTTCGGTCTCGTTGAGCGGCCGGCTCAGGACCGGGAGAACATCGCGAGCATGCGGCGCGTGACCGCGAAGCCCCCGAAGACGTTGATGGAGGCCAGCAGGATCGCGACCGTGGCGATCGCGGTCACCGCGGCCTGCCCCTGGCCGATCTGCAGCAGCGCGCCGACCACGATGATGCCCGAGATCGCGTTCGTGACGCTCATCAGCGGGGTGTGCAACGCGTGGTGCACGTGCCCGATCACGTAGTAGCCGATCACGATCGCCAGCGCGAAGACGGTCAGGTGGCCCAGCAGCGCCGAGGGCGACAGCGCCCCCAGCACGAACAGCACCGTCGCGGCGATCCCGACGACCGCGAACCGGCGGGCCTGCACCTGCGCCGGGGTCCGCGGCTCCTTGACCGCGACGACCGGTGCCGGTGCCGGTGCCGCAGCCGGGGCGGCGCTGACCTGCACCGGCGGCGGGGGCCAGGTCAGCTCCCCGTCGTGGACCACCGTGATGGACCGGACCACGACGTCGTCGAAGTCCAGCACCAGCTGGCCGTCCTTGCCCGGGGTCATCAGCTTCATCAGGTTGACCAGGTTGGTGCCGTAGAGCTGCGAGGCCTGCGCCGCCAGCCGCCCGGGGAGGTCGGTGTAGCCCAGGATCGTCACGCCGTTCGCGGTCGTCACCGCTCGGCCGGCGACCGTGCCCTCCACGTTGCCGCCGTTGGCCGCGGCCATGTCGACGATCACGCTGCCCGACTTCATCGAGGCGACCATGTCGGCGGTGATGATCCGCGGCGCGGGACGCCCCGGGATCAGCGCGGTGGTGATGATGATGTCGACGTCGGCGGCCTGGTCGGCGTAGAGCTGCGCCTCCAGCGCCTTGTAGTCCTCGCCCATCTCCTTGGCGTAGCCGGTGGCGGAGACCTCCACGTCCTCGGTCACGATCGAGAGGTACTCACCCCCCAGCGAGCGCACCTGGTCGGCGACCTCGGGCCGCGGGTCGGTGGCCCGCACGATCGCACCGAGGCTGCCCGCCGCGCCGATCGCCGCCAGACCCGCCACCCCGGCGCCCACGACCAGCACCTTCGCCGGCGGCACCTTGCCCGCCGCGGTCACCTGGCCGGTGAAGAACCGACCGAACTCGTGCGCCGCCTCCACCACCGCCCGGTAGCCCGCGATGTTCGCCATGCTCGACAGCACGTCGAGCGACTGCGCACGACTGATCCGCGGCACCGCGTCCATCGCCAGCGCCGTGATCGGGCGCCGCGCCAGATCCTCCACCAGCACGGGGTCCAAGGCCGGGCTCAGCAGGCTCACCAGCATCGCGTGCGGCCGCAGCGCGTCGAGCTGGGCGCGGGACGGGGCGTTGACCCCGAACACGATGTCGCCCTCGAACGCGTCGCCCACCCGCGCGCCCGCCTCGACATACGCCTCGTCAGGGAAGCTCGACGCCGCCCCCGCGTCGGTGTCCACGACGACCTCGTAGCCCAGCTTCAGCAGCTGCACCACCGTCGCAGGGGTCGCGGCGACCCGTGTCTCCCCTGCCCTGGCTTCCTTGACGACCCCGATGAGCATAGTCACCTCCAGGCGGGCTCCCGTTGAGCCGCTGTCGGGATGTTATCACTCTTGTTAATTGACCGACAGTTACAGCATGTCGCCAACCTACGCTGCGGCCTCCTGTCCTGATCGACGCATGGATCGGCCCCCGGCCGGACGTGCCGGTCGGCTCACGAGTCTGACCTCGCGTGGAGCGACGCACTCATGAGACGTGCCGTGACAAAAACCCATCAAGATAGACCACCCACTCACCCTGCGTGAGGGGTTATGCGCCATACTTTTATCTGTACGACAGTTGAACGACCCCGCAAGACCCCTCCCAGGAGACCGCTTCTTCGAAGCGGCGTGGAGGCAACGGACTGGAGAGCACCGTGACGACCGACCAGGACGACCGCAAGTTCCGCGCCCGGCAAGTCACCCGGCCCCGTGACCAGGTCGAGCACCAGATCCGCGAGGCAATCCTCAGCGGCCAGTTCGCGCAGGGTGAGAAGCTGCCTCCCGAGACGGAACTGGCGGCGCAGTTCGGCGTCAGCCGACCCACGGTCCGCGAGGCGCTGGGCGCTCTGGTGACGGGCGGCCTCATCCGCAAGATCCCCGGTGTGGCGGGGGGCAGCTTCGTCAACATCGTCACGCCTCACTCGCTCGGGCAGATGTTGAGCGAGTCGATGGACACCATCCTCCGCCTCGGCGCGCTCGACGTGGACGAGCTCACCTCGGTCCGCCGGGTGCTCGAGGTGCCGGCGGCAGAATGGGCCGCCCGGAACCGCGACGACTCACACCTCGAAGCGCTGCGCGCCATCGTGAAACAGCAGCGTGAGACCAGCATCAACGATCCGGACATCCCCTCCTACGACCTTGCCTTCCACACCACGATCGGGCAGGCCTCCGGCAACAGGCTGCTGGCCGCTTTCATCGCAAGCGTGCACGACTCCACTCACCCTGCCCAGTACCTCACGGTGACCAAGGAAGTCGCGCGGAGGACGGTCAAGCAGCACATGGACATCCTGGCAGCCATCGAGAAGGGCGAGGCCGAGGTGGCGCGCGATGCGATGGCGACACACCTCGACTACGTGCTCCGCTACTCCAGTGGGCCGGTCCACTCGGACTGACGGGCACTCACCGCTCAACGATGCGCGCAGCTCTCATGGCGATGTCTCGCGCCACCAGCATGCTCTGGACCTGGTTAGTGCCGTCGTAGATCTCGGCGATCTTGGCGTCCCGCAGCCGCCGCTCGACCCCGAGGCCGCGACGATCGCCGTCCTCACCGAGCAGCTCGACACAAGCGGCACTGACCGAGACCCCGAGCGCCGTGCAGTGCAGCTTGGCCATCGAGACCTCCGCGAGGGGCTCCTCCGCGCTCGCGTCCACCAGGTGGCACACCTCGCGCAGCATGGCTCGTGCGGCGGTGATCTCGGCGCGAAGCCGCGCCAGCTCGAACTGCAGGTCCTGCGCGTCCCGGGAACCAGATGAGAGGAGTCCCCGATCGGCGCAGTACTGGACTGTGGCGTCGAAGGCTCCCTGCGCGAACCCGACGCCCTGAGCCGCGGCACTGATGCGCGACTTGGTGACCGAGCGCAGCAGCAGCGGGAACCCCTCGCCCTCACCGCCCAGCCTGGCGGCGACGGGGATGCGGCACTCATCGAAGGCCAGGGTGACCGTCGAGGCTCCCTTCTGGCCCAGCTTCTTCATCGGCGCGCCGGCTGTGAAGCCGGCCAGGCCGGCGGTTTCGAGCAGGAAGGCGGTGATTCCTTTTCTGCCCCGCTTGGGATCCACGGTGGCGAACAGGACGATGACGTCGGCGACGTCTCCGTTCGAGATGAACGTCTTCTCGCCGTTGAGGACGTACTCGTCGCCCTCCAGACGAGCGGTCGTGCGCATCGACGCGGCGTCGGATCCGGCCTCCGGTTCGGTCAGGGCGATCGCCCCGACGGCCTCGCCAGCGCACAGCCTCGGGATCCAGGCCTCGTACTGGTCCGGACGCCCCTGGACGTGGATCGGGTGGGCGCAGTGCAACTGGGTCATGTAGACCGTCGACGTCGATCCGCAGGCAGCGGAGATGATCTCCATGGACGCTGCGTACGCTGCGGTCGAGCTTCCGCATCCACCCAGAGCTTCGGGCATGAGCAGCACGCCCACTCCCGCGTCTGCGAGAGCGGCCAGCTGGTCTCCAGGGAAGGACCCGTCCCGATCCGTCGCCTCCGCGCGCGGTGCCACCACCTCGGCCACGATCTTCTCGACCCTGGCGACTGCGACGTCGTCCTTCTCCTCGCGCATACCTTCACCTCGCGGAGTCACTGCATTCCTCCTTGTTGAAGACGGGGGGCCGCCGTTCGGCGAACGCCGCGATCCCCTCCTGGCCATCCTGGGAAGCGATCGCGAGCGCTGCCAGTGCCGCCTCGTGTTCCAGCGCCGGCGCACCGGCCCCAGCCCGGGCCGCCTCCAGGAGAGTCGCGAGGCCGGTCCTGCTTCCCCCGGCGATCAGGGTGGCGGTCTCAACCACCACCTGCTCCAGGTCGGTGTGGGGCACCGGCGGCACCGAGAGCAGTCCGATCTCCCAGGCTCGTGACGCATCGACGCGTGTGCCGGTGAGCATGAGGTGGAGCGCTGCCGCCTTCCCGACGCTCAGGGCCAGCCGTTGTGTGCCTCCGAAACCGGGTATGCAGCCGATGCGCGCCTCGGGAAGCCCGAACTGACTGCGGTCGGAGGCGATCACCAGATGACACGCCAGCATCAGCTCGAAGCCTCCGCCGAGAGCGAACCCGTCGACCTGCGCGATCACGGGGACAGGCGACGATTCGATGCTCGACATGGCGCGGTGCCCGGCCTGGAGGAAGGCATGAGCCTGTGCGGCCGTGAGGCCCCGGATCTCCTCCAGGTCAGCGCCGGCGCTGAAGGCTCGGTCGCCCGATCCCGTGATGACGACGCAACCCACGGATCGATCTCGGGCGGCGAGCTCGACCTGGGTCACCAGCTGTTCGAGCACGTGACTGTTCAGCGCGTTGAGCTGCCGAGGTCGGTTCAGGATGAGGGTCCGCACCCTGCCAGCGTCGGTGGTCTCGATCAGGGAATCCATACGACACCCGCTTCCTGGAGCTCTGTCACGGCGGCTCGGTCGTATCCGGCGACCGACAGGATCTCGGCACCGTGTTCCCCCAACAAGGGGGGCCTCAGTGTCGGAGTACGCGAGTCCTCGGAACCTAGTCTCCAGGGCGCTGCAACACTGCGGAAGGAACCAGCCACGGGATGGCGCTGCTCGACGATCGCCTGTCGAGCGACCACTTGTGGATCGGACACGACTTCTGAGAGGTGGTTGATCAGCGCGCACGGCACCCCTGCCTCCTGCAGCACCTGCAACGCCTTCTCCGATGTCATCGAGGCGAGCACGTCCGAGAAGGCGTCGACGACCTCCTCGCGCCTGCTGCTCCGCTGGGCGTTGGTGGCCAGCGTCGCGTCCTCAGCAAGCTCGTCGAGCCCCAACGCGCGGCAGGCTCTCTGCCACAGCCGGTCGTTGCCGCAGGCGACGACGATGGCCCGGTCGGTGGTGGCGAACGACTGGTAGACGGCGATGACCGAATCCATCCCCCCACACGGTCGCGGCTCCTCGGCACCGGCGAGGAAGCTGGCGATGCGAGGTGACATGAAGGCCAGATCGGCCTCCAGCAGCGAGATGTCCACGATCTCCCCCTGCCCGGTCGTGCGCTGTCGAACCAGGGCCGCTGCCACGGCGAAGGCTGCGACGGTCCCGGCGGCGACGTCCGAGAGTGCCGTACTGACCCGCTGCGGCACCCCGTCGACTCCGGTCACGCTCATCAGGCCGGAGCGCGCTTGGGCGATCAGGTCATAGCCAGGAAGTGCCGCGTCGGGCCCGTCGAGACCGAAGCCGGAGAGACCGCAGATGACCAGGTGCGGGAAGCGGGCCCGCAGGTCGGCCAGGCCCAGCCCGTGCGCCTCGAGCTTAGACGGGTTCAGGTTCTCGATGAAGACGTCCGCGGTCTTCAGCAGGCGGTAGAGCACCTCCCGTCCACGCTCGGAGCGGATGTCGAGGCAGAGGCTGCGCTTGTTCCGGCTCACCGAGAGAAACCATGCCGCTTCACCGTTGACGAAGGGCGGTCCCCAGCCGCGGGCGTCGTCGCCCCTCGGCGGCTCGATCTTCATGACGTCGGCCCCCATGTCGCCGAGGTACATCGATGTCGTGGGCGCAGCGTACGACGACGAGATATCCACAACGGTGACGCCGTGCAGCGGCCCCTGGTGCGCGGTCATGGTGCCTCCATGCGGCTTGGATCGAATGAGTGGCGAAGGACGTACTCCAGGTGCTCGGACATGGCGCGCGCAGCCATGTCCTGGTCACCGCTCTCTACGGCCGCCAGGATCGAGAGGTGCTGTCGCACGGTCGCCTTGCCGACCTCGGGCGTGATGTCGAGGTAGGACACGGGAGTGGCTGCCGTGTGCACGGCTGAGACGAACGCTGCCAACAGCCGATTGCCGGAGGCCTGCGCGACGAGCGAGTGGAAAGCAAAGTCGTAGCCGGCCACCTTCACGTCGTCGATCGTGGTCCGACGTTGGGCATCGACGATCATGCGGAGCTCCTCGATCTCCGCGGGCGACCGGTGCGTCGCGGCGGATCGCGCGGCGGGGATCTCGAGGAAGCGTCGCACCTCCGTGATCTCCTCCACGTCCAGCGCCCCGAGGCGGAGGATGGTGGTCATCGACTCGCTGAGCATCGTGCTGAGGGAGTCTGGCGTGACGCTGTTGACGAAGTTGCCACCAGCCACACCAGGGACACGACGGATGAGCCCCACCCGCGCGAGGGCGCTGAGGGCCTCGCGCAGGGTTGGCCGGCTGATGCCGAACTGCTGGGCGAGTTGGGTCTCCGGGGGGAGCCGTTCCCCCTGTGCGAACGTGCCGCGGAGGATGGCCTCCCGAAGCTGCTCCTCGACCTGCGCGCGCGGACGCGTCACCTGGCGCGCCTGCCAGCCGACCGGAGATTCCTCGGGCGCCGCGCTCGTCATCGATCCTCACCCACCGGTGCTGTCACGTCGACACCAAGCGCGCGGCCGCGACGGCCGCGACCGCGGACCTCCGCCCCCCGCCCCGGGCACGGAGGCTCACCGCGTCGCGCAGCAGCGTCGACACCGGGTACTCGTCGATATACCCGTAGCCGCCGTGTACCTGGATCGCGTCCAGGCAGGCCTCAACAGCCGCGCGGCCCGCCACCGCGGCCAGTTCACCGCTGTCCTCACCGCGGTCCAGGGTGTCCGCTACTAGGCTCTCCACGGTCCGCGCTTTCAGCCGAATGCCGACGACGATGGCGGCGAGCCCGGTGAAGCGCGCGATCGGCTGGCCGAACTGACGACGTTCGATCGCATACTCCTCAGCAGCGGCCACCGTCCGATCCAACAAGCCGAGGGCCACCGACGCGCTGAGCAGGTCGAACTCGAAGACCGCGGCGCGGGTCTGGTCGGCGGTCAGCTCCCGTGAGACATCCTGCGTCGCGCCGCTGCTGATCGTCCTCAGCTCAGCCTGCTTAAGACCGGTCCGGTCCGAGAAAGGTTCGAGCTCCACCGCGTGCCACAGCACGATCCGCCCAGCGCCGTCCCGCTCGAGCATCACGACCGCGTCCGGGGCAAGGAGGGTCGGAACAGTCGCCTGCCTCGGTCCCATGCCCCCCGCACCCACACAGCAGGCGGTGATCGCGGCGTCTGCGGCACCGTCGACCCGCTGCGCCGCATACTGGCTCGCCAGGGCGAACCCCACCGAGGGCGAGAAACTGGAGCACACGCGCACGACCGCTGACAGCCATTGCAGCGCGTTAGGCAGGTCCGCGGTGTCGCGCGCGAGGTCGAGCACTCCGAGCTGACCCAGGTCATCAACGACCTGCCGCGCGTCGACACCGGAGTGTTCCGCGACGTCTGAGCGGACCGCCCTGAGCCGCAGCGACAGCGACGCGACGAAGCTGTGGAGGTCGGGGTCCGTGATCATCGGTTGAACCGCTCGCGACGGGGAGCGCGACGCTCCTCGAAGGACTGCGACATCTCCGCGGCCTCCTGGGTCCCTCGATAGGCGGTGAGAAGGAGGTCGTGCGCCAGACGAGCCTGACCCACGACCCCGGTGTGGCGGCTCGAGAACGCGGTTTTGAGAGCGGCCAGGGCGAAGGGACCGCGCTGGCGGAGATCGTGCGCGACCTCGATCGCTCGCTCGAGCACCGGTCGGTCCTCGACCACCTCGTTCACCAGGCCCATCGCGAGGGCCTCAGCTGCCGGGTACTTCCTGTTGAGATACCACATCTCCTTGGCGCGCCGCCGCCCGATGGACTCCTCGAGGTACCAGGTGCCGAACCCTGCATCGAAGCTGCCAACCATCGGCCCGACCTGCCGGAAGACCGCCTTCGACGACGCGATGGAGAGGTCGCAGACCACCTGGAGGACGTTGCCTCCCCCGACCGCGAACCCGTTGACCGCAGCAATCACGGGCTTGGGCATGGCATCGATGAACTCGTAGAGGTCGATCACCGGCATGACGCTGGAGTAGTCGAGGCTCTCCAGCTCCTCGTGCTCACCCCCGATGCAGAAGAACTTGTCACCGGCGCCGGTGATGATGGCGACGTCGATGTCCGGCGCCTGGCGAACCGCCCGAAGAGCGTCGAGCAGCTCGAGGGCGGTCTGGAAGCGCAACTTGTTGGCCTGCTCGGGCCGGTTGATCGTCAGCACGGCCACGCCGTCCTCGACCGCCAGCTCGATGTCCTCGTACGCCATGTGTCTGGACTCCTGCCTGATGTGATCCCCGAGGGCGGAAAGCACGGCTGCGTTCGATCAGCCGTTGACCGACTCGATCCTTACAAGGGCTAGAACAGTCTGTTACATGATCTTCGCGTCTGTGCTTTACATAGAGTAGATTGTCATACAGCCGGACGGATCGGAAGAGGCGTGGCTCACGTCAGCGCAAGAAGCTGCGAATGCCCACCCAGGAGGTAGTCATGGAACACACCGCCATCCCGGTCTGCGTGATCGGGGCCGGGACCATGGGCCGCGGGATCGCCCAGATCGCCGTAGCCGCAGGGCACACGGTCAGCATCGTCGACCCCGCGGCACCCCAGCTCGCCTCAGCCGTGGTCGAAATCACCTCCCGTCTGGCAAAGAAGAGCGAGTCCGTGGCCGAGACCGCTCGCCGCAACCTCCACGTGTTCGAACGAGTGAGCGACGCGCCGGCGAGCCCCAACACCGTGGTGATCGAAGCGGTGCTCGAAGATCTGGACGTGAAGCACTCCGTGCTGCGCCAGGCCGCCGAGCACTTCGGACCGTCCTGCGTACTTGCGACGAACACCTCGTCACTCTCGGTGACCGCGATCGCGGCGGGTCTACCGGTCCCGTCACAGACGGTCGGGATGCACTTCTTCAACCCGGTGCCGGCGATGAGGCTTGTCGAGGTCGTACGGGGGTTGCAGACCGACGACGCCGTGGCCGACCTCGTGACCGAACTCGCCCGGAACTGGGGCAAGACCGTGGCAAGGGCGGTCTCCACCCCTGGCTTCATCGTCAACCGGGTTGCGCGCGGCTTCTACGGAGAGGCGCTTCGCTGCCTGCAGGAAGGTGCCACCACGCCCGAGACCATCGACGAGGTGGTGCGGGGGTCGGGCTTCCGGATGGGACCTTTCGAGCTCATGGACCTGATCGGGAACGACGTCAACGCCGCAGTCACCCGAAGCGTGTGGACCGCCTACAGCTTCGACCCCCGCTTCGCCCCGTCGTTGCTTCAGGAGGAGTTGGTGACCGCCGGACGCCTGGGGCGTAAGTCAGGGCAGGGCTTCTACAACTATGCAGGCACCTCCTCACGGCCGCTCTCTCCGCCGGTGACGCCTGACGACGACCGGGTCCTGCCCCCTCTGACCCTGCACGGTGCAGACCCTCAGCTCGAGGGCGTGCTCGAACGCTGCGGTGTCGAGTTCTCCCGACGCGCCGGCGCTGGTCCGGCTCGCCTCGAGTTCGTGGGCGCGGGCGAGGTTGTCGTGACCAGCGGACTGACAGCTGCTGCGGAGAGACGTCGAAGTGGCGTCCCCGTCGTCGTTCTCGACTGGTGCCTGGATCCTCGGACCGTCACAGCCCTCGCTGCGGCGTCGGCCGACACGGACCTGGCCCACCTGGTCGCACAGCTCCTCGCCGCGGGAGGGGTGAGCCTGCACCTCGTCAAGGACCTGCCGGGTCTGGTGGTGGCCCGCACGCTCGCGGTGATCGCGAACGAGGCCTGGGAGACCGAGCACCTCGGCGTTGCCAGCGCCACCGACATCGACCTGGCGATGCGACTGGGCACGAACTATCCGGCCGGCCCGTTCGAATGGACTGCGACCTGGTCACCCTCGACGGTCGTGACCCTCCTGGACGGGCTGTGGGAGGCCTACCACGACCCGCGGTACCGGACCAGCATGGCCCTTCGCGCGGCGGCCGACGAGACGGATGCGGTCGCGAACCGCTAGCGGTAGCGGTTCGCCAGCAGCCGGCCCGGCCTAAACGGCTCCCAACTGCCGTCACGCTGCGCCAACCGGTCGGCAAGGACGTGCAGCACCATCGGGTTGTGTCCCAGCCCCGCATGGCTGCCGACAACCTCGACGTTCTCGCAGCGGCTCCCCGCCGGGAGGCGACACGCTCGCCACGGGACCAGGCCGTCGCCGCGCGAGTACACCGAGGTCGCCGGGACCCGAAACGAGCCGGCCTCCCGCCATGGACGGACCGGCCGGGCCGAGGTGATCCGCAGGGGAGCCAGTCGGTCGAAGCTCTCCGAGGCGGAGCGACCGCGCCTACCCGCCACCTGCACGGGACTGCCCAGGGTGATCACCTGACGCACCGACCCCGGGAAGCGGCGGGCCAGCTCGTGGGCATAGAGACCACCCAGGCTCCACCCCACCAACGTCACGCGTCGGCCCGACCCCTCCGCGAGACCGGTGACACGTCACGCAGGCCAGCTACGACCAGCTCCCGCGAGCCTACGTTGACGCCGAGCCGCCATCCCGTGACGGAGTAGTTCAGCGCGCCCAGGTAGGCCCGAAGAAGGGTGGTCGAGCTGTCGTGCTGCACGAACCCGGGCAGGACGAGGACGGGATGGCCGTCGCCCCTGCGCTCGGCAGCCGGTGCCGGGGCGAGCGCAGCGGTGACCCCGAGCTCGGCAGCAGCACGGGGCAGTTCGGCCATCAGCAACCCGGTCCGCACAGCCACGCGCCTGCTGACCGTTCGTGATCGAGACACCGCGGTACAGCTCCATGGTTCGGGGCGAGGATGACCAAGAGGACCGCCGTGGGCGCGGTCGCGGCTAGGTCCGGGCCGAGCTGTAGCGCTCCATCACGGCGATCGTTCGTTCACGGACGTCTCCGCGAGCGATCAGCTCGATGTTCGCCGCGAGACTGGCGTCGAGCGCTTCGTCGAGCTCCCGGGTCTTCGCCAGCCGACTCACCCGTTTCATGGCAGCGAAGGTCGCCGAGGCGCCGCTCGCGAGCTCCGCGGCGCGTGCCACCGCGTCGGCTTGGAGCTCGTCGACGCCGCAGATGCCGTCCACCAGGCCGATCTGGAGAGCCTCCTCGGCTGCCACGAACCTTCCCGAGGCAAGCAGCCGCGTCGCGACAGGGTGCCCCACCAGGAACGGGAGCAGGTAGGCGCCACCCGCGACGGGCACCATTCCGAGGTTCACGTAGCTCTCCGCGAAACGGGCCGTGTCGGCTGCGACGCGCGCATCGCAGCTCAGGCCGAAGTCCAGGCCACCGGCAGTGGCCGATCCGTTGTACGCCGCGACCGTGGGCTTCGGCGCCGACCACAGCCGGCGCACGGTTCGCTGGACGGCCGGCATCCAGATCGTTGCCAGGTAGTCCATCAGCCCGTCCGCGCCGTCCGCGCGGTAGACCTCATACATCTCCTGGACGTCGGCGCCGGCGCAGAACACCGAACCCGTCCCAGTGAGGACGACCGCATCGACCGCCTCCTCGGCGCACAGGTTCTCCACGGCGTCCCCGAGCTCGGTGACCACCGCCGGAGTCACCGAGTTGCCGCGTTCGGGTCGGTTGAGTCGAACGATCCCGACATCGCCGTCGCGTTCGATGATCAGGTCATCCACCGGGCTGCACCACCTTGGTCACGTGAGAGGGAACCGTGGTTGGGTCGGCGACCCACCCTCGGATGGTCTGCTTGAGCTCGCCCCGGGCGACCTTGGACTCGCCTGAGGCTCGGGGGATGGGCTGAGCGGAGATGAAGACGTGCTTCGGCCTCTTGAAGCCGGCGAGACGCTCGCGCAGCCATGTGTCCATCTCGACCGGGTCGGTCCGATTCACGTCGACCAGGCTCACCAGAGCCGCAGGGGTTTCGCCCCACTGCTCGTCAGGCACACCGACGACGATGGCTTCGCGCACGTCACCGCGCTCCTCAAAGGCACGCTCGATCTCCACCGGCTGGATGTTGGTACCCCCGGTGATGATCGTCTCGCTCGCGCGACCGACCAGGTAGACGCGGCCCTCGTCGTCGAAGTATCCCAGATCCGAGGTGCGCCACCATCCGTCGGCAAGGACGCGGCGCTGCCGCTCCTCCTCCGCCCCGATGAGCTGCGTCGTCACGCTCGGAGTGCGGATGACCAGCTCGCCCTGACGTCCGGGGTCGAGCTCGGTCAGCACTTCCCCGTCGACGAGCAACGAGAACTCCACTCCTGGTACCGCTCGCCCGATGGAGCCCCACAGCTCGGGAGACCGCATCTCGGAGCGCGTGAGGAGCGTCGTCGACGCCGGCGCCTCGGTCTGCCCCCAGCACTGGACCAGGGCATCGGTGTGCTGGGAGACGACCTCCAGAGCGGGGATGGCCGCCGGCTCGCCCGCCAGCATGAGGCAGGAGATGCGTGCCGTCCGCAGTGATTCGAGCTCACTGGACTGGCTGATCCTCCGAAGCATCGTCGGCACGGCGAACATCCAGTCGATGCCCTGCTCCGAGATCGTCCTGAGCGTCTCGTCGGCGTCGAAGCGCTCGAGGACGACGTTGGTGCCTCCGCACAGCAACGTGGGCAGCACGCTCCAACCCCCGGCATACACCAGCGGCGCGACCTGCAGGGTGCGTGGTGCCACCGCCGTGCCGCTGCTGCTCATCACCCAGGTGTTGCCGAGCATGGCCGCCCGCGCCCCGCGGTGCGAGATCGCGATTCCCTTGGGCTTTCCCGTGGAGCCGGAGCTGAATCGGATGTGGTACACGTCATCGGGGCTCGTGGGGGACTGCATCCTGGACGCGGCTGCTCGCGCAACAAGGTCCGAGAACGAGTGCCAACCCGCCCGCTCCCCGATCACCACCTTGAGGAGCTCGCTCTCAGCCCACACCTCGTCGAGGGCCGCGGCCGAACTGGAGTCGGCCACGGCCAGGCGCACATCGGCCAGCTCCATGCACCACCGCAGCTCTGGTGGCGTCAGCCGGAAGTTGAGCGGCACCTTGACCAGGCCCGCTTTGAGGAGGGCGAACTCCAGTACCAGGTACTCGACATGGTTCTGCGCGACGTAGGCGACGCGGTCACCGCGCGTGAGGCCGAGCCCTCGGAAGGCGTTCGCGAGCCGGCTCGACGCGTCCCGGAGCTCACCGATGGTGAGCCTCCGCCTGCCGTTCTCGGCGGCCAACGACTGCGGCGGGCGGCGTTCGATCTGTGACATGAGCTGAACGACCGTGCGCGCCGGCTCATCCGTTGCGGTGATGTTCATGTCACTGTCCGAAGCCGATGGGCATGGTCGCCAACGAGAGCCCGCCGTCGAGGACGATGGTCTGGCCATTGACCGACCGGCTGCGCGGGGAGCACAGGAAAGCCATGACCTCCGCCACGTCGTCAGGTGTGGGATAGGCGCCCGACGGTGTCTGGGACAACCACTGGCGCGCGTAGTCCTCCCAGTGCTCGCCCGCGTAGAAGCGGAAGGAGTCCGTGTCGATGGGGCCGGGGCAGATCCCGACCGCCGTGATGCCCTGCGGACCGAGCTCCACGGCGAAGTACTTCACCAGGGTCTCCATCGCTGCCTTGGCTGCTCCGAGGAGCCCGTGCAGGGGGAGTGTGCGGAAGCTGTCCCAGCCCGAGACCGCGACGACGCGGCCGCCACCCGCGAGATGTGGCGTTGCGATCCGGACGAGGTCGAGGAATCCGGTGACCGTCAGGCTCATCGTCTTGTCCACGTGGTGCGCCCGGATGTCCGCCAGAGGTTTGAACGCGCTGGCTGCGGCGTTGGCCACGACGACGTCGATGCCGCCGAACGCCTCGACCGATCCGAGGATGAGGCGCTCGACATCCTCACTCTGCGCGATGTCGGCCTGGACGGCCACCGCCTTGCCGCCGGCCGCTTCGACCTCCTTCACGGTGGCCGTCGCTGCTTCGGTGTCGCGGCGGTAGTTCACGACGACCTGTGCCTGCTCTCGCCCGAGCCTGACGGCGAGGCGCTGCCCCATGCCGCGTGAGCCACCCGTGATCACAACGGTCTTGCCTGCTAGATCCATGGCCATTTCCTTATCGTTTGGTCGCTGCGTGAAGGCGGTGCCGCACTCACTTCGTCATCGGGGGGCGTCACGAGCTCATCGTGAGCCCGCCACCCACGCTCAGGGTCTGCCCCGTCACATAGCTCGCCTCGTCCGAGGCCAAGAACGCGATCGCCGCGGCGATCTCCTCCGGCTGTCCCGCGCGCCGGAGCGGGACCTGCTTCACGATGCTGGTCAGGAGCGACTCGCCGCCCTGGCTCTCCAGCAAGGGCGTGTCGGTGATACCGGGCGCGACGGCGTTGACCCGGATGCCGTGGCGGGCGAACTCGCGGGCCAACGACTTCGCGAGCGCGATGACCCCGGCCTTGGTCGCCGCGTATACGGTCTCCCCCGATGTGCCGACCAGCCCCGCCTCGGAGGCGGTCAGCACGATGCTCCCTCCGCCAGCCTCCTTCATGACCCGCCCAGCCGCGGCCGCGACGTAGATCGTGGACATAAGGTTCACGTCGACGATACGGCGCCAGTAGTCAGGTGACTCGTCGAGAAACGGCGTGATCGCCGTCCACCCCACGGTCGTGATCACGTGGTCCAGCCGGCCGAGCTTTGCCACGGCAGCAGCCACCAGATCGTTGCACCGCTCGGCGTCGGTGGCGTCCCAGGACTCGTCTCCCAAGGCCACGATCCCCTGGTGCTCAGTGGCCAACGTGGCCACGGACCCGGCGTCGAGGTCCGCAGCCGCGATAAGCACCCCCCGCTCGGCGAGCAGGAGTGCGACCGCGCGACCGATGCCGGACCCTGCGCCGACGACCAGTGCGGTTCGCGCCCGGGTCGAGGTGTTCTGTGTCATGATTCCTTCCCGTTCCTGGATGTGCTGTCCCGCTGTCGGGACGACATGTGGAAGCTCAGTCGCCGCCGCGATCCGCAGGGTCGCCTGCGGGTCGCTCTGCCAACCGACCGAGGGCCGGCATGCGGTAGCTCTCCGCGTACTCTGCAGCAGCCGAGCGGATCAGCTCCTGCGGCGCTCGCGCGTACAGGCGGCGACGGCTCACGAAGGTCCCCGAGGTCTGCCGGATGCGCACCGCCGCGAGCGTCATCGCGAGAAGGGTCGCCGTCCCGTCGAGGATCGGTGCGCCATCGACGTCGCGCACGCCCTGCGCATTCAGGAACGCGGTGATTCGGCCGCCCGCGGGGATGATCACCTCCGCGCCGCGGTCCAGCAACACCCGCGCAGCTCGGCGGAACGACTCCAGCGCTCTCGCGCGGCCGGCGTCGTCGGCAAAGCAGGCGTCCAGCTCGTGCGGCGTGAGGTCCATGCACTGGATCCCTGCCAAGCGCTCCTTCAGGCCGTACTTCGCGACGTTCTCCTCGAACCTGCCGCCGAAGTAGGGGTTGACCCCCACCAGGGCGAACTGGCTCCCCATCAGGCAGGCCGTCGTCATACATGTCTCGCCGAGTCCGAGGACGGGAACGTCCACCATGGACCTGGCCTCGCGAAGCGCAGGGTCGAGGATGTTGCCGATCGCGATCGCATCGAATCCCTCATGCTCCGCCGAGAGCACGGAGTCCAGGATCGAGATCGAGTCGAGAGCCTCCCAGAAGCGGAAGCTGTCGATCCGCCCGACGCGCGCACCGCGGATCTCGACCTCCACCTCAGGACCGACGAAGGCGTCGATGTAGGAACGTAGGAACGGGAAGTAGTTGGACGAGTACTGAGCGTTGGAGAGGCTCAGGTAGAGGATTCGCGTCACGGTCGCCCCCTCGTCACGCAACTCGCTCGAACACGGCTGCCAGTCCCTGGCCCCCGCCGATGCACATGGTCTCCACGCCGTACCTCACCTCTCGTCGCGCCATCTCCCGGAGGAGATTGGCGAGGATGCGTCCACCGGTGGCACCGATGGGGTGCCCCAGCGAGATGCCCGAGCCGTTCACGTTGACCCGTTCGAGGTCGGTGGCGGTGAACCCCCAGGCGCGGTAACAGGCGAGCACCTGCGCCGCGAACGCCTCGTTGAGCTCGATCAGGTCGATGTCCGACCACTCCAGCCCTGCCCGCTTCAAAGCGTTCGCGGCTGCGGGGACGGGGCCGATCCCCATGCGGTGTGGTTCCACACCGGCGACGGACCAGCTCACCAGGCGCCCGACAGGCTGCAGTCCCAGCTGGTGGGCCTTCTCTTCAGTGGTGACGATCGCGACCGCAGCGGCGTCGTTCTGGCCGCTTGAGTTGCCGGCCGTCACCGTCGCCCCCTCGACCGAGCGTTGAAGCATCGGCTTCAGTCTGGCGAGCTGGTCGACGGTCGTGCCTGGACGGGGATGCTCGTCCTGCGTCACGACGACGTCAGGCTGTCCCTTCCGCCCGGGCACCGGGACGGGAATCGTCTCAGCCTCGAAGAGGCCGTGCTCCATGGCCCTGACCGCGCGCGCGTGGGACTCCACGGCGTACTCGTCCTGCTCCAGGCGGGTAATGCCATACTCGGCGCGGAGGTTTTCCGCAGTTTCGATCATGCCTCCGGCCACCGGGAACCGCCGTCCTCCCGAGTTGCTGCGCGGCTCGGCGAGCCGGTCCAGGAGCCGCGGCAGGCGACCGCCGGCCCAGCGAGGCGCAGGCATGTAGTACTCGGTCTGGCTCATACTCTCCGCGCCACCAGCCAGCACGAGCTCGGAACCACCGGTCTCGACCTGCATGCACGCATAGATCACGGCTTGGAGCCCCGAACCGCACCGTCGGTCGATCTGCAGTCCCGGCACGCTGATGTCGAGGCCGGCGTCCAGCGCGGCGATACGGCCGATCGCAGCGGCCTCGCCGTTGGCGTAGCCCTGCCCGAAGATCACATCGTCGACGTCTCCTCCCGTCACGCCGGTCCTCTCCACCAGACCGCGCACGACCGTTGATGCGAGGTCCGCCACCGGGATGTCCTTGAAGACGCCGCCGTAGCGGCCGACGGGAGTGCGCACGGGTTCGCAGATAACGGCTCTTGCCACGAGTGCTCCTGACTCAGAAGGTGGACTCGCCACCGTCGATGGCGATCGTCTGTCCGGTGAGGAAGTCCGGTGCATCGAGGGACAGGTAGGTGACCAGACTGGCGAGCTCCTCGGGCCGGCCCATCCGCTTGGCCGGAATACGACGCGTGACCATGGCCACGGCCTTGTCGTCCTCGCGGAGCTCGGCGTTGATGTCGGTGGCGAAGTAGCCGGGAGCGACACAGTTCACCTGCGCACCGAAACGCGCCCACTCGGCTGCCGCGGCACGCGTGAAGTTGATGACCGCACCCTTGGACGCGCCGTAGGCCGTGAAACCCGGCCGGCCCAGCAGGCCGAAGACCGACGCGATGTTGATCGCTCTGCCTGACCCGGTGCTCGAGAAGTGCCGGGCCGCCGCTCTGCTACAGAGGAACATGCCTTTGACGTTGATGTCGAAGATCCGGTCCCACTCCGGCTCCTCCAGGTCGGTGAGTCGGGTCTGGCCGGTCACGCCTGCATTGTTCACCAGGACGTCCAGGCGCCCGAAGCGCTCCAGGCAGGCGCCGAAGAGGTTCTGCACCGAGTCGGCGTCGGCCACATCGGTCTGGACGGCCATAGCCTCCCCGCCGGCGGTCCTGATCGCCTCGGTCGCCTCCTCCAGCTGTGCCAGGGTGCGCCCTGCCACGACCACGCCGACGCCACGTCGGGCGAGGTCCTCGGCGATGGCGAGCCCGAGGCCACGCCCGCCGCCAGTCACGATTGCAGCAACGTCAGCCATGCGCCTAATCTGTCTGACATCTGCGCGCCTGTCAATATGCCGCTGAACGTCCCTGCTCCCCCATCACCGCCTCACGGCATCCTCATAGGCTTGACGTACTGGCTATTGTCAGTCTTAAGACTGAATGCCAATGTCTTGTCCGCTTGCAAACTCCAGGAGGCACCCGTTATGCGCGGCGCGGTATTCCACGGCGAACGCCAGATCGAGCTTGCCGACTTTCCCGACCCCACGCCGGGATCGGGCGAGGTCGTGGTCGCGGTTCGCGCGTCCGGCACCTGCGGGTCCGACCTCCACACCTACCGTGGTCCGCGCCGGGAAACGCCGGTGATCGGAGGCCATGAACCCGCCGGGGTCGTCGTGGCCGTGGGAGCGGGCGTGCCCGACCGGTGGCTGGACAGACGGGTCATGGTGCACCACTACTTCGGCTGCGGGGAGTGCGACCAGTGCCGGACCGGATGGACCCAGATGTGCCGACGCGGGGCGACCGCCATGGGCAACACGGCACCGGGCGCCCATTCCGACTACATCCGCGTACCCGTGAGCACCATCATGCCCATGCCGGACGAGCTTTCGTTCCTCGCGGCCGCGGCGATCAGCTGCGGGACGGGCACGGCTTGGGGTGCCTTGAAGCGCCTCCAGCTCAGCGGCGACGACACGATCGCCATCTTCGGCCAAGGGCCCGTCGGTCTCGGCGCGACGCAGCTCGCTTCGGCGATGGGTGCCCGCGTCATTGCGCTGGACATCTCCTCCGCACGCCTGGAGCGCTCCTCGGGGTTCGGAGCCTGGAGAACCCTCAACCCCGGCCAACTGGACTCCGTCCCGGACGCCATCAGGGATCTCACCGACGGCCGGGGCGTCTCCAAGAGCCTGGAGACCTCGGGCGCGTCCTCGGCCGCACAGGCCGCCCTGCACGCGCTCGACCTCTGGGGCAGTGCCTGCTGGGTGGGCGTCGGATCGACGATTCACTTCGACCTCACCGAGCACCTCTACAAGCAGATCACCGCGTTCCCCTCGTGGACCCTTTCGGCTCCCGCGATGGAGCACTGTGCACGCTTCGTCGTGGAGCGAGGCGTCGACGTGGACGCACTCTTCACCGATCACTGGAAGCTCGACGACGTGGTGAGGGCCTATGAGCTCTTCGACCAACAGTCCACCGGCAAGGGCGTTCTCGTGCCCTGAGCCTCACCGCTCACCCGCAGCGCATCGTCGCCGCAACACAGGAAAGGGGTATCCGTGCCTACTGATCGGGTTCGCCGCATCGTCGTAGGCGTGACCCCCGAGGGTCGTTCCGCCGTGGTAGCCGACGCCCAGGACGTCGCCAGCACTGCGCCCCTGCCGGGTTACGTGGTCGAGGAGCTGTGGCACCAGAGGTCGCTCCCGGCCCGCGTGGACGATCCGGGCGTTACCGTCGAGCAGATCGACATCGAGCCGCCGCCGGAGGGAGCGCTGGTGCGTGTGCTCACCATCCACCCCGTGTCCGGTGGGGACTGGACACCCAACCCGCACGGCGACACCAACCGCCACGTGCTGACCCTGGTCTCCGGAACGGTCGACCTGGTCCTCGAGGAGATGGACGTCACTCTCAGCCCACGGGACACCGTGGTGCTGTCGGGCCACGTGCACGACTGGCGCAACACCTGTCCCACGCCGCGAGGCGTGGGACGGCCGGTATCGGTTGTGGCGACTCGCGGCAGCGTCACACGCTGCGCAGCGACCGCAGACGAGCCTTGTCGAGCGATGCGTACGCGGCGATGGCCAGGAGGAGGACCAAGCCGTTGAGGATCTGAGCCCACGAGGCCTCGATGCCCAGAAGCGGCACCACGTTGTTGATCAGTGACAGGAACAGGGCCCCCAGCAGAGCCCCGACGAACGATCCTCGGCCGCCGGTCATGACCGCGCCGCCCAGGAATACCGAGGCGAAGACCGGTAGCGCATAGCCCGCTCCGATGTTGTTCGCTCCCGCGCCGGTCTGGCTCGCCAGGACGACACCTCCCGCGACCGCGCCCAGCACCGAGACGAACAGCGCCCCGGTCCGGATGCGACCCACTCGCCAGCCGACACGTAGGGCCGACTCGGACCGCAGTCCGGTCGCCCGGAGGGCGAGGCCGCGCCGGCTCTTGTGGAGCCAGAACTCGAGAATAGTGGCAAGGACGGCAACGGCCAGGAACCACACGGGGATGATGCCGACGCTCTTGGAGAAGAAGGTGTAGAGGTCCGGCGCGATGATGCCGCCGTACTCAGGGCGCATCAAGATCGCGACGCCTTGAACCACGCCCAAGGATGCCACCGTGGCGACGATGGGAGTCACTTTCAGCGCTTCGATCAACAGGGAGTTGAAAGCACCGACCAGGAGAACCGCCGCTGCGAGCGCCACGGTGGTGACGAGCAGGCGCGACAAGGTCATCTCGGGCAGCGTGAAAGACACGATCACCACGGTCAGACTCATCACGGAGCCGATGGATATGTCGAACAGGCCCGAGATGAGATTGTACTGCTGAGCCAGCGCCACGAAGGCGAGCGGCAGGCTTGCGAAGAGCCAGTTGTTCAGGTTGAACGAGTCCCAGAAGACCGAGTTCTGACTCCCGGTATACAGAGCGAGCGCGCCGATGAGGATCAGTAGGACGACGATGGGAGTGTGCTCGGACAGGCGGAGGAACCACGGGCGAAATCCCGAAGGCTTACGCAGCTCGACTGCTGCCTCGGACACGTCCGTGGCAGCCACGAAGCTCTGGACGATCTGGCTCTCCGACGACGGCTTGACGATCTCCTCGACCACCACTCCGCGGGACATGACGTACACCCGATCGCAGAGGCCGGCCAGCTCGGAGGAGTCGGAGGAGTTCACCAGCACCCCGACACCGTTCTCGGCCGCTTGCGACAGCACCTGGTAGATGTCCAGGCGCGCACGCGCATCCACGCCCTGCGTGGGCTCGTCGACGATGAGCACCTCGGGCACCCGGAGCCAGGGCCGGGCCAGCACCACCTTCTGCTGGTTACCTCCAGAAAGACCGTCGACGGGCATGTACGGGGAGGCCGCCACGATGTTCAAGCGCTCGCTGGCCTTGCGGTAGGCCGGAAGCAAGCGTCGGGTCAAGGAGGTGCCAGTCGGTCCGGACGCGTCACCGAGCTGGCTCGTGGCATTGTCGATCACAGGGACCGACGGGAACACCGACTCCTTCATCCGGTCGCCGCTCTGGAAGCTGATACCCGCCTTCAAGGCGCTGTTGGGGGAGACGTGCGAGAGCTCGCGGCCATCGACGGCGATGCTTCCGCGAGAGGCGTCCATCCCGATGATCCCGCGCAGAAGCTGGCTCTGTCCGTTGCCCTCAGCACCGGCGATGCCCACGATCTCGCCAGCTCCGACGGTGAGCGAGATCGGGCCGAACCCCTGGCCCTCGAGCCCGTGCAGTTCTAGGCGCGGGGCGGGGTCGGAAGGAACCGTCCGATCGGGGAACTCGAGGTCGGTCGGCGCGCCGACCATCAGCTCGACGATATCCTCGACCTTCCAGTCCGAGCCACCGTAGGTGCCCTGGATCTGCCCGTCGCGAATCACCGTGAGACGGTCGGCCAAGCGACGGACCTCCTCGAGACGGTGACTCACGTAGACGATGGCGGTGCCTTCGTCCCGAGCCCTCTTGATGATCTCCTCGAGCTTCTCGGCAAGACGCATGTCGAGCGCGGCGGTGGGCTCGTCGAGCATGAGGACCTTGGGCTTGTGCGCCATGGCTCGAGCGACCTCGAGCAGCTGCCGAGCGCCTGGCCCCAGCGATGCGACCAGGTCCGACTGGCGGAAGGGCAGGTCAAAACGGCTGAGGTACTCCAGCAGGTCCGTCGGCTTCGACTCGCCCAGCGCGTTGAACGAAAGGGACACGTTGTCCTCGACGCTGAGCTCGTTGACCAGAGAGGTGTCCTGGTATGCCGTGATCAGCCCCAGACGGCGCGAGCGCAACACCCCGCCCCGGCCGAGATCCTCCCCATCGATGAGGATCTGCCCCTCGTCGATGTCGTACACGCCGGAGGAGGCCTTGATCATCGTCGACTTGCCCGAGCCGTTCTCGCCGACCAGCGCGTGCACCTCGCCGGCAAGACAGTCGAAGTTCACCGACGACAGCGCTCGGACGCCAGGGAAGGACTTCGTCACCCCGAGGACTTTCAGGGCCGCGGGCTCAGTGCTCGATCGGGTCGACCCGGCGGTCGTCAGCTCACTTGTATCCATGGTCATCTTCCTAGAGGTGGGCCAGGTTCCTGGCGATGCCTAGAGGCTGTGCGGTCCCGCCGGGCCCGGGAGGAGTTCCCCGGGCCCGGCGGGTGCATCGATCGACGTCAGGTCAGCCCTGGGCCGACAGGATCCACTCCTCCTGATCGGGAGTGAAGAACGTGGGAATCGGAGCGTTCGCCGGCATGGCCGGGTCGAAGTTGGCCATCAGGTCTCCCAGGCTCGCGGCGCCCGTCGGCATCATGAAGGGGTCGATCTTCTCGCCCGCCTTCAGCATGATCCCGTAGTCGACGCCGACTCGGGGGAACCAGGCCCGGCCCGTGGAGATGTAGGCGTCCATATCGATCCCCTTCTTCTTCGCGTCTGTCGCCATCGTCAGGAACGAGTAGTTCTCCGCGTCGGACCCCAGCACCGGTGGTGTCTTGCCAGCCTTAAGGTACGGAGCCGCGAAGGCCTGGAGTGTGTAGTCGTAGGCGACGAAGTCCGGGTTCTTCCCCGACGCAAAGAGGGCATTGCCCTGTTGGGCCATCCCCTGCTCGGTCCACTGGGTGAAGCCTTCGATGACCTTCTTCCAGCCAGCCGCGTCCAGCTTCTTGGTCAGGCAGGGCTGCCAGACTGCAGCGCTTCCATTCCCGGGCACGCCGGTGTAAAGACCGTAGGTCCCCCCGTTCGGGAACTTCTTGATCAGCTCGTCGGCAGTGAGCTCCTGCGGGGTGCACAGGTCTTCGGCCGCCTGGCCGGAAAGCTGCGACACAACCTCGTCGGGGAGGGGTGCGCCGACCTGGATCAGGGCGACGTTCGCCTTCTTGGCTGCCTGAACGGCGGGGAGGACCGCGGCACCGTAGACAGTGTTGATGATGATGATGTCGACCCGCTGAGCGATCATGCTGTTGATGTTCGCCAGGAGCTTGGGAACGTCGTCGCCCAGGCTGTAGACAACTTTGCCAACCTCGGGGGACTGGATCGCGGCCGCGGTGGTCTCAGCCCGCGAGGTCTGACGCCAGGGGTTGATCCCGTCCCATGCCAGGCCGACCGTCAGGTCGCCGCCGCTGCCGGTGTCACACGAGGTAGCCTTCAGGCACTCCTGCACCTTGGCCCACTGGGCATCGGTCAAGGGCGTCGCTGCCTTGTTGATGGCGGCCTGGACGACGGGGTTGAGGTCGTCGTAGGACAGGTCCTTATTGAGGAACCCGTGCTCGATGGCGGCCTGGCGGGCCGAGGCTGAGGCCTCGGGCACGGTGAAGGAGCCCTTGCTCGACCCATCCGAGCTGGAACCGCCACCGGAGTCGCCGCAGGCCGCGACCAGGCTCACGGCCAGCGCGATGCTGGCCATCTTCAGCGCCGTGGGGGCGGAGCGGCGCCAGAGAGGGCGCGGGGGTGTGTGTGACATGGTTACCTTCCATTGGTGTGGCGGGCGATGGTCGCCGTAGGATGGACTGAGTTGATGAGTTCCCCGAGCTCGAGATCGGTTCGCACTAGGTCGCCTTGCCGAACCGCAACTTGCCGAGGCCGGACGCGCCGTACTGTCCGATGGTGATGCCGGCGACGGCCACCGCCAGGACGAGGCCCTGGATGACCACCCGCGCACCTGCACCCATGCCCTTGACGGACAGAACCTGGTCGAGGAGGACCAGGAAGAGACACGAGCTGATGACACTGGAGACGCTCGCGGGTCCCCCGACGAAGAGCACGCCGGCAACTCCGGCAACGGTGATCGCGAGAAGTTGGTACACGCTTCCGGACAGGACGTCCGGAGTTGCCACATACCCCGCGAGCAGCACGCCGGCGAGGCCGTAAAGAAGGCCGGCCAAGGCGAAGGCCATAAGCTGCACACCCCGGACGCGGATACCGAGGACTCGTGCGGCCCGCGCGTTAGAGCCAGTGAGCGCGATGGACTTGCCTGCCCGGGTCTTGTTCAGGAACAGCGACAACACCGCTCCGATAACGACCGCGGCCAGGAACACCGAGTTGACGCTCAGCACCCCGGACTGGGCGAAGTCGACGAGAGACGAGGGAGTCCGTCCCGTGGAGGAGAGCGCCACACCGGTCCACAGTTGAATCAACCCGGTCATGGCGCCGACGGTGGCCAGCGTGACGATGAGTGCGTTGAGCTTGAGCACCACGATGAGGAAGCCGTTGACGAGGCTCAACAAGGTGGCGACGACCAGCGCGACCAGGGCCACGGCCCACACACTCGTGCCGCTGTCCGCGTAGTGGACGACAATGCCTGCCGCGACCGAGACGATCGCCGAGATGGACAGGTCGATGGCACCGGTCATCACGATCAGGACCTGACCGAAGGCCGCGATCGCCAGGACCCCCGCCAAGGCAGTCACGAGACTGATCGAGGCACCACTGAGCGCGCTGGGGACCACGACCGCGGCACCGACGACGACGAGTAGGAGCGCGCCCCACGAGGCTCGGTACCGGGCCGGCCAGCGGTACTTGAGGTCGGTGAGAGCTTGGTTCTCGCTGCTCCTCTTCGGTGCTGGCGAGGTCGCGAGCGTGGCATCCACGGTCATTCGGGTCTCCTCCAAGCGGTCGAGGTCCGTGATCGAGGTGACGGACGGCGCAGGTGAACGTCGGGAATATTGAGGCCTCTGCTCACTAATGTCAGACAGTGACGTTCGTGTGAACTATTGCTCATCTGGCAGGGCGCGTCAATAGGTCTCACGACACCGGTTGCGGGAGGCTGGACGCCGCACCGACTCTCTTGTGAGCCAGTGAGCCTGGACCAGCCCCAGAGATCTTGACAGTCCGATGTTAAACAGATATGAATAATACTGGGCTATTAACCTAAAGATCCGACAGTTATCAACGGGTGTGGTGAGGGCTCGATGGGTCAGCGAGACACCCAGCCGCGACGTGGTCGACGTCCGCCAAGAGATGGGGAGCCAGGCTCGCATGAACACAGAGCTGCTGCGCGACCACAAAGACGTGTTCATCGGCGGATCATGGGAGCCCTCCTCTTCAACGGGTCGGATCGCCGTCGTCTCACCGCTGGGCGAGGAGATCATCGCGACCGTCCCGTCCGGCTCTAGGGCGGACATAGACGCGGCGGTTGCTGCCGCTGCGACGGCCTTCCGCACGGGACCGTGGCCCGCCCTGAGCCTTGAGGACCGGATCGGTGTCATCCTGCGGCTGCGAGACCTGGTGATCGAGAACGCCGAAATCTTCGCGACCCTGATCACCGAGCAGATGGGCTGCCCGATCACTCAGTCGCGGGCGATCCAGGTGCCCAACCCCGTCAGGATCCTAGACGCCTACGTAGAGGCGGTCCGGACCTTCGACTTCGAGAGCCTGCGTCACTCAGAGATCGGCCAAGCCCTCGTCGTGCGCCACCCTGTCGGGGTGGTCGCGGGCGTCGTCCCGTGGAACGTCCCGCTAGCCCTGACCATCCAGAAGATCGTCCCCGCGCTGCTGACCGGGTGCACCATCGTCGTCAAGCCGGCGCCCGAGACGCCACTGGACGCCTACCTGGTGGCGCACCTGGCGACGGAGGCAGGAATACCGCCCGGTGTGCTCAACGTGGTCCCGACCGACCGTGCGGCCAGCGAGTACCTGGTCTCCCACCCGTCGGTTGCCAAGGTGACCTTCACGGGATCGAGCGCCGCCGGCCGCCGCATCGGCGAGATCTGTGGGCGCGATCTGCGTCGGGTGACCCTCGAGCTCGGTGGGAAATCGGCGGCAGTCATCCTCGACGACGCCGAGCTCGACCAAGCGGTGGCCGCACTGCGCCTGGGCTCCTTCCGCAACAACGGGCAGATCTGCAGCCTAAAGACCCGGGTCCTGGTCCCCCGCGCGCGGCAGCCAGAGCTGCTGGAGCGGCTCACGGCCCTGGTGCAGTCGATGCCCATCGGAGACCCACGAGACCCGGGTACGCACATCGGTCCGCTCGTGACCGCCCGGCAACGTGCTCGGGTCGAGCACTTCATCGAGGCTGGCATCTCCGAGGGTGCTCGCCTGGTCACCGGCGGCGGGCGCCCCGCCGGGCTGGACCGGGGGTGGTTCGTCGAGCCCACCGTGTTCGCCGACGTGGACCCGGACGCGACGATCGCGCAGGAAGAGATATTCGGACCGGTGGTCGCGGTCATCCCCTACGACACCGAGGATCAGGCCGTCGCCATCGCGAACAACTCCCGCTACGGCCTCAACGGAGCGGTCTTCACTGCAGACAACGAGCGTGGCCTGCGGGTGGCGCGGCGCATCGAGACTGGAACCGTCGAGGTCAACGGCGAGCCAGCCGGATTCCTTGCACCCATGGGTGGTGTCAAGTGGAGTGGCGTGGGGCGGGAGTTCGGCCCGGAAGGCCTCGAGGCGTTTCTGGAGACGAAGGCGATCGGCGTCGCACGAGGCCTCGCCGACGCGCTCGAGGACAATATTGGCCGTGGAGCAACCGACGCGTGGCGGGGGCACGAAGTGCCGGAAGGATCATCGTGAGGAGGAGGACAGCATGGCCCGAGCACATGTGCTGAGGGACGGCCTCACGCTGCCGGAGGCGCCGCGGTGGCATGAAGGACGCCTCTGGTTCAGTGACCTCTACAGCAGGCGGGTCTACTCGACCCGAGAGTCCGGTGACGATCTCACCGTCGAGGCTGAGCTGACCGGTCCGCCCGTCGGACTGGGCTGGTTGCCCGACGGGCGGCTTCTGGTCGTCGCTCAGGACCAGCGACGCATCATGCGACGCGAGCCCGACGGTTCACTGGTCGAGCATGCGGACCTCGGCGCGCACGCCGTCGGCTACGCCAACGACATGGTGGTGACCGCCGACGGCGTCGCCTTCGTCGGCTGCTTCGGCTTCGACCTCTACCACGAGGATCCTGTACAGCCTGCGCCCCTGATGCGTGTGACCCCGGACGGGGGTGTCACGCTCGTGGGCGAGCCACTCTTCTTCGCGAACGGTCTCACCTTCGTCGACGGGGCGACACTGGTCATAGCGGAGTCGTTCGGGAACCGGCTCTCCGCATTCGACATCGGACCGGATGCACGACCGGTGTCGAGGCGACGGGACTGGGCCACCTTCGGCCCCCTGCCGACCTCCACCGCGTTGAAGGCGCGCTTCTCCGAACTTGCCGTCGCCGCCGACGGCATCTCCGGGCCAGACGCGGACGGAGCGATCTGGGTGGCTGACTTCACCAAGCCGTGGGTCAGCCGAGTGCTGCCCGGAGGACAGATCGTGGAACAGGTGACGACCGGAGACCTCAACTGCTTTGCCGCTGCTCTCGGAGGAGAGGACGGCCGCACGCTGTTCTTGTGCGCGGCGCCCGACAACCTCGACGCCACCGGCTACGAGGAAGCGCACCGAGGGGCGATCCTCTCCCACCGAGTCGCGGTCCCGGCAGCCTCGTAGGCCGGAACCCTGAGGAGAGTCCTGCCGTGATGATCCGTATCAACTCGTGTCATGGCGCCCGATGCGACAAGTCCTGGCCGACGCGGTGGCGCCCCTGGATGCCATGCTGTTGAAGGGCGACGGTGATCCCACGACCCGCGCGATCATGACCTTCGCCTTGGTGCTCAGCGGTCCGCCGGACCCCGATCGGCTGGTCCGGGCCTTCGACCGCGCCAGCCACGCGGTGCCGCGGATGCGCCAGCGAGTCGTCCACCCCTGGCCGAGCGGACGGGCTCGATGGGTTGTCGATCGCGACATCGACGTCGCGAACCACATCCACCGAGCAGGCCCACCAGGCGATGCCTCGATCGCCGCCGTGCTGTCGATGGCCGGAGAGACCGCCGGCGCACCACTGGATCCCGCCGGCCCCCTATGGGAGGCGACGCCGGTGACCGGCGTTGCCGGCGGCCGGACCATGGTGATCCTTCGAGTGCATCACGCCATTGCGGACGGGGTTCGCGCGCTGCACATGATGGCGAACCTCCTCGATCTTGAGGCGGAGCCGGACGGAGCGATGGTCGTCACGCTCGAGCAGCGAGGCTCGCGGGTGCAGGCGGTGCGCTCCGAGCTGAGGCGCAAGGCCGCGGAGGCGGTCCAGTTGCAGCAGCGGCGCGCCGACACGCTGAGCGGCGTCATGATCGACACGACCTGGCGCCCCATCGGGCTGGCGCGCGACACGGTGACCTTCGTGCGATCGGCGGTGAGGATCTTCGCGGACGTCCCGGGTGCTCCGTCTCCACTGCTGAGGGCGAGGAGCCGGTCTCGTGTGTGCGAGAGCCTCGAGCTTCCGCTCGAGGAGATGCGTGCTATCGCCATGGCCAACTCGGCGACGATCGACAATGTGTATCTCGGCGGCATCCGGCGCAACCACCGGGCCTTGGACGCTCCCGTCCAGGACATCCCGATCGCGAAACCGCTCGACCTCGGCAAGGACGCGGGCACGAGCAGAGGGAACCACTTCGCGGCGACCCTGCTGCCAGGACCTTGCACCGTTGACGACCCAGGCGCGCGCCTGCGGACCATCCACGACCTGGTCCTGTCACGATGCTCGGAGCCTGGTCTCAACATCCCCGTCAAGCTCGCACCCCGGTTCCATCAGGCGCCCAACTGGCTGGTGGGACGAGCACTCAAGGCCTACGCGCGGCAGTCGACCTGCAAGCAAGCAACGTCGTCGGCCCCGACATCGAGGTCTACCTCGCCGGCAGGCGGGTCGAGGGCTTCCGAGCCGAGGTCGCGATGAGCGACTCGGCAGGCAGCGGCGGCGACACCCGCCCGCCCATCCCCGACGCCGATCGGCTACGTGAGACAGCCCTGCCACGGTGGATCGTCTCGAGTCACCACGCCAGGCGCGTGTTCCGGGGCTACGAGGTGAGCTACCTCCCGTACGGCGCACACCACGCACGGGAGATCGGCAGCACCGTGACCGCATGCGGCCTGCCCGCTCACTTCTGGCGCAACTTCTACGACCAGCGCTACATGCCAGCCGCACCCGGGTCGTGCCCGCGCTGCGACGAGGTCGTCGAGGAAGCCACAGCTTCCTGACGCTCAACACCCATCCACGGCGCGAGGTCGGCGAGCTCGCGGCCCCCTGCGGGCCGGCCCCGAGCTCCCATTCGATCGAGACCGCGTCAGACGTGCCGGTTCCATCCACCGTCCACATACACGCGCTGACCGGTGATGTACCCGGCGAGCGGCGAGCTGAGGAAGGTGAGCAGGTTGGCAGCGTCGGCAGGATCACCGAAGCGACCTGCAGGAATCTCGCGGCCGAGCCATTCCCGCTGGTCATCCTCGGTCGGCACGTTCTGGGGGATGAAGTTGTTCCTAATCTGCTCGGTCATCAGGAAGCCCGGAGACACGCAGTTCACAGTGATGCCGTCCTTCATCACCATCCTGGACAGCCCTTTCGCCCACATGAGCACTGCCGCCTTCGACGTCAGCGAGCCGCTGACGTGGCTGGGCTCCGACGTCGCAGTCATGCAGAGGACCCGGCCGAAGCCGCGCTCCTTCATGCCCGCGATGAACGGCGTGCTCAGCCTGCGAGGAGTATCGAAGTTGAGCCTGAAGGCCTCACTCCACTCCTCCTCCGTCGTGTCCAGGTCGAACGGCCGCGCCTGACCGAGGTTGTTGATCACGATGTCGACGCCTCCGAACTTCGCCATCACCTTCTCCGTGACCCGGCCGAAGGAGTCGCCGTCGAGCAGGTCGTCGACGATCACGAGGGGCTCCAGGTGGCCGTCGCCCCGGATCTCGGCGGCGAGCTCCTCGAGCTTCTGCTCGTTGCGCGCGACCACAATCGTCTGCACCCCCTCGCGGGCGAGGGTCTTCGCGGTCACTCGGCCGATTCCGGCGCTGGCCCCCGAGATCAGGGCGGACTTGCCGTCAAGCTTGAGGTCCATGGCGGTTCCTATTCACGTGAGTTTGTCAGAGCGTGTTCTCGTGCTGATGGTCGCGTCCGGACGTGCCGGGACGCGAGGGCTTGCCGTCGCGCAGCCGCGTGGGGTCAGACCGTCTGTCCTCCGTCGACGACCAGCGCGTGGCCCACGACGAAGGAGGATGCCGCTGAGGACAACCAGAGCACCGCGTCAGCGATCTCGTGGGGGGCGCCCATCCGGCCGATCGGCTCCTGAGCGATCACCCGCTCGCGACCCTCCTGCGTGCCGCCAGTGAAGCGATCCATCATGGGCGTCTGGATGATCCCGGGGCAGACCGCATTGATGCGAACACCCTCAGCGGCGTAGTCCAGGGCGACAGCCTTGGTCAGGCCGACCACGCCGAACTTCGTGGCGCAGTAGCCCGACTGCCCAGCGATTCCTACGACACCAGCGCCCGAGGCGGTGTTGACGATCGTGCCGGCACCGTGGGACAGCATGGCGGGGATCTGGTATCGCATGCAGAGGAAGACGCCTCTGAGGTTCACCGCGACGAGGCGGTCGAAGTCCGTGACGCTGAGGTCGGCCAGGGGTGCGACAGGCTGCTCGATCCCGGCGTTGTTGAACGCAGCGTCGAGGCGTCCGAACTCGCTGAGCGTGGCCTGGACAGCCGCTTCGACGTCCTCCTCCCGTGTCACATCGCAGGCCGTAGCGAGGGCACGCCCGCCAGACTCCGAAATCAGTCGGGCTGTCTCGGCCGCGCCCGCCTTGTCGACATCGACGACGCTGACCGCGGCGCCGGCCCGCGCGAAGGCGATCGCGGTCTCCCGACCGATACCGCTCGACGCGCCGGTGACGAAGGCGACCTTGTCTGCGAACGAGGGATGGGGGCTTTGCGCATCAGAATGAGAAGTGGTCACGGACCGTATACTGTCAGACTGTTGATTGATTGTGAAGCATCGTCGAAATGAAGCATTCGTTGCCCACCACACTCCGTGTCGCGGGAAGCGCAGCTAGCGGCCCGCCAGTCGCTCGTACTCCGCACAGAGGCGCTCGAGCAGTCGAGACAGGTCGGCGAGGTCCTCCGGTCGCCAGTCGCGAAGGAGATCAGCATTCACCGCCTCCCGCCTGGCATCGAGCTCGGCGACGGCGGCGCGCCCCGACGACGTCAGCTCCAGCTCGAGGCGACGTCCATCCTGGGACGACTGAGCCTTGCTGACCAGTCCGTGTTCAACAGCCTGGTCCACGGCGCGGCTGGCGTTCGATTGCTCCATGACCAAGCGGTCAGCAACCTCACGAACCGAGGGGAGAGCGCCAGCCGCGCTGAGGTCGTTGATTGCCCGGACGATCCGCATGGTCGTGACTCGACCGTCGAGCCCCGTGCCCTCGACCAGGGCCTGGCGGTAGCGCGGCTGTCGACGCAGCACCGTCAACCGGACCAGCAACTCTTCGACATGGGCGTGAGCCTGGGATCGGTCGGCGGCGGAGGTCGGCGTCATGGCCCCATCTTGCCGCGACGACCGCCCGTTGCGCGGCCCGGGAGCGGGTCAGCCGGCGCTGGCAACCCACGCCTGCGCGCACACGGAGCGTCTCGCTCGACGCGGCCGGCTCGCCGACGCCATCATCCAGCCGGTTGCCAGCAGGACGACGAGCGAGGTGCACGTGACAGCCGCGACCGGCGACACGTGGTCCGCCAGCGCACCCTGGGTCAGGGCCGCTAGGGGCCGGACGCCCGCGAAGCAGACCACCCAGATGGCCATGACCCGGCCCAGCATCGAGGGACGGCAACGGTCCTGGATGGCGACGCTGAGGGCAGTCACGCCCGCGACCATGGCCAGGCCGGCCACCACCATGGCTGCCGCGAGCACGACGAGGCTGTCTGCGAACGCTGCCACGGCCATCGCGGCACCCAGCGTGACCATGGCCACGCCCGACTCGGTGACCGGGCCCATGCGGCGGCTCATCCAGTGGTGTGCCACCAGACCCAGCAGTCCTCCTGCTCCGAACGACGAGGTGACCATCCCGCCACTGCCGGCGTGGTGGACCCTTTCCGCGAGTGCCGGCGCAAGGGTGATTCCAGGCTCGGCTCCGAAGCCCAGCACGGCGACGCCCATCAGGAAAGCCGTCAGGGGACGATCCTCGCGCACGTACCGAAGTGCGCCACGAACCGAACGGTCCTCGCCGGCCTGCACCGCCGGTGCCGCCGCCGGCCTGATGCGACAGAAGGTGATGCTGGCGGCCACCACGATCACGCCGATGGCTCCCAGGGCCGCGTGTGGGCCCACCACTGCCATCAGCAGAGCACCACCCGCGGGGCCCACCGTCCGTGCCATCGCCGTGGGGAAGAAGTTCAGCGCGACTGCCGACGAGAGCTCGTGCGGCCGGACAAGCCGCGGCACGATCGAGTGCATCGCCGGGGAGAAGACCGCCACACCGCACCCGAACACGAACGAGGCGACGAGCAGCGGCGCAACAGCCTCCGACGCATCGACCCCCCACTCCAGCCAGGCGCTCAACGCCATCGCAGTGACACCGGCGAGAACGCCGCCGCCGACCATCTGCCGCACCGGCCCGTGCAGATCCGACATGCGCCCGCTCACCAGCGCCAGCGCCAGCTGAGGTGCGAGTTGAACAGCGCCCACCGCGCCCGCCCAGGAGACCGAGCTCGTGGCGGCGTACGTCAGTGCGATGAGCACCACCATCTGAGCCCACACTCCGGCCAGAACGATCAGCTTCCCCCAGAAGAGGGTGCCGAGGTCACGGTCACCGAGCAGCTGCCGCGTCGTGCGTGGGGCGAGGGCTATATCCATGCGCTAATCATATGCATATCACATGCATCTATCAACGCGACCCGCATCACACCTCTGCTGATCACGGGAGACTCCTCCGGCCTCCCCCAGGCAAGGCCTACGAGCCGTCGCGAGCCATGAGATCGAACACCCGGTCGAGACTTTGCTCCGTCTCCAAGCTCCACAGCGTGTCGAAGAGTTCCACCGCCCGCCGCTCCCCGAGGTGGGGCCCCGCCTGGGCGAGGAACTTGCTCCGGAACTCGTCGTCGCTCATGGGCTTCAACGGATGACCCTTGGGATTGACTCCCTCGATGTTCAACTCTGTCCCGTCCTTCAGCCGGACCTCGAAGCGGCACGCCATTCGCCAAGGGAAGCTCGCGGTGTAGTCGAGATCCTCGATCAGCTCGACGGTGTCCGTCACCGCCAAGAGCTCCGGGTCCTGGAAACGGCTCTCGTCGAAGGTCGCCTCCGTGATCGCACCATCGACGAGCGAGGCAGCGATGAGGTAGGGGCCGCTGTGGTCGGCGGTCTCGCGACTCGTGGGCTTCCAGAGCTCCGGCTCCACCTCGCGGGCCACCACCGACTTGCGCTCCATGAACACCTTCATTGACTCGATGTCACGAGCGTTGACGGTCTCGCGCAGCTCGAGAGCCATCTGCACCGGCAGCTGCATCTCATAGCGCAGGGGAAGGTGCTTGAAGTAGGTGTTCTCGACCCGGAACGGGTGACCCTGAGTGCCGAACGGGCCCAGCTTGAACTGGTGCTGCATCTGAGCCATGTAGCCACGGGCTCCCTCGAAGGCCATGTCCGGCCCCGTGATCCCGGCCTCGGCCAACAGGGCGGCGAAGAGTCCGTTGCGGCTGCCGTTGGGACCTGCCAGACCCTTCCAGTTCGAGATCGACCCCACGCGCGTCTGGTAGAGACAGACGTTGGGCACGACCGCAAGCCGCAGTGCGTTGGCGACCTGCTCCGGCCGCAGGCCGAGAAGCTGCGCTGCGGCTCCTGCCGTGGCGATGCTGTGGAAGATCGGGTGGTCCCAACCGTTCGCGCGGATCACGACCTCGTCGACCAATTGCCCGCAGATCTCGTAGGCGACCACGAGGCCCAGCAATGTCTGGGCCCCGGTGGCACCCGCGACCTGAGCTGCGGCGAGCACGCCGCCGACGTTGTCGCTGGGGTGCGGACCCGTGTCGCCGTGCGCATTGGACTCGTCCGTGCCGAAGTAGTCGTCGTTGTAGTCCAGACAGCGGATCGCCGACCCGTTCACGAACGCCGCAAGGTCCGGCGAGGTCGTGATCGACGTTCCGAAGAGAGTCGCCGCCCGTGTGCTCGACACCGTGGACGCGACGCCGCGCAGCGCCCGGATCACCTCGGTGTTGACGGCGCCCAGGCCGCAACCCACTGCGTCGACCAGACAGCGTTTGGCAGCGGTCAGGGCCGCCGCGGTGAGGTCGTCGTAGGTCACGCTCGTGATGAAGGAGGTGAAGTCGCGCACCACCGAGTCGGCGATGTCAGGTGCTACTGGGTCAACGGTCATCGGCTGCTCGCTCGCTGGAGAGGGGATGGGGTGTGCGGCGACGGAAGTCGCCACAGATGATCGAAGACTAGCAAAGATTCAACTGCTTGACATTTACCAATATCATCGGGCTTCACGGCAGATGACGGCGTACCCGATCCGGACTGGGAGGCGCTGGACCCTTGTACCTTCGAGTCCCGGGATGGAGACACCCGTCACCATGAATGAGTAGCTCGGCATGAGGTCCGACCGCCACGTGGCCGCGGGCTTCGCGCTGGCCGCTGCCTTATTGACCTTCTTCGTCGTCACACTCGACGCCGTCGTGGTGAACGTCGCACTCCCGTCCATCAGCGATGGGCTGGGTGGCGGGATTACGGCTCTGCAGTGGGTCGTGGACGGCTACACCCTGACCTTCGCGGCCTTGCTGCTCTCTTCCGGTTCCCTGGCCGACCGGATCGGAGCCCGGCGCGCTCTGGGAGTCGGCATGGTCCTCTTCGTCGCCGCCTCGGTCGCTTGCGGTGCGGCCTCGACCATCGAGCTGCTCGTCACCGCCCGGTTCGTGCAAGGCGCTGCTGCCGCGATCATCATGCCTGCCTCCCTGACCCTGGTCAGTCAGTCGTACCCGGATGGCCGACAGCGCGCTCGGGCAGTGGGCATCTGGGCGCTTGGAGGTGCGGTTGCCTCCACCTCGGGCCCCGTGATCGGTGGCCTCCTGACCTTGCTCGACTGGCGCCTGATCTTCTTCATCAACGTGCCGGCCGGAGCGATCGCTCTGTGGATGCTGCGCCCGGTGGCGCCCTCCACGCGCCGCCCCGCGCCGTTCGACTGGTGGGGCCAGGTGACCGCAGTAGTGGCGATGGGGTCGCTGACCTTCGGCGCGATCGAAGCCGGGTCAGCAGGGGTATCTGCCCCCCGAGTTCTCGTGGCCGTGGCACTCTCGGTGCTCAGCACCGCTGGTTTCGTGCTCACGCAGTCCCGGGTGCGGCACCCCATGGTGCCGCTGGACATGTTCCACGAGCGCACCCTCCGCATCGCGCTGGGCACCGGGTTCGCCTTCATGGTCGGGTACTACGGGATGCCCTTCCTCTTCAGCCTGTACCTGCAGGGCGAACGCGGGCTGAACTCGCTGAGTACCGGAATCGTCTTCCTACCGATGATGCTGGTCGGCCTGGCGCTGACTCCGTTCTCTGCCCGTATCGCCGAACGGATCGGAGCGCGGGCAACGATCACTGGCGGCCTGGCGGCAATGGCGATGGGCGTGGCGGCCCTGGCCCTGGTGCCGGCGGCCACGCCCGTGTGGCTGCTGTCGCTGCTGATGGTCATGGTCGGCATCGGAGGGCCCCTCACCATGCCACCCATGACGGCCGTCCTGCTCAACCACGCCTTACCACAGCGCACCGGGGTGGCCTCCGCCATGTTCAACACCAGTCGCCAGGTCGGCGGCGCACTGGGCATCGCTGTGTTCGGCGCTCTGCTTGCCCATCACGACTTCATGGCCGGGCTGCGCAGCAGTCTGCTGATCGCGGCCGGGTTGCTGCTGGCGGCGATGCTGGCGACCCTGCGGCTTCCCCCGCCCTGATCGCGCCCAGCGCCCTCCGGCACCACCCGAAGGCCGACCGGGCCCACGACCATCACCCGATGCCCCACAAGGAGGAGACAGGATCATGAAGTGCACCCGGAGCGGCGGCCAGACGGCTACCGGGCCAGCAGCCCAGTTCACAGGCCACGTCCAGATCGACGGCGTCCGCAGCCCTGATGCGCAGACAGCAATCGGCTGCGCCCACGTACGCTTCGCGCCCCGCGCCCGCACGCGTGGCACCACCACCCCAAGGGGCAGACCTTGTACGTCACCGACGGCATCGGCCTGGTCGCGAGTCGAGACGGCGGTACCCAGGAGATCCGTCCCCGCGACGTGGTCTACATCGAGGCCGGCGAGGTGCACTGGCACGGCGCCACACCCGACCGCTTCATGGCCCACATCGCCGTGCAGGAAGCCGACGAGGACGGTCAGGTCGTGACCTGGCTCGACCACATCACCGATGAGGACTACAACGCCTGACATCGGAGCAGCTGGCACACGACGGCGACTGCGTCCGCTCGATGGTGACTCGCCTACCTCCGGCTGCTCCATGAGGTCAGTTGCGTGCCTCTACTCGAACTGCGCGTCGCGCCGCTCCAGGAACGCGGTGATGCCCTCGCGCACGTCGTCGGAGAAGAGCGTGATCATCTCCATGGCGAGCGACGCCTCGAAGGTGGGCATCGCCAGCCTGAGCCAGCTGTTCAACGAGCGGCGAGTCCATCTGATCGCCTGTTGCGGACCGGTGGCCAGTCGTTGGGCGACGGAGAGTGCCTCGTCGAGCACGTCGACCCGGGGCACCGCCTTACTGACGAGCCCCAGCGAGTCGGCGGTCCGCCCGTCCATCCGGTCCCCCGTGAGCAGGTAATACTTGGCCTTCGCCATCCCGCAGAGAAGGGGCCACAACAGGGCCGCATGGTCGCCGGCAGCAAGTCCGATGTTGATGTGCCCGTCGGTGAACTCGATGTCCTCGCCGATGATGCTGATGTCAGCCATGAGGGCGACGACAAGACCGGCACCGGCGGCCGGCCCGTTGATGGCCGAGATGATGGGCTTGTCACAGGCGATCATGTTCTCGACCAGCTTGCGCGCATCCTCGTGCGAGGTGACGACCTCGGCGTAGTCGCCCACCTTGCCGAGCTCCTCGTGCAGGTCGCCGCCGGCACAGAAGGCCTTCCCGGCGCCGGTCACGACCGCGACCCGTGTCTGAGGGTCGTCGGAGATGTCGGGCCAGACGGTGACGAACTCCTTGAGCATCACCTTGTCGGCAGCGTTGTACTTCTCAGGCCGGTTGATCCGCACCAACAGCACCCCGTGGTCCAGGCGCTCGAAGGCGAGCCGCTCGTATCTGTCGAAGTCCACTGTCACCATCTCCACACCTCTACGGGACCGCCGCGCGCGAGGCCCACCTCGCCGCAACGTAATGGGACTGTGCCTAGAGCACAACTGCTTGACATTTGGTGCTGCGTCAAGAACGCCCTGGCCTTGGCGTCGGCGAAGGCCCATGTCGCCGGCACCGCCGCGGTGGTGGTCTGCTCCCCCGGGGGGGGGACGTCGAGACCGTGCTCAGCTAGGTCAGGGACGCCCTTACGGGCTAAGGGACCTTAGTCCGTGACCCATCGCACGAGGGCACAACCTTCCTCTACCCGACGGTAATCACCAGTGTTTCGGCAGGCGCCAGTTCCACGAGGTGCACCAGGCCCGCTCCCTCCCTCCGCAGGTCCCGTGCGCCAGCGCTGAGGCCCCGCCCAGCTGCCGCCGTGCGTTGGGCGGGGCCGAATCCAGCCCGCCTCCCCGGTCGGGAAGGCGAGCCCCCCTTCCGCCGTGCCGGGGCGGGTGCAGCAGTCCCAGTTGGACAGTGCAGAGTATTCGAGTCACCGGGTGGGACGACTCCCCCGATCCCTTCGAACCGCCGACATCGGTTGGGAAATCGGTCAGGGCGTGGACCACCGTGACGAGGGCGCTCGCGTCCGCTCCCCACCAGACTCAGGTGAACGCGGTGCCGCCGCCGATGGAACGCTCAAGGCCCACAGATCACCTCGGACAACGAGCGCGCTTCGTTCCTGAGGCTTCCCGGTCAAGTCCGGCCCGCAGTTGATCGCGCACCTGCCCTGCAGCGGACGTCATCGGTCGCTGCGCGGACGGGGCCGGCCCGAGTCGCTTTACGGCCCGCTCCCGGATCGCAACCGCGTTGATGTCATCGACCGGAAGCCACCGGTGGCTCGGCGGATGAATCCCTGCCCGCGCGGTCTCGTCCAGCCGAGGCAGGGTGACCCGGGTGAAGTAGAGCCGCTCCGCGCAGCCACGCTCGATCGCGCCGGCGATCCTGAGGTCGACCACCTGGCTCTGCCGGCGCAAGTAGCCCACTCCCTCGAGGTCTCGCTGGGTCAGATGGCCGACATGTTCTGCGCGGAGCGCGGCGTTCGAGCTCTCGAACGCCGCGAGGGCACCGTCACCAACCAGCCCGCCGAGCGCACGGGCATCGCGGAGCAGGTCGCTGTAGACCTCAGCCCGCTCGCGGAAGCCACGCGATGCGTCCGCAGCGCCGGGGACTGTGAGCCTGGCCAGTTCCTGCGACAGCACTGCCTGGGACTTCAGGACTTTGCGAAGGTTGCTGGCGTTCGGGAAGCCCTGCAGCAGCAGAGCCGCGTTGTGCTGTGCCTGGGCGACACCGGCGAACCCGGGCATCGCCGGGCCGACGATCATCCCTCCGGCTTCTCGGTGGCCCATCTCGTCCACGCTGGTGTCCGCCTCGGCGGTGCGTAGCTGGCGCGCGAGGCGATCGGCGAACTGGCCGATCCACGTACGGTGGCCCATCGGGTGCCAGTCCGGGACCGCGCCGAAGTGGCGGTCCACCAGGACCAAGGCCCGCAGCACGTCGCAGGTGTCCTGCACGACTTGCCGATGCTGCGGAGCGGTCAGGCCCAGTCCTAGAACTGCGGGCTCCCGTTAGGCCTGGACCGTGGCGCGTGCGGCGCGCTGCCAGGCCGCGACGTAGCCGGAGTGGTGGTCGCGGCTGAGTGCCTCGGAGATCGGCATCGCCGGCACCGCGGGGTCGTGGGTCGCAACGAGGTGACGGTGCAAGTCCTGCGCCGTCCGGCCCATCTCCTGCGCCCGGACTCCGTAGGTCACTTGTGTCGGCCCCCATGCCCTCACGACGCCTGTGGCGTAGGTCAGCAGCGCAGCACGACACCGCAGGATCGTCGCGGCACCGGACCGGCGATCCTCCAGCGTTCGGCCGACGTGGAAGCTCACCCGGTGTCGCGGCAGGATCTCGACCATCGCCTCGCGCATGTCCGCCGCGATCTGGCCGTAGGTCATGCCGCGTGCTCGCCGTCCCAGGTGAACCGGAGCAGGCACAAGCACATGCCCAGGTCGAACTCGTCGAACCCGACCCGTGGGAGCCGCCGGATCGCCTCGACCGCGCACCGGAACACCACCTCACGTGCAGCCGGCGGCACCACGGTGATGGCCGGCACGACGTCGCCGTACAGGTCATCGAGCTCGATGAGGACCTGCTCATACTCGACAGCTGCCCTAAGGTCTGTCGCGGTGTCGGCGAGCGAGGCGACATAGCTTCGCGCCTTGGCAATAGTGACCGCATCAGACAGATTCATCGAGTCCTCCTCGGGGTTGCGTCACTCTGTGCCGGCAACGGCCCTTCGCGACGGCTCACCTGCCGTGCCTGGGGAGTACGCATCGCTTGCAGGCCCGGGCTGGTCGTCGGCGACGGCGTCTCTCCACCTCAGCGGTGCTGCGAAAGCGCTCGGCGACACATCGACCGCATGGAACGAAACGCCTGCCAACGGCGCCGGCTTCGCAATCGACACACCCGCTGCCCTCTTCACAGGGAGTGGCACCGGAACCCCGTTCGGTCGGTCGGCTGAGGGAGGTTCACCACATCCCGACCAGCCACTAGGAGAAGCAGATGACCGCAACCCCGACCACCCAGCCCGCCGACCAGTCACCCGCGACGAGCGCCGAGGTGCTGCTGCAGGTCGACGCCGCGACACTGGTCGTCGGGTCCAACGTCCGCACCGACACCCACCCCGACGCGAAGGACTTCGCCGCCTCCATTCGCACCCGCGGCGTCCTGGAGGCCATCACCGCCTACCGCGACCCCGACGCCGCTCAGGATGCTGATCGGTTGGTGGTGCTGCGGGGGCAGCGGCGCACCCTGGTCGCCGCCACCGTCGGCACCCCCACCGGCACCGTCCCGGTCCGCGTCGTGCCCGCCCCGTCGGAGGCGGACCGGATCGTGGACCAGCTGACCGAGAACCTCCACCGCGCCCCCATGCACGAGGCCGAGGTCCTCGGCGGCGTCGAGCAGCTCGCCCTGGTCGGCGTCTCGGCCGCGCAGATCGCCAAGCGCACCGCCCTCAAGCGGGCCACCGTCGACAACGCGCTGGCGGTCACCCGCAGTCAGACCGCGCGGACCCGGCTCCTCGAGGACGGCCTCACCCTCGACCAAGCCGCCCTGTTCGCCGAGTTCGAGGACAACCCAACCGCCCTGGAGCAGTTGGCGAGGTCGGTGGAGTGGGGCCGCCCTCTGGAGCACCTGGCCCAACGGCTCCGCGACGAGGCCACCGAACGCGCCGAGATCACCGCCGAGGCCACCCGGCTACGCGACCAGGGTCTCCCGGTCGTCGACCCCGACGAAGCCCCCGCCTCCATCCGCCGCCTCCGCCTGGACGACCTCCGCACCGCCGACGGCGACCCGGTCCCCGAAGCCGACTGGCCAACCATCCCCGGCGCGGTCGTGGTGGTGGTCAAGGAGTGGCAGGACCCCGACCCCCTCCCCAACCCCGACGGCGGCGACGACGACGACCAAGATGCGAGCAGCGCGGACGGCGACGAGGACCCCGAGCACGTCGAGGAGCCGGAGGCGGTCGAGGTGCTGGTCCCGGTCTGGATCTGCCTCGACCCCGCCGCCGCGGGCCTGCATCACCGCTGGGACGCCACCCCCACCCGCCCCGGCACGTCAGGCGGGCTCAGCGGTCTGAGCGTGCCGACGACTCTCGACGGCGAGGCGCAGCAGGAGGCGGCCCGTGAGCAGCGCCGCACCGTGATCGCGAACAACAAGGCCTGGGCCTCCGCCGAGACCGTGCGACGGACCTGGCTGGCCCAGTTCCTGCTCCGCAAGACCCCACCCGTCGGGGCCGAGGCCCTGATCGCCGAAGCGCTCATCACCGGTCACCACTCCCTGACCAAGGCCCTCGACCAAGCCCACCCCCGGCTCCGGGACCTCCTCCCGCACACCGTCGCCGCTTCGTCGGAGACGGGGTCGCCGTGGGTCGACCGGGCCGCCGAACGGGCCAGGTTGCTGGCCCGGGCCACCACCCCCAAGGCCGCGACCATGCTCGCGCTCGGGGTCGTGCTGGCCGCGTGGGAGGACTCCACCGGCAAGCACACCTGGCGCAACCCGTCGGCCTGGGATGCCCGCATCCGCACCGCCCTGCAGGGGTGGGGCTACCAGCCCAGCGACGTCGAGCTCCTCCTCACCGGCAACACCGGCGACACCGCTGACGACCTCACCGCCGACCTCACCGGAGACGCCAAGCCGGACCCGGGCGACGACTCGGGCGACGGCCCGGACACCGACCCGGCAGCGTGAGAGGAGAGGCAGGATGGGACACCAGATCGAGACCCATGGCGACCAGGCCGCCGCCCTCTTCGCCCACCAAGATCCCTGGCACCGGCTCGGGACCACCGTCCGGGACCTGGCGTTCACCGCCGAGCAGGCGATGACCCTGGGCCACCTCGGCGGCTGGACCGTCCGCAAGGCACCCCTGACCGCCACCCTGCTGGCCGACGACGGCGTCACCACCCTGGATGCCCCCGGGTACGCGACCGTCCGCGACCACCCCTTCACCGGCAAACCTGACGTCCTCGGGGTCGTCGGGACCGGGTACGAGCCGCTCCAGAACGAGGACCACGCCGCGTTCCTCAACCACCTCGCTGATGAGTCCGGGGCGATCTTCGACACCGCCGGCAGCCTGCGCGGGGGCCGGCAGGTGTTCCTCACCATGCGACTCCCCGACTCCCTGAGCATCGGTGGGACCGACCGGGTCGACCTGTTCATCGCCGCCCTCAACTCCCACGACGGGACCAGCGCGTTCCGGCTCCTGCTGACCCCGATCCGGGTCGTGTGCGCCAACACCCAGGCCGCCGCCCTGGCCCACCACCGGGCGTCGTTCTCGGTGCGGCACACCCGCAACGCCAAGGCCACCGTCGCCGCTGCCCGCGACGCCCTGGGGCTGACGTTCGCCTACGCCACCGCGTTCCAGGCCGAGGCCGAGAAGCTGCTCCACCAGCCGATCACCGACGCCGCGTTCCACGACCTCATCGACGCGACATTCGGCCCACCGGACCCCGACGGCACCGCCCGGGCCCTGAACGCCGACACCGACCGCCGCGACGTCCTCATGGGACTCCTGTACGACGCACCCACCCAGTCCGGGATCCGAGGCACCGCTTGGGGCGCCTACCAGGCCGTCGTGGAGTACGTCGACCACTACGCGCCGGTCCGGACCCGTCACGACCCGGCTGCCGCAGCCAACGCCCGAGCCTTGCGGCTCCTGACCAGCGACGAGCCGACCAAGACCAAGCGCACCGCCTGGACCCACCTCACAATCACCCCCTGACCCCTGTCCCTCACCCAGCCCCCACCACGACCTCGCACCCACGAGAGACCACCCGACCCCCTCCCGCCGACCTCACCGAACCACGACCCCTCCAGACCACACACCTGGTGCAACGGCTTGACCGGCGCTGTCGCGGACCCTGGCCCGGATGCCGCTGTGGTTCGTGTGATGGGTCTGCACAAGCTGACCGCCGGCGACGGGTACACGTACCTGACCCGGCAGGTCGCTGCGCACGACCGCGCAGAACGCGGGCCACTGAGCCTGAGTGAGTACTACGCCGAGAAGGGCGAGTCACCTGGTCGCTGGTGCGGCTCCGCGCTGCCCGACCTCGGCCTCGCCGAGGGCGACATGGTCCACGAGGAGCAGATGCGCTCGCTCTTCGGCGCCGGGCGACACCCTGACGCCGCACGGCTCGCCGCTGCCGTCCTCGACCGGGGCGGCACCGCTGTGCAAGCCAGGGAGGCCGGCGCGTTAGGGCGCCCGTTCACCGTCCGGCCGGGAGCATCACCCTTCGCAATCGAGGTGGCCCAGGCGTTCAGCGACTACAACCGATCACTCGGGCTCAGGTGGAACACCCACATCCCCGTCGACGAGCGCGCCCGTATCCGCACCGAGATCGCCACCCGCCAGTTCACCGAGACCGAGGGCCGCCCGCCGACCGGCGCGCGCGAGCTCGCGGGGTTCATCGCCCGGGCCTCCCGCCAGGCCACCAGAGGCGTCGCCGGGTTCGACCTGACCTTCAGCCCCGTGAAGTCAGTCTCGACGCTCTGGGCGATCGCGCCACCCGAGATCGCCCGTGCCATCGAAGCTGCTCACCACGCCGCGGTCGCCGACACCCTGGCCTGGCTGGAGCGCGAGGTCGCCTTCACCCGGATGAGCGTCGGCGGCGTCCGCCAGGTCCCCGTCACCGGCTTGATCGGTGCCGCCTTCACCCACCGCGACAGCCGGGCAGGCGACCCGGACCTCCACACCCACGTCGCGATCAGCAACAAGGTCCGCAGCATCGAGGCGTTCGGCTCCCGCTGGCTCGCCCTGGACGGCCGAGTGCTGTTCAAGGCGAAGGTCACCGCCTCCGAGCGGTACAACACCCGGCTCGAGGCCGAGCTGGCAGCGCGGCTCGGCGTCGCGTTCGTCGCGCGTGAGGTGCCGGGGAAGCGGCCGATCCGCGAGATCGACGGGGTCGACCCACGGCTTGCCCAGTACTGGTCGAGCCGTCGGAGCGCGATCAACCTGCGCCGCGGTGAGCTCGCCGCCGCCTTCCAGGCCGACCATGGGCGACCTCCTACCGCCGTCGAGGCCTTGGCGCTGGCTCAACAGGCGAACCTGGAGACGCGCCAGGCCAAGCACGCACCCCGCGCCGAGGCCGACCAGCGGCAGGCCTGGGCACGTGAAGCCGAGGAGCTGCTCGGGTCAGCGGCAAATGTCACCAGCATGGGGCGCGCCTCGCTTGGTCGCCGCACCCCGATCCCCGAGGTCACCGATCGGCAGGTGACCGAAGTCGCCGCCACGGTGGTGGAGATCCTCGAGGGCAACCGAGCCACCTGGCAGATCTGGCACGTCCAAGCCGAAGCCGAACGTCAGGCCCGCACCCTCGGCGTTCCCCGGGATCAGCTCGACACCACCATCGACCGCATCGTCGACCACGTCCTGACCCTCGACTCCACCCGGCTCGACCCCGAGGACCCGGCACAGGAACCTGCGGCGCTGCGGCACCCCGGCGGGCGCAGCGTCTACGACATCAAGGGATCCGCCCGCTACACCTCCCGGCGCATCCTGGAGGCCGAGCAGACGATCCTCACCCTGGCCCAGACCCACGGCGGCTGCACGCTCGCACCGGTGCGGGTCGACGTCGCCCTCGCGCACGCGGAAGCCCAAGGCCGCCCACTCAACGACGCCCAAGCCACCCTCGTCCAGGCGCTGCTCACCAGCGACGCCAAGGTCCAGCTCGCCCTCGCACCCGCCGGCACCGGCAAGACCACCACCATGCGGGTGCTGGCCGACGCCTGGACCCGGGCCGACGGCTGGGTGCTCGGCCTCGCGCCCTCCGCCCAGGCCGCGCACGAGCTCCGCGACGCCCTCACCGATCCCGAACCCACAGGACCCGATGACAGCGCCCCGTCGTCGATGGGCTCCACGACCGACACGCTCGCCAAGCTCGTGTGGTCACTGGAGAACGAACCCGAGAATGAGCGTCCCGACTGGGTCCGCGCCGTGGACGCCACCTGCCTGGTCGTCATCGACGAGGCAGGTCAGGCCGGCTCCGTCGAGCTGGCCACCGCGTGTGAATACCTCACCGGGCGCGGAGCATCGGTCCGGCTGCTCGGCGACGACCAGCAGCTCGCCTCGGTCACCGCCGGCGGCATTCTGCGCGACCTGTCCCACCAGGTCGGCGCCGTCACCCTCGCCGAGGTGCGCCGCTTCGTGGACCCCGCCGAAGCCGCCGCCACCCTGGCTGTCCGCGCCGGCGACGTCGGCGCACTGGGCTACTACGCCGACCACGACCGGATCCACGTCGGCGACCTCACCGCCTGCGCCGACCAGGCCTACCGCGCCTGGGCCGGCGACCGCGCTCACGGACAGGACTCTCTGCTCCTGGCGCCCAGCCGCGACCTGGTCACCACGCTCAATGCCCGAGCCCGGCTCGACCGGCTCGCCACCACACCCGGGGGGCCTCGTGCCGCCACCGAGGTCGAGCTCGGCGACGGCTGCCGCGTCTCGGCCGGAGACGTCATCGTCACCCGCCGCAACAACCGCCGTCTCACCGTCAGCAACACCGATTGGGTCAAGAACGGCGACCGCTGGACCGTCCTCACCGCCCACGAGGACGGCTCCCTCACCGTCCGCGGCAACACCCACCGCCGAAGGCTCACCCTCCCGGCGGCGTACGTCGCCACCGACGTCCAGCTCGGTTACGCCAGCACCGTCCACGCCGCCCAAGGCATGACGGTGGACACCTGCCACACCGTCCTGTCCGGCCAGGAACCCCGCCAGCTCGCCTACGTCGCCCTGTCCCGCGGCCGCATCGCGAACCACGTCTACCTCGCCGAGGCCCACGACGGCGACCCGCACTCCTTGGCCCGCCCGGAGACCCTCCGACCGCCGACCGCCCTCGACATCCTCAGCGCCGTACTGCACCGCGACGGCTCCCAGCACTCCGCGATCAGCACGGCACGCGAGGCCGCCAGCGCGTTCGGTCAGCTCCATGACGCCGCCCTGCGGTACCACGACGCCCTGGGGTTCGCCGCCGAGCAGGTGCTCGGGACCGATGGCCTCGCAGGGATCGACACTGCAGCCGACGAGCTCAGTCCCGGCATTAGGAAACAGGGCGCGTACCCGACCCTGCGCGGCCACCTCGCGGTCCTCGCCGCCGACGGAGCTGACGTGGCCAGCCTCCTCGCCGACGCACTCGGTGAGCGCGAGGTCAACACTGCCGGTGACCTCTCCGCCGTCCTCGACTGGCGCCTCCCGACTCCAGGATTCGGCCCGCTGCCCTGGCTCGCCGCCGTGCCTGCGCGGGTGGCGGACCACCCCGACTGGGGGGCGTATCTCGCCCATCGCGCGAAGCGGATCACCGACCTGGCCGACGCGGTCCACCGCGAGACGCATACCTGGGAGCCCGCCCGGCGGCCCGCGTGGGCCCGCGATCTCGGCGATGACATCCAGCCCGACGTGGTGGCCCACCTCGCGGTGTGGCGGGCGGCGTTCGCAATTCCTGACGACGACCTGCGCCCCACCGGTGGACCTCAGCCCGCGGCTACCGCCGAGCAGGCCCGCCGAGCACTGCTGCGCCGGCTACCCCGTGACCGCCGACGCGACCACCCCGTCGACCTGCCCACGGTCCTCGAGGCCGACCCGCGCCGCCACCTGCTGAACGACAGACTGACCGCTCTGCGGCGGGCAGACGTCGACGTCGACCAGCTCGTCGCCACCGCCCTGGCCGAGCCCCGACCGCTCCCCCACGACGTTCCGGCTGACGCCCTCTGGTTCCGCATCGCGGGGCACCTCGGCCCAGCGGTCCTGCGGGCCACCACGACCCAGACCGCCCACTGCCGCCCCGCTTGGGCCTCGACTCTCACGACCCTCCTCGACCCGACGACCGCCGCGCGCGTCGAAGCCGACCCCGCCTGGCCAGCACTCGTCGCCGCCGTGAACGCAGCCTCGAGCGAGTGGACACCCGATCACCTCCTCACCTCGGTGCTGGAGGGCTCCCACACCCAGAGCCTGGAGGCCAGAGACCTCTGCGAAGCCCTCGTCTGGCGCGTCGCACTGCTCACCGAAACCCCGCCCGTCGAGGAGCCAGAGCCCCTCGCTCCGAGGGCTGCGATCGAACAGCCAGCCAACCCGCGGCCGCCGGCATCGCGCCTCCACGAGCTCAACCGGCTGGCCGCCGCCTACTACGCCTCGCTCTACGACCGGTCCTGGGCCGCGGCGTACCTCCACGACCGCCTCGGCACCGACCTACGATCGGACACTCCCCACGAGGTCGGCTACGCACCACCCGGACCCACGAGCCTGCTCCGACACCTGACCAACCTCGGCGCCAGCGACCACGAGCTCACGGCTGCCGGGCTCGTCCGCCAGACAGACCGAGGCACACTCATCGACTGCTTCCGCGACCGCGTCGTCTTCCCGATCCGTGACGGCGACCAGATCGCTGGGTTCATCGGGCGACGCAACCCCACCCGCGACTCCGACGAGAACGCAGGACCCAAGTACCTCAACACCCGCGCCACCGACGTCTTCACCAAGGGTCACCTCCTCTTCGGGTGGGACGAGAACCGGGCTGTCGTCAATGCGGGGGCGAGCATCGTGCTCGTGGAAGGACCCCTGGACGCCTTGGCTGTCACGCTCGCCTGCGACGGCAAGGCCATCGGCGTGGCTGTCCTAGGGACCGAGTTCACCGAGGACCAGGCCGCACTGCTGAGGCCGGCGATCCACCAGCTTCCCGACCGGGTGGTGATCGCCACCGACGGTGATGACGCCGGATGGGCCGCAGCGCAGCGCGACTACTGGCTTCTCACCTCAGCCGGTGCATCTCCTCGCCTGCTGGAGGGTCTCGACCAGCTCGACCCGGCCGAATTCTCGCAGCTACTCGGCGCCCGCCACCTGGCGGCCAAGATCCAACGCGCGCGCCCCGCCGCCGTCGCGCTGCTGGACGGCATCACGGCGCGGTACCGCGCCAACGAAGGGCAATCCGCGGCCAGACTCCGTGCTGTAGCCGCCGCGGGGACGGTGATCGGAGCGCTACCGCCCAACGACTGGAAGCAGCACCTAGCGAAGGCGAGCCGGGACCTCGGCCTCCCCGCAGGAATGCTCGAGCTCGAGGTAATCGACGCGAGCGCGGCATGGACACCCGTCCTTGCTCACCGCCACGATCTCCCGTCCCCGGAACGAGTTCGCCGTACCGGTGTGTCCCCTGCTGCATCTGCCCGCGACCAGGTAGGCCCAGTGCGCACGCGCGCGCTGTCCATGCCGCGTGTTTCGCGATCCACCGGGGTACGCCGCTGACCCCTGCGACCAAGCTGGACTTGGCATCGAGGCGCCCAACCGCTTGAGTGATCTGCTTCACGGACCTTGGTCCCCGGCCGCCCTCTGCCTTTACCGGTGGGTAGCCAGCACGCCGGTCCTCGGTGCGGCTTCTCCGCCAGGACCCCCGCCACTGTTGGTCGTATTCGCATCCGACCTGTCGGCTGGGGACGTGAGAGCCGCACTCTGCTCCGTCCGGCGTGAGGTGTGGGCGTTCCCCCACGAGGCCCGCCGGACGGAGCACCTCCAACCCGCGCGTGATAGTGCCGCGCACGCAGACCGAGGCGTCCCCGCCTCACGAGCTGACGGGGGAGACAGCCCAGAGACGGGGACGCTGATCGAGAACCAGCCCGACACCTGACGGATGCGATGCATCCCGCCGGGCGCTTGGGCTGGTGAACTGCCGCCCCACCCCCCTGACAGGAGGCCGCGCGGGCGCCTATCGGCGACGCTACGTCCGGTCGGTGAACCGGTGCCATAGTCAGATGACGTCGCGCCGGATGACCCGAACGACGCACACCGCCTCCCGCGAACGGGCCATCGGAATGGTCGTACTCGCAACTGGTGGCCTCGACCGCGCGGCGGCGTAGCCCCCGTCGCCGCGGTGGACCTGGAGCGGGCGTGGTCTCCCGGCCTGGTTTGAGGGCGACTCGACCCTCGGGGAGGAGAGCTAAGGAAGGGCCGAGTCACCCCCACCCACCTCCCTGTGTACCTCACCGGAATCGGTCTCGCCACGGGCGGTTCAGACGACCCAGGGTGACCCCGTTCGGACACGCGGCAAGTTGGACGCGTGACCCACATCCGTTCCCTGCAACGCGAAACTGGCAACCATCCCTGTCAGAACATTTTGCTTTCCAATGGCTGATCGGCCCATTCCCAGACCACCCACAAGTCCCTCATCATATTCACGGGTGGGGGTGTCCACTGCTCGCCGACGGTGCACCACGGCGCCTTGGGGAAGGCGCCGCACCGGGAGCGTTCTCCCAACAGCGGCCACCCGACCAGAGGCCCCCGGGGCTCGGCGCGCGGCTCCCAGTGCTCGCCGCGAGCCCCGGGGCCTCGGCCACACCGGCTCGCCCTGGGCCTAGCACCGTCCTTGCACTGGTCTGTTCATCCGTTGACGACCTCCGCCCGCGGCGACCACCATGCACGTGGTGCGCCGCGACCCCCCTTGATGCGGCGCATGCTTCAGGGCGGCCCCCGCACCCCCCACATCGGCGGGGGCACGCTCAGCGGAGCCACTCGCGCTCTCCCCCCTCGATGGCAGGCCCACCGTTTGCCGGTGCCGTGGCGCAGCCCGGGCCACGCATGACATGGGGAATGGCCTCTCAAACCTGTCGTCGGCAGAAATGGCCGAAAGGGTGGCACTGGATATCCGTCCGGGTGATTCTCGATGTCGCGGACACGTTGCCTCCGACGGCGTGGTGGTATGACGCACGCACCGCCAACCACACGTATACAGGGGGAAACCAGAATGATGCGCAGAAGCAAACCAGCACTCGCCGCAGTCGCCTTCGTCTCCAGCGGTCTGTTGCTGACCGGGACGACGACAACCGCGGACGCGGCGTCCGGGCCGCACCACTTCAAGAACTGCGACGCCATGCACAAGCGGTTCGCCCACGGAGTCGGCAAGTTCGGAGCGAAGGACCACACCTCCGGCGACCCGGTCACCAACTTCAAGCGCGCACCCCGCTGGTACGCCAAGAACACCAGCCTCGACCGGGACAAGGACCACATCGCCTGCGAAGCCCACTGACGGGAATCCTGCGCTCGGCAAGTGCACGGCTGCGGCCCGCGCCACTCACGGCTACCGGTCGGGCTCGACATCCTCGATCTACATGTCGGGCCGGCCGTGTCATGGTCAGCCGGCAAGGCCGGCAAGGCCGGCAAGGCCGGCAAGGCGGGCACAGCCACGGATTCCCGCGTAGCGCATCGGGGATGCCCTGGCGGATCAAGCTCGGGACGTAGCATCGTGCCCGGCCGGCTCAGGCGACCCGAGAACTGTGACCGGGTCCGGCCGCATCGACCAGCCAGAATCATGAGTCGTCATCTTCGTGGCTGAACCCCGGGGAGGTGTGAGGGTGTCAGGTGGGTCGTCATTCGACCGTCGGCGTGCCCGCGAGCTCGCAGGTGACCAGAGGGCTGGCTCGTGGGCACGGGGCAGGGCTCGAACCGACCAGCGGGCCTTTGTCCGCAGGAACTGGCGCCTGTTCAGTTCCTTCGCCTTGTCGGGTCTGACCGTCGGTGCGGTCGTCGCGGTGACGATGCCCAGCATCTTCCTCTCCCGGGGTCGTGGTCGGCGCCGTGCTCGTCGCGGTGCCCGGTGGGCTCTGGGTTCTGACCCTGCAGTCCACCGGCACCGCGGCCACGATGATGGGTGACGAGGCCGAGCAGTGGACCGCCAGCGAGCTCCGCGGCTTCACCCGCCAGGGCTGGCGGCTGGTCAACCACCTCGCTCTGCGTGAGGACGACATCGACCACGTCCTGATCGGACCCGGTGGCGCGTACTGCATCGAGACGAAGTGGAGCGCGTCGTGGGACACCACCTACGGGCGCGACCGGGTCCGGGCTGCGGTGGCCCAGGCATCGGCCAACGCCCGTACTCTGCGCCTGTGGTCACCCTGGAAGAAGCTCGACCTCGACCCGCGACCCCTGGTGGTCCTGTGGGGGCCGGGCCTGTCGACTTGGCCTGACGCCGACCGCGGCCGGCTCATCGATGGTGTCACCGTGATGATCGGCCCAGCGCTGAAGGCGAAGATCGCGCAAGCCCAGGGCGACGACCTCACCAGCATCCAGATCCAGGAGGCTTGGTCAGCGATGGAGCAGCACATCGCCCGCCGTGACCCCACCGAACGCGCCAAGCATCCACTCCCCACCTCGGTGCCCGAGCTGGTCGCCCGAGGCGGCCTGGCGATCGGCGCAGCGGCCACCGCGTTCCTCATCATCGGACAGATCCTCACCGCAACGCGCTCCATCGGATGGACCTGTGCCCTGGCCCTCGTGCTCATCGCTCCAGCCATAGCGCTCCTGCGCACCCGCAGGGCCCGCTGGGCCACCTGGGGTTGGGTCATGGGCATCGCGCTGCCCACTGTCGCCTTGGTCGTCGCCGAGGGCATCTACCGGTGGCTCTGAGAGCCTGACGACCCGTAGCGTCGCGGCCCAGTTGAGCACGCACCGGGGGCGTCCTCGCGGAACACCTTCCATCTACGACGCCCCGGTGCCGGTGGCTCAGCGTGACCCCCGAGTCAGCACTTTCATCCTGGCTATCGAGGTTGCCTCTGGCAGAGTGGCCCACCATGGGGGAACACGGACACACGCCCGGGCATTCGAGAAACAGATTCCGTTCCGAGGCCGTCGTGGCCGAGTGGGAGCGCCGCACCCGTATCCCTCTAGCGCTGGCCGCCGCAGTGTTCCTCACCGCGTACGCCTGGCCGATCCTGGATCCCCAACTCGACCCGGGATGGGTCAATGCGGCGAGCTGGGTCGTCTGGATCACCTGGGGGCTGTTCGTCGTCGACTGCGTGGTCCGACTCGGCTTCTCCGTCGACCGGTGGCGCTTCTTCCGCCACAACCTGCTCGACCTCGCCACCGTCGTCCTGCCCCCGTTGCGGCCACTGCGACTGGTCCGCGTGGTCCGCGTCCTGTCGGTCCTGAACCGCATCGCCGGACAATCGCTTCGCGGTCAGGTCGCCACCTACGTCGTCGTCGCCAGCGGCCTGGTCATCTTCATCGCATCACTCGCCGTCCTGGACGCCGAACGCGGCAAACCCGGCGCGAGCATCCAGACCTTCCCCGACGCCCTATGGTGGGCCTTCTCAACCGTCACCACCGTCGGGTATGGGGACGAGACCCGGTCACCGGCGCCGGCAAGTTCGGCGCTATCCTCCTCATGCTCTCCGGCATCGCGCTCCTCGGCGCGGTGACCGCCGGACTCGCCTCCTGGCTCATCGACCGAGTGGCCGCCGTCAACGAGACCAGCCAGGCAGCGACGCGCGCCGACATCACCCTCCTCACCGAGGAGATCCAAGCCCTACGCGCCGAGGTGAGCGCATTTCGTGCTGCGACATCCACTCAGCGCACAGACACTGGAGAGGACCCCATCACAGAGACGAGCACCATGAGCGTGACCCGGCAACGGACTCCAGCCTCCAGGCCCACCAAGCTGTAAAGACGTCCTACTACGAGCTGAGGGAACCGCTCTGCGCCAAGGTCGTGACCGACGTGCCGGCGACTATGGTCGGGTGAACCTCGTGAGCGAGCTACGAGAGTGCCGACCTTGCGGATCCTATCCTGGAACTGCGGCGGCGGTCTCCGGAGCAAGATGACCCGGGCCCTGGGATTTCTTTAGGTCGTCGCAGACCACAAAAAGGTGCCCTTCACGCCACGGTTTGCGCAGGTCGGTGAGCACGCTCATCCAGAACTTCGCGCCCTCACCGCCGGTGCCAGGCCACCACCCAAGACGTCCTTCTCCCGGCCAGGGACACCCCGATCGCAGCATGTATCCGCTAGCTGGGGACCTGGCCGCCACGGACCTTTACGAGGCCATCACCGGATCGCGACGATGAAGATCGCGGCGTAGACCTCCACCAACAAGTGGTGTTGGCCCCGGCCTGCATCTCCTCGATGACCTTGTCGATGATCCGGCTCACGGTCTCCTTGGAGACCGACGCGCCGTAGATCTGGGCGAATGGGCCGAGATCTCCTAGGTGATCAGCCCGCGGGCATACAGCGACAGCACGATCTCGTCGACCCCGCTGAGGCGTCGTTGCCGCTTCTTCACGATCACCGGCTCGAAGGTCCCGTCCCGGTCGCGGGGCACGTCGAACTCGACCCCACCGGTGGCGCGGGTCAGCGCTGTCTTGGGCCAATTGCCGTTGCGGACGTTGGACGACGGCCTTGCTCGACCCGGTTCTTCTCATGCCCCAGGTGCTCGGTCATCTCCTCGTTCAGCACGGTCTCCAACAGGTTCTTGGTGAACTGCTTAAGCAGCCCGTCGGATCCGGTCAGGGACAGGCTCTGCTCCTTCGCGAGCCGGACCAGCTCCTTGGCTGCGACCTCCTCAGCAGAAGGCTCCGGCTTCTTCTTGGCTGTCATGTCGCTTAGTGTCGTTGTCACCACGGCACCTTGCCCACCGACACACGTCGGCGCGTAGGGCCGGAAACACCGTTAGATCCACACTCGTGGGTCACAGGTGACGGATCGAATCGCGTGTCTGCAGGCTCTTGATGCGCCGACTCTGCCTAGGGGCTTGACGTGGGTCTGCGCCTCGCCCCCGCCATGATTGGTGCTGATGGCGCTAACCGCGGCTGAGTCGTTGGGCGACTACTGTGCTCGCCATGGCATATCTCGACAACCCCGCCGGGCGCTTGGTCGCCGTTCTGGACAAGGCACGGTCGGTAAACCAAAGAGGATCTGCCCTGAAGGGGTGGGCGGAGGTGTTTGACCTTGGTGTCGATGCAGCTGGTCGGAACCTGGTCCTCCATAGGGCAGCGGACTTAATCGAGATGGCCCAGGAGATACGCGCCAAGGTCGAGTCCCTGGCGGACGATGATCCGGGGCTCGTGCTGAAGCACTTCGGCGAGGTCGAGTCCACGCTCAACAACTTCACTGCCGTGGCAAACATGAATATGGAACAGTTCTTGCAGGCGTACCAGGCGACAGCCGTGTATTGCTTGGAGTCTTGTTCATCCTTGCTCCACCGCCGTATGCCCGAGCCATTGATCACCCAGGAGGCTCGGAAGGACCTGTTGCACAAGATCCAGGGTTGGATCGAGGAAGTTGACCAAGCGCCCGACCTTGATGACGCCCTCAAGCGGTTCATCGGCGAGAAGTTGGGAGCGATCTTCGATGCCGTTTATCACGTTGGCACGACTGGCTTCTCGCGAGTTGAGTCGGCCACCAACGACCTCGTGGGGTCGGTCGTCGTCCGGAAGGACATTTGGAGCCGCATACCATCCAAGTGGGTCAAGATTCTGTTGGGTGCCGCTGGCACTGTGACGTGGACAATCAACACGGCGCTCGGTGTTCAGGCGCTGACTGACAATCCTGACCCGGCACCGGTCATTGTGAAGGTCTACCAAGAAAGCACGGGGCGCGAATTGTCGCATGGACCTGCCGCGGTTGACCGGGACGATGGCGTTGTCGAGGCGGAACTTATCGAGGACGATGACACCACGACTACTTAGCATCGGCGCTACAAAGCGGTTCTGAGAGTCAAAAGTTACCGGGTCGCTGCGGCCATGAAGTCGTCGTTATTCATATTTGGGTCGAGCCGACATCCCGCCTGACGCATCCGTTCATGGGCGTCTGGCTCGGAAAAACTTGGAGCGTTGAATCTCTTGATCGCGCCAGACTCGAGATCGATGCTTCTGTAGGCGTCACCGCGGTGGGACGGCACAATCGGTGCTAGGCAGGGGATGATCCCTACGATGACCTGCTGAGCCTTCGGCGAGGTGTCCCGAACGCTAGCGAGGTTTAGCTCGGCCGACACCTGGCCGTTGTTATCGGTAAGTTTTGGTGTGATACCTAGTTGTTCGATCACCTGGTCATCGCCCAGTTCGCGGTTCTCAACATAAAACAGGCTGAAACCGACGAGCTCGGTCCTGTCGACGTTCGCAGTGATGCGAATCCTGTCGCCTCGGAGCAGGCGAAGCCTCGGTGGTCCGGACAGCGCGGGGTCGTCCAGTCTCAGCGGGCAATCGCTTTCCGGGGCTTCTCCGAGGTCCGCTTCGGGGCTGAGGGCGAATACCCGACCCGATGCGATGTATTGGTGGCTGTGCCGTAGGCGGAGCCACCGAACGTCTGGGAGTGGGACGAGAAGGTCTGTTACCGGCTCACCAACGCAGTACCCGTCGACCCCGATCATGCAGTCGGCGCCGAACCGTCGTTGGGCTGCGTAGGTAGTGCCAGGCCCGGACCGCGCGTTCAAGCCGTTCACCTCGGTCCGACTAAGGTACGCGGCTCCTGCCGTCGGGGCGTTATCACACGCTGCGAGGTCGGTTTGAGGTGGCGCTGGCGGTACCAGGAACTGCAACAATGCGTACGTCGCAATCGGCAAACCAAGGATGCCAGCGATCAAGGTCGTACGCTCTTCGCCCTTCGCGTCAGGTCGCGCTTGGTAGGCGAGGTATCCGGCGATGAACAAGATCATTGCGGCGAGCGCGACGTCGAGAAGCTTCACGGTACTCGAGCCAAATACGTAGCCCCAGTGCACGAGAGCCCAGCGACAGGTCAGGGTAAGCAGCGCTGTCAATAAGAATAGCCCCCGTCCGAGCAACACTAGGGCGACCGTGGCGACAATTAGGATGCAAACGGCGAGCGGTCCAGCCCAAACAAGCCACGCCATGGCCTTCCCCCTGTCGCAACTGATGCCGCAGGCCCGCGGCGACTCCCTCGAAGGAATCAACTGCTGTCGACTTGTTTGATGATAGGGCCTTCCCGCGTTTCTGGGCACTCGACGACGCGCCTCTACCGAGGCCCGTCGGCAAGCAGGTCGGCAGCGGCGGCAAGCTCATCGAGCAGGGTCGACTCAAAACCATCGACCCCCGAGTGGTGATCATTGGGTTCATTGAAGTGATGGCACGGGATCGCGTCCGCCGCTTCCAATGGGCACGTAGACACGTGCACGGCCTGGCCTCGCGCCTCTCGAGCAGGCAAGAGTTTGCATTCGAAGTGCCTCTCAGAGAGAGCGCGTGGTGCTTCGGAGATCATTTGGAAACTGACTCCTATTTGATCGATGACCGATGAGATCCCAGCGGTGAAAGCCGTCAATGACTGACTGCGCGCGCCTCGCCGATGACATTTTGGGGCAGTTCGATCCCGCATGCGAACTCGGCCAGCCTGCGGCGGAGAGAGCAATCACGTCCAACATTCTGATCGAGCTGCCTGCGGCACCGGCGAACGAAGCACTTGCGCCCCCCTGGCCGTCAAAGTCAGTCGCCCCCAACCAGCCTCACCGTCTCGTGGTCAAGGAGTCGGGCAACGGCGTCGGCTGCATCGCTCTGACTGAACGCCGGGGACTCCACAGACGCCGGTAGATCGAACCACGGACGGTAGGAGTCAACATCAGCCCACGCTCCCGCTGCGGCGAGAAAAGTCTTCGTCTGCTCGCCGTCGAGCCGTCGTACCACGATCGTCGCCTGTTCAGGATCGTCCACGGTAAGGACGTAGCCGAAACCGCTCGGTCGACGCAGACGGCCCGGGTAGGCCGAGTCTGGCGTCAGCAGCACGTAGTGCGAGCGTACGAGCGGGCCTCGAGCCGGGAGCACCCCGGCGTCTACCAGTGCCTTCGCATCCGTCGTGCGTCGGTCGAGCGCCTTTTGGAGTTCGTTGGACAAGACGGCTTCGTCGAGGGGTAGCGCTAGCGACGCGCTGGGCTGCTGAGCGTTGAAATTCTTGAGTCTCTTCACGGTGTCCGCGACGAGAGTAGGAAGCGGATGCTTGGGTTGGCGCCCGCCCAAGTGCACGGTTAAAAGGGACTCTAGCGGGCCGAGCTGGAGGCGCCGTTCGAGATCGCTGAAGAGGTGAGCTCCGCCCAGGTCCGGCTGAAAGTCGAGCTCAACGACGGTGTCGCGCCCGCCGATATCCGCCTGAAGCAGCTGCTGATCGCCAACCAGCGCATACGCGACCCCCAACGGGCGGCTCAACCGCAGGGCGTCCCGCTCAAGTGGGCTCGAGAGCTGACGGACTACGTTGGCCGCCCGGACATAGATTTCAAGCTGCTCGCGAACGGACGTGGGCGGCGGTAAGCCCAAATGGCTGGCCGACCGCCCGCGGTAGTCCTTCCCCGTGAGGAGCTCCACCGCCGACGCCACTCGATACGGCGCCAGAACTGGGGAGGGCCAAGGCTCAAGCAACTCGATAACCAGAGGCTCGCCGAGCGCCTCGCCGGCTCCTCCCGCACGGAGTCGCTGGAGGGCATCACGCCGGCCTTGCTCGTTCTCGAAGCTCACCGCGGCGTACATTCCGATTTCTCCGTGCCGGGTCCGGAGCATGATGCCCGGACCTTCAACGCGATGAACCAGGTCCTCGTCTTCAAACCACTCAGCGTCCTTGAGGCGAGCACTGAGCTCGGTGGCACCAAGCGCGCCGACTCCGTACTGTGCAATCGCGAAGCCGCCCAGTGGTCCGCGGAGTGCGGCATCGAAAACGCGCGTGGCCAGCGCGCCGATTGGAACGCGGGGGAGCTCGATGGCCATGCGGCCCACAGCAGCGTAGAAGGCCGCGGCGGACTCCCAGTGTGGCGCGACGTCGGCGTAGTCCGATCCTTCCTCCAACATCACGAGACCGCGTTCGCTGAGTCGATGCGCGACCGGAACGAGGTCAGCGCCCGCACCGAAGCGGCGCCTTGCGTGCCGTGCCACGACGTCCAGGCCGAGCCAGTTCGAGGATGGCTCGACGAGCTCGATCATCGCTGCCAGAACTGAGAGTTCGTCTCCATCTAGCGTCAGCACTTCTGCCACGTCCGGTTGCATGGCAGTGACTTGAGGGTCAGCCCGCAAAAACTCGACTGCGTCAACGCGATTTTGAAGGGTGAGCACTTCGGGCTCGGTTGTCGTCAGCAGTGCCAGCGAACGGCGCGCGCTCAGCTCGCGCTGTCGCTCAGAGAGCACCTCGAACCAGATCGCCCGTCGGCCGAGCTCGTGGAACCACGGCCTCCCGCCAACGCTCGTGACAAATATTCGAGCCTGCACGAGGTGGCGCTCGTGAGCGGCCCATTCTTCGGGACTCATATCCACCAGTCCGAGGAGCTGTTCCTCGTCGGGCCGGTCTGTGTGTCCAGACAGCCTCGCCACCAGTTCCTGGGTCCGCGGCTCAAGCGCGGCCACGTTTGTGCGCATGACAGAGACGAAAGCGCGGCCCCCGCTTAGAGTGCTGAGGCTCTCGCCGCGAGCGAGCGCGGCAAGAGCGGCTTCGATGTGTAGCGGGTAGCCGCCGGTGACGCGGGTGAGTGCATCCACCTCGACCTCGATCTGCTCGGCCACGACCCAAGCATCAATTTCGACAGCGCCGAGGGGCCTCAGTGGCACGTGCCGCACCGGAGTCTCGCCACGTGGGCCAACCTCGATCCGGTCCAACCGCTGGATCCGATCGACCTGTTCTCGCATCGCGGCGGCGTGTGTGATGACCAGGTGGAGCCCCACCGGCATCTCCTCAGCTAAGTCCAGCAATAGTCTGAAGTCGTCCTCGGCCAACCGCTCCGCCCCGTCGAGGATCAGGACGAGCGGCTGGTCCACGACTTCGCAGATTTCCTGAGCGATAGCGCGAAAGACTGCGAGCACATCGCTATCCGCCTGAGCCGCGATCCGGTTCTCGAGCCGCTCGGCGTCGGCCTCGGAAACCGCGGACACGAAATCGGCGGCGAGATGCGCGACGTCGTCCCCCGCGCGGGCCCGGATAAAGCCGAGCAGGAGGCGACCCCCACCGGCCACGAGCCCCCTGAGTCGGGCTTGAGCGACATGGCCCGTCGCGCGGGAAATTACGTCGCCCCACCGCTGCACGAGCGAAGTTCGCTCGCTGAACTGGCTGAGTGCGTCGCCGAGCGCCTCAAATAGCGTCTGCTGGAGCGCGCCCGGGCGATGCGGGAGACGGCGTGATTCGTCCGAGCACAGCACCGTCGTATCGTCCCTGAGCTGAGCCCCCACGGCGCGTAGTAGCTCGGACTTGCCGACGCCGGCGTCGCCGCTGATCAGGATGACGCCAGCGCCGAGCCGGCACACGTCGGCCAACTCGCCCTGTCGTCCGTAGGGCCGCCCTTGCCTCGCGGAAATGGCGCTGGCGGGGTGAGGTGACAGCACGGAACTCATGGGGTCCTCCCCAATAGCTCCGCCCATTTCGGTCCAATTCAGTAGTGGTGCCCGAGGCAATCTACTGTGCCATCTCGCTCAAGAGTCTTGATCGCTGCACGGATGCCTCAGGACTCGATAGGACCTCGGGACACATGCACAACCACTCAAGAGGCGCGTCGTCCGGTGCGAGCAGAAGTCGACGGGTCGTAACGACGCCCGCGCGCCAAAGGCGCCTTTCAGCCTCGATCCCGCGTTACACCCCGCTGGGGGCCTTGCAGAGCCGAGCGAGGTTTCTTGACACGAGCCCGCGTCATCACCGGTGCTTCGACGCCGCTGCACTGTAGGCGGGAAGCAGCGTCTTCAGCGGACCGCGAGTCAGGCGCTGGCAGAGCTCCCACGAGGATTTCCCAGCGATCTAGTCAGACTGCAGCCGACTGATCAACCTGCCCAGCCCGGGCGGCCCCGAGTGTCTCCCCGGCGGGCACAGCCCGGACCCCGCCCGCTGCGTCATCCGTTCGAGGAACGGCGGCAACACGTAACGCTGCCAGTCGAGGAGCGCCTCCGGGGTCGCGCTCAGCGTCGCGAAGTAGCGCTGGCAGGCTAGGGGCGCAAGCTCGTTGATGATGTGCGGGTGCAGGTCCCAGCACTCCGGGATGAACGGGTCGACCCGCCACAGGTGCTGCTCGTTGACCCAGAACACGACCTCCCCGAGCCACTCCATGATTTGCTGCTGCAGCCGCGAGGGACAAGCGGCGGGGTCCCAGGGGCGCGGGATGCTCGCGAGGTGCTCAAGTTCGGCTTCGTCCTCGGGCGGGTCGAGGGCCGTCACGTAGAGCTCCTGCAGGACAATCTGCACCGCGCGCGGGGGCAGCGCAAAGGGACGCAGGCCGAGTTCGCCGGTCGGGACAGTCATGAGACCTGCTCGAAGGTCAGGGCCGCGCGGGCAGTGGCCTGCTCGCTCAGCAGTCGCCGGCCCTCCCGACCGTCGATGCACCGAGTCAGCCTGGCGACGATCGGTCGGGCGCTCTCCGCGACCACGAGGGCATGCCGGTCAGGCAACTGCCGAATCTCCTCGGGACGCAGCACCGGAGTGTCCTCGCCGTGAAGGTTCGAGCCGATGTGGCCGTGGCCGGTCGTGAACGCCCGGCGGACAATGCGCGTGGTTCCGAGGAGGTCCGAGACTTCGCGGTAGAACGTCACGTCCTTGCCTCCACCGAAGACGACGAGGTTGTTGGTGAGCCCGAACAGCGCGCGGGCCTCGTCCTCGCCGTAGCAGACGACGAGCTGGCGCCAGGTCTGTGCGGCGTAGATGAACGAGAGGCCGAGGGCGCGTTCGTTGGCCATCCGCGTGCGAAGCGTCGGCAGCGGCGTGGTGGAGGGCAGCTCGTCGAGGCAGGCGAGGAACGGCGGACACAGTCGGCCATGCTCTGACTCCATGGCCAGGCGCAGGGCGGTGTCGAGCACGTGCTCGGCGACGGCGGTCATCAAGGGTGACGCGGACGCGTACGGGTCCTCGCGACCCAGCAGGTAGATGCTGCCGTGCCGGCGGATGACGTCGGCGATGTCGGTGGCTGGGCGCCCTGACCCCGGCACGCAGCGTCGCCGAAGGGATGGCTGGAAGAAGAGGGCCAGTGCCTGCTGCACGGTCGTGATGGTGTTGGCCGCGGTCCTGTCGTCGCCCTGCAGGGCGCCGCGCAGGAGACCATCCCACAAGGGTGCCGCGTCGGGGTGGGTGCGGAGGATCTCTTCGGGGGCGGTGGCGTTCTGAGGGTGAGCGACCCAGGCGAGCACGTCGTCGACGCTGAGGCCGGCGAGTGCCGCGGCGTGGAGGTACGCCTGGAGCACCTTGGCGCCCTCCGCGGCGTAGAAGCGCGCCGCCTCGTCTCCCGTCCCTCGCCCGACGGCACCGCGGACGGTGCCGGCGGTGAATGCCTTGGCGCGGCGTTCCGCGGTCATGGGGTCGGCGCACCCGGTCACGGGATCCCACACCAGCTCGGGCACCCCGGGCAGGAGGTCGAAGGGGTCGAGGACGACGACGGGTCGTCCCCCAGTGGCGCGCTGGGTGATCGTGAGTAGCAGGTCGTCGGGCTTGGTGAGGGTGACCAGTGCCGCGCCCGGGTTGGCCATCAGAGCCGGGCTGAGCAGGTCGAGGGTCTTGCCTGAGCCCTGCGCGCCGTACACGCCGGTGGTGCGGTCGTAGGGGACCCAGAGGTCGATGGCTCGCGGGAGGACGGAGCGGCCGAGTCGCCAGCCGATCTGTCTCGGGTCGAAGCCGGTCATCGCGCAGTCCTCGCGCGCCGCTGGCGGGTGGTCTGGATGTGGAGGCGGCGGGGTCGCCGGTAGAGGTCGGGGCGGATCACCGCGCGACGGCTGCGGAGGTTGCCGAGGCCGAGGACGGCGGCGGCCTCATGTGGAGGTGCGAGTCCCACTTGGGCGGCGGGGCTCCAGGTGCGCCAGGTCCAGGCGAAGACCCATGTCGCGGCCGCGAGGAGCAGCAGCTCGAGGACGGCGACGCTGATCCAGATCAACGGGGCCGCGGCGAGGTGCGTCCGGTCGGCGCGGGTGAGTCCGACGCCGGCGTGCCCGCGGAGCAGGCCGCCGAGGGACTGGAGGAGCTGCCCGTGAGGCCAGACGAAGGTTCCGGAGGTGACCCAAGTGGCGGCGCCTTGGGCGCCGGGGAGTGCGGCAACAGCCAGGAGGAGCCAGGTGCCGAGGACCGCGGCGGGCATCTCCCAGGTGATGGGCATGGTGTCGCTGCGAGGTTGCTGGAAGCGCATGGCGGTTCCCTTTCGTGAGGTTGCTAGTGAGTGGCGAGGTCGATCGAGACGGGTCGGTGATCGCTGGGACCGGCGGCCAGGCAGCCTTGGTCGGCGATCCGGACGGTGCGGGGAAAGGCGAAGCCGTCCATTGCGGTGCCGTGCCGGGACCCGTTGCAGGGTCGGCCACGGAGCCAATTGGTGGTGAGCTGCACCGACCGGTTGAGCGGCACGGCGCTCCACGACTCGGCGTCGCGGTCGAGCGGGTGGTTCCAGTCGCCGCCGGCGACGACAGTCGAGCCGCCGGCTGCGAGCTGGTGGACGAGGCTGGCGAAGCGGGCGCCCATCGCGCGGTACTTCTCGACCAAGGCGGGTGAGGTGCGCATGCCGGTGGGCATGTGGATCCCGATCACCGCGAGCGAGCCGGACCCGACTCGGTCACGCAGACGCACCCAGGGCATGGACCGCGTGTAAGAGGGGATGGAGAAGGCGAACGGGTTGCCCCGGTCCACGGCGGTGAGGCGATTGCGTCGCCACAGCAGGGCCGTCCCGCCGGAGGGCTGGTAGACGTCCCAGGTGCCCGGTTGCAGCGTGTCAGCCCAGGCTTGCAGGGGCCGGGTCCGGACTTCCTGGAGCACCACGACATCGGGGCGGGCGGCCAGCACCGAAGTGAACTGGTCACGTGCCCGGGCGTCGTTCAGGGTGAACGGGATGTTGGCTGTCACCAGGCGGAGCGGTCCGGTGCGGCCGACGTGGGTGGCGAGCCAGGCGCTGGGGTCGACGGGGTCGTCGTAGATGCCGCCGTCGTGGGGATGGACCTCGAAGTGGAGGTGGCAACCGGTGGCGTTGCCGAGGTCGCCGACCTCGCCGAGCCGGTCGCCCGTTCGGACGTGGGCACCGGCAGAAACGGTGACACGACGCAGGTGGGCGTACCAGGTGGTCACGCCTCCGGGAGCGGTGTTGACCTGGACCAGCCAGGGGCCGGCCCAGGGTTGGTCGGTGCGGATGCGGACGTTGCCATCAGTGGCGGCGAGCACCGGGGTGCCGCAGGCGACGGCGAGGTCGGTGCCGGTGTGGGCGCTGGCCCAGTGGCCACCGGTGGCTGCGAAGTTGTGCTGGTCGACGTACCCGGAGCCGGTGGGCAGCGGGTAGGCGATCGCTCCCTCAGGACCAGAGGTGCAGACGATCGGGTCCGTGGAGCCGTGCAGCAGCCGGCGGGCCAGGGGTTCGTCGTCGGCGTACGCGTCGGGGTAGGCGGAGTGCTGCACGGCCTGGGCGGCGACGGTCACCGGGAGCCGCTGCCACCCGCGGATGCGGACGAGCGAGTCGTAGAACAGTCCGGCGGAGGTGGCGGGATCCATCAGCTGGGTCATCGACCCCCACCAGGGCCACTGCTGCTGGAAGAGGCCCAAGGATCCGTGGTCGCTCCCGACCGCCTCGTGCGGCAGTTGCATCGATCGGCCGATGCCGCGCTGGTCGGGTGCGAGGTCGCCGCCGAGGCCGTCGTTGGCATAGACGTGGAGGCGTGACTCCTGGAGTGCGGTCGCCACGGCGATGACGATCGCCTGGTCGGGGAGCCCGCGGGTGCGTCCCACGTCGATGACGGTCGCTGCGTGGGCGACCTGCTGGTCATCGAGTCCGGGAACACCGGCAGTTCCGTTCCCGACGCAGGCTCCCGTGGGGGTCGGTGGATCGGCGGCGACCATGAGGGGCACCATCAGCACCGCCACCAGGGCGAGCACCGAGGAGCCGAGGGCGAGGGCCTTGAGCATGGGCTCATGCGGTCCGCAGCGCGTCGTTGGTGAACGTCAGCTGGCGCTCGAGGGGTGTCATGCGGCAGTCGACCTTGAAGTACCTATCCCCCACCGTCCACAGGGCCCGGCCCTTGCCGCCCATGGCCCAGCCGGTGACGAGCTGTTGGGCCATCGGTGGGAGCCCGAGGAGCTGGGCGAGCTCGTCGGCGACCGCCTTGTCCTGGCCGTGGAGGACGCGGATGTCGGCCAGGTGCAGCAGGTCCTTGGCGATGGCCACGGCTTGGGAGTCTGCCGCGCCGGCCGAGAGCGGGTCGGATGGCTTGTGGTAGACGACGACCTGGACGTCGCCGGCGTGGCGGGAGAGCCGGAGGTTGGAGTCGAGGGTCTTGACGGGCTCGAGGCCGAGCCGCATCTGCTTCCACGTCTCGTCGCGGACGACGATGCGGACGTCGTCGGGTGCGGCGATCTCCCGCATGCCTTGGCCCCAGGAGTTCAGGCAGAGCAGGGCGATGCCGACGGCCTCGTCGCCGGAGCGGTCGAGCCGCGACAGGGAGAGGGACTGGATGGGCGCCCGCCAGTCGGGGCTGATGGTGGTGGGGGCGTCGAAGAGTCCGGCGAGGTGGCCCTTCACGAGGGCTCCAAGGGCGTCGCGCAAGGTGCGTGTCTCGTCGTAGAAGGCGCGGGCCGAGGCGTAGCGGCACTCGGTGACCAGCGTCTGGGAGGGGTTGTCGAGGGCCTGCCACAGGTCGGGGACCGTGACCGGAGCGAGCCGGCTGGTCGCGTAGTCGTAGCCGGTCAGATGGCGCAGCGCCGCAGAGACGACGGTCTCGTCGGAGGGCCCGAAGGGGACGGCTCCGCCTCCGGCCTTCTGGGAGCCGACCAGGCCGCGGACCAGGGTGAGCCAGCGGCCGAAGATGGTGGTGGCGCGGCTGCGTGCCTCGGCGGCGTCGAGCTGGTCCCAGCGGTGGCCGAGGGGTCCGACATCGAGCGGGTTGACTCGCGTGGGGAGTCCGTGGCCGATGACGAAGGGCTCGACACCGAGGGCGCGGCAGAGGCCCTCGTACTCATCCTTGGTGTCGCCGAGGATCAGCACGCGGTACCCGAACTCCATCATCCGCAGGCAGAAGACCTTGACGGTGCCGGACTTCCCGCGGCCGGGTTTGCCGAAGATGAAGACGTTGGGGTTGGTGACCGGGATGTCGTCGTCCTTCACCCAGCCCAGGGGGTCGCAGTAGAACGCGCCGCCGGAGAGCAGGTCGACGCCGATCTGGGCGCCGGTGGGCGGGAGGCCGTGGCCTGCGATGAGTGGCCACAGGGCCGGGGTCTGCTCGGAGGTCATCCGCCACACCGCCAGCGGGGCAAGGGCGGGGCTCCACCCGGCACCCGGTCGGCGGTGCCCGTGAGGGCCAATGACCTCGGTGAACAGCCGCGCCTCGGGTTCCTCCCGGGAGGCGGGCACGTGTCCGGGGAGGCGGGTCCCGCTGTCGCGGAGCAGCGCGATAAGGTCACGCTCCGTCGAGCGACGGGAGCCTCGGGTCGGCCAGGTCGACATCGCGTCCCTCCTCAGGTCAGCCCGCGACGTCGCGGCATGCCGACGCCGACGGGGATGGTGGCGGCGGCGAAGCCGGAGTCCTGGGCTCCGTCGAGGCGTTGCGGGACGAAGCCAGCGAGCCGGACCGAGGCGTCGAGGCGGCGGCCGTACTCCTGGGCCGGCCAGCTGGCCGGGACGGTGAGGCTCAGGGCGGCACAGGGGCGGACCAGGGAGCGGCCGCGGGCGAGCTTCTCGTCGGTGGAGCGGACGCGGGTCATGGCGCGCCGTAGCTTGGCGCGCTCGAGGCGGCCGGAGCGGCGGCGGAGCTCAGCGCCGGTCAGGGCGGACATCTCCTCGCGGCCGGTGATCTTGTCGGCGGTGCGGTGGCCGACGGGGGCGAAGTAGACGGTGAGGCTGCGACGTTCCCCGGCGGCGGTGGGCACCAGCACCGGCGCGAGCGCTCCGAGCAGCGCGCCCTGGTCGGGTAGCAGCAGGGTGTCGGTCAGGCTGACCCAGTCGCCGTGGCGGTACTGCCGGAGGTCGGCGGTCGCGGTGGCCGGGCCGGCGGCGGCCAGCGGGATGCCGTCGGCGACGCCGGGGTCGTGACGGTGCGCGATCTCGGCGCTGGTCAGGGTGGCCCGGTCGCCTGGTTCGTAGCCGGACCGGATGGCCACCGCGAGGGCCGGTGAGTCCAGCCAGGTGACGCGAGTGCAGCCCATCGGGCCGAGCAGCCTGGCTTCGACCTCGACCATCACGCCGTGCAGGATCCGGGCGCGACCGGGGACGCCTCGGCCCGAGCGGCGGGCGGCCCTACCGATCCGGGCCTCGCTGAGGACGACGGTGACGAACGCTTCGGTGCGGATCGCTGCGGGCATCAGCTGGTCGGCGAGGACACGGTTGACCTCCAGCGCGAGGTCGGGGGCGTGGCTGCTGCGATGGGTGCGAACCCAGTCGGTCCGTTCGGCGCCGTCCTCGGGGACAGTGCGGACCTGCAGGGCGATGAGGTCGACGAGCTCGGTGCGAGTGGCTGCCTCGCAGAGCTCGGCGAGACCGGCGCCCATGCGGTCGCGGGCGTCGGCTTCGGCCAGTCCGAGGCCGGGATGCTCGATGCGGGCGGTGGCGGCCCAGGTGCGGCGGGCGTGGTCCTGGATGACCGCGACCCTGCTCAGCGTGTGCCCGTACGGCGGGCCGTCGTGGATGCGGAGGCCGGCGAGGACCCCCGGCAGGTCGACCTGGTCGAGGTCCTCGACCTCGCCGACGGTGACGGCGGAGAGGGCGTGGGTCCAGCCGGAGAGGTTCCCGATCGTGTGGGCGATCAGCAGGCCGACCCACTGGACAGCGGACCAGCCGCGGATCGGCACCACGAGCAGGGCAGCGGTCGTCAGCCACAGCGGCACCCAGACCAGCAGGAGTGGCCAGCGGCCGGCGTTGACGGTGACCCAGATCGGCGCGGCGGCGAGGACCAGCCCGGTGAGCTGGGCGCCGGTGAGTCCGAAGAACCAGCCGGTGCGGTCGCGCAGGTAGTCGTTGTAGACGGCCGGGGCGTGGGTCTCGTGAGTCGACATCTCGTCTCCTGGGTTCAGCCGGCGGCTATCAGGCCGGCCTCGGCGCTGCTCGGTGCGGCGGCGGCGGGCTCGGGGGTGGGGGTCGCGGTGGGCGGCTTGGGGGTGGCGGGTGCCGTGGGTCGGGGGGTGCTCGGCCTCCGCGGTGCCGGGGCGGGGTCCATGGAGGGGTAGTAGGGCGCGGAGTGTCCGATGCCGGTCGAGGCGGCGATGTCGCTGCCGATCGCGACCGCTCCCTGGGTGACCCGTCCCATGGCGGTGACGGCGCCGCCGAGGGCGCTGCGGGCACCGCCGGTGACGTTCGCGGCGAACCGGGTGGCGGTGGTGGCATCGGCGTTGGCCTCCCCGGAGGACCGTCCGGAGCCGTCTCCCTGGGAGGCCACCGCGGTGCCGGTCGAGGCGTTGTCGCCGGAGGAGGATCGTGAGACGAGCCCGCTGAGTCCCCCCTGGGCGGCCAGCGAGGTCCGCATCGCGGCGCCGCTGGAAGTGCCGGGGTCGACGAAGGCCAGCAGGCGGAACAGCACGACCGGGCAGAGTGCGCCGACGAGCACGATCAGGCAGGCGACGACGGCCATCCCGACGGCGGCCACGGTGTCGTCGCCGGCGCCGGAGACGACACCGAGGGCCATGACATGTCCGACCCCGAGAACGAGCGCGGAGACCGGGGCGACCAGGAGGGCGGCGAGGAACCAGCGCAGGCTCTTCCAGAACCAGGTCCGCCCGACCTCCGAGAGCAGTCCCCCCGCGGCGATCGGTGAGGTTGCGACCAGAAGGAGCAGGGCGGCCTCGCGGACCAGCATGAGCAGCAGGTAGGCGATGGAGGCGGGGATGAGCAGCAGAAGGGAGGAGAGCCCGAGGACGGTGGCGGTGGCGTTGTCGGTGACCTGGCGTGGCCAGCCGGCGGTGGCGTCGTACCCGCTGAACCCGTCGAGGTTGAGCAGTCCGTGCAGGAGCCCGTGGGTGAGCCCGGAGGCGGCGGTGACCAGTGCGGCGGCGACGCCGACGTAGCCGGCCCAGATGACGGCGTACTGGCCGAGGCCGAGGAGCAGCCGCCCGAGCGACTGGCCGTCGCGCCGTACGGCGGCGGTGCCGATCTGAACGAACGCCATGACCAGGGCGACTGAGGCTCCGATGCCGAAGGTGTAGGGGTAGACCTTGCCCATCGGGCCGGCTGCGCTGAGGTCGGGTGTGGTCAGGGAGTCGAGCACGTGGAAGCTGAGGTTGAGCAGCCAGACCCCGCCGGACCACACGGAGGTCATCGCCGAGGCCCAGCCCTCCCCCGCGACTTCGCCGGCGGCGTCACCCAGCCAGGACAGGGGGTTCAGGCCGCCGATGCCCAACGCGACGCTCATCGTTCGCCACCGGTCGTCGGGGCGGGGATCAGGCGTGCGTAGCCGACCTTCTTCGCTGTGGCGGTGCCGGGCCACACCGAGGGTGCTGGTTCGGGTTCGGCACCGGGGCCGATCATCCACCGGGTGTGGTTCCACACCATCTGCTGGCAGTCGGCAACCGCAGCGCGAGCAGTCTGGTTGAGGGCCACCTCGACGACGTGGTCGACGCAGACCACGACGAAGTCGGCCCCGATCGCGCCACGGATGATGCCCATGGCCGGGGTGACGGTCACCAGCAGTCCGTCGGAGCCGGAGTCGGGGAGACCGGCGGAGCCCAAGAGCTGTGCGACGCCCTTGACCCCCGACCACGTCGCCGGGGTCGGGCCACCGGGCATGGCCCACGCGGCGATGATCCGTTGCGCTTCGAGCACCGTGGCTCGCTGCAGGGTGGCCTGGTCGATGGCGGCGAGCTGGGCGACCGCTCCTTCGGGAGTTCGTGGGAAGCCGGTGGCGACGTCGGCCGGTCCGAGCGCCGTGGCGGCCGGCATCTCGATGGTCTCGAAGGTGTCGGCGCTCAGCTCGCTGGGCATCCAGGCGTCCGGCGGGACGCTGGGCCACGGCTGGTCGACGATCCCCCGGGCTCGGTCCGACGTGGGACCGGCACCACCATCCCGGGACGGGGTGAGGGACAGGTAGAGCGAGGCTGCGAGCCCGACCGCCAGGGCGGCGACGACGATGCAGCTGCCCAGAAGGACAGCGATGAGCCGCCCGCGGGACCAGGTGCGCGGGAGCCGGGGCGGGCGTGCGCGGCGTGGCATCAGCAGCCCTTGCCGGTGATGCCGGTCAGGATGCCGTAGATCGCGACGAAGAGGATCGCGCACAGCACGGTGACGGCTAGGCCCATGGCGCCGAGACGTGAGCCGTTGGGGTGGGCAAGGGCGCGGCCGACGACGATCGCGGCGATGGAGCAGAACCCGGCGATCGCGATGAGGGCCAGGGTGCCCCACTTGACCCAGCCGAGGATGGTGTCGTCCCACTGCCCCAATCCCGGGGGTGCCTGGGGGCAGACGTTGGCCAGCATCACCGCGTGCTTCATCGGATGGTCCTTCCGGTTGCAAGTTCGTCGTCGAGGTGAAGGGCACCTACGAGGTGGTGCGCTGCGTGCTGGAGCTGGCGTGGAAGTGGTCGGGAGTCGAGGCCGTCGACCTCGAGCCGTCGGTGCCACGGGAAGTCGTGGCACCGACGCTGCGACGTCAGATGGCGCAGGCGCGGTCCCATCGACGCCTGCACCACCCTCGGTCGCCTCCCTCTTCCCACCAGGACCACCACCGCGGGCTCGCGTCCTCCGATCGCGAGCTCATCCAGGGCGGTCTCGACCCTTCGTACGCCGGGCACCGTGGCCCGCCCGACGAGAACTACCTGGCCTGTGGAGAGAACCGCCGGCACCCCACCTCGACGCGTCGAGCCGGCCAGGCTCCCGGCGTCGACGACCCGGTACGACGTGCCATGACCCGCCAGCAGCGCGCCCTGCGGATCACGCAGGACGGTGAGGGCCCCGCGTATGCCGCGACGTTCGCCCAGTCCAGCGGGGAGTTCGCGCTCGGCGACGGCCAGCAGCCCCGAGGTTGTGGCGTCAGCCAGGTCGACCAGCATCGTGGGGTCGGGGCCTGTGAGGGTGGCGAGTGCATCGGCCAGCGCGAGCGCGACCACGCTGGTGCCGACGCCGCCGGACGCGCCGAGGCAGCAGAGGACGGTCGCCTCGGCTGGCTGGGCACGTGCGATCCGCCGGAGCTCATCGAGGGTCGTCGGCAGGGTGACCGCGGCGAGTGTGGTGCCCAGACTCATGACGCTCACGCCGCCACGTACTCGGGGGCGGCCGCGCGCAGCGCCTCCAGGGCACGGTCACGCTGGCGCTGAATGGTCCGCACGCTCATGCCTCGCCGTTGGGCGACCCGTTCCATCACCTGGACCGAGAAGATGGTCCGCGGCTTCGGGCCTCCGGCGCAGTCCAGGACGATGGCGACCTCGACCAGCTCGTCGATCAGGGCGATCTGGAGCGGGGTGATCAGGCGCCGGCGCCGGGCCCACCCGAGCAGGTCGCGGAACTCGCGGCTCGCGGCCTCGACCGGGTTCACGGCGGAGCGGATCGGTGCTGCATCCTCCAGTCCGGGAAGTGCCGAATCGATGAGGACGAGCCGGTCGCGGCATCCCCGCAGGCGCATCGGCTGCAGGTCGCGCAGGATCGCGTCCTGGGTGGCATGGGCGAGGCGGACGGCGTACGCCTTTCGGCCCTGGGCCGGGAGCTCCAGGACCTGCCGGACGAGCTCGACGGCGACGATCCGGTCGATGTCCGGGTCGAGGTCCCGCAGGGAACACGCGATGGCCCTCGCCCTTCGCGCGAGCTGGTGCAGGACCGCGAGCAGCGCCAGGTCGCTGCACTCCCCGTCAGCCTGCGCCAGCCGGATCAGCGAGCCCAGGCACTGGTCGGCAGCGTGCCGCTCGAGACGGACGAGCCCAGCATAGGAGCCAGCGCGGTGAAGGTCGGGCTCTGAGGTGAGCCACGACCGCCACACCGCGGTGCTGATCTGCTGTTCGAGTGTCTGGGGTGAGCTGCCGGCGAAGACCAGTGGTGCCATGGCCGCTTCCTTTCGTGAGATGCCGATGGCCTCCACGATCGGGAGCGAACCTCACCGAACTTCTCACCGAAGTCCTCACCGGAACCTCACCAGTTGAACTGGTGAGGTCGCTGAGCGTGCCGCACCTCAGTGGCACGCCGGCTGACGGCGTCTTCGTAGGAAGCCCGAGCAATGCGGGTCGACCGTGCGCACCCACTCCGAGTGGACGAGCACCTCGGGGAGCACCAACCACGAGAAGCAGCTGAGCCTTCGGTACGCCGGGACCTGTCGCCTCTGTGGACTCGAACTCTCCGTCGGCACAAAGTCGGTCTATGACCGCGCCGCCCGGACCGTCCGCTGCATCGACTGCCCACCCGCTGACGTTCCTGACTCGGTTGCGTCCGCCGCGGCCGACGCGTCGCCTCCACCGCAGCAGCCGGGCGTCGGCGGCTCATTAAGCCTCCTCGGCCCGTCCGCCGTCGTCCTGCACGAGCGACGCATCCCTGGTACTCGGGCGAACATCGACCATATCGTCGTCAGCCCTAGCGGCGTCCTCGTCATCGACGCCAAACGCTACAAGGGTCGTCCCCAACTCAGGGTCGAGGGAGGCCTTCTACGTCCGCGTGGGGAGGGGCTGCTCGTCGGGAGGCGTGACTGCACAAAGGTCGTCGGTGGCGTGGAGAAGCTGGTCAAACTCGTCCGCGCACCCGGGGCGACAGTGGTGCGGTGCCGGTGCGCGGCGTCCTCTGCTTCGTCGAGGCCGATTGGATGCTGCTGGGCGGCTGGTTCCAGATCCGCGGGATCGACGTCTTGTGGCCCAAACGGTTGGTCACGACAACCGCGGCTTTCGAAGCGCTGTCGCCGAGTTGCGTCTCCAGGACTAGGCGTTGTTTGCTCGCACGATTCTCGATTGCAGGCGGTCAACTCCCACATGTCCACGCATCCAGGTGACCACACGGCCGACTTCGGGCCCCGTCGGAAAGACCTGTAGTGACGATCAACCTGCCATTGTTGTCAGGCGTTGCCCGTCGAAGAGAACGGAGGGTGATTCCAACTGAGCAGAGTAGGTGCCGCCTGTGCTGATGGAAACAGAAAAGGGCACTGCCACCGCGGGCGTGGAGGCCGCCACGTCTCGCAGCACGAGGTCCCGAACATGCGCCGACACCGTCTGACCACGTTCACTTGCCCGACGTTGAAGGCTTGCCAGCTCGTCCTTCGTCAGACGAATGCTGACCATCGAGGTGAGGCGCTTCCTAGGTTCGACACTGCTCGCGGGCGGCTCAACGTCCCCCCACTCGTCCGGGTCGTCCTTGGTTGACTGCAATTCAGCAGCTAGTTCCTTCTCGCTCACGTCAGCCCCCTAGGTACCTAGTCTTCTCGCCCGCGGTGCTATCCCAACCTGTGATGGGACGCACGGATAGGCGACTGTCGTCGTATGTGATTGGCAATGTCAATGGCCGCCCCCCATCGGTGCGCCCCACGGCCAACCAGAGGCCGGCACGACCTTTCTTGTTGGGGGCCCATTTAGGATCGTTGGTCAACACCTCAAACGCCTCGCTAGCGCTGATGTTGTGCCGAGCGAGTTCAGACTCATTATTCTCGTCGAACTCCACGCGAGTCGCATGCCGCGGATGCCCCGCCACGTTCCTCCCTCGCTAGGTGAAACCCCATCCATCACCCAGTGGGTGGGGGCACCACGTAGGTACTCGTTTGCTGCGTCTGCGAAACCGTAAAACTCAGCCGTCGCACCTCGGTGCCATCGAGAGTGAGGCTGACGACGTAGCCGCCCGTGCGCATGAGCGGGAGACCCTGGAAGTTGAAAGCGAATGGCACCAGTTGTTCCTGCCCTACTGTCGCTATCGGCGGGCGGCCCACATTGAAACGCATCTCACCGCCGATACCCTGGGGGCCCAGATTCGAGCCGGCCGGCAGTTCGGGATCACGACCGTCCTCCGTAACGAAGCGGAATCGCAAACTGTGTTCTGCATTCGTGGCCGTCAACGGGACACGTACAAGACCAGCCACTGCGAACTGTGCCACGAAGGGCGGCGGTGCTCCCGGGGCCACATCGGACCGATCGATCGATGCGCCACTGATGAACAGCTTGCCGCCGGAGACCTCCGCGTGATCGCAAAGCATCGCATCAAGTTCCATGCCGCCAGTCTAGCGCTCTGTATGACGAACAACAACCCCTGCGTCATACGCTTCGTTCTACGCTGTCATACGGAGGGGATCCGGATCGTTGCATACAAGTGATGACCGAAACCAAGTCAGTGCATCCGGTATCGAGGGAGGCGCGTGGGCGGCGCCCGGGGATGCCGCGACGAACACCCGTTCGATCCCCCCGCAACATTCGCGAGGGGTGTGATACCCATCAAACTTGATCAACCAATCCATCTTGACGATCTGCGTCGGTGGTGAACGCCAAAGCTTGCCGCACATCGTGGACTGCGGCTGCTAGATGGTGTTCGCGCCCGTTCGCGGCCAGCCATCGGTAACCGGTCCCGCGACTGTTCCCATAGGGTCGTCCCCTGACGAGCTTCAGGGCCCGCTCAAGGTCCTCGGCTCCTCCATCGCCTCCAACCGAGCGGCCTCGCCGCACGAGCCTCTCGAACAGGTCCGCATCGCTGAGCAGCTTGACGACCTGATACCTCCCTCCTCCGTGCCGCTGAGCGGCCGGCGACTGGTAGGAGTTCGGTAGGTAGAGCATCCCGGTCTCCGGATCCGCTCCCAACCACTTCCGTAGAGCGCCGATCCGGGAGTGCATGCTGTTGGGTGCGCAGTCGAATGCTTCCGCAGTCTCTGCCACGCTCACACCGTCAGGGCGCGTGGCTAGGAAGGCGAGCAACTCGCAGGAGTACGCCAGCCGGTCATGGATGTCCGCCGGCGGTTGGCCGGACGCCCGCAGCTCGATGGGTCCGAGCACGCCGAGCTTTGGCCGCGGGCAGGTGTCGTCGTACCAGTCCGCCAGGTCCGCGTCGAGTTTCGGGTCGATCGAGGTCGCCGTGCGACGATCCTGGCGAGGGACTGTCCCCTCAGCCGGAGCGTGCGCTGGCTCGGCGGGGGCGAGCAGCGGGTTGGGGACGTCCGGGCCGCGTTGGATCCGGTTGGCGTACCCGGTGATGGCCGCCGCCTCGCCCGCGGGCAGTCCGCAGACGCGGACGGTTACGTCCCATAGGCCAAGGTGAGCAAGGCCGTCGGCGCCGATCGCAACCGTCAGCGTGCGACTGGTGCCGTCGATGGTCCCGGTGGTGATGAGAGAAGCGGGGGCGCGAACCGCCCAACTGGTCGTCTCAGCCACCAGATCGCCCAGCTTCGACTGGTCGCCGGATGCCAGCAGCACCATGGGCATCACGGCCTCGGCTGGGAGCTGGAGTTGGCGAGCCTCGAGGACTGAGACCTCCTCCCGGCCGAGGTACTCCCGGGCACCGCGGAGAGCCTTGACTGCGTCGTCGATCGGCGCCTCCTCAACGGCGGTGATCCGGTCGTTGAGCTGGTCGAGCTCGGCACCGAAACCGGCGACGACCACCTTGACGACGTCCGACCACACATTGACGGCGAGCTCCGCGGCGACGAAGCGGAGGAGGTCCCCCACGTCGGTTGCATTGCCGGTGACCACCACAGACCCGGCTGCCTCGAGGTCGACCAGCCAGTGCGCCCCCTCGTCGTCGGTCCCCAGGGTGACCAGCGTGGGATAGGGCGCGGTCCGTTCGACCCGTACCAGTTCGGTCTCTCGGGTGAGGCTCCACTGGTCACCGGACTCGCTGCTGACCCACGGCTGAGGCGCCGCGGCGGCCGGGATCGCAAGACGTAGCACGAGAGCGTCATCGTCGATGCTTGCAGCGGCAACGTCGGGAAGGGCGAGGCCTTCGACCTCGCACCGTTGCGCAAGGTCACGCAGGGCGAGGTCGAGGAAGCCCGCTCGCGCCGAGCCGAAGGGCTCGACGGATCTGAGAGCGCGTTCCACGACCTGCAGCTCGGGTGTCACGTTGTAGACGGTCTCCCCTGGCTGCCTGAAGGCTTCGCGCTTGCGCCGGGTCAAGGTCACCAGGCCGACTAGTGAGCCACCGAGGAGCACCCCTCCCCCGGTCACCAACGTAGCCAGCACCGCGCGGCCCTGTTCTTCGGCGACGTCCGTCTCCGGCTCAGGGGACGCGGGCGATCCCGCGCGAGGATCGTCAGTCGCCGTGGGCGGCGGCGGGACAGGCTTCTCGATGGGCGGAGGCGTCGGCTCCGGCACCGGTGGTTCAGGTGGTGCTGGCGGGTTCGGTGACTCGGAAACCGGCGGCGCGGCATCGGGCTCGCGCCAGGACGTCGGCTCGACCAGGGTCTGGCCCGGATAGATCAGGTTGGGGTCGGCGACACGATCGCCGTTGGCCGCGTAGAGCTGCGTCCACCGCGTCCCGTCTCCCACGGTGGTCTCCGCGATCTCCCACAGGCTGTCGCCCGCCCGAACCTGCAGCTCCCCAGCTCGGGTCACACCGGTCTGCGGTGCGGGCACCTGGAGCTTGAGGTGCCACCCTGGTCGGATCTGTTGCGAGTCGTCGAAGGTCGTGCCGTCCACCATCGTGCGGCCGAGGTTGAGCGTGGCAATCTCATGCCAGGACTCGCCGTTGCCGAGGTGAGTTTCGGCGAGGCTCCACAACGAGTCGCCTCGTTCGACCGTGACCTCGATGACGCGGCCCTTCTCAGCGGGCGCCGCCTGACCCTGACCGCCGCGGTCCTCTGCTCCCGGATTGGCGACGACATGGTGCGGGTCCTGCGCTGGTGGATTCGCAGGAGCCGCGACCGCAACAGGAATGTGGGGCACGGTGGCGGCGGTGGTACTGCCGACCCCCACAGCCATCACCGTCCACACCAACGCCCGGACGATCTCCTGCTGCCCGGGCAGGGTTCCGCGGACGTGAGGGTCCTTCTCGGTCAGTCCGCGGCATACGGCGCTGACGGTCTCGACGACGATGCACGCGACGAACTGTGCCCAGACGACCCAGGTCAGGAGGGCGAGCACATCGAGGAGCGTGGCGTCGGTGACCCGGTTGCCGACCGTGTACGGCGCGCTCGGGATGGGATTGCCGACCAGCGTTACCAGCAGCGCTGGGATGCCAAGGGTGACCAGGGCCAGCACGGCGAGTGCGCCGGCTGCGCGCAGGAGTGTGGGGATGCGGGTCATGGTCGCTCCGATCCGGTGATGCCGCGAGCGGTGGCGTCTTCGGTGATGGGGAAAGAGTCGACGCCGATCACGCTGAGGATGCGGGTGTGGGTCGCGCTGGTGACCGTAACCGTGACGGTGTCACCGGTGACGCGGACGACGCCGCGGAGGCCCGACTCTCGAAGGTAGGTGTGGACGGCGTCAGCGGCGCGGTGGGCGTTGATGATGTCTGCTCCGTTGCGGACGCTGCCGTCGGATAGCGCGTCAGCACCGGCCCGCGCGGCCTGGTCCGCAGTGCGGGCTGCGGCCAGTCGGTCGTTGAGCAGCTCACCGCCGTCGACCACGAGGCCGAGCAGGGCAGCGAAGGCGCCCGCGGTCACCAGGAGGGCCCACACCGAGGCGGTCCCATCCTGCTCCCGCGAGCGTCGCCGACGACGGGGCATCACGAGATGACCCGGTGACGCTCGACGGGGACGACGGCCTCGCCGTCGAAGGTGTGGCCGCCTGCGAGCCCGAAGCCGGCCAGGTCGCTGAGGTCGACCCGGCATAGGACATGGGCGCGGATGACGCCGCCTGGCACGAACCGGGACGCATCGAGGTCGACCCGAAGGTCGCGGCACGACTGGCCGGTCTCGAGGAGGGCAGCTCGGGCTGCCTCGAGACCTGCGGCCCGGGCATCCGTGCGGTTGGCTTCGAGGGACGCGGCCCGGGCGGCAACGGAGGCGGCGTGGATGACCTGTCCACGGGCGTCGACAAGTCGAGCGCCGACCGCGATCACGAGGATGCACGCCAGCAGGACTGGGGTGAGGAGCACCATCTCGAGGGCGAGGGCCCCGCCTTCATCACGCCTCGGCGAGGGCGTCACGATCCCTCCTCGACGAACTGCTCGATGCGGCGCTGGACGCGGACCTCCACATGGACGGGAAGGAAGGGCAGGAACGGCTGTGCCTCGCCGGTGACTTCCACCCAAGCGGTGTCGGCCTCGCGACCTGCGGCGACCTGCGTGTCGACCAGGCCTGTGCCGAGCCGGGCCAGGTAGGCCCGCGCGGTCGCACGGCCTTGCGCAGATGACCCGGTGTACGACGCCGCGTCGGCCAGACCCTCCTCGGCGGCGGCAGTGGCGATGCGTTGGGCGTGGACCTTGAGGGCGAACTGAAGCATGAGCAGGAAGACCACGATCAGCATGCTCATGACAAGGGTGAACTCCAGCGAGGTCACCCCTCGCTGGTCCCGTGCACTGCCCCGGCGGACCATGACGTCGTTCCGATGGTCAGGGGCTGCTGAGCTTGGTGGTCTGTGACGTGACGTACGCCTTGACTGCGGCGACGGCGATGCCGGCGATCGTGATGACGCCGAGCGCGATGAGCAGCCATTCGACGGCGGTGAAGCCGTCCTGGTCGCGGCGCGCCAGCTCGATGCGTGCGGACAGCCACGCTCTCCACACGAGAAGCTCGTCCATCCTCTTTCTCCCTCCGTTGTGGTGCCCGTCCCGTCGCTGGGCGGGGTCATGCAGGTCAGCCGCCGCCGAAGAGGCGGACGACGGGTGGGTACATCTCATAGCTGAGGAACGCGAAGACCATGACGATCAGCGCGAACCGCATGGACTCGGTGGCCTGGGCGGCGCGGGCCTGGGTGTCGGCCACCCGGCGTCCGCGCATGCTCTGCGCGCGGGCCACGAGAGTCGCCCGAATCTGGGCGCCGTCGTCGACGGCCAGTGCGAGGGCGGCTTCGAGGTCGACGAGCTCGGCAGCCCCGAGGCGTCGTCCGACGTCGCCCAGCGCCCGCCACGGTGTGGTCCCGGAATATCGAGCGCCGGAGATGGCGTCACCGAGGGCGGTGAAGGTCCAACCCGAGGCGATGCCGGCGGCAGCGGGGAGTGCTTCGGCGTGGCCACGGCCTGACTCCATCGACATGGCGACCAGGTCGAGGTAGATCGAGAGCGAGCGGCGGAACTCTGCCCGCCGGGCCTCGGCCGTGGCGCGCAGCTCGCGGTGAACGATGATCGGCATCGTCGCTCCCAGCGCCACCCCGGCGGCCAGGCCCCAGGTCACGGGGAGTCCAAGACCCAGCGTTGTGAACAGTCCGGCGATCAGGGGTGGCGCCAGCAGACCGACTGCTGCCAGGGTCGTCATCCGCGTGATGTGACCCTCCAACGAGCCACCGGTCAGGGCGAGGTCCTGGCGCAGGCGGGTGAGGTCCCGTCCCGAGGCGCTCAGGCGTGTGACGACCCAGGCTGAGGCCCGACCTGTCATGGTGTCCGCCACGTCGAGGTGGTGTAGGGAGCGTTCTGTGACCCGGGCGCGGTCTCGCTCCCACCGGTTGACGGAGGCAACCAGATCTGGCCGCGGTGGGAACGCCAGCCGGAGCAGCCCGGCCGCAGCGACCACCACTCCCATGCAGGCAAGGACGAAGAGAGTCATGACTGTCCCCAGGCGGGCCGGTAGGACGACACCTCGGTGACGGAGTCCGCGTTCGTCAGGAACCGCGCGTCCGGGGTGGGCTCCGCCAGTGCGCGCATCCGGACGAAGGCGCTGGTGAAGATGCCAGCCAGCACCAGCAGGACGATCTGGCCCGCGACGGTCGAGTACGGCGCGGCCCACCCACGGGCGAACACCGCCTGGACGGCGGCGAAGCCGATGACGGCACCGGCGATGCGCTGGGCCTGGCGACGCAGCGCCATTCGCTCGTGCTCCACCAGGCGCTGGAGGTCGAGCTCCTTGCGGGTGCTCTCCGACAGAGCGGAGAGGATCCTGGTCAGGCCGCCGGCCCGCTGGCGGGCGTTGAGGCACAGCGCTGCGACGACCATGTCCGCGGCGGGGTCACTGACCTCGTCGGCGAACTGGGCCAACGCGAGCGGGAGTGGCACGCGTCCGTCGAGCCGGGCCACCAGGTTGGTGAGCTCGGGCCGGAGCAGGTCCGGGGCACCGGGGAGCGTGGCGGGGATGGCCTGCTCCAGCCCCGAGGCCGTGCTCGCGCTGTCTCGCAGTGACTCTGTCCAGGCGGCGAGCGCCTCGAGTCGGTCGAGACCTCGGCGACCGGCGGCGGCGCCCCCGAAGACGTGCGGCCAGGCGAGCACCACGACCACGGTGACGATGGCGACGGCCGGCCATCGAGTCAACGCCAGCGCCACCGCGCCGCCCACGACCGCGCCCAGGAGCCGGTTCAGCGGCACCCGCTCCCAATGGTGCCGTGGGACACCGGACCCGAGCGACGGGACCGCGGGGTGGCCGGTGGCCAGCCGAACCAGCCCAACGACGGACATTGCCGCGACCACCATGCAGAGGACGAAGGCGATCATTGCCAGCCTCCAGCTGTGTCAGACCACCCGTCGGGCTGCCAGCCGGCGTCGAGCAGATCGTCCTCGCAGGCGCACTGCACCACCGTCCGGTTCACGACGGGCGCTCCACGGGATCCCGGGGTACGCCGTCGCTCGGCCCGCGCCCAGAGCTCGTTGGTCGCGAGCCGGCTGCCCTCGATGACACCGACGATCTCGCGCACGGACTCCACCACCCGCCACTGCTCGTCCTCGGTGCGACCGCGCCGCAGGAAGACAACGAAGTCCAAGGCCGAGGCCACCAGTTGCACGGTGGCCTCCCACGGGAGCCTCTCGGGGGCTTGGATCGCGTAGGTCGCGATCTTGTTGACCACGTCGGCCGAGGAGTTCGCGTGGATCGTGGAGAGCGAACCCTCGTTGCCTTGCGTCATCGCGTTGAGCATGGTGACCACCTCGTCGCCGAGGACCTCGCCGACCATGACGCGAGCTGGGTTCAGCCGTAGGGAGTCGCGGACGAGGTGGGCCATGGGTTCGGCACCGGCGCCCTCGTTGTTGGGCAGGCGCTCCTCGATGGCGATCGCATTCGGGTGGGCCTCACGGTCGTCGTTCAGCCCCAGCTCCAGGGAGCGCTCGACGGTGACGATGCGTTCGCTGGGGTCGATCTCCGCCGCAAGGGCACGCAGGAGGGTCGTCTTCCCGGAGCCGGTCGCACCCGCGATGATGATGTTCTTCCGGGCCCGCACGGCGGCGGCGAGGAAGTCGGCCAGGTCCTGGCTCATGGTGCCGTTCTGCACCAGCTCCTTGAGGCGGACGCGGCGGTGGCGGTGCTTGCGGATCGACACCACCGGCTCGTGGGTCACCGACTGCAACGCGTAGAGCCGGGACCCGTCAGGCAGACGCAGGTTGACCCGGACGTTGGCCACGTCGAAGGCTCGCGAGGACAGACCCTCGTACGCGGCGAGGGTCTGGATCGTCTCGATGAGCTCCTCGTTGGACGCCGCGACCGGGCCGACCTCGGCGGTCTGGCCGTCGGAGTACTCGACGAAGACCGTGTGGAAGCCGTTGATGTCGATGTTCTCGACGGTGGGGTCGTCCAGGAGGTGTTGCAGCGTCCCTGCGCCGAACAGGCGGGACTCCAGTGCCCCGACGAGGTCCTGCCGGTCCTCCCAGGACAAGGCCTCCTGGCCGGTCTCGGCGCGCCGCGCCTCGTGGTCGGTGACGACCCGCTGGATCAGGGAGCGTCCGTGCTCCCGGGCGTTGGTCCCGGTGAGCGCCTCCAACCCGTGCTCGCGGCGAGTGTTCAACGCCTCCTGTCGCAGGCGGCCCAGCTCCCCTTGGAGGGAGCGCAGCGTTGCAGGGTCGATCTCAGTCACGGGAATCACCACCGGACGTGGCCGCGCGGGCTGCTGCGCGCAGCTCGTCGACGGAACCAGGGAACGTTCGCGCGTCGACTCCTCGGGGCGCAGGGACGGTGACGGGCGCGGGGCTGGGCGACGTCCCGGTGAGGTCATCGGCCGGACCGGTGAGGTCGCCGGTGAGGTCGCCGGTGAGCTCGCTGACCAGCCGCCGTGCCGACCGCATCAGTGGTGTCCGGCCGACCCAGGAGGCGGGGTTCTCACCGGCGAGCAGGCGAGCCACGCCAGCCGGGTCGTATGCCAGGTGCCCTACCCTCTCGACGAAGGGCCCAGCTGTCGTCGGGCTCACCATCATGGCCAGGTCGTGGCCGTTCCGGGCGCCGTGCCGGGTCCGCGAGACGACGACCGGCCGGAGGACGGGCGGTCGCCCGCGTAGGTGTGCCAGCGCAGGCGCAAGCAGCGTCAACCGGTCACGGGTGCGGACATAGGACTCCGGGTCGGGGCGAGCAGCCACGACGAGCAGGTCAGCCGCCGCGGCCACCGCGACCACCGGCGATGCGTTCGTGAGGCGGCCCAGGTCGACGATGACCGGCCTGTCGGTGGCACGGAGGGCTCGGGCCAGGACCGACCAGTCCGGGACCGAGGCCGCCTGCTCGGCCAGCAGGAACCCGGGGACCACCTGGAGCTGGTCGTTGATGCGGTGGACCGCTCGGGCGAGAGGATCGTGCTCGCCGCTGCGGGCAGCGGTCGCAAGTGAGAGGACGGTCGGGCTGGCCGACAGCGGATCCCCCTTCTCGGTCCGCAGCCGGAACGTGAGGTCCGAGCCGGCTGGGTCGGCCTCCACCAGGACGGCGGGTTGGGGCCACGCCGCAGCGAGGACCAGGGCTGAGGTCGTCGCCCCCGGCGACCCCTTCTCGGAACAGACTGCGACGAGCATCAGTCGTCACCCCCGATCGGACCCTGGACGACCACGACCTGTCCGGCGGCAGCGAAGGCAGCGACCTGGTTCGCGTCGGTCGCGGTGACGACGAGACCCAGTCGCGTCGACCCACCCTGGACACGTCCGACCGATCGGACGGCGACGTTCGCCGCGAGTACCGCCGGCTGCTCGAGCTGCTCCGAGCTGCCTGCGTCGCCATCGATCGGGACCCGCAGCACCGTCACGACATCGCCTGCGGACAGCCCCGGTGGAACCCTGGCCGGGTCGAGCATCAGACCGACCACCCGCTGGCCCGGTCCGGGGACGGGCGAGTCGGTGACCATGTCCCCGGTCAGAACCTGCCCCGGGACCAATCCCACCGCAGCGACCTGACCGATCAACTCGGCGAGATCATCGGCGGTCAACGCACCCGCGACACCTGCGACCTCGGCGGTCGCCAGGTCCTCGGCGGTGACGACCTGGCCAGCCGGCACGCTGGTCCGCGTCACCAGGACCTCAACCCGGTCCGCCTTCTGCTGCCAGAGCCACGTCGCGGCCACGCCGGTCAGGAGCAGGAGGGCCACCATGCCCACCCACTGCCCTGGTCGGCGCACCAGAGGGGTGCCGGGAGGGCGCGTTGGTGGACGGCGCTGCCCATTGAGCACAGCGTTCGACGCGGGCACGCGGGTCGGCGTACTGGTCATTGGTTCACCACCTGTCGTTGAAGCACCTCGAGCGACGCCGCACCTGCCGGTGCGTCCACCTCGCCCAGTGAGCCGGTCGTCGACGAGCACGCCCCCGCGCACGTCCAATCGACCCGGTAGACGATCCGAGCGGAGAGCGTAAACAGCCCGCGCGGTTGCGCGCGCGAGGTCACGCGGTACGTGTAGCCACACGGCGTCCGGGCGGAGTCGCCCATCCATGGCCGCCACACCCGGCCGGGGCCGTTGCACGTGACCTCGGTCGGCCCCATGTCCCACCGGACCCGGGCCGGGGCAGCCGAGACCGTGACCGTCGTACCGCCCACCCCGACGGACTTCCGGAGCGTCTGCCACTGAGCACGCGGCACCCACAGCCAGTTCTCCACGCCCACGATGCTCGGAGCAGGTGGCCGTGGCGCTGTCTGCAGATCCGCCGTGGCGAGCTGCAGAGTGCCGAGCGCGGACTGGGCCAACACCCCCGGATCCGCCGCGACCGGCGACGCCCCGGTCGGCAGCCAGATGATCTGCACACGACAGGTCCCCGTCAACGTGCCCTGACACCAGGCGCACGACCACAGGGACCCGCCCGTGTGACCGGCCCACCCCGGATCCGACGGCGGCCCGTCGTACGGCTGGGCGTAGCACTGGTGGCCTGGGAACCAGACACCCTGCTCCGTCTGACACGGCACAGGGTCGTTGCCGTGAAAGCAACCGACCGGCTCAGAGGGCTCGCCGCCCGGCTGCGGGTCGATCCCCGGTTGGCCCGGCGCATCGACACGAACGCAGATCTGGCCACTGTCGTCGGCGTGGGTCCCCGGAGGGCACGCCAGAGGATCGGCGACACCCGTCGCGGGCTGGAGCATCAGCAGCACCGCGCACACCGCCGTGAGTCGAGCGGCCCACCTCAACATGTCGGCCCCTGGCTTGCAATGCCCGAGCGCCACCACGATTCCCCGGGTCGTCGAATGACCTCGACGGTCACGCGACGGTGCTTCTGCAACTGGGGCTGGTCAACCTTCCGGCCGTCCTGGATCACGATGATCTTGCTCGAGTCGATGCACCTGCGGAGGACCACCTTGCCGCGCTCGTCCGATGCCGAGATGGAGGCCGGCCGCTCTGTCAGAGTCACCGGTACTCCGACGATGCGCACCCCCTCGTTGGCCAGCTCGGAGAAGCGACCCCAGGCCGTGGTCCAGTCGCTCGAGTACTTCTGGAGGTATGTCCGCACGCCTGGCGTCGTCCTCCCATGGGCCCGGAAGCGTGCCGTGGTGCGGGTGAACTCGTCGTACGCACGGGACGCGTCCGCGTACGCCTGTCTCTCCGTTGACGTGAACGGCTCGAGATAGGCAGGGATCGTCGGAGTGGGCGAACCCGAGGGTGAGGTCGAGGCCGACGTCGAGTCCGAGATGGACGCGCTCGGGGACGCTGTGGGGTCCGGGTCGGCCCCGTCAGAACACCCAGCCAGGGCGAGTGTCAAGGTTGCCAGCGCGATGCTGGATCGTCGAAGCATCGTCCACCTCCCCCGTCGAAAGCGGTGCTTCTGCTCAGCCACATTAAGGACGAGCAGGCGTACTGAATAGATCAAGCCGCGCCGACAACCTCACCAGTTGCCTCACCAGTTCGCTCACCGGTCGCGTATGACCTCACCGTGAACCTCACCGGAGCATCGGGGAAGGCCGGCGCCGGGATCTGTGGAGAACCACGGCATGTACTCGGCTGAAGCGCTCGCGGGAGGAAGCACGCTCTCTCTCCACAGGAAATACGACTGCCTGTTGCTGCGGCGTCGACAGTTCCTACGGTCGAAGGACCGAGAGGAGCACGCCATGACACCGACCAAGCCGCGACAGGTCATCATCCTTGACGCCGAGAACCCGCTCCGTGAGATCCACGGCGAGTTCTTCTGGGCTGAGGACCACCGGCTCATCGTCGAAGCTGCCCGCGCGGAGGCGTTCGAGCAAGGACTCGCCGCTGGCGCGCACCGGCGCCCTCGGCGATGGCGGCGAGGCAACCGCCTGCGAACCCTGGTGCAGCTGGCCTACCTCACAGTGGCCGTCGTCGCACTCCTCCACGGCCTCACCAACCCGCCCACCGCACCTCACCATTCACCGCCCGCGAAGCCGGATCACGAGATCACCCACCCAAAGGTGTCGCCGTGAGCCCCCCTCGTCCGGCTGTCGTGGTGTAGCACCGACAACCCCCGGAGGACCGCCATGAGCAAGACCAAGACCCGCCACGGCCAGCACCTGACCGTCGCCGACGTGTGCAGCGAGCTCGGGATCGCTCGCTCCACCTTCTACGACTGGCGTGCCGCGAGGAAGGCCCCGACCTGCATCCGGCTGCCGAACGGCAGCCTCCGGATCCGGCGCCGGGACTTCGACCTCTGGCTGGAGAACCACGAGGGACTCTGAGATGGAGAAGGAAGTCAGCCACGACGTACGGATCTGGGCCCTGCGCCGGAACCGCGGGAAGCGCACCAGCACCTACTCCGTCCGGTGGAAGGTAGGCCCTCGCGAGTTTCACGAGACCTTTGCAACGGCCAAGCTCGCCGACGCATACCGCGCTGGGCTGATCAGCGCGACCAACGAACGGCGAGGCTTCGATCCGGAGACGGGTCAGCCGATCGGCGACGAGCCAACACAAGCCATCACCTGGCTCAGGTTCGCGATGGAGTACGCAGCGGTCAAGTGGCCCACCGTGTCGGCCCAACACCGGCGGGGCATCGCGGAAGCCCTGAGCGACGTCACCGTCGCGACCCTGCTGAAACGACGCGGTCGCCCGCACGAGGCCGTGCTCCGGAACTACCTGCGCCAGCACGCCTTCAACCGTGCCGAACGGCAGGATCCCGAGATCGAGGAGCAGCTCGACATCAGACGCTGGCTCGAGGCTGCGTCACCAGACCTACACTCATTGGAAGACCCGACCCAACTGCGATCGGTACTCACCGCGCTCTCCACCAAGAGGGACGGCACCAGTGCGGCACCGTCGACGGTGGCCCGGAAACGAGCCACGCTGAACAACGCCTTCGAGTACGCCGTCGAGACGGGCCGTTTCTCATCCAACCCGCTAGGCCGCGTCAAGTTCCGCCTCCCCAAGTCGCTCGACACTGTCGACCGTCGAGTCGTGGTCAACCCCAACCAAGCCCGCCAGCTCCTAGCCGTCGCCTGGGTGAAGGCACCGGCCTTGACCGCCCTGTTCGGGTGCCTCTACTTCGCCGGCCTGCGGCCCAGCGAGGCCCGTAACCTGCGACGCAGCGACCTCACCCTGCCCGAGCAAGGGTGGGGCGAGGTACTGCTCACCGGGACCCACCAGATCACGGGACGCGCGTGGACCGACTCCGGTGAGGCCGGCGAGGAACGCGGCTTGAAGCACCGCAACCGCCGCGACACCCGCCGGGTACCGCTGCACCCCGAGCTGGTCCTGATCCTTCGGCGCCACCTCGAGACCTTCGAGTGCGGCGCCGACAACAGGCTCTTCGTGTCGAGGACCGGCCGGGCGGGCGTGCCGATCGCGGCGCCCTATCTGAACCCGGTCCCCATGGGCGCCCTCTACCGAGCCTGGAAGATCACCCGCGACGCCGCCCTCACAGCCGCCCAGGTCGATTCGCCCCTGGCGAAGCGCCCGTACGACCTTCGACATGCCTGTCTGTCGACCTGGTTGAACGCCGGCGTTCCAGCCGCCCAGGTCGCCGAGTGGGCCGGCCACGGTGTCGAGGTTCTCCTGCGCGTCTACGCCAAGTGTCTGGACGGGGAGGAGACCGTGGCGCTGCGTCGGATCGAGGCCATGGTCGGACTCGACGATTCGATCACCGAGAGCGTCCGACCGCGACACGCCGAGCACGAAATTTCTCCGTGATTTCTCCGCAGATCCCCGTAGGCGGCCGGTTATCCACAGGCACGGCCGGACATGGAAGAAGGGCCCCCGACCGGACAAACACCCAGGTCAGAGGCCCTTTCTCGCACTGCGTGGCAGGTGAAGGATTCGAACCTTCGAAGCTTTCGCGACGGATTTACAGTCCGCTCCCATTGGCCGCTCGGGCAACCTGCCGGTGCTGCGCCTCGACCCGAGCCGGACCGGGGCAACGAGACGAAAGGATAGCGCAGAGTCGCCGGGGTCCGAAAACCCGCGGACGGGCCCGACCCGTGTTGAGCCGCCCGGGGTGGCGCGGAACAATGACCACGTTCCGCCCGCTCCGGGCGTCGCGCACGCCCGCCCCAAGAAGAGGTGCCCTGTGGCCGACTCGTCCTTCGACATCGTGAGCAAGATCGACCACCAGGAGGTCGACAACGCGCTGAGCCAGACCGCCCGCGAGGTCGCCCAGCGCTTCGACTTCAAGGGCACCGGGGCCGAGATCAAGTGGGCCGGCGAGAAGGCGATCGAGATCTCCGCCAACGCCGAGGAGCGCGCCAAGGCGGTGCTGGAGGTCTTCAAGGAGAAGCTGGTCAAGCGCAACCAGAGCCTGAAGATCCTCGATGCCGGCGAGCCGCGCCAGTCCGGCAAGGAGTCCAAGATCAGCGTCGCGCTGCAGGAGGGCATCACCCAGGAGCAGGCCAAGAAGGTCGGCAAGCTGATCCGCGACGAGGGCCCCAAGGGCGCCAAGGTGCAGGTCCAGGGCGACGAGCTGCGGGTCTCCTCCAAGAGCCGCGACGACCTCCAGGCGATCATCGCCCTGGTGAAGTCGCAGGACTACGACTTCGTCGTGCAGTTCACCAACTACCGCTGACCTCGGGGACTCCTGGGGCCGCGGCGGTCACCCCGCCCGACGTACGCTCGACGGCATGACCGCCGCCCCGCAGGCCCCGTCCCGCCAGCTCGAGGACGCGGTCGACCTGCTCCGGGAGACCGGCTTCCTTGCCCTGACCGGCGCCGGGCTCAGCACGGACTCGGGCATCCCCGACTACCGCGGTCCCGGCTCGGTCAACCGCTCCCCGATGACCTTCCAGGAGTTCCGCTCCGGACCCGACGCGCAGCGCCACTACTGGGCCCGTTCGTACGTCGGGTGGGGCCGCATGTTCGAGGCCTCCCCCAACGCCGGCCACGAGCGGCTCGCCGCCCTCGAGGCCGACGGGCTGTGCCGCGGCGTGATCACCCAGAACGTCGACGGGCTCCACGAGCAGGCGGGCACCCGGCTGGTGGTCGCCCTGCACGGCCGGATCGCCGACGTCGTCTGCCTGGACTGCGGGGTCCGCTTCTCGCGGCGCGCGTTCCAGCGCGAGCTGGCCGACCTGAACCCGGACTGGCTCGACCGGCACGGCCAGGCCGAGGTCCGGCCCGACGGCGACGTCGAGGTCTCCGAGACCGCCGGCTTCGTGGTGCCGGCGTGTCGTCGCTGCGGCGGCGCCCTCAAGCCCGACGTGGTCTTCTTCGGCGAGTCCGTGCCCAAGCCGCGGGTGCAGCGCTGCTACGACCTCGTCGACACCGCGCCGGCCCTGCTGGTGCTGGGCTCGTCGCTCACGGTGATGTCCGGGCTGCGCTTCGTGCGGCACGCCGCGAAGGCCGGCACCCCGGTCGTGATCGTCAACCGGGGCGCGACCCGCGGCGACGAGCTGGCCACCGCCAAGCTCGAGCACGGCACCAGCGAGTTCCTCACCGCGCTCGCGACCGGCTGACGCTCAGCCCGTGTCGCCGAGCCGGACGGCGTCACGCAGGGCGGGCAGGAGCGAGTCCTCGAAAGCCGGCTCGCCGCTGCCGTAGACCGCGATGACGTGGCGCAGGATCGGGAACGAGCTGCCGCCCGCGGCCTGGGTGTAGACCGGTTCGACGTACATGATCCGGCCGCCGAGCGGGACCGCGAGCAGGTTGCCCAGGACCACCTTCGAGTTGCCGCCGCGCTGCAGGGTCAGCGCCTCGGAGATCTTGGTCGAGGACTCGATGTCGTTCTGCACCTGGGCGGGCGACTCCACCGACGACCCGGAGGGGAACCGCAGCACGGTGAACTTCCCGTAGTCCGGACCCGGCTCGGAGTCGACCGACACGAACGCGGCCAGCTCGCGCCGGTTCAGCGTCACCAGGGGGCTCGAGAGCGAGTAGGTCTGGGTGCCGAAGCCGTCCGGCGACAGCGACATGTAGGTCGAGGGCTGCGACGGGGTCGACCCGCCCCTGCTGCGGCTGGTGTTGAGACGGTTGGTGGCCGCCACCGTCGGGTCGGTCGGCACCCGCCAGAAGTCGTTGCCGCTGTAGAAGTCCGAGGCGTCGGTCACGTGGTACTTCGCCAGCAGGGTCCGCTGCACGTCGAAGAGCCCCTGCGGGTAGCGCAGGTGCGGCAGCAGCGCCTCGGGGATGCTCGACTGGTCCTGCACGAGGCCCGGGAAGGCGGACTCCCAGACGCGCAGCAGCGGGTCCGGGTGCTGGTCCTGGTCCCACTCGTAGAGCGTCACCTTGCCGCTGTAGGCGTCCACGGTGGCCTTGACCGAGTTGCGCAGGTAGTTGGCCGAGCGGTTCGGCAGCGTCGTCGAGGAGCCCTGCGTGGTCAGCGTGCTGCGCGTCGCCGAGGCCAGGTTGACCAGCTGGGACGACGGGTAGTTGCTCGAGGACGTGTAGGCGTCGACCACGAACACGATGTGCCCGTCGACCACCGCGGGGTAGGTGGTGCCGTCGGTCGTCAGCCACGGCGCGACCGCCGCCACCCGGGCCCGAGGGTTGCGGACCATCAGCAGCTGCGAGCCGCTGTTGATCTCGGAGCTGAAGAGGATGTTCGGGCTGCCGAGCTGCTGGGCGAACAGCGCGCGCCGCAGCAGCGAGCCGATCGGGATGCCGCCGCCACCGGTGTACGTCGTGTGGGCCGCGCGGGCCCCGTCGACGCCGGGGTGGTCGAACTCGAGCTGCTTGGAGCCGCCCTTCGGCTGGCCCACGATCGAGTACGCCGGCGACTTCTCGCCGAAGTAGATCTGCGGCTGCGTCACCGGGATCTGCTGCTCGGGTGGGTTGCCTCCGTCGAGGAACAGCGGCGTGCCGGCCTTCGGGTCCATCTGGTCCGTCGGCGCGGCGACCAGGCCGTAGCCGTGGGTGTAGACGAGGTGCGAGGCCGTCCAGCTCTTCTGCGGGATGCCCCGGACGTTGAGCTCGCGCACGGCGAGCGCCACGTCCTGGCCCTTGCCCTCCAGCGGGTAGTGGCCGACGTCGAGGGTCGACTTGAAGCTGTAGTAGGCCTCGAGCTCCTGCTTGACGTTGAAGGTCGGCGCGAGCCGGTTGGGGTCGAGGATGCGGTACTGCGCGGTGGCGGTCGTCTGCCGGCGCAGCTCGGCGCCGGTCAACGTGTGCCCCTTCGTGGCCGGCACCGAGGTGACCTGGCCGTCGAGGGCGAACGCCGCGAGCGTGGCCTTCTGGTCCCGCGCGATCGCCGGCAGCGAGACGGTCGAGGCGCTCGGCTGCTCACGGAAGCGGTGCACCAGGCTCGGCCAGGCCGCGCCGACCACGGCGGTGGCGACGAGCATCGCGGCCACGCCCGCGGCCAGCCAGCGCAGCCGCTTCAGGGCGACGTTGGCGAAGAGCAGCCCGGCGGCGGCCAGCGCCACCAGGATCAGCACGATCTTGCCGGGCAGCAGCGCGTGGACGTCGGTGTACGACGGTCCCGTCACGGTGCCGTTCTGCGAGGTCGCCAGCGCGAACCGGTCGAGCCACAGGGCGCCGGCCTTGCCGAGCAGGTACAGCCCGCCCAGCAGGGAGAGCTGCGCCTTGAGCGGCTTGGTGATCCACGGTCCCTTGCCGCGGATGCGCAGCGCGCCGTACAGGTAGGAGGCGATCAGGGTGACCCAGACCGCGTACTTCACCGACTGCAGGAACAGGTTCACCACCAGGCGGTGGAACGGGTAGACCTCGATGAAGTAGGAGAGGTCGCGGTGGAACTGCGGGTCGGTGGCGTGCCACGGCTCGGCGTGGCGCCACAGCAGGTAGGTCTGCCACTGCCCGGCCGCGGCCGACCCGACCTGGACCGCCGGGATCAGCACCGCCAGGGCGAGCAGCCACGGCCACAGGCGCGGCTCGCCGCGACGGAAGCGCCAGCGCAGCTCCTGCCGCTCCGGGTCGGGCTGCCGGTAGGGCCCGCCGCGCCGGATCGCGACCAGTGAGCCACCCGCGATCGCCCCGGCCAGCAGCGCGAAGAGGACGAACAGCAGCACCTGGGAGCGGACCACCGTGCTGTACACGCCACTCAGCCCCAGTGATGCGAACCACAGGTGCTGGGTCGCCACGCGGACGACGGTCTTGTACAGGGTCCAGAGGGCGACGACGGCGACGAAGGCGAGCACGACCCGGGGCGTCCAACGCTTGACCAGGCGGATCGTGGCTTCGATGCGGTCGACCGGGCGCGCGAGGTCAGACACACACGGACCCTACGCCCGCGAACCTGCACATAACCTGCAAGCGCCCCACCGCTGGGCGGACGGGTTTCCGCGCCGTCGGGACGACGGGATAGAACAGATCCCATGACGTCTCCCCGCCGGGTCCTGGTGCTCAACGGCCCGAACCTCAACCTGCTCGGCCGCCGCGACCCCGCCGTCTACGGCACCGCCACCCTGGCCGACGTCGAGGCACTCTGCGTCGCGGAGGGCGAGCGGCTCGGCCTGGAGGTCGAGTGCCGGCAGAGCAACCACGAGGGCGTCCTGATCGACTGGGTCCACGAGGCGTTCGACGCCGGCTGGGGCGTGGTCGGCAACTTCGGCGCCTACACCCACACCTCGATCGCGCTGATGGACGCCCTCGTCGTGTTGACCACCCCGTTCATCGAGGTCCACATCTCCGACATCCACGCCCGCGAGGACTTCCGGCACGTCTCCTACGTGGGCCGGGTCGCCGACGACCACGTGATCGGACAGGGCGTCGGGGGCTATGCGACGGCGCTGCAGCGGGTCGCCGCCCTCTGGGCGACCACCGAGGCATGAGCCGCGTCCGCGCCCCCGAGCTCCGTGGCCGGGGCTGGCTCAACACCGGCGGCCGCGAGCTGTCACTGGCCGACCTGCGCGGCCGCTTCCTGCTGCTCGACTTCTGGGCCTTCTGCTGCATCAACTGCCTGCACGTCCTCGACGAGCTGCGCCCGTTGGAGCAGGCCTACGCCGACGAGCTGGTCGTCGTGGGCGTGCACTCCCCCAAGTTCGTCCACGAGGCCGACCCCGACGCGCTGGTCGCGGCGGTCGAGCGGTACGACGTCGAGCACCCCGTCCTCGACGACCCCGAGCTGCTGACCTGGCAGGCCTACACCGCTCGCGCGTGGCCGACCCTGGTCCTAATCGACCCCGAGGGCTACGTCGTGGCGCAGTACGCGGGCGAGGGCCACGCGCACGCGCTGCACGCGCTGATCGGCGAGCTCCGCACCGAGCACCTCGCCAAGGGCACGCTGCAACCCGGCGACTCGCCGTACGTCGCCCCGCCGGTGGAGGCCGGGGACCTGCGCTTCCCCGCCTCGCTGGTCGCCCTCCCCGACGGTGGCCACCTGGTCGCCGACGCAGGTCACCACCGCCTCGTCGAGCTCGCCGCCGACACGGGGGCCGTGGTCCGCACGATCGGCAGCGGCGAGCGTGGTCTCCACGACGGGGCCGCCGGTGACGCGCGCTTCCACGAGCCGAACGGGTTGTGCCTGCTGCCTCCCGCCGTGGCCGCCGAGGTCGGCTACGACGTGGTCGTCGCCGACACGGTCAACCACGCCCTGCGCGGCGTACGGCTCGAGGACGGGTCGGTGCGCACGCTGGCCGGCGACGGCCGCCAGCTGTTCCCCGGGTCTCCCGACGCCGCCGGGGCGCTCTCCTCGCCGTGGGACGTCGCCTGGTGGCAGGACCGGGTGTGGGTGGCGATGGCCGGCGTGCACCAGCTGTGGACCTTCGACCCGCGCACCGGGGTGACCGAGGTCGCCGCCGGGACCACCAACGAGGGGCTGCTGGACGGACCGCTCGCCGAGGCGTGGTTCGCCCAGACCTCGGGTCTCGCCGTGGACGGGGACCGGCTCTGGCTGGCCGACAGCGAGACCTCCAGTGTCCGCTGCGTGGAGCGCGGGGAGGTCTCCACCGTGGTGGGCACCGGGCTCTTCGACTTCGGCTTTCGCGACGGTCCGGTAGCAGAGGCCCTGTTCCAGCACCCGCTCGGCGTCACCGTCCTGCCCGACGGGTCGGTCGCGGTCTGCGACACCTACAACGGCGCGGTCCGGCGCATCGCCGACGGTGTGGTCACCACACTGGCCACCGGGTTGGCCGAGCCGAGCGCGGCGCTCGTCGACGGCGACCACCTCGTCGTCGTGGAGTCCGCCGCCCACCGCCTGACCCGGGTGCCCCTGGCCGGCGTGGCGACGGCCGACGGGTTCACCCACCGCACCCAGCGGCCGGTCACCGACGTTCTTGGCGGCGAGGTGGAGATCGTCGTCGACTTCATCCCGCCGCCTGGACAGAAGGTCGACGACCGGTTCGGGCCGCCCTCGCAGCTCCTCGTCTCCGCCACCCCGCCGGCCCTGCTGCGCTCCGGCGAGGGACGCGGCACGTCGCTGTCCCGGGTGGTCGTCCTCGACCCGACCGTCGGGGGCGGCGTGCTGCACGTCGCAGCCCGGGCCGCGTCCTGCGACGAGCACGGCGGCGAGGGCGCCGCGTGCCACCTGCACCAGCAGGACTGGGGCGTGCCCGTCCGGGTCACTGTCGACGGCGAGGCACGCCTGGTGCTGCCGCTCTCCGGCAGCGGCGCGGTCTAGGCAGCCGCTGGTTCGGCTTGTCCGGCGATGTCCGTCTTGTAGGTCAGCCGTTCGCACGAGTCGCGACCTAGTCCCCGATCTGGTCCTGGAAATCTGCGTCAGAGTCGCGTTCCCTCTCCTGCAGGGGGGTGGTGCAGGTGGTACCGGAACAGAGGAGACCAGGAGACCTGCGGGTGGTCGTGGTCGACGACCACGCGACGTTCGCCGAGCTGCTCGCCCTGGGGCTCGCCGCCGAGCCGGGCCTGCAGTGCGTCGGAACGGCCAGGACCGCGGCCGAGGGCGCGGCGTTGGTGAGAGCGGTGCGCCCCGACGTCGCGGTGCTCGACGTCGAGCTCGGTGACGCACACCACGACGGGATCGACCTGGCCGGCAGGCTCATCCGCGAGCTCCCGGGCCTCCGCATCGTCATCCTGACCGCCCGGGTCGACGCACGCGTGATGCAACGGGCTGCCACCGCTGGTGCCTGCGCACTGCTCCCCAAGAGCGGGCCGCTGGTCCGGACCCTGCACAGCATCCGTGCTGTCGAGGTCGGCCGCTTCGACGTCGACCCCGCGCTGCTCGGACGTCTCGTCGGCCGGCAGGCCGGGCCACCGCCCGAGCTGACCGCGCGCGAGCACGAGGTGCTCCAGCTGCTCGCGGTGGGTCTGGACGTCCGCCGCATCGCCCGCCACCTCACGATCTCGGAGCACACCTGCCGCGGGCACGTGAAGCACCTCCTCGCCAAGCTGCACGCCCACTCGCAGCTCGAGGCGGTGGTGACGGCGCAGCGCCTGGGCCTGCTCGCCTCACCCGCTCCGGCCCCAGCGAGGGCCGAGCGAGGGCCGCGCCTAGGCTGAGCGCATGCCCGTCGACGACCTGGGCGCCACCGTCGCGCTCACCCGTCCGGTCCGCCGCGTCGTCTCGCTCGTCCCCAGCCTGACCGAGGCGCTCGTCGCGACCCGACGCGAGGCCGTGGTCGGCGCGACCGACTGGTGCGAACGCCCCCGCGACCTCGACGTCGTCCGGGTGCGGGGCACCAAGAACCCCGACACCCGGCTCGTCGCCGAGCTCGCCCCCGACGTCGTGGTCGCCAACAAGGAGGAGAACCGCGAGCTCGACGTGCGCCGCCTGCGCGAGGCCGGGGTGCCGGTCTGGGTGACCGACATCGAGGACGTCCCTGGCGCGATCACCTCGATGACCCGGTTCCTCGACGCGTTCGGGTGGGGGCTGCCGGACTGGCTCGCAGAGGTCCGCGACCTGTGGGGCGGCCCGGTCCCGGAGGCGCACACCCGCGTCGCGGTCCCGATCTGGCGCGACCCCTGGATGGTCGTGGGGCGCGACACCTTCACCGGCGACCTGCTGCGGCGCCGCGGCTTCGCCAACGTGTTCGCCGACCACCCCGACCGCTACCCCAAGGTCGACCTCGCCGACCTGGCCCGCACAGACCTCGACCTGGTGCTGCTGCCCGACGAGCCGTACGCGTTCACCGAGGCCGACCGCGCCGACCTGCCCCACCCGACCGCCCTGGTCGAGGGCCGGCTGCTCACCTGGTACGGGCCCTCCCTGCGCGACGCCGCCTCCTTCACGGTGTGACCGGACCCCCGCCCTAGGCTCGGCTCCATGGCCGGCGGATGGGTGCCCAACCAGCACGGTGCCTGGGCGATGCTCGCCGGCCCGCTGCTGGTCGGCGTGCTGGCCTCCGGGCCGAGCTGGGTGCACCTGCCGCTGGCGGCGCTGTGGTTCCTCGGCTACGTCGCGTTCTTCGCCACCGGCCTGTGGCTCAAGTCCGGGCGCAAGGACCGCTACCGCCCGCCGGTGCTGGTGTACTCCGCTGCGTGCCTGCCGCTCGCGGTCCTGGTCGTGGCGCTGCAGCCGTCCCTGGCGCGCTGGGCGCCGGCGTTCGCGCCGCTGCTCGGCGTCGGGCTGGTACTGGCCGCCCGCCGGCGGGACCGGTCGCTGGTCAGCGGTCTGGCCACCACGCTCGCGGCCTCCCTGATGACCGCGGTGGCGTACGACGCCGGTGGCGGTGAGGACTGGCACCGCGCCTGGGTCCTCACCGCCATCGTGGCGACGTACTACGTGGGGGTGCTGCTCTACGTGAAGTCGCTGATCCGCGAGCGACGCAACCCGCGGTACGCCGCAGCCTCGGTGACCTACCACGTCGCCGCCGCCGCCGGGCTCACCTACCTCTGCGTCGCGATGGGGCCGGTGTTCGTGCTGCTGTCCGGGCGCGCCGCCCTGGCGCCCCGGCTGAGTGTGACCCCGAAGCAGATCGGCCTGGCCGAGCTCGGCTTCAACGTCCTCGTGGTCGCCGTGGCCCTGCTCGCCACCTGAGGATCTCAGTCGGCGAGCCCGCCCAACCGCAGCGTGGCCCCGCCGGAGCGGAGCTCGGCCGTCCCCTCCGCACCCGGCGCCCCGGGCGTCAGTCGCGCCAGCCGGAACAGCTCCTCGGCACACGTCAGCTCCTCGCCCTCGGCGAGCAGGGGGCGACCTGGCGGGAGGCCGTGCGCGGCGCGGTGGGCGCGGACCTGCCGCAGCAGGTCCCGCAGCTGCGCGACCGCGCCCTCCGCCTCGGCGTCCCGGAGTTCCGGGCGGGCCGCGGGCCACGGCTCGAGGTCCAGGCCGGAGTCGGGGCCGCCCAGCGCCGCGGTGAGCTCCTCGGTGAGGAAGGGCGCGATCGGGTGCAGCAGCAGGAGGAGGTCGCGCAGACACCGCGCCAGGGTCGACCGCGCGGCCGGGTCGGTCCGCAGGGCCGGCTTGCGCGCCTCCAGGTAGAGGCCGGAGAGGTCGTCCTGGAGGAAGCGGACCAGGGAGTCCGCGGCACGTCCCAGGTCGGTCTCGGCGAACCCCGCGGTCACATGCTCGCGCGCCCGCTCGAAGGCCGAGTCCAGCCACCGGTCGAGCGGGTGGGCGCTCGGCCCGGCCTCGTCCGCCTCGCCCAGCGTCAGGCCGAGGTGCTGCGCCAGTCGCGCGGTTGACCAGAGCTTCTTCGTGGTGGCCTCGGCACCGGCGAGGTCGCTGCGCCCGAAGGCCAGGTCCGAGCCCGCCCGGGCCCGCCGTGTGAGGGCGAGCCGGAGGGTGTCCGGGCCGAGCTCGTCGATCAGCTCGGCCGGGTCGAGGGTGTTGCCGAACGACTTCGACATCTTCTTGCCGCGCTCGTCGCGGATCATCCCGTGCAGGTGCAGGCGCCGGAAGGGCGGCGTGCCCGACAGCCACGTGCACAGCATGGTCATCCGGATCGCCCAGAAGAACAGCAGGTCGTAGCCGGTGACGAGCAGGTCGTAGGGGTAGTAGCGGTCCAGGTCCGCGCCCGGGTCGGGCCACCCCAGGGTGGCCAACGGCCAGAGCCCGGAGGTGAACCAGGTGTCGAGGGTGTCCTCGTCCTGGGTCCAGCCGGGTGGGATGGGCTGTCCCGGCGCGAACGAGTGCGCGGCGCCGTCCGCGTCGTACCAGATGGGCAGCCGGTGGCCCCACCACAGCTGCCGGGACAGGCACCAGTCGTGCAGGTCGTCGCACCACCGCAGGTACTCCTCGGCCATCGACGGTGGGTCGATCTGCAGGGCGCCGGAGGTGAGAGCATCCCGCGCCCGGTCCGCGAGCTGCCGGGTGGCGAGGTACCACTGCGGGGACCGGCGCTGCTCGATCGCGCCGTGGCACCGCGTGCAGGTGAGTCCTCCGGCGCCGGCCGCGGTCTCGATGTCGGACAGCGTGGTGGCACAGCCCGTGCACCAGTGCGTGTCCCGCTCGGCCCGGTAGACCAGCCCCGCGTCGTACAGCCGGGTGAAGGCGGTGTGCGTGGCCAGCGACGGGCCGGCGTCCAGCGTGTACGTCGACCGGGACCAGTCCGGGGAGGAGCCCATCGCCCGCATCTGGGCGGTGATGGTCTCCCCGGTGCCGGCCCGCCACGCGTGCGCCCGGGCCAGGAACGCGTCCCGGCCCAGCTCGCGCCGGCTCGTACCCTCGGCGGCCAGGTGGCGTTCGAGGAGCGCCTGCGTCGCGATCCCGGCGTGGTCGAGGCCCGGCAGCCAGAGCGTCTCCCTCGCGTTCATCCGCTGGAAGCGGGTGGTGGCGTCGATCAGCGTGTGCTCGTAGGCGTGGCCGAGGTGGAGGCCGCCGGTGATGTTCGGGGGCGGCAGGAGAGTGGCGAAGCGCTCCGGCGCCGGGCGCGGTGCGAACAGCCCGGCTGCTTCCCAGGCGGCGTACCTGGCGGCCTCGCGGCCGTGGGTGTAGTGGGTGGCCAGCGGCGGCGTGCTCGCAGGCGTGGTGGAGATGGACATGGGGGCTCCCCGGACGGACTCGTCGTGGAGCGCCGCAGACGGGTCGTCCGGGGCGCGCGGAGGTGCCCTCGCCGGGTGGTCCGGCGAGGGCTACGCTACGGCGCGCCGGGCAGGCTCACGACGGAGCCGGAGGGCTCGGGAGTCGCGTTCCGCCTGCAGGGTCATGGGTCCAGGGTCCGCCTCGGCCGTCCCCCTGCCAAGCGGTTTGTGCTCAGAGCCCCAGGTCGCGGCCGATGAGCTCCTTCATGATCTCGTTGGAGCCGGCCCAGATCTTGGTGACGCGGGCGTCCTTCCAGGCCCGGGTGACCCGGTACTCGTTCATGTAGCCGTAGCCGCCGTGCAGCTGGACGCAGTGGTCGAGGACCTCGTTCTGGACCTGCGAGGTGTACCACTTGGCCTTGGCGGCGTCGATCGGCGTGAGCTTGCCCTCGGTGTGCTGCAGGACGCACTGGTCGACGAACGCCTGGGTGACCTCGATCTTGGTGACCAGCTCGGCCAGGAGGAACTTGTTGTACTGGAAGGAGCCGATCGACTGGCCGAACGCCTGACGGTCCTTGGTGTACTGGATCGTCTCGTCGAGGATCTGCGCCGCGTGGTAGGTGTTCGTGATCGCGCAGCCCAGCCGCTCCTGCGGCAGGAAGTTCATCATGTGGATGAAGCCCTGGTCGAGCTCGCCGATCAGGTTCGCGTTCGGGACCCGGACGTCCTCGAAGACCAGCTCGGCGGTGTCGGACTCGGGCTGGCCGGCCTTGTCGAGCTTGCGTCCTCGGGAGAACCCGGCCATCGAGCGCTCGACGCCGAAGAGGCTGATGCCCTTCGCCTTCTTCTCCGGGCTGGTCCGCGCCGCGACGACGACGAGGTCGGCGGAGTAGCCGTTGGTGATGAACGTCTTGGAGCCGTTGAGGATCCAGTCGTCGCCGTCGCGGACCGCGGTGGTCTTGAGCGCGGCGAGGTCGGACCCGGCCGACGGCTCGGTCATGCCGATCGCGCAGAGGATCTCCCCGGAGGCGACCCCGGGCAGCCAGCGCTGCTTCTGCTCGTCGTTGGTCAGGTGCACCAGGTACGGCGCGACGATGTCGGCGTGGATGCCGACGGTCGAGGCCAGCGCCATGTTGACCTTGGCGAGCTCCTCGGTGAGGACGGCGTTGAACCGGTAGTCACCGGCCTCGGAGCCCCCGTGCGCCTCCGGGATCTCCAGGCCGAGGAAGCCCTGCTTGCCCGCGTCGATCCAGAACTCCCGCGGGATGACCTTGTTCTCCGCGTGCTCCTCGAGGTGCGGCTTGACCGACCGGTCCAGGAACTCCTTGACCGAGTCGCGGAAGGCCTCGTGGTCCTCGTCGTAGATCGACCGTCGCATGGGAACACCTCAGGTTACTCGCGGGTAGGACGTCCCATTCTGACAGCCGACCCGGTCCCGGGCCAGCGCACGTGTCCCCCGCCACACCCTTCGCTGGTCGAGTACGGCGCGAGCTGTCGCTGGTCGAGTAGGGCGCGGCCCCCTTCGCTGGTCGAGTAGGGCGCGAGGAACGAGCGCCCGTGTCGAGACCCCCGGACCCGCCCGCAGACGCTGCCCTCGCCGGTCGAGTAGGGCGCGAGCTGTCGCTGGTCGAGTAGGGCGCGAGGAACGAGCGCCCGTGTCGAGACCCCCGGACCGTCCCGCAGTCCAGATACGGACCCCGCGCCCCTCAGAGCCGGAGCGTCCCCCGCTTCTCCGCGATCGCGTACAGCGCGACCCCCGCGGCGACGCCGGCGTTGAGCGACTCCAGCGCGTTGACCATCGGGATCGACACGAGCTGGTCGCAGGTCTCGGCGACCAGCCGCGAGAGCCCGTTGCCCTCCGACCCGATGACGACGACCAGCGGGCCGTCGGCCAGGTCGAGGGCGGGCAGCGACACCTCGCCGTCGGCGGCCAGGCCGACGACCATCAGGCCCTCCTCCTGGTAGGCCTTGAGCTGCCGGGTCAGGTTCACCGTCTGCGCGACGGGCACCCGGGCGGCGGCACCGGCCGAGGTCTTCCACGCCGACGCGGTCATGCCGGCGGCCCGACGTTCCGGGATGACCACGCCGTGGACACCGAAGCCGGCGGCGCTGCGGACGACGGCGCCCAGGTTGCGCGGGTCGGTCACCGAGTCCAGCGCGATGATCAGGGGCTTCTCGCCGAGCTCGGCGGCCCGGTCGAGCAGGTCGTCGGGGTGGGCGTACTGGTAGGCGGGCATCTTGGCGGCCAGCCCCTGGTGCACGGCCCGGTCGGTCAGCCGGTCGAGCTCGTTCTTGGTGACCTCGAGCACCGAGATGCCCTTCTCGGCGGTCAGCCGGAACATCTCCCGGATGCGCCCGTCCCGCTCGGCACCCTCGGCGATGTAGATCGTGGTGACCGGCATCTCCGCGCGCAGCGCCTCGACGACCGAGTTGCGGCCGGCGACCCACTCGGTGTCGCCCTGCTTGTGCTTGCGGGGGCCGGACTTCTTCGCGGCCTCCTTCTCCGAACGGGTCTTGGCCTTGTAGGCCTTGTGCCCCTCGCGCTCCTCGGCCCGCGGCGTCGGGCCACGACCCTCGAGCCCGCGCCGGACGCGTCCTCCGGAGCCGGCGGTCGGGTTGCCCTTGCCGGTCTTCTTGATGGCCCCGCGCCGGGCCGAGTTGCCTGCCATGTCCTTGCTCTCTTCTTCGTCCGTCCGGCCGCGTCAGGCGGCCGTGGTGTGTTCGTCAGGGGCGGTCACGCCCTCGTCGTGGTCGAGCCCTCCCTCGGTGGTCGAGCAGCGAGCGAGGAACGAGCGAGCGCGTCGAGACCCGACTCCCCCGCCCACCACCGCATCAGTCCCGCAGCCCCCAGGTCGACCCGCTCGGGCCGTCCTCGACCTCGATGCCGGCCGCCTTGATCTGGTCGCGGATGGCGTCCGCGGTCGCGAAGTCCTTGACGGCCCTGGCCTCCTGCCGCTGCTGGAGAAGCGCGGAGACCAGCGCGTCGACCGCGTCGTGGAGACGGCCCGCCTCCGAGGATGCCGCACCAGCCCAGTGCGGGTCGAACGGGTCGAGGCCGAGCACCGCGAGCATCGCCCGGACCGAGCCGGCCGTGGCCCGCAGCGCGTCGGACGCGCCGTCAGCGAGCAGCTTGTTGCCCTCCCGGGTCGCGTCGTACACCGCGGCGACCGCGGCCGGCGTCCCGAGGTCGTCGTCGAGCGCGTCGGCGAAGCCGGCGGCGACGTCGCCCACCTCGACGTCGCCGAGGAGCGCGGCCGCACGGGCGAGGAAGTTCTCGACCCGGGCGAACCCGGCCGCCGCCTCGTGGAGCGCGTCGAACGAGAACTCCACGTGCGAGCGGTAGTGCGCGGCGACCATGTAGAACCGCAGCTCGATCGCGCGGACCTGCTTGAGCACCTCGGGGATCACCAGGCTGTTGCCCAGCGACTTGCTCATCTTCTCGCCGGCGGTGGTGATCCACGCGTTGTGCATCCAGTACGACGCGAAGCCGTGGCCGGCCGCGCGCGACTGCGCCTGCTCGTTCTCGTGGTGCGGGAAGCGCAGGTCGATGCCGCCGCCGTGGATGTCGAAGGCCTCGCCGAGGTACTTGCCGGCCATTGCGGAGCACTCGATGTGCCAGCCCGGGCGGCCCGGACCCCACGGGGACGGCCAGGACGCGCTGGCGGGCTCGGAGTCCTTGCGGCCCTTCCAGAGCGCGAAGTCGCGGGGGTCGCGCTTGCCGCGCGGGTCGGCGTCCTCAGCTGCCTCCATCTCGTCGACCTTCTGCCCCGACAGCTCGCCGTACGACGGCCAGGACCGCACGTCGAAGTAGACGTCGCCCGAGCCGTCGGCGGCGGGGTAGGCGTGGCCGCGCTCGACCAGCAGCGCGATGAGGGTGAGCATCTCGGGGACGTGGCCGGTGGCGAGCGGCTCGTACGTCGGGGGCAGCACGTGCAGCGCGTCGTACGCCGCACCGAGCTCGCGGGCCATGTCGTAGGCGAGGTTGTACCAGGGGCGTCCCTGGTCGGCCGACTTCAGCAGGATCTTGTCGTCGATGTCGGTGATGTTGCGGATGAAGGTGACGTCGTACCCGCGGAACTCGAGCCAGCGGCGGAGGACGTCGAAGTTGACTGCGGAGCGGACGTGACCGACGTGCGGCTCGGACTGCACGGTCAGCCCGCACAGATAGATGCCCGCCTTGCCCTCCTGCAGGGGCACGAAGTCGCGGACCTCGCGGGTGGCTGAGTCGTAGAGCCGGATCGTCACCGTCCGATCCTACGGGCGCGCGACCCTCGCGCGCGGTGACGGTTGGGGCGAAAGGGGCACCTGGTGCGGCTGGCGGCCGTATCGTGGCGCGATGCGACCCCGTCACGCCGCCGGACTCCTCGCCGCCGTCCTCCTCACCGCGCTTCTTCCGTCAGCGGCGCCCGCCTCGGCCGCGGTCGCTCCGCGCCGCATCGCGCTGCAGCGCTGGGACACCACCGCCGAGCTGGCGCAGGGCACGCTGTCCCGGGTCACCGTGACCTCGGGGGCGGTGCGGCTCGGCCCGTCCCCCCAGCGCGCCGGCCGTCTCGAGCTGGGGCGGTGGGCCTCCCCCTGGGTCACGACCGGCTTCGACCTGACCGAGCTGGTCGCGTCGTGGCAGGCCCGGACGCCGGGGGCGAGCCGGCTGCTGGTCCAGGTGCGCGGCCGCACGTCGGCAGGCGCGCTGTCCTCGTGGGACACGCTGGCGCGGTGGGCGCTGCGCGACGGCCACGTCCGCCGCACCACGTACGGCGCGCAGAGCGACGACCTCGGCCGGGTCGCCTACGACACCTGGCTGGCCGACGGCGGCCTGGCCGCCTGGCAGCTGCGGGTGACGCTGCAGCGCCCCATCGGCAGCCGTGCGGTGCCGTCGCTGGACGCCGTCGGCGCGATGGCCTCCCGACTGCCCGCGGTCTCCTCGGTCACCACCTCCACCCCCGGCGCCGCGCCCGCTGCCCTGGGCAGGGTGCTCGACGTGCCGTCGTACAGCCAGATGGTGCACCAGGGCGAGTACCCGGAGTACGACGGCGGTGGCGAGGCCTGGTGCTCGCCGACCTCGACCGCGATGGTGCTCGGCTACTACGACGCGCTGCCGCCGCCGTCGGCGTACCGCTGGGTCGACCCGACCTACCCCGACCGGTTCGTCGACCACGTCGCCCGGATGACCTACGACGTCAACTACGGCGGCACCGGCACCTGGCCGTTCAACACGGCGTACGCCGCGGCCCGGACCGGCCACGCCTTCGTCACCCGCCTGCGCAGCCTGCGCGACGCCGAGCGTTTCATCGCCGCCGGCATCCCGCTGGTCGCCTCGGTCACCTTCGGCCCCGGCCAGCTCGCCGGCGCCCCCATCTCGAGCACCGGCGGGCACCTGCTGGTCATCGTCGGCTTCACCGCCGACGGGGACGTCATCGTCAACGACCCCGCCGCCGCCACCCGCGCCGGCGTCCGGCGCACCTACGACCGCGCCCAGTTCGAGGACGCCTGGCTCCCCCGGTACCCCTCCGGCTCCTCCACCCGAGGCTCCGGCGGCCTCGTCTACGTCATCACCGACGACGCCCACCCCCTCCCCGACCGAGGCGCCGCCGCCCCCTGGTGAGCCGGGCGGCTGGGCGTCCGGTTTCCCACGGGATGCAGGGGAACTGCCACTACCCATGGCGTACGCCCCATGGGCAGTGGAGGTTTCCCGTGGGGAGTTCGGCCGGCGCCGCCGTACAACGGACGAGCCTCGAACTGCCCATGGCGAACTGCCTCTGCCCATGGGGCGTACGCCATGGGCAGAGGAGGTTTGCCGACATCCCATGGGAAACCGGCCCCTCGAACCGGGGCCGAACGCCCTACTCCGCGGTGAACTCCACGGTGTGCCACCCGGTGGCGCCGTCGGGGACGACGTCGCGCTTGACGCCGGTCTGGGTGTAGCCGGACTTGTCGGTGGCGCGCACCGCGAGGGTGTGGACCCCGGGGCCGGCCTTCACGGTGCCCGACCACTGCACCCAGGTGTCGTCGTCGGGGACGGCACCGAGCGTGTCGACCTCCGTCCAGGGGCCACCGTCGAGGCGGACCTCGACCTTGGCGATGCCGGTGTGCTGCGCCCAGGCGACCCCGCCGACCCGGACGTCGCCGGCCATGACGCGGTGGTTGGCCTGCGGGACCTCGATCTTCGACTGCGTCCGCACCGGCCCGTACGCCGACCAGCCGCGCTGGGTCCAGAAGGCCGAGAAGTCGTCGTACCGGGTGACCTTCAGGTCGACGACCCACTTGGTGGCCGACACGAACCCGTAGAGGCCAGGGACGACCATCCGGACCGGGAAGCCGTGCTCGATCGGCAGCGGGTCGCCGTTCATGGCGACGGCGAGCAGGGCGTTGCGGTCGTCGGTCAGGGCGCCCAGCGGGGTCCCGCAGGTCCAGCCGTCGACGGAGGTCTGCAGGACCGCGTCGGCGCCGTCCTGGACGCCGGCCTCCGCCAGCAGGTCGGCCACCCGCACGCCGCTCCACCAGGCGTTGCCGATCAGGTCGCCGCCCACCTCGTTGGAGACGCAGCACAGGGTGACCCAGGCCTCGGTGAGCTGTCGCTTGACGAGGTCCTCATAGCTCAGCGTGATCTCGCGGTCGACCATCCCGTGGATGCGCAGCGACCAGTCGGCGATCGCCACCGTCGGGGTCACCATGGTGGTGTCGATCCGGTAGAAGTCGCCGTTGGGCACGCGCCACGGGCTGATCTTGTCGAGGCCGACCTCGGCGCCGGCGGGCACGGTGCCCCGGGTGACCGGCAGCTTGAGCGCGGCTCGGGCGTCCTCGACGACCCGTCGCTTGTGGCCGAAGAAGCGGCCACCCGCGCCCACCACCAGTGCGCCGAGCCCGACCACTCCGGCGCGGACCAGGAACTCGCGACGCGCCTGCAGGGGCGGCGTGCCCTTGACGGGGTCGGCGACGAGCACCGGGAGCAGCGCGATCCAGGTGATCCCGCCGAGGGCGACCGGCAGGATGCCCACGGCGCTGGTCTCCGGCCGGGTGAGCTCGGCGAGGCCGGCGACCGCGGCCATGGCCAGGAAGATCAGGTAGCCCTGCATGAGGCTGGCCCGGGTCCGCAGCCCCGCCAGCGCGGAGAGCAGCACCATCGCGACGATCACGCCGCCGGTGAGCAGCGGCTTGTCGTACCGGCCGAAGAAGTGGACCAGGTCGAGCGCGAGCTTGCCCGGGGTCGCCTCGATGACGGCCTCCGCGACCGCGAACGGGGGCGAGAGCCGCTGCCGCAGGATCGCCGTGGTGGCCTGGCCGACCGCGAGTCCCGCCAGCCCGGTCAGGATGCCGGCGACGGCGAGCTGCAGTCGCGACAGCCGTACGGCGGGCGGCGCCGGGGCGGCGTTGCGCGGCTCGGTGGAGGTCACACGTCCATGTTCGCTCATCCCCGGTCATCGGATGGTCCGTGGAGGTGACGAAGAGATGACGTGCGCCATGATGCGGGGGTGACCGTGATCCCCCGGGTCGGTGTGGGCACCGACGTACACGCGTTCGCCGCCGAGGCCGACGCCCGTCCGCTGTGGCTGGCGGGGCTTCTCTTCCCGGACGAGCCGCGGGGGCTGGCCGGCCACTCGGACGCCGACGTCGCGGCCCACGCCGCCTGCGACGCCCTCTTCTCCGCGGCCGGGATCGGCGACCTCGGGTCCCACTTCGGCACCTCCGAGCCCGAGTGGGCCGGCGCCTCCGGGGTCACCCTGCTCGCCGAGGCCGCCCGCCGGGTCCGCGCCGCCGGGTTCGAGGTGGGCAACGTCGCGGTGCAGGTGATCGGCAACCGACCCCGGCTCGGTGCGCGGCGTCCCGAGGCCGAGGCGGCCCTCACGGCGGCCGCCGGCGCCCCCGTCTCCGTCTCCGCCACCACCACCGACGGCCTCGGCCTCACCGGTCGCGGCGAGGGCGTCGCTGCCATCGCCACCGCCCTGGTCTACCCGCTCTGACCCCGCCCGCCCCGCTCCCCGCCCCGCTGTAACGCGGGGTTACGGACGCATCACAAGGCGCCCGCCCCCTGCGAAAGCGTCCAGACGCCCTGCGAGGTCGCGCGCCCCTCAGGGGTTGAACGCGAGCGTCAGGAAGCCTGCGAAGACGGCCAGGTGGACGCCGCCCTGGAGCAGAGTCGCCCGCCCCTGGGTCAGGGTGAGCGTCCCGACGAAGAGGGTCAGCATCAGCAGCACGATCTCAGTGCCCTGCAGCCCGAGGTTGACGTCGAAGTCGAAGAGCACCGAGGCGATCCCGATGGCGGGGATGGTCAGCCCGATGCTCGCCAGGGCCGACCCGTAGGCCAGGTTGAACGACGTCTGGATGCGGCCACGCTGGGCTGCCTTCACTGCGGAGATGGACTCGGGCAGCAGCACGAGCAGCGCGATCGCGACAGCGACCACGAACCGCGGCAGCCCGGCGTCGTCGACCCCGTCCTCGATCACCGGCGAGACGAGCTTGGCCAGCCCGACCACCGCCACCAGCGAGCCCATCAGCAGCGCCGCGCTGGCCGCCGTACGACGGTTGTCAGGCGGGGCGACGTGGACCTCCGGCTCCTCGTCGGGCGAGGCTGCGACCGCGGTGGCGCCGTCCTGGTCGACGGGCAGGAAGTAGTCGCGGTGACGAACGGTCTGGACGAACACGAACAGCAGGTACAGCCCCAGCGAGGACAATCCGGCGAACACCAGCTGCGGGTCGCTGAACGTCGGGCCGGACGTGGAGGTGGTGAAGGTCGGCAGCACCAGGCTCAGGGTGGCCAGGGCCCCGACGGTCGCGAACGCCCCGCCCACGCCCTCGGTCCGGAAGACGGTGACGTGGCGCCGGATCGTCGCCACCACCAGGGAGAGGCCGACGATCCCGTTCGCCGTGATCATGAGCGCCGCGAAGACGGTGTCGCGGGCGAGGTCGGCGGACTTCTCCGGGTGGGACAGCATCAGGGTCAGCACCAGTCCGACCTCGATGACGGTGACCGCGACGGCCAGCACGAGCGACCCGAACGGCTCGCCGACCCGGACGGCGATCACCTCGGCGTGGTGGACCGAGCAGAGCACGGCGGCGGCGAGCAGGACGCCGAGCAGGGCCAGCACGACGGTCGGTGGGTGACGGCCCCAGGCCAGCGCGAGGGCGGCCAGGGCCAGGAGGGGGAGCGCCGTGTAGCGGCGGCCCTCGGGGATGGCGTGCGCGGCGGACATCGCCCCATCCTTCCAGGAGGACGAAGCAGCCGACCTTCCCAGGGCGTTTGGACGCTTCGCAGGGGGCGGGCGCCTTGTGATGCGTCCATAACCCCGCGTTACAGCCGGGCGGGGCGGGGCAGCGGGGGCCGGGGCCGGGGCAGCGGCGCGCAAGGGGTGGGGTCAGGGGCGGGTGAGCCGACCGATTTCGGAGCCCACCCCGGCCTCGATGGCCCGGTTGAGCTGGGTGCGGAAGATCGCCATCACGGCCTGGCCGGCGATCGGGAGCAGCTGCTCGATCAGGGTGAGCATCTGCGGCCACTCCTCGGCGGGCAGGCCGGCCTCGGCGAACGGCTTCCAGACCTGCTCGACGACCTCGTCGACGAACCGCTGCGAGATGTCGTCCATCCGGGTGCTGATGAACGGCAGCAGCTCGAGGACGGACTGGCGGGACAGGCCGAGGGCGACGGCCTGGGCCCCCGCCCGGACGATGCCGGGCTCGACGAGCACCAGGGTGTCGTCCTCGCCGAGGGTGACCAGCCCGAGCGCGACGAGCTCGTCGACGAAGGCAGCATCAGGCTCGACGCCGGCCATCCGGGCGAGCTCGGCCCGGGTGACGGTCTCGGGCGGTAGTGGGCTGAGCGGGTCGGTGAGGATGGAGATCAGGTCCAGGGCGTGGGTGGGGACGACACCGGCGTTCTTCTCCAGGGCCTCCTCGACGGCGGCCAGGGTGTACCCGCGGTCGAGCAGGTCGCGGATCAGCAGCAGCCGGTCCACGTGCTCCTTGGAGTAGTAGCCGGTCCGCCCGACCAGGCGCGGAGCGGGGATGAGCCCACGGCCGGCGTACGCCCTGACGTTGCGCACGGTCATCTTCGCCGCGGCGGCGAGCTGGTCGATCGTCAGCTCCCGAGCGGATCCGACGGCGGACCCGACCGCCGACCCCACGGCGGACCCGACGCCTGCTCCGGCGCCAGGGAGGCGCTCCCCGAGCGGTCTGGCCATCTTCCTCACCGTTCCTGTTCGTCGTGTGACGACCGTCACCGGAGACCCGGCGACTCGTTGACGTGACGACGGTCACTCTCCTTGACACGAGTCATCGTCGATGTGCCATGCTCCATGTTACATCGGCACTGTCACATAGACCAGTGCCCCGACCCGGCGTCAGGAGTCCTCATGATCGCCATCGCCGCCAGCGCTGCCGGCACCGCCCCCTCCGCCGGGGGCTCCCCCGTCGACCAGCTGATGATCGTCTCGGGCTTCACCTTCGTCGCGTACGCCGTCCTCGCCTGGGTCATCATCGGCGAGCGCCGCGGCGCCACGACCCCGGTCGGCCGGCTGGCGGACCTCGTCGCCCGGATCGACGGCGGCCCGCGCTGGTTCGCCCTCCCGGCGGCGATCTCGGTCGGTGGCGCCCTGTCCGGGGCGATCGGCGTGTACTGGGACGTCAGCTACCACATCACCGAGGGACGCGACGCCGGCCCGCTGGCCAACCCGTCGCACTACCTGATCTTCCTCGGCCTGCTCGCGATCTTCTTCGGCGGCGCCCTCGGCATGGCCCTGGCCCGCGAGGACCTCCCCCGTCGGACGCTGCGGATCACCCGCACCTGGCGCACCCCGATCGGCCCGGCCGTCTGCACCGGCATCGCGCTGTGCGCGCTGGCCGGCTTCCCGATGGACGACGTGTGGCACCGCCTCTTCGGCCAGGACGTCACCGAGTGGGGCCCGACGCACGTGCTCATGATCGGCGGCACGATCATGCTGCCCTACGCGCTGCTGCTCGGCGCCGCGGAGGCCCGGCAGGTCAGCTCCTCCAGGCTCGCGCCCCTGTTCACCTGGGTCGCCCACGGCTACCTGATCATCGGCCCGGTCGCCTTCCTGCTGGAGTACGCCTTCGGCGTGCCGCAGTTCCCCCTGGTCATGGACGTCATCGTGCTCACCGTCGGCGCCAGCGCCGGCCTGGTGATGGCCACCCAGCGCGGCTGGCTCTACGTCGTCGCCACCTATGCCCTCTACGTGGGGGTGCAGGTGCTGCTCATGGGCACCAACGCGATCTTCCATGCGATGTCCCCGCGCTTCCCGCTGCTGGCCGGCGGCTTCGTGGCCGCCCTGGTGCTGTCCCGCTGGGCCCGGCCCACCGCGACGTACGGCGCCGTGGCCGGCGCGGTCGTCGGGGTCGCGACCGTGCCGCTGGAGTACCTCTGGACCAACGCCTTCCGCCCGGTCGAGTGGCCGTCGTCGATGCTGCCGTGGGCCTTCGTGCTCGCCGGCGTGACCGGGGCCCTGGTCGGCGTCGTGACCACCTGGCTGGCTGGGAAGGCCGCGATGGCCGCCTCGCCCGACGCTTCCCTCGACGTGGTCGTGACGCCCTCGCACACCGGCCGGACCGGTCAGGTGCACGGCGGAGTCGCGCTGGCCTGCCTGCTCGCGGCGGTCGCGGTCTTCGCCTGGAACGTGCCTCCGCGCGCCGACCTCTCCGGTGAGGCCGACGTGACCGTCGGCGCCGTGGTGGACGGGCGCGCCTTCCTCGACGTGAAGGTCGACGCGGCCCTGGTGGACGGCGCGAACTGGTTCCACGTGCTCTCGTGGCAGGGTGGCGGCATGGTCCGCGCCGACCTCAACGAGGTCTCGCCCGGGGTGTACCGCACCTCGGAGCCGATCCCGGTCAGCGGCGACTGGAAGTCGCTGATCCGGCTGCACCGCGGCCTGCACTCGATGGTCTCCGCCCCGGTCTACCTGCCCGCGGACCCGGCGATCCCCGCCCCGGCGTACCAGGCCGTCGACGGGCCACGCCCCTTCGTCGAGGAGCACAAGATCCTCCAGCGCGAGCTGAAGTCGGACGTGCCGACCTGGCTGTGGAGCACCGGCTACCTCGCGGTCGCCGTCATCTTCACGCTGCTGCTCGGCGTCGTCGCGGTCGGCTACACCGTGGCCGGTCGCCCCGGCACCGGCGTGGTGGCCGCCCCGCACCTGCCCCGCCGCCGCCGCGACCTGACCGGAGCACGCTGATGGAGACGACCCTGGAGACCCACGACGGGCTGCGGCTGCACGTCCGCTGCGACGGCCCCGACGACGCACCCCTGACGGTCGTCCTCGCGCACTGCTGGACCTCCGACCATGACTCCTGGCGCTACCAGGTCCGCGACCTGCGCTCCGCGTTCGGTCACGCCATCCGGATCGTGGCCTACGACCACCGCGGCCACGGCCAGTCCGACGCCACCTCGCGGGCCACCGCGACGGTGGAGAACCTCGGGCGCGACCTGTCGGACCTCATCGACGCCTACGCGCCGACCGGGGACCTGGTGCTGGCCGGCCACAGCATCGGCGGCATGACGATCATGGAGCTCGCCGCACGTCGCCCCGAGCTCTTCGCCGCACGGGTCAAGGGCGTCTGCTTCGTCTCCACCTCGGCCGGCGACCTCCACACCGTCAGCCTGGGGATGCCGGAGCTGGGCCCGTGGGCACGCGACCGGATCCCATTCGTGCTCGCCTTCCGGTCGCGCACCCTGAGCCGCAAGCGGCGACTGCGCGCCCCGATCATCGAGTCGATCGTGGTCAAGCGGTTCCTGTTCGGCGACCAGATGCGGCTGCGGGACCACATGCTCACCGTCGAGGGCCTGGTCAACTGCCCCGGCGACACGATGACCGGCTTCTTCGAGGACCTGATGCGCCACGACCGGTCCGCGCCGCTCGCCGCTGCGCTGGCCGGCATCCCGGTGCTCGTCCTCGTCGGCGACAAGGACGTGTTGACCCCGGTCGGCCACGCCCGCCGGCTCTCCGCCGCCATCCCCGGCTCCCGCCTGGTCGTCTCCCCGGGCGCCGGGCACATGCTGCCGCTGGAGCGGGACCGGCACGTCTCGGACATGCTCGAGTCGCTGGTCTCCGCCGCCCTCGCCGACCAGGTCCCGTCGTCGCCTGAGTCCCTCGCAGCCGCTCGCCCCCCTGCGGGAGATCTCGTCCACCTGGACGACTCCGTACGCCGCTGAGCGCCGGATCGCGCCAGAACCGTCCAGGTGGACGAGTTTCGGCGCGACCCCGAGGCACAGCAACGGCCCCCGGACGCGGAACGGCCCCCGACACCAGTGGTGTCGGGGGCCGTCTGGGTTCAGCAGATCAGGACGCGAGGACCTCGTCGAGGAGCGCCTCGGCCTTGTCCTCGTTCGTGTGCTCGGCCAGCGCGAGCTCGGAGACGAGGATCTGACGGGCCTTGGCGAGCATCCGCTTCTCGCCCGCGGACAGTCCGCGGTCGCGCTCGCGGCGCCACAGGTCGCGGACGACCTCGGCCACCTTCATGACGTCGCCGGAGTGCAGCTTCTCGAGGTTCGCCTTGTAGCGACGCGACCAGTTGGTCGGCTCCTCGGTGTGCGGCGCCCGGAGCACGTCGAAGACGCGGTCCAGGCCCTCCTTGTCGACGACGTCGCGAACGCCGACCAGGTCAAGGTTGCACGCCGGCACCCGGACCACGAGGTCCTGCTGGGCGACGATGCGGAGGACCAGGTACTGCTTGTCCTCCCCCTTGATGGTGCGGGTCTCGATGTTCTCGATCACGGCAGCGCCGTGGTTTGGGTAAACGACCGTTTCGCCCACGGTGAAAGTCATGTGCAAAGTACCCCTTCCTAGGTGACTAGTTTAACACGCGACGAAACGGGCGGAATCTGCGTTTCCGCAGGTCAGGGCATGCGTCAACGGTTGACAACACCCGCGGGGATGTGCCTCGGCGGCAGCCGGGAGGCGCGCCGATCGGCCGAACACCGCATGTGAACAGGACGGATGACCAATACTGCGGTGATGCAGCTGAGGAGGAACCCGGGGACCGCCGTCACGCTGCTCATCGCCGGACATCCCGTCCAGTCGCTGGTCATCGCGACCGGTGTCGCGGTCGCCGCGGTGCTCTCCGGTCGGCCCCTGCGCGAGGTCGGCCTGGTGCTCGTCACGGTCCTGGTCGGGCGGCTCACCGCCGGCTGGATCAACGACGTGGTGGACCGTGGTCGCGACGCCGCCGTCGAGCGGACCGACAAGCCGGTGGCCCGCGAGTGGCTGCACCCCTCGACCGTCACCTTCACGGTCGCCTGCGCGACGTGCCTGCTGGTGCCCCTCTCGATCGCGAACGGCGTCGAGGCTGGCATCGCGCACCTGCTCGCCGTCGCCTTCGCCTGGCTCTACAACACGCGGATCAAGCTCACCGCGCTCTCGCCGCTGCCGTGGGCGCTCAGCTTCGCGCTCTATCCCGCGTTCCTGTCGTACGGCGGGTGGGGCGGTGGCCTGCGTCACGGCGACCCGCCGTCGTACACGATGACGGTGCTGGCCGCCCTCCTCGGTGTCTGCGTGCACTTCCTGGACTCCCTGCCCGACCTCGTCGGCGACCACCAGAACGGCGTCCGCAGCCTGCCGCTCAGGCTCGCGCTCCGGGTCGGAGCACCGCGGCTGCTCATGCTCGCGGGCACCGCGACGGCCCTCGTCCTGGCCGGGATGGTCGTGGCGGGTCTCACGGTGGGACTGACCCGCTAGCGGAGAGACCTCCCCAAGGCTTTCCCCTAGACTCGGGCGCGTGAATGCGACCCGTACCCGACGTGTGGCCGCTGTCGCGGCTCTGCTCGTCGTCCCCGTCCTGTCCTCGTGCGGCGTGAACTTCGGCGCGCAGACCGACAAGGTCTACACAGCGGCCCAGGGCGTCAACAACCGCGACGGTCAGGTCGACGTGCTCAACGCCCTGATCGTCAGCAGCGCGAACGGGAGCGGTCGCCTCATCGCCGGCCTGTCCAACAACGACGGCGAGAACCCCGACCAGCTCACCGGGGTCGCCGGCTCCGGCGACGACGCCAGCCTCACCGTGGCCCTCACGGGCGGCAACACCACCATCCCCGCCGGCGGCTACATCCAGCTCGCCGACGACGGCCAGGCGGCCGTCCTGGTCAGCGGCGAGGCCGTCACCGCGGGCGGCTACGTCCGCGTCGCGTTCAGCTTCAAGCGCGGCGAGCAGGCCGTCCTCAACGTGCCGGTCGTCTCCAACACCGGCGACTTCGCCGACGTCGTCATCCCGACCCCGTCCGCAACCCCCTCCCAGCAGCCGAAGGGCTGATCACATGGCTGATGCGCCGTACACCCTCGTCCTGCTCCGCCACGGCGAGAGCGAGTGGAACGCGAAGAACCAGTTCACCGGCTGGGTCGACGTCTCGCTCAACGACAAGGGCCGCGGCGAGGCCGTGCGCGGCGGCGAGCTGCTGACCGCTGCCGGCGTGCTGCCCGACGTACTGCACACCTCGGTGCTGCGCCGTGCCATCACCACCGCCCAGCTCGCGCTCGACGCGTGCGACCGGCACTGGATCCCGGTACGCCGGTCCTGGCGCCTCAACGAGCGTCACTACGGCGCGCTGCAGGGCAAGAACAAGAAGCAGACGATGGACGAGTTCGGCGAGGAGCAGTTCATGCTCTGGCGCCGCTCCTACGACACCCCGCCGCCGAAGATCGCCGACGACGACGAGTGGTCGCAGGTCGGCGAGGCCCGGTACGCCGACCTCCCCGACGAGATCGTGCCCCGCACCGAGTGCCTGGCCGACGTGATCGAGCGGATGCTGCCCTACTGGTACGACGCGATCGTGCCGGACCTGCTCACCCGCAAGACCGTGCTCGTGACCGCGCACGGCAACAGCCTCCGCGCCCTGGTCAAGCACCTCGACGGGATGTCCGAGGAGGCCGTCGTCGGCCTGAACATCCCCACCGGCATCCCGCTGCTCTACCGCCTCGACGAGCACCTCAAGCCCGTCACCACCGGCGGCGAGTACCTCGACCCCGACGCCGCCGCGGACGCCATCAAGGCCGTCGCCAACCAGGGCCGCTGACCCCTCACGGAGGTCGAGCAGAACACCCCCTCGCTGGTCGAGTAGGGGGCGAGGAACGAGCCCCCGTGTCGAGACCCCGCGACTCCTCGCCGCCCCCGGAGGTCGAGGTGCGAACGCGCAGCGTGAGCCACGAGACCCCAAGCGCAGAGACGCTGGTCGAGTAGGGGGCGAGGAACGAGCCCCCGTGTCGAGACCCCGCGACTCCTTACGAGGTCTCGACACGGCACTCGCAAGCTCGCGCCTACTCGACCAGCGGAGGGTGGGCTCGCGCCTAGTCGACCAGCGGGTCAGGCGGTGAGGCGGCCGGCGAGGAACCGCCGGACGCGGTCCTGGTCGCCGGTGACCGAGAGCGCCTCGAGCGGCCCCCGCTTCCAGAGCGCGAGCAGCAGGTCGGCCGCCGTACCCTCCACCACGTCGGCGCCCATCACGACGCCGCGCGCCACCCGCGGGGAGGCGCCCTCGACGCCGGGCTGGACGGTCCACGACTGACCGGTGTCCACGGCGCGCAGGGCCACCGGCGTCGGCAGCTCGGCGGCGTACCCGCGCTGGTGCATCCGGTGCAGGAAGACGGTGAGCGCCTCGTCGACGCCGTCGCCGGCGAGCTCGGCGGGCAGCCGCGGCTCGACGCCGAGGGCCTGGGCCAGGTCCACTCCGTGGACGAGCGTCTCGTGCGCCTGCCGACGCTGCCAGAAGCCGGCGACGCCCTCACCGAAGGCGAAGTTCCAGCACGGCCGGTCGGGGTCGGCGAAGCGGAGCACCTCGTACAGGTCCTCGGCCTTGGCGAGGTACCACGGGCCGAGGTGCTTGGCGCGGCTGCTGTGCGGCCGGTCGTCGAGCTCGGCGGCAGCCTCCCCCGTCTCGACGATGGTTGCTGCCCAGGAGTGCACGTTGCCCAGGTGGACGACGAGGTCGAGCACGGTCCACCCTGGGCAGGCGGGCACGACCGAACGGGGAGACGCCTCGCTCAGGTGGGTGGCGAACCACTCCACGGCGGCGGCGAACTCCCCCACGTAGTCGATCCTCGCGAGGCGGGCAGGTGCCTCCATCACCCCATCGTGGCAGAGAATGCGCCGTTATGACCCTGCTTCAGCGGTCGGCGTGGGACGGCTGCTCGCCGGTCACCAGGTAGACGACGCGACGTCCCAGCGAGACCGCGTGGTCGGCGATGCGCTCGTAGTAGCGACCGAGCAGGGCGATGTCGATGGCCGGCTCCACGCCGTGCTGCCAGCCGTCGCCGAGCATGACCCGGAACGAACGGCGCCTGAGCTCGTCCATCTCCTCGTCGTCGCGCTCCAGGGCTCGGGCGGCGTCGACGTCGCGCTCGGCGATGATGCCGGCGATCTGGCCGACCATGTCGCCGGCGACCTCGCCCATCCGACGGATCGTGGGCAGCATCTCGTCGGGGATCGCCGTCTCCGGCATCCGCAGCTGCGCGACCTTGGCGACGTGGACCGCGAGGTCCCCCATCCGCTCGAGCTCGGCGACCATCCGCACCGCGGCGACCAGCATCCGCAGGTCGCCGGCCACCGGCTGCTGGAGCGCCAGCAGCTCGAAGGCCCGGTCCTCGATGCGCTCCCGCAGGGCGTCGATCTTGACGTCGTCGGCGATCACCGCCTCGGCCTTGGGCAGGTCGGCATCGAGCAGGGAGCGCGTGGAGCTGACCACGGCCTGCTGGACCATCTGACTCATCGTGACCAGTTCATCGACAATCGCATCGAGCTGGTCGAAGTACGCCTCTCGCACTCGCTCACTCTCTCCGTGGCGACCTGACATCCGGGCAACGTCACGTGAATGCGAGGTTAACAGCCGAGGAATCTCCTCCCCGTCGCCCCCGGGAGCGGCCGATCCGCGTCGTCGTACGCCCCTACGATGCCGTTATGGATCAGACCACGCAGGGGCTGCTGCTGGCGCTCCTGGGTGTCGTCCTGGGAGTGGTCACCGGCCTCGCCTGGAAGATCAGCGACCGGCAGATGCGCGGCCCGGAGCCGTCGCCGAACGCTCCGGTCGTCGTACCCCCGGGGGTCGCGACCGTGCTCGGCGTGCTGCGCTCCAGCGCGCTGGTCGTCGACGAGCACGACCGCGTGCTGCAGGCCTCCGCGCCGGCGTACGCGTTGGGGCTGGTCCGCGGCGGCGAGGTGCAGGTGCCCGAGCTGCTGGACCTGGTCCGTACGGTGCGCCGCGACGGCCAGATCCGCCAGGCCGACCTGCTGCTCGAGCGGGGGCCGGCCGCCGGTGGGCTCTACGTGCACACCCGCGTCGCCACGCTGAGCAGCCGGCTCGTGCTGGTGCTGGTGGAGGACCGGACCCAGGAGCGCCGGGTCGAGGCGATCCGGCGGGACTTCGTCGCCAACGTGTCCCACGAGCTGAAGACCCCGGTCGGCGCGCTGACCCTGCTGGCCGAGGCGGTGCAGGAGGCGGCCGACGACCCGGAGGCGGTCAAGCGGTTCGCCCTGCGGATGCAGACCGAGGCGGAGCGGCTGACCAGCCTGGTCCAGCAGATCATCGAGCTGTCCCGCCTGCAGGACGACGCCGCGTTGGAGAAGCCGGCGCCGGTCGAGGTCGACCGGGTCGTGGAGCGGGCCATCGACGTGAGCGCGATCGAGGCGAAGGCCAAGCACGTCGAGGTCGTCTTCGACGGCCAGCGCGGTCTGCGGCTGCTCGGCAACGCCGACCAGGTGGTCCTGGCGCTGAGCAACCTCATCGCCAACGCGGTCGCCTACTCGCCCGACGCCAGCCGGGTCGTGGTGTCCGCCCAGCCCGTCGACGCCATGATCGACCTCAACGTGACCGACGAGGGCATCGGCATCCCCGAGGACGACCTCGAGCGCATCTTCGAACGTTTCTACCGGGTCGACCCGGCCCGCCACAGGTCCACCGGAGGCACCGGTCTGGGCCTGTCCATCGTCAAGCACGTCGCCGCCTCCCACGGTGGCGAGGTGCTCGTGTGGTCCAAGGAGGGGCAGGGCTCCAGCTTCACGCTGCGCCTGCCTCGGGTGACCACGCCCAACCAGGAGGAGTCCCCGTGACCCGTGTGCTCGTCGTCGAGGACGAGGAGAGCTACAGCGACCCGCTCGCGTACATGCTGCGCAAGGAGGGGTTCGAGGTGGCGATCGCCAACACCGGCCTGGCCGCGCTCGAGGAGTTCGAGCGAGCCGGAGCCGACATCGTGCTGCTCGACCTGATGCTCCCCGGGCTGCCCGGGACCGAGGTGTGCCGGCGGATCCGGCAGACCTCCAACGTCCCGGTGATCATGGTCAGCGCCAAGGACGACGAGGTCGACAAGATCGTCGGCCTCGAGCTCGGCGCCGACGACTACGTCACCAAGCCGTACTCGCCGCGCGAGCTCGTCGCCCGCATCCGCGCCGTCCTGCGCCGGGGCGTCGAGACCGAGCTCGTGCCCCCGACCCTCGAGGCCGGCCCCGTCCGGATGGACGTCGAGCGGCACGTCGTCACCGTCCGCGGTGAGGACATCTCCCTGCCCCTGAAGGAGTTCGAACTCCTCGAGATGCTGCTGCGCAACGCCGGGCGGGTGCTCACCCGCACCCAGCTCATCGACCGGGTCTGGGGCTCCGACTACGTCGGCGACACCAAGACCCTCGACGTCCACGTGAAGCGGCTGCGGGCCAAGATCGAGTCCGACCCCGCCGTACCGGTCCACCTGGTCACCGTCCGGGGGCTCGGCTACAAGTTCGAGGCCTGACCCCGGTCCGTGCGCGGGCAGATCGCGCCAAGGGGTGAAATTTCGTCCATTTGGACGGAGTTCTGCGGCTCAGTCGCGTCCGCGGGGCAGAATCGCGTCCAGATGGACGATGCTTCACCCCAGGCGAGACCGGCGCCTGTGGAGAGCCACCCACCCGGGCGCCGGTTCTTGACAGAGTCCGCGGCGTGTACGACGACGACGCCGTTCCGTTCACTCGGGCGCAGGCACTCGACCACGGACTGACCGATCGCAGGCTCGCCCGCGAGTGCCGACGCGTGCTGCACGGGGTGTACGTGGCACGGGAGGTCACGGTCACGCCGGTGGTCAGGGCGCGCGCAGCACTGCTCACCCACACACCGACGGCGGTCGCCAGTCACGGGACGGTGGCCCGGCTCTTCGGCGTGCCCCACCCCCGGGAGGACGTCGAGCACGTGACCGTCCCGACGGGCGATGACCGTCGGCGACGCCGAGGTGTCCTGTGCCACGTCGCTGCCGTCGACGCGGAGGATCTCCGCCTCTTCAAGGGCGTGCGGATCACCTCGCCCGAGCGGCTCTTCGTCGACCTCGCCGGCACGCTTGCTCTCGTCGACGTGGTGGTCGTGGGGGACTGGCTCGTCAGGCACCGGTTCCTCACCCTTCGAGGTCTGCTGTCCTACTGCCAGTCGAGCAGCTCGGCCCATGCCCGCACCGCCAGGCTCGCCGCGTCGTACGTCCGCGCCCGCGTTGACTCCCCCATGGAGACGCGCCTGCGCATGCTGCTGGTGCTCGCCGGCCTGCCGGAGCCCTTGGTGAACCTCGAGATCCGCGTCCGAGGCGGGCGGGCACTGCTCCGGCTCGACCTCAGCTGGCCCTCGATCCGCCTGGCCGTCGAGTACGACGGGCAGCATCACCGCGACGACACTCGCCAGTGGGAGTCGGACGTCGATCGTCGCGAGGACCTCCACGATGCCGACTGGCGGCACATCACTGTGACTCGGCGAGGGATCTACCTGACTCCCGAGCAGACGATCTGGCGCGTCTGGAGCGCCCTCCGCGAGCGAGGCTGGCCGCGGCTCCGGCCACCCAAGGAGGCCTGGCGTCGGCACTTCCCGGTCTCGTCGTACTGGTCGGAGCCGCGGAGCGCCTAAGTGCTCCTGGCGAAATTTCGTCCATCTGGACGAGATTCGCGCCCGTGAACGAGCGCGGATGCGCGCGAACCGTCCAGATGGACGAAATTCGCCGCCCCCCCAACGCAGGCGTCAGAGCCAGCCGGCGCCGTCGGCGATCAGGAGCACACCGAAGACGAGGAACGCGGCGGCGGCGCCGTACTTGATGGCCTTCTCGGGGAGCCGCTTGCCGAGCAGGGCGCCGACGCCGATGGCGAGGGCGTCCGCGGCGACCATGCCGAGGGTGCTGCCGAGCCAGGTGCCGAGCCAGCCCTCCTTGGTGGCCAGGGTGATGGTCGCGAGCATGGTCTTGTCGCCGAGCTCGGCGAGGAAGAAGGCGACGCCGACGGCGAGGATCGCCGCGCCCTGGCTGAGCCGGGCCTTCTCGGCCTCCTCCTCGGTGAGCTCGTCGCCGCGCAGGGTCCAGGCGGCGAAGGCGAGGAAGGCGATGCCGGCGACGACCGAGATCGTGCCCTGCTTCTCGGCGAACGCGTCGCCGATGAAGCGGCCGATCCCGACCGACGCGAGGTGGACCAGGGCGGTGGCGACGGTGATGCCGATCAGGACGTCGCGGGCGCGGTAGCGGGCGGCGAAGGTCATCGCCATCAGCTGGGACTTGTCACCGAGCTCGGCGACGAAGATCACCGCGGTGCTGAGCAGGAATGCGTACATGGAAAAGGTCTCCTCGTGACCCGGCCGAGGAGACCCAGACATCGGACGCCTTCGACCAGGCACGTCCGTTCGAAGGGTCGTGTGCTGGTCGAAAGTCTCGTCCGCCACCGAGGTGGCCCGCCGTACCGGAACCGGCTCCGAGGAACCCGCTCAGTGTGTCGACACGGCTGTTAGGGACTACTCCCTTTCGTCCCGCCAGCCTACCGGCGGACCCGGCACGCCACCAAAACGACGGTCAGTGGGCGAGCAGGACCGCGGCCAGTGCCACGGCGCCGGGGAGGGCCTGCACGAGCAGGATTCGCCGGCTGACGGTGGCCGCGCCGTACGCCCCGGCGACGACGACGCAGAGCAGGAAGAACACCTGGAACCCGTAGCGCAGGTGGTCGGGCCCGACGACGCCCCAGACCAGGCCCGCGACAAGGAAGCCGTTGTAGAGCCCCTGGTTGGCGGCGAGCGCCTTCGACTCCTCGGCGAACTCGGCCGTCGTCCCGAAGACGCCGCGACCGGTCGGGGTGGTCCACAGGAACATCTCGAGGGCGAGGAAGCCGGCGTGCAGGACGGCGACGACCAGGACGAGCGTGGAGGCGAGAGCGGTCACGGCGTCACTCGGACTCGAGCCAGCCGCGGAATGCCTCGAGGTTCTTGGTGGACTCGCCGCGGCTGATCCGCCACTCCCACTCCTTGCGGATGGACGACCCGAACCCGAGCTCCAGCAGGGTGTTGAAGGACTCGTCGGCGTAGGTCAGCACGGCGCCGAGGAGCCGGTCGACCTCGTCGACGGTGATGCCGGCCAGCGGGATCCGCCCGTCGAGGTAGATGTCGCCGAGGTGGTCGACGGCGAAGGCCATGCCGAAGAGCTTGAGGTTGCGCTCGAGCATCCAGCGGTAGACGCGCTCGTGGTTCTCGTCGGGGTTGCGGACGACGAAGGCGTGCACGGCCAGCGCGTGCGGGCCGACGTCGATCCGGCAGGGCGTCTGCAGCTTGCGCTCGCCGGGCAGAGTGACGCTGAACATGCCCGGCTTGGTCTCGGACCACTCCAGCTCGGAGGCCTCGAGGGCCTCGCGCACGGTGGCGCGGACCTGGTCCTGCAGGGCAGCGGTCTCAGCCACGGTAGGACCCGCTGAGCTCGCGGCGCAGCGAGGCGGCGGCCTTCTGGTAGCCGGCCAGCGTCTGGTCCGCGGTGTGCTCCCACGCGAAGCCCTGCGCGTGCTCGGCGGCGGCGCGTGCGAGCCGGTCCCGGTACGCCGGCTGGGCCAGCAGGCGCTCGACGGCCAGCGCGTAGTCGTGCGGGTCGTGCCCCTCGACCAGCAGGCCGGTGACGCCGTCGCGAACGACGGTGGTCAGGCCGCCCACCGCGGCGGCGACGACCGGGGTGCCGGAGGCCTGGGCCTCGATGGCGACCAGGCCGAACGACTCGTTGAAGGACGGGACGACGACCACGGTCGCCGCGGCGTACCAGTCGACCAGGGTCTCCCGGGCCACCGGCGGCACGAACCGTACGACGTCGCTGATGCCGAGCGAGGCGGCCAGCGACGCCATCGCCTCGGGGTGCTCCAGGCCCGACCCCGAGGGTCCGCCGACGACCGGGACGACGAGCCGCGAGCGCAGCGACGGGTCGCGCTCGAGCATGACCGCGACCGCCCGGAGCAGCACGTCAGGGGCCTTGAGCGGCTGGATCCGGCCGACGAACATCGGCACCGCGGCGTCCGCGGGGATGCCGAGCCGGGCCCGGGCCGCGGTCTGCGAGCGAGGCGAGAAGACCGACAGGTCGACGCCGGGGTGGATGACCTCGACCCGGGTCGGGTCGGCGTCGTACAGGTTGACCAGCTGCTTGGCCTCGAGGTCGGTGTTCGCGATGAGCATGTCGGCGGCCTCGACGACCTGCTGCTCGCCGAGCAGCCGGGCGGCCGGCTCGGGGGTGTCGCCGTCGGCGAGGAGCTCGTTCTTGACCCGGCCCATCGTGTGCATGGTGTGCGCGAGCGGCACCGACCAGCGGTCCCGCAGCAGCGCGCCGACCTGGCCCGAGAGCCAGTAGTGCGAGTGGATCAGGTCGAACCAGCCCTGCTCGCGACCCGCCTCGGCGCGGAGGAGGTGGCGGGCGAAGGTGCAGAGCTGGCCGGGCAGCTCGTCCTTGGCCAGCCCCTCGAACGGGCCGGCCTGCACGTGGTGCACGCGGACTCCGGGGGCCGCCTCGACGATCGGCGGCAGCGCCGAGGAGGTGGCCCGGGTGTAGATCTCGACCTCGAGGTCGCGCTGGGCCAGCCGCTTGGAGAGCTCGAGGACGTAGACGTTCATGCCGCCGGCATCCCCGGTCCCGGGCTGGTCGAGCGGGGAGGTGTGCAGGCTGATCATCGCGACGCGACGCAGCGCACCCTCAGTGGGTGGCCCCGGCAGGGGCGATGCATACGTCACGGGCAGACCTCCGAGGCTTCAACCACCGTCGATTGTGGCTTATTTCCCCAAGGAGCCGTCCGGCAGTCCTCTCCACGGTCGGGGAGACCCTGCTCACCCCCCACCAGAGCAGCACTCCGGCGCTCAGCGACAGGGTCGTCGCGAGCCAGGGGAGCTTGAACTCGTAGTACGGGTAGATCTGCCAGTGGCACAGGTAGATGTAGAGCGAGGCGCTCGCCAGCACCCCCGCCAGGCGGGCCACCGGCTGCGGCACCCGGACCGTCGGCAGCCACACCAGCATCAGCATCCCCACCACGATCACGGCCTCGCGGCCGTGTTGGGCGCCCTCGAAGAACCCGGGGACGGTGAGGACGACGACCGTCGAGACGGCCAGCCGGTGGAGGGTGCGGCGCGCCTTCACGGTGGCCCACCCGAGGGCGAAGAGCCAGAAGATCACGTGGGCGCGGTGGATGTAGTCGACGTCGGGACCGTGGAACAGCCGCACCACGTCGTACCGGGTGAGCAGGAAGAGCAGCGCCAGGCCGAACGGCAGCCCGAACGGGTGGCGCCGCTCCAGCCGGTCGACCGCGGGCACGGCGAGCAGCGCGGTCAGCGCGACCAGGGTCCACACGAGCGCCTCGACGAACCAGTAGTGCCACGACTCGGTCCAGTCCCGGGAGCCGAGGAGGCCGTTGAGCAGGAGCACGTTGAGGACGCCGTACTTGGCCGAAGCCGCGGCGGCGAAGGTCAGCCACAGCACACTGGGGACCACGATCCGGAGGATGCTGGCCGCGAGCCGGCGGGTGCGCTCGACCCGTGGATGGTCGGTGAGCTGGAAGCGCCCGAAGTTGAAGCCGGCCAGCCCGACCAGCACGTGCGCCCCGCCCATCACCATGAACAGGTTGGAGTGCGATCCCACGATCGCCACGATCGCGGCGGCGCGGAGCAGCACGTTGGTCTCGACGGTCCGGCCGAGACGCGGCCGGCGCGGCTCGGCGGACGGCTCGGGTCCGCCCGACAGCTCGCGGACGGTCAGCCGGTGCCAGCCGACGGGCAGCCGGCCGAGCAGCTTCTCCAGCCGCAGCGACGCCTCGACGTACGACAGGGAGTCGCCGCCGAGTCCGACGAAGGTGTCGTCGGGTCCGACCTCACCGCCCAGCACGGTGCGGAAGACGCCGGCGACGTCGGCCTCCTCCGCGGCCGCTCCCGTACGACGGGCCAGCGCCGCGATCGCGGGCAGGTCCGGCTTGCCGGACGGCGTGCGCGGCACCTCGGAGAGCCCGACCACCGACACCCCCGCGGCCGGCAGCCCGAGCTCCCCGAGGGCCGCCCGCACCGGCTCCTCCTCGAGCGGGGCGGCTGAGACGTCGACGCCGACGACGACCCGGTCGCCGCCGTCGACGGCATGGGCGACCACGCCGGCATCGAGCAGCGCCAGCTCGACCCGGTCGAGGTCGACCCGGAGGCCGAAGACCTTGGCCAGCCGGGCGCGGCGGCCGGTGAGCTCGACCAGGCCGTCGGGGCCGATCCGGGCCAGGTCGCCGGTGCGCAGCTCGACCACGTCGCGGCCGCGGGACAGGTCGACGGGGGTCTCGGCGTACCCCAGCATCACGTTCTCGCCGCGGTAGACGAGCTCGCCGACGCCGTCGACGGGGCCGTCGAGCCGGACCGAGCCGCCGGGCACGGCGTACCCGACGGCCTGCGGGTGGGTCAGCGCCAGGTCGGGCGGGAGGACCGTCATCCGGGCGGTGGCTTCGGTCGCGCCGTACATCACTACCAGGTCGAAGCCGCGGCGCTGCCCGAGCTCGGCGTACCGGCGCACCGTGGCGGGGGCGAGCCGACCCCCGGCCTGGGTGACGTAGCGCAGGCTCGGCAGGTCCGGGAGCCCCGCCCGGTCGAGGAGGTCGAAGGTGTGCGGTACGCCGGGGAACGTGGTCACCCCGGCCCGTCGGGCTTGTGTCCACAGCGCCGGGTCGACCACGGAGCGGTCGGTGAGCAGCAGCGATGCGCCGACCGCGAGGTGGCTGGTGAGCACCGAGAGGCCGTAGCAGTAGTGCAGCGGCAGCGTGGTGGCGGCGACGTCGGTGGCCCGGATGCCGAGCGCCTCACCGATGGCGACGGCGTTCGCGGCGACCCCGGCGGCGCCGAGCCGGACGAGCTTGGGCGAGCCGGTGCTGCCGGAGGTGGAGAGCAGCACGGCCAGGTCGGGGTGCAGGTCGTGGGCGGTGCCGCGACGGCGCTCGCGCAGAGCGCCGTCGAGGACCACGTCGGGGTCGTACGCCGCGTCGAGGCGGTCGTCGGCGGTGACCAGCACGGGGTGGCGGCCGCGCAGGCAGGCGAGATACCCGACGACGGTCGCGATGTCGTTGCGGGCGCGCAGCGCGACCAGCCGGCGGGTCGGCCCGAGCCGGGCGGCCAGATCGTCGACCCGGGCGGCCAGGTCGGCGTACGTCACCGAGCCGTCCTCGGTGTGCAGCGCCGTCGCGTCCCCGAAAGCGGCGAGCCCGTCCCAGAACGCGGTGGCAGGCGCCAGCGGGATCGGGTCGAGGAGGGTCACCCGGAGAACAGTATTAGGCAAGCCTTACCTATGCCAAGTCCAGGTGAGCGTCGTCACCCCTGGCGTCGCCGACCTCGGAGTGGTTGCCTGGGACGAGGCGGGCGTGTGCCCGGCTGGAGGGAGTCCCCGATGACCGTGCTCAGCGACACCGCCCTGCTCACCGAGCTCGAGGCCGAGGTGGAGAAGAACCTCAACCGCCACCTCGAGGTCGCCCAGGAGTGGATGCCGCACGAGTACGTGCCCTGGAGCCTCGGTCGCGACTTCGCCGACCTCGGCGGCGACGCCTGGTCGCCGGAGCAGTCGAGCCTCTCGCCGATCGCCCGCACCGCGCTCGAGGTCAACCTGCTCACCGAGGACAACCTGCCGAGCTACCACCGCGAGATCGACCGCGCGTTCGGCCGCGACAGCGCCTGGGGCACCTGGGTCAACCGGTGGACGGCCGAGGAGGGCCGGCACGCGTTCTGCATCCGCGACTACCTCCTCGTCACCCGCGGCGTCGACCCGACCGAGCTCGAGCGCGCCCGGATGGAGACGATGGAGCAGGGCTACGACTCCGACGACAAGAAGCTGCTCAACGTCTGCGCCTACGTGTCGTTCCAGGAGCTCGCCACCCGCGTCTCGCACCGCAACACCGGCCGCTACACCGAGGAGCCGATCGCCGAGAAGCTCCTGACCCGGGTTGCCAAGGACGAGAACCTGCACATGATCTTCTACCGCAACCTGGTCACCGCGGCGCTCGAGCTGTCCCCGAGCCAGACCATGCGGGCGATCACCGAGGAGGTCGTCGGCTTCCAGATGCCCGGCAGCATCATCCCGGGCTTCAACCGCAAGGCCGTCCAGATCGCCAAGGCCGGCATCTACGACCTGCGCATCCACCACGACGACATCGTCGCTCCGCTGCTGCGCGGCTGGGGCGTCTGGGAGCTCGAGGGGCTCGACGAGGACGGCGAGAAGGCGCGCGAGGAGCTCGCGCACGCCGTCGCCGCGCTCGACGAGGCCGCCACCCGGTTCGTCACCCAGCGCGACGAGGCCGCCGCCAAGAAGGCCGCCCGCCAAGCCGCCCGCTGACCCGCCCGCCGGGTCTCGTGGCTCACGCTGCGCGTTCGCACCTCGCCTCCGTGGTGTCGCCGCACCCGGTCTCGTGGCTCACGCTGCGCCTTCGCACCTCGATCTCCGTGGTGCGCCCGGAGGTCGAGGCGCGAGGCGTTAGCCGAGCCACGAGACCCCGCGACCCCCGAGACCCCCTCAGCCCCCAGGCCGCACCAGCCCGCCCTCATAGGCCTCGACGACGAGCTGCACGCGGTCGCGCGCCGCCAGCTTGGCCATCAGGTTGCCCACGTGCGTCTTGACCGTGCTGGTGCCGAGGAAGAGCCGGCCGGCGATCTCCTCGTTGGACAGCCCGGACCCCACCAGGACGAGCACCTCGCGCTCGCGCGGCGTGAGCCCGCGCAGGCGTGCGGCGACCTCGGCGGACGGCGTGGGCAACCGCGTGAACTCTGCGATCAGGCGTCCGGTGACGCGGGGCTCGAGGAGCGCCTCCCCCGAGGCCACCACCCGGATGGCCTCGATCAGCCGGTCGGGAGGCGAGTCCTTGAGGAGGAAGCCGGACGCCCCGGCACGGAGCGCGTCGAACACGTACTCGTCGAGGTCGAAGGTCGTCAGGATGACCACCCGGGCCGCGAGGCCGAGGGCGGCGATCCGGCGGGTGGCGGCGAGCCCGTCGAGGACCGGCATCCGGATGTCCATGAGGATGACGTCGGGACGGTGCCGCTGCGCGAGCGCGACCGCGGCCTCGCCGTCCCCGGCCTCGGCCACCACCGCGATGCCCGGTTCGGCGGCAAGCAGCTTGGCGAAGCCGGCCCGGACGAGCGCCTGGTCGTCGACGATCAGGGTGCGGACGTCAGTCATGCGGACCCCTCGGCAGCACGGCGACGACCTCGAACCCGCCGTCCGGCGCCTGCCCTGCCTCCAACGTCCCGCCGTACACGGCGACCCGTTCGCGCATCCCGACCAGGCCGTGTCCCCCAGCACGGGCGGCGGGGCCGCCGCGCCCGTCGTCGACCACCCGGAGGGTGACGACCTCGGCGGAGGTCTCGACGTCGAGCCGGACGTGGTGGGCCTCCGCGTGCTTGAGCACGTTGGTCAGTGCCTCCTGGGCGATCCGGTAGACCGCCAGCCCCACGCCGGGCGAGACCTCCGCCTCGCCCTCCCGCCGTACGTCGACGCGCAGTCCCGCGCTGCGTGCCTGGTCGACCAGGGTCCCCAGTTCTCCTAGGCCCGGCTGGGGCGCCAGGGACGGCTCGTCCCCGCCACCGCGGAGGAGACCCAGGAGCCGGCGCAGCTCCTCGAGTGTCTCGCGTCCGGTGCGCTCGATGTCGCTCAGCGTCTGGGCGGCGGTGCCCCCGTCGGGACCGAGCAGGCGATGCTCCACCGAGGCCTGGATGACCATCACGCTGACGCCGTGGGAGATCACGTCGTGGAGCTCGCGGGCGATCCTGGCGCGCTCGGCGGCGACCGCGTCCCGGGCCAGCACCTCGCCGACCGCCTCGAGGTGCTCCGCCCTGGCCTCGAGCACGACCGCCTCGCGTCGGCGTCGTTGCAGGGCCAGGCCCAGACCCCAGGCCACCCCCAGCCAGACCACGACCGGGACGGTGTTGGCCATGGGGGCACCTCCGGCGAACTGGGCCACCGTCCCCAGGACCAGGCCCGCCAGGACCAGGCCCGACCAGCGCAGTCGACCCCACAGTCCTCCGAAGAACGTCCCCGCGACCAGCACCAGGAAGGCGCTGAACGGCGGCTGGACCTGCGGCGGGTACATCAGCGCCGTCCACGCCGACACCAGCAGGGCCGCCCCGACGTAGGCGAGCTCCGGGCGCCGGCGGGTGCCGCTGACGGCGGCGCACGACGCCAAGAGGAAGGCGGCGTTGAGCACCATGGACCCGTAGGTCCCGCCCACGACAAGCTCGACGGTCCCGAGGGCGGCGATCATCGCCGGCACGACGACCTCGGGTGCGGCACTCGGCATCCTCACGAGGGCTGACCCTAGTGACGTCGCGCGTCCAGCGGATCCCCCTCCGGGTGGATCCGACGGGCCCGGACCTCGTCCTGGAGACGGGTGCGGATCGGCCCACGGGGGGAGGTCACGCGGAGCGGTGCTCCCTAGCGTCGTCGGCGTCCCTTCCACCGCAGACCTTCGGAGGTCACCATGCACCGTCTCGTCACCACCACCGCCGCCCTGGGACTCCTCGCCTCGGCCGCGGTCGCCACTCCCCTCCTCAGCGACGCCAGCCCGCGCGTCGTCGCCGGCCGCACGCTGACCTACACCCTCGTCCTCGACGAGAGCAGCCTGGTCGCCGACGACGTCGACCCCGCCGGGACCTCCCCCGGCGACCGCTACGTCTTCGCCGCAACGCTGCGCCAGCGCGGCTCGGACGTCGGGCGCCTGCTCGGCACCACGACCGCCGTCGACGCGACGTACCAGGGGGTCCTGCAGCAGTACACGCTGCTGCTGCCCGGGGGCTCGCTGGAGGTGCAGGGCGGGGGCACGTCCCTCCGCGTCCCGGGCACGGTGGCGCCGGCCAAGCAGCGTGCTGCCGTGGTCGGCGGGACCGGCACGTACTCCGGAGCCCGGGGGACCTACGCCGTCGAGGACCTCTCGGACACCCGCCAGCGGGTGACGATCACTCTGCGCTGAGCGCGTGGAGGTTCTTCGCGGTCGGTGAGGTCGGCACCGTCGCCGGGTCGGGGTTGGTCCCGAAGAGCCGGTCGGCGGTGTTGGCCGTGGTCACGGTCATCCAGTAGTTCTCGTTCTTGAAGTGGTGCAGCCGGTGGTGCCGGTAGACCGCCCGGTACGCCGCCGAGCGCGGCTTGTAGTCGCTGTGGATCAGGTAGTGCGTCCACTCGTAGACCATCCCGGCCGCGGCGACGGTGGCCACGAAGGCGAGCGCCTGGCCGGCCCGCGGGAAGAGCAGCAGCGGCAGCACCGGCAGCGCCACCATCAGCACCGCCATCGTCTGCCAGGGGATGAAGACCAGCGGGATGTCGCGCGGGTCGGCGTGGTGCTCGCGATGCTTGCGGGCCAGCAGGGTGTCGACGGTGACCGCGCCGACCTTCCGCGGACGCCAGTGCAGCACGAAGACGTGGATCACCCACTCCAGGACCGGGAAGAGCGCGACGAAGGCGGCCGGCCCGATGGCGTCGCTCCACCGCCAGTCGCCCACGACCACCCGGGCGGTCGCCGAGCCCACCAGGACGGCGGCGATCATCCAGGGCGAGGGGTGCTTCCAGAACTCGCCGGCGGTCTCGCGCAGCGTGGCCGTCGTACGACGGGAGCCGGTGATGCTCATGCTTGCTCCAACCTCTCGATCAGCGTGATCAGCGAACGGGTGACCGGGCCGAGCAGCTCCTCGGCCCGTCGGGTGGCGGCCTCGGCGTCGCCCGCCTCGAGGGCGGCGACCAGCGCGTCGTACCGGTCGACCCGGTCGACCTCCTCGGCCATGACGGAGGCGAGCGCGTCGAGGGTCGGCTCGTACGCCGCGCGGAGGCTGTTGAACATCAGCCGGAAGGCGATCGACTCGGCGGCGTCGACGACGACCTCCCAGAAGGCGAGCGCGTGCCGTTGGCGGCCGACCGGGTCGTCGTCGGCGGCCAGGGTGGCGAGGACCTCGCGCAGGTGTGGGACGGCGGCGGGTCCGCCGCGGCGGGCGGCGAGGCCGGCGACGGCCGGACCGACGCTCAGCCGGGCCTCGAGGATGCTGCGCGCCACGGTGATGTCGAGCTCGCCGCCGGGGGCGAGGAGGAGCGGGAGCAGCTCGGGGCCGCCGTACCGCCGGAAGTCGCGGACCGTGGTCGCGTCGCCCTGCCGCACCTCGACGAGCCCCGCCTGGGCGAGCCGCTGCAGGGCCTCGCGGACGGCGGGTCGGGAGACGCCGAGGAGCTCGGCGAGCCGCCGCTCGCTGGGTAGCGGAGCCCCGGTGCCGAGGGTGCCGCCGACGACCTCCTCGACGAGCTGGTCGAACACGTCATCGGGTACGGACCGGCGCTGGATCGGTTGCAGGGGCACCTGCTCATGGTGCCCGCCGATCGGCAGGTGGTCAACTGGTCATACCAGTGATGCTGACCTGCTGCGGGAGAGCGGCGCCTCCCTGAGTCAGGCCGGCGTGGCTGTCCGTCGCCCCAGCGCGAGGCCCAGGCCGCCGAGGAGGGCGACCACGACGCCGGCCACGACCAGCACGGTCGCGGGGAAGTCCAGGTCGGGGGCGATCGAGGTGACGACCAGGGCGACCAGGGCCCCGGCGCACACGGTGACGACGGCTCGCAGCCACACCGGCGCGGTGGTGACGAGGGCGTATCCGAGCCCGGCGCCGGCCAGCGCCAGGACCACGAAGCCGAGCAGGGCGAGCGTGTTGGCGGCCCCGGTGACCGGGTCGTCGCCCCACCCCACGGCCCCCGCCGCCGCCCACACCAGACCTCCCACGAGAGCCAGCAGTGCTGTCACGGTTCGCACGTTCATGCCAGGCAGTGTGCCCGACGCGGCGCGGTCGTGCTGAATTCCGTTCACGTCCGGTCCCGGAGGTCACGCCGTCGGCGGGGCGTGCAAGACTTCGGGCGTGCTGACCATCGGACTCGTCGGAGGCATGAGCTGGGAGAGCTCAGCCGAGTACTACAAGCTGCTCAACCACGGCGTCGAGAAGCGTGTGGGCGGGCTGAGCTCCGCCAAGGTCGTGCTCAGCTCGGTCGAGTTCGCGGAGCTGACGAGCCTCCAGGCCGCCGAGAAGTGGGACGAGATCGGCGAGATCCTCGCCACCGCCGCCCGCGGCGTCGAGGCCGCCGGCGCCGACCTGCTGCTGATGTGCACCACGTCGTTCCACCGGGTCGCCGACCAGGTCGAGGCCGCGGTCTCGATCCCGATGCTGCATCTCGGCGACGTCGTGGCCGAGGCGGCGAAGGCCCAGGACGTCTCGACCATCGCCTTCATCGGCACCCAGTTCGCCATGACCCAGTCGTTCTTCGCCGAGCGGCTCGCCTCGCACGGCCTCGAGGTCCTCGTGCCCAGCGAGCAGCACCACGAGCGGATCAACCGGATCATCTACGAGGAGCTCGTCCACGGCCGCGTGCTGGACTCCTCGCGCCGCCAGGTCGTCTCGATCATCGGCGAGCTCTGGGACCAGGGCGCCCAGGGCGTCATCCTCGGCTGCACCGAGCTCGAGCTGCTCATCAAGCAGGCCGACTCCGAGCTCCCCGTCTTCCCGGTCACCACCCTGCACGTCGAGGCCGCCCTCGACCGCGCCCTCGCCTGACGTGTTGAGTGGGCGCGCGTTTGCGGTTGAGTGGGCGCTCATTTCTCGTTGAGTGGGCGCGCGTTCTCCACAGCAAGAAACGCGCGCCACCTCAACACGGAATGCGCGCCCACTGAACAAGAAACGCGCGCCACCTCAACCCGGAATGCGCGCCCACTCAACGGGGAACGCGCGCCAGCTCAACCAGGAATGCGCGCCCACTCAACGAGAAACGCGCGCCCATTGAACGAGAAGACACGGGGCGGGTCAGGGGAGGAGGGGGGCGAGGACTTCGGCGGCGCGGCCACGGACGACCAGGTCCGCCAGCCCGTCGTACGGCGTGGGCTCGTCGTTGACCAGTACCAGCCGTGCCCCCGCGCGTACCGCCTCCTGCGGCAGGGCCGCGGCCGGGTAGACCTGCAGCGACGAGCCGACCACCACCATCAGGTCGCACGCCTGCACCAGCCGCAGCGACTCCTCGATCGCCGCAGGGAAGAGCTGCTGCCCGAACGAGACGGTCGCCGACTTCACCAGGCCCCCGCACACCGGGCAGGCCGGGTCGGCGTCGCCGGCGTCGAGCCGCTCGAAGGCCCAGCTGTACGGCGCGTCCCAGCCGCAGCCGTCGGGCTGCCCGTCGACGGGCCACCGGCCGATGCACATCACGCGGCGCGCGGTCCCGTGCAGCTCGACGACGGTGCGCGAGCCGGCGTCCTGGTGCAGGCCGTAGATGTTCTGGGTGACCACGCCGAGCCCGCGGCCGGACTCCTCGGCCGCGGCGAAGAAGCGGTGCGCGGCGTTGGGCGTCGCCCGGGCGGCGACAAACTCGCGGCGCATCTGCCACGACAGCGCCCGCACCTCCGGGTCGGCGACGTACCGGGCGAACTCGAAGTTGCGCGGGTCGAACCGTGTCCACACCCCGCCGGGCGAGCGGAAGTCGGGGATGCCGGACTCCGTCGAGACCCCGGCGCCGGTGAAGCCGAGGAGCCGTTCGGAGCCGGCGACCAGCTCCTCGAGCGTCAGCGTCGTCGCCACGTGTACTCCACCTCCGGTCGTCCGCTCCCGCCGTACCGCGGGCGGCGCTCGACCAGCCCGGACTCGGCGAGGTGCTCCAGGTAGCGCCGTGCGGTCACCCGCGAGGTGCCGGTCTCGGCGGCGAGCTCCGCGGCCGAGCGGGCCTCGGGCGCCGCCCGCAGCCGGTCGGTGACCAGCTGCAGCGTCTCGGCGCTCATCCCCTTGGGCAGCGGGGCGGAGCCGGAGGGCCGGAGCAGGCCGAGGAGCTGGTCGACCTCCTCCTGCACCACCTCGTCGTCGCTGGCGCCGAGCTGGTCGCGGTAGGCGGCGTACTGCTCGAGCTTGGCCCGGAACCCGGCGAAGGTGAACGGCTTGAGCAGGTAGAGCACGACGCCCTGGGCGACCGCGCGCTTGACGACCTCGAGGTCGCGGGCGGCGGTGACCGCGACGACGTCGCAGAGGTACCCGTCGCCGCGGAGGCGCTGCACCAGTTCCAGGCCGTGTACGTCGGGCAGGTTCATGTCGAGCAGGAGCAGGTCGACGGCCGCCCCGTCGCGCAGCAGCCGCAGCGTGTCGGCGCCGGAGCGGGCGACCCCGGCCAGCGCGAACCCCGGGACGCGCTCGACGTACGCCGCGTGGGCGGCCGCGGCGATCTCCTCGTCCTCCACGACCAGGACGCTGATCGGGCCGGTCACGGGACCCTCACCGAGAACCGGGCGCCCCCGAGGTCCGACCGGCCGGCGTCGACCGTGCCGCCGTAGCGCCGCGCCGCCTGGGCGACCAGGGCCAGACCGAGCCCGCGGCCGATGCCGTCCTCGCCGGCCTTGGTCGACCAGCCGAGCTCGAAGGCGTGCACCGTCGCGCCGGCGGTGAGGCCCGGACCGGAGTCCTCGACGTCGAGGGCGAACGTGTCCGCGTCCGACACCAACCGGACCACGACGTGCTTGTCCGAAGCGGACGACACCGCGTCCAGGGCGTTGTCGACGAGGTTGCCCACCACGGTGACGAGGTCGCCGGAGCTCAACGGCGTGCCCTGCACCCGGCACTCGGGGGCGAGCTCGAGGGCGACGCCACGCTCGGCGGCCTGGGCCGACTTGCCGAGCAGCAGCGCGGCGACCACGGGCTCCTCCCCCATCCCCTGCACCCGGTCGGCCAGCGACTGCGCGGCGCCGAGCTCACCGACCGCGAACTCGACGGCGTCGTCGGGCCGGCCGAGCTCGATCAGCGAGACGACCGTGTGCAGCCGGTTGGAGGCCTCGTGGGTCTGCGCGCGCAACGTCGCGGCGAGGCTGCGCACGGAGTCGAGCTCGCCGGAGACCGCCCGCAGCTCGGTGTGGTCGCGGAAGGTGGCGACCGAGCCGAGCTCGTGGCCGTCCCACGTCGCCGGCGCCTGGTTGACCACGAGCACCCGGTCGCCGACCAGGTGCAGCTCGTCCGGGCCGGCGTGCCCGTCGGCCAGGGAGGCCGCCAGCGAGGGCGGCAGGTCGAGCTGGCCCAAGGTGCGCTCGCGGACGTCGGGGGGCAGGTCGAGCAGCCGGACCGCCTCGTCGTTGACCAGCTGCACCCGGCCGGTGCGGTCGAGGACGACCAGTCCCTCCCGGACGGCGTGGAGCACCGCGTCGTAGTACTCGTACATCCGGGTGATCTCCTGCTCGCCCAGGCCGTGCGTCTGCCGGCGCAACCGGCGGGCGATCAGCCAGGCGCCGAGCGACCCGGCCGCGAGCAGGGCCGCCGCGATCACGGCGAGCAGGACCAGCCGGTCGGTGACGGCGGCCCCGATGCGCTCGAGGGTGATGCCGACGGCCACCATCGCGACCACCCGGCCACCGTCGAAGACGGGCACCACGGCGCGCATCGACGGGCCGAGGGTGCCGCTGTGCTGCTGGGTGAATGGCCGTCCCTGGGGTGCCCCGCCGAGGTCGCCGATGAACTTCTTGCCGATCTGGGTGACGTCGGGGTGGGAGTAGCGGGTCCGGTCCATCGCCATCACGACCACGAAGTCGGTGCCGGTGTCGCGTCGTACCCGCTCGGCGAAGGGCTGGATCGGGACCGACGGCGCGTCGGTGCGCAGGGCGGTGAGCAGCGCCGGCGAGTCCGCCACCGCCTCGGCGACGTCGAGGGCCCGGTCGCGCGCGGCGTTGCGCTGCGTCGCCCGGGCGTCGACCACGGCCAGGACCGAGCCGACCGCCACCACGACGAGGACCAGCAGCAGCTGGAGCACCAGCACCTGGCGCGCCACCGTCGGTGCTCGCCTCGCCGTCCGCCGCGCCATTGGTCGAGTCTGCATGGCCCGCCCTCGGTGGTCGAGCCCGCGAACACAACGACCACAAGGGTGACGGGGGTCACAGGCGCTCCGACTCTGGGTACGGCGGGTAGAGAGCCCGCCACATCCACCGGAGGTCCCCGATGTCCACCACCACGCCAGCGGTACGACGCGACCGCACGCACTTCCTCTATCTCGCGGTCATCGTGGCCGTCGTCCTCGGCATCGGGCTCGGCTTCGCCGCCCCGGACTTCGCCGTCGAGCTCAAGCCGATCGGGACGGCGTTCGTCAACCTGATCAAGATGATGATCTCGCCGATCATCTTCTGCACGATCGTCCTCGGCGTCGGCTCGGTCGCCAGTGCGGCCCGGGTCGGCAAGGTCGGCGGGCTCGCCCTGGGCTACTTCTTGACCATGTCGACGGTGGCCCTGGCGATCGGCCTGGTCGTCGGCAACCTGCTGCACCCGGGCGAGGGGCTGAAGATCACCTCCGCGGTGGCCGACGCCGGTGCCGAGCAGGTGGCCGCGCACGCCACGACCACCGAGTTCCTGCTCGGCATCATCCCGACCACGCTGGTCTCCTCGCTGACCTCCGGCTCGGTGCTGCAGACGCTGCTGGTGGCCCTGCTGGTCGGGTTCGCCGTGCAGGCCATGGGCTCGGCCGGCAAGCCGGTCATCGGCGCGGTCACGGTCATCCAGAAGGTCGTCTTCCGGATCCTGTCGATGGTGATGTGGGCGGCTCCGGTCGGTGCGTTCGCGGCGATGGCGGCCGTGGTCGGCGAGACCGGCCTGGACGCCCTCAAGGCGCTCGCGGTCATCATGTTCGGCTTCTACGCCACCTGTGCGGTCTTCGTCTTCGTGGTCCTGGGCGCGGTGCTGCGGGTCGCCGCAGGGATCAACATCTTCACGCTGCTGAAGTACCTGGGCCGCGAGTTCCTGCTGATCGTCTCCACGTCGTCCTCGGAGTCCGCGCTGCCCCGGCTGATCGCGAAGATGGAGCACGCCGGCATCGACAAGACCACCGTCGGCGTAGTCGTCCCGACCGGCTACTCGTTCAACCTGGACGGCACCGCGATCTACCTGACGATGGCCTCGCTCTTCATCGCCTCGGCGATGGGCGACCCGCTGAGCATCGGCGAGCAGATCTCCCTGCTGGTCTTCATGATGATCGCCTCCAAGGGTGCGGCCGGCGTCACCGGCGCCGGGATGGCCACCCTGGCCGGCGGGCTGGCCTCGCACCGGCCCGAGCTGGTCGACGGCGTGGGCCTCATCGTCGGGATCGACCGGTTCATGTCCGAGGCGCGGGCGCTGACCAACTTCGCCGGCAACGCCGTGGCCACTGTGGTGATCGGCTCGTGGACCGACAGCGTCGACCGCACCCAGCTGCAGGCCGCGCTCAGCGGGGACAGCCCGTTCGACGAGGCGAGCATGATCGACGACGAGCCCGCCCCGGCGCAGTCTGCGGGCGTCCCGGCCCAGGCCGGCGCACCGGAGCGTGACACCGCCCACGTCTGAGGGGTGGTGGGGCCCGCCCCCCACCGGCCCGCCAAACAGGCAACTCTCCCCCGGATCGCCCGCCTCGGCACCAGATCCGGGGGAGTTGCCTGTTTGAGTGGCCCCTGATGCTCCTATGGATCGTCAAGCGGCCGGGGCGTTGGTGGCTGGTGTAGGCGGTTGAAGGGCTTCGACGATCAACGGCAGTAGTTCTCGAGCGACGTAGCGTTTGAGGCAGCGCATGATTTCGCGTTTGGTGAGCCCCTGGGCGGTTCGTCTGAGCACGTAGTCCTTGGTGGGTTGGTGGTAGCGCATGCGGGAGAGCACGACCCAGTAGAGGGCGTAGTTGGCCTGCCGGTCACCGCCGCGGTTGAGTCGATGGCGGTCTGTTCGGCCGGAGGAGGCCGGGATCGGTGAGGTGCCACACAGGGCGGCGAAGGAGGCCTCGGAGCGGAGCCTGTGTGGGTTGTCGCCGGCGGTGACCAACAGCTGGCCGGCGACCTCGACGCCGACTCCGAGCTGGTCGAGGAGACGCGGTGCCGTTGTGCGGATCAACACTTCGAGGTCGGCATCTGCCTCCGCGATCTCCGCAGCAAGCTCCAGGCATCGACGAGCGAGTCGACGCAGTGCCTTCTTGGTTGCCTGCACCGGGTCCGCGAGGTCGAGGCCTGGGCGGAGAGCAGCGCAGGTGTCGACCAGGGCCTTGCGGTTCAGTCCTCCCAGCTGGTCTCGCAGAACCGAAGGAGCCGTGATGACCATGTGCTGGAGGGCATTCATTCCGGCGAGATGGGCTTTGAGCGCGCCACGTCGGACGACCCGAAGCGCGCGGATGGACTCCACCACTCCGTCGCGGGTTTTGGGAGTGCCGGTCGCGGTCCCGGCCTGCACCGCGCGGGCCGCTGCGGCGGCGTCGATCGGGTCAGACTTTCCCTGACGGCGGCGCAGGCGCCGATCGGGACGGTCAACCTCAACAACGGACACGCCCTGAGCCCGCAGAAACCGCATCAGCGTGGCTCCGTAGGAGCCGGTGCCTTCCACCCCGACGCAGTCGACCTCTCCCTGCGCTCGGAGCCAGGCAAGCAACTGCCGGTGTCCCCCCTTGTCGGAGGAGAACGTCGCGTGGCCCAGCATCCGACCAACCGGGTCCAACGCCGCCACAGTGTGGCTTTGCAGGTGGGTATCGACACCACCAGTGACATGAATGCTCGGCTCTACCATGAAATGCGCTCCGTTCTTCGATGAAGTGACGAGCACACACCGCCGGTCGGGCGGACAGCACAGTGACGAGGCGCGGCCAAGCTCCTATCAGGTCACGCTCCGTCCGGCCGGTGCGTGCGCCTCCAGGCGGCGACAGATCAGGCCAAGGGCACGAAGCCAGTGGAGAGCTGGGTCAACCGCCTGGAGGCTTTCCGTCGATTCTTCACAAATCAACGTCCTCGTCATCATCACTGTGGAGAGCGACTGCCACCTCGGGGCCGGTTGCAGCACGCTGACGCCGTGCATCCGACCCAGGCGCTGACCTATCTCGGCGGCGTTGCCGACCTCGAGTCCCTGCTGCAGATGACCAGCCGACAGCGACTTCGGGCGGCTCAGGCGCAAGGGCTTGTCGTCCGGCTCGAGCGTGGCCGGTACGCACTGCCCACGGCGCACGAAGGTCTGCGGGCGGCGGGACGGCTCAGCGGCGTCGCGTCCCACGCGACTGCGGCAGCGCTGCACGGGTGGGAGCTTGCGTCCCAGCCTGAGCGTCCGGCGGTCATCGTGCCTCGCAAGCGTCACCTCGACCGTGCCCGCAGCTCGGGGGTCGAGGTGAGGTTCCGAGACCTCGAGGACCACGAGATCGACGGCCTCCGGACGAGCGCCCATCGCACCGTCCTCGACTGCGCGAAGGACCTGCCGTTCCTGCAGGCTCTGGCGATCGCCGACTCGGCGCTTCGTCATGACGCCGTCGACCGGGACCTGTTGATGAGGCGGGCGCTGGCTCTTCCCACCAACGGCCGGAAGCAGGCGGTCCGCGTGGTTCAGGAGATGGACGTGCGGGCGGCCAACCCGTTCGAGTCCGCCCTCCGGGCCATCGCCCTCGACGTCCCGGCCCTCCACGTGGTGCCTCAGGTGCCCATCGACGACCGCGGCTTCGTGGGCCGCCCTGACCTGGTCGACGTCGGGCGGCGCATCGTCATCGAGGCGGACTCACACGCGTTCCACAGCAGCCGCCCACAGCTGCGGCGGGACTGCGTCCGTTACAACGCCCTCGTGCTGCGCGGCTGGCTGGTCCTGCGCTTCACCTGGGAGCAGGTGATGTTCGACCCCGAGTACGTCCGGGCCGTGCTGGTGGCGGCGACGGGTGGGCCACTCGAACAGGCAACTCTGCTCCGACCACGCTTGAGGAGCGCCTGAGGCGTGGAAGTTGCCTGTCCGACGGGCCGGTAGACTGAACCGTTCATCCCCCGACGTGAAACGACTGCCGCATGCCTGAGAAGACCACCCGCTCCGACCTCCGCAACGTTGCGATCGTCGCCCACGTCGACCACGGGAAGACCACCCTCGTCGACGCGATGCTGTGGCAGTCGGGCTCCTTCGGTGAGCACGCCCACGTCGACGAGCGGGCGATGGACTCCGGCGAGCTCGAGCGCGAGAAGGGCATCACGATCCTCGCCAAGAACACCGCGGTGAACTACGCGGGTCCGGCCGCCGAGGGCAAGCCGATGGTCATCAACATCATCGACACCCCGGGCCACGCCGACTTCGGTGGCGAGGTGGAGCGCGGGCTGTCCATGGTCGACGGCATCGTGCTGCTCGTCGACGCCTCCGAGGGTCCGCTGCCGCAGACCCGGTTCGTGCTGCGCAAGGCGCTGAACCGGGACATGCCGGTGGTCCTCGTGGTCAACAAGACCGACCGGTCCGACGCTCGCATCTCCGAGGTCGTCGACGAGACCTACGAGCTCTTCATGGACCTGCTCGACGACAGCCACTCGGCGGAGTCGCTGGACTTCCCGATCGTCTACGCCAGCGCGAAGGCCGGCAAGGCGAGCCTGGAGATGCCCCCCAACGGCGAGGTGCCGGACTCCCCCGACCTCGAGCCGCTGTTCCGCACGATCCTGGAGACCATCCCCGCCCCGGTGTACACCGAGGGCGCGCCGCTGCAGGCGCACGTGACCAACCTCGACGCCAGCCCGTTCCTGGGCCGGCTCGCGCTGGTCCGGGTGCACGAGGGCACGCTGCGCAAGGGCCAGCAGGTCGCCTGGATGAAGCGCGACGGCTCGGTCAGCAACGTCAAGGTCACCGAGCTGCTGGTCACCCAGGCGCTGGAGCGCAAGCCCGGCGAGTCCGCCGGCCCCGGCGACATCGTCGCCATCGCCGGCATCCCCGAGATCACCATCGGCGAGACGCTGGCCGACCCGGAGAACCCGGTCGCGCTGCCGCTGATCACCGTCGACGAGCCGGCCATCTCGATGACGATCGGCACCAACACCTCGCCGCTGGCCGGCCGGGTCAAGGGCGCCAAGGTCACCGCCCGCCTCGTGAAGGACCGCCTCGACAAGGAGCTGGTCGGCAACGTGTCGATCCGCGTCCTGCCGACCGAGCGTCCCGACGCGTGGGAGGTCCAGGGCCGTGGTGAGCTGGCGCTGGCGATCCTGGTCGAGCAGATGCGCCGTGAGGGCTACGAGCTGACCGTCGGCAAGCCGCAGGTGGTCACCAAGCAGATCGACGGCAAGCTGCACGAGCCGATGGAGCGGCTGACCATCGACACCCCCGAGGAGTACCTCGGCGCGATCACCCAGATGCTCGCGGTCCGCAAGGGCCGCATGGAGCAGATGGTCAACCACGGCACCGGCTGGGTGCGGCTGGAGTTCCTGGTGCCCTCGCGAGGGCTGATCGGCTTCCGGACCGAGTTCCTCACCGACACCCGCGGCACCGGCATCGCCCACCACGTGTTCGAGAAGTACGAGCCGTGGACCGGCGAGATCCGCTCCCGGGCGACCGGCTCCCTGGTGGCCGACCGGGCCGGCGCCGCGACGGCGTACGCGATGACGAACCTGCAGGAGCGGGGCACGATGTTCGTCGACCCGACCACCGAGGTCTACGAGGGCATGATCATCGGCGAGAACTCCCGCGCCGACGACATGGACGTCAACATCACCAAGGAGAAGCAGCAGACCAACATCCGGTCCGCGACCTCCGACAACTTCGAGAAGCTCATCCCGCCGCGCAAGCTGAGCCTCGAGCAGTGCCTGGAGTTCTGCCGCGAGGACGAGTGCGTCGAGGTCACCCCCGAGACCGTCCGGATCCGCAAGGTGAACCTCAACGCCAACGAGCGGGCCAAGGCCGCTTCACGCGCCCGGAAGGGCTGAGTCACCTCGGGCGGTTTCCCAAGGTATGTCGAGGAACTTCCACTGCCCATGGCGTACGCCCCATGGGCAGTGGAGGTCTCCCATGGTCAGTCCGGTTCGGGCGGCCGTACGACGGGGCAAGCCCGAACTGCCCATGGAGAACTGCCTCTGCCCATGGGGTGTACGCCGTGGGCAGTGGCAGTTCTCCTGCATACCGTGAGAAACCGGCCCCTCCCATGACCTCCACCCGCCGCCGCCTCCTCATCCCCTCCCTGGCCCTGCTGACCACGATCACCTCGGTGGTCAGCAGCCTGGGGGCCCCGCTGGTGCCGAGGATCGCGGCGGAGGCCGGGGTGTCGTTGGGGACGGCGCAGTGGACGCTGACGGCGACGCTGCTGACCGGGGCGGTCTCGACGCCGGTCATCGGGCGGCTGGGGGGCAACCGGCGTCGGCGGCCGGTGATCCTCGGCGGGCTGCTGGTGGTCCTGGTCGGGACGCTGCTCTCGGCACTGCCGCTGGGGTTCGCGACCCTGCTGGCCGGCCGGGCGCTGCAGGGCGTGGGGCTGGGCCTGACCCCGTTGGCGATCGCCGTGGCCCGCGAGTTCGTGCCCGCCGTACGGCTCGGACCGACGATCGCCTTCCTGTCGGTCACCACGGTCGCCGGGGCGGGGCTGGGATATCCGGTGACCGCGCTGGTCGCCCAGGTCTGGGGCATCTCAGCGGCGTTCTGGCTCGGCTTCGTCGTGTGCGGGCTCACCCTCGCGCTCGCCCTGTACGCCGTCCCGGCGTCGGCCTCGACGGCCGCGGACCGGGTGGACTGGTGGGGGGCGGCGCTGCTGGCGGTCGGGACGGCGACCCTGCTCCTCGCGGTCTCCAAGGGCCAGACCTGGGGGTGGACCTCCGACGGCGTCCTGGGGCTCGCCGCGGTGGCCGCGGTGCTGCTCCCGCTCTGGGTACGACGCACCCTGCGCACGGCGTACCCGCTGGTCGACCTGCGGCTGGCGAGCCTGCCGGGCACCATCGCCCCCAACGTGACCGCGGTGACAGGCGGCATGGCGGTCTACATGATCCTGTCGCTGGTCATCCTCGACGTGCAGGCCGAGCCGTCGGGGGGCTTCGGGCTCGGCGAGTCGGTGCTGACCAGCGGGCTGCTGCTGGTGCCGTACTCGCTGTGCAGCATCTCCGGCAGCCGCATCGCGATCTGGCTCTCGCGCCGGATGCCGCTCGACCTGGTGCTTCCGATCGGCTGCGTCGTCTACGCCTCCTCGACGCTGGCGCTGGCGCGGTGGCACCACAGCGTGCCCGAGCTGCTGGTCGTGATGGCGCTGGCCGGGGTCGGCAGCGGGCTCACCTTCGCGGTGCTGCCCGGGCTGATCGTGCGCAGCGTGCCGGCCGAGGAGACGGGAAGTGCCACGTCGTTCAACCACGTGCTCCGCACGCTCGGGTTCTCCGCCGGGAGCGCCCTGGCGCTGGTGCTGCTGGAGGTGTTCGGGCACCACTCGCTCGGGCAGGGGTTCGTCCGGGTCGCTCTGACGGCGGCGACGATCCTGTTCGCCACCGGAGCAGCCACCCTTGTGCTGGGCTTGCGCCGCGCACGCTGACTCAGTGGGTGAGGCGGTCCTGGTCGAGGGCCGAGGGGTCGGCGAGGCCGGCCTGGTCGAGCAGGTAGTCCGCGAGCTCGTGCAGGAGGGTGACGGCGGTCGGGCCGTCCTCGTTGACCAGCCACTGGAACGTGACGCCCTCGATGACCGCGAGCGTCATCCGGGCGAGGATGTCGATCGGCGCCCGCCAGGCGAACCCGCCCACCGAGGCGAGTCCGCCGAGCAGGGCGACCATGCCCTGGTGGTAGCTCTCGTACTGCGCGACCGCGGCGTGCCGCTGCCCCGGCTGCCGCAGGGCGTAGTGGGTCAGCTCGTAGGTCAGCAGGTGCTCGAGCGGGCTGTCCTTGATGTGCTCCCAGTACGCCGCGACCGCGCCGCGGACCAGGGCGACCGGCTCGGTCTCCTCCTCGAGCACGCGCCCGACCGCGCCATAGCTGCGCTGGTTGATCGCACGCATGACCTCGAGGACGAGCTCCTCCTTGCTGCGGAAGCAGTAGTGGAAGACCCCGATCTGCATGCCGGCCTCGGCCACGATGGCCCGCGTGGTGGCGTGGGGGACGCCGTCGCGGGCGAGGACCGTGATGGCCGCTTCGACGAGCCGGGCGCGTCGTTCCTCGACTGACATCCGGGCCATGCGTGAGAGGTCCCCTCGAGCGTCGTGAATCGTCTGGAAATAGGAGAGCGCTCGGCGGACGGGGGTTCCGCCGAGCGCACTCTGGGCGTTTCCACCGCCGGCTCTCCCAAACCTGCGGCTTCCGCGTCGCGACTCCGACCACCGGGGGGTGTGGTCCTCGTCGCCCCTCCCACCTACAACTCGTCTGTCTCGGCCCTTTCGCCCTCCCAAGCGAGGGGACCTGTGACATATGGACTATGACTGAAGTCCCGAAACTAGGTCAAGCGACCGAGACAAATTCATGGGACGCCCGTCTAGGTCAGGCGACCTAAACCGGGACTTTCACGCTCTAAACAAGGGCTTTGGTCCCGATCGACCAGGGACCCTCGGTCTAGACCGAGACCGCTGTCGGACCGCCTCCGCCGGCCGCCTAGGCTTCGGCGGAGCCGTCTCAGCAGGAGGAACGTCATGCAGGTCAGCAACACCGCCGCCATCGTCACCGGAGGGGCCTCCGGCCTCGGGGCCGCCACCGCCGCCGCCCTGGCCGCCAAGGGCGCCAGCGTGTTCGCCCTCGACCTGCCCTCCTCGATCGAGAACGCCCCGGCCGTCGACGGCGTCACCTACCTCCCCACCGACGTCACCGACCCGGACTCGGTCGCCGCCGCCGTGGCCCAGGCCGCCTCCCTCGACGGCGTCCCCCTGCGCATCGTCGTCAACTGCGCCGGCATCGGCCCCTCAGCCCGCATCCTCGGCAAGGGCGGCGTCCACGACCTCGCCCTCTACGCCAAGATCGTCCAGGTCAACCTGATCGGCACCTTCAACGTGATGGCCCTGGCCGCCGAGAAGATCGCCGTCACCGAACCCGACGAGCACGGCCAACGCGGCATCGTCATCAACACCGCCTCCATCGCCGCCTACGACGGCCAGGTCGGCCAAGCCGCCTACGCCTCCTCCAAGGGCGGCATCGTCGGCCTCAACCTCCCCGCCGCCCGCGACCTCGCCCAGTACGGCATCCGCGTCCTGACCATCGCGCCGGGCATCGTGGAGACCCCCATGCTCGCCACCGTCTCCGAGGAGTTCCGCGCCACCCTCGCCGCCGGCATCCCCTTCCCCAAGCGCCTCGGCCGCCCCGACGAGTACGCCCAGCTCGCCCTGGCCCTCATCGACCACGACTACCTCAACGGCGAAGTCATCCGCATGGACGGCGCCCTCCGCATGGCCCCCCGCTGACCCCACCCCCTCGTCGCCGCGGCGTACGCCGCGCGTCGTACGGCGCGCACGTGCGCGATCTTGGTCGGGTCATCACGCCGAAAGGCGACCACCATCGCGCACCAGCGCGATGTTGCCGCCTAAACCCTCGCCGACCCCTCGCTGGTCGAGTAGAGCGCGAGGAACGAGCGCTCGTGTCGAGACCCCAGGACACGCGCGGGGTCTCGACACGGTGCTCGCAAGCTCGCACGTACTCGACCAGCGGAAGGGCCGTCGCGGCCACAGGACCCGCGCGGGGGCTCTCGTCGGAGGTCGAGGTGCGAACGCGCAGCGTGAGCCACGAGACCCCCGACTGCGAGGCGCGCGGTCTCGTGGCTCGGGCTGCGCCCTCGCGCCTCGACCTCCGAAGTGGCGATCTGCCTGCGCCCTCGTGTCGGGACCCCGGGACTCGCGCGGGGTCTCGACACGGTGCTCGCAAGCTCGCACCTACTCGACCAGCGGAAGGGTGGTCGGGTGTCAGGTGGCGAGGGCGGCGGTGAGGGCGCGTTCGGCGGTGGCGCCGAATGCGACGAGCTGGGCTGAGGTGACCCGGGTGGGCGTGGAGCGCAGGGTCTCGACGGCGGCCAGGGCGGCGTCGTCGACCGGCCAGCCGTAGACCCCGGCGGAGACCAGCGGAAAGGCAATGGTGAACGACGAGGCGTCGCCCATCAGCTCGTCGGCGACCTCAAGGGCGTTGCGGTAGCAGGACTCGAGCTGGTGCCGGTTGGAGCCGGTGCCGTCGTAGATCGGGCCGACGACGTGGACGACGTACCGGGCCGGGAGAGCGAACCCGTGGGTCCACCCCGCCGCGCCGGTCGCGAGACCGGAGGGGAACCGCTCGATGCACTCCTCGAGCAGGGCCCGGCCGGCGGCGGCGTGGATGGCCCCGTCGACCCCGCCGCCCCCGCGCATCCGGTTGTTGGCGGCGTTGACGATGGCGTCGACGTCGAGCCGGGTGATGTCGCCGGTGACGACGCTGAGCTCCACGGTCAGTCCCGGGAGCGCTCACGGAAGGCGCGCAGGGCCAGCGGGGCCATCACGGCGGTGATCAGGATCGACCACACCACCGTCGAGAGGATCGCGTGCTGGAGGGGCCAGGCGGCGGTGTCCGGGGCGGACGGGCCGTTGCCCCAAAGCTCACGAGCGGCCTGGGTGAGGGAGGAGATCGGGTTCCACTCGGCCAGCGTCCGCAGCCAGGTCGGCATGTTGGCCGTCGGGGCGAACGTGTTGGCCAGGAAGGTCAGCGGGAACATCAGCGTGAACATCACGCCCTGGACGCCCTCGACCGAGCGCATCATCGAGCCGACCAGGATGCCGATCCAGATCATCGCGAACCCGAACAGCAGGAAGAGCGCGAAGGCCAGCACGGCGTCGAAGAACCCGTTGCGGATGCGCCAGCCGATGCAGAGCCCTGTCAGCGCCATCACGGTGATGCCGATGCTGGAGTGGATCAGGCTGGAGACGCTGCGCCCGACCAGGATCGAGGAGCGCGGGATCGGCAGCGCCTTGAGCCGGTCGACGAACCCCTTCTCGAGGTCGCTGACCAGACCCATCGCGACGATGAAGCTGGAGAAGACGATCGTCTGCGCCATGATCCCGGGCACCAGGAACTCGCGGTAGCCGCCGCCGGGGACGTCGATCGAGGCACCGAAGACGAAGGCGAAGAGCAGCACGAACATCACCGGCTGCACGGTGACGTCCATCAGCATCTCGGGCATCCGGCGGATGTGGAGCAGGTTGCGGCGCACGATCAGCGAGCAGGCGACCGCGAAGGACGGCGGCTTGAGGGTCTCGCGGGCGAACCCGGCGTGCTCGTGCTGGGTGAGGGTGGGGGCGCTCATCGTCCGACCTCCTGGAGGGTCTCGGTCTCGTCGGCCGCGTCGGCTTCCGCGCGGTGGCCGGTCAGGTGGAGGAACACGTCGTCGAGGCTGGGCCGCTGCAGCCCGAGGTCGTCGACGGGGATGCCGCTGGCCGAGATGACCTCGCCGACCCGGAGCATGTCGTCGAGGCCGTCGGCCTTGACGGTGACGCGGCGCAGGTTGGGCTCGGCGTGCACCTCCGTGGAGCGCTCGCGCAGGAGGGCCTCGACCCGACCGATGTCGGCGGCGTGGGTGACGGTGACGACGACGCTGGCGGCACCGGCCTCGTCCTTGAGCTGGGTAGGCGTCCCCTCGGCAATGATGCGGCCCTTGTCGAAGACGATGATGTTGTCGGCCAGCTGGTCGGCCTCCTCGAGGTACTGCGTGGTCAGCAGCAGCGTCGTCCCGTCGGCGACCAGCCCGCGCAGGACGTCCCACAACTCGTTGCGGCTGTGCGGGTCGAGACCGGTGGTGGGCTCGTCGAGGAAGAGCACCGGCGGGGTGGCGACCAGGCTGACGGCGAGGTCGAGGCGGCGGCGCATGCCGCCGGAGTAGGTCTTGGCGATCCGGTCGGCGGCGTCGGTGAGCGAGAACCGTTCGAGCAGCTCGTCGCCGACCCGGCGGACGTCACGGTTGGAGAGGCCGGCGAAGCGGCCGATGAGACGGATGTTCTCCCGGCCGCTGAGCAGCTCGTCGACGGTGGCGACCTGGGCGGTCAGGCCCATGCTGCGCCGGACGGCCTCCGCCTCGGTGACGATGTCGTGGCCGGCGACCCGCGCGCTGCCGCTCGTGGGCCGCGACATCGTGGTGAGCATCCGGACGGTGGTGGTCTTGCCGGCGCCGTTGGGCCCCAGCACCCCCAGCACGGAGCCGGTCGGCACCGAGAAGGAGACGTCGTCGACGGCGACGGTGTCGCCGAAGTGCTTGGTGAGGCCGTGCGCCTCGACGGCCAGTGAAGTCATGTCGTCGATCCCACCACGGGACGCCGACATTTTCGAACCGGATTGACCCTCAGCGGTTGGTGAGCGCCCTCAGCGTGGGGCGGACGTCGACCAGGTAGACCAGCGCGGCGATGATCCCGATCAGGTTGACCAGCTGCAGCGGCTCCCAGAAGAGCATGTGCCAGGCGGCGCCGAGCCCCAGGATGATCAGCCACGCCGGCTTGGTGAGCTTGTCCGCCGCGACGTACGCCTCGGCGCGGTGCGAGACGGCGTCGACGAAGGCGAAGGCCTGGGCCACGAACATGGCGAGGCTCAGCAGCGCCATGATGGCGCCGGGGAGGGCGAAGATCGTCACGCGGTCCAGGGTACGCCGGATGGGCGCCCGGTTCAGCGCGGAGACGGAGAACGGCCCCGAGCCTCACAGAGGGCTCGGGGCCGCCGTCCGCCACGTCACCGTCGGCTCAGGTCCACCGGCGGGGCGGTCTCCACAGGCCGCCCCCACGACAGCCCCGGAGTCAGGTGGGGAGTACGGCGCGGCCCCCCGGCCACGCCGTACTCCTCGTGGGTGCAGCTCAGGCGGTCGCCTTCTTGGCGGGGGCCTTCTTGGCCGGCGCCTTCTTGGCGGTCGCGGTCTTCTTGGCCGGGGCCTTCTTGGCGGTCGCGGTCTTCTTGGCGGGAGCCTTCTTGGCGGGGGCCGGAGCCGGGGCCGGGGTCTCCTCGACCACGGTCTCGACGACGGTCTCGACGGGCTTGTCGTTGCGCAGCTTGACGACGACGCCCTCACCGCGGGTGGCGAGGTCACCGTAGGCCTCGACCTGCTCGGTGACAGCCTCGGTCAGGTCGGCGCGCAGCGCGTTGACCTTGGCCTCGAGCTTGGCGACGTAGCTCTTGGCGTCAGCCTGGAGCTCCTCGATCTTGGCGAGCGCGACCTTCTGGGCCTTGGCCGGGAGGGTCTTGTACTCGGCCTGCAGCTCGGTGAGCAGCGCCTCGAGCTTTGCCGGAAGGGCCTTCAGCTCGGCCTGGAGCTCGGTGACCTTGGCCTGCGCCTTGGTCGGGAGCGTCTTGTACTCGGCCTGCAGCTCGTCGAGCTTGGCCTGCGCCTTGGCGGAGAACGACTTGGCGTCGCCCTGCAGCTCGGTGACCTTGGCCTGCGCCTTGGTCGGGAAGGCCTTCGCCTCGCCCTGGAGCTCGCTCACGCGGGCCTCGAGCTTGGCCTGGGCCTCCTTGGCCTCCTTGACCAGCGCGTCGACGCGGCTGGTGACCACGGTCTTGGCCTGGGTCGGGAAGGCCTTGGGGTCGACCTCGACCTTGGTGACCTTGGTCGCGGCGTCGGTGACCTGGGCCTGCACGTCGGTGGCGGCCTTGCGGACCAGCTCGACCGCGAGGTCCGAGGCGCCGACGGCGGCGTAGAAGGGCTTGGTGGCGTCGAACTTGTACTGCGTGGCCTTGGCCATGACAGTCTCCTTACTCGTTCTCTTCGTTTACCGGGGTGGTGGTGGTGTTCGCCGCTCGGAACGACCGGTACACATCGATGAGCGACTGCTTCTGACGTTCGGTGAGTCCGGTGTCGGCCAGGATGGCCAGCTCCACCGAGCGCACCTCGACGTCGTCGGGGTTGAGGATCCCCGCCTGCACGTACAGCGTCTCCGCAGAGATGCGAAGGGCCTTCGCGATCGACTGCAGAACCTCAGCTGATGGCCGGCGCAGACCTCGTTCGATCTGGCTCAGGTACGGGTTCGAGACACCGGTCGCCTCCGCGAGCTGGCGCAGCGAGAGTCGGTTCGCCAGACGCTGCTCGCGCAGGTAGTCGCCGAGCGTCTCGACTGTCTTCCCGAATGGTTTGGCCACGCCCCCATCTTGCTAACTTTTGTTAGCAAACACAAATCGGGCGCACGTGACCTGAGGCACGTTTCTCCTGTGTTACAAGGAGGAAAACCTATCTCAGGGTCCGGTTGCAGGAGTTCCCGCTGCTTGCACGAGTGCTGAGACGACGATCTCCACGGCGGCAGCGGCCACCTCGGCGGCGTGCTCATGCGCTTGCGTGCCGCGCCCCATCGGGTCCGGCACGTCGAGCTCGAGGCCGCTGACCGAGGTCCGTCGCCGGGCCGCGTCGGCGACCAGCTCGGCCGCCGAGGAGGCCTCAACGCCGTCGACCAGGGCGGCCAGCTCGCGCAGGGTGAACGTACGACGCAGCGCGCCCGGAGCCTCCTCGAGCAGCTGCCTCCGTACGTCGACGGTGGCGGTCAGCACCAGGTCGGCCGCCGTCACCAGCGCCTCGTCGACGCGCCGCGCGACGAACCCGTCCGGGTCGCCGCCGTAGGCGCGCAGCTGGTCGGCGGCGTCAGGCTCCATGCCTCGCCCGACCATGCCGTAGGTGCCGGCCGAGGACACCTCGTACGCCGCTCCCGCGCCGGCCTCGGCGAACCGCTGGGTCAGCAGCCGCTCGGCGAACGGCGAGCGGCACACGTTCCCGATGCAGACGACCAGGATCCGGAAGGGCTCGGGGGTCAGCACGCCGAGCGACCGATCGTGCCGAGGCCGGTGCCCTTCGCGAGCGGCGTGGTCAGGATGTGCGGGTCGCCGGTCTGGTGGTCGCCGGTCCGGACCGTGTAGCGCAGGACCCGCTCGCCGCCGCGGGGGATCGCCACCGTCACCACGCCGACGCGCCGGTTGCGGTGCGGGGTCTGGAAGGCGTCGAGGGCCTTGCCGTCGACGCTGACGTCGAGGATGTTCCCCTCGATCGGCGCGTAGAGGTAGGAGGTGAGCAGCATGGTCCCGGGGCCCACGCCGAAGCCGCCGGGCCCGACGACGAGCAGCGGCAGCGGACCCTTGGGCACCGACGACCGCAGTCGCGCGGTCACATGGAGGACCTGCTGGCCGGTTGAGCCGCAGGAGACGGGCTTCACCGAGAGCTTCTGGTCCAGGTAGTACATGAGCTTGTCGGAGCCGGAGTCGTTGAGATAGAAGCCGATCTCCGGTGAGGGCGTGGTGGTGTCGGGGACCGAGTCGGACAGGGCGAGCGGGTCGATGATCCGCTGCTCGTCGGCGTGGGCCGACCACACCGCGAGCCGCCGCTCGTCGACCGACCGGGTGAGCCCGTCGATGAGCTTGTCCGGGTCGTAGCCGCCTCCGGAGATCAGGGTGAAGACGCTGCGGGCGACCCCGGCGAAGAACGCGTTCTGCTGGTCGTCGGCGAGGTTGAAGTCCCCGCCGGCGACGATCTTGCGGTAGGTGTCGCGCAGGAGCGTGTCCACGGCGTTGGCCGCGGTGAGGCTGGTGACGCCGAGGACGTCGGAGCCGGGCGTGGGCGGCAGCCGCATCGGACCGGTTGCGCCGAGCAGGTAGGACAGGGCGACCGGGTCGACGGAGATGACGCCGTCGAGGCGCTGGCCCTGGGAGCGGCGCCACATCTGGCTGAGCAGGTCGGCGGCCCGCGGGAAGTGCGGGTTGATGCCGGTGTCCTGCGGATAGATGGCGATCCGGTTGGTGAAGAGGTCCTTCTCCTCCTGGGTCAGCCCACGCAGCGGCGGCTTCATCAGGCCGATCTGTCCGGGCGAGGACTGCCCGGTCAGCGCGAGCTCGCCGTGGTCGGCGGTGATCACGGCCAGCGCGCCGGTCAGACCGCCGGTGGAGCGCAGCTCGGCGTTGTTCTGGAACATGAGCAGGTAGGTCCGCTTGCCGTCCTGGCCGAGCATCGAGGGCATCAGCGAGGTGGCGGTCGACGCGGCGTCCGTCAGCCGGGTCGCCCGGGCCAGCTTGTCCTGGAGCTCGACGACCGGGCCCTTCAACTGCGCGAGCAGGCCGTCGGTGGCCAGGGCGTCCACGCGGGCCGAGCTCGCGGCGATCGCGCTCGCCCCACGGCTGAGCGCCGGCGCGAAGTCGGAGATCGCCTTCAGGTCGATGCGCCCGTTGGCGGGTTTGAGCGCCTTGGAGCTGACCACCGAGCCGGCGTCGACCAGGTCGGGCAGCACGTCACTGGTCAGCTCGTTGGCGACGTCGGCGACGGTGCGGACCGCGGTCACGTCGTCCCCGACGAACGGCAGCTTCTCCCCAGCCCACCACACCGGCCCCCGGGTGTTGCGGTAGGCCGTGCGCGCGTTGCCCGCAGCCGCCGTCAACTGCGACTTCGCCGCCGCCGTGTCACCCGACGCCGCCGAGTCCGTCATCGCGGACAGCTGGCTCGCCACCGCCTGGAGGGACGACTTTGCCCGGAGCGCCTGGTAGCCCGTGAACAGGACAAGCACGACGAGAAGGACACCCAGCGCCGCGCTGGAGCGACGGAGCAGCCTGGCCCGCGATCGTGGCGTGGACATCGACCCTTGTCTAGCGCAAGTCGGCATGGTCCGGTGACCAACAGATCAGTGATCGGCACCACGCCCCCAGCCGGACAGTGTCAGTTTCCGGACCCAGTCATGGGTACGATTGCCGCTGATTTGTCGACGAGAGGTCTGCTCATTCATGACCACGCACGCTGACTACCGCCTGAGCCAGCTCGACGAGCTCGAGGCGGAGTCAATCCACATCTTCCGTGAGGTGGCGGCGGAGTTCGAGAAGCCGGTCCTGATGTTCTCGGGCGGCAAGGACTCCATCGTCATGATGCGGCTGGCGGAGAAGGCCTTCTACCCGGCCAAGATCCCCTTCCCCGTGCTCCAGGTCGACACCGGCTACGACTTCCCCGAGGTGCTCGCCACCCGCGACAACTGGGTCAACCGGCTCGGCGTCAAGCTGATCGTGGCCAGCGTGGAGCAGGCCATCAAGGACGGCATCGTCATCGACGACGGCAAGACCTCCCGCAACCGGCACCAGATCGGCACGCTGCTCAACGCCCTCGAGGAGGGCGGCTTCACCGCCGCCTTCGGTGGCGGCCGGCGTGACGAGGAGAAGGCCCGCGCCAAGGAGCGCGTCTACTCCCACCGCGACGAGTTCGGCCAGTGGGACCCCAAGATGCAGCGCCCCGAGCTGTGGAGCCTCTACAACGGGCGCATCCACGAGGGCGAGCACATGCGGATCTTCCCGATCAGCAACTGGACCGAGCTGGACGTCTGGGACTACATCGGGCGCGAGGGCATCGAGATCCCCTCCATCTACTTCTCGCACCAGCGGCGCGTCTTCCAGCGCGACGGGATGCTGCTCAGCGAGTCCGAGTTCAACCCGTGCAAGCCCGGCGAGGTCGTGGAGGAGCGCACCGTGCGCTTCCGCACCGTCGGCGACCTGACCCTGACCGGCTGCGTGGAGTCCACCGCGAGCACGATCCCCGAGATCATCGAGGAGGTCGCCGTGGCCCGGGTCACCGAGCGTGGCGCCACCCGGGGTGACGACCGGTTCTCCGAGGCGGCCATGGAAGACCGCAAGAAGGAAGGCTACTTCTGATGGACCTGCTTCGTTTCGCTACGGCGGGCTCCGTCGACGACGGCAAGTCGACCCTCATCGGGCGGCTGCTGCTGGACTCCAAGGCGATCTTCGAGGACCAGCTCGAGGCCGTGGAGGCCACCAGCCAGTCGCGCGGCTACGACTACACCGACCTCGCCCTGCTGACCGACGGTCTGCGCTCGGAGCGGGAGCAGGGCATCACCATCGATGTCGCCTACCGCTACTTCGCGACCCCGGCGCGCAAGTTCATCATCGCCGACACCCCCGGGCACGTGCAGTACACCCGGAACATGGTCACCGGCGCCTCCACCGCCGACCTCGGCCTGGTGCTGGTCGACGCCCGCCAGGGCCTCACCGAGCAGTCCCGCCGGCACGCGGTGATCCTCTCGCTGTTGCGGGTCCCGCACCTCGTGCTCGCGGTGAACAAGATGGACCTCGTCGACTTCGACCAGGCGGTGTACGAGCGGATCCACGAGGAGTTCACCTCGTTTGCGACGAAGCTCAACATCCCGGACCTGGAGGTCATCCCGATCTCCGCCCTGGGCGGCGACAACGTGGTGAACCGCTCCGAGAACATGGCGTGGTACTCCGGCCCGACCCTGATGCACCACCTCGAGCACGTCCACGTCGCCTCGGACCGCGACTTGGTCGACGCCCGCTTCCCGGTGCAGTACGTCGTGCGGCCCAAGTCCGACGAGTTCCACGACTACCGCGGGTACGCCGGCCGCGTCGCCGGCGGCATCTTCAAGCCCGGGGACGACGTCGTGGTGCTGCCCTCAGGGATGACCAGCAAGGTCGCCGGCATCGACCTCTTCGACAAGGAGATCGCCGAGGCCTTCCCGCCCATGTCGGTCACCATCCGCCTCGAGGACGACGTCGACGTCTCCCGCGGCGACATGATCGCCCGACCCCAGAACGCTCCGAAGCCCTCGCAGGACATCGACGCGATGATCTGCTGGATGACCAACGAGCCGCTGCGACCGCGCCAGAAGCTCGCCATCAAGCACACCACCCGCGTGGGTCGGGCGCTGGTCAAGGACCTGCAGTACCGCCTCGACGTCAACACCCTGCACCGCGACCAGGAGACCAAGGAGCTCGGGCTCAACGAGATCGGTCGCGTCCAGCTGCGCACCACCGTGCCGCTGCTGTGCGACCCCTACTCGAAGAACCGGACCACCGGGTCGTTCATCCTCATCGACGAGGCGACGGGTGTGACCGTGGGTGCGGGAATGATCAACTCCGGGAGCTGAACCGAGGGATCGACGCCACGGGTCTGCGAGACATCGCCGGCTGCCCGGCGCCTGAAAAGGCAGCTCAGCAGTTCGACCGGCCGACGGTCCCCAGCCCCGACCCCAGCGCCGCCGGTGCGGTCACCAAGTGCGCGTCGAGGGTCTGGTCCCGCCCCGAGAGGACGCGGAAGGTCAGGGTCCTGGTCTCCCCCGGCGCCAGCGTCACGGTCAGGGACCCCACCTCGCGCCCCAGGTGCGGCTTCACGTCGACCGGGACCTTCTGGGCACCGTCGAGCACGGACTCCAGCCGACCCTGGACCGGCGAGTAGACGTGGACGGTGTTGCGCATCGTGCCGTTGGGCACGCCGGTCGGGACGAAGCCGACCACCGAGTCGGGGTAGGTCACCCCGCGCTTGACCCGCGAGGTCAGCGTGACCTTCACGTCGAGGACCTGGTTGCCCTCCGAGCCGCAGGAGACGGGCGTGACGTCGGCGTGGTAGTCGAGGTAGTAGCTGAGCTTGTCCGAGAGCGAGTCGTTGACGTAGACGCCGACCTCGGGGTGGCGGGTCGGGGTGGCGGCCAGGTCGCCGGAGACGGTCAGCCCGTCGATGGCCTTCTGCTCGGCCTTGTCGGCCGACCAGAGCAGCATCCGCCGCTCGGAGGCCGACTGCACGATCGCGTCGAGCAGCGCGGCCGGGTCGACCTTGCCGCTGGTGGCGGCGTCGAAGATGGCCCGCGCCGAGTCGTTGAAGATGTCGTCCTGCAGGTCGGTGTCACGCACCGTCAGGTAGAGGTCGCGCAGCAGCACCGACGCGGCGTCGAGCGTGGTCAGCGGCCGCCCGTCGAACCGGCCCGGCACGGTGACCGGCCCGGTGCCACGCAGCACGTAGCCCATCGCCACCGGGTCGACCGAGATGATCCCGTCGACGTCCTGGTCCTGGGCCAGCTGCCACATCCGGTGCAGGAACTGTGCCGAGCGCGGGAACTGTGGGGTGAGGTTCGTCGACTGCGGGAACTCCGCGATCCGCTCGCTGAAGATCGCCCGCTCCGGCCCGGTCACCGGGACGACCGGCTTGTCGTAGAAGCCGAAGTCGGTCTGCGAGCCCTGCCGGCCCATCGTCAGCTTGCCGTCACGGGCGGTGATGATCGCGTAGGAGCCGGGGATGCCGCCGGTGGCGCGGATCTCGGAGTTGTTCTGGAAGACCGCCAGGTAGGTCCGCTTGCCCTCGCCGCCGAACATCTCCGGGGCGAGGTCGGCGGCCACGGCCGCGCGGCGGGTCAGGTCGCGGGCGCGGTCGACCTTGGTGGTCACGTCGTCGATCAGCTGCGAGGTCGGCCGCAGCAGGCCGCCGCGCTTGACCGCCTCGATCCGGTCCGCGGCCAGCCCGGCGCCGTCCGCGGCGCGACCCAGGGCGGGGGCGGCCCGGCGGATCGGGTCGAGCCTGACCTTGCCGTCGGTCAGCCCGAGCTCCTCCGGCGTCAGCGACAGGGCAGCGTCGACGACGCCGTCCAGGGCCGCACCGGTCAGGTCCGAGGCCACCGCGGCGACCTCGCGGACCGCGGTCACGTCGTCACCGACGTACGGCACCTTGCTGCCGAGCCACCACACCGGGCCACTGGTCTTGCGGTGCGCGGCGAACGCGGCCTCGTGGGCGCGCACCGCGACCCGCTGCGCCTCCGGGGCGTCACCCAGGCGGAGGGCGGCGACGACCGCGTCGATGTCGTTGGAGGACTGCTGCAGGGACTGCTTCGCGCCGTACGCCTGCCACGCGGTGAACGCCGAGACGCCGCCCACGACGACGACTCCGGCGAGCAGTGCTGCTCGCCGGAGTCGTTTGCGTCGTCGGGAGGACCGGCGCGGCATCAGCCGTGCGCGGTGCGCGGGTCAACGGACATGGAAGAACCTGATGTGTGAGGAGCGGCGGAAGTTCTTGTTCCCAAAGTAGATGACCTTGACCCGGTATCGCCCCTTCTTGTGCAGATTGGGCAGATTCACCGCGGCGCGGTGGTGGCGCACGTGGGTCGAGCCGACCCGGACCAGCTTGTGGCCCTTGAAGACCTTGAACCGGACCCGGCCCGCCTGCGGGTGCAGGCCCATCGCCCCGGTGACCTTCATCGAGAACTTGGCCTTGCGGGCCTTCACCACGAACGGCGCGGTGCGGGTCTTGGCCTTGACGACTGTGTAGAACTTCGTGTCGCTGTCGCTGGGACCGTAGGTGCAGTCGCCGTCGAAGCTCGCCCGGATCGTGTACGTCGCACCGGCGCGGAGCTTGCGGTTGATCGCGGTGGTGGCCCGGCCGTTGGCGTCGAGCTGCCGGGTGCCCGGGCGACCGCGCGTCGCGATCACGACCGAGCCCGACGGCGTGCCGCCCCCGGAGGTCACCCGCACGAACGCCCGGTTGTGCGCCCCGAACATCGCGATCGACTTGCGCAGGGACAGGGTCGTGGCCGTGGTGTTCTCCGGCTGGTAGGAGCAGGCGGCCGGCGCGACCTGGGTGCCGGCCAGCAGGCCCATCGGCGCCAGGAACAGCGCGGCGGTCGCCGTGGCGGCCGTCGCTCGGCCGAGGACTCTCGTGATCATGTGCTCCCCTTCGGGCGGGTGGAACGGGGCTTGTCCACAACGCACAACGAAGGTCAAACCAAAACGCTATGCAGGTTCAGGTGGCTATTTCGGACTTTCCGCCCACTCGTCGCTGGTCGAGTAGGAGCGACGAAGGAGCGACGTGTCGAGACCCCAGGACCGTCGCGGGGTCTCGACACGCGGGCTCGTTCCTCGCCCGCTACTCGACCAGCGAGGAGGGCAGGCAGGATGGGCGGGTGAACGACGCACCCCCGCAGCACTGCCCGAACCCGCGCGAGCTGGACGACCTGGAGCTCCTCGCGCACGGCGCCCTGGGAGGCCAGTCGGGGTTCGGTCCGGCCGGCTCCGGCGTGACCCTGACCGTGCCGACCACCGTCGCCGAGGCTGCCCAGGCCGCCGGGGCGCTCGAGCTCGTCGACCCCGAAGGCCTCCCGCTGGCCCGCGTCACGGTCGCGGCCACTTACCCCGCTGGGGACGCGGTCGGGATCGTCGGCGAGGTCACCGCGCTCACCCACCACCAGTACGGCGCGTTCCGCCGGCTGTACCTCTCCCCCGCCCAGGTCCGGGCCGCGGTGCCCGGCGACTCCCTGACCGTCCCGGTCGCGGGCCCGCTGACCGAGGACGACCTGGCCGCGATCCGGGACGCCGCGGCGGGCCGACCGGTCGTCCTGCTCGCCCTGACCGGGCACGGCACCCCGTCGTACGACGGTCGGCGGCTCTCCGCGGTCGGCCTGCTCCGCGCGACCCTGGCCGCGGCAGCCCTCCTCGACAGCGAGACCGGCGAGACCGGCGAGACCGGCGAGGCCGGCGAGGCCGGCGAGGCCGGCGAGGTCCACGTGGTCGCCGTCCCGCTCGCCTCCCGCGGCACCGGCGCCGCCGAGGCCGACCATGCCCTGGGCCAGCAGGTCCTCGAGGCGTACGCCGCCGGCGACGTCCTGGGGGTGACCGGCACCGGGGAGCTCCCCGACGCGGTGGCCGACGTCCTCGACAGCGAGCTCCCCGGACCCGCCGAGCAGGGGCTCGTCCTCTTCTTCACCGGCCTCTCCGGCAGCGGCAAGTCCACGCTGGCCCGCGCCCTGCACGACGTCGTGCTGGAGCAGGGCCGGCGCACGGTCACCTCGCTCGACGGCGACGTGGTGCGCCGCAACCTGTCGGCCGGGCTGACCTTCTCCAAGGAGGACCGCGAGACCAACATCCGCCGGATCGGGTGGGTGGCCGCCGAGATCAGCCGGCACGGCGGGCTCGCGATCTGCAGCCCGATCGCCCCCTTCGACGGCACCCGCAAGGCGGTCCGCGCGATGGTCGACGAGGCCGGCGGCGCCTTCGTGCTGATCCACGTGGCCACCCCGGTCGAGGAGTGCGAGCGGCGCGACCGCAAGGGCCTCTACGCCAAGGCGCGGCGCGGCGAGATCCCCGAGTTCACCGGGATCTCCTCGCCGTACGAGGAGCCGGAGGACGCCGAGATCCGCGTCGACACGACCGGTCGGAGCGTCGAGGACGTACTCCGAGACGTCCTCGGGATTCTCGATCAGTTGGGTTATCTTTCTGCAGATCACCCCTAAGGAGAATCCGTATGCCCGACCTCTTGACCAGCGAGGCGTTCTCGATCGTCGTCGCGGCGTTCTTCGTGGGGGTCGTGGTCGGGCTCACCGGGATGGGCGGCGGCGCCCTGATGACCCCGGCGCTGATCTTCCTGGGCGTCGGCGACGCCTCCGCGGTGGTCACCGCCGACCTCACCGCCGCCGCGGTCTACAAATCGGGCGGCGCGGTCGTGCACTCCCGGCACGGCGCCCCCAACTTCGAGCTCGCCAAGTGGCTGATCCTGGGCTCGGTCCCGATGGCGTTCGCGGGCCCGTTCCTGGTCAAGGCGTTCGTCGACCCGGACCAGGTCGAGACCACGCTCAAGCTCGCGATTGGGTTCGCGCTCCTGCTCGCCGCGACGACGTACGCGATCCGGCTCTACATCCAGCTCCGTGCGGTCCGCCGCGGAACGCACGCCGGCGACAGCGACCCGGTCATCCGGCCGCTGCCGACCGTGCTCGTCGGCGCGCTGGGCGGCCTGCTCGTCGGCGTCACCTCCGTCGGCTCCGGCTCGGTGATCATGGTCGCGCTGCTCATGCTCTACCCGACGCTGTCGGCGGTCCGGCTGGTCGGCACCGACCTGGTCCAGGCGGTCCCGCTGGTCCTGTCGGCCGCGGTCGCCAACATCCTGGCCCACGGCCTGGACTGGTCGCTGACCATCCCGCTCATCGTCGGCTCGGTGCCCGGCACGATCCTCGGGTCCCGGATCGCCCCGCGGGTGCCGGCCTCGATCATCCGGCGCGGCATCGTCATCGTGCTGACCATGTCGGGCGTCGCGCTGCTCGACAAGGCCGGCTGGGCGCCGCTGGGGGCCGGTGAGGACGAGACCCACCCGATCCTGATCGCCGGGATCGGTCTGGCGCTGGTCGTGCTGCTGCCGCTGGTCTGGGGCGTGATCCGCCGCACCGAGGGGCTGCCCTACTTCGGGGCGCCCACGGTCCGCGAGATCGAGGACACCCTCGCCGGGCGTACGCCGGCGTCCGAGGTCGAGCCGCGGGCCTAGCCCGAGCTCAGCTGCGGCCGAGGTAGCGGACCGTCCAGCCGGCGGCCTCCCACTCGGACCGGTCGAGCGCGTTGCGGGCGTCGAGGACCACCGGGTTCGCCACCCGTTCGCGGACCGCGGCGGGGTCGAGGGCGAGGAACTCGTCCCACTCGGTGAGCAGCAACAGCAGGTGGGCGCCGGTCGCCGCCTCCAGCGCGTTCTCGGCGTAGGTCAGCGTGGGCCAGAGCCGCTGCGCGTTGGCGGTGGCCTCCGGGTCGTAGACCTTCACGTGTGCGCCCATCAGGTGCAGCCGGCCGGCCACGTTGAGGGCGGGTGAGTCCCGGATGTCGTCGGAGTTGGGCTTGAAGGCCGCCCCCAGCACGCCGATCCGGCAGCCGGCCACCGAGCGGCCCAGCAGCTCGGTGGCCAGCTCGACGACCTTCTGGCGGCGGCGCTCGTTGACCGCGTCGACCTCGCGCAGGAACCCGAGCGCCTCCGGCACGCCGAGCTCCCCGGCGCGCGCCATGAAGGCGCGGATGTCCTTGGGCAGGCAGCCCCCGCCGAAGCCGAGACCGGAGTTGAGGAACTGCCGTCCGATGCGCTTGTCGAGGCCGATCGCGTCGGCCAGCATCGTCACGTCCGCGCCGGCGACCTCGCAGATCTCGGCCATCGCGTTGATGAACGAGATCTTGGTGGCCAGGAACGCGTTGGCCGAGACCTTCACCATCTCCGCGGTGGCCAGGTCGGTGCACAGTGCGGGGGTGCCGTCCTCCTCGATCGTGCGGGCGTAGACCTCGCGCAGCACGCCCTCGGAGACGGTGTCGTCGGGGGCGAGCCCGAAGATCAGCCGGTCGGGGTGCAGGGTGTCCTCGACGCCGTGGCCCTCGCGCAGGAACTCCGGGTTCCACACCAGCTGGACGGCGTCGCCGGCCGGGGCGGCGGCGCGCAGCCGGTCGCGCAGCTCGTGGGCGGTGCCGACCGGGACGGTCGACTTGCCGGCCACCACGACCGGGCGGGTGAGCAGCGGGCCCAGCGCGTCGACGACGTCGTACACCTGGGAGATGTCGGCGGCCAGCTCGCCCTGCCGCTGCGGGGTGGCCACGCAGACGAAGAGGACGTCGGCCCAGTCGGTGACCTCGGCGAGCTCGGTCGTGAACCGGAGCATCCCGCCGTCGACGCCCTTCTTGAGCAGCTCGGGCAGCCCGGGCTCGAAGAACGGCACCTCGCCGGCGCTGAGCCGCGCGACCTTGTGCGGGTCGACGTCCACGCCGACGGTGTCGAAGCCGAGGTCGGCCATCGCGGCGGCATGGGTGGCGCCCAGGTAGCCGCAGCCGATCACACCGACGCGCATGAGGGGCTCCTTCGGGGGTCTCCAACGACCCCGTCCGGTCAGGACGGGGTGCGGGAGGAGCGCGAGGGGTCAGAGGGCGCGGGTGCGCCCGTAGTCGTCCTCGTGCCGGACGATGTCGTCCTCACCCGTGTAGGCGCCGCGCTGGACCTCGACGATCACCAGCTCCTCGGTGCCCTCGTTGACCAGGCGGTGCTTGGCGCCCTGCGGGACGTCGACGGACTCGCCCGGGCCGGCCAGGGAGAGCTCCCCGTCGACGATGCAGGTGGCGATGCCGCTGATGACGACCCAGTGCTCCGAGCGGTGCGCGTGCTCCTGGTACGAGAGCCGGGCCCCGGGGTTCACGTGGATCCGCTTCACCTTGTAGCCGTGGCCCACGTCCAGGACGTGCCACGACCCCCAGGGGCGGTTCTCGGATTCCACGATCACACCAGTTGCCTCTCCGACAGAGTTCAGTGTTCTTCACGGTACGCGGGAGCGGCGACTGTCAGGGTGCTTCCGCATACGTGACAACTAGCCCAAACCGACAGGGTTACGGTTCGGGGCGACGTTTTCCTGCGCCGGGCGGGTCAGCCTGCGCCACGCGAGACCGGCCGCCCATCCCAGGTGCACCAGCAGCGCGCCCAGGGCGACCCCGGTCGCGTTGGTGACGATGTCGCTCAGCGAGGCGTTCCGGTCCGGCAGCAGCAGCCCCTGGGTCAGCTCGACCGCCCCGGCCAGCGCGGTGCCGATCAGCAGCCAGACCGTGGTCGGCCACGCCGGCCGGAGCCACGCTCCGAGCAGGCCCACCGGCACCAGCAGCAGCACGTTGCTGGTCATCTCCCAGACCGTGCCGACCGTCATGGCGTAGGGCAGGCCGAGCCGGCGGGCATAGCTGCCGGAGTGCGCGAGCAGGTCAGCGGTGCGGACCCCGCTCGGCTGCAGCAGGACCACCGCGAGCCCGGCCAGGAACAGCCCGCCGAGCAGGGCGACCAGCACCAGCCCGGGACGCGACCGGCCCCGGCTCGCCGTACGACGTCGGCGCGCGGCGCGCAGGTCCACCCGGACCAGGGTGGCCAGGACGAGCCCGACGGCCGCGCCGAGGGTGTTGGAGACCAGGTCGCGCGTGCTGCCGGTGCGCTCGGGGAGGAACCGGAGCTGCACGTACTCGATCGAGCAGGTCGCCGCGAACCCCACCACCAGCCACGCCCAGGCCCGCAGCCGCGGGACCAGGAACGTGCCGAGCAGGGTGAGCGGCACGAACATCACCACGTTGAGCACGAACTCCAGGTCCGACGGGGTGACGCCCTCGATCCCGAGCATCCACCGGAACCAGAACATCAGCTTGTCGATCGCGGTGCTCGGTGCCGTCGCGACCGGCGAGAACACCAGGTAGCCGACGCACCCCAGGTAGAACACGTACGCCGCGAGCAGCGCCCACCACGGCCCCCGCGTCAGCCGTCGCCGGCGGGCGTGGAGCAGGAGGGCGGTCATCGGTCTCAGCGCAGGGTGGGGCGCACGTGCAGGCCGACCTCGGGGTCGACCACGACCTCCTGGGAGGCGGCCACGCCGTCGGCGAGCAGGGGCGCGTCGACGGGGACGTTGCGCTTGAGCAGGCCCAGCGCGATCGGGCCGAGCTCGTGGTGGCGGGCCGAGGAGCCCGCGAAGCCGACGACCTTGTCGGCGCTGGTCACCTCCGAGCCGCGCTCCGGCAGCCGGTCGACGGAGCCGTCGAGGTGCAGCAGCGTCAGCCGGCGCGGCGGACGGCCCAGGGTGTGCACCCGGGCGACCGTCTCCTGGCCGCGGTAGCAGCCCTTGTCGAGGCGGACGGCCGAGCCGATCCAGCCGACCTCGTTGGGCAGGGTGCGGTGGTCGGTGTCCACGCCGAGGCGCGGTTCGCCGCGCGCGATGCGCAGCGCGTCGTACGCCCAGAGGCCGCAGGGCGGTCCGGCCGCCTGCGCGAAGGCGGCCAGGTCGGCGCGCGGCACCAGCGTGAACCGGCCGGCCGGGTCGTCGGCGTCCAGCGCGGGGCGCCAGGTGACCGCGAGCTCCTCGGTCACGTCGGTGACCTCGACGCGCATCATGAACCGCATCCGGTCCAGGAACTCCACCAGCGCCGCGACGTACCCGGGCTCGGTGTGCGCGACGAACGCGGTGCCGTCGTCCACGCCGTACACGTGGTGCTCGACGTGGCCGTGCGGGCTGAGGATCAGCGCCTGGGTCGGCTTCCCGGCGGGCAGCCCCTCGAGGTGCTGGGTGGTCAGGTTGTGCAGGAACGTCAGCCGGTCCGGCCCCTCGACGCGCAGCACGCCGCGGTGGGAGAGGTCGACGAACCCGTCGCCCGTGGCCAGCGTGCGCTGCTCGCCGGTGAACGAGCCGTAGTGCGCCGCGACGGCCGCGTCGACGCCGTCGGCGGCCACCGCGCCGGGCGTGCTGAGCAGCGGGCTCTGGTCCTGGGTCACCACCCCAGTGTCCCATCCCCCTGGTTGGCCCCGCCCCCGCTGTCTTGGAGGTCGAATCCTTCGGAGGTCGAGGTGCGAACGCGCAGCGTGAGCCACGAGACCCCCGCCGCCCCTCCCGCGATCTCGTGGCTCGGCTAACGCCGCACCCCCGGAGGTCGAGGCGCGAACGCGCAGCGTGAGCCACGAGACCCCGTCACCTGCCGCCCCTCCCGATCTCGTCGCACCCCCGGAGGTCGAGGCGCGAACGCGCAGCGTGAGCCACGAGACCCGCTGCGCCCGGGGCACTCAGGTGCGGCAGGCCCGGCAGGTGCCGAAGACGGTCAGGTGGCCCAGGTCGGTCTCGAAGCCGTGCCGGGCCTCGAGCTCGGCGACCAGCCCGGCGAACTCCTCGGGTGCGGCGTCGAGCACGTCACCGCAGCCACGGCAGACGAGGTGGACGTGGGCGGGCATCCGCCGGGAGTGGTACGTCGGGGCGCGGTCGCCCAGGTGCGTGTGCCGGACCAGCTCGAGCTCCTCGAGCAGCTCCAGCGTGCGGTAGACCGTCGAGATGTTGACCGCCGAGGACTGCTCGCGGACGGCCTGCAGCACCTCGTCGGGCGTCGCATGCCCGAGCTGGTCGACGGCGCGCAGGACGAGCTCGCGCTGCGGGGTCAGCCGGTAGCCCTTGGCGCGCAGCAGCTCCTGCCAGTCCGGGCTCTCGTCCGTCCCGTGCGCGTGGGAGTGCTGCTGGTTCGCCATCGCGACGAGTCTAGGACCGTAGAGCCTCAGCGGCGCAGGAGCTTGCCCCACAGGTGCGGCTGCAGGTCCTGGCCCATCGCCGCCATGTCCATGGCGAACCACAGGTCGCCCTCGACCAGCCCGTACAGCCGCTGGCCGGCGACGTACTCCTTGGCGGTCTGCGTGCGCAGGACCGCGTCGGTGGTCAGCTCGATCCGGGCGCCGTCGACCTTGCCGTGGTAGAGCTCGGTGATCCCGGTGTTGTGGCTCAGGAGCAGCTCGACGGTGCCCTCGGTGTCGACGCAGCGCAGGAACCCGGTCTCGATCGCGGCGTCGCGGACCTTCTCGCCGTTCTCGTCGACGATCCACGCGCGGCTCATGTAGTGGAAGAACGGCCGGCCGTCGTGGGTGAAGATGCACTCCTGGCCGAACCTGAACGGCTCGATCGTGGGGTAGTCGCCCTCGCCGTTCCCCGCCCAGGTGCCGAGCAGCCAGGCGAGCTTGGCGCAGTTGGGGTGGAGGTTGTCAGGAAGCTCGAACGGCATGTCAGCGGTGGTCGGCGGCGTGGTTGTCCGACTTCAGCAGCCGCAGCAGCACCAGCAGCGACACGAAGCCACCGAGCAGCACCACGAGGACCATGAGCGAGATGAACACAGCTTCCATGGCGCGGAGTCTACCGGCCGGGTCGGAGCCGCCCCGGGAGGGATGAGTCACACCCCGGCCGGTAGAGGAGCGAAAGCACAGCGTGAGCCACGAGACCCTTCCGGCCGCGCCCCTCCCGCGATCTCGTGGCTCGGCTAACGCCTCGCACCTCGATCTCCGTCGCGCTCGGAGGTCGAGGTGCGAACGCGCAGCGTGAGCCACGAGACCCCCGTCCGACCGGCCGCCCGCTCTGGTTAGGGTCGAGAGATGCGTCCACTCGTCGTGAAGCTGACCGCAGGGGCCGAGGCGGCCGAGCGCGCCAACCAGGCCTTCACGGTCGCGGCCACCGCGGTCGCGGCCGGTGCCGAGGTGAGCCTGTGGCTGACCGGGGAGGCGGCGTGGTTCGGCGTACCGGGGCGGGCCGAGGAGCTCGCCCTCCCGCACGCCTCGCCGCTGGCCGACCTGCGCGACGCGGTCCTGGCCGGGGGCACGCTGACCGTCTGCACCCAGTGCGCCGTACGACGTGACCTCGCGCAGGACGACCTGCTGCCCGGCGTGCGGATCGCGGGGGCGGCCACGTTCGTCGAGGAGGCGCTGGCCGAGCAGGCACAGGCGCTCGTGTACTGACGCGGGCGTGGGTACGGCCCGGGGCATGAGCGACGACGACTACGAGACCTCGACGGCGACGTCGGACTGGCACGACCTGCAGGCGTACGGCGAGCGCGCCGACCCCACGCCGCTGGTCGAGGACCGGCTCTCCTCCTTCGAGGAGGTCACCCTCCGTCCGCTGGCCCCGATGCTGGTGCCCGAGCGGCCGCGGGCGGGCACGCTGGACCGCTACGAGTGCGGTCACTGCAAGCCCAGCGAGCACACCATCTGGGACGACGAGCACTGGCAGCTGCGGGCCGGGTTCATGCCGACCGGGCTGCCGTTCGTCGGCGGGCTCGCCCCGCGCGAGCACTACCGACTCGAGGACGCCCCGCTCGACCTGCTGACCACGCTCGGCCCGGTCCTGCAACGGCTGAGCGCCGCGGTGAAGAGCGTGCCCGGGGTGGCGCGTACGCACTTCGCGCGGTGGGGCGACGGCAGCGAGCACTTCCACCTGTGGGCGCTTGCCCGGCCGGCCGGGATGATGCAGGGCCGCGGGGCGATGCTCGCCTTCTGGGACGACGTGCTGCCCCGCGTGCCCGACGCCCTGGTCCGGGAGCACCTCGGGATCGTCGCCACGGCGATGGCGGCTGGTGGCGGCCAGGCGCACGTCTAGCCTGGAGCGATGGCCGACCGAGCTGACCTGGACGAGATCGCGCTGGCCCTGCCCGAGGTGGTCCGCGGCGACGGTCCGTCGTACGCGGTGCTGGGGAAGACGTTCGTCTGGTTCCGGGAGCCGCGCAAGGACGCCGTCGACGCCGAGACCGGCGAGCCGATGGACGACGTCATCGTCGTGCACGTCGGCAGCCCGGGCGACAAGGAGGCGCTGGTCGAGGCGGACGGGCCGTTCTTCACCACCCCGCACTGGAACGGCTACCGCGCCGTCCTCATCCGCGAGCGGCACCTCGGGCTCGTCGACCGCGCCGAGCTCGCCGAGCTCGTCACCGACGCCTGGCGGGCGCGGGCCCCCAAGCGTCTGGTCCGCGAGTACGACGCCTGAGGCCGGCTCGGAGGGTGGACTTTCGTCCATCTGGCCGGTCTTCGCGGCCCGAACGGCCTCGGAGGGCGTGAGTCTCGTCCAGCTGGGCGAGATTCCACCCTCCCTGGTCGCCCTCAGCCGGCCGGCGAGTCCAGCACCAGCGTGACCGGGCCGTCGTTGACGAGGCTGACCTGCATGTCGGCGCCGAAGACGCCGCGTTCGACGCGGGCGCCGAGCCGGGTCAGCTCGGCGCAGACCGCGTCGTACAGGGGCTCGGAGACGGGGCCGGGTGCGGCGGCCGACCAGGTCGGGCGGCGTCCCTTGCGGGCGTCGCCGTACAGGGTGAACTGGCTGACGACGAGGATCGGGGCGCTGACGTCCGAGGCGGACTGCTCGTCGCGCAGCAGCCGGGTGTCCCAGATCTTGCGGGCCATCCAGCTGACCTGCTCGGGCCCGTCGTCGTGGGTCACCCCGAGCAGGACCACGAGCCCCGGCTCCTCGAGTGATCCGACGACTTTCCCGTCAACGGTCACCGATGCCTGAGAAACTCGCTGGATCACCGCTCGCATCAGGAACTCTTCCTTCTCTCGGCTCGACGGGCGCGCGGCGAGTCTGTCACGATGCCCCCATGCCCAGCGTGAACGACCAGCTCCTCGTGACCGTCGCGCCGACCGGCGCCGAGACGCTGAAGGAGGACTGCCCGCAGCTGCCGACCACCCTGGAAGAGCTCGTGGAGACCGCCCAGCGCTGCCAGGCCGCCGGCGCCGCGATGGTGCACGTCCACATCCGTGACGCCGAGCACCGCCCGACGCTGGACCCGACCCGGCTCAAGGACACAGTCGCCGCGCTGCGCGAGGGCACCGACCTCGTCGTGCAGCTCTCCACCGGCGGCTCGGTGCACGACCCGCTCGAGGAGCGCCTCAAGGTGCTCGACGCCGAGCCGGACTCGTGCAGCCTGACGCTGGGCACGACGAACTTCGGCGACGACGTCTTCCTCAACCCGTGGGGCTTCATCTGCGACCTCTACCAGCTCAGCCAGGAGCGGGAGGTCGTGCCGGAGTTCGAGCTCTTCGACCTCGGTCACGTCGCCACGCTGCGCCGGCTGCTCGACCGCTACGGCCTCCCGTACGGCGGCAAGGTGCACTGCGACCTGGTGATGAACGTGCCCGGCGCGATGCCCGGCACAGCCGACGCCCTGGTGGCGGCCGTCGCGGCGCTGCCGGCCGAGGTGACCAGCTGGTCGGCCACCGGGATCGGCCGGGCCACCCTCCCGGTCGCGCTGGCGGCGCTCGCCAAGGGCGGCCACCTGCGTGTCGGCATGGAGGACGTGCTCACACTGAGCCGCGGGGTGCCGGTGGAGCACAACGACCAGCTCGTCGAGCGGGCGGTCGCCCTGGGTCGGCTGGCGCAGCGGGAGCCGATGACGCCCGCCGGGGCGCGTGAGCTGCTGGCCGTCAAGGCCCGCTGACCCTCGGCCGGGCCCCTGGCTTCGCAGGGCGCTCGGACGCTTCGCAGGGGGCGGGCGCCTTGTGATGCGTCGGTAACCCCGCGTTACAGCTGGGCGGGGGCGGCGATCGTTGGGCCGACGGCGAAGGGCCCCGCCGGAGCGGGGCCCTTCGCTGTGGAGCTGAGGTCGGGCCTGGGGTCGGACCTGAGGTCGGACCAGGGTCAGACGGTGATGGCGACCTCGGTGACGGAGCCGACGGCCGCGGTGATGGCGGTGTCGACGGTGTCGTGGCCCGGGGCCAGCGTCCGCAGGGTCCAGTCGCCGTTGCCGGCGAAGAACCGGAAGTGGCCGCTCGCGGAGGTCGGGACCTCCGCGGTGAACTCACCGGTCTTGTCGAGCAGCCGGACGTACGCCGGGGAGACGGGCTCACCCTCGTGGGTGACCTGACCCTGGACGACGGCCTCCTTGGCCACGTCGACGCCGTCGAGCGAGAGACCGCCCACGGTCGCGCCGCACATCAGAGCTCACCCGGCTCGTCGCCGAGGGCCACCGGAACGCCGACGAGGGAGCCGTACTCGGTCCACGAGCCGTCGTAGTTCTTGACGTTCTTCTTGCCCAGCAGCTCCTGCAGCACGAACCAGGTGTGCGAGGAACGCTCACCGATGCGGCAGTAGGCGATGGTGTCCTTGGAGTCGTCGAGGCCGGCCTCGGCGTACAGCTTCTCCAGCTCCTCGTTGGAGCGGAAGGTGCCGTCGTCGTTGGCTGCCTTGCTCCACGGCACGTTGCCCGCGGTCGGGATGTGGCCGGCGCGCTGGGCCTGCTCCTGCGGGAGGTGGGCCGGGGCGAGCAGGCGACCGGCGAACTCGTCGGGGCTGCGGACGTCGATCAGGTTCTGCACGCCGATCGCGGCGACGACCTCGTCGCGGAACGCGCGGATCGACAGGTCCTGGTCCTGCGCGGTGTAGGTGGTCGCGGCGCGGGTGGGCAGCTCGTCGGTCAGCTCGCGGCTGTCCAGCTCCCACTTCTTGCGGCCACCGTCGAGGAGCTTCACGTCGGCGTGGCCGTAGAGGGTGAAGTACCAGTACGCGTAGGCGGCGAACCAGTTGTTGTTGCCGCCGTACAGCACCACGGTGTCGTCGTTGCTGACGCCCTTGGCCGACAGGAGCGCCTCGAACTGCGCCTTGTTGACGAAGTCACGGCGGACCTGGTCCTGCAGCTCGGTCGTCCAGTCGAGCTTGATGGCTCCCCGGATGTGGCCCTTGTCGTACGACGAGGTGTCCTCGTCGACCTCGACCAGGACGATGTTCGGGTCGTCGAGGTGCTGCTCGACCCATTCGGCGGTGACGAGAGCGGATTCGCGGCTCATGAGTGTTCCTTGATCTTCAGTGGGTGTTGGTGTGCTGGTCGGAGCGGACGGGCTGGTCAGGCGGTGCGGAGTCGCTTGCCCAGCAGGTAGAGCTCGCAGCCCAGGCAGAAGCCGAAGGCTGCGTTGAGGAAGGCGGCGGCCAGCGCGAAGCCTGCCGCCACGGCACCGACGAGGTCAGCGCCGGTGAGGTAGCCGGCCAGCGCCACGACGGCGAAGCCGAGCCCGACGGTCTGGGCGAACTGCGGCGGCGCCGCGTCCTCCAGCTCCGTCGGGGCACCGATCCGCGGACGGACCAGCGTGCGGAACAGCCAGCCGTACGGCGTCCGCGCCGGGCCCGCGAAGGCTCCGGTCGCGAACACGACGAGCTGGACGGCGAGCAACGCGACCGCCCAGGGTGCGGGAGCGGCGAGCAGCACGACCGCGAAGACGACGGTCGTGATCGTGGCGGCGAACCGCTGACCCCGAGGGTCGACCTTGCCGACCGGGGCCTTGCGGGCCGTGGTGGAAGCGACTGACATGGTTCTCCTGCGTGCATCCGGACGTGATGGCTGGCCGAGACGGCACGGGACGCCGGCGCAGAGCGGACAGAGCCCGCGGCGCGAGAGGGTCAGCCCGGGCAGGGCCGACGACGTCCCGTCAGGACATTCGACACAGCGACGAGCGCACGCGGCAGTGGTCCACCGCACGGCGCTTGGTCAGCATGGTCGAGAACATACGGTCGAGCGTAGGGGCGGGTGCCACCGCTACGAAAGTCACCGTTTCACGATGCGAGACGCCTGACCACCATCTGAGATACGCCACGGAGATCGAGGTGCGAGGGCGAAGCCCGAGCCACGAGATCCCAGGAGCGGCGCTCACGCGGTCTCGTGGCTCACGCTGCGCGTTCGCACCTCGACCTCCGAAGTCCGGCCGGAGATCGAGGTGCGAGGCGTTAGCCGAGCCACGAGATCCCGGAAGAGACCCGGAAGCCACGCCGGATCAGGCGGAGAGCAGGTCGTCCTCGACGACGGCGACGAGCGGGGCGCTGCCCGGGAGGTCGCGCTCGAGGATCGCGGCGGCGCCGGCGACCCGACCGTGGGCGGCCTCGCGCAGGAGCCGCTCGAACTTGTCGACGCAGCGGACCAGGTCGAACTCCTCCTCGGCCAGCTCCCGGGTTGAGGCCACCAGCGCGGCATGGCGGACGGGGTCGGCGAGCAGCCCCGCCGCCCAGGCGCCTGCGGCGTCGATCGCGTCGGCGGTGGGCTCGAAGACCCCGCAGCCGGCCCGGTCGAGCAGGCCCGCGGCGGCGTTCTCGCCCGGCATCAGGCCGAGGACGGGCCGCCCGGCCGCCAGGCTGGTCAGCGTCTTGGAGGGCACCGAGAACTCCCCGGCCTCCTTCTCCAGCACGACCAGCAGCAGGTCGGCAGAGCCGAGGACCTCGGGCAGCCGGTCGTAGGGCTGGTAGGGCAGCAACGTCAGCGGCACGTCGTACGCGGCGGCGGACGCACGGACCGCCTCGACGGCCGGCCCCTCGTTGACCACGACGAGCCGGGCCGGGATGCCGTAGGAGCGCACCCGGGCGGTCAGCTGGGCGAGCAGCTCGGGATTGTGCTTGAGGCCGAGGGTCCCCGAGTACACCAGCGTCGGCTGGTCGAGGAGCCCGTGTTCGGCGGCCCAGTCGTTGTGGCGCGGCGTCGGGTAGATCTCCTCGATCGGCGCCCAGTTGTGGACCACGGCGGCACGGTCGAGGGTGCCCCACTCCTCGTGCACGGGCAGGAAGGACTCCGCGATCACGACGATGGCCGCGGCGCGGCGGGCGGCCCAGCGCTCGCCGGCGCCCATCACCTTGGCGGCCAGCGAGAAGAGCGGCGAGCGCTGCTTGGTGGCGAACTTGGCCAGCGCGACCGCGACGACGTCCTGGTGCCAGAACACCCACGGGATCCGGCGCAGAAACAGGTAGGCGACCAGCACGACCTGCATCGGGACCGGCATGTTGGAGATGAGCACCACGTCGGGCTTCTTCTCGCGCCGGAACAGCCCGACGATCTCGAAGCCGAGCGAGGTCTCCTCGAAGAGCCGCCGGAAGTAGCTCATCTTGCTGATGTGGCGGCCCTCGCCGACGGTGGCGAACCGGACGGTCTCCCCGGGCTGGGCCTCGAGGTCGCCCTTGCCCGAGACGTACGCCGGGCAGCTGCTGTGCAGCACGTCGTGCCCGCGGACGGCGAGCGCCCGGCTGAGCTGTGCCTGGAAGGGGTGGCCGCTGAAGTCGTGGACGTGGATGCGCATCCCCCGCGCCTCAGCCCAGCGACTTCTTGACCTGGTCGAAGACCCAGCGATAGGTGCGCTCGAGCCCGTCGGCCAGCGGGAGCGAGGGCTCCCAACCGTAGATCTCCCGGATCATGGTGTTGTCGCTGTTGCGGCCGCGGACGCCCTGCGGAGCGGAGAGGTCGTACTTGCGCTCGCAGCGGATGCCGGCGATCTCCTCGACGATCGAGTAGAGCTGGTTGATCGAGACGAGCTCGGAACTGCCGAGGTTGACCGGCACGCCGCTGTCGCCGCGCATGATCATCTGGCTGCCCTGGACGCAGTCGTCGATGTACATGAAGCTGCGGGTCTGCTCGCCGTCGCCCCAGATCTCCAGGGTGTGGTCGCCGGTGATCGCGGCCAGCGCGATCTTGCGGCACACCGCGGCGGGCGCCTTCTCGCGGCCGCCGGTCCAGGTGCCGTTCGGGCCGTAGACGTTGTGGTAGCGGGCGATCCGGGTGACCAGGCCGAAGTCCTCGGTGAAGTGGCGGCACATCCGCTCGGTGAAGAGCTTCTCCCAGCCGTAGCCGTCCTCCGGCATCGCCGGGTAGGCGTCGGCCTCGCGGAGCGCGGTGACCGCGGTGTCGGTCTGCTTGTCGGCGGCGTAGACGCAGGCGGACGAGGAGAAGAAGACCCGCTCGACGTCGGCCTTCTGGGAGGCCTGGAGCAGATGGGTGCTGGTCAGCACCGTGAGCATGCAGGCGGCCTTGTTGTTCTCGATGAAGCCCATCCCGCCCATGTCCGCGGCGAGCAGGTAGACCTGGCCGGCGCCGGCGACGGCGGCCTCGGCCTCCTCGAGACGGGAGAGGTCCGCGACGCTGTTCTGGGCGTCGGGGTGCACCTGGTACCAGTCGCTCTGCGGCTTGACGTCGACCGCGCGGACCGACAGGCCCTGCGCGAGCAGGTCGGCGACCAGGTGCCCGCCGATGAAACCGCCGCCTCCGGCAACCAGGACGTCGACGCTCTTCGTGGTCATGCGTGCTCCTCGCTCAGCGCCCCCGAACAGGTATCGCAGGTCACAACGCACGATCTGACAGTTGGTTATGTCCTTGGTCCTAAAAGTTTTAAATCGGACATGGGTGGGGGTTTGTCAGCCGTCTCGCCGGTCGACGAGGACCCTCCTCTCGGCGGTCGAGTAGCGCCGACGAAGGAGGCGCGTGTCGAGACCCCGGGACGGTTGCGGGGTCTCGACACGTCGCTCGTTCCTCGCTCCTACTCGACCAGCGAGGAGCACCACCTCTCGGCGGTCGAGCAGCGCCGACGAAGGAGGCGCGTGTCGAGACCCCAGGACGGTCGCCGGGTCTCGACACGTCGCTCGTTCCTCGCTCCTACTCGACCAGCGAGGAGCACCACCTCTCGGCGGTCGAGCAGCGCCGACGAAGGAGGCGCGTGTCGAGACCCCGGGGCTCTTGCGGGGACGCTCCTATGTTGTGTCAAGCCTGTTGGGGGCTTCGAGGATCCGGTAGAGGTCGCGGACTATGTAGCGTTTGAGGCAGCGGCGGATCTCGCGGGGGTTCTTGCCTTGGGTGGTGCGTCGTTGGGTGTAGGTGC
>JBGAFN010000020.1:0-76711 GCA_044227235.1 Marmoricola sp. | reverse complement strand
ACGAGAGCGGCACCTCGCTCTACTTCCGCGGTCCCGACGGCGAGCGGCTCGAGCTGATCGCCGACCCGCTCGGCGAGATGTACGGCACCAAGGTGATGTGACCCGCGGGCGCTCAGCCGACCGGCGCGATGCTCCGCCGGCACGCCGGCTGTTGCCGATCACCTTGCGCGCCGTCCCGACCAGCCACGCGATCGGCGGGCGAGGGACTGCCTGGCCCGGCGACCTCATCCCAGGAGCTCCAGCACGTGCGTTGCCTGTGCCTCGAGCGTGCCTGGCGGGTTGCGGACGAAGCCCCGGTTGCCCGGGAGCAGCATGCCGAGCCAGAAGGCCGCCCACGGCGGCCGGTAGGCGCGCACGCGGTCCCTCTCCTGTCCCGAGAGACCCACCGCGTCCACGAGGGCATCGGCGTCGTACACGCCCGCCCGTCGCCCGGCCAGGTGCTCGACGTGGTCGGCGATCTCGTATGCCGGATCAGTCAACCCGGCGTCCTCGAAGTCGACCAGGCGACAGGCCGCACCGTCCCACAGGACGTTCGCCGGGTTCAGGTCGGCGATCCCGAGGACCCGGAGAGCGGGTGCCGGAACGGCCTCGTGCCGGCGCGCCCAGTCGAGCGTCACCTCGACCGCGTGCCGGACGAGGGTCTGGTCCCGACACGCGGAGAGGTCGCCTGGGCCGCTCAGCATCTCCGTCACGGCCCGCCGGGAGCCGGAGGGCCCACCCCGTCGTTCCGTGATGCCGACCGCCCGGACAGCCGCAAGCGGAACGTCGTACAGCCGCCGCAGCACCGCGCCCAGGGACGAGGTCTGGTCCGCGGTGAGCCGTGCGCTCCCCAAGGGCCGGCCCGGGAGTCGCTCCATCACGAGCACCAGGGCCCCGCGCTCCGTCTCGCGTCTGCATCGGGGAACCTCGGGAGTCGGTGGGACATCGTCCTCACAGCAGCCGGATCGGCGCTCCGTCCAACCAGGCCTCGAGGTTCTCGACCGCCTCGCCGTAGAACGTGCGGTAGACCCGTTCGGTGACATAGCCGAGGTGCGGGGTGGCGAGCAGGCGCGGCGGGCGTGTCGACCACCGGCCCCCGGCAGGTGTTGACCAGCAGGGCGCCGGGCCGCATCAGCCCCAGCTCCCGGGCGCCCACCAGGCCTCGGGTGCCGTCGTTGAGGGCGACGTGGAGCGAGACCACGTCGGAGGCGGCGAGGAGCCCGTCGAGGTCGGTGCGGGTGGCCCCGGCCGCGGCGGCCCGCTCGTCGTCGAGGCTCGGACTCCAGGCCAGCACGTGCATCCCGAACGCGCGGGCGATCTCCGCCACCCGGGTGCCGATCCGGCCCAGCCCCACGATGCCCAGCGTGCTGCCGGCCAGGTCCCGACCCACGGTGCGCTGCCAGCCGCCGGCGGCCAGGTCGTTGGCCTCCTCGACGAGGTGCCGCGCCAGCGCCAGCATCAGACCCCAGGTCAGCTCGACGGTGGAGTCGGCGGGACTCCCCGTGTTGCTGACCGTGATGCCACGAGCCCGGGCCGCCTCCACGTCCAGGGACGGGTTGCGTCGCCCGGTCGTCACGATGTGGCGCAGTGCCGGCAGCCGCTCGATCACCGCCGCAGGGAAGGGCGTGCGCTCGCGCATCAACAGCACCGCGTCGTACGGGAGGAGCCGCTCGACCAGGGCGTCGGGGTCGACGAGGTGGTCGTGGAACACGTCGACCTCGGCTCGGGCCTGCACCCCGGACCAGTCCGCAGAACGGAGGGCGACGGACTGGTAGTCGTCGAGCACGGCGATCCTCATGCCGCCCACTCTGCCCCAGGACCGGTCGCGCCGCTGCTGCGGCTCTAGGGTGGCGGCAGCGGGCCGGGGCGGGAGAAGCGAGGAGTGCCGATGGAGAGCGTGGAGCGGGTCGCCCTGGTGACCGGGGCAGCCCGGGGCATCGGCGCCGCCACCGTGGCCGCCCTGGTCGAGCAGGGGTACGCCGTGACCGCGCTCGACGCCTGCGCGGGTGGCGACGTGCTCCCCGGGGTCGGGTACCCGCTGGCCACGCCTCCCGAGCTCGACGCGCTGGCCCGGCGCTTCGAGGGCCGCGTGCTCCCGGTGCAGTCCGACGTCCGTGACCTGGAGGCCCTGCACAGCGCGGTGAACCGGACCCTGGTGCGGTTCGGCCGGCTCGACGCCGTGGTCGCCGCGGCGGGGGTCGTGGTCGGCGGCCTGCCGCTGTGGGAGACCCCGGCCGACCACCTCGACACCCTGCTCGACGTCAACGTACGCGGCGTGTGGAACACCGCCGTGGCCACCGTGCCGGTGATGCTCGCGCAAGACGACCCGTCCCGATGCCGCTTCGTCGCGGTCTCGTCGGCCTCCGGCGAGCGCGGGATGGTCCGGCTCGCGGGGTACTCGGCCAGCAAGCACGCGGTGGTCGGCATCGTCCGTGGCCTGGCCGCCGACCTGGTCGGCACCGGTCTCGCCGCGATGGCGGTGGCACCGGGGTCCACCCGGACCCCGATGCTCGCCGCGACCGCCGACCTCTACCAGTCCACCCCCGAGCAGCTGGCCGCCCACCAGGGCATCCGCCGCCTCATCGAGCCCGACGAGATCGCCGCGACGATCACGTTGTGCTGCTCCCCCGCCGGCGCGGCCCTCAACGGTGCCGTGGTCCGCGCCGACGGCGGGTTCACCGGCTGAGCCGGGTCAGGAGGCCGGGTCGGAGTCGGGTCAGAGCCGGGTCACAGCTGCGGCCGGAGCAGGAACTTCTGCCCCGTGGCCGTCCGGGCGTAGGTCCGGAGGGTGTCCGGGTCCAGCGCCTGGGCCAGCGAGATCTCGTCGGTGTAGTGGCTGGCGAAGGTGGTGGTCAGCTCGTCGGCGACGCGCTGCTGGAGCCGGGCAAGGTCCTCGGCCGGGGTCCGGGCCAGGAACGGCATCAGCAGCCAGCCGCCCACGCCCCAGGCGAACCCGAAGCGGCGGCGCAGCTCGATGGGCCGCGGGTCCAGCGCGCCGTACACGTAGACCTGCTTGTGCACGTCGCTGCCGTAGCGGCTGTACGGCGCGTCCGCCGGGACGACCGCCGCCTCCATGCAGTTCAGCAGCGTCCCGGCCAGCCGGCCACCCCCGATGGCGTCGAAGGCCAGCGTGGCCCCGGTCGCGGCCAGGGCAGCGGTCAGGTCTTCTTCGAAGGTCTCGGCACTGGAGTCCACCACGTGCTCCGCCCCCTGCTCGCGCAGCAGGTCGGCCTGCTCCGGGCGGCGGACGACGTTGACCAGGGGCACCCCGTCGGCCCGGCAGATCCGGTTCAGCATCTGGCCCAGGTTGGAGGCGGCCGCGGTGTGCACCAGCGCCGTGTGGCCCTCGCGGCGCATCGTCTCGACCATGCCGAGGGCGGTCAGCGGGTTCACGAACGACGAGGCGCCGTCGGCTGCGGTGGCACCCTCGGGGAGCGGGAGCAGCATCCGGGGCGAGGCCAGGCAGAACTCGGCGTACGTCGCACCGCCGAGGAATGCGACCCGCCGGCCCAGCAGGGCCTGGGCCTCGGGCGACTCCCCCGCGGCGACGACGACGCCGGCGCCCTCGTTGCCGACCGGCATGGACACGCCGACGCGGCGGGCGAGCGTGGCCAGCGCCGCCGGGGCGATCGGCGCGGTGACCTGGGGCGCGTCGGGGGTGCCGGTCGACGCCGCCTGGTCGACGTCGCCCAGGGCGAGCAGCAGACCGAGGTCGGAGGGGTTGATCGGGGCCGCCTCGACGCGCACCAGCACCTCGCGCTCGCGCGGCTGCGGGGTGTCGACGCTGTCCAGGGAGAGCCGCACCTCGCCCTCGGCGGTGACCAGGCTGCGGAGCTGGCGCATGGACGGAGGCACGGTCTCGGGCACGGGGTCAGGCGTGGTGTCGGGCATGACTCGCACCGTACCCCCGAGGCCCGACCCCGGGCCGGACGGTCAGCCGTCGAACGCGGCCCGCACCGCGGCCATGTCGGCGCCCCCGAGGCCCTGCTCGGAGGAGCGTGCGTACAGCCCCTGGAGGGCGACCAGCAGGTCGTCGGGGAAGCCGGCGTCCCCGGCGGCGTCGACCATCAGGCCGAGGTCCTTGACCACGCCGTCCACCGCGAACGACGGCTCCTCCCAGCTGCGCGCCAGCATCGCCGTCCCCTTCAGGTGCGCGTAGGGGACGTCGAGCCCGCCGCCGCGGATCGCGTCGAGGAAGAGGGTCGGCTCCACGCCGAGCGCCTCGGCCAGCCCGAGGGCCTGGGCGGTGCCCGCGTTGACCAGGGCGACCCAGCTGTTGGCGACGAGCTTGAGCGCGCTGGCCCGGCCGAGCTCGTCGCCCACGGCCAGGGTGCGGGCGCCGACCGCGTCGAAGACGGGCTGGAGCCGGGACCGGGAGCGCTCGGGACCGGAGGCCAGCACGACCAGCGCGCCGTCCTCGGCGGGTTTGCGGGTGCCGAGCACCGGCGCGTCCACGAGGCGGTCCCCCACGCCCGCCACGTCCGCGATCCGGCCGATGCCGGCGGGCCCGACCGTGCTCGCCTGGGCCCACACCGCGTCCGCGCCGAGCGCCTCGGCGAGCTCCGGGGCGACCGCGACCACGTTGTCGACGTCGAAGAGCATCGTGACCACCGCGTCCGCGCCGTCGACGGCCTCGGCCACCGACCCGGCCACGGCGATGCGCTCGCCGGCGAGCCGTTCCGCCCGGGCGCGGGTGCGGTTCCAGACCACGACCTCGTGCCCCTCGCGCGCCAGCGAGCCGGCCATGCCGGCTCCCATGATCCCCGTGCCCAGCACCGCGGTCCTCATCGAGAAGTCCTCATGGAGCCCACCCTGCCAGCAGGCCCCCAACCCGGAGCGTCAGAGCCAGTCCTTGCGCTTGAACACGGCCCACAGGGCGGCGGACATCAGGACGATGAGCAGCGAGGAGACCACGAACCCGGAGTGCCGGGCGAAGCCCGGGTAGGGCACGTTCTGCCCGTAGAACCCGGTGATCGCGGTCGGCACCGCGATGATCGCCGCCCAGCTGGTGACCTGCTTGGTGATCACGTTGAGCCGGTTGCCCTGCACGGTCAGGTTGGTCTCCACGATCGTGGAGACCAGGTCCCGCAGGCTCTCGGTCCACTCGGTCGCCCGCAGCACGTGGTCGTAGACGTCCTGGAAGTACGGCGTGAGCTCGGGGGTGACCAGGCCGAGGTCGCGGCGCAGCAGCGTGTTGACCACCTCGCGCATGGGCAGGACGACGCGGCGCAGCCGGACCAGGCTCTTGCGCAGCGCGAAGCTGCGGCGCTGCACGTCCCGGTCGTGCGGGCGGTCGTCGAAGAGCAGGTCCTCCAGGCCCTCGATCTCGTCGTCGAGGGTCTGCACCGCCTCGAAGTGCCCGTCGACGACGAAGTCGAGCAGGCCGTGCACCAGCGCCCCGACGCCGTACGCCGTGAGGTCGGCGTTCTGGTCCCACCGCTCCACCAGCGCGTCGAGCGGGAAGCCCTCCTGGCGCACGGTCACGAGGGCGGTGGGGGTGATGAAGGCGGCGATCTCGCTGGTGAGCAGCTCGCCGGTGTCCACGTCGAGCCGGACGGCGTACGCGGTGAGGAAGTCGTGGTTCTCGTAGCGCTCGAACTTGGGGCGCTGCCGGCCGGTGGCCGCGTCGTCGACGGCGAGCGAGTGCAGGCCGAGCTCCTCGGCGACCGCCTCGAGGTCCTCGCGGCGTGGCGCGAGCAGGTCGACCCAGACCATGGCGTGCGGGTGGGCCAGGTGCTCGGAGACGTCCGCGACGGCGAAGTCCTCCGCGACCAGGACGCCGTCGCGGTAGCAGCGGGTGCGCCCCGTCAGCGGGGCAGAGGTCGACATCGCTGGCGATGCTAGCGCGCCGGACGGGCGGCGCGACCGGGGGGCGGCGTCAGTGGTTCACGTAGCCGCGGCGAGCGGTCTGGAGCGCGGCGACGTACCCCTCCCGGGCGTAGCCGCGCCGGGCCTCCCCCCGAGGCACGGCCAGCCTGCCCCGGACCTCGCCCACGTCGGTGAAGCCGTGCTGCGCCGCCCAGGTGGACAGCCCGTCGAGCAGGGTGGCGGCGTGGTCGCGCCCGTGCCGCAGCAGCGCGGACGCGCACTGCACGACGTCCGCCCCGGCGAGCAGGTAGGCGGCGAGGTCCTCGGCGGTCTCCACGCCTCCCGTGCCGGCCAGCGAGGTGGCGGGGAGCTCCTCGCGCAGCACCGCGATCCAGGTCTGCGGCAGCCGGGCGTCGCTCGGCTCGGACAGCCCGATCGCCGGGGTGACGCTCAACGTGGTGACGTCGATGACCGGTTGCAGGAAACGGCTGAACAGCACCAGGCCGTCCGCGCCGGCCTCGACCAGCCGGGTCGCGAAGGTGCCGAAGGAGGAGTAGTACGGCGTCACCTTGACCGCGACGGGGACCGAGACCGCAGCCCGCAGCGCGGCGACGACCTCGAGGGACCAGCGCTCCACGTCGACGGAGGAGCGACCGAGCTCGGGCACCAGGAAGAGGTTGCACTCCACGGCGGCAGCGCCGGCGTCCTCGAGCTGGCGGGCGAAGCCGGCCCACCCGCTGCGCGAGGACCCGTTGACGCTGGCGATGACGGGGACGTCGACCGACCGGGCCGCACGCTCGACCAGCCGCAGGTAGCGCGGCGCCGCCCCGGGGCCGGCCGGGTTCACGAAGTGGTGCGGGGCCTCCTGGTGCGGGACCGGGGCGACCTCCTGCAGGATCTGCTCCTCGAAGAGGGAGTGCAGGACCACCGCGCCCACCCCCGCGTCGACCAGCCGGATCACGCCGTCCTCGCTCTGGGAGAGCGGCGAGGCCGCTGCCACCAGGGGGTTGCGGAGAGGAAGGCCGAGGTACGTCGTCCGCAGGTCCATGGGTGTCTCCTGTCTTCCGTCCTCAGGACAGCACCTCGGAGGCCCTCGGGGATGGGGCCCTTCGTCACCCGTGCACGTGAGCCTGCTCACCCCTCGCCGGCGAGCACCGCGGCCACCTCGGCTGCGGTCCACGCCGGCCGGACATCCCCGGCCCGGCCCGGCGCGACCCACCCGACACCGGGCTCGAGGCGCCGCACGACCGCGGCCGGCACCCCGGCCACCACGGCGTGGTCCTCGACGGTGCCACGCACCACGGACCCGGCCGCGACGACGACGTGCCGCCCGATCGTGGTGCCCGGCAGGATCACCGCCCCGTGACCGATCCACGAGCCCGACCCGATGACCACCGGCTGGTGCGGCCCCAGCTGCAGGCCGATCGGGGTCTCCGGGTCCTGGTAGCCGTGGCTGGAGTCGGAGACGAACACGTCCTGGCCGCACCAGACGTCGTCGCCGACGACGATCGACCCGTGCGCGGTGAAGGTGCTGCCGGCCCCGATGACGCACCGGTCGCCGATCACGAGCCCGCGTGCGGGGAGCACCTCGTCGTCGGGCGCGTACCCGACCAGCAGCGAGCACGAGCGCCCCACCAGGGTGCCGGACCCCAGATGGATCGACCGCTCGCCGTACGTCGTGGCCTGCGGGAACGCGAGGTAGGTGCCGGCCCCGAAGCTGCCGAACGCCTCCGCCGCGTCGGTCCCCGGCTGGATCGCGCCGGCGCTCTCCACCCAGCGGCGGGCGGCGAGGACGGCACGGTTGAGGACGCGGCGCGGGGTCAGCACGGCGCCGAGGCTAGCGGGACCCGGCTCAGTCGTCGTCGCCGCAGTCGTCGGCGAGCACGTCCCCGCACTGGTCGCTGCCGTCGCCGCCGTCCTCGACGTCGGCCCCGTCACCGCCGTCCATGCTGTCGTCGCCCTCGTCGCCGCTGAGCGCGTCGTCGCCCTGGTCGCCCTGCAGGTCGTCGTCGCCGAGCCCACCGCTGAGCTCGTCGTCGCCGTCGTCGCCGCTGAGCGCGTCGTTGCCCTCGTCGCCGTGCTCGACGTCGTTGCCGGCGCCGCCGTTGAGGGTGTCGTCGTCCGCCCCGCCGGAGAGCGTGTCGTCGCCGGCGTCGCCGAGCTCGACGTCGTCGCCGCTCTCGCCCAGCACGGTGTCCGACCCGTCGCCGCCGGAGATGCGGTCGGCCCCGCGCCCGCCGGAGATCCGGTCGGCGCCGCCACCACCCCGCACGTGGTCCGCGCCGCCACCGGCGCAGACCACGTCGTTGCCGCCACCGCCGTAGATGCGGTCGGCGCCGCCGAGGCCGACGATGACGTCGGCGTGCGAGGTCCCACGGAGCACGTCGGCACCCGAGGTGCCCACGATGGTGGCGCGGTGCCCGTGGCAGGTCGGCGTCGCGGCGGTCGCGGAGAGCGGGTGCCCGACGAAGAGGAACGCGGCGGGGGCGGCCAGGGCCGCGATGGTACGCAGGTGCATGAGGAGACCCTCCAGGGTGAGGCGCACGGGACCGTGCGCGGACACGGGTGACGGATGACGATTCCTGGCGGCGGCCGGAGTCCTCCCGAGCAGGGTGCCTCCGGTCCACGGGGACGCGTGGCGTTTCCGTCGAAGGTTTACCTCCGCGCGGGTCCAGACGGGGGCGGGCGGGTCATTGCCCGGGGCGCGCCACGCTGCCCATGCTGGGCCGGTGAGCACCCCCAGCACCCCCAGCACCCCCAGCACCAGCCGGGGCCTGGCGGTCCCGTTGGCCGGCTTCGCCGCCGGCGCCGTCGTGGCGGTCCTGGTGGGGGTCCTCGGCAAGGTCCACGACCCCACCCTCACCGGCACCACCACGCTGGGCTTCCGCACCGTCATCGAGATGAAGGTGGTGCTCTCGCTCGTCGTCGGCGTGCTCGCCGTGGTCCAGCTGCTCGGGGCGCTGTGGCTCTACGGTCGGCTCGGGAGGGCAGCACCGCCCTGGCTGGGCCGAGCCCACCGGGTCTCCGGCACGGTCGCGCTGCTGCTCGCAGTCGTCGTGGCCTACCACTGCCTGTGGGCGCTGGGCCTGGAGAGCGGTCGCTTCGCGGACGGCGAGCCGGTGCCCGCGCGGACCGTGGTGCACGGGCTGCTCGGCTGTGCCGTCGTCGGCGCCGCCGTGGTCAAGGTCGTCGCGGTCCGGTCCCGGCGAGCTCCGGGGTGGTTCCTCCCGGTCGCCGGCGGCCTGCTGTTCGCGCTGCTCGTCGCGGCCGTGCTGACCTCCGCGCTCTGGTACGTCGGGGCGAAGGGCTTCCCGACGTACTCCTAGCCGGACCGCTCAGCGGCGGGTCAGCGACCGCCCCTGCTCGAAGAAGGCGAGGACCTCCGCAGCACCGCCCAGCGCGGACACCGGGCGGGCTGCTCCGAAGGGCGCGTTCCAGAACTCCCCCGTCCAGGCAGACGCATCCCACGGGCCGACGTACGCGTACGGCGTGGCCAGGTAGCCGTCCCCGGCCGAGACGCCGTAGTTGACCTCGTCGAGGGAGACCGCGACGTCGAGGTGCTCGGGCCACAGCACCGGCTCCTCGCTCGGCGCCAGGGTGCGCAGCGCCTCGTCGCCGGCGGCGAGCGCGTCCGCGACCACCGCAGCGGCCGCACGGTCGACGGTCAGCACGTGGTCGGCCGTCAGGCCGAGCCCTCCGGAGTAGACCTCCGCCAGCGAGGTCGCCTCCACCCCGACGGCGGACGCCACCTCGGCCAGTGTCAGGCCGTCGAGGCCGGTGTCCACGCCGACCGCGTACAGCCGGTCGCCCACGACCCGCAGGCTCGGCTCCGCGACCGTGGCGAAGCCGCCCGGGGACACCCGCAGCCGGATCGTGCCGCTCATCGCCCGCTGCGGCCCAGCCAGCACCAGCTCGGCCAGCCCGTGCAGCGACAGCCGGGTCCGCACCAGCGTCGCCTCGTCGGGGGTCGTCGGGTCGGGGATGTCGGTCATGGGTCCTCCTCAGGTTGGTGGGCGGCTGAGCCGTCAGCCGGGCTCGGACTCGTGGCCGGGCCGCGGAGCCAGGCCGCGGTAGGCCATCGCGGCCTCGGTCCGGCCGGTGACGACGTCGTAGATCTCCTCGTGGATCGGCATCCGGACCTCGTGCCGGGCGGCGAGCTCGTGGGTGGTCAGGGCCGTCTTGAGACCCTCGGCCACCATCGTCATCCCGGCCCGGATCTCCTCCACCGACCGTCCCTTGCCGAGCTGCTCGCCCACCGTGCGGTTGCGGCTGAACGGGCTGATGCAGGTGGCCACCAGGTCGCCCATCCCGGTCAGCCCGGCGAACGTGGCCGGCTCGCCGCCCATCGCGGTGCCGAGCCGGGTCAGCTCGGCCAGGCCGCGCGTCATCACCAGGGAGCGGGTGTTGTCGCCGACGCCGAGGCCCTCGGCGATCCCGCAGGCCAGCGCCACCACGTTCTTCAGCGCCCCTCCGAGCTCGCAGCCGATCACGTCGTGGTTGGTGTAGACCCGGAAGAAGCCGCTGGTCAGCACCGTCTGCAGGGCCCGGGCGACCGAGAGGTCGGGGGTGGCGATCACGCTGGCGGCAGCCTGACCGGCCATGATCTCGCGGGCGATGTTGGGCCCGGTCAGGGCGGCGACGGGGTGGTCGGGGCACGCCTCGGCGATCACCTCGGTCATCCGCAGCAGGGTGCCCTCCTCGAACCCCTTGGCCAGGCTGACGATGGGGATCCACGGGTGGATCCAGGGACGGGCGGCGGTGACGATCTCGCGGACGCCCCCGGTGGGCACCCCGACGATGAGGAGCTCGGCCTGGCTGACGGCCTCCTCGAGGTCGGCGGTGGCGCGCAGCCGCGGGGAGAGCGTGATGCCGGGCAGGTAGCGGGTGTTGGTGTGCTCGCGGTCGATCTCCTCCGCGGTCGCCTCGTGCCGGGCCCAGATCGTGGTGGGGTGGCGGCGTGCGACCAGGCTCGCCACCGTGGTCCCCCACGAGCCGGCCCCCAGGACCGTCACCTGCATGCGACCAGCTCCGTCATCGTCGCTCCCTCCGGCCGGGGCGCCGACCGCCCCGACGCCCCAATCTCGCGCACCCTCCCGGCCTTGTCACCTCGGACACGGCAGCCGCGCGTGAGACGCTGGCCCGCGTGGAGCCCGACCCAGCGACCGGCCGCCGACGTGGCCGTCCCGGCCACGACCAGGAGGCGGTGCTGCGCGGGGCGATCGAGCTCTTCAACCGCCAGGGGTACGACGGCACCAGCATGGGCGACCTCGCCCGCGAGCTGGGCCTGACCAAGTCGGCCATCTACCACCACGTCCCGAGCAAGTCCCACCTGCTCGAGCAGGCCCTGCATGAGGCGCTCGACGGCCTGACCACCCTGGTCACCGAAGCACGGTCCCGCACCGACGGCACGGCGTACGAGCGGCTCCGAGCGGTGCTGCGCGGCAGCGTCGAGGTGCTGGTGGCCCACCAGCCGGCCGTCACCCTGCTGCTCCGCGTGCACGGCAACAGCGAGGTCGAGCTGGAGGCGCTGCGCCGGCGCCGCTGGATCGACGCCGAGCTGGCCGAGCTGGTCCGCGCCGCCGTCGCGGAGGGGGCGCTGCGCGCCGACGTGGCCCCCGACCTGGTCAGCCGGCTGCTCTTCGGGATGGTGAACTCCCTGGTGGAGTGGTACCGCCCGGACGGACCGGTCGAGGTCGAGGAGGTGGCGGAGGCGATCACCACGATCGCCTTCGACGGGCTCACCGCTCCGCCCCGCTAGCTCCTGCTAGCCCGGCTCGTCCACGACGTACGGGCAGTGCCGGCAGCCGCGCGCACAGCAGGTGCCCCGCGCCGCCAGGAACCCCGCGGTCAGCACCGAGTACCCGGTGTCGGGGTCCTCGTACATGCTGAGCCCCCGCTCCAGCGCCTCCGCGTGCACCGCGAGGACGAGGTCGCGCCGCGGGTGGTCGAGCGGGAGCCTGCTCAGCGCCGGTTGCGTCAGCGGACGGTCCGCCAGCGGGAGCCGCTCCCCGCCGGGCGTGCTCACCCCAGGCCCCGATGGCCCGCGCACAGGGCGGCGGCGCGCCCGGCCGCGCCTGCGACGAGGGCGTGGAGCTCGGGCCGGTCGGGCACCGGGAACGAGGCATAGGTCCCCCGGCCTCCCGCCGTGGGCCGCCCGTACGCCTTCGCGGCCAGACGTCCGTCCGGGAGCAGCCGGACGTTGAGGGTGCTGAGCGCGAGCTCCTCACCGCGCCGGACGTCGCTCCAGCGGAGCGGCTCCGGGATGGTGACGTTGATGGCCAGGGCGCTCACGTCCGGGCTCAGGTCGTCGCTCATGACCGCATGCTGCCACGAGGCTCGCGACGGGCAGCAGGAACCAGTGCCGTTGCACGCACTGGATCCGGGCGTGCTCCACCGGCCCCTCGGTGCTCTCGAGCACGGTGCGCCACTGCACCTCCGCAGGGGCTCCGCACTCGGGACAGGTGGTGGTCTCCAGGGTGTCCGGCTGGTCCATGGTGGCCGCTCCGCTCGCTGGGGGTCGTCCGTCGTCCCGTGAGCGTGCGGGGGCCAGGTTCCACGCAGGTAACGCGGTCGTTGCAGGCAGACGGTCGACCGTGTTGCGTCGCCCACACCCCGAGCGCCGCTTCCGCGACCGGTCAGGATGCCGGCGGCTGCCAGGCCAGCGCCCCGCCCGGCCCGAACGCCAGCGCCGCGAAGCGCTCGCCGATCCGGGCGTGGGTCGCGGCGTCGGGGTGCAGCGCGTCGGGGAGCGGCAGCTCGGCGGCATCGGCCTCGCCGTACAGGTCGCGGCCGTCGAGGTGGTGCAGGTGCGGGTCGTCCTCGGCGCGCTCCGCGACGATCCGGGCGAGCTCGGCGCGGATGCGCACCAGGGTCAGCCGGGTGGGGTCGGCCGGGTCACCGGTGGCCACGAACCGCACCCGTCCCGCGCCCAGCTCGGTGAGGTCCCAGGTGGCCGGGCCCGGTGTCTCCTCGTGGATCGGGCACAGCAGCGGGGAGACGACCAGCAGCGGCGTGGTCGGGTGTCCCTCGCGGATCGTGTCGAGGAAGCCGTGCACCGCCGGCCCGAAGGCACGCACCCTCATCAGGTCGGTGTTCACCAGGTTGATGCCGACCTTGACGCTGATCAGGTCCGCGGGGGTGTCGCGGATGGCCCGAGCGGTGAACGGGTCGAGCAGGGCGCTGCCGCCGAAGCCGAGGTTGACGAGCTCGACCCGGCCGCGGGCGGCCGCCAGGGCGGGCCACGTCGTGCTCGGGCTCTCCGCGTTGGAGCCGTGGCTGATCGAGCTGCCATGGTGCACCCAGGTCGGTCGGCCGCGGTCCGGCAGCGGCTCGACGGGGGCGTCGGCGCGCAGGGCCACCAGCTCGGTGGTCTCGTTGTGCGGCAGCCAGATCTCCACGTCCTTCGGCCCGGCCGGGAGCCCCGCGAACCGCACGGTCCCGACCTCGCCGGGCGTGGTCACCACCGTCCCGGTGGTCAGGTCGGTGGTGCGCACGTTGCCGCCGGGCGCGGTGGCCCGGGCGGTGAGCCGCCCGTCGACGAGGAGGTCGTAGACGCCGTCGGGTCGGGCCGGCGCCCCGACGTACGCCTGCGCAGTGCGCAGCACGTCGAGCTCGACGGTGGTGGCCGACGTCCGCAGCGCGAGCCGTACGCCGGAGGGCTGCGACTCCGCCCAGCGCAGCTGGTCGTCGGGGATCTGGCGCCGGGCGGCGGCCGGCAGCCGGTGCGGCAGCACGCCGTACGCCGTCGGCTCGAGCTCGAGCGCGCCACGGACGACGTCGGTCAGCGAGGCCGCGAACCACCCGTCCGACGTGGGGCCGACGGGTGGTGGGGTCGCTCCGGTCGTCATGGCCCCAGTCTGCCAAGCCACGTGATGCTGGGGTGATGCGGTGGCTCGGACTGGTGCGCAACGTCATGATCGGTCGCGAGGGCCTCCACCGTGCCGTCCTGCTCGATCTGGTGGAGCGGGCCAGCGGCACCGAGGTCGTCTCCCACCTGACGACCGGCAACGTGACGTTCACCGCACCCGCGCGCTCCGCCGGTGCGCTCGCCGTCGCGATCGAGCGCGGCGTCCGTGACGTGGTGGGCCGCGACGAGCTGGTCGTGCTGCGCCCCCTGACCTGGCTGGAGGAGCTGGTGAGCGTCGACCGCTTCGGTGCGGTGGACGCCGGCTGGGAGCACGAGGTCGGTCTCCTGCGCCACGACGCTCCGGTGCTGTCCCCCGCCGACCTCCCGGATCCGCAGCGCACGCTCCTGGTCGAGGTGCGCGACCGCGAGGTGCTCACGGCACGACCCCGCACCGGCGGGCGGCGGCCGCACGTCAACCGGCTGCTGGAGACGGCGACGGGACAGCGGTCGACGGCCCGAGGCTGGTCGACGCTCCAGCGCATCGCGCGGGCGGAGGGCTGCTGAGCGCGCGGCGTCCGGGCGAGCGCACCCGGGCCAGGGGGGCTCGGCCCGGGTGCGCTCTGGGCTCCATCCTCGGTGGTCGACCTTGAGGAAACCCTGGGGTCCGCCGGGTGGCCTCCGCGGTCCCCGTAGCGTGGGCCCATGCCCAGCAACGACTCACGCGCCGAGTCACTCGCCCAGCAGCTGCTGGAGGCCCAGGTGCGCCACCATCTCGACCGGCTCGCCGGCGACGACCTCGAGACCACCGTCACCGGGCTGGCCCGCGAGCTGCTGGACGCCGCCGGCCGGCACCCGGTCGAGGACCTCCTCGACCGGGGCGAGCTCGCCGCGATCGTCGTCCGTGCGTTGCGGACGGTGCCGGGCAGCGCCGCCGTCGGCGGCATCGTCGAGCTGGCGACCCAGGTGGTCCACGACGGACCCGAGCAGCCGTACCCGGTCGGCGACCTGGTCGACCGTGACCAGGTCGAGGCGCTCCTCGACGGCCTGCTGGGGCTGACGCCCGTCCTCGAGCGGGCCCTGGACCGCCTCACCGACAGCCCGCTGGTGGGCACGACGGCCTCGCGCTTCATGGGGCGCATCGTCGGCGAGGTGCTGCAGGCCAACAAGGCGGTCGCCGACAAGGTGCCCGGGCTGGGCTCGCTGATGTCGTTCGGGACCAGCGCCGCGTCGAGGGTGATGGGCGCCGCGGACAAGCAGTTCGAGTCCCTGGTCGGCGACACGGTCGGCAAGGGCGGCACGTTCGCCGTACGACGCCTCAACCGGATCGTGGTCGAGACACTCCGCGACCCCACCACCCGGGACGCGGTCCTGCAGGTGTGGGACCTGCTCGCCCAGGAGCAGGTCGTCGGGCTGCGCCGATACGCCGACCTCGACGAGCTCGCGGCGGTGGTCGATCCCCTGCACGACCTGGCCGTCTCGACCCTGGCGGACCCGCACGTCGCCCGCCTCGTCGAGGTGGTCGTCGACGCGTTCTTCGACCGCTTCGGCGGCTACACCCCCGCCGAGCTGCTCGACGAGCTGGACCTCGACCGCGACGTCGTAGTGGCCGACCTGGTGGCGCTGGCGCCGCGGGTCGTCGCCGCGCTGCGGGAGAGCGGTGACCTGGAGCGGCTGGTGCGGGCTCGGCTGGAGCCCTTCTACACCTCGCCCGAGGTGCTCGCGCTGCTGGCGTGAGCCGGCGTGAGCCGGCGTGAGCCGGCGTGAGCCGGCGTGAGCCGGCGTCTCAGGCCGCGTCCCCGGGCCGGGCGCGGAACGACACCGTGGGCCGCAGGAACTCCTCGAGCATCGTGAGCAGCTGACCTCCCTCGACGGTGACCTCGCGGCCGTACGGACCGCGCGCCCGGGCCAGGCCCTCGCCGAGCACCCGGACCAGGGCGTGCCGGAAGCAGGCGACCTCGTCGGCCGGCTGCCCCGCCACCACCGCACCGATCGCGGTCAGACCGCTGACGATGGTGACCTCGGAGCACTCGAACGCGGCGGTGGTCCCGTCGAGGTCGTCGGCCACGGAGGTGAGGACCGCACGGCTGAGCCGGCCGGGTGCCCGACAGGCCTCGCCCAGCCAGCGCTCGAAGACCTGGAGCTCGGGGGCCGGGAACCGTCGGTACCGCCCGGACACCCCACTGAGCACGAGGAAGGGCGCCAGCTGCAGCAGCTGCCACTGCTGGGCGTCGAACTGGTCGCGACCGGTCATCGTGCCTCCCGCCTCACCGCACCCTGTCCAGAGTGCGCCCGGGGCGGGTGCGGGCGCAACGACGTCAGCCCGGCACGACCACCAGCCACGGCACACGCCACCCGGCGACATCGAGCCGGCCCGCGGTGAAGTCGCCCGCCGTGATCGGGTAGCGACGGCCACTGGCCGGGTCGTAGATCATGACCGCCCTCGGCGGCGGGTCGACCGGCAGCACGAGGACGACATGGCGTGGCGACCACCGGTTGCCCACGTAGAGCGGCACCGCATGCCCGCCGACGGCCAGCTCTCGCAGCCGGTCGAAGGTGGAGCCGCGCCGACCCGGCAGGATCGGCTTCGCCGCATAGGTCGTGCCCTTCTCCCCTGCCGCGGCAGTCATCTCGCGCGCCAGGGACCAGGGCTGCGTACCCAGCGCGGTCGGCCAGGGCAGCTGCATCCTTCCGCCGCTGGCGACCGCTCCGCTGGTGAGCCGGTGCATCGCGAGCACCTGCTCGCGCCACCGGTCCGGCAGCGTGCCGCCGGCCCGCTGTCCGGGCACGGTGCCCGCGCCGTCCACCAGCGCTGCGGCGTACGTCGGGTCGTTGAGGACGCGGGCGACGACCAGCACGCTGGACCCGCAGGTCGTCTGGTCCGGCTGGACCAGCCCGGCGGCGAGCGCCTGCTCGGCGAGGGTCGAGACTGTCATCCCGCCAGCGTGGCACCGGAACCGGTCCGGTGCGAGAGCCCTACGGGTCTTGACGAAACCGGCTCAGTCCTCCCCGAGGAACCCGGTGCTCGGGTCGATCTGGGCCAGGAAGTCGCGGATGTGGGCCCGGTGCTGCTCCACCGTCAGACCGGCCGCTCCGCTGGTCCCGAATCCGTAGCCCGGGTTGGGCCCGCTGAGCCAGTCGTACTGCGTGCCCCGGTCGCCCAGGTCCCGCACCGCGAACACCTCGCCGTCCACCGTCACCATCACCGACGGCCCGCCGGGCAACCCCGCGGGATCCAGCCCAGGTGTTGCCTGGCTCGGCTGCACGGGATCGTCGGTCGCCACCCCGCCATCCTCCCAGCCGCCACCCCAGCGGCCTGCTCACGGAGGACGAGGCCCTTGTCGCTGGTCGAGTAGGTGCGTGCCTGCGAGCACCGTGTCGAGACCCCGCAAGGGATCCGCGGACTAGTGCCCGGCGGTCTCGTGGCTCAGGCTTCGCGTTCGCACCTCGACCTCCGGGTTCGCCTAGGGAGGTCGACACCCCTTCCTCGCTGGTCGAGTAGGTGCGTGCCTGCGAGCACCGTGTCGAGACCCCGCGAGTGGTGCGGGGTCCGGTGCCAGTGGTCTCGTGGCTCACGCTGCGCGTTCGCACCTCGACCTCCGGGTTCGCCTACGGAGGTCGAGGTGCGAGCCGATAGGCGAGCCACGAGACCCCTGAGGGATGCGGGGTGCGGGGTGCGGGCTATTGGCGGAGGTTGAGTCGGATGAGCTTCCACCCACCAGTGGGTTGTTGTGTCAGTTCGAATCTGAGGTCGTGGGCGAGGGTGTGGTGACGGGGGCAGAGCAGGGCCCCGTTGATCAGGTCGGTGGGTCCGCCGTCGGACCAGGCGATCAGGTGGTGTCCGTCGCACCAGGTCGCGGGGCGTTGGCATTCGACGATGCCGCAGGTTCCGCCCTGGCCGACGGCCATCGCGATCCGTTGCGGGAAGGTGAAGCCGCGGACCTCGTGGCCGAGGTCGAGGATCTGGGAGTCCGACCCCAGCACCGCGGGGATCAGCCCCCCGGCACACGCCAGCCGGCGGGCCTGCCCGGCGGAGACCGACAGGTTGGTACCGAGGATCCCGGCAGCCTGCTGCCGGCCCTCGAGGCACTCCAGGGTCATCAGGACCACGGCGGTGGTGTTCACCCCACCGGTCATCGGCAGCCTCTTCCGCGGGTACCGCTCCAGCAGTTGCACCAGCGCTTGGCCCTTGAGCTCCGGGGGTCGCCACCGTCGTGCCGTCCTCGAGGGTGCGGGCGATGGGGTCGGGGCGGCTGGGGTTCAAGAACGCACCCAGCAGCGACTCGAGGATCGCGCCGTCCAAGGACGGCATCCGGCCCTTGAAGTGGTACGACCCGGCACCGTCGTGGAACCCGGTGAACGACGTCTTCCTCGCGGCCTCCCTCTCCTCTTTCTCGAGCAGCTTGTTGAGGCGTTCGTCGGCGGTGTCGGGGTCGATCACGTCGAGCAGGTGTCTGCCCAGGGCGCGGAGCTCGCGGGCGTCGTGATGCGCCGCTTCGGCGAGCAGGTGCGCTTCGGCTTTGGTGAGGTCGTCGGGCGACACGGTGTCCGGGAGGGCGTCGACCGCGGCGACGATCACCGCGGCCTGGTCCGGGAGGACGGTGCCGGCGGCCAGCGCCTCGCGGGTGGGGTCGTGGTCCTCCAGACCCTGCGCCAGCGCCACCAGGTCTTTGGCGGCCCTGGGTGTCTGTCGGGTGGTGGCCTTGAGCCAGGCGACCAGGTTGGTGGCACCGAGCTCGGTGGGCAGGTCACGGGACTGGGCGTCGGCGAGCAGGGTCGCTGCTGCGGTCGGGTCCGTTGGTCGAGTGGGGTGGGACCGGTGCGGGGTCCGGGGGTGGGGGTGTCGCCTGCCATGGGGTGACTCTGCCAGGGGGCACCGACATTTCTTGACTTGCCCACAGGGGAGTTTCGTCAAGCGGGGTTGGGGATTCTCGGCGCGATGACGTGTCTGGGTACGGATCTGGGGCTGGGTCCGGGGGCCGGTTCCGAGGGTCTCGACGCGGGCGCTCGTTCCTCACGCCCTACTCGACCAGCGATGAACGGATCCGGCGCCTGCCAGGGGCCTCGTGGCTCAGGCTTCGCCTTCGCACCTCGACCTCCGGGGTTGCGTGCGAACGTCGAGGTGCGAGCCGATAGGCGAGCCACGAGACCCCACGACACTGCCGGGGGTCTCGAGAGATCACCGACGTCAGCGCTGCCTGGCACCCGGAGTCCGACCTCACGGCTGCCCATCGACGTACAGGCAGCGGGCAGGTCGGACAGCAGCGCGGTGGGGACGCTGGCGTCGGAGACCTGGGCGGGACGGTTCCGGGGTCTCGTGGCTCAGGCTTCGCCTTCGCACCTCGACCTCCGGGTGGGGGTGTGGGGGGCCTGCCTACGATGCAGGTCCGGGCCGATGCGGCGGCCGGCGTGCACGGGAGGTGCCCAGGTGGCGGAGCTGGTCCGGACGAACAATCCGGGGGTGATCGCGGTCATCGAGGGCCTGCTGGGCGGGGCGTACATCCCCTACCAGGTGACCGACCGCAACATGAGCGTGCTCGAGGGCTCCATCGGCGCGATCCAGATCAGGATCCTGGTGCCCGACGACCGGGAGGGCGAGGCGCGCGACCTGCTGGTCGATGCCGAACTCGGTCAATGGCTCCGCCCCGAGCGCCATCGCTGACGCCCGGGGCGGAGGGGACCCGGCCTACTCGGCCGCGACCTGGGCAGGCACCCGGACCCTGACGGGTCGGCGGACCACCAGGCTGGCAGCGGCCAGCACGGCGATCACCGCGATCACGGCCGAGGCGTGGAACGCCGCCGAGACGCCGGAGACGAAGTCGGACCCGACCTGGTGGTGGGCGGCGTAGGTGCTGGCGATGATCGCCACCCCGACCGCCCCACCCAGCTGCTGCATGGTCTGCAGGAGCCCGCTCGCGGAGCCGGCGTGCGCCGGCTCGACCTCGGCCAGCACCGTGACGGTGGTGGGCATGAAGACCAGGCCGGCGGAGAGTCCGTTGAGCAGGAACGGCCAGAACACGGTGGCCAGGAACGAGCCCCCACTCGGCAGCGAGCTCAGCCACAGCGAGCTGGTCCCGACCCCGAGCGTGCCCAGCAGCATCAGCGGGGCGGGCCCGAACCGGCCCACGAGTCGCGGGGTCACCCGCGACATCGTGAAGATGCCCAGCGAGATCGGCAGGAACGCCAGCCCGGTGGCGACCGGACCGTAGCCGAGCTGGAGCTGCAGGTACTGCACGCCGAGGAAGAACAACGGGAACTGTGCGGCCACGAGCGCCGCCATGGTGACGAGTCCGGCGACGCGACGGCGGCTGCGGAACAGCGAGAGCTGCAGCAGCGGGTGGGCGACCCGGGCCTCGGCCGTCACCAGGACGACCAGCAGCAGCGCGCCGGTGACGAAGCCGGCGATGGTCCGCACCGAGCCCCACCCGTGCTCGGGAACGCCGATCAGGGCCCACACCACGCTGACGGCGGCACCGGTGGAGGCCACCGCCCCGACCAGGTCGAAGCGTCCGGGGCGGCGCGGCGTCTCGGCCACGTAGCGCCGGACCATCGCCAGCACGGCCAGGCCGATCGGGACGTTGATGAAGAGGGTCCAGCGCCACGAGCCGAGGTCGGTGAGCACGCCCCCGAGGAGCAGCCCGAGGGTCGCTCCGCCGGAGGAGACCGCCGCGAAGAGCGCGAGCGCCCGGTTGCGGCCGGCGTCGTCGCGGGCCGAGGTCGTCAGCAGGGCGAGCACCGACGGGGCCGCCAGCGCAGCACCGGTGCCCTGGAGGACCCGCGCGGCGACGAGCTCCCAGGAGGTGGCAGCGAACCCGCCCAGCAGCGAGAAGAGGGTGAAGACGAACACGCCGACCCAGAAGACCCGCAGCCGGCCCAGGACGTCGCCGAGGCGTCCGCCGAGGAGGAGCAGGCCGCCGAAGGCGAGCGCGTAGCCGTTGAGCACCCAGGAGAGCCCGGCCGGACCGAAGTCCAGGTCGCGGCCGATCTGGGGCAGGGCGACGTTCATGACCGCCGCGTCCAGGATGAGCATGAGCTGCGCGACCAGCACGATCGCCATGCCGAGCGCCGGGTTGCAGCGGGCGGGCGAGGCGGACGGCTGGCGCGCCGGGGTGCTCCGGACGGCCCGGTCGCGGGCGCGGTCGAGGAGGGAGGAAGACATGTGGGTTCAGTCCTGTTCTGGTCAGACAGACCGACGTAGACTCAGACGGAGAGTTGCTCCGGTTACAGGTGCAACGATACGGAGACTGTCTCCGTTTATCAAGGGCGAATCCTGCAGCGCCCGGAAGGAGGACACGGGACCGTGCGAGCCGACGCTGTGCGCAACCGCGAGAAGATCGTCGAGACCGCCCGTGTGCTCTTCCGCGAGCGTGGGTACGACGTGCCGCTGGACGACATCGCCAAGCAGGCCGGGGTCGGCCCCGGGACGCTCTACCGTCACTTCCCCAACCGGGACAGCCTCATCGACGCGATCATGCAGTCCTGGGTCGACCGCGTGCACGGGTCGGTCGAGGACGTGCTCACCCGCGGCGGGGACGCCCGCTCGATCCTGCTCGACTGGCTGGGCGAGTACGTCACGTTGGTGACCGTCCACAAGGGCGGGGCCGCCAAGATCACCGGCGCCATGGACGACGAGGCCTCCCCCATCCTCACCAAGTGCCAGGTGCTCCGTGGCGCCAACCAGCAGGTGATCGACAAGCTCGCCGGCGACCTCCGTCCCGGCGTCGACTCCCTGCAGCTGGCCCGGCTCGTCGGCGGGGTGGCCACCGTCGCCGACCAGGGCGACCTGCCGCGGGAAGCCGTCCAGCCCATGCTGGAGGTCATTGCCGACGGCCTGCTGCGCTGACTCGGCCGGCACCGACCGGAGGCCGGGCTAGGCCTCGAGCGGGACCGCCCAGCGGAGCAGGGTGCCCCGGGGGACCTCCGGGAAGGTCAGCCGCCCGCCCCGGCGCTCCGCCCGGGTGGCCATGTTGGACAGGCCGCTGGACCGCTCGGGCCGCCCCAGGCCACGGCCGTCGTCGGTCACCGTCAGCACCAGCTCGCCCTCCTCGGTGGTGAGCTCGACGACCACCTGGGACGCCCGCGCGTGGCGCAGCGCGTTGGAGACCGCCTCGGTCGCGACCGCAGCCACCTCCAGGGCGACCGGCGCGGGGAGCAGCACGGTGAGGTCGGGCGCGTGCACGGTCACCGGGACCGAGGACGGCTTGGCGACCTCGCGCACCGCACGGTGGACCACCTCGGCCGCGGCGACCGCCGGGGCCGACCCGGTGTCGAGGTCGAGGACGGCGCCGCGCAGGTGCTCCTGGGCGTTGCGGATGCTGTCCAGCGCGTCGTCGAGCCGGGTGTCGTCGTCCCGGCGTCGCGAGACCAGCAGCCCGGCTGCGAAGAGGGCCTGGATCACGAGGTCGTGCAGGTCCTCGGCGATGCGGAGCCCGTCCTCGGCCAGGGCCGCGTCCCGGGTCGCCCGCTCCAGCCGCCGCTGGGTCTCCACCTCCTCGGTCACATCCCGTACGACGGCCACCGCGCCCACCGCGGTCTCCCCGTCGAACTGCCCGACGTAGTCCACCCGCGCATGCCGGACCCGCTCCCCCGGAGCGCTGGTGCGCACGAAGGACTGGGGCTCCCCCGCCATCGCCGCGAGCCCGACAGGCAGGCTCGCCTCGTACGCCGCCGCGCCCAGGATCTCCGAGCCGTGCTTGCCCTCCAGCTCTGGCTCGCCGTACAGCACCCGCGCCTGCGCGTTGGCGAACTCGTTGTGGAAGTCCGCGGACCAGATCGTGACGGCATCGGGCAGCAGGTCGAGCACCGCGACGAGCTGGGCCGGGGTCAGCGTCGCCTGCCCTCGCACCTGCACCGACCGGGACGGCACCATCGGGACGTGCAGGATCTGCCCGGCAGCCCCGGGCCGGGGCGCCTCCTCGGGCAGCGGACCGCGGAGCACGGCGATCCGGTCGCGCAGCCGCGCGATCGTGCCGTTCAGCATCTCCGCCACGCGATCCAACAGCTCGTCGCGCTCCGCTCCCGCCGCCCGGTGGGCCGCGGTGACCCGGTCGACGGCGTCGGTCAGGTCACCCTGCACATCGGCGTCGAGGGCGAAGGCGAGCTTGAGCCGCTCACGGCGGATCGCCGCGTCCAGCGCCTCGACCCGGGCGAGCTCCTCGGCCCGGCGCAGCTCGGTCTCGTCGGTGACCAGGATCAGGATCCCGGTGATGGTCCCGTCGACCCGCAGCGGCTCGAGCCGGACCTCCTCGTAGGAGGACTGCAGCCGCCCGGGCGCCGTCGTCGAACGGCCGAACACCAGGCTCTCCCCTGCCAGGGTGCGCTCGATGTACGGCATCTGCGTGGCCACCGAGGCGGGGTCGGCGAAGCTGGACAGCGGCTGCCCGCGCAGGTCGCCGTCGATGCCGAGGAAGGCGACTGCCGCGGCGTTGCCGTAGCGGAAGCCGAGGTCGCGATCCCACACCGAGACGCGCGCGGCAAGCGCGTCGAGAGCGGACTCGAGCCGGGCGGCGTCGTCGCCGTCGCGCAGCGAGGTGGGGTCGCGCGTCGGCACCGGCTCATTGTGCCCCGAAAGCCGTTGCGGGGCACTCCGACCGCATCAACGGTCAGGTTTCGAGAAGCCGTCCCTCCCCCGGTCCGTCTAGCCTGACGGGGACCATCCAGGAGAGGGAGGACGATGACCGCGACCGCGGACACCCACGACGCGATCCGCGTGCTCGGCGCACGCGTCAACAACCTGAAGGACATCAGCCTCGAGGTCCCCAAGCGCCGGCTGACCGCCTTCACCGGCGTCTCCGGGTCGGGCAAGAGCTCGCTGGTCTTCGGGACCATCGCGGCGGAGTCACAGCGGCTGATCAACGAGACCTACAGCGCCTTCGTGCAGGGCTTCATGCCGACCCTGGCCCGCCCCGACGTCGACGTGCTCGAGGGGCTGACCACCGCGATCATCGTCGACCAGGAGCGGATCGGCGCCAACCCGCGCTCGACCGTCGGCACCGTCACCGACGCCAACGCGATGCTGCGGATCCTCTTCAGCCGTCTCGGCCGCCCTCACATCGGCACCCAGCAGGCGTTCTCCTTCAACGTCGCCTCGATCTCCGGGGCCGGGGCGGTCACGGTCCAGAAGGGCGGCCGCCAGACCAAGGAGCGCCGCAGCTTCACCGTCCAGGGCGGCATGTGCGCCCGCTGCGAGGGCATGGGCTCGGTCACCGACTTCGACCTGACCGCGCTGTACGACGACACCAAGTCGCTCAACGAGGGCGCCCTCACCATCCCCGGCTACACGATGGAGGGCTGGTACGGCCGGATCTTCCGGGGCTGCGGCTACTTCGACCCCGACAAGCCGATCGGCCGGTTCACGAAGAAGGAGCTCGACGCCCTGCTCTACAAGGAGCCGACCCGGATCAAGGTCGAGGGCATCAACGTCACCTACGAGGGCCTGGTGCCGCGCATCCAGAAGTCGATGCTCTCCAAGGACGTCGAGGCGATGCAGCCGCACATCCGGGCCTTCGTCGAGCGGGCGATCACCTTCCAGACCTGCCCGGACTGCGAGGGCACCCGGCTCAACGAGACCGCCCGCTCCTCGAAGGTCGACGGGCGCAGCATCGCGGACGTCTGCGCCCTGCAGATCAGCGACCTCGCCGACTGGGTGCGCGGCCTCGACGAGCCATCCGTCGGCCCGCTGCTGACAGCCCTGGGCGCGACCCTCGACTCCTTCGTGGAGATCGGCCTGGGGTACCTGTCGCTGGACCGGCCCTCGGGCACGCTGTCGGGCGGCGAGGCACAGCGGACGAAGATGATCCGGCAGCTCGGGTCGTCGCTGACCGACGTCACCTACGTCTTCGACGAGCCGACCATCGGGCTGCACCCGCACGACATCCAGCGGATGAACGCCCTCCTGCTGCAGCTGCGCGACAAGGGCAACACGGTCCTGGTCGTCGAGCACAAGCCGGAGGCGATCGCGATCGCGGACCACGTCGTCGACCTCGGGCCCGGGGCCGGCACAGCGGGGGGCGAGGTGGTCTTCGAGGGCACCGTCGCGGGCCTGCGCGCCAGCGGCACCCTGACCGGCCGGCACCTCGACGACCGGGCATCCCTGAAGCCGGCCGTCCGCGCGCCCTCCGGTGCCCTGGAGGTGCGCGGCGCGACCACCCACAACCTGCAGGGGGTCGACGTCGACATCCCGCTCGGCGTGCTGGTCGTCCTGACCGGGGTCGCGGGGTCGGGCAAGAGCTCGCTGGTGCAGGGGTCGGTGTCGGCGCGGGAGGGCGTGGTCACCGTCGACCAGGGCGCGATCAAGGGGTCGCGGCGCAGCAACCCGGCGACCTACACCGGTCTGCTCGAGCCGATCCGCAAGGCGTTCGCGAAGGCCAACGGGGTGAAGCCCGCGCTGTTCAGCGCCAACTCCGAGGGCGCCTGCCCGGCCTGCAACGGGGCGGGCGTAATCTACACCGACCTCGCGATGATGGCCGGCGTGGCCTCGACCTGCGAGGTGTGCGAGGGCCGCCGGTTCCTGGCCGAGGTGCTCGAGTACCGCTTCGGCGGCCGGAACATCAGCGAGGTGCTGACCATGCCGGTCGCGGAGGCGGTCGACTTCTTCGCCACCGGCGAGGCCGCGCTCCCGGCCGCCCACCGGGTGCTGGAACGGCTCGCCGACGTCGGCCTCGGCTACGTCAGCCTGGGCCAGCCGCTGACCACGCTGTCGGGCGGGGAGCGCCAGCGCCTCAAGCTGGCGACGCACCTCGGCGAGAAGGGCGGCGTGTTCGTGCTCGACGAGCCGACGACCGGTTTGCACCTGGCCGACGTCGAGCAGCTGCTGGCACTGCTCGACCGGCTGGTCGACGCGGGCAAGTCCGTCATCGTGATCGAGCACCACCAGGCCGTGATGGCCCACGCCGACTGGATCATCGACCTCGGCCCCGGCGCCGGCCACGACGGCGGCCGTGTGGTCTTCGAGGGCACCCCGGCCGACCTGGTCGCCACCCGGGCCACGCTGACCGGCGAGCACCTGGCGGCGTACGTCGGAGGGTGAGGCACAATCCCCGGCATGGCCCACCGCACGACCGAGCGCGTCTGGTTCGAGAGCACCATCGGCCCGCGGCTGGCGGGCGCGCTCGACCTCCCGCACGGCACCACCCGGGGCTGGGGCGTGTTCTCGCACGGGTTCACCCTGGGCAAGAACAGCCCGGCCGCGAGCCGGATCTGCAAGCAGCTCGCCGCCGAGGGCATCGGGATGCTGCGGTTCGACAACCTGGGCCTGGGCGAGTCGGAGGGCGACTGGGGCGACGGGTCGTTCTCGCACAAGGTCGACGACACCGCCCAGGCCGTGCGCTGGATGAACGGGACGGGCCGTGAGGTGCGGCTCCTCGTCGGGCACTCGTTCGGCGGCGCGGCGGTCATCGCCGCCGCCCACCAGGTCGAGTCGGTGCGGGCGGTCGCCAGCGTCGGAGCGCCGTACGACCCCGGGCACGTGGAGCACAACTACGACGCCCTGGTGGAGCGGATCATCGCCGACGGCGAGGCTCCGTTCATGGTCGGAGGGAAGGCGCTCACCCTGCGACGGCACTTCCTCGAGGACGTCCGCGCCGCCGACCTGCGCGAGCAGATCCGGACCTTGCACCGAGCTCTCCTCGTCATGCACTCCCCCACCGACAACACCGTCGGGATCGCGAACGCCAGCGAGATCTTCCGGGCGGCCCGCCACCCGCGCAGCTTCGTGTCCCTGGAGGGCGCGGACCACCTGCTGACCGGTCGCAACCAGGCCACCCGTGCGGCGCGGATCATCAGCGCCTGGGCCGACCCCTACCTGGCGGGCCCGTGAGCGCCGACCCCGACGGCGGGGCACGAACGAGACCGTCGGCCCCGGTGCTGGAGTTCGACCCGGACCCGCGCGGGCTCATCGAGCCCTCCGAGCAGATCCGGCCCCGCGACGTGCCGGCGGCGTGCGTGGTGACCTTCTTCGGCGACGTCGTACGACGCCTGCTGGACGACGGGCGCGCCGAGGTCGTCGCGCGCAACGCCTGGGAGGACGGCCCGCACCCGCTGCTCCGGCTGGACCACCAGGGCCGGCAGGTCGGCGTGCTCCACTCCGGGGTGGGCGCGCCGCTCTCGGCCGGGCTGCTCGAGGAGGTCATCGCCCAGGGTTGCCGCGCGTTCGTGGTCTGCGGGGGTGCCGGAGCGCTGCACCCCGAGCTCACCCGCGGGCACCTGGTGGTGGTCGAGTCCGCGCTGCGCGACGAGGGCACGTCGTACCACTACGCACCGCGGTCACGGTGGATCGAGGCCGACCCCGCCGCGCGGGAGGTGCTGACCGCCACGCTGACCGAGCACGGGGTGCCGTTCGTCAGCGGCCCCACCTGGACCACCGACGCGCCGTACCGCGAGACCCGCGGCCGGATCGCCGCACGGCGCGACGAGGGCTGCCTCACCGTCGAGATGGAGGCCGCCGCCCTGATCGCGGTCGCCGCCTTCCGGGGCGTCCCCCTGGCGCAGGTGCTGTACGCCGGCGACGACCTGTCCGGCGAGCACTGGGACCACCGCTCCTGGCAGACCCAGGCGGAGGTCCGCGACAACCTCCTCGACCTCGCCGCCACCGCCGCACTGCGGCTGGCGGACAGGCTGGCGGACGGTCCAGTCGCGTAGGCTCCGGGTCTCCGACCGGACAGGGGTGCGAGATGACGGCGAGCCGCGCGGCCCGTGAGCGGAAGGCCGCAGCGCAGGCCGGCCCGCTGGCGCGGGTGAGGATCGACCTCGGCTCCGACCAGGAGCTGGTCTACAAGATCGCCTGCACCGAGTGCCGCGCCCAGGGGCACCGCAGCTGGTCGGCGTACCGTCCCGGTGGCGACAACGGCTTCATGGCGGCGATGGACCGCTGGATCTTCCACCTCCACGAGCGGCACCCGGGCTCGGACGCACCGTGCCTGGAGTTCCTGCCCGCCGCGCAGCAGCGGCTGCACGAGCGCCGGGGCGAGCGCGCCTGACGGGGCGACCCCTCAGCCGAGGGGCACCAGGTGGCCGTGCGTGTGGGCGACGTACTCGCCGATCAGGTCGCCGAGCAGGGCGCCGGCGGTGATGTCGCTGACGACGTGGCCCGCCATGTAGATCCGCGAGTAGTCCACCTCGCTCTCCATCCAGGTGTACTCGGCCGCGCGATGCGGGTCGGTCAGGCTCAGGTAGGTCCGGGCCGCGGCCGAGGCCGACGCGTGCCGGGACGGGTAGGAGCAGGGGCACACCTGGCCGGGCGCGACGGTGTGGTCGGGCCTGAGCTCGGGGTGCAGCACGTACGGCGCCGACTGCTGGTAGCGGGCCCCGAGGGCGTCGGCCACGGTCTTGGCCATGCCCAGCAGGTCCTTGACGTCGGTGGAGACCCGGTCACGGGCCTGCGCCGGGAGCAGCTCGCCCTGGTCGTGGGCGGCCAGCTTCCAGACGTCCTTCTTGCCGAAGGCCTCGAGCCAGGTCGCGGCCGCCACGCCGGCCTTGGTCCGCGTCGGAGCGAGCCGCTCGACCTGGTCCAGCTCCGCGCTGCGGGTCGACGCGTCGGGGGGCCCGGGGAGGGTCTGCTCGAGCCAGCGCACGAAGGCCGCATCGTCCGCGCTGTCCCCGTGGGCGCTCCACCACCCGCGCAGGAGCGCGTGGGCCCGCGCCTGCTGGCCGGCGACGGCGGCAGCGGTCGGCGCCACGGCCCGGTCGTCGAACAGCGCGGGCGGCGGGTCCGCCTCGATGCGGTCCTTCGCGCTGGTGTTCCCCCACGTGGCGTAGGCCCACGGGGCGAGGGCGCCGAGCACGACGAGCAGGACGGCGGCCACACTGACCGACGTCCACCGGCGGCTCACGAGGCCACCTGCAGGTCGGGCGAGCCATCGACGATCCCGCTGTGGAGCTGGACCCCGTGGAGGCGGCGGACGTCGTTGTCGGCGAGGTCGGCCCGCAGCAACGACGCCGTGGAGGCGTACTTGCTGAGCGAGCGGGGCCGGGCACCGAGCTCGCGGAGCAGCCGGTCCACGCCGCCGGGCCGGGTCCCGCCCTTGGTCTCCACGATCACGTAGCCACGGTCGAGCCAGACCCTCCGGTCGCCGAGCACGCAGTCCACCTCGACGTCGAGGGTGACCCGGGTGCCCGCCGTGAGGTCGGCCAGCGTCGTGCGCCGGTAGGTCACCTCCATCGTGCGGCTCAGCGCGGTGACGTCGACCGCGAAGCCGTACGACGCCAGGGTCGTCGCGACGAAGGAGGCCTCGGCAGCACCGAGGGCGCCCGAGCCGCGGGAGTCCTCGCCCGTGCGGTCGGCGACGTCCTTCGTCGTCGTCCCGCTGCCGTCGCGCGTCTTCACCTCGACCCGGCGCAGCCCGTCCTCGACGTACTCCCGCTCGCGCACCTTCCACCGGCGGCGGCGCTGCTGGAGGTGGGCACGGCAGGTGTCGAGGTCGGCGGTGTCGTAGTAGCTGCTCCGGTACGAGGTGTGCAGGCGCCCGGCGATCTCGAGGACGCGGTGTCCCCGGTCGACCGCGAGCCGGTCGAGCAGGGCCTGGGCGGTCGTGTGCGGCACCAGGTACTTGCGGTCGACCCGGACCAGGGCCGCGGCGGCCGCGAGGACCTCGTCCAGGGAGACCCTCGGGACGGCCGAGGCGTGCAGCTCAGTCACCGACGGACTCCCGCGCCGCGACGTCGTCCGGGACCGACCCGTAGGCCTCGTCCACGGCGTACCGGACCCAGACCCGGGTGGTCTCCCGCACGTAGTCGACGTCGCTGACCGCGATGCTCAGCGGGACCACCCCGATCCTCTCGACGACCGCGGCCCGGGCGGAGGCCAGGTCGGCGTGCACCGCGTCGAGGGTGAGCCGCATCGTGCGCGTCGTCGTGCCGGCCCGGGACTCGTCGGTGAGCCAGATCGCGGCGACCAGCAGGACGTCGAGCAGCACGACGCTCAGCAGGGCCGAGCCCGGAAGCCCGTTGACCAGCCCGAGCACCAGGGCCACGAAGGTGTAGGCCACGTCGCGCAGCGTGAAGGCGGCGCTGCGCAGCCGGACCAGGCTGAGCAGCCCGAAGAGACCGAAGCCGACACCGGTCGGGAAGTCCCCTCCGCCGATCGCCACGATCGCGGCGAACAGGCCGATGTTCAGGGCGGTGAAGACCAGCGGCATCTCGGGCGCCGCGAGCCGGCGACGGTAGAGCCAGCCGACCAGGACCAGCATCGCGAGCACGTCGAGCCCGAGCCGGCCGGCGGTCTCGACGCCGGCACCGTGCGGAAGGAAGGACATGAGGCGACGGTAGGGACGCATCATGACGGCAGCCTGACGAGCCGGTCAGGCTCCGGTCATCTCCACGCCCTAGCGTGGGGACGTGATCGGTCCCGGCAGCGTCCCGTCCGCCGACGCCATGCACGTGGTGGTTGTCGACGACGAGGAACGCGTCGTCACCCTGGTGGCCAGCTATCTCGCCGACCACGGCATCGCGACCACGCCCTGCTACGACGGGCCCTCGGCGCTGGCGACCGCGCGGCTCCCGGGCGTCGACGCGGTCGTCCTCGACCTGATGTTGCCGGGTCTCAGTGGCCTGGAGGTGTGCGCCACCCTGCGCCGGGAGGGCAACGACGTCCCGGTGCTGATGTTGACCGCGCGGGGCACCGTGCCGGAGCGGGTCAGCGGGCTGGAGGCCGGGGCCGACGACTACCTGGTCAAGCCGTTCGCGCTGGAGGAGCTGCTCGCCCGGCTGCGGGCGATCCGCCGTCGCCGCCGACCCGACGACGACCACCGGACGACGGTCGGGGACCTCACCCTGGACACCGAGGAGCAACGCGTCTACGTCGGTGGCACGGAGGTCGTGCTGCCGCGGCGAGAGTTCGCGCTGCTCGCCTCGCTGATGGAGCGCCCGGGCCGGGCGGTCACCCGGGACCGCCTGTTCGCCGACGTCTGGGACGACGAGGTCGACATCCGCAGCAACGCCCTGGACGTGCACGTCTCGCGCCTGCGCGGCCGGCTCGCCGGCTCCGAGGTGACCATCTCGACGCTGCGCGGGGTGGGCTACCGCCTCGAGAGCGCGCGCCCGTGAGGATCGGGCGCAGCCTGCTGCAGGACCGACCCATCGTGACCCGCCTGGTCATCGCCGTCGCCCTGGCCATGACGGCGGTCCTGGTCGCCTCAGGCGCGTTCGTCTTCTGGCGGGTCGAGTTCGCCCTGAACCGCCAGCTCGACCAGGACCTGCGGGCCTACCAGCGTGTCGTCGAGACCTCCCTCGCGGGCGGGGCGACGCCGCCGAGCGCCACGCCCGGCCAGAGCTACCAGACCTACGACCGCGACGGCACGGTGACCGGTGGGGATGCGCCCGGACGCCTGGTGGACCGGGCCACAGTCCGGCGGGCCGCCGCCGGGGAGGCCCAGCGCCAGGACGTCGGTCACCTCTTCCCCGCCGTAGACCACCCCTTCCGGGTGCTGACCCGCCGGCTCACCACGCCGGAGGGCACGATCGTGGTCGCCTCCGCGATCAGCAAGCTCAAGCACGACGAGGCCCTGCGCGAGCTGCTGCTCCAGCTCGCACTGGCCGGACTGGCCACGCTCGTGGCGGCGTCGTACGTCGGCTACCGCACGGCCCGCGGTGCCCTCAACCCGGTCGAGCGCTACCGGCGGGCGGCCGAGGAGGCGACGCCCGGACGGCTGCCTGTGCTGCCGGTGCCGCCACACCGCGACGACGAGGTCACCCGGCTCGGGCACACCTTCAACGCGCTGCTGGCTGCCGTCGGGGACGCCACCGAGCGCGAGCGCCAGTTCCTCGCCGACGCCTCCCACGAGCTCCGCTCACCGCTGACCGTGATGAAGACCGAGCTGCAGTGGATGCGTCTGCGTCCCCGCAGCACCGAGGAGACGACCGCGTCGCTGGACTCCCTCGCCCTGCAGGTCGAGCGGCTGATCGACCTGTCCGACGCGCTGCTCGACCTCGAGGAGGTCCGGGCGGCCACCGAGCCGCCCACCGGCCTGGTCGACGCCCAAGCGCTGGTCGGTGACGTCGTGGCCACGTACCGGTCGCAGGCAGCGGCAGCAGGACGCACGCTCGCGACTCGCGTCCCCACCGACGCGGTGGTCCTGGGCGACGACCGGTGGCTGTCCCTGGCCCTGGGCAACCTCGTCTCCAACGCCCTCAAGCACGGCGAGGGCACGGTCACCATCGCCGTGACGAACGCGGCTGGACGCACCCGGCTCAGCGTCGGCGACGAGGGGCCGGGGTTCTCGGACACCTTCGCCGAGCGGGCGTTCGACCGCTTCACCCGCGCGGACGACAGTCGAGCCACCCCCGGGACGGGGCTGGGGCTCGCCCTGGTCCTCGCCGTCGCCGAGGCGCACCACGGGTCCGCCCGCGTCGACGGCGCCACCGTGACGCTGGACCTGCCGGGAAGCCCCTGATCCTGGTCCTTCGCGACCTCAGGACCGCGGGTGCAGCACCGCCGCTGCTCCCCCGCCCCGACGGACCGGCTCGGCGGCCGCGGTGAGCAGGCCGTGCGGGCCGAACTCGATGCCGGTGGCGGCTCCGATCTCGGCCATGTCCGGGCCGAACGTGTGGCCCAGCCCCTCCAGCGCCGCGCCGAACTGCGCCCGGTAGGCGGGCTCGGCCTGGATGCCGCTGGTGTTGCGCTGCGAGGCCCGCGGCGCGGCGATCGCCTCGGGCAGCGACGACCCCAGGTCGAGCCGGTTCACCAGGACCTGCAGCACGGTGGTGATGATCGTCGAGCCGCCCGGCGATCCGACCGCGAGCCGCGGCTTCCCGTGCTGCAGCAGGATCGTCGGGGAGATCGAGCTGCGCGGGCGCTTTCCCGGACCGGGCAGGTTCGGGTCGGGGGCGGTGCCCTGGGTCGGGGTGAAGTTGAAGTCGGTGAGCTCGTTGTTGAGCAGGAAGCCGCGACCCGGCACGACCATCGCGTTGCCGCCGGTCTGCTCGATGGTCAGGGTGTACTCGACGACGTTGCCCCACCGGTCGGCGACGGTGAGGTTGGTGGTGCTCTGGCCGTCCTCGACCGCGGCCCCCGGCCTGCCGGCCGAGCATCCGTCGCCGGTCAGGCTGCCCGGGGCCACCGGCTTCGGCAGCACCGCGGCCGGGTCGATGAGGCAGGCCCGCGTCCTCGCGAAGTCGTCGCTGAGCAGCCGGCGCAGCGTGGACCGCGGCGTGCCGTCGCCGACGTACCGGTTGCGGTCGGCGAAGGCCAGCGCGCTCGCCTCCAGGTACCGGTGCTGGGCCTGCACGGCCGGGAGGCGCCCCAGGTGCGACTGCTCCAGGATGTTCAGGGCCTCCCCCACCGTCGACCCGCCGCTGGAGGGGGTGGCCATCCCGTAGACCTGCAGGCCGCGGTAGTCCGACCGGGTGGGCGCGGGCCGGCGGACCCGGTAGTCGGCCAGGTCGGCGCGGGTCAGCCTCCCGGGACGGATCGGCGCGGCCCAGGTGCCGGTCGGGTCGGCGGCCACCGGCGGGTGCTGGACGGTGCGGACGACGTCGGCGGCGATCCGGCCGCGGTAGAAGGCGGCGGTCCCGCGCCGCGCGATCAGCCGGTACGTCGCGGCGAGGTCGGGGTTGCGCTGGGTCGACCCGACCTGCGGCGGCGCACCGCCGGGCAGGTACAGGTCCCGGGTGGAGTCGAACTGCCCGAAGGGCGCGGCGTTGTCGGCGACCTGCTGGCGGAAGGTGTCGTCGACCGGGAAGCCCCGGGCGGCGACCCGGGCTGCGGGTCGCAGCAGCGAGCCCAGCGGCCTGGTGCCCCAGCGGTGCGTCGCGTCGGCCCAGGTCGCCAGCGTGCCGGGGACGCCGACCGAGAGCCCGCTGACCCGTACTTCGGGGAAGCCGTAGGGCTGGCCGGTGGCCGGGTCGACGAAGTAGGTCTCGGTCATGGTGGCGGGCCCGGCCTCGCGCCCGTCGATGGTGTGCACGGCGCCGTGGCGGGCGTCGTAGTAGACGAGGAACCCGCCCCCGCCGATGCCGGCGGAGAACGGCTCGGTGACACCGAGGGCGGCGGCGGTGGCGACGGCCGCGTCGACCGCGTTGCCGCCACGGCGCAGCACGCGGAGCCCGACGGCGGTCGCGGTGGCGTCCACCGAGGTGACGGCTCCGCCGTACCCGACCGCGGTGGGGCTCTTCGCGGGTGCGCGGTCGGTGCCGCGGGCCGCGTCGAGCCGGGGAGCGGCCGGGGCGGCCGGAGCGACGGCCGTCACCCCCAGGGTGGCCAGGGCGGTGGCAGCGGTCAGGACGGTCAGGGCGTGCCGGCGCATGGGGGCCTCCTGGTGGTGTCGTGGGTCACTTCGTCCCTACCCGGTTGCCGATCCGGCACACCCGCAGAGCCTCGCCCCTTGACACGTGACCAAATGGTCACCTATTTTCGGGGCGTGGACGAGGTGTTCAAGGCGCTGGCGGACCCGACCCGGCGCGCCCTGCTCGACGCGCTCTTCGCGGAGGACGGCCAGACGCTGACCGCGCTGGAGGGTCGCGTCGAGATGACGCGCTTCGGAGTGATGAAGCACCTGCGGATCCTCGAGGAGGCGGGCCTCGTCGTCACCCGCAAGCGCGGGCGCGAGAAGCTCCACTTCCTCAACCCCGTCCCCATCCGGCTGGTCCACGACCGCTGGGTGAGCAAGTACGCCGCACCGTGGGCCGCCGGGCTCGCGGAGCTCAAGACCGACCTGGAGGACACCCCATGACCACCGACGTGACCACCGTCTGCTTCGCCAACGGCACCGCCCCCGTGGGCGACACCGCCGTCTTCGAGATCTTCATCAAGGCCACCCCCGAGCGGGTCTGGGAGGCGATCACCGACCCGGCCCAGCGGGCCAAGTACAGCTTCGGCGTGCAGACGCACTCGGACTGGACGACCGGGTCGACCTACACCGCGGGCGTGCCCGACGTCGTCGAGATCTCCGCCGGCGAGAACCTCGTCGTGGAGCCGCCGCGCCTGCTCGTGCAGACCTTCACCGCGCTGTGGAGCGACGAGGTGCGGTCCCAGGGCACCACCCGGGTCACCTGGGAGATCGAGCAGGTCGGCGACTCCTGCCGCCTCACCGTCGTCCACGACCAGCTGCCCGCGAGCGCCAACTCCCAGCTGTACGGCGGGTGGCCGATGATCCTCTCCGGGCTGAAGACCCTGCTGGAGACCGGCGATCTGCTCACCACCCCGGGATCGCTGATGTGGGGCCAGGGCTGAGCGTGGACGTGCTCGACTGGCTCCTGGACGGCGACCCGTCGATCCGCTGGCAGGTGCTGCGCGACCTGACCGACGCTCCGGCCGACCGGGTGGCCGCGGAGCGGGCCCGCATCGAGACCGAGGGCTGGGGTGCCGCCCTGCTCGCGCTGCGCGACCCCGACGGCCAGTGGGACGGCGGCGCGTGCTTCCCCCGCCGGGTCGTCGAGGACTGGCGGGCCGGCATCCAGCCGGACTTCTCCCAGGGCCAGCCGTGGACCTCGACGCTGCCGGTCCTCATGGTGCTGCACGACCTCGGCCTGGACCCCGCCTCGGCGTCCGCACGGGAGACGACCGCTCTCGTCGCGGAGCACTGCCGCTGGGAGCACGACGGGCAGGCCTTCTTCGACGGGGAGGTCGAGCCGTGCATCAACGGGCGGACCCTCTCGATCGGCGCCTACTTCGGCGCCGACGTCGAGGCGTTGGCCAGCGGCCTGCTCGCCGACCAGCTCGAGGACGGCGGGTGGAACTGCGAGGCGGAGCGCGGCGCGACCGTCTCCTCGTTCGACTCCACGATCTGCGTGGTCGAGGGGCTGCTGGAGTACGAGCGGTCCGGAGGCCGACAGTCGGTGGCCGATGCGCGACGGCGGGGCGAGGAGTACCTGCTGGCGCGTGGCCTGTTCCGGTCGCGACGCACCGGCGAGGTGGTGGAGGAGCGGTTCCTGCAGCTGTCGTGGCCGCCGCGGTGGCACTACGACGTGCTCCGCGCCCTGGACCACCTCCGCCGTACGGGGAGGGCGCCGGACGACCGCCTGGCCGAGGCCGTGCAGGTCGTCCGCGACAAGTGCGGACCCGACGGGCGCTGGCTGCTGGAGAACACGCACCCGGGCGAGACCCCGATCCGGTTCGAGGACGGCGACGGCCACCCCAGCCGCTGGAACACCCTGCGCGCCCTGCGCGTGCTGGCCTGGTACGACGGCCGGTCCTGAGCCCCCCCCGGGTCTCAGCCGGGCTCGACCGGGATCGACCAGACGAGCCTCGTGCCGCGCTCGGTCGACGGCAGATCGAGGCGACCGCCGTGACGGCGCGCCCGAGCGGCAAGGTTCGCCAGGCCGCTGGAGCGCGACGCCCCGATCAGCCCCTCGCCGTCGTCGGCCACCGAGAGCGTCAGCCAGTCGCCCGCGACGGCGAGGACGACCTCGACGCGGCTGGCGCGGGCATGGCGCAGCGCGTTGGAGACGCCCTCCGACGCGACGGCCGCCACGTCCCAGGCCACGACGGCGGGCAGCAGCACGACGACCTCCGGGATGTCGAGGGTCACGGGGACCGTGCCCGGGCTCACCACGTCGCCGACGGCCCGCGCGACCATGTCGCCGACGTCGACGTCGGGCACCGACGCCGGATCCACGTCCAGGATGGCGGTGCGCAGGTGCTCCTGGGCGTGGGCCACGCCGGCCAGCGCCTGGTCGAGCTGCCAGTCGTCCGCAGCGTCGAGCGAGACGAGGAGCGAGGCCGCGAAGAGTGCCTGGACGACCCGGTCGTGGATGTCCTCGGCGATGCGGGTGCGGTCCTCGGCCACCGCCCCCTCCCGGGTGGCGCGCTCGAGGGCACGCTGACCCTCGACCTCGGCCGTGATGTCGGTGACCAGGGCCACCGCCCCGACCGCACGTCCGTCGCCGTCGAACTGTCCGACGTAGGCGACCCGGACATGCCGGGGCGGCTCGCCCGGCCCGCTCGAGCGGACGAACTCCTGGGGCACTCCCCGCATCGCGGCCAGGCCTGCCGGAAGGCTCGCCTGGTAGGCCGCCATCCCGAGGACGTCGGAGCCGTGCCGTCCCTCCAGGGCGTCGCCGTCGGCGTAGAACGCCCGCGCCGCCGCGTTGGAGAAGCGGTTGTGGAAGTCCGGCGACCAGATCGTGACCGCCTCCGGGACGAGGTCGAGGACCGCGACGAGCTGCTCGCGCGTCAGGGTGGTGCTGCCGCGGGCGGCGGCGTCCCGGGCCCACACGACCGGCACGTGAAGCACGTCGGGCGGTGGTGGGACAGCCCCATCCGTTCGCCGTGGCGGGAGGGCGCGACGCAGCACGCCCATGTGGTGGCGGAGGCGCGAGACGGCCTCGCGCAGGGTCTCCGCTGCGACCATCAGGTCCGACCGCCCGCGCTGCGCCGGTCTCGGCGCGGGCCCGTCGGATGACCGTGGCGGCCGCGGTGAGGTCCGCGACGACCTCGGCGTCGACCGCGAACGCGAGCCGCAGCCGCTCCCGGCGGGTCGCGGCGTCGATCGCCTCGGTGTGCGCACGCACCTGGGCCTGCCGGGCCTCCGTGTCGTCGGTCACCAGGACCAGGACCCCGGTCACCTCGCCTCCCCGACGCACCGGCTCGATGCGGACCTCCTCGTGGCGCGGGCCCGGGCCGCGGTGGTCGGCGTCAGCGCGAGCGGCAGGGGGCAGGGCCGACCGTTCGAAACCGGACGCTCTCGCCCGCCAGAGCCCGCTGGAGGAACGGCAGCTGAGCCTCGAGTGAGGCGTGATCCGCGAAGTCACGGAGGTGCTCCCCACGCTCGACGGCGCTGCGACCGAGATGACCGACCGCGGCCGCGTTGCCGTAGCAGAAGCGGAGGTCGCGGTCCCAGACCGAGATCCTGGCCGGCAGGGCATCCAGGGCTGCCTCGAGCGGACCGGCATCGTCGCCGGCGCCCTGGAAGGACCTCAGGTCGCGGGTGGGCACGCCTCCATTCTCCTGCTCGCGGCGGCCTCCGGACCGCGCCGGCCCCAGGTCCTGACCTCTGCCAGGTGGTTGGTGACCTCCGACCTCCGACCGCCCACGGCTCAGCCGGCGGGTCGCAGCTCGCGCTGTCCGTCCGGGTCGGTGGCGCTGACCACGAAGGTGCAGCCGCCCAGGTCGTCGAGGTCGTCGGTGTAGGTGATCCGCGAGAGCAGGTCGTGCCCCGTCGAGCGACGCTCGCCGCCGTGCCGTCGCGCGGCGGTCAGCGAGGCGACCATCCCGAGGTGCACGGCACGCAGCTGGTCGGCCGTCCCGTGCACGACCACCGGGTGGCCACGCTCGGCGAAGTGGGCCGCCACCGAGGCAGCGTGCAGCCCGCCGCCGGTGACTCCGACTCTCATGGCCGTGCTGATGCTTCCGTGCGTCATCGCGAACACCTGAGTTCCTGCTGTGCTCCGCCCCGGCGGTCTCATGTCCGTGAGTCCGCCGGGGTGGTGCGTCCGGGTCCACACCAAGCGCCTCCCGGCTCCTTCCCCAAGGAGCCGACCAGCGGTGTGGTTTCCCCACCCGTGGTCACGAGCGTGCGTCAGGACCGAACGAAAGTCACCCTCGGACATCGGGATTTAACACGCGAACCGCCAGAATGGTCCGACCGGATGGTCCCGGTCGGCCGTTCGGTCGACCGACCCGTGACCAACGTCCCGGCCGGCCCGGGACTCTGCGCCGTACTCTCCGGAGGTGACCGAGCCCCTGACCCTGCCGCACGGCGACCCGGTCGCCGTCGAGCTCACAAACACGATCCAGCGCGGTGACCTCGACACCCTGGGGAGCCTGCTCCAGGCCCGCCCCGAGCTCGCCACGGCCCGGATGGTCGGCCGGCACGGTGTCGACGGCGGCTGGCGGACGCCGCTGCACGTGGCGACCGACTGGCCCGGCTACCTGCCCGCGGCGCCGGCCGCGGTGGCCCTGCTCCTGGCCGCCGGGGCCGACCTGGAGGACGACACCGGAGGGCCGCGCCCGGAGACCCCGCTGCACTGGGCGGCCAGCACCGACGACCTCGACGTCGCGGTCGTGCTGCTGGACGCGGGCGCCGCGCTGGAGACCCCGGGCGGGTCGATCGGCACCCCGCTGGACAACGCGGTCGGCTACGCCTGCTGGCACGTCGCCCGGGCGCTGGTCGAGCGCGGTGCCCGGGTCGACCGGCTGTGGCACGCCTCCGCGCTGGGGCTGCTCCCCCGGCTCGCGGAGCTGCTCGAGGAGCTGGTCGAGGGGGCCCCGCCCGCACCCGACGCGGTCCACCAGGCGTTCTGGCACGCCTGCGCGGGTGGGCAGCGTCGGGCCGCCGAGCTGCTGCTGGCCCGCGGCGCTGACCCTGCCTGGGTGCCCGAGTACGGCACCGGGCCGGTCTCGACCGTCGCAGCCGCGCTGAGCACCCGGCGCCAGAACGTGGTCGACTGGCTGCGCGACCTCGAGGCTCCCGCGCCGGACTGAGCTCGGCTCAGGAGACGGCGGCTCGGACGAGCTCCACGACGCGCTTCTCGACCGACTCGTCCCACGCGGCCAGCGCGTAGGCCACCGGCCACAGGTCGCCGTCGTCGAGGTGCGCGGTGTCCTGGAAGCCCAGGGTGGAGTAGCGGTAGCCGAACTTGCCGGAGTCCTGGAAGAAGACGACGACCTTGCCGTCCTCGTTGGCGTACGCCGGCATGCCGTACCAGGTCTTCGGCAGCAGCTCGGGTGCGGTCGAGGTGACGGCGACATGGACCCGCTCGGCGAGGGCACGGTCGTCGGGTCCCATCTTGGCGATGGAGTCCAGGACGGCCTGGAGGCCGTCGGCCTTCTTCGCGCCCTTCTTGCCCTCGGCGCGCAGCTCGGCGGCGCGCTCCTTCATGGCTGCCCGCTCCTCGGCGCTGAAGCCGTCGGCCCGGGTGTCGGCGCTGGTCTCGTTGCTGGTCGTAGGCATCTCGTGAGGTCCTCTCCTGCGGCTGGGACGGCCCCGTGCCGTCCCTCGTGCCTCACGCTAGGCGCCTGCCGGTCCGCGCTGCTTCTCGATTCCTGACCGACGTGACGGGACCGGCTCGCTAGCCTCGGCGGGTGGACCCCCGTCTGTCGCAGGCCCCCGCGGTGACCGTGCTGGGCACAGCCCTGGTCGACCGGCTCGGCGCGGCGGTGACGGGGCTCTACGTCGGCGGCTCCCTGGCCACCGGCGACTACCGGCCGGGGGTGAGCGACCTCGACGCGGTGGCGCTGGTCGACGCGCGCCCCGGCCCCGGCGTCCGGGCCGTGCTCATCGAGGTGCACCAGGAGGTCGAGCGCGACGCCGAGGGCGGAGCCGCGCTGCACTGCGTCTACGTGCCGCGCGCCGACGCGGCGGACCGCCCGCGCCCCCACTGGACCTGGGCCTTCGGGGAGCTGTTCCGCCGCGAGCTGAGCGGGGTCGCACGCGCCGAGCTGCTGGCCGACCCGGTCGTGGTGCACGGGCCGCCTCCCGCCTCCTGGCTCCCTCCGATGGAGTCGGGCGACCTCCGCGACGCCGCCCGGGCCGAGCTCGCGGGCTACTGGACGCGGGCGCTGCGCAAGCGGGCGATCTGGCGTCAGGACGTGTACGTCGACATCGGGCTGACCACCTGGGCCCGTGCCGAGGCGACGCTGCGCGAGGGCCGGCTGATCACCAAGAGCGAGGCGATCGCCCGGCTGGCTGGTGCCGGGCTGCCCGCCGAGGTCGTGGCCGGCGTCGCCCTGCGCCGGCAGGGAGGCCACGAGGCCCTCGACGACGCCGGACGCGAGGCGCGTGCGCGCACCGTCCGGGCCTTCCTGGCCACTGAGATCGTCCGGCTGCTGGAGCTGTCCGAACAGCCCTAGGTCGCCAGCCCCCTCGGAGCGAGACTGGGAGGGGAGGTGAGCACGGTGATCCAGGTCTGCGACCTCGGCACGGAGCCGGTCGACAGCGCTGCCCCGCCCGCCGCCCGCCCGCCGCTCCCCTGCCGCTGGCACCTGTGGCACAGGTGGGTCCGGGTCCGGGTCGAGGCCGGCACGTCGTACGTCGCGTGCGCGCGCTGCGAGCGTCTCGCCACGCCGACCCTGTTCGAGCCGCCCGTCCCCTGAGCGCGGGCGCCGCAGGCGGGCAGGCGTACGCTGGCAGGACGGAGCCATCGAGGCTTCCTCTCAGAGAGATCCCCCATGAGCGACAAGTCGCCGCGTCAGAGCATGTCCAAGAAGGCCGGGAAGTCCATCAAGGAGAAGCGCGCCGACAAGCGTGGCAAGGGGTCGGAGGAGACCCTGGCGGACAAGATCCACCCGACCAAGAAGAAGTGACGCTGCTGTCGCTCGGGGTGATCGGCTCCTCGACCAAGGAGAACGAGCGGCGGCTTCCGTTGCACCCCGAGCACCTCGCCCATCTGGACGCCGACCTGCGCGCGCGGATCACCCTCGAGCACGGCTACGGCGTCCGGTTCGGCGTCGAGGACGCGGCCCTGGCCCCGCTGGTCGCCGGGTTCGCGTCGCGCGAGGAGATCCTCGCCCGCTCCGACGTGGTGGTGCTGCCCAAGCCCCAGCACGCCGACGTCGCGGCGCTGCACGCCGGCCAGGTGCTGTGGGGCTGGCCGCACTGCGTGCAGGACACCGAGCTCACCCAGCTCGCGCTCGACCGCCGGCTCACCCTGATCGCCTTCGAGGCGATGAACCACTGGACGCGGTCCGGCTCGGTGGGGCTGCACGTCTTCCACAAGAACAACGAGCTCGCCGGCTACTGCTCGGTGCTGCACGCACTCGAGCTGGCCGGCCTGACCGGCGACTACGGCCGGCGCCTCAGCGCGGTCGTGATCGGGTTCGGCGCCACCGCCCGCGGTGCCGTCACCGCCCTCAACGCCCACGGCGTGCACGAGGTCGCGGTGCTCACCAACCGTGACGTCGCGGCGGTGGGCTCGCCGATCCACTCGGTGCGGATCCGCCAGTTCGACCACGACCCGGGCGGCGACGAACCGAGCCACGTGATCACCGAGCGGGGCCGCGAGCCACTGCCCGCCTACCTCGCCGAGAACGACATCGTCGTCAACTGCACGCTGCAGGACACCGCCAACCCGCTGGTCTACCTGCAGGAGGGCGACCTGCCCGCCTTCCGGTCCGGCAGCCTGATCGTCGACGTCTCCTGCGACCTGGGCATGGGGTTCAGCTGGGCCCGTCCGACCACCTTCGCGGAGCCGAGCTTCGTCGTGGGCGACAACGTCCTCTACTACGCGGTCGACCACAGCCCGTCGTACCTGTGGAGCTCGGCGACGTGGGAGAACAGCACCGCCCTGATCCCGTTCCTGCGGCCGGTGCTGGAGGGCCCGTCGGGGTGGGACGCCAACGAGACCGTCAGCCGGGCGATCGAGATCCGCGACGGCCATGTCGTGAACCCGAGCATCCTGGCCTTCCAGGGTCGGTCCGCTGAGGCGCCGTACGCCGTGGCCTGAGTCGGCGGGACCAAGGTCTTGTCGATGGTCCTAGGACCTATTTTGGATGGTTTGTGTGTCTTATGGTGGTTTTCCGCACCACATCCGGGGGGATGACATGACCACCACCATCGGCTGGTTCCCGCACCAGCACAGCGTCCGGCAGGCCAGCGACCTCGTCGCGCTCGTCGACGCGAAGCTCGCGCTCGGCGATGGTGCGGTCGCCCTGATGGCCGCCTCGGTCGCGGTCGCCGCGAGCGACGCCACCCCCGAGCTGATCGCGGAGGCCCGGGCCCTGGTCCTGGACGACGCCCGGCCGTCACGTCGCGAGCGCAGGCTGGAGGCCCTCTCGCTGGCCGGGGGCGCCCTCACGCCGGTCGCGCGTCACTGAGCCCGGTGCGGGACTTCGAGCCGCATCACGCAGTTGCGCTGGCCCTTGGGCCGCTCGTAGGTGAACCCGACCTCCTCGAAGACGCGGCGGGTGCCGTTGTAGAGCACCGAGACCTTCTTCCCGGCCGTGTCGTGCGGGTAGCCCTCGACGACGCCGCCGCCGGCCGCGGCGACCAGGTCGACGGCGCCCTGCAGCGCCACTCGCGTCAGCCCCTGCCGCCGGTACCGCTTGTCCACGAAGAGGCACGTGACCCGGTAGTCGGGCAGCGCCGCGAGGCCGGCCTCGTACTCCTTGCGGTGGTAGATGTTCGGCAGCTCGGCGGGGGCGCCGTACTCGCACCAGGCCACCGCCTCGTCACCGTCGAGGACGAGCGCCGCGTGGGCCCGGCCCTCCTCGACCAGGCGCTCCTTGAGAGCCCGGTTGCCCTCGGCGGTGAACGTCTTCTCCGCGTGGAAGGTGTGGAACCAGGTGCAGGCGACCGGAGTTGAACCGTCAACCCCGGTTAGGCTCGGAGCCGACACCGCCGCCGAAGGGGAACCGCCGTGCCTGATCCCTCGAGCCCCCTGCGCCAGCTGGGCTTCCTCACCATCGGGCTCTTCGACCGCGACGACCCGCGGGCCGGGCACGAGTCCACCCTCGGGGTGATCGAGCTCGGGGAGCAGCTCGGCTTCGACAGCGCGTGGGTGCGCCACCGCCACCTGCAGTACGGCATCTCCTCCCCCGTCGCCGTCCTGGCCGCCGCCTCCCAGCGGACCAGCAGGATCGCGCTGGGCACCGCGGTGATCCCGCTGGCCTGGGAGAACCCGCTACGGCTGGCCGAGGACCTCGCCACGGTGGACGTGCTCTCCCACGGCCGGCTCAACCCCGGTGTCAGCGTCGGGCCGCCGATGCGCTGGGACGACGTGCGCGAGGCGCTCTACCCCGACACCGCCGACGTCGAGGACTTCGGCTACGGGCGGGTCGAACGGCTGCTGAGGATGGTGCGGGGCGAGCCGGTCAGCCCGTTCGAGGGCACCGAGGGGATCGAGGAGTTCTCCCGTCGGGTCGAGCCGCACGCCGCCGGACTGGCCACGCGGCTCTGGTACGGCGCGGGCAGCGACCGGTCCGCCCGGTGGGCCGGGGAGCACGCGCTGAACCTGCTGACCAGCAACGTCGTGAAGGCCGAGGGCCCCGACCGGCCCGCCGGCTCCCGGGACTTCGCCGAGATCCAGGCCTCCCACGTGCGGACCTTCCGCGAGCACCACCCCGCCGGAGCGGCGGCCCGTGTCTCGCAGGGCCTGGTCGTCATCCCCACCGACTCCGCGAGCGCCGAGCAGCGCGCCCGCTACGAGCAGTACGCCGCGTCCCGGGCCGCCCGGACCGCGACCCCGCAGGGCCCGGCCCGGCTGCTGTTCGCCCCGGACCTGGTCGGCACCTCCGAGCAGATCGCCGAGCAGCTCTACGCGCACGCGGGCTTCCGCGAGGTGGACGAGGTCGCGTTCGCGCTGCCGTTCTCGTTCGAGCACGAGGACTACGTGCAGATCCTCACCGACCTCGCGACCCGGTTGGGACCTAGCCTCGGGTGGCGCCCGGGGTCCGGTGTGCCGGCCCCCCGGTGACAGCACCCGTGAGCGCACCGGTGAGCGCACCTCCGACGAGCGCCGGGGTGGCCACCACGACGGTGAGCAGCGGCACCAGCACGGCCACCGCACCGAGGACCTCGCCGGGCTCTCCGCCCCGGACCAGGACGGCCCCGGCGGCGAGGACGCCGGCCACCAGGCCGACGCCGACCCAGGTGACGGCGAGGCGCCCGAGGTCCTGGTGGCGGCCGTCGCGAGCCCCCCAGGCCAGCGACGCGAGCACCAGCACGCCGAGGGCGACCAGGCCTCCGCCGATGTCGGTCTCGTGGGGTCCGGCGGTGGTGGCGTCCCAGACCGCAGTGACCGCGCCGTAGGCGCCGACGAGGCCGGCCGCGCGCAGGGCGACGGAGACGGCGGTCCGGGCTGGGGAGCTGCTGGTGGTGGTCATGGACCCAGCGTGCGCCGCGCCCGGGACCGGGCACATCCGTACGCGTACTCAGTTGATGTCGAACTCGTTGCCCTCGGGGTCGAGCATCGCGACCGCGTAGTGGTCGAGGCCGTCGGTGGCGATGGTGTGCACCCGGGTCGCGCCGAGCGCGACGAGCCGGTCCGCCTCGGCCTCCACCCGCGCCGCCCTGACCTCGAGCGGGTGCTCGCGTCCGCCGCTGGCGTTGACGTCGAGGTGCAGGCGGTTCTTGACCGACTTGGTCTCGGGAACGACCTGGAACCAGATCCGGGGGCCCATGCCGTCCGGGTCGACGATGCTGTCGTCGCCGACGCCCAGCTCCTCCTCCGGGACCCCGATCGAGCGGTAGAAGTCGTCCCAGGTGGCGAAGCCCGACGGCGCCGGCGCCACCACGTAGTGCAGGGCCTCGGCCCAGAAGTGCGCGAGCCGGTCGGCGTCGTGGCAGTCGACGACGAGCTGGAAGGAGACCGCCATCGGAGCCGCCCCTGCCCTCAGCGCAGACCCATGGAGCCGGAGACGTCCGGCTCCCACGGGAGCTCGGCGTGCTCGGCGATCCGGGCGTCGAGCGCCGCGGCGACGTCGTCGGGCCAGGGCGCGGTCCGGCGGGTCTCCATGTCGATGTGGAGGAAGATCTCCTCCATCACGAAGCTGACCCGTTGGTGCGACTCGTCGAGCAGGTAGACCAGCGTGTGGGCGGCCCGCTCGGAGCGGCCGAGCAGCCGGACCCGGGTCGACATCCGGTCACCGGTGCGCAGCTCGGCGAGGTACTGCAGGTGGTGCTCGGCGGAGAAGATCGCGTGCCCTTGCGCCGGCCAGTTCTGCAGGATCCCGAGCGGGACCAGCGACTCGTCGAGCCCCTCGCTCGCGATCCCGGTGTAGTGGCGCACGTTGAGGTGGCCGTTGACGTCCTCGAAGGCGACCGGGACCGGCTGCTCGGCGTACGCGGGCAGGACGACGAGCTGCGCGTACGAGGGGTGGGGGGCTCTCACAGATCGTGACACTACCCAGCCCGCCGGCCGGACGGACCAGCGCCCTGCGGGAGGAGCCGGCCGCTCCTCCCGCAGGGCCTCACCACCGTCAGGGCGTCGTGGGGCACTTCCACGGCATCCGGTCGCAGATGCCGGGCGGGTCCTCGGGCGGCTCGACCGCGTCCACGGTGACGGTCGCCCGCGCGGTCTGCCCGGCCGCATCGGTCACCTGCACCTGGAGGACGTCGTCCAGGCCCACCGAGTCGGTCTCCAGGACGCCCGCGTCCGACAGGGTGTAGCCGTGGTGGGCGGTTCCGTCGACGAACGCCCAGTGCAGCGGCCCTCCGTTGGGCGAGGTGCCCTCCAGCTGGGCGGTCAGCGCGGAGCCGACCTCGCCACCGTTCACGTGCACGGTGCTGATGACCGGCGGGGGCAGGGTCGTGACCGTCAGGTCGGCGACCACGGTGGTGCTGTCGACCTCGTCCCGGACCGAGAGCACCGGGTGGAAGGTCGTCGAGGCTGCCCCGATCGGCAGCGGCACGCCGGTCACCAGTCCCGTGGGCGACACGGTGAGCCCGGGCGGCAGGCTGCTCTGCACGGCCTGCACGGAGGTCGCTCCCCACCCGTCCTTCGCGGTCAGCTGGACCGGCGGGTACTGCTGGCCGACGACACCGGCGGGCAGGGTCGACGGTCCGCGGAGGCTCACCGCCTGCGCGAAGGTCCAGCGTTGCGGCCTGACGAGGTCGAGCCCGTCCGACTTCCAGAGCACCGTGTGCCAGACCGGGACCCACAGGACCAGGTCGGCCCAGGCGCGCGCCGCGCCGTAGACCTCCCAGCGCGGGTCGGCCGTCGAGTCGACGCTCGCCCCGATCGCGCCGCGCACGTTCAGCCTGCCCGTGAACGCGTCGAGGATGCCGGCGGTGAGCGATGCGGTGATCCCGACCTCGGCCGAGGCCTTCCCCTGCAGCTGCGGCTTGTCGAGCTGCAGCGTGGGCGTGGGGACGTGCGGGGCGGTCGGCTTGATCGTGCCGTCGCGGTAGTCGAAGCCCACGTCCAGGGACGCGTGCTGGTGACCTCCGACCGCCAGCGACCCGTCGGCGGTGAGGGTGGCGTCGAGGCTGATGACCAGGGTGACCGGGACGACGAGCCCGGCGATGGTCAGGTTGAGGGGCTGGCGGAGGATCTCGCCACCGCCCGAGCAGCTCGCCTTCGCGGCCAGCGCGAGCTTGAGCCAGGCGTCCTCGTCGACCCGGAGCCGGAAGTGCGCGCGGTCGGGCACCAGCCCGGCCAGGTGCAACGACGCCTCCAGGCTGCCCTGCAGGTTGACCCCGCCGGAGACCGAGGCGCTCACCTTGCTGTCCTTGGTGCAGCTGGGGAGGAGGCTGAAGGGGCTGCCCGCGCTCGGGGTGCCGATCCCGGCCGCCGGGCCCAGGTCCGCGAGCGAGTCGGCGGGGTGGCCGAAGTCCTGGCTGGCCGTGTAGTCCCCCGGCGGCAGCGCCTGCCCGAGGGCGGCCGGCACGGTGGCGAGCACCTGCCCGCCGCCGGGCCGCGGCGTCACCTTGGTGACCTGGACGAGCAGACCCGAGGGGGTGCGCCGGCCCACGCCGGCGGTGACGACGTCTCCTCGGTGGACCCGGGGCGCCTGGGGACTGAGGACCACGCGGCGGTGGTGGTGCTTCAGCTTGCCGACCGAGACGACCGAGCCTGCCTGGACGTGCACCGGCGGGACGAAGGCGTCGGCCCGCGCGGCGGCACCTCCCGGCGGGTGTGACCCCGGGTCGGCGTACGCCGGGGCGAGGGCGCCGCCCGTGGCGGCCGCGGCGAGCACGGGCAGGGTGACCGCGGCAGCGACGGCGCGCGCGGTGAGGGAGTGAGGCTGCTTGCGCATGGCGAGCTCCTGGGTTCGGGCCGGTGAGGGCCGGTGGTGGTGGGCCGGTGTGGCGCCGTGACCACTCTGCGAGCGCGCACGGGCCCCGCTGCAGGGTGGAAGCCCGCGTCCTGGCGAGGTGCACCGCGCGGGTCGCGACGCGGGTTTTCCCTCTTCCCGGCCTCCCCGCGGCGGCGCAGACTCGACCAGGTGAGCACCTCGGGTCCCCTCGCCGCCGACACCGCGGACAGCGCCGGCGTCGACGTGGGCGCAGGCGCCGAGGCCCGCGCCTGGTGGTTGGTCCTCGGGGTCCTCTTCGTCGCCGCCGCCGGTGTCGTGGTCGCCTTCGTCGACCATGCGGTCGGCGGGATCCCCGCTCACTCCGAGCGGCCGCAGGTGGTCGTCGCGGTCGGCTTCGCCGCGACCGCCGTCCTCCTGCTCCACGACCCCGCCCAGCGCGGCAACGCCCTGCTCTTCGGCGCCCTCACGGTCGTCTGGATCGTGAGCCGGGCCACGGTCGCCCCCGTGGGGTGGGCCGCGGCGCCGTGCTACCTGGTCGCCAGCCAGCTCGAGGTGCTCGCGGTCACCGGGCTGCTGCGCTACCCGGCGCCGCGGCTGGAGCCGCTGGAGCGACGCTTCGTCGTGGTCACCGGCGCCGGGCTGCTGCTGCTCTCGGTGGCCGTCGTCGTCACCAGCACCCCCGACGAGCTGGCACTGACGACGCACGCCTGGCCGACGGTGTGGGACAGCCCCGCGGTCTCGCGGGGTCTGCTCATCGCTCGCTCCGCCTGGACCGGGGTGGGGGCAGCCCTCTTCCTCGCCCTCCTGGTACGCCGGCTCCGGCGGCTCGGCGGCCTGGAGCGGCGCACCCTGGCGCCCGTGCTGGCGGTCGCCGCCCTGGTGGGCGCGGCGACCCTGCCGATCCTGGTGCGGCCCTGGCTGAGCCCGGGCGTTCTCGACCTCGTCTACCAGGTGCGCTCCTACCTGGTGGCGATGGTCGCCCTCGCCTTCGTGGCCTCCGCCCTCCAGCTGCGGCTCGCCCGCGGCTCCGTGGTCGAGCTGGTCGAGCGGTTGTCCGGCACGACCTCGGTGGGGCTGGTGCAGGACGCCCTGCGCCACACCCTGGGCGACCCGCACCTCGAGGTCTGGTACTGGCTGCCCGAGGAGCAGGCCTACGTCGACGGCCAGGGCGTCCCGCGCGACCCCGACCTGGTCGAGGACCGCCTGGTGCTGCCCACGACCACCGCCGACGGGCGCCGGCTGGCGGTCGTCGTCGTCGACACCTCGCTGCGCCGCCACCACGACCTGCTCGAGGCGTCGGTCGCGGTCAGCCGGTTCGCGCTGGAGAACGCCCGCCTCGAGGCCGGGCTGCGCGCCCAGCTGCTGTCGGTGCGCCAGGCCCGGGCCCGGCTCCTGACCAGCGGGCTGGAGGAGCGGCGGCGCCTCGAGCGCGACCTGCACGACGGCGCCCAGCAGCGCATCCTGGCCGTCGGGCTCCGCCTCGGCGCCCTGCAGGCCTCCGGGGACGAGGCCGACCTGCACCGGGGCATCGCGGAGGTCCGCGAGGAGCTGCACACCGCCCTGGAGGAGCTGCGGGACCTCGCCCGCGGCATCTACCCCGCCGTGCTGACCCAGGGCGGCCTGGCGCCCGCGCTCGAGGCCGTCGTGGAGCGGCTGCCGCTGGCCGCGAGGACGTCGGTGCCCCGGCAGCGCTTCGACCCCGACGTCGAGAGCGCGGCCTACCTCGTCGCCTGCGAGGCGCTGACCAACGCGGTGCGGCACGCGGGGGCGCGCAGCGTCAGCCTCGAGGTCGACCATGTCGACGGCGAGCTCCGGGTCCGCGTCAGCGACGACGGCACCGGGACCCCCGACCTGAATGCGCCGGACGCCCTGCGCGGCCTGCGCGACCGGGTGGTCAGCCTCGGGGGCGAGCTGCGGGTGGACAGCCGGGTCGACTCCGGCACCCGGATCGAGGCGCTGTTCCCGTGCGCGTAGCCCTCGCCGACGACTCCGCCCTGTTCCGCAGCGGGCTGGCGCAGCTGCTGCGCTCCGCGGGCATCGAGGTGGTGCTGGAGACGGCCTCGGGCGACGAGCTCCTCGCCCGCCTCGACCCCGCGCTGCAGGTCGACGTGGCGGTCGTCGACATCCGGATGCCGCCGACCTACACCGACGAGGGGCTCACCGCAGCCCTCGCCGTGCGCGAGCAGCAGCGGGCGCGCGGGGTGCTCGTGCTCTCGACGTACGCCGAGACGTCGTACGCCGCGCAGCTGCTCGCGGGCGGCGCGCGCGGCGTCGGCTACCTGCTGAAGGATCGGGTCGACGACGTGGCGACCCTGACGGACGCGCTGGAGCGCCTGGGTCGCGGGGAGAGCGTCATCGACCCCGACATCGTCCACCGCCTGGTCCGGCGCCGGCACCAGCTCGACGACCTCGACCGGCTGCTCCCCCGCGAGCGCGAGGTCCTCGAGCAGATGGCGCAGGGTCGCTCCAACGCGGGCATCGCCCAACAGCTCCACCTGTCGGTCAAGACCGTCGAGCGCTACATCGCCAGCGTCTTCGACACCCTCGGCATCGCGACCGCGGGCGAGGACAACCGCCGGGTCCTCGCCGTGCTGAGCTGGCTCCGCGCGGTCGACGACTGACCCACCCACCCAGGAAGGCGAACCCATGAGATGGCCCGCACTGGCGACCTTCGACCGGGAGGCGGCCGACGACCCGCGCGCCCCGGTGCTCTACGGGCGCTCCTACCTCGGCATCCGGCTCGCGATCGGGGTGGTGGCGCTGCTCCTGCCCGTCGCGCTGGTGCTGCTGGACTGGCTGGTCATGACCGAGGGCCGGCAGGTCCGCGGGTCGATGAGCGCCTACTACCACTCCCCGGCCCGCGACCTCTTCGTCGGCGCCCTCTGCCTGGTCGGGGGGCTCCTCCTGACCTACCTGCTGGCCCAGCCCTGGACCTGGGACTTCCTGCTGTCCACGGTGTGCGGCCTGGCCGTGATCGGCGTCGCGTTCTTCCCCTCGGCCCGCCCCGGGTGGCACCGCGGAGACCCGGACTGCGCCGCACCGGTGCTGCCGCCGGGGCGACGGCTCTCCCCCGACGACCTGTGCACCGGCCTGCAGCAGCACATCGGGGAGGCCCGCTCGAACCTCGTGCACGGCTCCTGCTCGGCGGTGGTGGTCCTGATGCTGATCGGCCTGTGCGTGGCCTTCGCCCGCCGGGAGGCCACCCTCCGCCGCCACCCTCGCCCGGTCCGGGTGCGCCTGTACGTCGCGAGCGCCGTGGTCGTGTTCGTCGGGGGCCTGTGGGCGACCACCGGTCCGGTGCTGCACCTCGGGGGCTACGCCTGGGGCCGGGTGTACGTCGGCGAGGTCATCTCCTTCGCCTGCTTCTCGTGCGCGTGGCTCACCGCGAGCGTCGACCTGCTGGCCGAGCTGGGCCGCCGCCTCAACCCGTTCCGCTGACCGGTCGGGCTCGTCGTACAACCGAACCGGCTGCTGCCGCGTCTCTCCAGGTGGGTCACACCACCACACCGACCAGGGGGAACCGATGAGCAGAGCGCCCAGCGACGCGGAGTACGCGGAGTTCGTAGCGGGCGCGTGGGGACGGCTCTACCGGACCGCCTACCTGCTGGTCGGCCACCACGCGCTCGCCGAGGACCTGGTGCAGACCGCCCTCACCAACACCTACGCCTCCTGGCACCGGGTGCGCGAGCCGGGCGCCGCCTACGGGTACGCCCGCACGGCGGTTGTCCGCTCGACCGCGTCGTGGTTCCGCTCCCGGGTCCGGCTCAGCGAGCAGCCCACCGACCGGCTTCCCGAGACGCCGTACTCCCCCGACCCGTCGACCCGGCCGATGCTGGTCGAGGCGCTGCGCCGGCTGCCACCCCGGCAGCGCGCGGTGGTCGTCCTGCGCTTCTACGACGACCTCAGCGTCACCCAGGTCGCCGAGGCCCTCGGCTGCAGCGAGGGCACCGTCAAGAGCCAGACCCACGTCGCCCTGCGCCGCCTGCGGGCGCTGCTCGGCGACGCCGTGGTCCCCAGCACCGAAGGGAACCTGTCATGAGCGAGGAGCTGCGACACCTGCTGCGCGAGGAGGCCGACCGGCTCGAGGTGCCGGCGCCGCCGACCTCCGCCATCCTGTCCGGGGGCCGGCGCCGCCGCGCCCGGCGCCGGACCGGCGGCCTCGCCCTGGCCGCGGCCGGGGTGGCGGTCGTGGTGGGCGGCGTGGTCGGCCTCGGCCACGCCCTCGGCGGCGACCCGCGCGGCGGCTCGCCCGACCCGGCCGTCACCCCCTCGGTCGTCCCGCCCGTCGACCCCTCCGTCGCGGTGTCCGGGACGGGCGTCGGCGCGCTGCCCTTCGGCACCGCCGCCGACCGGGCGGTCGCCGCGGTCACCGAGCGCCTCGGGGAGCCGGACCTCACCGTGGCGCCGCAGCGCTACGCGCGCATCGCCGGCCAGCAGGGCTGGTTCGCCGAGGCGGACGACCCGCTGTCGCTGCACTGGCGCTACCCGGTCGTCTCGGTGACCTGCTGGGAGGAGCTGTGCCTGGTCTTCGGCGGCGACACCGCCGACGACCTGCGGCTGCGCGGCTGGGAGCTGGCGAGCTTCCGGCGCTGGTCGGGCACCGACCAGGGCGACCCACAGGTGCCCGACGTCCGGCTGGCGGGGACCGGGGTGCGGCTGGGCGACCCCTGGACCCGGCTGCACCGGGCCTACCCGGAGGCGGTCGTCAACGGCGGCGAGGGCAACGCGGTCGCGGTCCGGAGCACCCCGTGGCCGGGGATCGCCGACGGCATCGGGGTGTGGCGGCTCTCGGGCCAGTGGGACTTCGAGCACCCGGCGCGGGCGCCCGAGGGTGCCGTGGTCACCCGGTTGTCGGCCGGTGAGGGGCCGGAGCCCGGCTGCTGCTGAGACTCGCCTCAGGGGACGATCTCGTGCGCCTTCACGGTCATCTGGTGCAGCGTGGGGCCGCCGAACGTGGTGGCCATCGCGACGTCCGAGGCGTCGCGGCCCCGACCGATCACGGTGCGCCCCTTGCGCCGGGTGTTGTTGCGCGGGTCGAAGGTCCACCAGCGGTCGCCCAGCCAGACCTCCATCCAGGCGGCGAAGTCCATCGCCTCCGGCTGCACCGGGGACTCCAGGTCGGGCAGGTAGCCGAAGACGTAGCGGGCCGGGATGTTCAGCGCCCGGCAGAACGAGATCGCCAGGTGGGTGTAGTCGCGGCACACCCCCAGCCGGCTGCTGTTGACGTCGGCGGCGGTGGTGCGGGCGTCGGAGCTGCCGTACTGGAACGTGAGGTGGGTGTGCACGTGGTCGCAGATCGCCTGCACCCGCTGGTATCCCGGTGGCAGCCCGCCGAACCGGCTCCAGGCCTCGTCCCCGAGCACGTCGGGCAGGCAGTAGCGGCTGGGCAGCGTGTAGATCAGGGTGTGGTCGGGCAGCAGGTCCGCGGCCACCTCCGGGGCGGACTCGTCGGCCTCCTCGACGGCGTCGACGATGTCGACCTCGGCGTCGTAGCGCAGGCTCGACCAGCCCGCCGGGAGCACCACCCGGGTGCAGGGGTTGCCGTAGAGGTCGCGGTAGGAGCGAAGCGCCAGGGTCGGGGTGGAGATCCAGTACTCCGAGCGCAGCGTGAACAGGGGTGAGTCGTCCGGGCGCACCTGGAAGATCGCCAGGGTCGGGACCGCGGCCTCGTAGGTGAACTCGCATCCCAGGGCCAACCGCCGCGTCGTCATCCCCCCAGCCTGTCAAACGCCGACGAACCGACAGGTGCACGGGTCATTCCCACCGTCCATGACAACCGCAGGGCGCCGTCGTGGCGTAGAAGAGGGGACGGGGGCAGACGGCCCCCCACGGGGACGAGGTGACGATGCGCTCCGAGGGCGAGTTCGACGAGTTCTTCACCGCGCGCGGGCCGGCGCTGCGGCGACTGGCCTACCTGGTGGTCGGCGACTGGCACACCGCCGAGGACGTGACCCAGAACGCGCTGGCCAAGCTGTACGTCGCGTGGCCCCGCGTGCGACCGGAGTCGGTGGAGGCCTACGCCCGCAAGGCGGTGGTCAACGAGGCGCTCTCCCTGCTGCGCCGCCGCCGCGACGTCCCGGTGGCGCAGGTGCGCGAGGACGCCGCCGGTGCGGCGCCACCGACCCCGAGCGGGACCGACGTGCGCGCGGCGCTGGCCGCGCTGCCCGCGCAGCAGCGGGCCGTCGTCGCGCTGCGGTTCCTCGACGACCAGTCGGTCGCCGAGACCGCCCGGGTCCTCGGCATCTCCGAGGGCACCGTCAAGAGCCACACCTCACGAGCGATCGCCACCCTGCGCCTGCACGTGGCCGACCTGGTCCTGTCCGAGGAGGGACGATGACCCACACCGACCTGACCCAGATCCTGCGCGACCACGTCGCCGCCGACGAGCCGGCGTTCGGGCTCGACCCCGTCCGGGTGAGCGCCGCGGGGGCCCGGCTGCGCCGCCGCCGGCGGGGCTGGCAGGCCGCGGTCGGCACGCTCGCCGTCGCCGCGGTGACCACGACCGTGCTGGGCCTCGCCGGGACCCTCGGCGGCGGCGCGGACGACGGGGCGGACGGCGCCCGGCTCGACCCCGCGACGGTGTCGGCGCTGGGCGACTACGACGCCTCCCGGATGCCCACGCTGCTCGACGAGCGAGCCGGCGGGGTCCTCCGCGGCTCGGTGCCCGACCTCGGAGCCGGCACGTTCCGGGCCACCGACGACCAGGGGCAGCGGATCCCGGAGCGCTACTGGGACAAGGCCAGCGGGATGAGCATCGCCTACGGCCCGCTCTCCCACCGCTACGAGGTCCGGCTCCTGCACGCGCGCAGCGAGGCCGAGGGCGACGCCCGCCGGATCTGCTCCGACGACCTCGCCTCGGGCTACGCCTTCCGCTGCACGGTCACCACCTCCGCCGACGGGGACACCGTGGTCAGCGAGGTCGTCGCCGTCCGGGCGCTCGACGAGCAGATGCGCGGGGGTGGTGCGACCTGGGATGCCCTCACCCGGCAGGAGCTGGAGACCGGCGAGGTGCTGCCCGGGGATCCCTCGCAACGGCCGATCCTCCCCGAGGAGGTCCACTTCGTCCGCTCGGTCGAGGTGGTGCACAGCGAGACCTTCCTGACCAACGTGTCCGAGACCGTGCAGGCGCCCGACCTGGCCTCCGCGGACGCGCTCTGGGAGGTGCCGGTGGCCGCGATGACGACGATCGCCACCGACCCGGTGCTGGTCATCCCGCGCCCGCCGATCGGCGAGGGCGGCTGCCCGTGGACCCTGCCGGGCACCGGGGTCACCTGCTCGACCACGAAGCGGTGACATCATCGGGCGATGAGCGCTGACACCTCCCCGGTCCTGGTCACCGGCGCCACCGGCCGGGTCGGGAGCCTGGTGGTCGACCTGCTGACGCGAGCCGGGGTGCCGGTGCGGGCGCTGCTGCACGACACCGCGGGCAGCGCCCTGCCGGACGGGGTGGAGGTCGTCGCCGGTGACCTCACCGACCCGGCCTCGCTCGACGCGGCTCTCGACGGGGTCGGGGCCGTCTTCCTGGTCTGGACGGTGCCACTGGCCAGCGCCCCGGCCGTGGTCGCCCGCCTGGCCGAGCAGCCCCGCCGGGTCGTGCTGCTCTCCTCCCCGCACCAGACGCCGCACCCGTTCTTCCAGCAGCCCAACCCGATGGCCGACCTGTACGCCGGCCTCGAGCGGCTGCTGGTCGACTCCGGGGTCGACCTGACGGTGCTCCGTCCCGGCATGTTCGCCTCCAACGCGTTGCTGTGGTGGGCCGGGCCGATCCGCGGCGACGGCGTCGTGCGCTGGCCGTACGGCGCCGCGGAGACCGCCCCCGTGGACGACCGCGACGTGGCCGCGGTGGCGGCTCGCACGCTCGTCGAGGACGGGCACGTCGGCGGGGACTACGTACTGACCGGCCCGGAGGCGCTCACCCAGGCCGAGCAGGTCCGCGTCATCGGCGAGGTGCTCGGGCGGCCGCTGAGGTTCGAGGAGCTCACGCCCGCGGAGTTCCGCCGCGCCAGCGAGGCCACCTGGCCGCCCGTCGTGCTCGACATGCTGCTGGCCGCGTGGGACGCGACGCTGGGCCACCCTGCCTACGTCACCACGACCGTGGCTGACGTGCTCGGCGTGCCGGCCCGCACGTTCGCGGAGTCGGTGGCCGACAGCGCCGCCGAGCTCAGCTGAGCCACTCCTCGAAGGTCTCCACGCCGCGCGGGCCGTCGGTGGTCGGCGTGAGGGCACCCGAGCGCATCCCGGCGCCCCACGACCCGGGCACGCGGAGCCCGACCACGCGGCGGCCCAGGCCGCGGGCCTCGTTGACCAGGCGGGCCAGCTCGACTAGCTCGCGCCGCTCCGGGCCGGCGAGGTCGGGCACCCGTCCCTGCGGCCCGGCTTCGACCAGGTCGACCAGGGCGGCCCCGACCTCCCGGGCCGCGACCGGCTGGGTGACCATCCGCGGCACCAGCGAGAACGGGCCAAGGGCCGCGAAGCCCAGCGCCTGCTGGGCGAACTCGTGGAACTGGGTGGCGCGCAGGATGCTCCACGGCACCGCGCCGGCGACCGTCGCCTGCTCCTGGGCGAGCTTGCCCTGGTAGTAGCCCGACGACACCCGGTCGATGCCGACGATGGAGAGCACCACGTGGTGTCCGACCCCGGCCGTCGCCTCGGCGGCCAGCAGGTGGTGCGTGACGCCGGCGAAGAACGCCGCCGCCGCGGAGCGTCGCTGCGCGCGGGTGCCGCTGACGTCGACGACCGCGTCGGCTCCGTCGAGCAGCCCGGCCAGGCCGGCCCCGGTGGTCAGGTCCGCCCCGGTGGCGCGGCTCAGCACCACGACGTCGTGGCCGCGCTCGCGGGCCTGGTCGACCACGTGCAGCCCGACCGTGCCGGTGCCGCCGGCGACCGCGATCCTCATCGGCTCTCCCCCGACCGGTCCGGTGCGGTCCGGCTGCGCCCCCGGAACTCGGCGACCACGGTGCCGTCGGTCCGGCGCACGGTGACGTCGTACAGCCCGGAGCGGCCGCGCAGCGCACGCTCCTCGGCGGTCGCGACCAGCTCGTCGCCGGCGTGGGCGGAGTCCAGGAAGGTCACGTCGAAGCCGGCGGCGACGGTGACCGCGCCGCGGGAGTTGCACGCCGCGGCGAAGGCGCTGTCGGCCAGCGAGGCGACCAGCCCGCCGTGCGCGAGGCCCCAGCCGTTGACCATGTCGTCACGCACCCTCATCGACACCGTCGCACGGCCAGGACCCACCCCGTCCAGGCGCATCCCGAGCGCCCGGCTGGCGGCGTCGCCGGCCCACATCCGGGCCACGGCGGTCTCGGCGGTCTCCTGCTCGTCCACGGACTCCCTCTCCTGACGCGCCCGACTCAGACGTCGAAGTCGACGGTGACCCGCTCCCCCAGCGGGTAGGTCTGGCAGGTCAGCACGAAGCCTGCCACGACCTCCTCCGGCTCGAGCGCGTAGTTGCGCCGCATGTCGACCTCGCCCTCGCGGACCAGCGCCCGACAGGTGCCGCAGACGCCGCCCTTGCACGCGAAGGGCAGGTCGGAGCGGGTCTCCTGGGCGCCGTCGAGGAGGGACCGCTCGCGACCCACGGTGGCCGTCGAGGCGGTCCCGTCCAGGACGACGGTGACCTCGCTGATCGCGCCGGTCGGGACGACGGCGGCCCGGGTGAGCTCGGGGGGCGGCTCGTCGACGTGGAAGAGCTCGACGTGGACGCGGTCGGCCGGGACGCCGGCTTCGGCCAGCACCGCCCGCACCTGGGTCACCATCGCCCACGGACCGCACAGCCAGACGTGGTCGAGCCCCTCGACCGCCACCAGCGCGTCGAGCAGCCGGCGGACGCGGTCGCCGTCGAGCCGGCCGGAGAGGAGCTCGACCTCGCGGGGCTCGCGGCTGAGCACGTGGACGACCTGGAGCCGCGGGCCGTAGGAGTTCTTCAGGTCGCCGAGCTCCTCGGCGAACATCACCGACCCGGTCGTCCGGTTGCCGTAGAGCAGGGTCACCTCGGCGTCGGGGCTGCCGGCCAGCACGGTGCCGGCGATGGAGAGCACGGGGGTGATCCCGGACCCGGCCGCGATGCACAGGTGCCGGCCGCCGGCCCCGGGGTCGACCCGGAAGCCGCCGCTGGGCGCCTGCACCTCGACGTCGTCGCCGACCTGCACCTGGCGGACCAGCCACGAGGAGAACAGCCCGTCGGGGATCTCGCGCACGCCGATCCGGGGCCGGGACCCGGCGGGGGCGCAGATCGAGTACGAGCGGCGCTCCTCGCGCCCGTCGACCCAGCGCCGCAGCGTGAGGGACTGGCCGGCGTCGAAGGCGTAGGCCTCCTCGAGGCCGGCGGGGACCTCGAAGGTCACCGCGGCCGCGTCGTCGCAGAGCCGCTCGACGTCGGCCACCCGGAGCGTGTGGAAGGGCGGGGCGGCCATCTCAGATCTCCTTCAGGTGCTCGAAGGGCTCGCTGCAGGCGGTGCAGCGGTAGAGCGCCTTGCAGGCGGTCGCCCCGAACTCCGAGGTCAGCGCGACCTGGGTGGAGCCGCAGTGCGGGCACCGCAGGGCCCGCCGTACGGCGGACAGCGTGAGCGGAACGGGACCGTCGTCCGGGGTGCGGCGCGGCGCCGGGCCCGGCGGGGAGATGCCGTGCTCGGCCAGCGCGGCGCGGCCGCGCTCGGTGATCCAGTCGCTCGACCAGGCCGGCTCCAGCGCGACCCGGACCTCGACGTCGGGGTAGCCGGCATCGTGGAGCCGGTGGACGAGGTCGTCGCGCATCGTGGCCATCGCCGGGCAGCCGGTGTAGGTCGGCGTGATCGCCACCACGACGGTGCCGTCACGCTCCTCGACGGCGCGCAGCACGCCGAGGTCGGCCAGGGTCAGCATGGGCAGCTCGGGGTCGGTGACGGTGCGCGCCACCTCCAGCGCGCTCACCAGGTCCCCAGCGGGTGGGCGCGGGCCACGACCTGCATCTCGGCGAGCAGGCGCCCCATCGCCTCGGTGTGCACCCCGTGCCGCCCGCCCCGTCGCCCGCGCGTCCCGGTCGCGGGCCGGTCGACACCACTGGCGGCGAGCACCCGGTCCAGCACGGCGTCGGCCTCGGCGGCGACGTCGGCCGGGTCGACGCCCACCCCGGCGGCGGCCAGGGCCACCTCGACCGGGTGCGGGGCGAGGAGCTCGGCGTACCAGGGCAGCAGGCCGGTCAGGGCGGCCACGACGCGGCGCCGCGACTCCTCGGTGCCCCGGGCCAGGGTGAGGAACCAGCGGCCGGCGTAGTCGCGGTGGTAGGTCAGCTCCTTGACGCCCTTGGCGGCGACGGCGGCGAGCGTCGCGTCGCGGCTGGACCGGAGCCGCTCGAAGACGGCCAGCCGCACGGTCGCCAGCAGCAGCACCCGGGTCACGACCTCGGCGAAGTCGCCTCCGGCCAGCTCGGCCATCCGCACGTTGCGGAAGTCCCGGTCGTCGCGGAAGAACGCCAGCGCGTCCTCGGCGGGCACCGGTGAGCCGTCCGGCAGGGCCGGGACGACGGCGGGGTCCGCGGCGGCGGCGCGGGCCAGCAGGAGCCGGGCCTGGCCGAGCAGGTCCAGCGCCAGGTTGGCCAGGGCGATGTCGTCCTCGAGGTCGGGGGCGTTGCTGCACCACTCGGCGAGCCGGTGCGAGAGCACCAGCGCGTCGTCGCCGAGCATGAGGCAGTACGTCGCCAGGGCGTGCGGGTCGACGCCGTCGGGGACGGTGGTGTCGACGCCGGCCAGCGGGTCCTCGAAGTCGGTGCCGAAGGCCCACTGGGAGGAGTCGGAGCCGAGCAGCCCGTCGAAGATCGAGCCGTCGTGGTCGTTGGGGTCGGGGGTCGGGGTCATCGCTGCCCTCACATGTGGGGGACGTCGTCGGGGATCGCGTAGAACGTCGGGTGCCGGTAGACCTTGTCGCCGCTGGGGGCGAAGAGCGGGTCCTTCTCGTCCGGGCTGGAGGCCGTCACGGCGTCGGAGCGGACCACCCAGATGCTGACGCCCTCGTTGCGGCGGGTGTAGACGTCGCGCGCGTGGCGCAGCGCCATCTGGTCGTCGGCGGCGTGCAGCGACCCCACGTGCACGTGGTTGAGCCCGCGCTTGCCCCGGACGAACACCTCGTAGAGCGGCCACTCGGCCTGCGTCGGTTGCCCCGTCATGCGCCGTCCCCTGCCTGCTCGCGGGCGGCGAAGGCGAGGGCGGCCTCGCGGACCCAGGCGCCCTCCTCGTGGGCGCGACGGCGGTGGGCGATCCGCTGCGCGTTGCAGGGCCCGTCGCCGCGGATCACCTCGGCCAGCTCCGACCAGTCCGGCGTGCCGAAGTCGTGGTGGCCGCGCTCGGCGTTCCACCGCAGCTCGGGGTCGGGCAGGGTCACCCCGAGCACCGCGGCCTGCGGCACGGTCATGTCGACGAAGCGCTGGCGCAGCTCGTCGTTGCTGTTGCGCTTGATCCCCCACGCCATCGACTGCGCGGAGTTGGGCGAGTCGTCGTCGGGCGGGCCGAACATCATCAGCGACGGCCACCAGAACCGGTCCACGGACTCCTGCACCATCGCGCGCTGCTCGTCGGTGCCGCGCATCATCGTCATCAGCAGCTCGAAGCCCTGCCGCTGGTGGAACGACTCCTCCTTGCAGATCCGGATCATCGCGCGGCCGTAGGGCCCGTACGACGTGCGGCACAGCGGCACCTGGTTGCAGATCGCGGCGCCGTCGACCAGCCAGCCGATGGTGCCCACGTCGGCGTAGGACAGGGTGGGGTAGTTGAAGATCGAGGAGTACTTCTGGCGGCCCTCGAGCAGCATCGAGGTCAGCTCGCCGCGGGACACGCCGAGCGTCTCGCACGCGGAGTAGAGATAGAGCCCGTGACCGGCCTCGTCCTGCACCTTGGCCAGCAGGATCGCCTTGCGGCGCAGCGAGGGCGCCCGGGTCAGCCAGTTGCCCTCCGGCTGCATGCCGATGATCTCGGAGTGCGCGTGCTGGGCGATCTGCCGCACCAGGGTGCGGCGGTAGCCGTCCGGCATCCAGTCCCGTGGCTCGATCCGGTCGTGGTGGGCGATCGTGGCGTCGAAGGACTCCTCGAGCGTGGCTGTCGTCATGGGCCCTCCCCGCAGTCCTGGCTGATTTACTGACCGAACGGTCTGTATTACTGTGACACACCTCACCGCACGGCTCCAAGATCACGGAGCCAAGGAGGACGACGGACGCATGCACCGGATGACCATCGAGTACACCGCCCCGGCCGACGCCGAGGCCTTCGACCGCCACTACCGCGAGGTGCACGTCCCGCTGGCCGCCGCCCTGCCCGGCCTGCGCCGGTTCACGCTGAGCCACCCCCGCGGGCTCGGCGGCGCCGCGCCGTACCTCGTCGCCGAGCTGTGGTTCGACGACGCGGCGGCGCTGAAGGCGGCGATGCAGTCACCCGAGATGGCCGCGACCGCGCAGGACGCCGACGGCTTCGAGGTCGGCGGCCGGACGATGTTCACCGGCGAGGTCGAGGAGCTGGCCTAGGCGCCCGGCTCGGGCTCGGCGATGTGCACGACCGCGTCGCCGCCGTTGACCAGCGGCGCCTCGGTGCGCCCGACCACGATCCCGCTGCGGTCCGCGTGCACCAGCCGGACCCGCTTGCCGAAGGAGTCGAAGAGCCCGCCGAGCCGCTCGCCGCTCTCCACCCGCTGACCCAGCGCGACGTCGAGGTGCAGCATCCCGGTGCCCCGGGCACGCACCCACCCGCTCCGGTGGCAGGCGACGCTGGGCACCGGCGGCTCCTCCTCGACGGGCTCGGTCATCCCGAGCGCGGCCAGCACCCGCCGCACGCCGAGGACGCCGGCGCGGATCGCCCAGTCGTCCATCCGCCACGCCTCCCCCGCCTCGTAGAGCAGGCAGGTGGCGCCCTGCTCGCGGGCGGCGCTGCGCAGCGAGCCGTCCCGCAGCCGCGCGTGCAGCATCACCGGCGCGGCGAACGCCAGCGCCAGCTCGCGGCTGCGCGGGTCGTCGAGGTCGGTGCGGATCTGCGGGAGGTTGGTGCGCCGGTCGGAGCCGGTGTGCAGGTCGATGCCGACCGAGCACTTGCCGACCACCTCGGTCATCATCAGGTGGGCGATCCGCCCGGCCAGCGACCCGCGTGCCGACCCTGGGAAGGACCGGTTGAGGTCCCTGCGGTCGGGCAGGTAGCGGCTGCCGGACATGAAGCCGAGCACGTTGACGATGGGGATCGCGATCAGGGTCCCGCGCAGCGCCTTCGGGTCGAGACCGGCCAGGACCTGGCGGACGACCTCGACGCCGACCGCCTCGTCGCCGTGGACGGCGGCGTTGACCCACACCGTCGGCCCGTCCTCGCGGCCGTGGAAGACGCGCACCGGGAGCTCCACCTCGGCACCGGTGACCAGCCGCGTGATCGGCAGCGACACCGCACGCTGGAGACCGGGACGGACCCGGACCGGGCCGATCTCGAAGGAGGGCCGCGCCATCACCGGCCCCGGTTCCGGCGGCGCGTGCTCAGCGGCGGGCGTCGGCCCAGGTAGGAGCGGCTCGGGTCCACCACGAACCCCTGCCGCAGCGCCTCGCGCCCGACCAGCATCCGGAAGCCCATCTCGTCGCGCCGGCTCAGGGTGAGCTCGGCGGTGACCGACCGGCCGACGAGCACCAGCTCGGTCTCCACGACGTAGCGCTCCTCGGCCTGGCCCGAGGAGCTGCGCACGGGCCGGTAGTCCAGCACCCGGCTCTCGACCTGCACCGCGTCCTCGTCCGAGCCCTGCCAGGGGTGCACGCTGTAGCGGACCCACCGCTCGCCGTCGCGCTCGAGCTCCTCGAGGTCGAACGCATGGATCGCCGAGGTCCGGGCACCGGTGTCGAGCTTGGCCTTCACCCACGGGACGCCCGCCTCCGGGAGGCTCACCCACTCACGCCACCCGGCGAGGGTGTAGGAAAGGTCCGTCGTCACGTCTCTGGGGTTTCCTTCTCGTCCGAGCCGTAGTGGAGGGCAACATCAAACTCGCGATCCTGTCCCGCGCCTACCGTTCTTACAGTACGCAGCGCCTGCGCACCGCCGCGGCGGACCGGGGACACCAGGTGAAGGTGTTGAACACGCTGCGGTTCGGCATCGACCTGTCCGGCGACGAGCCCGACCTGCAGTTCCGCGGCCGACGCCTCTCCCACTACGACGCGGTCCTCCCCCGGATCGGCAACTCGATCACCTACTTCGGCACCGCGGTGGTGCGCCAGTTCGAGCAGATGGACGTCTACACGCCCAACACCTCGTGGGGCATCACGAACTCGCGCGACAAGCTGCGCGCCATCCAGATCATGTCGCGGCACCAGATCGCGATGCCGGCCACGACGTTCGTCCGCGACCGCGCCGACGTGATCCCCGCCATCGAGCGTGTCGGCGGCGCCCCGGTCGTGATCAAGCTGCTCGAGGGCACCCAGGGCATCGGCGTGATCCTGGCCCCTGACCTCAAGGTCGCCGAGGCGATCATCGAGACCCTGCACAGCACCCGGCAGAACGTGCTGATCCAGCGGTTCATCCAGGAGAGCAAGGGCCGCGACATCCGCGCCCTGGTGGTCGGCGACCGCGTCGTCGCGGCGATGCGCCGGGTCGCGAAGGGCGACGAGTTCCGCTCCAACGTGCACCGCGGCGGGTCGGTGGAGCCGGTCAGCCTGGACCCGGCCTTCGAGAAGCTCGCCGTCCGGTCGGCGCAGATCATGGGGCTGCGCGTGGCCGGCGTCGACATGCTCGAGGGCAACGACGGGCCGCTGGTGATGGAGGTCAACTCCTCCCCGGGCCTGGAGGGCATCGAGCGGGCCACCGGTCTGGACGTCGCCGGCGCGATCATCGACTTCATCGACAACCAGGTGGCCTTCCCCGAGATCGACGTGCGGCAGCGGCTCACCGTCTCGACCGGGTACGGCGTCGCCGAGATCGTGGTGCACTCCGCCTCGGAGCTGGTGGGCAAGTCGATCCGCGACTCGGGGCTGAGCGAGCGCGACATCTCCGTGCTCACGCTGCAACGCGGCACCTCGATCGTGCCGAACCCGAAGGCGAGCCACGTCCTGCAGGACGGCGACCGGCTGCTGAGCTTCGGCAAGCTGGAGGAGATGCGCTCGATGATCCCGAGCCGGCGCAAGCGCCGCAGCAAGATCAAGAAGCTCCCGCCCGAGCCGATCCACGACTCCTGACGGGGCGCGGAAAAAAGCCTTCGGAGTGGGGAAGCAAATGCGCCTACCCTCGGTTGGCGCTGAAGAGGCTGCTCTGACCTCCACCACCCGGAAGAGCTAGGACTTCTCCCATGACGTCTCCAGGACCATCGCCCGCCACGGGCACCCCCGACTACCCCGACAACATCGACGCCGCCGTGCTGAAGGTCGCCGGCGTGGTCGTCCTCGGCGCGATCATGTCCATCCTGGACATCACCGTCGTCAACGTCGCGCTGCCGACCTTCCAGACCGAGTTCGCCGACGCGTCCGGCCCGGTCCCCTACTCCACCGTCGCCTGGACCGTCACGGCGTACACGCTGGCGCTGGCCACCGTGATCCCGATGACAGGCTGGGCCGCGGACCGGTTCGGCACCAAGCGGCTCTACATCACGGCCATCGCCCTGTTCACGGCCGGCTCGGCGCTGTGCGCCACCGCCGGCTCGATCAACGTGCTGATCGGCTTCCGGGTCCTCCAGGGCCTGGGCGGCGGCATGCTGATGCCGCTCGGCATGACGATCATGACCCGGGCCGCAGGGCCCCACCGGATGGGCCGCCTGATGGCGATCCTCGGCGTGCCGATGCTGCTCGGCCCGATCCTGGGCCCGATCCTGGGCGGCTGGCTGATCGACGCCGCCTCGTGGCACTGGATCTTCCTGATCAACGTGCCGCTCGGCGTGGCCGCGATCGTCTACTCGTTCGTCGTCCTGCCGCAGGACGACCCGCAGCCCTCGGAGTCCTTCGACTTCCTCGGCATGGCCCTGATGTCCCCCGGCCTGGCGCTCTTCCTGTTCGGCATCTCCTCGCTGCCGCAGGAGGAGGGCGACTTCACCGCTCCGCGGGTCTGGGTCTCGGTCCTGGTCGGCGTCCTGCTGATGGTGGCGTTCGTCTGGCACTCGTTCCGCCCCGAGCACCCGCTGCTCGACCTGCGGCTCTTCAAGAACCGCAACCTGACCGTCTCGATCATCACGATGTTCCTGTTCGCCGCCGCGTTCTTCGGCGGGCTGCTGCTCGTGCCGACCTACTTCCAGCAGGTCCGCGGCGAGTCCACGCTCGCGGCCGGTCTGCTGGTGGCCCCGCAGGGCCTGGGCGCGATGCTGACCATGCCGATCGCCGGCGCCCTGACCGACCGGATGCCGGTCGGCCGGATCGCCCCGGTGGGCATCGGGCTGATCGTGGTCGGGATGTTCGGGCTGACCCAGCTGACCAACGACACGTCGTACGGGCTGATCATCGTGATGCTGGTGATCATGGGGCTGGGCATGGGCGCGACGATGATGCCGCTGTTCACCTCGGCCCTGAAGACGCTGACCGCCCACGAGGTGGCCCGCGGGTCCACGTTGCTGAACATCACCCAGCAGATCGCCAGCTCGGTGGGCGTGGCCCTGATGTCGGTGCTGCTGACCAACCACCTCAAGAGCGACAACCCGGGGAACCCGGGAGCCGCCTTCGCCCAGACCTACTGGGTCGCCTGGGTGCTGGTCGCCCTGACGCTGATCCCCGCGTTCTTCCTGCCCCGCAAGCAGGAGGCCGACCACTACCTCGACGACGCAGGTGTCCCCCCGATCGTCGTGCACTAGCCGTCGGTCAGCTCGATCTCGACCATGAGCTCGTCGGCCAGCTCCTCGAGGACCGCCCGCAGGTCCTCGAGGGCGGCCGCGGGCGGGGCCGACAGGGCGGCGGTCGCCTCGAAGAGCATGCCGCCGCTCATCGGCGCCTCGCGGACGGCGGTGGCGAGCTCCTCGATGCCGACGCGGCGGGCTGCCAGCGCGGCGGAGACCTCCGCGACGATGCCGGGCCGGTCGGCTCCGAGCAGGGTCAGCCGCAGCCGGACCGCCTCCTCCTCGGCGGGCTCGTCGCTGGTGGTGACGGTGACCTGCAGCCCGAGCGCGCGGACGGCGTCGAGGTCGGCGAGGAGCTCCTCGACCCGCTCGTCGGGGACCGCGACCAGGAGGATCCCGGCGAACTTCCCGGCCAGCCGGGCCATCTGGCTGCGCTCCCAGCTGGCGCCGTGCGCGTTCACCGCGGCGGACAGGGCGGAGACGAGACCGGGACGGTCGTCGCCGAGGACGGTGAGGACGAGGGTGGCCATGTCCGAAGGCTAGGGCAGCACAGCCCTTGAGCGACGTGGGGAACGGGGTGAGGATGGGGAGCATGGGTGAGGGGCACGTGGTCGAGAACCACGACACTGCCCTGTCGCCGGACCCCGACCACTGCGAGCTCTGCCGGGAGGCCACCCCCGGGCACGTGCCGCAGCAGCGCTCGAGCGACCCGATCGACCGGCTTCTCGACGGCTACCACGGCGCGGCCATCCGGCGTCGCCCGCAGCCGCCGCCTGAGCAGCGGGACCCCACCGGCCCGGTGGGACCGTCCGGGCCGCCGCTGCGGCCGCCGCCCCCGGTGGTGCGCCGTCAGCGCGACGAGGCCGCGCAGCGCGAGGGACGGGTGCTGATCTGGATGGTGCTGCTCATCCTGGTGCTGCTCGTGGTGCTGGGCGTCTCGCTGCTGCGCTGAGGCCTCTCAGGCCGGTGCGAGCACGACGTCGAAGTCCGCGCTGGTCCACGTCCCGGCCATGACCCGACCGTCCGGCGTCGGCGTCCCCGCCGGGGAGCGGGTGAAGTCCCGGACGAGCGAGTCCCGCACGCCGAACACGCTGTCGCGGTCCAGGTAGGGGCAGCCGCGCACGAAGATGTGCGTGACCAGGGTCCGCCGCCCCGGCGCGGAGACACGGAAGTGCAGGTGCGAGGCCCGCATCGGCGATCGGCCGGCCGCCCCGAGCAGCCGGCCCACCGGCCCGTCGTCCGGGATGGGGTACGGCGTCGGAGTGACGCCCCAGAAGGCGAAACGGCCCTCGTCGTCGGTGCGCAGCCAGCCCCGGGCGCTCACCCGGTCGTCGCCGTACTGCACGTCGTAGCGGCCCTCCTCGTCGGCCTCCCACACCTCGACCCGCGCGCCGGGGAGCGGGGTGCCGTCCGTGTCACGGACGCTGCCGGTGACCCAGCACGGCTCGCCGGGGGCACCGGCGGCGAGGTCACCGCCGGACGGGACGTACGGCGACTCCTCGCGGAAGAACGGGCCGACGACCGTGGCCTCGGTGGCGTCGGCGTAGGCCTCGTTGTTGACCGCGACCGTCTGCATCGAGACGCCGAGCACGTCGGAGAGCAGGATCACCTCCTGGCGCCGGTCGTCGCTGAGGCGCCCGCACGCGGTGAGGAAGTCGACCGCCTCCTGCCACTCCGCCTCGGTCAGCCGCGTCTCCCGGACCACCGCGTGCAGGTGGCCGACCAGCGAGCGGAGCAGCTCGCGGACGCGCGGTGACGCGGCGCCGTCGAAGGAGGCGAGGACGGCGGCGGTGAGCGCCTCCTCGCGGGCCGACTGCAGGTCCTGGTCGCTCATCGGGCCATCGTCGCGGATCAGCCGGTCCAGCGCACCAGGTCGGCCAGCACCCGGGCCAGCTCGTGCAGGGCCGCCCCGGTCGCGCCCGGGGCGGGGTCGTCGTCGGACCACAGCACCCGGGGGGCCACCCAGCGGCCGGAGAGCACCCGCGAGCGCAGGGATGCCTCGAGGTCGGCGCCCACCAACGGGCCGAGCGCGGCGAGGTGGCCGCCCAGCACCACGGTGGCGATGTCGAGGACGTTGACCACCCCGGCCAGCGCGATCCCCAGCGCCTGGCCCGCCTCCGCGACGCCCGCGGGCCCGGCGGCCTCCAGCGCTCGGCTGCCGGCGTACTGCTCCAGGCAGCCGGTGGACCCGCACGGGCAGGGCGGTCCGGCGGGGTCGACGCAGACGTGGCCGAGCTCGCCGGCCCAGCCGTGACGTCCGGGCAGGACCCGGCCGTCGAGGACGGCGGCGCCGCCGATGCCGATCTCGCCGGAGAGGTAGAGGAAGTCCCGCAACGGCCCCGGACGGCCGGGGCGCGGCTCGGCCACCGCGCGCGCCGCCAGGTCGGCCTCGTTGCCCAGCGACAGCGGCAACCGGCCCAGGGCGGCCCTGCCCAGCAGCCCGGCCGGGCGCAGGTCCGACCACCCCAGGTTCGGCGCGTGCACCAGCAGGCCCTCCTCGACCGAGACGAGGCCGGGAAGGGCGAGGCACGCCCCGACGAGGTGGCGTCGGCGCAGCCCCTGACGCACCTGGTGGGCCAGCTCGCCCAGTCGTCGCAGGGTGGCCTCCGGGTCGCTGTGGACCAGGTCGGACTCCTCCACCACCTCCGTGACGACCTCTCCGCGCAGGTCGACGACACGCGCGGCGAGGTAGCCCGCGTTGACCTGCAGCCCCAGGGCGGCGTACCGCGGCGAGGCCACCAGGGGGACCGCCGGGCGTCCCGGGCGGCCCACGGCCGCCTCGCCCTCGGCGAGCAGGCCGGTGCGGACGAGGTCGTCCACCAGCCGGGAGACGGTGGCCCGGGTCAGGGAGGTGAGGGCGGCGACGTCGGCGCGGGAGACAGGGTTCTCGGCGGCCAGCACCGTGGCGAGCACGAGGCGCAGGTTGGCCGCGCGCATCGTCGCCTGGCCCGAGGCCAGGGCTGGTCCTGACATGGGTTGAACCTACCGCAGAACCGGGTTAAGTTTTGTCATCAAACAAAAGTCACTCGAGGAGCCCCCGATGCGCCGACCCACCCCAGACGACAAGTTCTCCTTCGGCCTGTGGACGGTGGGCTGGACCGGCACCGACCCGTTCGGCACGGCGACCCGCCCCTCCCTGGACCCCTGGGAGTACGCCGACAAGCTGGCCGAGCTCGGCGCCTGGGGCATCACCTTCCACGACAACGACGTCTTCGCGTTCGACGCCGACGAGGCCACCAAGAAGGCTCGGCTCGCCCAGCTCAAGGGCGCGGCCGACCAGGCCGGCCTGGTGGTCGAGATGGTCACCACCAACACCTTCAGCCACCCCGTCTTCAAGGACGGCGGCCTGACCTCCAACGACCGCTCGGTGCGCCGCTTCGGGCTGCGCAAGGTCCTCGGCGCGGTCGACATCGCCGCCGACATGGGCGCCTCCACCTTCGTGATGTGGGGCGGCCGCGAGGGCGCGGAGTACGACGGGTCCAAGGACCTGCACGCCGCCTTCGAGCGCTACAAGGAGGGCCTGGACACCGTCGCCGGCTACATCAAGTCGCAGGGCTACGACCTCAAGATCGCGCTGGAGCCCAAGCCCAACGAGCCCCGCGGCGACATCTTCCTGCCCACCCTCGGCCACGCGCTTGGCCTCATCGCCCAGCTCGAGCACGGCGACATCGTCGGGCTCAACCCGGAGACCGGGCACGAGCAGATGGCGAACCTGAACTACACCCACGCCCTGGCCCAGGCGCTCTGGTCGGGCAAGCTCTTCCACATCGACCTCAACGGCCAGCGCGGCATGAAGTACGACCAGGACCTCGTCTTCGGCCACGGCGACCTGATGTCGGCCTTCTTCACCGTCGACCTGCTGGAGAACGGGTTCCCGGGCAGCCCGGAGGCCCCGACGTACACCGGCCCGCGGCACTTCGACTACAAGCCGTCGCGCACCGAGCACATGGACGGCGTCTGGTCCTCGGCGGCCGCCTGCATGAGCACCTACCTGATGCTCGCCGACAAGGCCCGGGCCTTCCGCGCCGACCCCCGCGTCCAGGAGGCGATGACCTACGCCGGCGTGACCGACCTGGCCGTCCCCACCCTGGCCGAGGGCGAGAGCCTCGAGGCGTTCCTCGCGACCGACGACGGGTTCGACCCCGACAAGGCGGCCGAGCGCGACTTCGGCTTCGTGGCGCTGCAGCAGCTCGCCACCGAGCACCTGATCGGCTGAGGCCGTCCCCGTGCAGCTGGTCGCGGGCGTCGACTCCTCGACGCAGTCGTGCAAGGTCGTCGTCCGGGACGCGGCGAGCGGGGCGGTGGTCCGCCAGGGCAGCGCCCCGCACCCCGAGGGCACGGAGGTCGACCCGGAGCACTGGTGGACGGCCCTGCAGGCGGCGGTCGAGGCCGCCGGTGGGCTCGACGACGTCGCCGCCCTCGCGGTCGGCGGCCAGCAGCACGGGCTGGTCGCCCTCGACGCGGACGGCCGGGTGATCCGGCCGGCCCTGCTGTGGAACGACACCCGCTCCGCCGCGGCCGCCGACGACCTCGTCGCCGAGCTCGGGGCGGAGACCTGGGTGGAGGCGACGGGCCTGGTGCCGGTCGCCTCCTTCACGGTGAGCAAGCTGCGCTGGCTGGCCGACCACGAGCCCGAGCACGCGGCCCGGCTCGCCGCGGTGGCCCTGCCGCACGACTGGCTGACCTGGCGCCTGGGCGGCGCGACCTCCCTCGACACCCTGGTCACCGACCGCTCCGACGCCTCGGGCACGGGCTACTGGTCCGCGACCGAGGGCTACCGGCGCGACCTGCTGGCCCGCGCGCTGCGCCGGGACCACGTCGACGACCTCGTCCTGCCCCGGGTGCTGGGTCCCGCCGAGCCGGCGGGGCGCACCGCCGGTGGCGTCCTGCTCGGACCGGGCTGCGGCGACAACGCCGGGGCGGCGCTGGGGCTCGGCCTGGGCGCCGGGGAGACGTTCGTGTCGATCGGTACCTCGGGGGTGGTGGCCGCGGTCTCGGCGACCCCGAGCCGGGACAGCAGCGGCAGTGTGGCCGGCTTCGCCGACGCCACCGGGGCGTTCCTGCCGCTGGCCTGCACCCTGAACGGGTCCCGCATCCTCGACGCCACCCGGCGCCTGCTCGGCGTCGACCACGAGCAGCTCAGCGACCTCGCGCTGGGCGTCGCTCCCGGGGCCGACGGGCTGGTGCTGGTGCCGTACCTGGAGGGCGAGCGCACGCCCAACCTGCCCGACGCCACCGGCTCCCTGCACGGGCTGACCCTGGCGACGATGAGCCCGGGGCACCTCGCCCGGGCCAGCGTCGAAGGCCTGCTGTGCCTGCTCGCCGACGCCCTCGACGTCGTCCGCGCCCAGGGCGTGGCCGTCGAGCGGGTCACCCTGGTCGGTGGGGCCGCGCAGTCCCGGGCGGTCCGCGCGATCGCACCGCAGGTCCTCGGCGTGCCCGTCGTACTGCCCCCGCCGGGCGAGTACGTCGCCGCCGGTGCCGCCCGGCAGGCCGCCTGGGTCCTGTCGGGGGACGCGGCCCCGCCGCAGTGGGAGCCGGCCGGGACCACCGTGCTGCCCGCCGACCCGGTGCCGTCCGTGCTCGCGCGCTACCGCGAGGTCGCCGGCGGCCGCTGAGGCGTGCTCTACGGTGGGCGGGTGGCCTTGATCCGGACCGAGCGACTCACCAAGCGCTACGGGTCCGTGACGGCGGTCGAGGAGCTGACGCTGGAGGTCTCCCCCGGCGTCACCGGCCTTGTCGGCGCCAACGGGGCCGGCAAGTCCACCCTGCTGAAGATCCTGCTCGGGCTGCTGCCGGCCACCTCGGGCACCGCCCACGTGCTCGACCTGGACGTGACCACCGAGGGACCGGCGATCCGGGAGCGCGTCGGGTACATGCCCGAGCACGACTGCCTCCCGCCCGACGTGTCGGCCACCGAGCTCGTCGTCCACCTCGGCCGGATGTCGGGCCTGCCGACCACGGCCGCGCGGGAGCGGGCGGCCGACATCCTGCGTCACGTCGGGCTCTACGAGGAGCGCTACCGCCCGATGGGCGGCTACTCGACCGGCATGCGCCAACGGGTCAAGCTCGCCCAGGCCCTCGTGCACGACCCGGCGCTGGTGCTGCTCGACGAGCCCACCAACGGGCTCGACCCGGCCGGGCGTGACGACATGCTCGAGCTGATCCGCCGGATCGGGTCGGAGTTCGGCATCTCGGTCATCGTCACCTCGCACCTGCTCGGCGAGCTCAAACGCGTCTGCGGCGACATCGTCGTCATCGACGGCGGTCGGCTGCTGCGGCACTCCACGATGGCGTCGGTGACCGCGCAGACCGCGGTGGTCGCCCTCGAGGTGGACGGCGACCCGACCGAGCTGGCGGCCCGGCTGAGGGCCGCGGGGGTGGGTCTGGTGCCCGACGGCCGGCTGCTCCTGGTCGACGTCGCCGACGATGCGACGTACGACGTGGTGCGCGACGCCGTGGCCGGGCTCGGGTTGGGGCTGGTCCGGCTGGAGCGGCAGCGACACCGGATGACCGAGCTCTTCGTCGACGGGGCGGCGGCGCATGGCTGAGCAACGACCGCAGGACCGGACCGGGGTCATCCACGACATCGGCTACCGGCACTACGACGGGCCGCGGCTCGGTCCGTCGTACATCCGGCGGTCGCTGTACGTCGACACGCTGCGCGGCGCCTTCGGGCTGGGCCGCTCGTCGCGCTCGAAGGTGATGCCGTTCCTGCTGCTGACGGTGATGGTGCTGCCGTCGCTGGTGGTCGGGATCGTCACGAGCTATGTGGGCCTGGACTCGCTGCCGCTGGGCTACACCGAGTACGTGCTGACCCTGCAGGTCGCGGTGATCGTGTTCGTCGGGGCGCAGTCCCCCGCGGTGATGTCGCGCGACCTGCGCTTCCGGGTGGCCGCGCTGTACTTCTCGCGGCCGCTGAGCCGGCGGCAGTACGTGCAGGCCAAGTACGCGGCGATGGCGACCGCCCTCTTCGTCCTGATGGCGCTGCCCCTGACGCTGCTGCTCGCCGGCGCGCTGCTGGCCGAGCTGCCGCTGGGCGAGCAGCTCCCGGACTACCTGCGGGCGATGGGCGGGGCGGTCCTGCACGCGCTGGTGCTGGCCGGGATCGGGCTGGTGGTGGCGGCGATGACGCCGCGGCGAGGCCTCGGTGTGGCCGCCGTCGTCGGCGTGCTGCTGGTGCTGTCCGGGCTGCAGGCGACGGTGATGGCGCTCGCCGTGGAGTTCGGGGACGCCACGTTCATGGGCTACACCGGGCTCATCTCGCCGTTCACCCTGGTCGACGGCGTGGTGAGCGGAGTGCTCGGAGCGCAGTCCTCGATCGAGACCGGGCCACCCGGTGCCCTCGGCGCCACCGTCTTCAGCGGGTTGGTCGTGCTGCTGGTGGTCGGGTGCTACGCCGCCCTGGTGGCGCGTTTCCGCAAGGCGCTCGCATGAGCACCCTCGAGCTCGACGCGGTGTCGCGGTGGTTCGGCAACGTGGTGGCCGTCAACGACGTCACGATGCACCTGGGGCCGGGGGTGACCGGGCTGCTGGGGCCCAACGGCGCGGGCAAGTCGACGCTGATCCACCTGATGGCCGGCTTCCTCGCCCCGTCCGCGGGGACGGTCACGCTCGACGGGCGAGGGCTGTACCGCGACCCGGAGATCTACCGGGACATCGGCCTGGTGCCCGAGCGCGAGGAGATGTACGACGCGTTCACCGGCTGGAGCTTCGTGCTCGCCAACGCCCGGCTGCACCGGCTGGCCGACCCCGAGGGTGCGACGCGACGGGCGATCGCCACCGTGGAGCTGGCCGACGCCCAGGACCGGGACATCCGCACCTACTCCAAGGGCATGAAGCAGCGGATCAAGATGGCCACCGCGATCGTGCACGACCCGACCGTGCTGCTGCTCGACGAGCCCTTCAACGGGATGGACCCGCGCCAGCGGCTCCACCTGATGGAGCTGCTCCACGAGCTCGGGGACCAGGGCCGGACGATCCTGTTCAGCTCCCACATCCTGGAGGAGGTCGAGCAGATCGCGGGCCGCATCGAGGTCATGGTCGCCGGGCGGCACGCCGCCTCCGGTGACTTCCGCGAGATCCGGCGGCTGATGACGCAGCGGCCGCACCAGTACACGGTGCGCTCCAGCGACGACCGCGCCCTGGCCTCCGCCCTCATCGCGGAGCCGTGCACGGCTGCGGTGGCTCTGGAGACCGACGCGTCGGGGGCGAGCACGGTGGCGGTGCAGGCGGCCGACTTCGCGGCGTTCACGCACGTGCTCCCGCAGGTGGCCGCGCGGACGGGCATCCGGCTCCTCGAGGTGACGCCCGCCGACGAGTCGTTGGAGAGCGTCTTCTCCTACCTGGTGTCGCGGTGAACGCGACCGTCGCCGCGCTGACGCGCCGGAGCCTGCTGGCCCGCAACCGCACCCTGGTGCTGCTCCTGCTCCCGGCGGCGCTGCTCGGGCTGTGCACGCTGGCCCGGGTGCTCGGCGGCCTCGACAGCGAGATCGCCACCCGGCTCGACGGCCCGCTGGCGCCGAACCTGCTGGGGGCGTTCGCGATCGCGATCCTGATGCCGCTGCTCAGCCTGGTCGCGGGGACGGGCGCGATCGGCCCGGAGATCGACGACGGCTCGATCGTCTACCTGCTGGCCAAGCCCCTGAACCGCCACTCGATCATCGTGACCAAGCTCGTCGTGGCGGTCGCCGTGATCGTCGCCTTCGGCGTCGTCCCGACCGGGCTGGCCGGCGTAGTGCTGACCGGCGAGGTGGGCCGGGTGACGGTCGCGTTCACGCTGGCCGCCCTCGTCGGCGGGATCGCCTACGCCGCAGGCTTCCTTCTGCTGGCGGTCGTGAGCCGCAACGCCGTCGTCATCGGCCTGATCTACGCCCTCATCTGGGAGTCCCTCGTCGGCGGGCTCGTGCCCGGCGCCCAGGCGCTCAGCGTCCAGCAGTGGTCCCTGGCGGTCGCGACGCAGGTCCTCGGCGGCTCCGCGGAGGCCCTCGAGGTGGACTCCGCGGTGAGCTTCGCCGTCGCCCTGGTCCTGCTCGCCGTCGTCACCGTCGGTGCGACGTTCGCCGCCGGGCGACGGCTGCAGACCCTGCGCCTGAACGAGGATCCGTGAGCGTGCGCCGCCCTAGGCGGTGAGGACGTGGCTGCGGGTGGGTCGGGGGTTGCGTTGCTGCTCGATGATGGGTGGGGTGTGGGTGCCGAGGGGTCGGGTGCCGTGGTGGTCGACCTGGTACCAGCGTCCGGTGGGGGTCTTCCAGAGGAAGAGGCCGGGCAGGGGTTGGTGGTGTTCCCAGCCGGGGGCGTGGGTCTTGAGGTTGTGCTGGTGGCGGCCCAGGGGGCCGAGGTTCCCGGTCGCCGTCGGCCCGCCTCTGCTCTCTGGCTGGTAGGGCTGGTGGGGCTGGTCGGGCTGGTAGGGGATGGTGTGGTCGTGGTCGGTGGCCCGGCTTGGACAGGTGCCGTAGGGGAAGACCTCGACGGGGTGGGTCAGGATGACCTGCTCGCGCAGGCGGCGGGGGATCTCGTAGGAGGCCGCTGACATCTGGGCGTTGAGGTCGATCACCGGCCGCAGGGTGACCCGGGACCCGGTCAGCCACTCGCGGACCTGGGTCAGGGTGGCCGGTCCGAGGCTCTGACCGTGGGGGCCCTCCCCGCGGGCGACCTCGGTGCCGGGCACCCCGGCCACGGCCTCGGCTGCGAGGTGGAGGTAGAGGGTGGTCTTCGGGGCGACCCGCTGCGCCAACTGGGGTCCGGTCAGGCCGGTGAGGTCGCGCAGCGCCCGACCCATTGCGGCCGCGAGGTCGACCAGGGTGGCCTCAGGGAACTCCTCGCGCACCCGGGCCAACGCCGCTGCGGCGGGGTTGTCGGCGCGGGTGGCTAGGGCAAGGCACGCTGCGGCTGGGTTGGCCAGCAGCCCGAGCGCCGCGGAGCGGCGGGCGTTCTTGTCGGCCTGCTTGTCGGCCCGCTTGTCGGACCGCTTGTCGGACCGGGCCTCTTGTTCGGGTTGGTGGGTGGCCTCTGGAGTCTCTTGCTGCTGGTCGGTGGTGTCGGGGTCCTGGAGGAGGTCGGCGAGGGTGTCGAGGATGGCGTCGAGGAGGGCGTCGAGGCGGGCGGCGTCGGGGGCGGTGAGGCGGGCGATCAGGTGGCGTAGTCCGTGGTCGGTGGAGCGGCCCAGGGAGACGTAGCGGCGTTCGGCCTCGACCCGGCGGCGTTCCTCGGCTGCGGCGGGGTCGGCGGCGATGATCGCGGCCCGGACGGCCTCCTCGGCGCGGTCGTAGGAGAACCCGACCAGGACCTCCACGGTGACAGCGTCCACGCCCCGGGCCTGGTCGGCCGTCAGGTCGGCCAGGCCGGGCAGGTGCAGCAGCCGGACGGCCTTCCAGGCCTCGACCCGGCCTCCCATCACCGCGGCCCACCAGGCGGGGTGGCGGTGCCGCAGGTTCGCGGCGTCGCGCATCAGGTTCGCGCCGACCACCGGGTGCCGTTCGATCAGGGTCGCCAGCTCTGCGCCCGCCCCGGTCACCACCTGCGGGGTGCCCTCGGCGCCGACCCGGCGCCGGAGCCGGGCCGGGGTCTGCGCGTGGGGGGCGTGCAGGTCGACCCAGTGCGCGGCTTAGAGGAGGCGGCGGGCGCCGGCGAGCCGGGCCGCGATGACGGTGCCCTCCAGGCGGCCCGCGCACGCCTCCGGGGTCTCGGGCAGGTCATCGGTGGTCAACGGGAACATGCCCCGAGTTTACTCGAACAGGTGTTCGAACACGAGCCTTCGGCCGCACCCTGTGGAGGGGTTGTGGTGGGTCGGCGGGACGCTCACCAGGTCTCGACACGGTCGGTCGCAGGCTCCCTCCCTACTCGACCAACGAAGGGGCCAGGTCTCGACCAACGAAGGGGCCAGGTCTCGACACGGTCGGTCGCAGGCTCCCTCCCTACTCGACCAACGAAGGGGCCGGGTCTCGACACGGTCGGTCGCAGACTCCCTCCCTACTCGACCAACGAAGGGGCCGGGTCTCGACCAACCAGGGGCCAGGTCAGGGGAGCTGGGACTGGATGCCGGCCAGGAGCTGGCGGGCCATCACGATGCGCTGGACCTGGTTGGTGCCCTCATAGATCTGGGTGATCTTCGCATCACGCATCATCCGCTCCACCGGGTAGTCCTTGGTGTAGCCGTACCCACCCAGCACCTGCACCGCATCCACGGTGACCTGCATCGCCACATCCGAGGCGAAGCACTTGGCCGCCGCCCCGAAGAACGTCAGATCCGCATCCCCCCGCTCGCTGCGACCCGCCGCGGCATAGGTCAGCTGCCGGGCGGCCTCGATCTTCATGCCCATGTCGGCCAACAGGAACTGCAGCCCCTGAAACTCCGCGATCGCCTTGCCGAACTGGGTCCGCTCCTGGGCGTAGGCCAACGCATAGTCCAACGCCCCCTGCGCCACCCCGACCGCCTGCGCCGCGATCGTGACCCTCGTGTGGTCCAACGTCCGCATCGCGATCTCGAACCCCTCACCCTCCGCCCCGATGATCCGGTCACCGGGGATCCGCACACCGTCGAAGTACACCTCCCGGGTCGGGGACCCCTTGATCCCCAGCTTCCGCTCCGGCGCCCCGAACGAGACCCCCGCATCAGACTTCTCCACCACGAACGCCGTGATCCCCTTCGACCGCTTCGCCGGGTCGGTCACCGCCAACACCGTGTAGAACTCCGAGACCCCCGCATTGGTGATCCACCGCTTCACCCCATCGAGCACCCAGTCGTCCCCGTCACGCACCGCCCGGGTCTTCATCGACACCGCATCCGA